>NZ_VAHN01000015.1 GCF_005796205.1 Pseudarthrobacter sp. NamE2 | reverse complement strand
ACACGCGCCTCGTAAGCTCCGGCCCCGCCATCCCTGTGCAGCAGATCTCGATTTGATAACGCCACTGCTATCCCCTAGCGTGAAAAGCAGGCCCGCCGATGCGGGTGCAGGAATGCCCGGTGCTGCCTCCACCAGAACTGCCCAATGGCAGCCACCGAAAGTGACCTCTATTCGTCAGGGGCGGGCAGTGGCGCGATGATCTCCGGGGACGGAACCAGCGCCGGTGGCCTTCAGGAGCATCACCACAATGAAAAACACCACCTTCCGTACTGTCGCGCGCCGTGGAGCAACGGTGGCCGCGATTTCAGCCGCTGGCCTGGCCCTTTCCGCCACTGCGGCCAACGCAACCACCAGCACCTCCACCTGGGATGCACTGGCGCAGTGTGAAAGCGGCGGCAACTGGGCCACCGATACCGGCAACGGCTACTCCGGCGGCCTGCAGTTCAGCCCCAGCACGTGGTCCGCGTACGGCGGCACCGGCTCGCCGGCGGATGCCAGCCGCGAGCAGCAGATCGCAGTCGCCGAACAGGTCCAGGCCTCGCAGGGCTGGGGAGCCTGGCCTTCCTGCGCCACGCAGCTTGGTTTGAGCGGCGGCGGCACCGGAAGCGTTCCGGTCCAGCAGGCCCCGGCCTACCAAGCGCCGGTCCAGGCCACCGTCCAGGTTCCTGCCGCCAAGCACGCCACGGCCGTTGCCGTCAGTGGCGAGACGTACACACTGCAGGCCGGTGACACCCTGAGCATCGTTGCCGACAAGCTGGGCATTGCCGGGGGCTGGCAGCACCTCGCCGACGCCAACCTGGACACCATCTCCGACCCGAACCTCGTTTTCGAGGGCCAGGTCCTGAAGCTTCCTGCCTAGAAGCTGACCTGCAGCTGAAGCAGCTGCCCGAGCCTCGCGTAGGGGCTTCCACAAACAGGTCGGCGATAGACAAATTCCGTTGACCAAAAACGACGCCGGCACGCCCCCAAAAGGTGAGTGCCGGCGTCGTCCTTTACTCCTGTAAGCCCGCGCTCAGGCAGCAGGCAACTCTCGGACGATCCGCACCTTCCAAGCGGATTCGTCGCTGGTGTCCAGCAGGGCCACGGTGCCATGCGCCAGGTTCAGCGCCACGCGCTTGACGGCGAGGAGCTCCAGGTAGAGGTGCTCGTTCATGCGGCTGGGGGTGTCGATCACGTACTTCACGGCGTCGCGCACCTTGCGGTAGTTGGCGCTGCGTTCACGGTGCATGTGCAATTCCAGGGCCGACTTCTGCTGAATCCTCGGCTCGTGCCTGTTCAGCAGGGTGACTGCGGTGTGCACGCCCACCACGAGGGCAAGCGAGACGACATAGATCCACCAGCCGCTGGACAGCAGGAACAGCGGCAGGTTGCCGATGGCGACGATCGCGATCACAATCCGGAGGGCGGCGATACGGCGCATGGTCTTGGCGACGGCGGCGATGCCGTCGCGGAAACGGTGCTGTTCCTTGCGGGCGGCATGGGGATCGATGGTGAACTCGTCAAGGACGAGGATGCCTTTGGCCTCCGGGCCCAACATCTGGCCGAAACGGGGCGGGACCGAGGGCGTGTTTCCGGTGCTCTTTTCAGGTGTTAAGGTCATGATGGTGCTTCCAGAACGCTGGGGTGGTTGCGGAGATCGTAGTGGTTTTAACATCTGCCCGTATGCATCTGTCCACTATTTGGACACCTCCTGTGGCCTCCGCCACTGCAATTGGAACATCTCCACGGTGCCGTCAGACTGAATAGATGCAAACTTTCCTCCCGTACCCCGACTTCTGGCAGAGCGCCGCAGCCCTGGACACCGCCCGGCTCGGCAAGCAGCGGGTGGAAGCCCTCCAGACACTCCGCGCCCTGGTCATTCCGGGGTACGGCTGGCAGACCCATCCCGCCATCCGGATGTGGATGGGCTACGTGCCGGCGCTGACCATGTACGGGCTCGCGATGGTGGACGAGTGGACCAAGCGCGGCCATCCGGACAACACCCGCGCAAACATCACCGAGTTCGCTCCGCAGGCGGCGCACCCCGACTACGCCTCGAAGATCCCCATGCCGCCGTGGCTCGGAGATCCCGACCTCCACCTCAGCCACCGGTCCAAGCTGGTCCACAAGGAGCCCAAGTTCTACAGCTCCGTCTTTCCGGACGCAGTCCCGGACATGGCCTACGTCTGGCCCGAGCCCAGGCACGAATTCCTGCCGCAGGAACCCGAGGGAGACATTCTCTGGATCCTTCGCGATCCGCACGACGACATCGACCCGCAGACCCTGGATACGGTTGCCCTGCCGCCCGTCAACGGCATAATGCCCGCCGCCGCCAGCGATGAGTACGCTCCGGTCTACCTCGAGGAAACCTCGCGGCGCCCGTCCCGCGGGCCGCGCAAGGCGCCAGCCAAGCCTCAGGTCAAGAAGCCCACCCGTAAGCGCCTCGCCCAGGAGGAGGCTTTCGCCACCCTTCCGGGCAAGACACCGGTGGCAGTCCCGTTTGAGCACGGATCCAAGTTCGCCGTGGGCCAGGTGATGGGGCGGCCCATTACCCTTGAGGACGGCAGGTTTGGCAGGCACTTCACCGTCACTGAGATCATCGACCGCTCCGCTTTTGCCTACCCCGCCCTCCTTCAGGATCCCCGGGTGTTCTTTGCGGTAGAGGCTCCGTAACCCATGACCATCCTTATGGCCGGGTGCGGCGACTTGGGAACAGAAGCGGGCCTGCGGTTCGCCGCGCTGGGGCACCGCGTGGTGGGGTGGCGCCGCTCCCCCGCCAACCTGCCGCCGGAGATTGAAGGTGCGGCGGCTGACCTTCGTTCCGCGAACCTGCCGCAGATCCCGGCTGACACCTCCGCCGTCGTCATTGCCGTTGCTGCCGACTCGCCAACGGAGGAGGCTTACCGTGCGGCGTACCTTGGCGGCGTTACGCATGTGCTGGACGCGTTGGAGCGCGACGGCGTGCGGCCGGGGCGGGTGCTTTTTGTCTCCTCCACGGCTGTCTATGGCGACGCCGGCGGCGGCTGGGTGGACGAAGGCACGGCGCCGGAGCCGGGCGGCTTCTCCGGGCGCGTCCTGGTTGAAGCTGAGGACCTGTTGCTGTCCAGGCTGGAGGGGACCGGGACTTCCGCGGTGTCCCTCCGACTGGGCGGGATTTACGGCCCCGGCAGGACCAGGCTGATCGACCAGGTACGCACCGCCTCAGCGGTGGTTCCCCAGGATGTCCGCTACACCAACCGGATCCACCGGAATGACGCCGCAGGTGCCATTGTGCACCTTGTGTCAATGGCTGCGCCGCCCGCTCCGGTTTATGTCGGCGTAGACGACGATCCTGCTGAACTCGGTTCCGTGCTGCGGTTCCTGGCGTCCGACATGGGACTGCCTGAGCCGCCCGTCGGTGACGCCGGGCCTGCGCGCGCCGGCAACAAGCGCTGCCGCAATAGCCTGCTGCGCTCGACGGGCTTCAGCTTCACTTTTCCGTCATTCCGGGAAGGGTACCGGGACATCCTCGCCGGAAACAGCGTCCGCCATCCCTGACTCGCGCTGCTCGCCTCCCCTCCTGCCCGTGAGCTGGCGCTTAGGCTGGCAGCCTGAGGATTTCGGCGCGAAGCGGGCGGAGCACGGGTGGACTTTCGGCACATCATCGAAACTGTTGGCGAGTTCGTGGATTTCGCCGGGGTGGCTGTCATGGTTATTGGTGCCTTGTTGTCCATTCCGTTGGCTCTGCGCGGGTACCGGCCACGGAGGCTTCGGGGCACCAACGAGGAACTGAGCTTGTACCGGCTGTACAGGCAGTTGCTGGGGCGGTCCATCCTGCTGGGACTTGAACTGCTGGTAGCCGCCGACATCATCCGCACCGTAGCCGTCACCCCAACGTTCGAAAGCGTTGGCGTCCTGGCCATCATCGTGTTGATTAGGACATTCCTGAGTTTCTCGCTTGAGCTGGAAATCACCGGGCGCTGGCCATGGCAGAAGGAGCCGCGCGGGACGGGCCAGCCTTCGGAGGCATCCGCGGGCTGAGACTTTGCCGGTTTTCCACATAGGGCTGGTGGGTGGGCGGTTTTGTCAGTGGTCTCTGGAAGAGTTGACCCAAATAGGCCACACCCCAACCTTCATCCCCCACCCCACCCACGCGAAAATTAAACGCACCCCGCGTATAAGACGTTCGCCCTCGTATCCAGGCATGGAGAAAAGATCGGCCTGTCTATGTAAGGCCTTGTGCACGTAAGCCGCGCGTTGAAGACTCGAGTCAACAGCCAAACCCCGCGGGAAGAGACGGCAGTGGATGAGACTCATGACGCAGCAGCGCTTTGGCCAGCCCCTCCTAAGCTAAGTCCGCCAATCATCACGGAACAGCGGTGGACTGACGCGGTTTTCCTTCATTGGCGTTTATCGGAAGCAGTGGCTGCGCGCTACATGCCGCCGGGGGCTACGCCGGACACATTCGACGGGACATCGTGGGTGGGCCTCATCGGTTTCCGGATGAAGAAAGCAGGGGTTGGGCGGGGGCCCGGAATTCCTTACTTTGGCAGCTTCAATGAGGTCAATGTCCGCCTCTACTCCCGGGAGCCGGACGGCACCCGGGGAGTGGTATTTCTAAGCCTCGACGCGAACCGGCTCCCCGTTGTTCTTGCGGCCCGTGCAGCCGGAGTCCCCTACGTCTGGTCCCGGATTGGTCAGTATCGCTTGGCAACTCAAGCCGAAAGCGAGGCCGGAACGGGCTACACCGTCAGGAGATACAGACGCGGAGCATCGAGCATATTCAGCGTGTTTCCCCGCACGTCACTGCCAGCCATAGGCCCCCTAGCGGTCCACCTCACGGCACGGTTCGGAATGCACGGCCGCTTCCGTGGACGGACAATCTACATCCCCAACTCCCATGAACCATGGCCGCTCTATACCGCAGAGCTCCATGAGTTCGAGGATGGCCTGGTGGCGGCTGCCGGGCTTACGGTCGCCGGACCACCGGAGTCAGTCCTGTTCTCGCCAGGAGTGCGCGCCCGGTTCGGCCTGCCGCGGGTTGTGCCAAGCGAAGCTTAGGCTTAGGAGGCTCAGGCGTCGCGCCAGCCTTGGCCTTCGCTGAAGGTAGCCACCAACGTGCCGACACCTGGCTGCAGGGAGTTGGACGGGTCGAAATACAGTGAGGCTTCTGATGCCCGGCTGTGCGTGATCAGTTGTTCCGCTTCCAGCTTCGCTTCAGGGACCGTGGCCCCGATGATCCCGGTCCGGGCAGGCAGTTCAGAGGTGTGCACCACGTCGGTCGCCGTTTCGCTCAGCGGAATGGTGGTGCCGGAGTTGATCTCATCGTGCGGGAAAGCAAACTCGCCATCGTCGGGTGCTGCAGGAATGGTGTACTCCAGGAAATAGGTCATCACCCCACCTTTGCAGAAAGCCCGCATGGCCGAAAGTCTCCCGCACCCAGCGTCCTGATCTGCGTATTCCCACGTCAACCCTGCCCTCCTATACTTACCGCATGTTGATGTCGCTGTGGTTCGGCGTCATAGCGTCCAGCGCTCTTGTCCTGGGTGCCTTGATCGGTGTCCGGTTTGAACTTCCCAAGCGACTCCTCGCGATGCTTCTGGCCTTCGCCGCAGGGTCGCTCATCACCGCACTGGCTTTCGAACTGTTCGAGGATGCCTACGAACACGGCGGTATTATCCGGGCTGCCATAGGCCTGATGGTCGGCGCGGTGGTGTTCACGGTCCTCAGCGCGTTGCTGGACCGATGGGCACAGGCGGGCGAACAAAAGCATGCCAAGCCGGCGGACGAATTCGAAGGCAGTGCCAAGCTTGACACGGACGCTGCCGCGAGCGACAAGCGCCCTACCTCGGCGTCAACCAAAGGCGCCGCCGGAATGGCCCTCCTGGCAGCGGTGACCCTTGACGGTGTCCCGGAAAACGTGGCCCTGGGAATCTCACTTGGCGAAGGAACCGGCGGCCTGGCCCTGCTCGCGGCCATCTTTGTCTCCAACTTGCCAGAAGCCCTCGTGGGATCAGCCTCGATGCGCAGCCAGGGCCGCTCCACCGCCAGCATTCTCGGCCTCTGGCTGGCGTGCGCGGCCCTGCTGGTGATCGCCGTCGTCGTCGGTGCAGGGCCGCTCAGCGGAACCGACCCGGAGGCAATCTCCCTGCCGCTCGCCTTCGCCGCCGGAGCCGTTATCGCCTCACTGGCAGACACCCTGATGCCCGAAGCGTACGAGCACGGCGGTCCCGCAGTGGCGCTCAGTACTGCGGGAGGTTTCGTCCTGGCCTTCTTCCTGTCACTCACGTAGCAGTTCGCCTGCACAGCGGTAGATATCCCCTGTGCGGTCCCTACTTCCCCAGCCCGGCCCTCCGCAGGGCGTCCGCCAGAGCCGTGTCCGCCGGCGCAGGCTTGGGTGCAGAACTGCTCCTCACTCCAGGTTTGGCAGCGTTCCTGCCTCCGGGTTGCTGCGGATCCTGCCGCCGGCCACGACCGGAATCCTGCCGTCCGCCACGCTCGGGCGTCTGCTGCCGCCCGCCGGAACTGCCGCGCCCGCCTGGGGAGGTCTCGTCGTCGAGCCTTAGCGTCAGGGAGATCCTCTTACGTTCCGGATCAGCCTCCAGGACCTTCACGCGAACCACCTGGCCCGACTTCACCACCTCACGGGGGTCAGACACAAAACGGTTGGCCAGCGCAGAAACATGGACCAGGCCGTCCTGGTGGACGCCGACGTCGACGAACGCCCCGAATGCGGCAACGTTTGTCACCGTTCCCTCCAGCACCATCCCCGGTTTGAGGTCAGAGATCTTCTCAATACCTTCGGAAAAGGCAGCGGTCGTGAAGGCAGGGCGGGGATCACGCCCTGGCTTATCCAGCTCGGCCAGAATGTCCGTGACAGTTGGCAGGCCGAACGTATCATCGACGAAGTCCCGGGGGTTCAGGGACGAAGCGGGGGCAGCCCCGGCAGCAACCAGGATTTTCCGCGCCACAGAGTAGGCCTCGGGGTGGACGCTGGAAGCATCAAGCGGCTCCGCTCCCCCGGTGATTCGCAGGAAGCCTGCGCACTGCTCGAACGCCTTGGCACCCAGCCGCGGGACTTTTTTGAGGTCGGCGCGCTTTGCAAATGGGCCATGCTCGTTTCGATAGGCCACGATGTTCTCGCTGAGCAGGGGTCCGACGCCGGCCACCCGGCTCAGGAGCGCGGGCGACGCGGTGTTGACGTCCACACCCACCGCGTTTACGCAGTCCTCCACTACGGCGTCCAGGCTGCGGTCCAGCTTGGATGCCGTCACATCGTGCTGGTACTGGCCAACGCCGATTGACTTCGGATCGATCTTGACCAATTCGGCGAGCGGATCCTGCAGGCGACGGGCAATTGAAACCGCGCCGCGAAGGGAAACATCCATGCCCGGCAATTCGGCGGCTGCGAGCGCGGACGCCGAGTAAACGGAAGCACCGGCCTCGGACACCACCAGTTTTTGCGGCTTCCGGTCCACGTCCGGCAGCAGCTTGATCAGCTCGGCTGCCAGCTTGTCGGTCTCGCGCGACGCCGTACCGTTGCCTATCGCTATGAGTTCGACGGCGTGCTGCCGCGCGAGCCGTGCCAGGGTCGCCAGGGCTTCGTCCCACTTCCGGGCAGGGGCGTGCGGGAACACGGTGTCAGTGGCCACCACCTTTCCGGTGCCGTCAACCACTGCAACTTTGACGCCGGTGCGGAGACCGGGATCGAGGCCGAGCGTTGCCCGGTTTCCGGCCGGAGCAGCAAGCAGGACATCACGAAGGTTCGCTGCGAAGACGCGGACTGCTTCGTCCTCTGCTGCGGCGAACATCCGGCCCCGGAGGTCTGCGGTGAGGCGGGGGAGGACACGGGAGCGCCAGGCTGACTGGGCAGTCTGCATCAGCCAGGCATCGGCGGGGCGGCCGCGGTCGGCGACCCCCAGGAACCTGGCCACTGCGGACTCGTAACGGGAGCGCGCGGCGGCTAGTGCGTCGTCGTCGGCGGGATCTGCCTCGGCGAGGTCAAGTTCAAGGACGCCGTCCTTCTCGCCGCGCAGCAATGCCAGCACCCGGTGGGAGGGCATGCCGGCGGGTGCCTGGGCGAACTCGAAATAATCGGCGAACTTCTGGCCTTCCGCTTCCTTGCCCTTCTTGACGCGCGACACCATGCGGCCCTGCGTCCAGAGCCGCTCCCGTAATGTCGCGGCCAGGTCGGGGTCCTGGGCCACGCGCTCCACAAGGATGGCGCGGGCGCCGGCGAGCGCTGCCGCGGCATCACCAATGGCATGCTCCGTGTTCAGGTACTTGGCCGCTTCCCGTTCCGGGTCAAGGTCCGGGCGCTTGAGCAGTGCATCGGCCAGGGGTTCCAGTCCTGCTTCCCTGGCAATCTGGGCCTTGGTCCGGCGTTTGGATTTGAAGGGCAGGTAGACGTCCTCGAGCCGCGATTTGGTGTCCGCGGCGAGGACCGCCTTTTTGAGCTCGGGCGTCAGCTGGCCTTGCGCCTCGACGGCCTCCAGCACCGTGCGGCGGCGGTCTTCGAGTTCGCGCAGGTAGCGCAGGCGGTCCTCGAGTTCGCGGAGCTGGCTGTCGTCCAGCGTCCCCGTGGCTTCCTTTCGGTACCGCGCGATGAAGGGAACTGTCGACCCGCCGTCGAGCAGCTCAACCGCGGCCTTCACCTGCCAAGGCTTGACGCCGAGTTCGGAAGCGATCTGGGCGTGAATGGCATCATCCGGTTTGGGAGCTGCGTTTGGAACAGAGGGGGCTTGCGGCAGTTGAGTCACCAGAACATCTTGCCCTACCTCCCTGCCCGGCTCCACTGAGCGAAAGGCCGCTTGCACACACACCTTCCATACGCTGGCAGAGGTATTCCCCTCCCGTCCGCAAAGTGCTGTAGTGGAGGTGCCGTCAGGCACCACGCTCGAGGAAGAGGCCGCCATGCGGGAACTGCTGATTGTGTTTCAGGAGGGGTTCAAGGAAGCCAACATCACCGTGACGGTAAACGGAAAGCAGGTGCGGCGGGACCTCGATGTTTCCACCAACCCGTACCTCGGCATCGCGTCCGAGGTCTCCGTCGAATTGCCGGCAAAGGGCGCGCAGGTGGGTGTTGAGGTCACTAACCGCGGCCTAAAGGCGATTACGAAGGTAACAGGAAAGCCGAAAAGCGTGCTCGTCTCCATCGAGGACGGCAAGCTCATCATGAAGGAGGGGACGGGCCGGGAGGCGGTCCTGTAGCAGGCTGGTCCTCTAACAAAACGGACCCTAGCAAAAGTAAATTCGATGGAGTACCATCGTCTCACCGCCGGCTTCCAGAGGGGTCCGGCGGGCCAAATTAGATTGTCAGCCGGAAGTCGTCGGATGGCTTTCGGCCGGTCGCTGCCGGTTCCAGCACACCGCGCAGCCAAACAACGACGGCGGCCCCCAGTGCCGGGTGCCGCCGTCGATTGTTGTTGGTGCTTAGCCCTGGTACGCCGGGTAGTCCGTGTAACCTTCGGCGCCCTCTGCATAGAACGTGGAGGGGTCCGGCTCGTTCATGGGGAGGCTTTCCTTCCAGCGGCGGGCGAGGTCCGGGTTGGCGATAGCGGGCCGCCCCACCACCACCGCGTCGGCATGCCCGTCGGCAACAAGCGTGACGGCTTCCTCACGGGTGGTCACGACATTGAAGCCGGTGTTCACGAGGAAGGTGCCGTCGAAGCGCGCGCGGAGGTCCTGCACGAGTTCCCCCGTGGGCTCGTGATGCAGGATGCTCAGGTAGGCGAGGTTGAGCGGGGCGATGCTGTCCACCAGGACTTCATAGGTAGCGCGGACGTCTGCGGGATCCGTTTCGGCGATGCCTTGGACGTTGTGCTCCGGGGAGATCCGGATGCCCACGCGGTTGGCACCGAGGGCCGCAACGACTGCGTTGACGGTTTCGATGACGAAGCGCGCACGGTTTTCCGGGGACCCGCCGTAGCTGTCGGTCCGGATGTTCGAGTTGGGCGCAAGGAACTCGTGCAGCAGGTAGCCGTTGGCGGAGTGCAGTTCCACACCGTCGAAGCCGGCTTCGATGGCGTTCAGCGAGGCGTTGACGATTTCCTGGATCACCATGGGAAGTTCGTCGGTGGTGAGGGCGCGCGGGACGGGGTACGGCTGCTTCCCGGACGGAGTGCGGACCTCACCCTCGATGGCGACGGCGCTGGGAGCCACGATGGGGTGGCCGCCGGTGATGTCCGGGTGCGAGACCCGACCGCCGTGCATGATCTGTGCGAACATCCGGCCGCCTTCGGCGTGAACCGCGTCCGTGACCTTCTTCCAGCCTGCCATCTGGGCCTCGGTAATGATGCCCGGCTGCCCGGGGTAGGAGCGGCCGGGCGGGCTGGGGTAGGTGCCTTCACTGACGATGAGCCCCAGGGAGGCGCGCTGGCGGTAATGCTCGACGACGAGCGGTCCCGGGACGCCTTCCTCACCCGCACGCAGACGGGTCAAGGGGGCCATGACCAGCCTGTTTGGGAGTTCAAGTTCGCCGAGGGTGAGCGGGGAAAACAGCATGTACGGTTCCTTTCGAAGGCTGAAGACGTACTGCTCGTGCCAACTGGAGTGCGCGTGCAACTATTCCGGATGCGATGCGAATCACACTCGCTGCGGATCTTGGCCGCTTCACGGCGGGGCTATCGGGAGATCTCTGCTCGCGGGCAGCCCTGGCCCTGCGGATTTATGTTGCAGTCATCGGCGTAGTTGCGGGTCAACGAGCGCCAGACGCTGATGTTTTGGGGCGGGGCGCTGAACTGGCCCTGGCCGGGGATTGGCAGCGGCGGGCCGTTGTTCACGGAATACGTTCCCTGGAAGGACGTGGTCAGGACGACCTGGAAGTCTCCGGTCGCACCGTACGCGTGGCTTGTCCTGGTCTTTTCGCCCCACCGTTCCTGCGGCAGCGGGCCGCCCATCGACGGCTGGGGCCCGAACACGGTGCCGTCGCCGTAATTCCAGGTGTACTGCACGGGCGTGGCCACAACATGAACAGCCTGGCCGAACATGGTGATGTCGAACTGCTGCTCAACGGCTTCCGCGTAGAAGTTCGTCTCGGCCCCTCGCAGCGTATGCGGACTGGGTTGTGCCGTCACCGTTCCCGCGTTGATCGGCAGGTTCTGGAACTCCCGCTGGATGTCGGCCGCGATCCGGGGCAGGAGGTCCTCGGGGCGGGCGTCGAAAAGGCAGGTGGGACCGGAATGGTAAGCCCACACCGCACCCGGAACTCCCCGTGGCCGCGAAAGCCAGGTAACTGGGATGCCGTCTTCACCGTCAGGTCCGTCCGTGCATTCGAGCTGACGGCCGAGGCAATCGGTGTCGAAGTCTCCACCGCCGAGATGGCACTGAAGTTCGTACTTGTACTCGTTGGGGTCGGTAGAGACTGCGCCAGGGCTCGGCCTCGAAAAGTCGCCGCTTGATGGATCTAATACCCACGAATCAATATCAGCAGAATCCGAACCCCATTGCCCTTTAACGGGAGGCGGCTTTCCCTCCGCTATCGCGTCAGGTGCGACAGTGGCTACCCGAACGAGGATCACGGCTAAAAGAACACTCAAAAACAGGACGATCCGGCCAGCGCGAACCAGATAGATGGACATACGTTAGCCCGCAATAGGTTCAATTGTGTTCACAAACCAAGCGCCATCCCTGTACACCGCGAGCATGAGGCTCCCAGAATTTGCAGTATGGGGATCAGTACCGTCCAGAGTACCGTCGGGGTTGTAGTAGGAAAGTGGTTCCTGTGAGACTTGCACCGCAACCTGATAGTTTCCGTTCGCGCCTATTTTGAAGTTCGTACTGACAGCGGGCGTGGTAACTTTGCCTCCGCCCAGCCAACGCCCCTCCTCGTGCCAACCTGTTTGGACTTCCTTTGCGCGTTCACACATTGTGCAAGAGGGGCTCGTTACGGCTGATATGTGCGATACGTCGCCTGTCTCATAGCCATAACTCAAAAGCTCGAACCAGTACCGTGCAAACGCCTCGAGACCTTCTTTCGTTTCCGTCTTGGCCACTTCGGGCAGCACCGGAACCGGGACGTTCTGGGCGGGGCCGGAGGCGTCGGCCGGTTTGTAAGCGGCAGTCGGCGTGGGAGTAGGAGTCGGTGAAGCGCTGGTGGTGGCCAAGTCCGTAGCGGAGGGAGCCGCAGCCGCGCCTGGTTCTTGGGAATCACCAGGATTACAACCCGCCAAAGCAAGGGAAGCAGCGACAGCCAGCGCTGCCACACCAGTACGCAGGGCACGGGACGTGAAGACGTTCAGTGATGCCATGGGCCGCTATTCCCCCAGTAGTTTCAAGACGGCGTGCTCCGGACAGTGCCTTAAGGGTAGCCCACGTCACAATTCAATGATCCAACTTATCCACAGGTACTTTCCTTGGCTCCTATCACCGGCCGCGGAAAGCAGAAGTTTCAAGACAACGGGCATAAGGAAAGCCGGCACCCTCAGGCACCGGCCTTCCTCAACCCAGCAACTCCTCAACACCAGCACCTATCGCTGCGGGGGCAGCACCAGCTCCCCCGTCTTGTCCGTGGACAAGGCAAGTGAAGAAACATACTGCGGGCCGCCGTCGGGGGCGTTCTGGGCGGAACGCACCATATCCGGCCGCTCGAACTCTAGGCCCGTGACATGGCAGAGGAGCTTGGTGTCGCTGGGGTTGCCGTCGGCGTCGAACATGGGGAGGTCGATGCCGTCATCGATGCGGCGCAGGTAGTACCGGCCCCGGGTCAGCACCGCCAGCAGTGGCGGGAGAACCAGAGCCAGGCCCACCGCGAAAATCGGCGAATACGGCTGGATGGCGGAACCGAACACTCCGAAGAACACGGCAATCGAGATCCCAGCAGAAGCCAGCATTGACACAAAACCCACAGGGTTCACCGCATACAGCATGCCGCGCCGGAATTCAGGCACTTTGGGCGAGATCTTCAGAAGATACTTGTTGATGGTGATGTCGGACGCCACGGTGACCACCCAGGCCATGGCGCAGTTGGCGTAAAAGCCGAGGATGGTGTTGAGGAAGTCGAACATGTTGGCTTCCATCAGGATCAGGGCGATCAGGAGGTTCACCACCACGAACACCATGCGCCCCGGATACGTCTTGGTGATCCGCGTAAACGAGTTCGTCCAGGCCAGTGAACCCGAGTAAGCGTTGGTGACGTTGATCTTGATCTGTGAAATGACCACCAGCACCACCGCGAGCGCCATGGCCAGCCATGCGGGCATCATCTCCCGGTAAACGCCGAGGAACTGGTGCACCGGCTCATTGGCGGTCGCGGAGGCAGCCGGGTCCAGGGTGGCGATGAGGTAGACGGCGATGAACAGGCCCACGATCTGTTTGATGGCACCGAAGATCACCCAGCCCGGACCGGCCAGGATCACGGCCCTCCACCAGGCACTGCGGTTCTCTGCCGTGCGCGGCGGCATGAAACGCAGGTAATCGATCTGTTCGGCAATCTGCGCCATCAGGGACAGGCACACGCCGGCGGCCAACATGACCGAAGCAAGATTTGGGCCGCCACCGCCGGACGCACCGGTGTACGCAAAGAAGCTGTCGATGCTCTCCGGATGCGAAACCAGCAGGTATCCCACAGGCACCACCATCAGGAGCAGCCACAGCGGAGTGGTCCAGACCTGCAGTTTTGCGAGCGTGTTCATGCCGTAGATCACGAGCGGAATGATGATCACGGTAGAGGCGAAGTACCCCAGCCACTGCGGAATTCCCAGCCCAACCTCCAGGCCCTGCGCCATGATGGAGCCCTCCAGCGCAAAGAAGATGAACGTGAAGGTGGCGAAGATGACATTCGTGACCACCGAGCCGTAATAGCCGAAGCCGGAGCCGCGCGTGATCAGGTCTAAGTCGATGTTGTAGCGCGCCGCGTAGTAGGCCAGTGGAAAGCCGGTGGCGAAGATGATCACGGCAGCAACCAGGATGCCGAGGACCGCGTTGACCGTCCCGTAGGCTATTCCGATGTTCGCGCCAATCGAAAAGTCGGCCAGATAGGCGATCCCGCCCAACGCGCTGGTAGCCACCACCCCCGCGCTCCACTTGCGGTAGGACCGCGGGGCAAACCTGAGCGTGTAATCCTCAAGGCTTTCCTTGGTGGCGTTGAGTGCCGCGGCGTTGCCCGCCGTCGTACTTCCCAGGGCAGGTCCGACGACGGCGCCTCCAGGCGGTGCTGATGCCTCCAGCAGTTGCGTGGTCTCTGTGTCGTTGTTCATCGGGCGCGTCGCTTTCGTTTGGGAACTGGTCCAACGCGACGCTATCCAGCAGGGAAAACAATCCTGTCACGATGTTGTTTCGTATCAGTTAAGTCATGACCCGGGTTGTCAACAACACCAGCCGGCCACACTTGTGCCTAACCCACAAAAACCGTGGCCGAGCACCGAACTAGCGTCAGGGGAAGGAGAATCCGCCAACCCGAAGGACCACCATGACCAGCCACCCCCCTCTCCCCCTGTATCCCATCCTCGAAACAGCCCGGGAGCAGGTCCTGGAGCAGGGCATCGGCCTGTCCGAGTCCCAGCTGCTGGAGGTTCTCCGCCTCCCTGACGAAGCACTTCCGGCCGCCCTCGACCTGGCCCACCAGGTCCGGTTGAAGCACTGCGGCGAGGATGTGGAAGTAGAGGGCATCATCTCCATCAAGACGGGCGGCTGCCCCGAGGATTGCCACTTCTGCAGCCAGTCCGGACTCTTCGACAGTCCCGTCCGGGGCGTTTGGCTGGACATCCCGGAACTGGTGAAGGCAGCCAAGGAAACGGCGGCCACAGGCGCGACAGAATTCTGCATCGTGGCCGCAGTGCGCGGGCCGGACACCAAGCTGATGAACCAGATCAAGTTCGCAATCGACCGGATCCACCAGGAGGTGGACATTAACATCGCATGCTCCCTGGGCATGCTGACGCAGCCGCAGGTGGACCAACTGGCCAGCTGGGGAGTCCACCGGTACAACCACAACCTCGAAACTGCGCGCAGCTACTTCCCGCAGGTGGTCACCACGCATACCTATGAGGAACGGCTCGAAACCTGCGCGATGGTCAAGGCTGCGGGGATGGAACTGTGCTGCGGCGCGCTGATCGGCATGGGTGAAAGCCTGGAACAGCGGGCAGAGCTCGCGGCGCAGCTCGCAGCGCTGGAGCCGCACGAAGTTCCACTGAACTTCCTCAATCCGCGGCCGGGCACGCCCTTGGAGGACCAGCCGGTCATGGACGGGAAGGATGCCCTCCGGGCCGTGGCAGCGTTCCGCTTCGCCATGCCCCGCACCGTCCTGCGCTACGCCGGGGGTCGTGAGCTGACCCTCGGCGACCTCGGCACCCGCGAGGGGTTGCTGGGCGGTATCAACGCCGTCATCGTTGGCAACTACCTCACCACCCTGGGACGCCCCGCCGCCGCCGACCTCGAGCTCCTGCTGGACCTGAACATGCCGATCAAGGAACTGCAGAAGACGCTGTGACCGGTATGCCGGCAGGCCCAGCCAGCGGAAGCGCGGCCCCCTACTGCCGCCTCTGCGGCGAGCCCCGCCAGAACAAAGCGGACGACGGCGGGACGGCGCCGCCGTCGTCGTACTCCCACCTCCGGTGTGACGAGAGGCTGCAGATGGAGCCTCCCCGGTTCTGCGCGGAATGCGGGCGGCGGCTCAAGGTACAAGTGACGCCGTTTGGCTGGTCGTCCACCTGTTCGCGCCATGGTGGAACGGGCTCGGACGCCGCAGGGGGTGAAAACCGCCCCTCGAAACCCCTGGCATATTTCTACGATGCGTAGAAGAATGTGGGCATGATGTTTGAACACGCAGATGGCAACCCCGTCCTGGAACTCGATGATGAGCAGTCCTGGCGCCTACTGGAGGGCACCAAGCACGGCCGGCTGGTGGTCTCCGTGGCCGGGGAGCCGGACATCTTCCCGGTGAACTATGTGACGTCGGAACGGAAGGTGTACCTGCGGACAGCCCCGGGCAACAAGCTCGCCCAGCTGACCATCAACTCCACAGTACTGTTCGAGGCGGACGGCATCCTCTCCGATGAAGCGTGGTCAGTGGTGCTTCGCGCCAAGGCACGCGTGCTCAGCAACTCAGCGGACCTTGCAGCTGTGGAGGAACTGGGGCTGAAATCCTGGGTGCCCACCCTCAAGGACTTCTACGTGGAAATTGATCCCGTCTCCGTGAGCGGCCGGCATTTCCAGCTGGGCGAGCAGCCGGAGCTCTGACACCGGGTTTCCTGCGCCCGTCCGGGATCTCAGGCTTGCGCTCCTAGACTTGAAACATGGCGGACAAGCTCACTCCGGAGCGGCGCAGCTGGAACATGTCCCGGATCCGGGGCAAGAACACCAAGCCTGAACTGCTGGTACGCCGGCTGCTCCATGCCAAGGGCTACCGCTACCGTCTGCACGGCAGGTCCGGCGCATCGCGGCTGCCCGGCAACCCGGACCTCGTGTTCGCCGGACGCCGCAAGGTCATTTTCGTGAATGGGTGCTTCTGGCATTTCCACGACTGCCGGGTAGGCCAGCATGCACCCAAAGCGAACGCTGAATTCTGGGAAGTGAAGCGCTCCCGGACCAGGGAACGCGACGCCGGCCAGCGCCGTCTCCTCGAAGACGCGGGCTGGGACGTCCTCACGGTGTGGGAATGCGAACTCAAGGACGGGTCCGCCTTAGAGGATGTGCTGGTGCAGTTCCTCGAAAGCGGATCTTCGGCCTAACTGCGCCGGGCCAGCAACGCGTTCCTCAGTGCGGCGGCGGAAGATTCGCTGCTGTTGATTCGCCAGTCGGCCTCCTTTTGCAGGTGGAACCAGACGAAGCCCATGACGTCCGGCTGGGCAGCCAGATATGACACCAGGTCCGTGTTCCACGCGGCTGTCTTGGCCGTCACGGTGATGCTTCCAGCAGCAGTGGCAGGAATCGTGATTCCGGTACTAAACGATCCCGTTGCCGACGTCCGGAAGCCGAAGGTCGCCGAACCGACGATCACCGTGCCGGTCGTGGCCGCCTTGAACCCGGTTCCGGAAACCTTAACCGCCGACCCTGCCGGGCCGGACGCCGGGTTCAGTGCCACTTGCGCTGCCGCCGGGGCTGCGGCTGCCGGATGCATCCCGGGCAAGACGATCCCGGCCCCCGCAAACACTGCCAAAACGACCAGCCTCAGCATTCGAAACACGCAAACCCCCGGCGCGACGGGCGGCCGCAGCCGCAACGTATTAGGTACATACCGCACTGGGATCAAGTATTGGGGGATGATTCCCACTCCCATCAAGAAACCCGCAATTCTGCCCTGAATCCCTGCCGGACCCCGGCACCGGACCTACCCTGAAATAGACATAAGCCCCACCCTCCCGTGACGTTCCCGGAGAGGTAATTTCCAGCTGAAAGGAGCGTCATGGGCGCCTCAGATGATGCTCCCCGGCCGCTGGTCGACCAGTCCGTGCTCGACCGTCTCCGGCAGGAGCTGGAAGAGGATGAGGGGTACTGCAAGGTGTTCGTAGGAAACTTCATCGAGTGCCTGCCCCAGCGGATCGGGCGGCTCCGGCTCGCGCTGACAACGGGAGACCTGGAGGACTCAGTGGACGCCGTCCTCAGCCTGAAGACATCCAGCCAGATGGTGGGGGCCGAACGGTTGGCGGGCCTGGCCCTGGACCTGGAGAAGGAAATCCGCACCGAGGCACGCCAGGCGGATGTCGCCGTCGTGCTTCCCAAACTGGCCGCAACGTACCTGCGCCCCATCAACCAATGCAGCCGGCAGACTATGCACCGGCTGCAGGCTCAATGCTCCCCTGGCGCCAGCCGGTAGCCCACGCCGCGGACCGTCTGCAGCCAGCGCGGCTGCTGCGGCGAATCCCCGAGCTTCTTGCGCAGGTTGCCCATGTGGACCTCGACGGAACGCTCGTCCGCCTCACTGATGTAACTGCCGACGTCGTAATCCTCGTCCCGCAGCCGGCGCACAAGGTCCGCCTTGGTACGGACCGTCCGGCCCGCCTCCAGCAGTGCGTGCAGGAGCTCGAACTCGGTACGGGTGAGGTTCATTTCCCTGCCGTCTACAGCAACAGTGCGCGAGGCGTAGCTCAGCTCCAGGCCGTTATGGCTGTAGTTGCCCCGCTCCGAGTGCCCATTGGCCTCGGCGGCGGCCTCCGCCGGCATGGACTCGGCTTCAGGTGCGGAGCGCGGCCTGCGCATCATTGCGGCGATGCGGGCGCGCAACTCGCGCGGCCTGAACGGTTTGGTGAGGTAGTCGTCGGCGCCTGATTCCAGGCCGATCAGGGTGTCCAGCTCCTCGGTGCGGGCCGTGAGCATCACGATGTAGGCGTCGGAGAATTCGCGGATCTGGCGGGACACTTCAAAGCCGTCGATGTCCGGCAGGCCGAGGTCCAGGGTGATGACGTCCGGGTTCAGGTGCTTGGCGATAAGGACGCCCTCCGCTCCGCTGCTGGCAACGGTTACGTCAAAACCGGCCTGGGTAAGCACCGTACGGACCAGTTCGCGGATGTCATGGTCATCCTCAATGACCAGCCCAACACGTGCATCACTCATAGCGCCCCCTCAGCAGCCAACGTCAGAAGTATAGCTGGCTGCGGATATCCTGCTGGTATGGACCTGCACACCCACGCGTCTCGGCCCGATGACTAAGCCCGCAGAGTGGTCCACGGGGCGGTTGTGGTTCTTCCGGCGGCCCTTCCATGAGTACAGCCTGCGGCACCGTGTGGCGCTGAGCCAGATGCCGCTGTTCGTCACCACGCTGCTGACGGTGTTCCTGGTGTGGACCTTCTTCCCGGGCACCACGACGAATCCGTTCTTCGCCGCGTTCGTCGTTTCGCAGTTCGCCATCATGGCCCTGTGCTACCTGGTTCCCTGGGAGCGGCTGCCGTATACGAGCTTCCTGGTCCTCCCGGTGCTGGACTTTGTCTCCATCGGCTTTGGGCGCGAAGGCGGGCAGGAGAGCCTGACCGGTATCAGCCTGCTGGCGGTGTTCCCGGTGATCTGGCTGTGCGCTTCCGGCTTTTATCCACGGGTGGCTCTCTGGCTTTCGTTCCTGGCGCCGCTTGCCATCATCTGGGTCCCGTTGCTGCTGAAAGGGACCTTCACCGCACAGGACGCCACCCGCTCGCTGCTCCTCCCGGTGATGATGCTGGGCATCGGGGTCTCCGTGAGCGTCCTGACGCTGAGCATGATGCGGCAGCAACGCGAACTGGAGGAGAAGGACGCCCAGCTGCAGGCGAACCTGCGGTCCAGCCAGCGTCAGGAGGCGCTCCTCAACACCGTGCTGGACACGGTGCACCTGGGTGTCCTCGCCGTCGACGGCGACGGGCATGACGTCCTGATGAACCGGAAACAGCGGGCCAACCACGTCCTGGCGAGCCCCGAGGACAATGCGGATCCGAACGAATCCCAGCTCCTGGTGTTCGGCCCCGACCGCAAGACGCTGGTTCCGGCGGAGGAACGGCCCGTCCGCCGCGCAGTGCTGGGCGAAACCTTCACGGACTATCTGGTCTGGCTGGGTGAGGGCAGGGACCAGCGCGCCTTCGTTACCACAGCGCGTCCGATGAAGGACGCCGACGGGAAGTTCGCCGGGTCCGTCATCGCCTTCAGCGACGTGACGGACCTGGTGAATGCGCTGACCACGAAGGACGAGTTCGTTTCCAGCGTCTCGCACGAGTTCCGCACCCCGTTGACGTCCATCCTGGGTTACGTGGAGATCCTGCTGGCGGATGACCAGGACGAATCCGACCGCGAAATGCTGGAAATCATCCGCCGCAACTCGGAACGCCTCCTGACCCTGGTATCGGATCTGCTGGCCAGCCGGAACGGGCAGCTCATCGTCACCCCGCATACCGTGGACGTGGCGGAACTCGTGCGCTCCAGCGTCTCCTCGGCGATGCCCAAAGCTTCCGCTGCTGGCGTGGTGCTCGAGGCCGACGCCCCGGAAAAGCTGGAAGCCCATGTGGACGGTGAACGCATCTCCCAGGTCCTGGACAACCTGGTGTCCAACGCCATCAAATACTCCCCCGGCGGCGGGAACGTCCTGGTGAGCCTGGCGCAGGAGGATGGCCACCTCGCCTGCCGGGTGAGCGACACCGGCATGGGCATGGCCCCTGAGGATGCGTCCGAGGTTTTCGCCAAGTTCTTCCGGACCAGCAGAGTGCGGCGTACTGCCATTCCCGGCGTTGGGTTGGGCCTGCCGATCAGCAAGGCGATCGTGGAGGCCCACGGCGGAACCATCGAGGTGGACAGCGAACTGGGCAAGGGCACCACGTTCACATTCCGGGTGCCGGTTTGAGCCGTTCCGGTGGTTTCCTCAACCAGCGGAGTGCTGCCGGACCACCTCGCCCCATGACTGCTCCGCAAGCTCACGGATTGAAGCGAGGATTTCCGACGGCGGCTGGGCGAGATCCAGCGGAAACTCAACGATGTCGATGTCCGTATTGAGGATCCGGCGGAGTTTGACCTCCCCGGCGCCGGCGTAGACCAGCCAGGCGGTCGGCACGGCCAGCGCGGTGCAGTGCGCCAGCATCTGGTAGTGGTCGGCGGTCAGGGAAGCCCCGGCGTCCGAGGCCGCCTTGTACTTGGCGTTGTAGACCACCACCGGGCGGCCGCCCAGCATGTGCACGGCGTCCGGACGGACCTGCAACCGGTCCGCGTCCCGGACGGCTTCGCTGAGCAGGGCGTTGTACCGCAGCCGTAACTCCCCCGGGTATGCGGCCATGGCTCCGCGCAGGGCGGCGCCAACGAAGTCTTCAAACACCTGGGCCATGTCCACCACAAACGAGGCGCTCTGCTGCTTGCCTTCCCCGCTTTCCGCGGACGCGTTGCGCAGGATCAGCTCGGCCAGGCGGAGGACCGCGTGGTAGCGCAGATTCATCCGCGTTGGCTTCCACGGCGGCAGCGGAGCCCCGGCTGGAAGGCGCGTGACGCCGTCGAGCTTTCCCTTCAGCTGGCGCAGCCGGCTCAGTACTTCCGGGCGCACACGCGGGACCTGTGCCATGCGCTCGAGCGCCGCGCGCAGGATCCGGTTCTCGGCAATGTCCTCCGTGAACTCGTCGTAGGACACCTCCAGCGGCACCAGCATGCCCGGCCGCCGGGAGATCTGGTCCGAAATCCGGATCCGCCCCTTCACGGTCCGCAGCGACTCGTCCACGGTGAGGTAGCCCTGCAGGACGCCGCGGCCCAGGGCACGCTCGGCAAGCTGGGCCAGGGACTCGGCCAGGGCGCTCCACAGCTCGCGCTCCTCCACGGCGGCAACGGTATCCGGCCGGAAACCCTGCTCCCCCGCGTAGCTGAGCAGGAACAGCAACCGGTTCAACCCCAGCCGGTCCTTTGGCCGCACGTCCAGCTGCACGGTAGGCGTGCGGACGGATCCCACCTTGCCCACCGGCTCAATGCGGTACAGCCCCATGCCCATGGGGGAAGCCTTGGCCAGGCCGCTTGCGTTCACAATGGACGCGCTGGCCGGGTCCAGCCGTTCCACCAGGCCCCGGGACAATTCGTCCAGAACCAGGTGCCGCACCCCGGCACCGGGATTAGCGGCCTGCAAGGCGTCCCAGCAGTTGGTCCAGCCCGAAGCGCTCCTCCAGCTGCGCCCGCGTGAGCTGGCCGTGGTAGTGCTCCTCCAGGAGCGGCATCAGCTCGTACTTCCAAATGCGGCGAAGGCCGGCGGGCGTCTGGGCGGCGGGCTTCATGAAGTAGGACGGTCCGATCATCAGATCGCGATCCCACTCGTCGATGGCGGCGTTGAGGGCGTCCAGCAGCAGCGCCGGGGTGGTGTCCAACTGACGGGCCTGCAGGAAGCGAAGCAGCGACCCCTTGACCGGTTCGGTCTGCGGGTGCAGCTCGATGAAGGAAAAACGGCGGCGGATGGCGGCGTCCATCATGGCGATCGACCGGTCCGCGGTGTTCATGGTGCCAATGATGTACAGGTTGTCCGGCAGGGTAAACGGCTCGTTGGGGCTGTACTGCAGATAAATCCGGTCGTCGCGGTACTCGAGCAGGAAGTACAGCTCACCGAACACCTTGGCCAGGTTGGCCCGGTTCATCTCGTCGATGATCAGGAAGTACGGCTTCTTCTCGTTGCCGGGTTTGGCTGCTTCCTCGGCAAGGCGGCGCAGCGGGCCGGCCACCAGCTTGAAGGAGACCTGGCCGTCGTCGGTCTTGTCCGGCCGGTAGCCCTCGAAGAAGTCCTCATAGGCGTACGACGGGTGGAACTGCACCAGCTTGACGCGTTCGTCCGTGGTGTCGTCAGCGAGTTCCGCTGCCAGGTGCTTGGCCAGGTAGGTCTTGCCGGTGCCCGGCGGGCCGTAAAGGACCAGCTGCCGGTTCTCCTCCAGCAGGTCAGCGATTTCCTGGAGCGGCTCCAGTTCCATGTGCAGCGAGTCAGCAAATTCGTGGGTGAGCGGGCGGAATCCGTCCTGGACGGGAGGTACGACGGCGGCGCTTTCCGTCTCGCTTTCCGGCTCGGCTTCCGCTTCAGCCGGCAGGAGGGCCTGGAGTGCCGGCATTACACGGGTCACGTCCACCACGATGCCCGCGGTGGTCAGCTGCCGCTGGACGTGGCGGGGCAGGCTGGCGGTGGTGTGCCCTTCGGCGAACCAGCGGACCTTCCGGCGCAGCCGCCGGTTGTCGTCGTTGTAGTCGGGCTCGCCCAGCACTCCGCCCAGCCGCACGGTGCCCGCGTGCTGGTACAGCACCAGGTCGCCCGGCTTCATGACGGTGAGGAAGGCGAAGACGGCGGTTTTGGTGTCTTCACGCTCCACGTAGCCAAGGTGCTTGTAGTCCTCGTCCACCGCGTGTTGCACCACCCCGGCGGCAACCGCCGGATTCAGCAGCCGGAGGTGCTCGACGTCGAGCGTGACCTTTTCCTCGCCCTGCCAGGCACTGAGCAGTTCGGTATTGTCGCCGTGGGTCCGCAGCAGCCAGGCCCGGTGCCCGGGGTCGCCCACCTTGCGCCACTGGCTGACCAGCTGCCGGGAGTACCAGTCGATGCGCTGGCCCGCCTGTTCGTCCAGGTGCAGCCGGATTCGGTGGATGTCCGCGGTGATGTCCTCTTCGCTGTCCCCCTTTGCCCCGCCCACCAGGGATGCGAAGGCGTCGCGGATCTCCTGCCGTTCCACATCCGCGACGACGGGCTCAAAGTAGCTGGGCCACACCAGGAATTCGATGCTGCGGCGGATGGCGGGCTGTTCTCCGGGAGTGGCGGCGGCAAGGCGGTGGAATTTCAGCGGGTCCTGCAGCGCCGCGGCGATGGCCGCCGGCGGGTGCTGGTCCACCTGCTGCACAAAGCGGCACAGCCAGGTGAGGTGGTCCCAGATGGTCCAGTTGAATTCGGCTGTCCGGTCCCTGATGACACCATGGTCCGTCATGCCCTGGTACAGCTCTTCGGGCAGCTCGAGCGGGGGCTCGAGCCAGGACGCCGCCTCGGCCACGCGTGCCCGTTTGACCTTCAGGGACTTCACCTCGTGGGCCAGCGGCAGGGACTGGAGGAACAGGAGCTCCACCGCCAGCTGTTTGGCCTCGCGCGAGGCGCCTTCCAGGTTCTGCCGGAGGTTGGTCATCATGGGCGCCTTGGGATCCGGCGCTCCACGCTCCAGGCGTTCCGCCAGCTCCGCAGCGGCCTCAGAGGTCCAGGTCAGGGTCCTGCCGTCGAGCGCCGACGGCCTGCCCTGTAAACCCGGCCCCAGGACAAACCAGGCTGCGTCCTCGATCTCGCGTGAGATGCCGAGGGCGCGGGTCATGGCAGCAGTGGAGGCGGGGGTCATGCATCCAAATTTACAGGGTGAAGCTGGGGGGCTGCTCAAAGGCGGCTGGAGGAGCAGGCCTTCCGGACCCCCGGAAGCCCCTGCCCTCCAGCCCTCGCAGAGCCTTATTCCAGCGGCGCTGCGCGTTTCCGGCCGAACGTGAAGTAGCCGACGGGCCCGATGAAGTTGATGAAGGCCGCAGCACGCCAGGCGCCCTTCGGGCCGTTGATGAGCTCGGCCGGGCGGCGGGACATATCGCGCTGGGCAGCCACCAGCAGTGACACCTGGGCAATGCCCACCAGGATGGTCCCGGCCTTGGACGCGGGCGACATTTCCTTCCAGGTCTTCTTCTTCCTGGCGACGCGGGACTTGTTCTTGGCCATGGGGTTCCTTTCGCGGTTGGTGATTGCTGTGGTCTGGGTGCTGGCAGCGGCCCTACTGGGTGTAGGGCGCCATGCGTTGCTTTTGTTCGGGGGTCAGCCGCTGGACGCGGCCGGTGCTTTCATCCACGAAGGCCAGGTGGCTGCTGGCCTTCACACATTCCTCACCTGTGACGGGGTCCTGGATGAGGTAGTGGATATCGAAGCTTGCTCCCTTGACCGCGCCGATCCACACGTGCACGACGGCGGGCACGTTGCGGTACTCGAGGGACCTGACGTAGCGGATCTTGTGGTCCACCACCAAGGCCATAGTGCCGTCCGGGACCGCGTTGAACAGGGACACCTGCGGTTCTATGCCGGGCAGGCCCGCCCCCTTGGGCGGTCCGAAGGCGCCGATGCGCGCTTCCTCCAGCATGCGGACGATCTGCACGTTGTTGATGTGCCCGTAGGCGTCCATATCGCCCCACCGCATGGGCACCAGGACTTTTATCCGCTGGTGCCCGTTGGTTGTGTTGGTGTTTCCCACGTTGCGGTCTTTCCGGTCTTCCTTGTAGACATCCTTTAGCCTTCCCACTCTACGAAACTCCTTCCGGGCGGAAAACAGCCCGGCAAAAGATCATCCGCGGGGAATACCCCGCGGGGTCACCTGCCCGTGGAGGCGAGCTCCGCCGTCGCGCTTTTCCCCGCCGGCTCCGGCTGGATGTCCACGGTCCGGCGCAGCGGCTTCTCCTTGATGAAGAGCACCGATACCAGTGCCACCACCGCCACCACTGCCGAGATCAGGAACACTTCCGCCGTGGCGTCGCCGTACGCGGCGCGCATGATGTCGCGGACGGGCTCGGGCATGTGGCCGAGGTCCATGCTGCTGCCGGCGTTGCCGCCCTGGACGGGGATCCCGGCAGCGGCCAGCCCCTGGGTGGCGAGTTCGCTGACCCGGTTCGCCAACACCGCGCCGAGGACGGAGACGCCGATGGCACCGCCGACGGAGCGGAAGAACGCCACGGAGGCGCTGGCGGTACCGATATCGGCGGCCCGGACGGTGTTCTGGACGGCGAGGACGAGGTTCTGCATCAGCATGCCAAGGCCAAGGCCAAGCACGGCCGTGAAGATTCCGGCGTGCCAGAGTTCGGTGGTGTGGTCCATGGTGCCTGCGAGTCCCAGCCCGCCGATCAGCAGGATGGAACCGGCGATCAGGTAGCCCTTCCACTTGCCCGTACGGGTGATCAGCAGGCCGGAGGCGACTGAACCGGCGAGGTTGCCGGCGATCATCGGCAGGGTGAGGAGGCCAGCCTCGGTGGGCGTGGCGCCACGGGCCACCTGGAAGTACTGGCCCAGGAAGGTGGAGGAGCCGAACATGGCGATGCCAACGGCCACGGAGGCCAGGATCGCCAGCGCGGTGGTGCGCTCGGAAATGATCTTGAGCGGGATGATGGGCTGTTCCACCTTGGACTCCACGAGTACCAGCAGTGCGAGCAGGAGGACGCCGCCGCCCACCATCAATGCGGACTGCCAGGAGATCCAGTCGTAGTACTGGGGGTTGCCGGCGAAGGATACCCAGATCAGGAGCAGGCTCACGCCGGTGGTCAGGAGGATGGAACCGAGCCAGTCGATCTTCGCCGGACGCCGGACATGCTGGATCTTGAGTGTCACCTGCAGCAGGACCAGGGCGACGACGGCGAGCGGCACGCAGACGAAGAACGTCCAGCGCCAGCCGAGCGGGCTGTCCACGATGAAGCCGCCCAGCAGCGGGCCGCCGGCGGTTCCCACGGCCATGACGGCACCCATGTAGCCGGAGTACTTGCCCCGGTTCCGCGGCGGGATCATGGTGCCGATGATGGCCTGGGCCAATGCTGTCAGGCCGCCCATCGCGATGCCCTGGATGACGCGTGCCACCAGCAGGAGCGGGATGGTTTCCGAGAGCCCGGCCATGACGGACCCCGCCACGAAGACGACGATGCTGAGCTGGACCAGCACCTTCTTGTTGTAGAGGTCGGCGAGTTTGCCCCAGATGGGGGTGGTGGCCGCGTTGGCGAGCAGGGCGGCCGTGATGACCCATGCGAAGTCGGTCTGGGTGCCGTGCAGGTCCGACATGATGGTGGGCAGCGCGTTGGCCACGATGGTGCTGCTGAGGATCGCGGTGAAGAACGCCGCGAGCAGCCCGGTGAGCGCTTCCATGATCTGCCGGTGCGACATCTCCTGTTGCGCCTGCGGGCCGGACTGTTCCGGTGCGGCGGTGTGGCTTGCCATACAGCTTCTCCTACGGGGTTGTGGTGGTGCCGGCCGTCTTTGCCCGGGCTGATTTCTTGAGTGATTCAGTGAGTTTCTGCAGGGTCTGTGCCGTGCTGCCGGCATCTTCCTCACTCCAGTCGCGGAGGTAATCCTGCAGGACGGCGGTCCGCCGCTCCTCGATGTGCCGGAGCTTCTCCGCGCCTGACGCCGTGAGGGCAACCAACTGGGCCCGGCCGTCGTCGGGATCCTGCCTGCGGACCACAAACCCCTGCTCCTCCAGCTCGGTGATGTGCCGGCTGAGGACAGGAGTGCTGACGCCGAGCTTTTCGGCGAGTGTGGTGGCGCGGGCCTCCCCCTCCCCCACGAACCGGAGGACGCCCTGGAGGGCCACCCCGGTGTCCTGGCCGCGCACGTTGGCGGTGGCAATGCACCGTACTGCCCGCTGGAGGTCGAAGATCTGGTACACGAGATCGGCTGCCGTATCAGGCGCTACAGCCATCCTTCAATCGCTCCCCACTTGTTTGCCTAAAGCAACTATACGCCATGTTGGTTGCTTTGGGAAACTATCGCGTTGCTGCCCCTTAAAGCCGGAGGACCCCGGCTTCTGAGGGAAGCCGGGGTCCTCTGGTTTTTTGTTACGTGGCCAGATGCGTGGGCGCGAACATCTTCAGGAGCGTTTCCACTACGACGACGTTGGGCCCGTCGGCCGCGAAGCCAGCCGTCAGCGCGTCCCCCACATCCTCGGGGGCCACCTTGACGGCAGGCACGCCGAATGCTTCGGCGAGCTTCACAAAGTCGGGCCGGGCCAGTTCCGTGGCGGTGGCTTTGCCGAAGGCGCCCACCATGTATTCGCGCAGGATGCCATAGCCGCCGTCGTCGACGATCAGCCAGGTGACCGGCACATTGTGCTGCTTCGCCGTGGCCAGTTCGGAGATGGAGTACATCGAGGACCCGTCGCCGGAGACCGCGAGCACTCTGCCGGGCCTGCCCTGCGTCTCCAGCCCGACGGCGGCACCGATGGCCGCGGGGAAGCCGTAGCCCAGCCCGCCCGCGCCCTGGGCGGAGTGGAACTGGCCTTCGCGGGCGTCCCAGCAGGACCAGCCCCAGTACGCGGCGATGGTCATGTCCCAGAACGTCTGCATGTCCGCCGGAACGGCCTCGCGGATGTCCGCCATGAACCGCAACTCTTTGCCCAGGTCCTGGGACTCGAGCCGCGACCGGACCTTCGCCAGTGCGTCCTTGACCAGTTCCTCCGGCGGCTGCCCGTGCCAGTCCGGTGCGGTAGCCCTTCCGGCCTGGAGAGCCTCGTCCAACGCCGCCAGGGCCTGCCCGGCGTCGGCACGGATACCCAGGCCGGGCCGGTTGGACTCGAGCACGCGCGGTTCGGCGTCGATCTGGATGATCCGGCCGCGGGGTTCGAAGGTGAAGTAATTCGAGGTCACCTCGCCCAGCGACGATCCAATGACCAGCAGCACGTCGGCGTCCTCGAGGACGTCGGTCATGTAGCGGTCCTCGATCCAGGACTGCAGGGACAGTTCGTGGTTCCAGGGGAACGCGCCGTTGCCGCCCGGAGTGCAGATCACCGGGGCACGGAGTTTTTCGGCGATGGACAGCAGCGGCTTCTCGGCCCGGCCGCGGCGGGTTCCGCCGCCGGCGATGATGGCCGGGCGTTCCGCGGATTCCAGCCACTTCACGGCCTCGCGGACCAGCTCCACACGCGGCGGATTGTCCGCGGCTTCGGCCAGGGCGTCCTCCACGGGCGGAACCATGATCGAATCCAGCAGCACGTTCTGCGGGATCTCGATCCATACCGGACCCTGCGGCGAGGAGATCGCCTCGGTCCAGGCGTCCTGGATCGCCGACGGGATGCCTGAAGCATGCTGGATCAGCCGCTGGCTCTTGGTCACATTCGCGGCGGAAGCCTTCTGGTCATCGAGCTGGTGCAGCATGCCCTTGCGCCGGGCGCCGAGGCCTTCCAGCGGAATCTGGCTGGCCACCACCACCATCGGAACGCCCGTGGCATAGGCCTCCTGCAGACCGGCCAGCGACGTCAGCGCACCGGGTCCGGTGGAGAGGAACAGCACGCCCACCTCACCGGTGGCGCGGGAGTAGCCGTCGGCAGCGAAGGCACTGTTGTTCTCCACCCGCGAGGAGACGAACTGCAGGTTCCCCCTGCCCATCGCGTCAAAGAGCCCCAGTGCGTGCTGGCCCGGGATGCCGAAGACGGTCTTCGCACCGAGCGCCTCAAGCGTTTCGACGACGAGGTCCCCGCCGTTGCGGGTCCCTTTCCCTTTGGCGGGGGCTGCTGTTCCAGGATCGAAGTCGATCACGGCTACTCCTTGCCGGCCACAGCGAACCCGGCGGGCCGGCGTACTTCCTGGCCGAGGGCCTGGGCGGCGTAGCCCGTTGCCGCGCCGAACCGGTCGCCGGGCACGGCGTTATCCGCCATCAGGGTCACCAGCTCATAGGCGACGTGGCTTGCGGCTACGCCCGTGAGTTCCGCATGGTCGTAGGCCGGGGCAACTTCGACCACGTCCGCGCCCACCAGGTTCATGCCGCGGAAGCCGCGGATGATTTCGAGGAGTTCGCGGCTGGTGATGCCGCCGGCCTCCGGGGTGCCGGTGCCCGGCGCGTGGGCCGGGTCAAGGACGTCGATGTCCACGGAGATGTACAGCGGGCGGTTGCCGATCCGGTCGCGGACCTTGGCCACGGTTTCCAGCACGCCCTGGTAGTAGACGTCCGCGGAGGTGACGATGCCGAACCCGAAGCGGTGGTCGTCGTCGAGATCCTTCTTGCCGTACAGCGGGCCGCGGGTGCCGATGTGGCTGATGGCCTCGGTATCGAGGATGCCTTCCTCCACCGCCCGGCGGAACGGGGTGCCGTGGGTATATTCGGCGCCGAAGTAGGTATCCCAGGTGTCCAGGTGGGCATCGAAGTGCAGCATGGCGACCGGCCCGCCGGCACGTTCGGCTGCGGCGCGAAGCAGCGGCAGCGCGATGGTGTGGTCGCCGCCAAGGGTCAACAGCTTGCTGCCGCCGGCGGTGAGGTCGAGGGCGTTCTGCTGGATGCTCTCGATGGCCTCGTTGATGTGGAAGGGGTTGACTGCCATGTCGCCGGCGTCGGCCACCTGCACGTTCTCGAAGGGGCTGACATCCCAGGCGGGGTTGTAGGGGCGGAGCAGCCGGCTGGCCTCGCGGATGTGGTTGGCGCCAAAGCGTGCGCCCGGGCGGTACGAGACGCCTGAATCGAAGGGGACACCTACAACCGTGACGTCAGCCTTGGCCACCTGGTCCAGGCGCGGGAGGCGGGCGTAGGTGGCGGCACCGGCATAGCGGGGAATACGGGATGAATCGATGGGGCCAATGTTGCCGTTGGCTTCGATGCGCAGCTCTTCCACTGGAGGCTCTCCTTCGAGGAGTCGATGACTGATGTGACTGCCATCATACACCCGGGTTTTCCTATGCGCACCAACTGTTTACCAACAGCAACTGCAAGCCCAACTGGGTTTAGCGACTGGCTGCGGGAACCAGGACCCAGAGCACCTCGACAGGCTTGTCCGTGGGGTTGATCCAGGTGTGCGGCTCCCGCCCGGGGAAGGTCACGGTGTCCCCGGCGCTGAGGTCGTACTGCTCATTGGTGAGGATCAGTCGGATACTGCCCTTGATGACATGGAGGACGTCCACATCGCAGTCCACGGCGTAAAGCTCCGATTCGCCGCGGCCGTGCGGCTCGATGCACGCCTGGATGATCTGGATCCGGCGCTCGGACCGGGCGGTCAGCAGGCGTTCCACGATTCCCTGGCCGCCGAGCGAGATCCGCGGGCCCTCATTGCGCAGGGTCAGATGGGTTTCCGGCGCTGCGAACAAGTCGCCGATGGAAATGGACAGGACCTGGCACAGCGTGACCAGCGAGGCCACGGACGGGGACGTCAGGTCCCGCTCGACGCGGCTGAGGAAGCCCTTGGTCAGCCCCGTGGCGTCAGCCACCTGCTCGATGGTGAGCCGCTGGGCCTGCCGGGCCGCCCGGATCCGGGAGCCGATGGCAACAGGAACATTGCTTGGCTCAACTGGCAGTGCCTTCATCACGAACCTTTCATGGCCGGCCGCCCGGCCCCGCTCTGGAGCAATACTAATGGCCCGCATCTTCTGTGACGCCTCCATGGCGCGCGCCGCAACGCGTGGATCCGCCCTTGACTGTTACTGCCGTCACAGCCTAACCTTTGGAAAACACTTGTTGCCTATAGGGCAATCTCTGAGAGTTCCCTCTCGTCCCCGAATGTCGCAGCACAGGCTGGCCCTCCCCCGCAGGACAAAGCCGCAAGCTGCCAACCCGCTCCAAGGAGCCAAATATGGACGTAAGCGTCATCAACATCGCCATCGTGGTGGTGTACCTGCTCGCAATGCTGGCCTTCGGCTGGTGGGGCAAATCCCGCACAAAGAACAACAGTGACTTCCTGGTGGCCGGCCGCCGGCTCGGCCCCTTCCTGTACACCGGCACCATGGCCGCCGTCGTCCTGGGCGGCGCTTCCACCGTGGGCGGCGTGGGGCTCGGCTACAAGTTCGGCATCTCCGGCATGTGGCTGGTGGTGGCTATCGGCGCGGGCGTCCTGGTCCTGAGCCTGCTGTTCGCCGGAACCCTCCAGAAGCTGAAGATCTACACGGTTTCCCAGATGCTGACCCTGCGCTACGGCAGCCGGGCAACAGAAGCCTCCGGCATCGTGATGCTCGCCTACACGCTGATGCTGTGCGCCACGTCCACAGGCGCCTACGCCACCATCTTCGTGGTCCTGTTCGGCTGGGACCGCGCCCTGGCAATCGCCGTCGGCGGTGCCATCGTGCTGGTCTACTCAACCATCGGCGGCATGTGGTCCATCACCCTGGCGGACCAGGTGCAGTTTGTCATCAAGACCGTCGGCATCTTCGTCCTGATGCTCCCCTTCACCCTCAACGCTGCCGGCGGCATCGACGGCATCCGCAGCCGCGTTGACGAAAGCTTCTTCCAGATCGACGGCATCGGCGTCCAGACGATCATCACCTACTTCGTGGTCTACACCCTGGGCCTGCTGATCGGCCAGGACATCTGGCAGCGCGTCTTCACCGCCAAAACGCCGGGCGTCGCCAGGTGGGGCGGTGCCACGGCCGGCATCTACTGCATCCTCTATGGCGTGGCAGGCGCCCTGATCGGCATGGCGGCGAGCGTGGCACTGTCCAACATCGAGATCGCCGCCAAGGATGACGTGTACGCGGAAGTGGCCCAGAACCTGCTGCCCGTCGGGATCGGCGGCCTGGTCCTCGCAGCCGCCGTCGCGGCCATGATGTCCACCGCCTCCGGCGCCCTGATCGCCGCCGCCACCGTGGCCCGCGCCGACGTCCTGCCGTTCGTGGCCAGCTGGTTCGGCAAGGAGGTCAATACCGGGGACACGGACAACCCCGAGCACGACGTCAAGGCCAACCGCGTCTGGGTCCTCACCCTGGGCATCATCGCCATCGTTATCGCCATCATCACCAAGGACGTGGTGGCGGCGCTGACCATCGCGTACGACATCCTGGTGGGCGGCCTCCTGGTGGCCATCCTGGGCGGCCTGGTGTGGAAGCGCGGCACCGGCCTGGCTGCGGCTGTTTCCATGGCGGCCGGTTCCGTCGTCACCCTGGGCACCATGATCATCCTCGAGATCAACGCCAAGGCGCCGCTGGACGGCATCTACGCGAACGAGCCCATCTACTACGGCCTTCTCGCCTCGGCCTTGGTGTACGTCGCCGTGTCGCTCGCCACCCCGCCCACCGACCCGCAGGTGATGCGCACCTGGCAGCGCCGGGTGTCCGGCCAGGAAGGCGCGGACACTCCGGCCCGGGAAGTAATCGCCCCCTGACGGCACTGTCCGGAACCTTCGCAACTTCCGGTACGACAACGTACGACGGCGGCGCCTCCTTCGCAGTTCCGCGAAGGAAGGCGCCGCCGTCGTTTGTCCTATTCGGCCTCGCGGACCTCGTCCGGGTCCTCCAGGGGAACCACCCGGTCCTCGGCGTCGATAATCACCGGCGGTGCCTGGACAACGGGTTCTTCCTCGTCCAGGAACTCGTCCTCCGCGTCCCAGTCGTCCTCAACTACCGGCGCATCCTCCGCGTAGTCGTAGGCGGGGTCCGCTTCTACGGAGTCCAGGTGCGGCATGTCCGGGTGCTGTCCGGTGGTGCTCATGATTCAACCTCCGTTTGTTCGCCTGACGTGCTCTTGTCGACGGGGCGCCGGCGGCGCCACACTTTCATCACAACACCGGCAGGCAGGCGGGTCAATAGGTTCGTGCGGCCGGCGCAGCGTGCGCAGGGAGGCCGGCAATTAGGTGTGCCGAAACCTTCAAGCGAGGTCGGCCAGCCAAAAAACCGCGGAAATCCGCAGTAAGCTGGCACCTGCAATGGGGCCGCAGCATGCCCTATACAGCCCAGGAGTTTCCGTGTCACAGCACGCCCAACCAGACCATCCACCGTCTGCTTCCACCCGCTCCAGTGGCGCCCCTGCCGGCAGCAGGCTTTCCCGATCCCCCGGCACCGGGAGCCACGTGTCCGCCCCAACCGCCGCGGACATCAAACGGTGGCGGCAGTACCTGGCCGATGAGCGCGCCGAGGCCGCCGCCTACCGCGACCTGGCCCAGAACCGCCAGGGCGAGGAACGGGAAATACTCCTTGCCCTTGCCGAAGCCGAAGGCCGGCACGAAGCCCACTGGCTTGCCCTGCTGGGCGACCAGGCCGGCAAGCCGCGGCAGGCGTCCTTCCGCAGCCGCTTCCTCGGCTTCCTGGCCCGGAACTTCGGTTCCGTGTTCGTGCTGGCGTTGGCACAGCGGGCGGAAGGCCGCTCACCCTACGCCAAGGATCCCAACGCCACCGATGCGATGGCTGCCGACGAGCAGATCCACGAGGAAGTGGTCCGCGGCCTGGCAACACGGGGCCGCAACCGCCTTGCCGGAACGTTCCGTGCCGCGGTCTTCGGCGCCAATGACGGCCTGGTCAGCAACCTGTCGCTGGTGATGGGCATGGCCGCCTCGGGCGTGGCCAGCAGCGTGGTGCTGCTGAGCGGCATCGCAGGCCTGCTGGCCGGGGCCATGTCCATGGGCGCCGGCGAGTTCATCTCGGTCCGGTCCCAGCGGGAACTGCTGGCCGCCACCCGTCCCACCCAGATCACCCTTGCTGCGGCCCCCAAACTGGACATCGAGCACAACGAACTCCTCCTGGTCTACCTGGCCCGGGGCATGTCCCAGGAGGCGGCCCAGCACCGGGTGGCGGAGCGGATGGGAGTGTACTCGTGCGACTGTGATCCCAGCCTCTCCCTGCACCCCGAACTGCCCGACGACGAGGACCAGCACGAGGCTGTAGGCACAGCCTTGGGCGCTGCCTTCTCCAGCTTCTGTTTCTTTGCATCTGGCGCGATTGTGCCCATTTTGCCGTTCATTTTCGGCATGACCGGAATGGCCGCCCTGGTGGTGTCCGGCGTGCTGGTGGGGATCGCCCTGCTGGCAACCGGCGGCATCGTGGGCCTGCTGTCCGGCACCTCCCCATTCACCCGCGGCCTGCGCCAGCTGGCCATCGGCATGGGCGCCGCCGCGGTGACCTACCTGCTGGGGCTCGTCTTCGGCACCGTGGTGGGCTAGTGGCGGCAGCCCGCGGTGCAATGCCGCAGGTTTCCTGATGGACAACCGACCGCCGCGCCACGCCGGCCCGCGTCCACGCAGCGGGCTGGGCTACCGCTCGATGCTGACCGGCGCGCTCCTGCTGGCAGCAGTCTTTGGCGGCGCCCTGGTGCTGGACGATCCCCGGGTCAAGCAACTGCTGGACGTCCGCATCGGCCCCGGCAACGCCCGGCAAGAGGACGGTGAACGCACCGCGCCATCGCATGACACCCCGTCCGGGAGAGCGCAACCCGGCGTGGACACTCCTCCCCCGGGCTATGAAGAGGCAGACGCTCCCTTGGGAACGCCGGACCCGCCTGCCGTGGGCAGTAACGCCTACCGTTTCCTGGCGGTGAACGGTGACGGCAGCCCCGTCGGCTACTCGCCCTGCCGGCCCCTGCATTATGTGGTCAACTCCGGCCTCGCCCCGGCCGGTGCCGAGCATCTGGTCACCGAAGCAATCGCCACCATTTCCGCGGCGACCGGCATCGAGTTCGTGTACGACGGCACAACGCATGAGCAGCCGTCGCCGCAGCGCCCGCCGTACCAGCCGGACGCCTACGGCGAGCGCTGGGCGCCCCTGCTCATCGCATGGACCACGCCAGAGGTGGCGCCGCAGCTCAAGGGGAAAGTCATCGGCACCGGCGGCAGCACCCATTTCAGCTACGCCGATGGTCCCAAAACCTTTGTTACCGGCGGCCTGGACCTGGACGCCCCGCAGATCGCCAACGAGCTGACCAACCCGGACGGCCACCTGTACGCCAGGGCCGTGATCCTGCACGAGCTCAGCCACGTGATGGGCCTGGACCACGTGGAGGATCCGCGGCAGCTTATGTACCCGGAGATCGGCCTGCCTGAGGGACTGGCCGACGGCGACCTGAACGGCCTGTACGAGTTGAGCAAGGCCCAGTGCCGCAAGGACCTCTGAGCGGGAAGGAACCGGTCAGCCCTGCAGTACCGCCACGGCTTCGTCCACCGTGTCCACCAGGAAGATCCGCTCCGCCATATCCCGTCCCGCTGCCATGGTGTGCAGCAGCGGCCACGCCGGGTAGTCGTGCTCCCAGTGCCGGCGGCCCACCAGCACCATGGGCGTGACCTTTTCCCGGGCGCCGTAGTAGTTTTCGCAGGCGTCCTGGAAGATCTCCTGGACCGTGCCTGCCGCGCCGGGCAGGAAAACGATGCCGCCCTGGCAAAGCTCCAGCAGGATGGCCTCGCGGACCGCGTTGGCAAAGTATTTGGCGATGGCGGTGGCGAAGTAGTTGGGCGGCTCATGCCCGTAGAACCAGGTGGGGATGCCCAGCGAGGGCGTCCCGTCTGGAAAGTGTTCGACGACGGCGGCGGCCGCGCGTGCCCACGCTGACACGGAGGGACGGAAGCCAGGGACGGAGGCAAGCATGTCCAGCGCGGTTTGCAGGCCGCCGTCGTCCGCCTGGCTGAGGTATGCCCCCAGGTTGGCTGCTTCCATGGCGCCCGGTCCCCCGCCTGTCGCCACGGCAAAACTGTTGCGCGCCAGCAGCCTTCCCAGCTGTGCCGCCTGTGCGTAGCTTTCTGTCCCCCGCTGCGCCGCGTGACCACCCATGACGCCTACCACGGCCTTCCCCGCCCAGGGACGGGACAGGAGCAGTTCGTCCAAGGCATCGCCAATGGCCTGGTCGTGGAGGGCGGAGGCGAGCGTGGCGTCAAGGCGGTGCCGCTGCCCGGGCTGGATGCTCCACTGGTAGATGCGGGCGTCCGGGAGTTCCTCGTACGGCTTGTTGGCCAGCCCGTCATAGAGTTCGGCCGGCGAGTACAGCCCGGAACGGTATGGGTTGAAGGGAACCGTCTCAAGCCGCGGAAAAATCAGCGCGCCACGGCTGCGGAGTCTGCTTTCCATGCCTTCGTCGAAGGTACAGCCAAGGAAGATGGCGCCTTCCACATCCAGTCTGTCCAGTGCGGCGGATCTGCCGCGCAGGTCCAGGGACTGCGCGTGCCAGCCCTCCAGGTGCACCGCGCCGGCCGTCACCAGGCTGTCGAAGGCCTGCAGGTCCTGGACCTCGAGGCTGCGGGGAGTGGGGCCCAGGTTGGTCATCCACCCAGCCTAGCCAACCGCCGTCGTCCTCTCCCTGGTTCTGCGCCGCCCGCTGCGTAACTGGACAAAAACTCAGAGGCGCAGGCCCTCCGTTGCCTCCACCGGCGCTTCTGCCGGGACCTCCGCGCGGCCGGCACTCCGCCTGGCAGTCGCCGCCGCGTACGCCATAACCGCCAGGCCCAGCAGCGTGATGGCCGCGCCGGCCCAGATGGGTGAGGTGTAGCCCAGGCCCGCCGTGATGGTGACCCCGCCCAGCCAGGCGCCCAGCGCGTTTCCCACGTTGAAGGCACCGATGTTGGCGCCGGATGCGAGCGTGGGTGCGTCCGGGGCGTACTTCATGACGCGCATCTGCAGGCCGGGCACCGTGGCGAACCCGAAGCCGCCCATCAGGACCAGGGAGATAACAGTCAGGATCTGGTTCCCGGCTGTCACCGCGAAGGCCACGAGGACCACGGCCAGGACGGCGAGGACCGCCAGGAGCGTCCGGTCCACGTTCCGGTCTGCCGCCTTACCGCCCAGGGTGTTGCCGGCAAAGAGACCGACGCCGAAGACGATGAGCAGCCACGGGACGGTGGAGGCGGCGAAGCCGGAGACCTCTGTGAGCGTGTAGGCGATGTAGGTGAAGGCGCCAAACATGCCGCCGAAGCCCAGGATAGTGACCACGATGGACAGCCACACCTGGCCCGAGCGGAACGCGGTCAGCTCCGAGCGCAGGCTTCCTGCCTTCTCAGTTTCACCTGCGGACCTGGGTACCAGCGCGAGGATTCCCACGAGCGCAGCAACACCGATGGCCGTGATGGCCCAGAACGTGGCCCGCCATCCAGCGGCCTGGCCGAGCAGCGTGCCAAACGGAACACCGAGGACGTTTGCTGCCGTGAGCCCGGTGAACATCAGTGCGATGGCACCGGCCTTCTTGCTGGGCGGGACCATCCCGGCCGCCACCACCGCCCCGATGCCGAAGAAGGCGCCATGGGAGAGGGCGGCAATGATGCGGCCGAGCATCATGGGCCAGTAGTCCGCCGCCGTCGCGGACAGCAGGTTGCCGGCAATGAAGAGAACCAGCAGGCCGGCGAGCACGGGCTTGCGTTCCAGCCGGGTCACTGCCGCCGTCAGCCCGAGCGCGCCGACCACCACGGCAAGAGCGTAGCCGGAGATGAACCACCCGGCCGTTGCCTCACTCACACCAAAGTCGGCTGCAACATCAGGGAGAAGACCCGCGATAACGAATTCGGTGAGTCCGATTCCAAATCCGCCAAGGGCGAGGGCTATCAGGCCAACAGGCATGGCATTGCTCCTTTTGAGCTGAACTGAGGTGGTTACCGGTCTACGGCGTCGGCTGTACGCGGCTGAAAAAGGCGCCTAAAATAGTTGCAGGCGCGGGATTTATTGTTGCACATGCAATTATCCAGCGCAAGCAACTATTCTAGTGCCCCGTCACGTGGTCCGTTCTTTTGAGGGGCCGCTTTCCGCGAAAGGAGTATCCATGGGCATCAAGGACGACGCCGTCGAAGTCCGGGCGCAAGGCTGGCGTACCCTGGCGGCCCTGCACGGACTGATTGAAGGAGAGCTTGAGCGGTCCCTGCAGGCAGAGTCGAAGCTGTCTGTCGTGGAGTACACGGTGCTGGACGCCTTGAGCCGCCAGGACGGATGGCACATGCGCATGCAGCAGCTCGCCCGGGCCTCCGCCCTCAGCCCCAGCGCCACCACCCGCCTGGTGAACCGGCTGGAGGACCGCGGGCTCCTGACCAGGATTTTGTGCGATGACGATCGGCGGGGCATCTACACGGAACTCACCCAAAGCGGCAGCAGGCTGCTCGCGGAGGCCCGGCCAGTGCACGACGCCACGCTGGAACGGGCCCTGGCGGAGGCCCAGAACATCCCCGAACTGGCACCCTTGGTGGACGCCCTGCCCCGGCTGCTCGCCCCGGCCCAGGTCGCAAGCAGCTCATGACGTCGGTGATCCGGCCATAACAAGAGCTCAAAGATGCATTGCGGTTGAACCAGCACCGGCGTACTCTTAAACAACCAACTGGTTGATAAAGATATAGGTTGATTAACGAGGCCGTCATGGGTTCCAGCAGCGAGGCACTGGACTTGGCCTTTATGGCCTTGGCGGACCCCGTGCGGCGGAGCATCATAGCCCGGCTTAGCCGGGGGCCGGCCACGGTGAATGAATTGGCTGAACCGTTTGAGATCACCAAGCAGGCGGTCTCCAAACACATCCAGGTGCTCGAGCAGGCGGAACTGGTAACCCGTACCAGGGAGGCCCAACGCAGGCCCGTCCACCTTAATCCGGCGCGGCTTGAGGCGCTGACCGCGTGGATCGACCAGTACAGGCTGGTCCGCGAAAATCAGTTCCGCAGCCTCGACGCCTTACTCAGGTCAAACGCCGATCCCAGCGGCGACTAACCAACAAGGAATCATCATGAGCAATCCCCTGAAACTCAGTGTTCCGGAAGGCGTTCCTTTCATCGACTACGAGCGTGAGTTCGATTTTCCTGTCCCGGATGTTTTCCGGGCCCATAAGGAACCGGACCTGATCGTCCAGTGGCTGGGCCCGCGCGGGTACAAGATGGAAATCGACCACTACGATTTCCGGACGGGCGGCAGCTACAGCTACCTGCACACCGGTCCCGAGGGTGTGCCTTACGAGTTCAAGGGCATCTTCCACACCGTCCGTGAGAACGAGTTCGCCGTCCAGACCTTCGAGTTCGGCGGCTACCCGGATGTGGTCAGCCTGGAGTTCATGACATTCGAGGACCTCGGCAACGGCAGGACGCGCCTCCGCGGCCACTCCGTCTACCCCAGCCAGGAAGCCCGGGATGGTATGGCCCAGTCCGGCATGGAGGGCGGCATGAGCGAAGGCTACGAGCGGCTGGACGAGCTGCTTAGCAGCGCCAAGGTCTAGGACGCAAGCACCAACTAACTCGCACTTGACGTCGTGGACTTACGATTTCACGACGTTGACTGCCACCCAGTCGGGTTGCCGCCCGCCGTCGTCGTACTTAAAGCGTCGTCGTACTTAAAGCAAAGCGGCACCGCGTGCCGTCCCAAGGGACAGCAGGCGGTGCCGCTTCCTGTGCAGTGCTAGAGGGCTGCGTAGACCTCGCGCAGCAGCTTGGCGGTCTCGGACGGCGTCTTGCCCACCTTGACTCCGGCTGCCTCAAGGGCTTCCTTCTTGGCCTGTGCCGTACCGGCCGAACCGGACACGATGGCGCCGGCGTGGCCCATGGTCTTGCCTTCCGGTGCGGTGAAGCCGGCCACGTAGCCGACAACCGGCTTGGTGACGTTGGCCTTGATGAAGTCGGCGGCACGCTCTTCGGCGTCACCACCGATCTCGCCGATCATCACGATTGCCTTGGTCTCGGGGTCGGCCTCGAACGCGGCCAGGGCGTCGATGTGGGTGGTGCCGATGATGGGGTCGCCGCCGATGCCGATGGCGGTGGAGAAGCCGAGGTCGCGCAGCTCGTACATCATCTGGTAGGTCAGGGTGCCGGACTTGGAGACCAGGCCAATGGGGCCCTTGCCTGTGATGGTGGCTGGGGTAATGCCCACGAGGGACTCGCCCGGGGTGATGATGCCGGGGCAGTTCGGTCCGATAATGCGGGTGACCTGCTTGCCGTCGGCGTCCACCTTGGACTGGGCCAGTGCCCAGAATTCGGCGGAGTCCTGGACCGGAACGCCTTCGGTGATGACAACAACGAGGCCGATGCCGGCTTCGATGGCCTCCACGACTGCAGCCTTGGTGAATGCCGGCGGAACGAAGACGATGGAGACGTCTGCACCGGTTTCCGCCATGGCTTCCTTGACGGTGCCGTAAACGGTAACTTCCTTGTCGCCGTGCAGGACGGTGGTCCCCGCCTTGCGGGCGTTGACGCCGCCGACGATGTTGGTGCCGGCCTTGAGCATCAGGGAGGTGTGCTTGGTGCCTTCACCGCCGGTGATGCCCTGGACGATGACCTTGGAGTCCTTGTTGAGGTAGATAGACATGATTCTTTTCCTAGATCTCGGCGGGCTCGATCAGCGGGCGGCGTTGGCGAGCTCGGCGGCCTTGTCGGCGCCCTCGTCCATGGTGGCGGCCAGGGTCACCAGCGGGTGGTTGGCTTCGGTGAGGATGCGGCGGCCTTCTTCGACGTTGTTGCCGTCGAGGCGGACAACGAGGGGCTTGTTGGCTTCCTTGCCGAGTTCGGCGAGGGCTCCAACGATGCCCTTTGCGACGGCGTCACATGCGGTGATGCCGCCGAACACGTTGACGAACACGCTCTTGACCTGCTCGTCGCCAAGGATGATGGACAGGCCGTTGGCCATGACCTCAGCCGAGGCACCACCGCCGATGTCCAGGAAGTTGGCGGGCTTCACGCTGCCGTGGTTCTCGCCTGCGTAGGCCACGACGTCCAGGGTGGACATAACCAAACCGGCACCGTTGCCGATCACGCCAACCTCGCCGTCGAGTTTGACGTAGTTCAGGTCCAGTTCCTTGGCCTTGGACTCCAGCGGGTTGGCCGCTGCCTTGTCCTCGAGCTCTGCGTGGTGCACGTGGCGGAAGTCTGCGTTCTCATCCAGGGAGACCTTGCCGTCCAGGGCCAGGATGTCGCCCGAGCCGGTCTTGACCAGCGGATTGACCTCCACCAGGGTGGCATCTTCCTTCTTGAAGACGTCCCAGAGCTTGAGGATAACGCCGGCCACCTTGCCGCGCAGTTCCTCAGCGAAGCCGGCGGCAGCAACGATTTCATCGGCTTTGGCTTGGTCGATGCCGACGGCGGGATCGATGGCGACCTTCGCAAGGGCTTCGGGGCGTTCGACGGCGAGCTGCTCGATGTCCATGCCACCCTCTACCGAGCACATGGCCAGGTAGTTGCGGTTGGCGCGGTCCAGCAGGACGGAGAAGTAGTATTCCTCGGCGATGTCCGCGCCCTGCGCGATCATGACCTTGTTGACCGTGTGGCCCTTGATGTCCATGCCCAGGATGTTGGTGGCGTGCTCAAGGGCTTCATCAGCGGACTTGGCAACCTTGACACCGCCGGCCTTACCGCGGCCGCCGATCTTCACCTGTGCCTTGACGACGGTGACTCCGCCAATGTTTTCGGCAGCAGCCTTTGCTTCTTCAGGGGTGTGCGCCACGATGCCGGCGAGCACGGGAACGCCGTGCTTTTCGAACATATCGCGCGCCTGATATTCAAACAGGTCCACGGTTTAGTGTCCTTCTACGTCGAAGTAGTTTCTGTACAGTCGGACACCATCGAAGACGATGACCGGGCTGCGGATTGCACGCCGCGGCGGCCTGTCTGGAAACGAGCCACGCGGCGTGATGCTCCTCTGGGAACTTTAGTCCTTTGTCGGGACCGGCCCGTCCCAGACTACCGCTTATGTGAGTAACGACACTATTCTATGAGGCGTAGAAAAACCGCGGATTTACGGGGTTTTTGGGGCTTCCGCCGGCGCCGTCGCGGCACCCCCGGCCTGCCCGTGGAGCAGCTCGTAACGTTCCGGCGAGACGAAGAATGCGACGCCGGCAGAGACGTTTCCGCACGCCACCCCACCGTTGTAGGCCGAACACCTCAAGCCGTTGCGTTCGAGGTTCTGCCCGTCTGCCAGGACGGGCAGCTGGGCGATTGGACCTGCTTTGCTTCCGGCCGGGCCGAACGTTGCTTCCATTTCCGTGACGCCGGACCGGCAGCCGCCGTACGTGGCATTGTCCGGCGTCAGCAGGGCGACGCCGCCCAGATAGCCAAGGTTCGTGCCCGCACAGTCGTCCCCGACGTCCCCGGCGGAGGGCTCGGGGTAGGTGCCGAGCTGGCAATGGGCCACGGGAACGGTGGCCAGCTTGTTGTTCCCTGCGTCGCTGAAGCTGTTGGTCTCATACGGGAGGTTCAGGTGTTCCCCGCGTGCTGAAGTGAGGGAGCAAGCCACCGCCCGGTCCTCGGTGACAAAGGAAAGGACATCCGTGCCGTTGGCAAAATCCCTGGGATCGGCGAGCGCCGCCTTCTCCAGCTGCTCCAGGGGTGGCATCGGGGGTGGGGGCACATATCCGGGGTCCTCCGCGGTGACGCTGCATCCCGTTGCGGCCAGCAGGAAAAGGGCGGCGAGCGTCCCCCGTAAAGTTCGTCGCATGTGCCGGCCTAGGCGTCGAGTTTGGTGAGCGGTGCGTAGCGCAGCAGCAGGCGCTTTTCGCCGGCGTCGAACTTCACCTTGGCGACCGTTTTGTCCCCAACGCCTTCCAAACCGATGACGGTGCCGTTGCCGAAGCTGGTGTGGTTGACCTTGTCCCCCACGCTGACCGCGATGATCTCCTTCTGCGGCTGCACCCGGTTCCGGGCGATGACCGCGGGAACGTCGGCGTCGAACCCCGCGGCGGAGCCGCGGGCCGTCCCGGCGCCCCAGAACGATCCGCTGTAACGGCCGGATCCGATGGAGCCGCTGCTGCTCCCCCAGGCCGCCTGCCTGCTGGTGCCTTCCCGCTTCCATTCCATCAGTTCTGCCGGAATCTCCTCCAGGAACTGGCTGGCGGGGTTGTACTGGCTCTGGCCCCACATGCTGCGGACCTCGGAACGCGTGACGTACAGCCGCTTGCGGGCGCGGGTGAGGCCCACGTAGGCAAGCCGGCGTTCCTCGGCAAGTTCCTTGGGGTCCGTGGCGGATCGCTGGTGCGGGAAGAGCCCGTGCTCCATTCCCGTCAGGAACACCACGGGAAATTCCAGCCCCTTGGCGGTGTGCAGAGTCATCAGGGTGACGACGCCCAGCCGCTTCGCTTCGGCGACGGCGGCGTCGACGTCAGCGCCCGGTGCGTCGGGAATCTGGTCGGCGTCGGCCACGAGGGACACCTGCTCGAGGAATGCTTCGAGCGACCCTTCGGGGTTGTCGCGTTCGTATTCCCGGACGACGGCGACAAGTTCCGCGAGGTTCTCCACGCGGCTTTCGTCCTGGGGATCCGTGCTGGCGCGCAGCGCTGCAAGGTACCCGGTCTGTTCCAGGACTGCTTCCAGGGCGGCTGCAGCGCCGGAGCCGGCTGCCACCTCCGCAAGATCGTCCAGCAGCTTCACGAAGCCGAGGACAGCGTTAACGGAGCGGGTGGCCATTCCGGGCGCCTGCTCGGCGCGGCGGGCAGCGGCCATGAAGGAGATCCGCTCACGCTGCGCGAGGGCCGCTACGGCTCCTTCGGCCCGGTCGCCGATGCCGCGCTTTGGTTCGTTGAGGACCCTGCGGAGGTTGACGTCGTCGTCCGGGTTCACCAGGACCCGGAGGTAAGCCAGGGCGTCCTTGATTTCCTTGCGCTCGTAAAAGCGTGTGCCGCCCACCACCTTGTACGGCAGGCCCACCCGGACCAGCACGTCCTCGATGGAGCGCGACTGGGCGTTGGTGCGGTAAAAAATGGCGACGTCGCCCGGGCGGAGGTTGTCCTCGTCCTGAAGCCGGTCGATTTCCTTGGCAATGAACTGGGCTTCGTCGTGCTCGTTTTCGCCCACGTAGCCGATGATCTTGTGGCCTTCGCCCTCCGCGGTCCAGAGCCGCTTTTCGGGCCGGTTGGGGTTGCGGGAGATAACCGAGTTGGCTGCGCTGAGAATGTTCTGCGTGGAGCGGTAGTTCTGCTCGAGCTTGATGGTCCGGGCCTCGGGGTAGTCCTTTTCAAATTCCACGATGTTGCGGATGTCCGCGCCGCGGAAGGCATAAATGGACTGGTCCGAGTCGCCCACCACGGTGAGCTCGGAGGCTCCCGGCCCCTCCCCCACGATCTCGCGGACCAGGGCGTACTGGGCGTGGTTGGTGTCCTGGTATTCGTCCACCAGGACGTGCCGGAACCGGCGCCGGTAGGACTCGGCGAGCGCCGGGAAAGCGCGGAACATGTAGACGGTCTCGGCGATGAGGTCGTCAAAGTCCATGGCGTTGGCCTGGCGGAGCCGCTGGGTGTAGCCCTTGTACACGTCTGCAACAGCCTGCTCAAAGGGATCGTTGTAGTTGGCCGCAGACGCGAAGGAATCAGCGTCGACAAGTTCGTTTTTCAGCGCGGAAATCTTGTGCTGGATGGACTTGGGCGGGAACTTCTTGGGATCCAGGTCCAAGGCTTTGGACACCTGGGTGACGAGCCGGAGCGAGTCCGCGGAATCGTAGATGGAGAAGTTGGATTTCAGCCCGACGTTGGCGGCCTCCTGGCGCAGAATCCGCACGCAGGACGAGTGGAAGGTGGAGATCCACATGATCTTGGCCCGGCCGCCCACCAGCGCCTCGATCCGCTCCCGCATTTCCGCAGCGGCCTTGTTGGTGAACGTGATGGCCAGGATCTCGCCGTGGTGCGCCCTGCCGGTAGCTATCAGGTAGGCGATCCTGTTACTGAGCACGCGGGTCTTGCCCGACCCCGCGCCGGCCACGATCAGCAGCGCGGACCCGGCGTGCTTGACCGCTTCCTCCTGCTGCGGGTTGAGCCCTTCGAGGAGCTGGGAGACGTCCGGCCGCCGCCCGTGGTGGCGCTGCCCTTCGGGCTGCGCGGTCGCGTGTGCATGCCCTTCGTTCCGGCTGCCAGTCCGGCTGTCCGCCGGGATTTCGGATGGAGTGCTGCCGCCCGGGCCGGCCGCGGTGGCCACGGCGTCAGGGCCCGCCTTTGCGCGGGCGGCCGACGCGGGAGCAGCCTTGAACGGTCCGTCGGAGTACGGGTCAAACAACATATCCATGATGGCTACAAGTTTAGGCGGTGGGACCGACAGGCACGTGCGGCCTGTGGATTACGCCACGCAGCACCTCGCCTGCTGACGGAAAATTTCCTAGGCAACCGATCCGGACTCGAGTGCGGCACGCAGCTCACGCACCGCCGTCGTGCCTCCTGCCATAAACCATTCCAGCCCGTTCACCCGGACGGTATCCACGGCGCCGCCCGCGGCCCGGACGATTGCCTTGCCGGGCAGCCAGTCCCATTCCGGGCAGCTGTGCTGGAACCAGCAGCCAAGCTGTCCGTCCGCCACCCGGCCGAGGTCGCATGACCCCGAACCGAGCATGCGCAGCGCGGCGGCGGATGTTGCTGCCGCATGCCAGGGCATGGCGCACAACGGGTCCATCAGCCAGGCGGGATGGATGTAGGTGGCAGCGCCCAGTTCGGCAACGGCCGTGGCGTTCCGCTCGCCCCTGTTGTCCCGGAAAACGGTGATCCGCTCCCCGTTGAGGGAAGCCGGATGGCCGCGGCCACCAACCCACAGCTTGTTTTCCTCCGGTTGGAAAATGGCGCCGAGCAGCACATCGGAGCCGTCCTTGAGCGCGATGGCGGAACACCAGTAGGTGGAACCGTGCAGGAAGTTGTAGGTGCCGTCGACGGGGTCGATTACCCAGGTCCGGCCGCTGCTGCCCTGGACGGACGCGCCCTCCTCGCCCAGGATGCCGTCCTCCGGGCGGCAGCGCTGCAGCTGCTCCAGGACATAGGCCTCGGCGGCATGGTCGGCGGCTGTTACCACGTCCGAGATGGAGGTTTTCTGCTGTGACTGCAGCCCTGCCATCCGCATCAGGAGCGCCAGCTGTCCGGCTTCGCGGACCAGGGCCGCCGCGAGCTGGTGGTCGTCCAATGCGGGGTCAAGTTCAACGGCGCTGTGCCGGCCAATGGTCATGGTTTCAGTGTATGGGCGGAATAATGGTGCCATGGCCAAAACCCCTGCCCAGCGGATCAAGAAGCACGGCGCGAAGGCGGTTGTGCCGCAGCACAATCTGCCGCCGGTCATCAACCCCACCACGGCGCGCACACCGGAGAAGGCGCAGAGCAACAGCAACCTTATTGTGATCGCAGGCGTGGTGGCCAGCCTGTTCCTGTTCTGGTACCTGCACCTGCTGACCATGGACCAGCTCACACAGCTGTCCGGCGGGCTAGCCATGCCGGACTCACTGTTCGGCGGATTCGACCCCGGATACGTCGGCCAGCTCCAGGCCGCGATGAACAGCGAGGCACGCGGCCAGTTGAACTACGTCCACAAAACCGCCGGGACGCTCTTTCCGTTGATTTTCGGCTTTACGTGGCTCCTGCTGATCGGGACGAATGTTGCCCGGAAAGCTCTGCGCTGGGCGTTGTGGGCGCTGCCGCTGCTGTTCGTGGTAGTCAGGCTGTGGGGCAACGGGGCCATTGACGGCATGATGGCTTCCGAGGGGCCCGACGCCGGCCAGGTGGCACTGGCGTCCGGCCTCACCGTCGCAGGCTGGATCCTCTTGGTCCTGAGCCTGCTCGCCGGAGCGGGAGCCGTGCTGCTTAGCGCCCGGCGGAAAAAGGCGGCTGGTTGACGCCGGCTGCCGCGGCCCGCAGCTGCTTCCGGTGCCGGTGCACGCGCTGTGCGATCACCAGGCCGGCCGTGGCCATGCCCACCGTCACCGGGTAGGCCATCAGGCGCTCCAGCGTGCCCGGTTCCGGTACGTCCATCCCCGTCACGCCGCCCGTGACCAGCGCCGCCAGCGAGACGCCGCCGCACACAAGGATGAACCAGGCCATCCGGGATTTCCGCAGCCACAGGATGCCCAGCACCAGCAGCGCGGCTGCGCCCGCCAGGAAGTACATCACGGCGCCGGCGAAGTGCCAGCCCGACCCCACATCCTCGGGCACCAGCCCCACAATCACAGTGCCGGCACCGGCGGTTCCCGTTAGCAGCCGCACCCAGACGGCTGCCAGCCACGGTTTCCGGCGGCCGGGTTCAACGCGGGCTCCAGCCCGCGCCGCGACGCACAGCAGGCCGGAGCCCAGCAGGAGCGCGCCCAGCACCATGCCCAACCCTTGGACCACGAAGGAGATGTTCATCAGCCAGTTCAGTGGAGAACAGACGTCCCGGCCGTCGAATATGCCGCAGTACAGGGCACCGAGGTCGCTGATGTAGCCGGTGCGCAGGTCGTAGGCCCGGGGACCTGCCCAGGCGCCGATCACCGCCGCTTCGGCCGCAAAATACTGCAGCACGCTCAGCACGGACCACGCCCCGATGTACTGCCGGGTGGATGCGGTGTCCGGAATGAAGGCCACCGCAGGGGTGGCGGACGGTGCTGCGCTCATGCCTTGAGCGTAGTACCGCCCCGCACCTTGTATGCTGGTAACGGTCTCCGGCCGGAGCGGCTTGCCGATTCCCGGATGCCCGCCCTCGTAGCTCAGTGGATAGAGCACGGCTCTCCTAAAGCCGGTGTCGTTGGTTCGAATCCAATCGAGGGCACTTGAGCGCTTCTTCCCCGCAGTTCGACCTCCGCGCCTACCTCCTCGGCGCCGGTGCAGACGATCCAGTGCCTGCCGGCCGCTGGACCGTGGAAAGGGACCTGCTGGACCGGGGGGACGGCACCCGCGGAACCTTTTCCGGCGTCGTACTTTTGATACCGGACGACGACGGCGGCCTGGCCCTCCGCGAAGAGGGCACGATGCGCTGGCCCTCCTTCACCGGCCCCGCCACCCGTGAATACCTGCTGCGGCCTTCCGGGCAGCCCGATGCCCTGGACGTGTTCTTTCCCGACGGGCGTCCCTTCCACCGGATGAGTTTCGCGGCGGAGGTGAACCGTGACAACCACTGGTGCGATCCCGATACCTACCGTGTGGCCTACACCTGCGAAGGCCCGGACCGCTTCAGCTACAGCTGGGACGTGACGGGACCGCGGAAGGACCTTTTGCTGACGTCGCGTTTGACGAGGACCACGGCGTGAAGGCGCGCATTGTGGTGTCAGCGGTTTGCGTCTTCGACGCCGGAGGCCGCCTGCTGACCGTGCGCAAGCGCGGCACCGGCATGTTCATGCACCCCGGCGGCAAGCCTGAACCGGGTGAGACGGCAGTGCAGGCAGCGGCCCGGGAACTGGCAGAGGAAGTTGGCATCGTCATCGATTCGCGGGAGCTGGAGCTGATGGGCGTTTGGATTGCCGACGCCGCCAATGAGGCCGCCACGGACATCGAAGCCACAGTGTTCCGCGCCCCCGGCACCTGGCAGGCGCACCCGTCGGCGGAGATCGCGGAGATCCGGTGGCTGGACCTGGAGGATCTTTCCCGCAGCGGTGCCTTCCCTCCGGACCTCGCCCCGCTGCTGACGCAGCATATCCTCCCCGAACTGGACGCCGCTCGCGGCGTCCGGGCGGCAGGCGCGGACTCCTAGGGTTCCGGAACGGCCTCGCGCGCCACGGCGCTGGCCTCGGCGAACTGGGTCCTGTAGAGCTCCGCGTAACGGCCCTCGGCAGCCAGGAGTTCCGAGTGGGTTCCGCGCTCCACGATCCTGCCCTCTTCCACCACCAGGATGGCGTCCGCGGCGCGGATGGTGGACAGCCGGTGGGCGATCACGACGGCGGTCCGCCCCTCGAGCGCGGCGCCGAGCGCCGCCTGCACCGCGGCCTCGTTCGTGGAGTCCAACGCTGCCGTGGCCTCGTCAAGGATGACCACCCGGGGATGCGCGATCAGGAGCCGGGCGATGGTGAGGCGCTGCCGCTCTCCGCCGGAGAGCCGGTAGCCGCGCTCCCCCACCACGGTGTCCAGCCCGTCGGGCAGGGACCGGATCATGGTTTCCAGCCGTGCCTGCCGGATGACGTCCCACATGTCCTCCTCGGTGGCGTCCGGCTTGGCCAGGCGGAGGTTTGAGGCGATGGTTTCGTGGAAAAGGTGGCCGTCCTGGGTGACCATGCCCAACGTGTCCCGCAGGGAATCGAACGTCGCGTCCCGCAGGTCCAGGCCGGTGCCGGGGACGGACCCGCCAAGCCGGATGGCACCGGAGTCCACGTCGTACAGCCGGGCCAGCAGCTGCGCGATGGTCGACTTGCCGGCGCCGGAGGACCCCACCAGGGCTACCGTCTGTCCCGGTTCGACCCGGAAACTGATGCCGTGCAGCACTTCCTCGCCGCCGCGCGTATCCAGCGTGACCACTTCCTCCAGCGAGGCCAGGGAGACCTTGTCCGCGGAGGGGTAGGCGAAGCGGACGTCGTCGAACTCCACGGACACGGGCCCTGCCGGAACCGGCACCGCGTCAGGCTTCTGCCGGATCAGGGGCTCGAGGTCCAGGATTTCAAACACCCGCTCGAAGCTGACCAGGGCGCTCATGATTTCCACCCGGGCGTTGGACAGCGCGGTGAGTGGAGCGTAGAGACGGGTGAGCAACAGGGCCAGGACCACCACGTCACCGGCTGCAAGCTGCCCTGTGATGGCCAGCCAGCCGCCCAGGCCGTAGACCAGCGCCAGGGCAAGGGCGGACACCAGGGTCAGCGCCGTCACGAACGTGAACTGGAGCATCGCCGTCCGGATTCCGATGTCCCGGACACGTCCTGCCCGGACGGCGAACTCGCGGGACTCCTCCGCGGGCCTGCCGAAGAGCTTGACCAGGGTGGCGCCGGGCGCGGAAAAGCGCTCGGTCATCTGCGTGGCCATGGCGGCGTTGTGCTCTGCGGCTTCGCGGCGCAGCCCCGCCAGCCGGGAACCTATCCGCCGGGCGGGAAACAGGAACACCGGCAGCAGGACCATGGCCAGGACTGTCACCTGCCACGAGGTGCCCAGCATGACCGCAAGGGTGAGGATGAGGGCCACCACGTTGCTGACCACCCCGGACAGGGTCCCGGCAAACGCCGACTGGGCGCCGATGACATCGTTGTTCAGGCGGCTGACCAGGGCACCGGTCCGGGTCCGCGTAAAAAAGGCGATCGGCATCTTCTGCACATGGTCGAAGACCCGGGTGCGCAGGTCCAGGATCACGCCCTCGCCGATGGTGGAGGAGAGCCAGCGGTTGACCATGCCCAGCCCTGCTTCAGCTACGGCAACGACGGCGATCAGCGCCGCCAGCCGCACCACCTCGTCGGCGCCTGCCCGCGCCACGATGGCATCCACCACCTGCCCCGCCAACACCGGCGTGGCCACAGCCAGGAATGCCAGCGCCACGGACAGTGCCATGAAGGCGAGGAGTTTCACGCGGTGCGGCCGGGCGAACCCCAGGACACGCTTGAGGGTGGCCTTGGAAAACGGCCTGGTACCGCTCTTTGCCCTGGTGATGGTGTGAAGGGAGCTCCAGGCAACCCGGTCCATGCTCATCGATCTAGCTCCGCGCTCGAAGTTCTGCCCTGTCCGGCTATCCGGTTCATACGCCGCCTGCTGCGTGATGTTCGGTGACCGCGCCGTTGTCCACGTTCCAACGTACATCCAGGCGCACGTTCTCCAGCAGCCTTCGGTCGTGGGTCACCAGGAGCAGTGCACCGTCGTAGCTGTCCAGCGCTTCTTCGAGCTGTTCGATGGCCGGCAGGTCGAGGTGGTTGGTTGGTTCGTCCAGGACCAGCAAATTCACGCCCCGGGCCTGGAGCAGCGCCAGCGCGGCCCGGGTGCGTTCCCCGGGCGAGAGGGAATCAACCGGCCGCCCGGTGTGGTCGGCCTTCAGGCCGAACTTGGCAAGCAGGGTGCGGACCTCTGCCGGGGACAGATCCGCCAGGACATTTCCGACGGCGTCCGCGAGGGGCAGGTGCCCGGCCAGCAGGGCCCGTGCCTGGTCAATTTCCCCAACGGCTACGGATGCGCCCATCGATGCGCTGCCGGAATCCGGCGCGGTGACGCCCAGGAGCAGGCGCAGCAGCGTCGATTTGCCCGCCCCGTTGGGTCCGGTGATGCCAATCCGCTCCCCGGCACTCAGCTGCAGGTTGACCGGGCCCAGCGTGAAGCTGCCCTGCTGCACAACGGCATCACGCAAGGTGGCAACCACGGAGCTGGAGCGGGGAGCCTTGCCGATGGAGAACTGGAGCTGCCATTCCTTCCTCGGCTCCTCCACCACCTCGAGCCGGGCGATGCGGGACTCCATCTGGCGGACCTTCTGGGCCTGTTTCTCCGAAGACTCGGCGCTGGCGGCGCGCCGGATCTTGTCGTTGTCCGGGTTTTTCCGCATCGCATTCCGCACGCCCTGCGAGCTCCACTCCCGCTGTGTCCGTGCGCGGGAGACGAGGTCGGCCTTGGTGGCAGCGAACTCCTCGTACCTCTCGCGTGCGTGACGCCGCGCAACGGCGCGCTCCTCCAGGTAGGCGTCATAGCCGCCGTCGTACACCGCAATGGCGTTCTGCGCCTGGTCCAGTTCCACCACGGTGGTGACGCAGCGGGCAAGGAACTCGCGGTCGTGGCTGACCAGGACCACGCCGCCGCGCAGCCCCTTGACGAAATCCTCCAGACGGGCCAGGCCGGCCAGATCCAGATCGTTGGTGGGCTCATCCAGAAGCACAATGTCGAAGCGGCTGAGAAGCAGGGCGGCAAGGGCCGCCCTGGCAGCCTGGCCGCCGGAAAGCCCGGTCATGGGAGCGTCAGGACCGGCGTCCAGGCCCAGGTCCGCCAGGACCGCGGGGATGCGTTCGTCGAGGTCCGCGGCGCCAGAGGCCATCCAGCGGTCGAAGGCATGGGCGTAGGCGTCATCAGCGCCCGGGGTTCCGCTGCCCAGCGCCTCCGCCGTCCCTTCCATGTCCGCTGTTGCCTGTGCACAGCCTGTGCGGCGAGCGATGTATGCTGCCACCGTTTCTCCGGGCACCCGCTCGTGCTCCTGGGGCAGCCAACCTACAAACGCATCAGCCGGTGCGAGGCTGACAGTGCCCTCCTGCGGCTGGTCCGCGCCCGCGAGGAGCCGGAGCAGGGTGGTCTTGCCGGCACCGTTGGCACCCACCACCCCTACAACGTCGCCCGGGGCCACGGTCAGGGAAAGCCCGGTAAACAGTTGCCGGTGGTCATGGCCGCCGGCGAGGTCCTTGGCAACCAGTGTTGCTGTCATGGATCGATCCTTTCACCGTGCGGACCCGGCTACTGCCGGGATATGCCGGGGTTGCCTGCAGGAGCGGCAAAGCGGCCGGAGCGTGGGCATAGAAGAACCCGCTGGTCCGGACTTGGGGGGTGTTCGGACCAACGGGCTCGACCATCAAGCATAGTCGAAACAATGCCGCCGGTAAAATCGGCCGGAATGCGGCGCGCTAAACTCATCACAAGCAACCGTTCTGCAGAGAGCACTTCATGACCCTTCCCGCCAAGGCGTTCCAGCGCTGGCTGCAAGGCATCGCCCCTGATGCCAGCACAGCAGATGTCTGCAGGGTCTCCGGGATCAAGCGGACTACGCTCGCGCAGCAACTGGTGAGGGGCAAAGTTTCCGTAAGCACGGTGGTCAGCATCGCCCGCGCATACAACATCAACCCCCTCACGGCGCTGTCCTGCTTTGAGGAGTACCGCGAGCTGGCAGGCCCGCTCCAGCCGCCCACCCGCTGCGAACTGATCAGCCAGATCTCAACACAGGACCTGATGCGGGCTTTGCTGGCCCGCCCGGCGATGTGCCCCGGTGAGACGTCCCCCGCACGCCCGCCGGCGCTCACGCCTGCGCCGCACGCCACCTCGGTCAAGAACTGGGTGGATGCAATCGACGACGGCGAAGTGCGGCACCGCGTCTCAGCCTCCACCGGCGTGGCACCCCAAAACTATTCGGCACAGCTGACGGCGAACCGGCTTTCCGCAGAACTCGCCCTCGCCACGTCGCGGGCGGCGGGCGTGGGGCTGGCGAACGGCCTCGTTGCCTCCGGACTGGTGACGGAAGAAGAGGCCGGCTGGCCAGCGGATGCGCGGCAGTCCGCGCTGGACGGCCTGTCCGACGGTGATCTCACCGCGCTGGCCGGGGACCGGCTGCAGGCTATGGGTAAAGTATTGCGTCGCCAGGAACAAGACCAGGCGCAAACGGAAAAGATTTGGGAGAACCTGGGATGATTGCAGTCCTTCAATGGAGCACACTGGCTATCTGCGCACTGATCGCCATCGCCCGCATACCCAGTGCGCTGCGGGGCGAGAACAGGTCCCTGTTCTACATCTTCACGCTGATGACCCTCGCCATCCTGCTCAGCATCGAGGCGCCCTACGTGGCCATCGACCAGGCGCTGGGCGGGATCAACCTCGCCAACCTGCTGCTCCGCTTTGTCATCTTCGCCACCATCTACGTTCTGGGCGTAAAGGTCACCAGGGGTTTTGGCGCCGAGGGCGCATACCGGCTAATCACCGGAAGGGCCGGCATGGCTGTCCTGCTGGTGATTTCCGTGGTCATGGTGGCTGTGTTCGTCATGATGGACACCGCCGGGTCGTCCGCGGGGCTGGTAGGTCCGGCAAGGATGAACGCCCGCAACGGGGTTCTGGTCGAATACTATGGCGCGGCCGGGCGCGCGTACCCCGCCTTCGTTTCCCTGGCCTTGCTGCCGGCGATGATCGTCGCTGTGCGGAGCACGCTGCCCGTCCTGATACGGATGGCCGCCGGGCTGCTGGCGATCGGCGGAGTAGCCATCACGCTCTCCCTGCTGTTCCCCGTCTTCCCCAGATCCTGGGATTCCCTGGAGTTCGTTATCAACTACACCGCGGTGCTCTGCTTCATGATCGGCCTGGCGTTGATCTGGGCGGCGAGGGTAAAAAATGGCGGGAATACAGCTGCCCGAAAGACATCTACCGAAAAGTAACTTGGCCGCTTTCACAATTTCATTAGAATATGAAACAATCATGAATGTGTGAAGGTGGAGCGCGGCACGTTTACGAACGGGGATAAATTCTTGAACGCCCGCCAGCTTCGGGGGCCTTTGCACACATTGGGGGGATGAGTGGTGGCGGCCGTTGGGGACCGCCCCCACTCAGCCTTTTAACGGCAGTTTTTCCTGGACGCTGTATTTCTTTGGCGGCTTTTTCCCATGGCCGGGTTCGCCCGGCTACCTCACCCGCTCCGGAGTTTTTGTCCAGCTACTCAGGCTTCCGGGCCACGGAAGCCGGCATTTCCGGACAAAAACTCCAAGGGGTTAGCGCCGGGGGAACCTCAGGGTGACCAGCTGGAACGGACGGAGCAGCAGGTCGGCACCGTCCGCAGCCGGCTCCACTCCGGGCGCCGGAACATCGCGTTCCAGCAGGTCAACGGTACGGACGGCCCCCGCCGGGAAGTTGGCAATGATCCGTCCGCATGACCGCTGCCCAAGTGACTCGTACAGCCGGACGATGACATCCCCGGACCCGTCTTCGGCAAGCTTTACTGCCTCGATCACCAGCGCGGCATTGGTCACTGCAAACAGCGGTTCAGCCGGCGCGGCGCCGCGGACCAGGCGGGGCGCCAGGTTGGTCCGGTACCCCTCCTCGACAGCTGCGGCGATATCGGCGCCCGGCCGGATGGTGACAGTCAGCTCATGCAGTCCGCGGTCCGCTTCAGGATCGGGGAACTTGGGGGCACGCAGCAGGGACAGGCGCACCGTGGTGGTCGTCCCGCCGTCGGACTCCCTGACGTTCCTGGTGACATCGTGCCCGTAGGTGGACGCGTTGGAAACCGCCACGCCGTAGCCGGGTTCGCCCACGTGGATCCACCGGTGGGCGCAGATTTCGAACTTGGCCGCTTCCCAGGACGTATTGGTGTGCGTGGGCCGGAAAACGTGGCCGAACTGCGTTTCCGATGCCGACCGGTCCGCACGGATGTCCAGGGCAAACCCCAGCTTGAGCAGCTTTTCGCGTTCCTGCCAATCCACCGAAGTTGTGATGGCCAGTGAGGGGCTGCCGGGCTCGAGAACAAGACGCTGGGTCACCGGCGAGCTTCCGGCCAGGCGGTCCACAATAACGACGGCGGCGCCGTCCTGCTCTTCCAGGCGTACAGTAGTGGCGCTGGTCAGGGGTGTGACGGAGCGCCGGTAGAACTCGTCCACGTCCCAGGCGTCCCACTCGTTGGGCGTGTCGCGGTGCAGCTCCAGCAGGTTGCCGCGCTGGCCGGGCGCGATCGCTTCGCGGCCGCTGGCCTGGTCCATCAGGGAGGCGATCAGCCCGTCTGAATCCAGGACCACACGGATGACCCCGTTGTCCAGGATGTAGCCACCCGCCTCCGCGGTGGCCCGGACGGCCTGGGAAGACACAGCGGGCGCGGCTGCCGCGAGCGCCGGCACGCCGCGCCTGGCATGCGGAGCGGCATTAAGGAGGAACTGCCGGTCCCCCTCGCCAAGGAACGCGGCCGCAGCCTGGCCGATGATCGATTCCAGTGCCGTTTCAATGGCCTGGTAGTTGCGCTCGGCATCCTTGTGGACCCAGGCGATGGAGCTGCCGGGCAGGATGTCATGGAACTGCTGCAACAGGACCAGCTGCCACAGACGCTTAAGTTCGGCTGCCGGGTAGGCGAACGCGCCGCCCGCCCGAACCGCTGCCGTGGCACACCACAGTTCGGCCTCACGCAGCAGGTGCTCACTGCGCCGGTTGCCCTTCTTGGTCCGGGCCTGGCTGGTGTAGGTACCCCGGTGGAGTTCCAGGTACATTTCCCCGACCCAGACGGGCAACGCCGGGTAGTCCTGCTCGGCCTGCAGGAAGAAGCTCTCCGCAGATCCGATCCGGACCTTGGGCGAACCTTCGAGATCGGCTGTCCTGGCTGCCGCGGCCAGCATCTCCCTGGTGGGCCCGCCGCCGCCGTCGCCGTAGCCGAAGGGCACCAGCGAGACGGTGCCGCGGCCGTGGTCACGGTAGTTCCGCTCGGCATGGGCAAGCTCGCGGCCGCTGAGCTCCGAGTTGTAGGTATCCACCGGCGGGAAGTGCGTGAAGAGGCGGGTGCCGTCGATGCCCTCCCAGTTGAAGGTGTGGTGAGGCATCCTGTTGGTCTGGTTCCAGGAGATCTTCTGGGTCAGGAACCACCGGCTTCCGGCGGACTTGACGATCTGCGGGAGCGCCGCGGAGTAGCCGAACGAATCTGGCAGCCAGGCCTCCTGGCAATCGACGCCGAACTCCTTGATGAAAAAGCCCTTGCCCTCCACGAACTGGCGGGCCATAGCTTCACCACCGGGCATGTTGGTGTCGGATTCCACCCACATGCCGCCTACGGGCACGAACTGACCGGAGCGCACCTTCTCCCGTATCCTGCTGAACAGCTCGGGGTAGAACTCCTTAATCCACGCGAACTGCTGCGCGGACGAACAGGAGAAGACGAAGTCCGGGTTCTCGTCCATCAGGGACACCACGTTGGAGAAGGTCCGGGCACACTTGCGCATCGTCTCCCGGACCGGCCACAACCACGCGGAGTCAATGTGGGCATGCCCCGTGGCCACCAACTGGTGCGCGGATGCATAGGCAGGACGGGCCAAAACTCCGGCCAATTCTTCGCGGCCGGCGGCAGCTGTTCCTGCAACGTCCTCCGGATCCATCACATCCATCATGCGTTCCAGCGCCCGCAGAATCTCGTGCCGGCGGGGAAGTTCCAGCGGCAGCTGCTCCATCAGGCCCGCCAGGGTCCAGACGTCCTGCTGGAGCTCCCACACGTTCTGGTTCAGTTCCGCGATGGCGATGGTGCCCAGCCGGTACTGCGGGGCGGTACCGGCGGTGGACCTGTCCCCGTACGGCGTTGCGGCGAAGGTCCAGCCCTGGGCAACGTCCGGGTTGGCGGCCGCTTCCACGTAGAAGTCTACGGCCATGCCACCGCCCAGCAGCTTCAGCGGGATGTACTGGTTCCGCGGCGAAACAGCTTTGATGATGGTACCGTCTGGACGCCAGGCGATGCCCTCGCACTGGAATCCGGGAGTCTCGATGGTGAAGCCGAGGTCCACCACCACTTCCACAGTGGTGTCAGGCTCCGTGCCCCACGACTCGGGAACCTCACCCTGCAGGCGGAGCCACTTGGTGCCCCACGGCTTTCCCCACGGTGCGCCGTGCTCCTGCGGTGCAAATTCCTGCCTCATCGCCTCCAGTGCGGGCACGGGTTCGTCCGGCACGTCCCAGCTGCTCAAGGCAAGGGGAAGGGTCCGGCTGTAGACGGCGGGGATGATGCGCTCGCGCACGAACCTTTCGAGGCGGACTTCCGTGATGCGGCGGTCGTCGTGCAATGTGTGCCTTCTTTAGAGTGAGAAATGGACCATCGTGTCCAGTCGATGGATAAATCTACCCGCTAGTAGCCTCTTATCCAACCCCTTCCGGCAACATCCGGAACCGTTTCCGGGGCGCTTCAGGCGACCGGCTGCCGGACGTCAGGCCGGATGATCCGGGCGTCGCCCGCATAGACGTTCATGCTCGTGCCGCGGCTGAATCCCGCCAGCGTCAGCCCGCTCGCTTCGGCAAGCTCCACAGCCAGGCTGGACGGCGCGCTGACGGCGGACAGAACCGGAATTCCTGCCAGTGCAGCCTTTTGGACAAGCTCAAAGGATGCCCTTCCGGAAACCTGCAGGACCGTGCCGCGCAGCGGAAGGAGGCCCTCACGCAGTGCCCAGCCCACAACCTTGTCCACGGCGTTGTGCCGGCCAACGTCCTCGCGCAGGCAGAGCAGCCGCACGCCGCCGTCGTCGTCAATCTTAAAGAGCCCGGCAGCGTGCACTCCCCCGGTGTCCTCGAAGACGCGCTGGGATTTCCGCAGCAGGGCGGGCAACGACGCAAGGACGTGGGCGTCCACCGTCACCGGATCCGGCGCCGGGCTGTAGTGCGAGGATTTGCGGACGGACTCGATGGAATCCGTCCCGCAGATACCGCAGGAACTGGACGTATAGACGTTGCGCCCCGTGTCCGGAACGGGAACGTCCGGCCGCAACTGGGCCTCCACCACGTTGAACGTCTGGACGCCGTTCTCGTCCTCGCCGGCGCAGAAACGCAGGGAAACAAGCTGGTCAGGGCTCCAAATGACACCCTCGGACACCAGGAAGCCGGCCACCAGGTCGAAGTCGTCGCCGGGAGTGCGCATGGTGACGGAGAAGGACATGCGGCCCAGCCTGATCTCCAGCGGCTCCTCGACAGCCAGGACGTCCTCCCGGTGCCGGACCGGAAATTCCAGGGCCTTGGGTGAGCCGTCCAGCAAATATTTATGCACCTTCCGGCGCTGCGTCACGCGTCCCATGTTCCACCCCGCCTGTTCATAGTTCCATCATTGCAACCTCAGGAGACGGGCTCAACCGGTGCGCCGGCTTCAGCCAAGGAGGGCACTCCAGTCCACCGGTCCGGCCGCAGCGTTCCTGGCACCCGTCCTGGCAGTCCGGCCGGCGGTTTTCGGTTTGGCCTTGGCGGCGGCATCGGCGGGTTCGGGTATGGGTGGGCCCCAGGGCAGGGCGAAGGCGGGTACGGGCTCGCCCAGCTGCACCCCATGCGGCGGTACCACCATGACTCCGTCCGCGGCGGCCAGTCCGCGCATCATGCCCGGCCCGGCATGCTGCGCCGGTGACGCCATGCCGTACAGGAGGCGGAACGGCATCAGGCGGGTGCGGCCGGGATCGGCTTCGATCACCGTTCCGGAGGGCACCTCCCGGACCGGGGGCATGGTGCCGTGGCCGAGCGCTGCGAGCAGCGGCCCACCAATAGTACAAAGAGCCATCATGGCCGCCAGCGGGTTGCCGGGGAGGCCCACAACAAACCGGCCGTCGGGCAGTTCAGCCAGGACGGCCGGGTGTCCGGGGCGCATGGCCACTCCGTCGATGACCAGCCGGCCTCCCAGTTCCGCCACTGCCCGGCGCAGGTGGTCAGTGCCGGACCGGCCTGTTCCACCTGTAGTGATGACGACGTCGGCGGGCAGGTCCGGAGCTCCGGGCACCTCCGGAACAACGTCCTCGAGTGCGGCAAGCCATTCCGGATAAGAGTCGCCTATCCTTTGCTGTCCGCCCGGAATCCCGCCCAACATTGAGACCACTGCCGGCAATTGTGGACCAAACGTGTCCCGCACCTGACCCGGAACCGGAATCCCGTGCGCCACCACCTCTGAACCGGTCAGGAGGAGCCGCACCAGGGGCTTGCCCTGGACCCGCAGTTCGTCGTATCCGGCGAGGGCGGCCAACGCCAGGTGTGCTGGATTCAGTACGACGCTCGCTTTGACCAGCAGTTCCCCTTCCGCTGCCTCCTCCCCCGCTTTCCGGATGTGCTGGCCCGCCCGCGGTTCCCCCGGCCGTGCGGTCCCGCCGGTGGTCAGCACCGGCAAACCGTCATCGTCCGTGCCCAGCACCGCCGCTTCACTGCGAAGGATGGCCTTGCCGCCGGGCGGGATCAGGCCGCCGGTAACGATGGGGCTGGCCTGGTGCGGGGCCAGCCTCGTCCCGGGCTCCACCGGGATCCATGGCCCTGTTCCGTTAACTGCCCATCCGTCCATGGCTGACGAGGCGTAGTGCGGCATGTCCTGCAGCGCCACAATATCCTCATCGAGGCGCCGCCCCAGCGCGAGTTCGAGTGCAACCGGCCCGGCGGGGATCGGCGTGGCCGCATCGAAGGCTGCCTCCCGGGCTTCCTGCCAGGTGTGGGCAAGGTGGTGGTGTTTTTCCTGCTCTTCGGGTTGGCGGGTTGCCGGCGGGACTTCTTCGGTCATTCGCCGGGAGTCCCGGCGGCTTCAGAGTCGTAGTCGGCTGCCAGCGAGCGGGCGATGGAGAGGAATGACTCCACGGACGCGGCATCGGGTGCTTTGCCTGGGCCGGAAGCCAGTCCTGCGGCCAGGCCCGCGATGAACGTGGTCAGCGGCGCTGCCGGGCGGACAACGGAGTGTGCGGCTACACCGGCCAGGGCCAGGATGGCGTTGATGTCCACTTGGACGTCTTCGAGTTCATAAGCCTGGAGCAGGGACCTGCACCATTCGTCCAGCGTTTCATCCTGGCTTTTCATGAACTGCCTCCCACGTTTAACTTTGGTTACGCCGGCCCTGGAACCCGTCCTGGCGCCCGGCGGCAATGCCCAGTGCGGCGGCATCGTCCCAACTGTCCACGTCTGCGGTGGATGCAGCAGGGACGCTGACAAGCTGCACGTCAAGACTAGCAAGGAGGGAGCGGACTGAGCCGTTGACCAGGGCTCCCCTGGCTGCAAGCTCATCAACCGCTTTTTGTAGCCCGGCTGTGCGATAAAACGCAGCGAGCGGTTGGAGCCGGCCTTCCGACGCTTCATCAGCGCTGCACGCCATCACCGCATCCGGCATCCCGGCGTGTCCTGCAAGCGCGGCTTTCAGTACTTCAACGGCCTCGGCTACGAGCGGCATGTCACACGCCAGGACAAGCGTATACGCCGGTTGGTGCCCGTCGCCGGCCAGGGCGTCAAGACCGGCAGCGATACCGGCGGCGGGACCGGAAAACTCTGGCTGTTCCCGGCAGGAAAGCACACCCTCCGGCAGGAGCTCTATGTCAGGCCCCACCACCACGATGCGGCGGGCGCCCGAGGCGGCATCAAGGGCACGCTGCAGGAGGGTGGAACCCTGGAAGACCAGGCGCTGCTTTGGCGCTCCACCCAGCCGGGATGACCGGCCACCTGCAAGGATCAGTGCGTTATATTCCGGAGCGTCGTGGTCCACCGTTCCAGCCTAGCGATTCCCGGAAGCGGCGGGGTTATCCGCGGACGTAGGGACGATCGTTAGGCAGCACGCTCGGGCAGCAGGAACGGATCCCATGCGGGTGTGGGCTTTTCCAGTTCCTTAATCTGCCACATGCTGCCGCGCGGCGGTTCGGGGTCGAAGCGAAGTTTCCAGCCCATCTCCGCGGGGGTGTGGTCACCTTTGGCGTTGTTGCACCGGAGGCAGGCGGCCACCAGGTTCTCCCATGAGTCAGCTCCGCCGCGGGACTTCGGATGGACATGGTCGATCGTGTGGGCAGCCTTGCCGCAGTACGCGCATTTGTGCCCGTCGCGGCGCAGCACCCCGCGGCGGCTCACAGCCGTGGCCTGGTTGTATCTGGGGCGGATGTAGCGGTTAAGGAGAATGACCGAGGGGCGCCCCAGTATCTCCTGGGGACCAACCACGGGGTCATCCCCTTCGGCCACAACGCTTGCCTTGCCCGTGAGCACAAGCACCAGCGCCCGGCGGAAGGTCACAACCGCCAGCGGTTCATATCCAGCATTCAGAACGAGAGTGCGCATGCACGTACCTCTTCACGGCCGCACCCGTCAGGGGCACGAGGGCCGGCTGCCCTCGGCATGTTCGGGCTATGGATCGACACCACAAGAGTAAACAAAGAAGTGCACTATCAGCTAATCGCACTATCACAGCCTCCGCCGCGTCCCCAAACCTGCAACCCGATGGAGGCAGCCGGAAGGCCTTCCCGCGCCGCCTGGAGAGCTCCCCATATGAGCCTTAAATAGCAAGAGGAACCCTGCCGGATTGGCAGGGTTCCTCTTGCTTCAATGGCCGGTGGGGCGTCCGGCCGGAAAACAAAGGCGTTAGCTGACGCGGATGAAGACCGGGCCCGAACCAACGTTGGCGCTAAAGACAACGGTCTGGTTGCCGTTGTAGCCGCCGTGCACGGCTTGGCCGTTGCCGGCGTAGACAGCAATGTGGGCCATACCGGCGCCGCCGTCGGCATAGTAAATCAGGTCGCCCGGCTGGGCCTCCGCGGCGCTCACGGTGCGGCCCAGGGACAGGTATCCTGCCGGCCAGTCGTGGAAGTTGATGCCCACGGCGGCGAGGGAGTTGGTGACCAGCATGGTGCAGTCCTGCATCACGCCAAGCTGGGCATAGGCTGCGGACAGGATCGCTGCGCCCTTGCCGCTGGCGGAGGCGGGCGCAGCCGGAGCGGAAGCAGCCGAGACCGTGGCCGTAACCTTCGGCGCTGCAGCAGCCTGCGTTGCCCGGGCCGGTGCCGGTGCGGGTGCCGGTGCCTCCTCCTCGACAACCTCGGGCTCGGGCTCGACGACGGGAGCGGGCGTGGTGGTAACAGCAGGCTTTTCGTACGTGATGGCGATCGTGGAGGCCGCGGAAATGGGGGTTTCGATCGCGGATTCAACTTCCAGGGCAGAAGCGGGGGCGGATTCGCGCTGGATGTTGGCGTCGGCAGCGTTGGCTGCGATGCCGCTCGTTAGGACCAGGCCGGAGGCGGCGGCGATGACCGCGGCCTGGCGCCCTACGCCGCCTGCGTTATCGCCAACAGCCTTGGCGATGATGGCGATGGAGTTGGTTTTGGTGACGTCGGCGCGGTGCCGTGCGGTAGCACGAGTAGTCATCAGTTCTCTCTTTCGATGTCCTCGGGGGCCTGTGGGCAGCCCGAGAGATTTTGGACGCGCCGGCATCTTGGGGGTACGTCGGCGCGTCCCGAACGGGGATTGTGATTCAGCGAAAAGTGACGGCAAAGAAATAGTTCCTGGGGCCGAAGCCCCAAGAACTATTAGCCAGCCAGGGTGTAGAAGGAGGAGGTGCCCGTAGCGGCCACGGAGTGGAGCAGCGTGCCCTGCGAAGGGTTCAGCGCGCTGATCATCATGCCGTTGCCCACGTAGATGCCGACGTGCGCGCCGCCGTTCTGCATGACCAGGTCACCCGGCTGGGGGGTGGAGGTGGGGGTCATTGCGGTCCAGGCATTGACGCGCGGGATGCTGATGCCAGCCTGCGCGTAGACCCACTGGGTGAAGCCCGAGCAGTCCCAGCCGGTGGTGGGGCTGGTGCCGCCCCAGACGTACGGGCTGCCAATGCCGGTGTAGGCGATGGCTGCAAGGCCGGAGGTGGCTGCGGACGCTGCGGTAGCCACAACCTTCTCAGCAGCTGCGGAGGTGCTGGAAGCGGTGTCCGTGTCCTCGTCCTCGTCCTCGTCGTTCGTGGACTGGACCGTCACCGGCGCAACGACGGGAGCGGCAACCGTGGTGACCACGGGACGTTCGAAGGAAACGGTGGCGGTGGGGGCCGCGGTAACGGCGAGGGCGGTGGCGGGACCGGATTCGGTGGAAGCGGAGACACCAGCGGTGGTGTCTGCAGCGTTGGCCGGCAGCCCCATACCCAGGACAAGTCCCGAAGCGGCTGCGACGACGGCAGCCTGGCGACCTACTGTCCCGGCGTTGGCACTAACAGCCTTGGACACTGCGTCCAGAGGGTTGGTACGAACCGGTTGCGCACGGTGGCGCGCAGAACTATGGCGTGAAGACACGAAGGTAGCCTCTCCCAATGCCTGCGAGGTGAGCTGTCGGATTCGGATGGGAGTCACCCGGCCGCGCCGCTTCCAAGGAAGCTTTGCGACTTAACCCCAAGGCCTTCATGACGAAGACCAAAAATTGGTTCCCCCGCCCCTGCCAGACGATGAAATGCGAACGGACCTTGAGCGGTGGCAGAGTTAGGCAATCCGCACAAGAGCGTCAACTTCTGAAAAGTTGACGCGAGTTAGACGGTACAGCAGTTTCTCTCGAATGTCACATTCAGGTCACGAGCGGTCACAACGATGCGAGAGTTGGCGATCATTTGACTACAGCCAGCCAGTGGGATCGACAACTTCGCCATTGACCTGGACCTCGAAGTGCAGGTGGCAGCCGGTGGAGGCTCCGGTGGTTCCGCTGAGGGCCACAACGTCGCCTCGGGAGACCGTCTGGCCTTCCGTCACGTTGAAGGACGACAGGTGGTTGTAGGTGGTCTCCAGGCCGTTGCCATGATCGATCACCACGCGGTTTCCGCCGCCGTACTGATGCCACCCCACGAAGGTCACGGTGCCGGTGGCGGCAGCAAGGACGGAGGTGCCGCACTGTGCCACATAGTCCTGCCCACGGTGGAAGTCGCCGGAGCCGCCGGTGATGGGGCTGACCCGGTAGCCAAAGGGTGACGCCGTAACCAGGGAGGCCAGCGGCGCACCAAGACTTCCCACGGATGCGGCCCGGGACACAGCGCCCGCGGACTGCGCGCTAAGGAGCTGTTTGAGTTTGCCGTCCGGGTCAGCCTGGGTCACCACAGCGGAGCGGCTGAAGTCGATCTGGGCCCCTGCTTCGGCGGAAATCGGCGGCTGCGGCGTAACGGAGGTGGCAGCAACCGGCGCAATGCCGGAATCCTCGGTGGCCATGACCGGGCTGGTGGCAGGAACGGTCACGGTGAGGACCATGCCGGTGGCGGCGAGGGCGATGCCGGCCTTCTGGCCGATGCCGCTGGCGGAGGCAAACTCGGTAATTTGCCGAAACGGACCCCGGCGGCGGCGCGCATCACGGTGGAGATCGCGGGGGCGCTCCGAGTGGATGACTTCGGCCGCACGGGGGGCAGAAGCGGGGCCGGCCGCGCGGCGGCGCCCCCGGGAGGTCTGCATGGACAAGAAGGATTCCTCTCTGGAAGCCTGCGAAGTTAGCTGTCGGATTCGGGTCAGAGAGTTCAAAGACCCGGTCCGCCGTAAGCAAGCTTCGGCACAGAGATTTCCCGGAGGGATTCCTTCACTGGAAGAGGCTTGCTGCTGACGGACTTCACCCCAAGGCAGTCCCCCGTCTGCCGCTTGTGGTTCCCCCGCCTCTGCCAGTTAGTGCTCGTGCTCCTGATCCGCTGGCAGAGCTCGGCTCCAGATCAGGTAACGCTTTAGTATCAACGCTTGGTTCAACTATAGGGGCTTAACCCTCAAAGTAACAATTCCGTTATCTTCGCGTAACCAACATCACGCGGCAGGCAAAAAGGCTAGCTGACCGTCACGAAAACATGCGCGGCCACTTCGGGCGGAAGCTCCAGCGCGCCGTCAATGCCCGGGACGCGGACAGAGATGTAGTCGCCCACTCGTTCCAGCGCCACTGCCGCCCCGGGGCGGATTCCGCCCTCGTCGAGCTGGGCCAGCAGTTCCGGTTCCACCTGGATGGGTTCGGCGAGCCGGCTGACTGTCACCGCAGAAGCCGGGCCGTAGGACTTCATAGCCTCGAGGAGGTTGACGGCGGCGTCGGCCGGGGCCACGGGAACCTCACCGCCGAGCGCGGCAAGGCCCGGTATCGGATTGCCGTACGGGGACTCCGTGGGATGGTCCAGCATCTCGTAAATGCGCCGTTCCACCCGCTCGCTCATAACGTGTTCCCACCGGCACGCCTCATCGTGGACGTACGCCCAGTCGAGTCCAATAACGTCCGCGAGAAGCCGCTCAGCCAGCCGGTGCTTGCGCATCACTTCGGTGGCGCGCTTCCGTCCAACTTCGGTGAGTTCCAGGTGCCGATCACCGGACACCACAACCAGCCCGTCACGCTCCATCCGGCCGATGGTCTGGGAGACGGTGGGCCCGGAGTGCCGCAGCCGCTCCGCTATGCGGGCGCGCAGGGCGATGATGTTCTCTTCCTCAAGTTCCAGGATGGTCCGAAGGTACATCTCCGTAGTGTCGATCAGATCCGTCATCCAGCTCAGCTCCTCGAGCGCAGTACCTTGCGTAGTCCCACCGCATCGCCTTTTACTGCGACGTAGTCCGTTGGCTAGCTTAGCCTATTTTGACTTAGTCCGAATAGTTGGAACGGGCGTGTGACCCCGTCTCAGTGGCTGGACTATGACGCTTTCGGTTCCCGTGTCAAGAGCTGTTCAGGCAGAATGGGATCGGCCTCAGGTGCAGCCGTTGCAGGCTGCCCGCCAGTTACCGAATACCCGCCCGGACCCTGCCGTGTCCACGCCGAAATTGGAGCCCCTGTGAGCGAACCCAGCATCACTATTCCCGCTGATCTCCTTCCCCGGGACGGACGGTTCGGCGCCGGGCCCTCCAAGGTCCGCCAGGAGCAGATTGATGCGCTGTCCGCCGCATCCAGGAACATCCTCGGCACTTCCCACCGGCAGGCCCCCGTCAAAAACCTGGTGGGCTCGGTCCGTGAAGGCCTGGCACAGTTCTTCCGTGCGCCGGAAGGGTATGAAGTTGTTCTGGGCGTCGGCGGTTCCACCGCGTTCTGGGACGTGGCCAGCTTCGGTTTGGTGGAGAAGAAGGCCCAGCACCTCTCCTTCGGCGAGTTCGGCTCCAAGTTTGCCGCCGCAACCAACAAGGCACCGTTCCTGGATGCCTCCTCGATCATCAAGTCCGAACCGGGCACCCGGCCCGAGCCCCAGGCGGAAGCAGGAGTGGACGTCTACGCCTGGCCCCAGAATGAGACTTCCACCGGCGTTGCCGCCCCCGTCAAGCGGGTGGCGGGCGCCGACGAGGGCTCGCTGGTGCTGGTTGATGCGACGTCCGCGGCTGGCGGCCTGGACGTGGATGTTGCCCAAAGCGATGTGTACTACTTCGCACCGCAGAAGAACTTCGCATCCGACGGCGGCCTGTGGCTTGGCCTGTTCTCCCCCGCCGCGCTGGAGCGTGCTGCCCGCGTCAAGGAAAGCGGCCGCTGGATTCCCGACTTCCTGGACCTGCAGACCGCCATTGACAACTCGCGCCTGAACCAGACCTATAACACTCCGTCGCTGACCACCCTGGTGACCCTTGACGCCCAGGTGCAGTGGTTGAACTCCAACGGCGGCCTGGACTTCGCCGCTGCGCGCACGGCGGACTCCGCGGGCCGTGTCTACCAGTGGGCCGAGGCTTCCGGGTTTGCGTCCCCTTTCGTCGCCAACCCGGACGAGCGCTCCAACGTCATCGCCACCATCGACTTCGACGAGTCCGTGGACGCAGCCGTGGTGGCCAAGGTCCTGCGCGCCAACGGCGTGGTGGACACGGAGCCTTACCGCAAGCTGGGCCGCAACCAGTTGCGTATCGCCACCTTCGTTGCCATCGAGCCGGACGACGTCTCAGCGCTGCTTGCCAGCATCGATTTCGTGGTGGGCGAACTGCGCAAGTAGGAGCCCGCGCGCCTAGCGCTTGAAGCACGACGGCGCCGCCCCGGGTCCTGCCCGGGGCGGCGCCGTTCGTTTGACCCTGCCTAAGGGACGTCCGCGCCCTGGTCCGTTCCGCCGTCGTCCGCTGACGACGGCGGAGGGACGGCGGCGGCGTCAGTGTAATCAGCGTCAGCAGCATCGGAGCCGGTGATGCTGCCGGCGTCCGCGTCCCCAAGATCCCCGCCGGCGGCGTCACCCTCCTGTGGCGCGTCGTCCGTCTCCTGGGACTCCTCATCCAGCTGCTGCCCGTCCTCAGGCCGCACGCGCTCAGCCCACGGCACCCACTCGGGGGCAAGGATCGAATCCTCTGACGGCAGCAGGCCCAGCTCGCTCACCGTGACCACCTTTGAGCGGGAATTGCGCGTGAGCACGGCATACCACTGCCAACCCACGTAGCCGGCCAGCTTCGACTCAAACAGGTGCGTCACCAGCCGGTCACCCTCGCTCTTCGCGGCGAGATGGGATCCGATGGACGACGCAGCGGTGATGCCCTCCAGCGCGGTGCGGGCCGTCTCCACGGCAGCGGCAAGGAAGGCGTCCGGCTTTCCGGTCCGCCAGACGGGCACCCCGGCCGGGCGCCTGGCAACGCTTTTGGGGGCTGCCACAGACGGCGCCACAGCGGGAGCCGGGGCGGAACCGGATGTTTCCTGTGCCTCCGGCTGTTCAGCTTCCGGGCTCATGGGTGCCTAAACGTCCAGCTCGTCGGCAACCTTACGCAGCGCGGCCGCGATGGCTTTGCCCTTGTTGCCTTCCGGATACTTCCCCTTGGACAGAGTGCCGGACAAGTTGTCCAGCACTGTCACCAGGTCCTGCACCAGCGGCGCAAGATCGCGGGCGGCAGGGCGCTTCGCCTTGGCGATGGACGGCGTCTTGTCCAGCACCCGCAGGCCCAGGGCCTGGGCGCCCTTCCGGCCATCGGCCACACCGAACTCCACCCGGGTGCCGGCCTTGAGCTCCGTCACGCCCTCGGGCAGCGACGATTTGGGCAGGAAGACCTCCTGGCCGTCCTCGCCTGCGAGGAACCCGAAGCCCTTGTCCTTGTCATACCACTTGACCTTGCCGGTAGGCACGTAATCAACCTTCTTCGTTCTGCTGTCATGAGACACGGCCGGCCGCCACCGCATCCGCATTGTTGTGCGGGTTCAGGGTATGGCAGCCACGAACCGTGTTGGTCTGTATGCTTCAAGGTTATCCTGCCCAGTGGCCAGATCCTGCTTTCGGAGGCGCCGGTAACGCTGTTCACCCGGTTACCTCGCGGTGCCGGCGGGGCGGTAGCGTTACGTCCATGACTCCCTCGCGTTACCGGCGGCCCATCATGATCGGGGCCGCAGTCATTGCCGTGCTTTCCCTGGCAGCAGTGGGAGCGGTGATGGCGTTTGCATTTGCCGATACGGTGGCGCCGGTCTGGGTCACCTATACGGCGCTGTACGGCCTGCCGGTGGCGTTCCTCCTGATGCTCTTCCTGGTCCTGGACAGTGTTGCCGGACGGCGCCGGGCGGGAAAGACTGACCGGCGGTAACGTTGGACTGATGTCCCTTATTCGTGCGCTCAGCAAGGACCTGGAGGCACGCAGCGACGATTCGTTGCGGGCGCTGTTCGCCGCGCGGCCGGACCTTATCTCCCCGGCCGTTCCGGACTTTTCGGCGCTGGCCGCCCGCGCCAGTTCGCGGGTCAGCGTCCAGCGGGCCCTCGAACGGCTCAACCGGCCGCAGATGCAGGTCCTTGAGACCCTCCACCTCTGCACCAACACGGACACGGAGCACAGCGCCTCCGCCGCCGGCCTGCGGAAGATGATCTCCGGCGCGACGATCGCCAGGGTTGAACAGATCCTGGGCGCGCTGCAAGAGCTTGCCCTGGTCCATCGGGTTCCACCGCCGCACGGAGCCCCGGCCTCCGCCGCGAAGCAGCGCTTCTACCTCCCCGTTGGCTGCCTGAAGGACGTGGTGGGCCTTTACCCTGCGGGTTTGGGCAGGAGCTACACGGAGCTTGTCCGGCTCCAGCCCGCGTTTGCGCAGCGGGCTGTCCAGCTGGTCTCCGAGCTGCACCGCAGCGGTGCAGCGGTCCGGGACGCCACCACCCCCATGGAAGCTGCCCTGGCGCTGCAGCACTGGACGTCCTCGCCGGAGGCCCTCCGGGACATCCTCGCCGGAGCACCGGAACGGACGACGGCGCTGCTCGCCAGGTTCCGCAACTGGGCCATGGGTGCCGTCCCCCAGGCGCAACGCAAGGCTTCGGTGCTGACGGAAGCGTCCGACGTCGGGCCTGTCGACTGGCTCCTGGCCCGCGGCCTGCTGGTGCCGCTGGACGCCGCCCATGTCGAACTGCCGCACAGCGTGGGCCTGTCGCTGCGCGGCGGCGTGATCATCAATGACTTCACCCTCTCGCCGCCTGTCCCCGAGCTGGGCAGGACCACCGCGATGCTGCGGCGGAACGCGGCCATGAGCGCCATCTCCGAGACATTGCGGCTGGTGGGTGAGCTGCTGCACGCGGTGCGGGACCAGCCGCTGGCAACACTGCGCAGCGGCGGTGTGGGCGTGCGCGAGACCCGGCGGCTTGGCGAGGTGCTCCGGATTGACCAGTCTCGGGTGGGGCTGTTGCTGGAACTGTGCGGACTTGCCGGCCTGATCCGTCTGGATGTGGATTCCTCAACCTGGGTGCAGCCGGAGCAGCTTGAGTGGCTCGGATTGCCGCGGCAGGAACAGTGGCTGTGGCTGGTGAACGCGTGGCTGGCCAGCGAGCGGGTGCCGTCGCTGGTGGGCCAGCCGGTGAACGGGGCGCAGGGCGTGCCGGCGGGCCACCGGACGGCCTCCGGCAGCACCATCGTGGCGTTGTCCGCCGAGCCGCAGCGCCCGGACGCGCCAGTAATCAGGAAGCGCGTCCTGGAGATCCTGCACGAACTGACCATGGAGGCGGCAGCCCCTGACGGGGCTGCCCCTGTGCTTGACGCCGCCGCCGTCCTGCAGCGTGCGGAATGGGCCCAGCCCCGCATGGCACGCCGCTTCGGCTCGCTGATCCGCGGGATCCTCGCCGAAGCGGAACTGCTCGGCCTGGTCGGGTCCGGTGCGCTGACACAGCTGGGCAGCGCCTTCGCCGAGGACAACCCGGATGCCGCACTGGCCATCCTGGGAGAGCATCTGCCGGCCGCCCTGAACCACGTCCTCCTGCAGGCGGACCTGACGGCCGTCGCCCCGGGTTATCTTGCCCCCGGGCTGGCCGAAAAGCTGCTGGTCATGGCGGAGCCCGAAGGCCAGGGACCTGCCACCATCTACAGGTTCTCGGAGGCTTCCGTCCGGCGTGCCCTGGACTCGGGTTACGACGCTGCCGGCCTGCTGGAGTTCCTCCGTGAGCACTCCGCCACCGCCGTGCCGCAGCCCCTTGAATACCTGGTGGAGGACACCGCGTCCCGGCACGGGCGGCTCCGGGTGGGGCAGGCCGCCAGTTTCATCCAGTCCGACGACGCCGCAGCGCTTCTCGATCTCCTCTCGGGACCGCGCGCGGCAGCTTTGGGCCTGGTCCAGATCGCTCCTACGGTGCTGCTGTCCACGGCACCGCCGCGGGAAGCTGCCCAGGTCCTGCGCAGCCTTGGCCTCTCGCCTTCGGTTGACGGAGTGGAGGACCCCTCGCTCCGGCTCCGCCGCACCACTGCCCCGCAGGAAAGCCTCCGCCCCGTCTATACCCCGCCCGGCTCCGCGCCGGCCCCCGAGGACGTGGACGCCCAGCTGGCCGTGCTGCGCCGCGCCGGTCCCGCCGTCGGACACTCCGCCGGCGGGCGCCACGGAAGCGAAACCGCCACCCAGCTGGGACTGGAAGCGCTGCAGCGCGCCATCAGGCTCAAACAGCGGATCAGCATGAACGTGGTGGACAGCCTGGGGAATGCCAACCTCGAAGTGGTTGTTCCCATATCGGTAAGCGGCGGGCGCGTGCGGGTGTTTGACCCCGCGAAGGAAACCGAACGTGTCCTGTCCATCCACCGGATCATCGATATTGAGGCCGCAGAGGAACTGCGCCAGTGAAGGACTTTTCCGCGTGAACGACGGACCCCTGATTGTCCAAAGCGATAAGACCATCCTCCTCGAGGTGGACCACGAGCTGGCCACGGAAGCCCGGCACGCCATCGCGCCGTTCGCGGAGCTGGAGCGGGCGCCCGAGCATATGCACAGCTACCGGTTGACGCCGCTGGGCCTATGGAACGCCAGGGCGGCGGGACTCGACGCGGAAAAGGTCCTGGACACCCTGCTGAAGTACTCTCGCTTCCCGGTGCCCCATTCGCTGCTGATCGACATCGAGGAGACGATGTCCCGGTACGGCCGGCTCCGCCTGGAAAAGGACCCGCAACACGGGCTGGTCATGCGCACGGACGACTACCCCATACTGGAGGAAGTGATCCGGGCCAAGAAGATCCAGCCGCTGCTGGGCCCCCGGATCGACGGCGAAACCGTGGTGGTGCACGCGTCCCAGCGCGGCCAGCTCAAACAGCAGCTGCTCAAGATCGGCTGGCCGGCCGAGGACCTGGCCGGCTACGTGGACGGCACCCCGCACCTGATCACGCTGAACGAGGACGGCTGGCAGCTGCGGCCGTACCAGCGCCTGGCCAGCGAAAACTTCTGGGCCGGCGGCAGCGGCGTGGTGGTGCTTCCCTGCGGCGCCGGCAAGACGCTGGTGGGGGCGGCGGCCATGGCCACGGGTTCCACCACCACGCTGATCCTGGTCACCAATACCGTGGCCGCCCGGCAGTGGAAGGACGAACTGCTCCGGCGGACGTCCCTCACCGAGGACGAGGTGGGCGAGTACTCCGGCTCCGTCAAGGAGGTCCGGCCGGTCACCATCGCCACCTACCAGGTCCTCACCACCAAACGCGGCGGACTGTACCCGCACCTGGAACTGGTGGACGGCCACGACTGGGGCCTCATCATCTACGACGAGGTGCACCTCCTTCCCGCCCCGATTTTCCGCATGACGGCCGACCTGCAGGCGCGCCGCCGGCTGGGGCTGACTGCCACCCTGGTCCGTGAGGACGGCCGGGAAGGCGAGGTGTTCAGCCTGATCGGACCCAAGCGGTACGACGCGCCGTGGAAGGACATCGAAGCGCAGGGCTACATCGCCCCCGCCGACTGCGTGGAGGTCCGGGTGGACCTGCCCAGGGACGAGCGGGTGGCGTATGCGATGGCCGACGACGCGGACAAGTACCGCCTTTGCTCGACCTCGGAGTCAAAGACGCAGGTGGTGGAGCAGCTCGTGGCCCGGCACGCCGGCGAACAGCTTCTGGTGATCGGCCAGTACATCGACCAGCTGGACGACCTCGGCGAGCGCCTGGATGCGCCCGTCATCAAGGGCGACACGTCGGTGAAGGTGCGGCAGAAGCTGTTCAATGCCTTCCGGGCGGGCGAAGTCCAGACCCTGGTGGTGTCCAAGGTGGCCAACTTCTCCATCGACCTGCCGGAGGCTTCCGTTGCCATCCAGGTGTCCGGTTCCTTCGGATCGCGGCAGGAGGAGGCGCAGCGGCTGGGCAGGCTTTTGCGCCCCAAGAAGGATGGCCGTGCGGCCCGCTTCTATGCCCTGGTGGCCAGGGACACGCTGGACCAGGATTTTGCCGCCAAGCGCCAGCGGTTCCTCGCCGAGCAGGGGTACGCTTACCGGATCATGGACGCCACAGATGTGCAGACAGCCGAGTAGGGCATCCTGGGACTGTCTAAGCGGCCGGTCCGCGAGGCACCCGGACCCGGCCAGGAGTCGGTGTGGGACTACCCGCGCCCGCCACGGGTTGAGCCGGGCAGTGAACGCATCCGGATCTTCCTGGGCGGCGAGCTGATCGCTGATACCACGGATTCCCTCCGCGTCCTGGAGACGAGCCATCCGCCTGTCTATTACCTGCCCCGGCGGGCGTTTAAGCCCGGGGCACTGGAGCCGTCGCAGGGGAACAGCTTCTGCGAGTTCAAGGGCGCCGCGCGCTACCTCACGGTACGGGGCGGCGGCGTGGCCGCGGAACGGGCCGCCTGGTTCTACCCGGTTCCGGCCGCAGGCTTTGAGGCCCTGGCTGACCGCGTCGCCGTCTACCCCGGCAGGATGGACCGCTGCGAAGTCGACGGTGAGCAGGTACTCCCCCAGCCCGGCAACTTTTACGGCGGCTGGATTACCAGCCGTGTAGTGGGACCGTTCAAGGGAGGACCCGGAACCACCGGCTGGTGAAGCTCCGCCGGGTGCCCGCGCCTTGGTGCTTCTCCCATGGAACATCCAGACAACTCCCAGTGACTGGGAGCATGATGGGAGCATGAATAAAAACGGCCCTGAAGCGAAGCTCCTTGTCGTCGACGACGAACCCAACATCCGCGAGCTGCTGTCCACCTCGCTGCGGTTTGCCGGCTTCGAGGTAGTCTCCGCCGCGAACGGGCGGGATGCGTTAGCCGCTGCGGACACCCACGCTCCCGACCTGGCCGTGCTGGACGTGATGCTCCCGGACATGGATGGGTTCACTGTCACCCGCCGCCTGCGTGCGTCCGGCAAGCACTTCCCGGTCCTCTTCCTGACTGCCAAGGATGACACCGAGGACAAGGTCACAGGCCTGACCGTGGGCGGGGACGACTACGTCACCAAGCCGTTCAGCCTCGACGAGGTGGTGGCCCGGATCCGGGCGGTCCTGCGCCGCACCCAGCCGCTGCTCGATGACGATGCCGTCATCCGCGTCGGCGACCTCGAGCTCGACGACGACGCCCACGAGGTGCGCCGCGGCGGCATAGTCATCGAGCTCTCCCCCACCGAGTTCAAACTCCTCCGCTACCTCATGCTCAACCCCAACCGGGTGCTGTCCAAGTCGCAGATCCTGGACCACGTCTGGGAGTACGACTTCAACGGCGACGCGTCCATCGTTGAGTCCTACATCTCCTACCTGCGCCGGAAAGTGGACATCGATCCCGATGCCCCGGCGCTGATCCAGACCAAGCGCGGCGTGGGCTACGTGCTCCGGACGGCAGAAAAGCGCTGACCTTGCTCGAACGGTGGAAATCGTCCTCCCTGAGGACACAGCTGGTGGCCATGATTATGGCCCTGCTGATGGTCGCGCTGACCGTAACCGGGGCCGGCACGCTGACCCTGCTGCACAGCTACCTCCAGGGCCAGGTGGACGAGAAGCTGAACGCCGCTGTCGGGCTGGCCCGGAAGCAGGGCTCGTTCACCCCGCTGACCCCCAACCCGGCAGTGCCCACCGACTACTCCCTGGTCCTCTTTGTACCGGGCGAGGACCCGCAACCCTTCGGCGGTGACCCGGAGATCCACCCTGACATCGAGTCGATCAGCCTAGTTGAGGCGCAGGGGCGGGGCGTCGTTCCCTACCAGGTCCGGGGCACGGATGGCGAGAACTGGCGGGTAGTCGCGGTTCCCGTACAGACCAACCAGGGCGGCGCCGTGGTGGTGATCGGCCTGCCTTTGAGGAGCGTGGATGACGTCCTGAAGCATGCGACGCTCGTGGTGATCGGGGTCGGCCTGCTCACCCTGCTGTTGGCGTCCCTGATCGCCAGCTGGACGGTGTCCCGGTCCTTCCGCCCGCTTGCCAGGGTGGAAAAGACGGCAGCTGCCATCGCTGCCGGCGACCTGTCCCGCCGCGTCGACGTGGAGAACCCCGCCACCGAACTTGGCCGGCTCAGCAGCTCGCTGAATGCCATGCTCGCTCACATTGAAACCGCCTTCGCAGCACGCACTGCCTCCGAGGCCAGGATGCGCCGGTTCGCCGCCGACGCGTCCCACGAGCTGCGGACCCCCCTGGTGACCATCCGCGGCTTTTCCGAACTGTACCGCCACGGCGCGCTGACCACGGACGAGGACGTTGGCACCGCCATGGGCAGGATCGAGAGCGAAGCGAAGCGCATGGGGTCCATGGTGGAGGACCTGCTCCTGCTCGCCCGGCTGGATGAGCAGCGGCCGCTTCAGCAGAAGCCCGTTGACCTGCAGGTACTCGCCCACGACGCCGTGGTGGATACCCAGGCCAGCGACCGCTCCCGCGTCATCTCGCTTACCGGGCTGGACGGCGGCCCGGCCGCGCCTGCACCGGTGCTCGGCGACGAGGCAAAACTCCGCCAGGTGGTGGGAAACCTCGTCGGCAATGCTTTGCGCTACACCCCGCCGGGCAGCCCCGTCGAGCTGGCCGTTGGAGTAAGGATGGCGGACGGCCAGGCACGCTCCATCATCGAGGTGCGGGACCACGGACCCGGCATCTCCAGCGAAGACGCGTCCAGGGTTTTCGAACGCTTTTACCGCGCTGATACGTCCCGCACGCGCGAAACCGGCGGCAGCGGGCTGGGGCTGGCTATTGTGGCCGCGATCGTTGGCTCGCACGGAGGCTCGGTCAGGGTGGAAAACACCGACGGCGGCGGCGCCACGCTGGTGGTCAGCCTGCCTTACCGGGACGGGAATCCCCTGCAGCCCGACGCACAGGGCAGCGGCGGCGAGGTTATCCACATATAGCGCTTGAGCCCGCACACGGCGGCAGGACCCCGCATAGGCTCATTGCAGCAGCCCGGAACAGCCGGGCAGGGCGGGTGTTCCGCCCACCACAGGGAAAGGGCGCAGCCATGAGCATTATTTCAGTTGATACCGAACTGCTGCAGCTGAAGTCCGCCAACGTCCAGGCCACCATGGACCGGATCAGCGCTGACGTCCAGGCAATGAAGCATGGCCTGGACGAACTGCAGGGCACGTGGCGTGGTTCCGCAGCCGCAAATTTCCAGGCGCTGATTGCGGAGTGGACCCTGACCCAGGGCAGGGTGGAGGCGTCGCTGGCTTCCATCAACGCGGCGCTGGCGTCCGCCGCGGCCACCTATGCCCAGGCAGAGCTGGGAAACACCCAGCGCTTCAGCTGAGCGGCACCAGGCACCGCCCCGCACTGCGGCTCCGAGCGCCGGGATGGGACCCTAAGCCTCCGGGGTGCCCTGGTGGAAACGGAGCCGCCACCGGTCACCGTCCAGGACCCACAGTGAACTACGGAGGACCGTCCCCGAGCGTGTGAAACTGCGGTAGGTCAGGAGGACGGCACCGGTTCCGATGCGGTCCGCCCCCAGGATTTCGATGTCGGTCCTTTCCCCCGGATCCTCTTCGAGGGCCATCATCATGGCATCCCGGGTCCAGACCCGGCCCGAACTGCCGATTTCCATGAAGTCCGGGTGCAGCAGGACGGCGGTCCGCCCGATGTCGCCGCGCACCAGCGGTCCCAGCAGCTCGCGTTCCAGTTCCTCCACGAGGGCTTCGGGCGCCGGGGCCTGTCGCTTGGCGTCCGCAACGTTGAAGGCGTCACTGTCCAACTGGCTGAAGAGGTCCGGCTCGTCCAAGCTACCGGCTGTACCGGCGGGTGACCGCTGCGCTTCCGCTGCTCCCGATGTTTGTGCAGCCCGCGGGGTCTGCACGGCAGCTTCGGCTCTTCCACGGGCCGGAACAAGGGGGTGGGCACCAGGGAACCCCGGCCCGGACCGCGCTGCAACGCCTTGCTGGTAGGCGGTGGCCGCCGCGCGGGCACGCTCATCGGCCGCTTCATTCAGGTCGTGGCCCGCATGCCCTTTGACCCACTCGAAAACACACTTCCGGCCAACCAGTTCCCGGTCCAGTTCCTTCAGCAGCTCAACATTCAAGACCGGCTTTCCGTCAGCCTTCCGCCAGCCCTTGCGCTTCCAGCCCGGCATCCACTTGGTGATTGAGTTGATGACGTACTGGCTGTCGCACAGGATGCGCAGGTCTTCATCCGGAAGGTGGGCGGTTGCCCGCAACAGGTCCAGCACCGCCATCAGCTCACCCTGGTTGTTCGTGCCATGAGGCCATCCGCCCGCACGCCAGCAATCCTCATTCACGTACCAGGCCCAGCCTGCCGGACCGGGATTTCCCAAGGCTGAACCGTCAGCCGCCGCAGTAATTGTCACCGGTCCATCCTGCCAGACCCTGGCGGCAATATCTGCGGGAAAACGGTTACCGAAAATCCTTGACGCTAATGGGCCGCTCGGGAAACAATCGCAAGTACCACACGAGAAAGCGTTTTCTTGTCGCGTAAAGGTGCGGGACAGGAAGCTGCACCAGGAAGGCACATCAATGGCGATTCGCACTGTCACCCGGCGGAAGTTCCAGCTCGGCGCGGCGGCCTTGGCCCTCTCCATCCTTGCTACCGGTTGCGGCGCCCCGGGCGGCTCCGGCAGAAACGGGCAGGTCACCCTCCGGTTCGCCTGGTGGGGCAACGAATACCTGAATGCGCAGACGGAAAAGGTTATCGCTGCGTTCGAGGCCGAACACCCCAACATCAACATCGAGTCGGAGCCCGGTGAGTGGGCCAGCTACTGGGACAAGCTGGCCACCAAGACCGCAGCCAATGACGCTCCGGACGTTATCCAGATGGACCAGAAGTACATCGCCGAGTACGGCGGACGCGGTGCGCTCCTGGACCTCGGAAAGCAGGACGGGATTGATACCTCCAAGCTGGACAAGGAATCCCTGGCGTCCGGCCAGTACGACGGCGCCCAGTACGGCCTGAGCACGGGGCAGAACGCCTACGTCATCATGGCCAATACCAAGGTCTTCGAGGCGGCGAACGTGCCTCTTCCGGATGACACCACCTGGACCTGGGACGACTTCATGGAAACGGCCTCAAAGATCAGCGCTTCCGGCAACGGAACCAGCTACGGCGCCGCCTACGGCAGCAACGAAGCCGACCTGATCATCTGGCTGCGGCAGCACGGGGAGAACCTTTACTCAGGGGACGGCAAGCTGGACTTCGACTCCGCAACCGCCGCGTCGTTCTGGGAGCGGCTGAAGGAACAGCGTGATTCCAAGGCAAGTCCGCCGGCAACGGTGGCCACGGAGGACGCCGGCGCCGGCCTGGAAGAGAGCCTCTTCGGCACCAACAAGGTGGGTATGGCCTGGTGGTGGACCAACCAGCTCGGTTCCCTTGAAGCCACCACTGGCAGCAGCATCAAGATGCTCCGCGCCCCCAGCGTCGACGGGTCGGCCGCCAAGAACGGCATGTACTACAAGCCCACCATGTTCTGGTCTGCTTCATCGCGTTCGAAGCACCCGGAGGAAGCGGCCACCTTCATCAACTACCTGACCAACAGCCCGAAAGCAGGGCAAATTATGATGACGGACCGCGGGGTCCCCACCAACTCGGAAATCGTCGAAAGCATCACCCCGGCCCTGAAGCCGGCCGACACCACTGTGGTGTCGTTCCTCAGGGACATCGCCCCTGAGATGCAGGAAGCCCCGCCGGTTCCGCCCGTGGGCGCCGGCAGCGTCCAGAACGTGATCAAGCGCTACACGGACGAGGTGCTGTACGACCGCCTCACCACGCAGGCGGCAGCCGAGGCGTTCAAGAAGGAAGTCGAGGGCATGATTTCAAGCGCCAAGTAGCCACTCGCTATAACCACAAACAGCTGCGGCCTCCTCCGAAGAGGGGCCGCAGCTGTTTGTGGTTAGTGGGACATAACCCGGCGGGGAAGCTTAGAAGCCGCCCATGCCGCCCATGTCGTCGCCGCCGCCGACCGGAGCCGGCGTCTTTTCCGGCTTGTCGGCCACAACAGCCTCGGTGGTGAGGAACAGGCCGGCAATGGAGGCCGCGTTCTGCAGGGCAGAGCGGGTCACCTTGACGGGGTCATTTACGCCGGCAGCCAGCAGGTCGGTGTATTCGCCGGTTGCGGCGTTCAGGCCGTGGCCTGCGGGCAGGCCGCGGACCTTGTCCACCACGACGCCGGGCTCGAGGCCGGCGTTGAAGGCGATCTGCTTCAGCGGGGCGTCGATGGCAACGCGGACGATGTTGGCGCCGGTTGCTTCGTCGCCGGAAAGCTGCAGGTTGGCGAATGCCTTGGCACCGGCCTGAATCAGGGCCACGCCGCCGCCGGCGACGATGCCTTCTTCAACGGCAGCCTTCGCGTTGCGGACTGCGTCCTCGATGCGGTGCTTGCGCTCCTTGAGTTCAACCTCGGTTGCGGCACCGGCCTTGATGACTGCGACACCGCCGGCCAGCTTGGCCAGGCGCTCCTGCAGCTTCTCGCGGTCGTAGTCGGAGTCGGAGTTCTCGATCTCGGCGCGGATCTGGGAAACGCGGCCGGCGATCTGGTCGGCGTCGCCTGCACCCTCGACGATGGTGGTCTCGTCCTTGGTGACAACAACCTTGCGGGCCTTGCCCAGGAGTTCCAGGCCGGCGTTTTCCAGCTTCAGGCCGACTTCCTCGGAGATGACCTGGCCGCCGGTGAGGACGGCGATGTCGGCGAGCTGTGCCTTGCGGCGGTCGCCGAATCCCGGAGCCTTGACGGCGACGGACTTGAAGGTGCCGCGGATCTTGTTGACGATCAGGGTGGCCAGGGCCTCGCCCTCGATGTCCTCGGCGATGATCAGCAGCGGCTTGTTGGACTGCATGACCTTCTCGAGGACTGCAACCAGTTCCTTGACGTTGGAGATCTTGGAGTTGACGATCAGGATGTACGGATCCTCAAGGACCGTCTCCTGCCGCTCTGCGTCGGTGACGAAGTAGGCGGAGATGTAGCCCTTGTCGAAGCGCATGCCTTCGGTGAGCTCGAGCTCCAGGCCGAAGGTGTTGGACTCCTCGACCGTGATGACGCCTTCCTTGCCCACCTTGTCCAGGGCTTCGGCAATCAGCGCACCGATCTCGTCGTCGCCGGCGGAGATGGACGCGGTGGCGGCGATCTCTTCCTTGGTTTCGATCTCCTTGGCGGAGTTCAGCAGCTCGGCGGTGACGGCGTCAACAGCCTTTTCGATGCCGCGCTTGAGGGAGAGCGGGTCAGCACCGGCAGCAACGTTGCGCAGGCCTTCCTTAACCAGGGCCTGTGCCAGCACGGTGGCGGTGGTGGTGCCGTCGCCTGCGACGTCGTCGGTCTTTTTGGCGACTTCCTTGACCAGCTCGGCGCCGATCTTCTCGTAGGGATCGTCCAGCTCGATCTCCTTGGCGATGGAAACACCATCGTTGGTGATCGTGGGAGCGCCCCACTTCTTCTCGAGGACGACGTTGCGTCCACGCGGGCCGAGGGTGACCTTAACGGCGTCGGCGAGGGTGTTCAGGCCCCGCTCAAGGCCGCGGCGTGCCTCTTCATCAAATGCAATGATCTTGGCCATAACGGCAGTAGTCCTTTCGGGACAGTCGTTAAGAATGAACCTTCGCTGCAGTGCCCGCGACGGACGATCCTTGGCCGGCGGCCTCTGTATGCCTCCGGGTACGGATCTCACTCCAGTTAGGTGTTTCTTCGCTCCTCGACCGGTGCGCCGCGCCGCCTGCCGGAAGCAGGCTTTGCTTTAGCAGTCGGTACGTCAGAGTGCTAAGTCAATAATTAGCACTCCCCACGTGAGAGTGCAAGCGAAAGGGCTCCGAAAAAGCCCGCGCGGGGCCGTCTTCGCCGAGGGCGATCAGCTGCCGGTGCGGCCGGCCGTCTCGCGGCCACTGGGCACCGGAAGGTTGTCCGGCCCATACGCGAAGACCATGTAATTCGCGGTGGTGATGTCTCCGTTGGTGTCGAAGGCAATCGGGCCTGACTCGCCGTCGTAATTGATCCTTGAAGCCCCGCCGGTGACGCATCCCTTATAGGACGTGCAGGCGTCCGCAGCGGATGAATCGGCGGATGGTCCGGTGCTGCCGCCGGAAACACTGATCAGGTGGGCGGCGATGGAGCGGCCGGCGTCGTCTTCGGCCTGGGCTGCGGCCAGCGCTGCAACTGTAACGGCGTCGAAGGTCTCAGCTGCGAAGGAGACATCCTTCAAAGTGCCATCCACCGCGAGGAGCCGGTCCTGGAAGCCCGCGGACGGAAGCTGGCCCTGGACGACCGCGCGGGTTCCATCCAATGCCTTGGCACTGAGCTTGGACCCGTAGCGGGCAAAGGCTCCGTCGCTGACGATGATCCGGGATCCGGCCACGCCTGCGTCGGCAAGTTCTGCCAGTGCCTCCTGGGCACCGCCGCGGGCCACGAGGATGACTGCGTCGGATGCGGCCTGGCCTGCGGCCGAGGCGGCTGGACCGGCCTCGCCCGCCTTGAACCCCTCGTTGAGGGCAACGTCCAGCCCGGCCTGCTCCGCCGAATCGGCGACAGCCGCCGCCACGTCTTTTCCGTAGGCGCCTTCCTGGTAGAGCAGAGAGATGGTGGCGGCACCTGCGTCCTCGGCCAGCTTGGCCAGCACGGGCGCCTGGGCCACGTCCGCTGCTGCAGTCCGGAAGTAATAGCCGCCGGAATCGACGGCAGAGAGGCCCGCGGCGGTGTTTGCCGGCGAGATGAGGGGTGTGCGGGCACGGGACAGGACATCGATGGTGGCTTCGGCATTGCTGGAGTCGGTGGGCCCGATCACCACGTCAGCCTTGGCCGCAACAAGGGCATGCGCCTGGGCTGCGGCGTCCAGGTCCGTCTCGACCGGCAGCAGTTCCACCGGCCTGCCCTTGTGCCCGCCCGACTCGTTGATTTCCTTGACGGCGAGCCTGGCGGCGGCCAGCTGCGGACCGTTGAGGAAGCTGCTGTCACCGGTATTGTCCAGGACCAGCCCCACCCGCAGGATGCCGTCGCCTGCGGCCTCAACCGCTTCCACACGCGCGTTGCCGGTGACTCCGGAACAGGCTGTGGCGGCCAGGAGCGCGCAGGCTGAAAGGGAGAATGCCGGACGGATACGGACAGCGGGTACCTGCAAATGCTTCACTCGGCCGGCCGGACGCTTTCGGCCTGGGGGCCTTTTTCGCCCTCGCCGACTTCCAACTGCACGCGCTGGCCCTCGTCAAGGGCCCGGTAGCCCTCACCCTGGATGGCGGACCAGTGGACAAAGACATCGTCCCCGGATCCGTCCACGGTGATGAAGCCGTAACCCTTTTCCGCGTTGAACCATTTCACGGTTCCCACTGCCATGCTGACCAACTCTTTCCGTAGAACCCGGGGAACTCTGCGCCGGTGCCGGATGCCTGGCGCCGGTGCGAAGCTGAATTCACTCTAGCCAATGCCGGTGCGGCGCGGCAGGATGCCCGAAGCGCAGAGCGGCAATAGTTATTGACGCGTAACCGGCGCCGTTTTGCCGGGAGCTACCGGTATCCCGGGCCGAGCACCACAACCAGGGGAACCTGGAATTCGGTGCTGCTGACCACGGTGGGAATACCCAGCAACTGCGCCAGGGCCTGGGCGTTGGCAAGCTGGCTGGCACCCGCATAGAAGATCACCGAACCCTGCACCGGAGCGCCGGCCCAGTTGCCCACCTGTCCCAGGATCCAGCCATCGGCCTGCACAGAGCCGCCGACGCGGCTTGCCAGCCCGGCCGTTCCGGCGCCGTTGTACACGGCCACAGGCTGCGTCTTGTCCAGGAAGACCTGGGGTGCCCCGGACGCGGTTGGCCGAGGCTCGGCCTCCGCTGCGGGGGCAAGTTCAGTGGAAGCGGACGGTGTGGCTTTCTCCGTGGCCAGCATGGAGCTCTCCGGGCTGGCCGGCGGCGTGGTGCCTGTAGTGGCCAGCGGAGCGGCCTCCTGGCTCATTGAGGCCTGGACATTTGCGCCGCTGAATCCGAGCTTGGGAAGGATCAGGAAGGACACCAGCCCGATGGCCAGGGCGGCTACGCCAACAGCGAGGATGGGCCAGAGCCGTACACGTGACGGCGCGGATGCCGTGCGGTGGACACCTTGTCGCGACGGGGTCTCGGGGACCCTGTCGAATTCATCGCGGGCGTATTTGGTCATGGATGACGTCCTTGTGGGATGGCTGGGGAGGCGTGGTGCCCTGGGCACGAAACTTTTTAGGCGTCGGACCCCAGGCGCCGTGCAGTCCGCGCACGGTGGCGGGACGTACGTAGTCTACGCAGTCTCTTCACCAGCATGGGGTCGTGGGCCAGCGCATCCTCGCGGTCAATCAGTGCGTTGAGCAGCTGGTAGTAATGTGTGGCCGAGAGATCGAAAAGCTCACGGATGGCCTGTTCCTTGGCCCCGGCATACTTCCACCACTGCCGTTCGAGGGCGAGCATCTGCTGCTCGCGTTCGCTGAGCGGGGAGTCCCTCGGGGTGAAGCCCGCAAGCAGGAAGTTGCGTGGGTTTTGCTCCGGCAGCTGTTCGGGCATGTGTTCCCGAGCCGGTTCCGCCACGGCTCACTCCTTTGCTGGGTACGGGAAATGTCTTACCCCATGCTACGGACGAATAACAGCGTTGTCATTTGGGCTGCCTTTCCCCTGCTCTCCCTGCGCGGCCGCCCTGCGGAAGCCGCGGGCCCCTGCGAGAATGGGACGGTGCTTGAATCAGACGCGTTGTTCGAACTGGAGCAGGACCCCGCCGCCACGGGCAGTTTCGCCGACCTGGCGCGGCAGCCGCTGGCGGAGCTCGTCGCTCCGGACTGGGCGGAGGCACTGGCGGGGGTGGGGAGCGAACTCCGCAGCGTCCTTGCGTTCCTGGCCCGGGAGGAGGCCGCCGGGCACCAGGTCCTGCCGCCGCCGTCGAACGTCCTGCGCGCCTTCCGCCAGCCCCTTGCCGGCGTCAAGGTGCTGCTCGTCGGCCAGGACCCCTACCCCACGCCGGGACACGCCGTGGGCCTTTCCTTTTCCGTGGACAGGCTGACGCGGCCCATCCCCCGGAGCCTGGCCAACATCTACCGCGAGCTGGAAGCCGACCTCGGTATCCCGGCACGCGTCCACGGCGACCTTTCCGCCTGGGCGGAGCAGGGAGTCCTGCTGCTGAACCGCGTGATGTCCGTCCGCGCCGGTTCAGCAGGTTCCCACCGGGGCAAGGGCTGGGAGAAGATCACGACGGCGGCCGTCACCGCCCTCGCCAACCGGCGGTCCGCGGACGGGTCGCCCATGCCGCTGGTGGCGCTGCTGTGGGGCAAGGATGCCGAAACCGTCCGCCCGCTCCTGGGCCCCGCCACGCCGGTAGTGTCCAGCGCCCACCCGAGCCCCTTGTCCGCGTCCCGCGGCTTCTTCGGCTCCCGGCCCTTCAGCCGGGTCAACCAGCTCCTGGGCGAGCAGGGTTCCCCGGGCGTAACCTGGGAACTGCCTCCCGCTCCTTAGCTTAGGCTTGCCTTATGAGCATTGTTCCTGCTGCCACCAGCGCCACCAAGAAGAGCCGCCCCCAAATCAACCTGGAGGTGCTCCGTCGGGAGCAGCTGAGCCCCCACATGGTCCGCATCGTTGCCGGCGGCGAGGGTTTCAAGGACTTCGTCAACAACGGCTTCGTGGACCGCTACGTGAAAATCGTGTTTCCGCAGCCCGGCATCGAGTACCCCTCGCCGCTGGACCTGTGGAACATCCGGGAAACCATGCCGCGCGAGCAGTGGCCCTACACCCGCACTTACACGCTGCGCCGGGTCGATGAGCAGGCGCAGGAACTGGCCATCGACTTCGTGGTGCACGGTGACCAGGGGCTTGCCGGGCCATGGGCGGCAAAGGCCCAGCCAGGCGACCAGCTGACTTTCACCGGCCCTGGCGGCGCCTACAACCCCAACCCGGAGGCTGACTGGTACTTGTTTGCCGGCGACGAGGCGGCCCTGCCGGCCATCGCAGCAAGCATCGAATCGTTGCCTGCCGACGCCACAGGCCAAGCCTTCCTGGAAGTGGGCTCACAAGCCGACGTCCAACCGATTTCCGCTCCGGCCGGGGTGAAGATCACCTGGCTGTTCCGCGACGGCGTCCCCGCAGGTTCCAGTGACCGGTTGCCCACGGCGGTGGCCGAGGCTGAGTGGCCGGCCGGAACAGTGGACGTCTTCGCGCACGGCGAGCGCGGGTACATGAAGGCGCTGCGTGACGTCTTTTTTGTGCAGCGCAGGCTGCAGCGCAACCAGGTTTCACTGTCCGGCTACTGGGCACAGGGCCGGGTGGAGGACGTGTTCCAGGCGGAAAAGAAGCTTCCGGTCGGGCAGATCTAAGACCACCCGCGCTGCGGCCGGCTCAGCGGCGGCGCGCCCGGCGCCGCTCGTTGCTGGCCAGCCCGCGGGTCAGCGGCCGGGCGAGCGTATCGCCGAGGACGATGCCGCCTGCCGTTCCCAGCACGATCGCACCGGCGCTGAGCATCCCTCCGGCGCCCAGCAGGATTTCCGCTTCCTCGACGGTCAGTACGTACATGGACCGGAAGATGGTGAGGCCCGGCAACAGGATCAGCGCCGCCGGGACGGCCACCACCAGCTGGGGCGCGCCCATCCGCAGTGCCACCACACGGGCAAGCAGGCCAATGACGACGGCGGCGAGCGCCGGCGAGAACCGGTCACCGATTCCGAGCAGGCCGCCGCCCAGCAGGACAAAGTATCCTGCCACGCCCACAGCCGCTGTGGGCAGCAGGAGCTGCCACGTGGTCTGCTCCGTGACGCCGATGGCTATCACGGCCACCGCCACAAGGATAACCAGCACCCACAGGTCGTAGGCGGGCGGGAAGGTCTGCGTGACGTCGATCCGCTGCATCCCCGTCAGCTCCCCCACCACGAAAGCCACTGCGATGCCGGCCACGATGGCGCCGAATGTCAGCAGCGTCGACAGGAACCGTCCGGCCGCCGTTACCGGGAATCCGTTGATGGCATCCTGCACCGATGAGACCAGCCGTCCCGTGGGCAGCAGCAACAGTATGCCGCCCACCACCACGATCGCCGGCGAGTTGGTCAGGCCAAACTGCCACAGCAGCAGCGCCAGCTGGGTCACCAGGAAGGAACTGCTGGCGGTGATGAAGAAGTCCGGGACACGCCACCGGCCCAGCTGGCGGGACACCAGGCTGACGCCAATGTTGGCCACGAACGCGATCGCGGAGGACACCGGACCGCCGCCCAGCACACCGACGAACGCCGCGGCGAAGACACCGAAGGCGGCCGTGACCATCCACCGGGGATACGGCTTGGGGCTGGTGATGGCCTCGTTCAGGCGGCGGACGGCCTCGTCGCGGCCCACTCCCCCGGCCACGATGTCCGTCACCAGCTGGTGCACCTTGGCCAGGCCGGCATAGTTGTTGGTCCAGGAGCGCACCACGCGCAGCAATGCGATGGGCGGCTGGTCCTTGGGAGCGTAATTGATTCCCACCGACTGGTTGGTGATGTCCACCTCGATGTTCTTCAGCCCCAGTGCGGCGGTAACAGCGATGATGCTGGTTTCCACTTCCAGCGCCCCGGCGCCGTAGCGGAACATTGTCTCGGCCAGGTGCAGCGCGAAGTCCAGGGTTTTCCTGGCCGATGTATCCACGCCGCCCACCTGGATGGTGGGATTTGCGTAGGGGCTGCCGGCCAGCCTGTCCACGATGCTGAGCGGCGCCGTCGGGGGGTTTTCCCCCTGGACCAGGCGGCGCAGCATCTTGCGGGCTGCGGCGTTCTGGCGCAGTTCGGCCGGCGTCAGCGGCTCGGTTTTGGGCAGGGCCTCGGGGTGCTGCCGGGCCTTGGGCCCTCCGATCCCGGGGCGTTGGTTCCCGGGGCCTCCGGTCCCGGGAATTCCTGTTTGGGGCGTCTTGCTTCCGGGGCGCTCCGGCTGGTCAGTCATGGTTCCCTTCCCTGGGCAGTGGCCGCGGCTGGTTACGACGGGCGCTTAAAAGGCAGCTTGCCCAGAATTGTGCGGGCCGCGGCTGCTGCCGCCCGGGCCAGCCGGTTGGCGTGGAAGACTGCAGGCCGGACGGGCATCACGAAGTCGCCCACCAGTTGCACTACTTCGCCCCCGAAGCCCTTCTTGAACTCGTAGCCGCCGTGGCCTTCCTGGTCCTGGCCGGAGATGCCGAAGGTGCCATAGAAGTTGTAGCGCGGGTAGCCCTTTTCCAGGGCGTGGAGCATCATGCCCCAATACAGCGACGTGGCGCCGTTGAAGTAGATGTAGTCCTGCACGGTCCCCCCGATAACGCACACCACCTCGTCCCCGTAGCAGACGAAGTGGATGGCGGCCACCGTGGCTACGCCCACCGAGTCGGGGAACCGTTCAATGTCCCTGAGGCTGCGCTCGTAGCTGTCCACCAGGTCCTGGACCACCTTGAGCCTGTTGGCCTTCTTCTTGCTGCCGGTCTCCTCCACCTCGCGGCGAAGGTCGGCGGCAGTGGAGGACTCTGCTTCGAGCCGTTCGGTGATGGACTTGCGGTAGGCCGGGATGTCGATCTTGGCCATCATGAGCTTGGTGAATTCCGGCGACGTGGTGCGCAGCAGGTGCTCGTAGTAGGCACGCTCGCGGTAGACGAACCCCTTTTCGTCCCCTGCCAGGCTCAGCGCGCCATAGAAGTCGTCCAGTGTGTCCAGCGTGGCCTGTTCGAGGAACACGCCGTTCTTTTCCGCCTTGCGGATGGCCTTCCGGGTGCGGTAGCTCGTGCTCATGATCAGCTCTTCAGCGTCCTGGATGCCTTCCAGGCTCTTGATGAACATCCAGTTGACGTTGACGAAATCCATGTCCAGGCCCTGGTGCCGGAAGCCCAGGCCTTCCAGCTGCGCCACCAGGGCGCGGTTGTCCTCCACCTCAGGGTGTTCGGCGCCATCCTCGTCACGTGCGATGTACTTAAGGTTCGGCGAGATGCGCAGCTCGGCTGCCTTGCGCTTGGCGGCCCGCTTGCGGAGGAGTACGACGACGGCACGCACCAGGTCCGGGTCCGCATAGTCCATCAGTGGTCCCTTGGCGCATTCGCACACCGTGTAGCCCAGCCGGGTTGTGGTGTAGTTCAGCTTTCCTGCCGCCACGAGTCCGCCGTTCCGGCGGACCCCGAACAGTTCCACCTGCTGCCCGCGGGAGCGCTGGAAGCCGGCGAAATCGACCGACTGCAGGAAGCTGTTCTGGGGGTGCTTCAGCGCGAACGCCTCGAAGTCGGCGTCGCTGATGACCGCGAACTCAAGGTCTGTGGTGGTGGAAACTGGATTCACGGGACTTCCTTCTGGGGAGTTGTTCCGGGCCTGGCAGTGCAGCCGCGGGCGGGACGGGTGTCAGGTGGGAGGCATGCCGGTGCGGCACCCCGCTGGGCGGCGGTGCCGCCGATGCCGGCGGGTCAGTAGAACTGCTGTCCGGTCCTTGCCGTCTCGATCCGGCGGAACACCCTTTCACCCCCTTTGACCCAGAGGCTGTGCCTGAGGGGCGAAAGGATGTAGTCGTGGCAGCCCACGAAGTCCGTGACGGTCTTGGTGAAGCTGGTTTTGAACATGCCCATGCCGTACAGGTTGTGGCTCTTGTCCTTGATGCGGTCGGCCGGCGGAGTACCGCAGAAGTCGTACTCGGTGCAGCCAAGTTCCTGCATCCGGCGGATGGCGGCCCACTGCACCAGGTGCGAATCGCCGTACTGCTTGCGGTTCTGGGTGGATCCGCCGTCCTTGTAGGTTGCCTTGGCGCCGTAATTGATGACGAACGCGCCGACGCTCGGTTTGCCGTCTTCAAAGGTGAAAAAGAAGTTGCCCTGCCCGCGGTTGCAGAACTCGTCCCAGAAGCTGGCGTAGTAGTCATAACTGCGCAGCGGCATGGAGCCCTTGGCTTTGACGGTGTCTGCCATGAGGTCGTACAGCGCCCGGTAGGTGTCCGGGCCCTGTTCCAGGCGGACTACCTCGCAGCCTTCCCGTTCAGCGCGGCGGATGGCGTTGCGGGCGCGGGAGGAGATGGCTTTGAAAACGGCCTCTTCCGGTGCGGAGATGTCCAGCAGGGCGGTGGAATCGTTGGACTGGATATTGGGCGCCTTAACCAGGCCGGCGCCGGCCAGCTCCGCCCGCGCCTCAGCGGAGTCCACCATGTCCGGCTCGATCTTGATGGTGAAGACGTTCAGCTTCCGGCTGCGGACGAAAGCGGCGCAGGCTTCCAGTGCGGCCTTCAGCTCTGTAGGCGCAGCCAGGTCAGGGCCCTTGATGAGGTACCAGAGCCTGCCGAGTACGGGAAACTTCTTCTCCAGCACCAGGTTGTAGCTCGCCGTGTCTCCGCTTTCGAGAACCAGGAAGCGGACCTTCCAGCCGCTGCCGTTCTTCACCGACGCGTAGGCGGCCGACTGCAGCATGTTGCCGCCGTTCGGGTTCGCCGTGACGTGCTTGTCCCAGTTTTCAATTTCCTCGGCTGTGGCAAAACGTGCGGTGAATTCTCGCAAGGGGGCCGTGTCCAATCGGGTTGATGCGCGGTTTCGGTACTCGTGGATGCGTGCGGACATGCAGCCTCAAGTCTAAAGCCTGTAACCCTCCATGCCCTGCCGCCTTGACTCGGCGACCTGAGGTGCGGGGTCAGCATTCGACAACGTTGACGGCGAGGCCGCCCATGGCGGTTTCCTTGTATTTGGAGCTCATGTCTTTGCCGGTTTCGCGCATGGTGATGATGACTTCATCGAGCGAGACGCGGTGGGTGCCGTCA
>NZ_VAHN01000014.1 GCF_005796205.1 Pseudarthrobacter sp. NamE2 | reverse complement strand
GTGCTGGCGGCACACTCCTAGCGGCTGCTTCCGCTGGCATGCGCCAGTGCCTCCAAGGGCCGGCACCGGAACCGTCCGGCGTCCGGCCCTCGGCCTTCAGTCACGTAGAATTGAGGCACTATGGCGAAATCCCCTGATTCCAGCAATTCCACTCCCGCGGGCTCCAGCGCGGTGAAGCGCGGCCTCTTCCCGCGCAAGCCGAAAGAAGCCAAGCCCAAGAAGCCGAGCCGGCTCAAGCAGATCGGTGAGGTCTTCACAATGACCCGCCGCCACGACCCGATGGTCCCGTGGCTGATGCTGCTGGTCTTCCTCGGCGTCGTGGCTGTCAGCTTCCTGGTCGGATTCTGGCTGGACAACTGGATCACGGGCCTGATCATCGGCATCCCGCTCGGCCTGCTGGGCGCCACGCTGATCCTTTCGCGCCGTGCCGAACGGGCCGCTTTCGCCCAGATCGAAAACCAGCCCGGCGCCTCCGGTGCCGCCCTGGGAACCCTCCGCCGCGGCTGGATCACCGAGGAGCAGCCGGTTGCCGTGAACCCGCGCACGCAGGACGCCGTGTTCCGCGCCATCGGACGTCCCGGCGTCGTACTTGTCAGCGAAGGGCCCACGCACCGGGTCAAGCCGCTGCTCGACGCCGAGCGCAAGCGCCTCGCCCGCATCCTGCCCAATGTCACGGTCCACGTGATTGAAAGCGGCCGCGGCGAGGGCCAGGTACCGCTGAGCCAGGTGGCCAAAAAGATGGGCAAGCTGAAGAAGGAACTCACCAAGGTTGAGGTGAACGCTGTCTCAAAGCGCATTGCATCACTGGGGAACCGGCTTCCCATCCCCAAGGGCATCGACCCCTACAAGGCACGTCCCAACCGCGGACGCTAGGCCCCTGAAACGCCCCGGTTCCGGCCCCGCCGGAACCGGGGCGTTTCTATGCACCCTCCCGAACCGCCGCCGAAATTTCAGGACAGGACTTATGCCGCTCAAGAACCTCGTCATCCGCGCATTCCGGATCCTCGCCATTGCCGAAGCCATCAGCTGGGCCGCCCTGCTGGCGGGCATGTACTTCAAGTGGATCGCCGGAACCACCGAACTCGGAGTTCAGGTGGCCGGCCCCATCCACGGCGCCCTCTTTGTGGGATACGGCTTCGCTGCGCTTGCCCTGTGGCGGCTGCAGCGCTGGCCGTTCACGGTGGCACTGTTTGCCGGCATCTCCGCTGTCTTCCCGTTTGCCACGATCCTGTTCGAACGGTGGGCGGGCAAGCGCGGCTACCTCGGCGGCGCCGCGGCCCGCGAGGAGGAACCGGCCGTGGAGGCAAGCCGCGTTTAGCGGCGGTCCCTAAATGCGGATCAGCACGGTGTTCATGGCCTTGTCATGAAGGCCGCGCTGGTCCGGGTCGAAAATCACGGCCGGGATCACCAGGCAAAGCAGCACGGCCCTCACCAATGCCGCGAGCGGTCCGGGACTGCCGCCGCCGCGCTTGACCACCGCGATTCCCATCGCCCGGTGCCCGATGCTGTACCCGAGGGTGCCCACCAAGAGGACCTGTTCGACGGCAAACACGGCCAGCGTGGCCCAGGAATTGCCGCCAAATGCAACGTTGCTGATCAGCAGCGCGATGGTCCAGTCAATCGTGATCGCAACAATGCGGCGGCCGGCCCGGGCAACCGAGCCAGGACCCGACTCGGGCAAACCCAACCGCTCCCCTGGATACTTCGAAACACCGGATGTGTCCGGTCCGCTGAGCCACGAGCCAATGTCTTTGCGATCTACCACCGTCCAAGTTTACCGACCGTCGGGCAGGGACGTCCGCCCACATCCCGGATGGAGGTCGACCACACTGTGGACGCCCGATAGCGTTGCCTTAGCAGGGCATTCTGTAACCTGCCCGAAACAATGCGGACACGGACGGGAAATGCCGCGTCCATAGGCTGTTGGCAGTTTCAAGCGATACCTCCGGCAGGGAAAACCTTGAGTTCTCCCTGCTTTCGGATTGCGCTGGCTCAGATGGCTTGCACGCCAGATATTACATATGCGTTAGGAGCATAGATGTTCAAGACTGCGGACGAAGTCCTCAAGTTCATCAAGGACGAAGATATTAAGTTCGTCGATATCCGCTTCACCGATCTTCCCGGCGTCCAGCAGCACTTCAACGTCCCCGCCAAGAGTGTTGACGCCGACTTCTTCATCAACGGCCAGCTCTTCGACGGTTCCTCCATCCGCGGCTTCCAGGGCATCGCCGAGTCCGACATGCAGCTGATCCCGGACGTCACCACCGCGTACCTGGACACCTTCCGCATGGAGAAGACCCTCGCGCTGAACTTCTCCATCGTCAACCCCCGCACCGGCGACCCCTACCACCGCGATCCCCGCGGCGTCGCGGAGAAGGCCGAGGCCTACCTGGCTGCCAGCGGCATCGCCGACACCGCATTCTTCGCCCCCGAGGCTGAATTCTTTGTCTTCGACAACGTCCAGTACCAGTCCTCCCCGCAGGGCAGCTTCTACAAGATCGACTCCGAAGAGGCCCACTGGAACACCGGCCGCGAGGAAGAGGGCGGCAACCTGGGCTACAAGACTCCCGTCAAGGGCGGCTACTTCCCGGTCTCCCCCACCGACAAGCAGGCTGACCTGCGCGACGCCATGTGTGTTGCCCTGGACGAAGCCGGCCTCGAAGTCGAGCGCAGCCACCACGAAGTCGGTTCCGCCGGCCAGGCTGAGATCAACTACAAGTTCACCACCCTCACGCACGCGGCAGATGACCTGCAGAAGTTCAAGTACGTCATCAAGAACACCGCAGACGCGTGGGGCAAGTCCGTGACCTTCATGCCCAAGCCGGTCTTCGGCGACAACGGCTCCGGCATGCACTGCCACCAGTCCCTGTGGAACAACGGCCAGCCGCTGTTCTACGACGAGAAGGGCTACGCCGGCCTGTCCGACACTGCCCGCTGGTACATCGGCGGCCTGCTGCAGCACGCCTCCGCCGTCCTGGCCTTCACCAACCCCACGGTGAACTCCTACCGCCGCCTGGTCAAGGGCTTCGAGGCTCCGGTCAACATGGTGTACTCGCAGGGCAACCGCTCCGCCGGCATCCGCATCCCCATCACGGGCAGCAACCCGAAGGCCAAGCGCATCGAGTTCCGCGCACCGGACCCCTCCTCCAACCCGTACCTGGCATTTGCTGCCCAGCTGATGGCCGGCCTGGACGGCATCCGCAACCGCATCGAGCCCCCGGCTCCGATCGACAAGGACCTCTACGAGCTCCCCGCCGAGGAAGCCAAGGACATCCCCAAGGCCCCGGGCACGCTCGAGGAAGCCCTGGAGGCCCTGCGCGAGGACAACGAGTTCCTGCAGGCCGGCGGTGTGTTCACCCAGGACCTGATCGATACCTGGATCGAGTACAAGTACGAGAACGAGATCCGACCGCTGTCCCTGCGCCCGAACCCCTACGAGTTCGAGCTGTACTACGGCGTCTAGTCTCTGATGTCCTAAGAATGCAAAGGCGGCCACCGGTGATCCGGTGGCCGCCTTTGCATGTCCCCCGGACTGCTGGAGGGTTTGTCGCAGCCAGGATCGCCCTTAAGCAGGTGGAGGCCCGGCTCCAGACGTGCTGAGACCGGGAGCCGGACCTCCTGACGAATGCCCCCCGAGACGAAGACTGTTCAAGCCTTCCCCCCAACAAGGTTGAAGAACACCGCCACCCACATAATCGGGCAATCGCTTGCTGAACGCAATGCCGCCGGGCTCTCCGCCCGCTAGGAACCGTAGAAGAGTCGATCAAAGACCGCCCGTGCCCGGCGGCTGACCCGCAGGTAGTCCTCCTCAAGTGCCGTGGCGTTGCCGGGCTCGTAGCCGCACCACCGCGCCACCGCTTCGAGGTCCCGCCGGGAAGAGGGCAGCAGGTCCGAGGACTTGCCGTTCCAGATGACGTTGGCGGACCTGATCCGGCTCGCCAGGCGCCACGCAGTGCATAGCAGGTCCGCGTCTTCCCTCGTGAGCAGGTCAAGCTCCGCAGCGGCTTCCAGTGCCGCAACCGTGGAGGTTGTCCGCAGCTCCGGGTGCCTGCCGGCATGCTGGAGCTGCAGGAGCTGGACCAGCCATTCGACGTCGCTCAGGCCGCCGCGCCCCAGCTTCAGGTGCCGGGCAGGATCCGCCCCGCGCGGCAGCCGTTCCGACTCCACCCTCGCCTTGATGCGCCGGATCTCCCGGACGTCCTGTTCCGAAACCGACTCCGGGTACCGGATGGGATCGATGAGCCCCAGGAAGTCCGCGGCCAGCCCGTCGTCGCCCGCCATGGGACGCGCACGCAACAGGGCCTGGGCCTCCCAGATGAGCGACCAGCGGCGGTAATACTCCGCGTAGGATTCCAACGAGCGGACCATCGCGCCGTTCTTTCCCTCCGGCCGCAGGTCGGCGTCCATCTTGAGCACGCGTTCGGCCATGATGGCGGGCTTCACGGGCTGGGTCAGCAGGCTGGAGATCTTTCCGACAATCCGGGACGCCTGTTCCTGTGCCTCTTCCTGTGTGAAACCCGGGAGTGCCCGGTGCACGTACATCACGTCGGCGTCCGAGCCGTAGCCGATCTCACGTCCGCCCTGGCGTCCCATGGCCACCACCAGCACGGAAGTCTTCAGAGGGCCGGTGGCCGAAACCACGTTTTCCGCCACCCGGAGGGCACCCAGTACAGCTGCCCGGTCCGTGTCCGCCAGGGCCACTCCCACCTGGTCCTGGTCCAGCAGTCCAACCGCATCAGCCACGGCGATGCGCAGGATCTCGCGCCGGCGGATCAGCCGGATCAGGCGCATGGCGCTTTCCGGGTCGGCATGCCGCGACATCTTCGACTGGATTTCCTGCCACTGCGCCTCGAACGGCACCGGCAAAAGGTCCTTGTCCTGTCCCAGCCAGGCCACCGATTCCGGTGAGACCTCCAGCAGGTCGGCGATCAGCCGCGAGTTGGACAGCATATGGCACAACCGCTCGGCAGCAGCATTCGAGTCCCGCAACAGGCCCAGGTACCAGTGCGTTGTTCCCAGCGCTTCACTTACCCGCCGGAAGGCCAGCAGCCCGGCGTCGGGATCCACTCCTTCGGCCAGCCAGTCCAGGAGGATCGGCAGCAACTGCCGCTGCAATGCAGCCCGCCGGCTGACTCCGGCGGTGAGGGCCTCAATGTGCCGCATGGCGCCCTGCGGATCGCGGTAGCCAAGCGCGGCGAGGCGGCCCTGCGCTGCCTCCGGCGACAGCCTGGCATCCTCGCTGCTCAGTTTGGCGGCTGTGTTCAGCAGCGGCCGGTAGAAGATCCGCTCGTGAAGTTCACGGACGGAGCGCTTGGTCTTCTGCCACGCCGCCAGCAGTGCGTCCGGATGCGGCCGTTCGTTCGAGAACGGGCCCAGGACCGCCTTCGCCAGCGCCCGCAGGGCGGGTTCGGCAACGGGCATGAGGTGTGTCCGGCGCAGCTGGAACAGCTGGATCCGGTGCTCCAGCAGCCGAAGGTAGCGGTAGGCCTTGTCGAAGGCGGCGGCGTCTGTCCGACCTATATATCCCCCCGCGGACAGGGCGGCTATGGCGGAGGTGGTGTCCCGCCGTCGCAGTGTTTCATCGGCTTTGCCGTGGACCAGCTGCAGCAGCTGGACGGTGAACTCGACGTCCCGCAGGCCACCGCGGCCGAGCTTGATCTGCCGCTGTTCCTCTGCCGCGGGAATGTGCTCGGTAACCCGCCGCCTCATGGCCTGCACCGAATCAACGAAACCCTCACGGCCGGCGGAATTCCAGATCAGCGGGGCCACAGCCTCCTCATACCGGTGCCCAAGGTCGGCGTCCCCGGCAACGGTGCGGGCCTTCAGGAGGGCCTGGAACTCCCAACTTTCAGCCCAGCGCGCGTAGTATGCCTCGTGCGAGGCCAGGGTGCGCACCAGGGGGCCGGACTTGCCCTCCGGGCGCAGGTTCGGGTCCACCTCCCACAGGCCCGGTTCCCTGGCCACGGAGGATATGGCACGGGAAATTCCGCTGGCGAGGGCTGTACCGATCGTGGCGGCCTGCGCGTCTTCCAGGCTTCCGCCGTCCACGACGTAGATAACGTCGACGTCGGAAATGTAGTTGAGTTCGCGGGCGCCGCACTTGCCCATGCCGATCACGGCCAGCCCGACGTCGGCAACGTCGGTGGCGCTGTACTGTTCCGCCGCCTCGGCACGCGAGACAGCAAGTGCCGCTTCGATGGCTGCCCCGGCAAGGTCCGCCAGCTCCCCACCCACCGAGGGCAGAAAGTCGAGCGGATCCGCGGCGCACAGGTCCTTCACGGCAAGGTCCACCACTCCCCTGCGGTACGCGACACGCAGGGCGGCGTAGGCGTCCGGCCCTGTTAGTGCAGCCACGGGGCGGGCTGCACGCGGGTCCGCCCCCACAGACTGCAGCAGGCCCGCACGCAACTGCACCGGATCCGCCGGGAGCGGTTCCGGGCTGGGCCTGACGTTGAAGGCCTCGAGGTGTTCGGGATGCCGGATCAGGAACTCACCCAGCGCTTCTGAGGCGCCCAGGACACGGTAAAGCGGCTCACTGGCCTCGGACCCGGCACCGGCCAGGCCCCGGAGGTCCGGGTGTTTCTCAATGAGCCGGACCAGGGACTGCAGGGCGGTGTCCGGGCTCGCGGCCATCTGCAGGCCGGCGAACAGCGTGTCCTGGTCCAGCCCCTCCAGTTCCGGGGCCGCCAGGAAGCGTTCACCCTTGTCCAGGTCGCTGAATCCGGCCGCGATAAGGCGGCGCGCCAGGCTCACGCCCGCCCCCTAGAGAATGCCGAGGTTGCGCTGAAGCTCGTAGGGCGTCACCTGCAGCCGGTAGTCCTGCCACTCGGCGCGCTTGTTGCGCAGGAAGTGCTCGAAAACCTGCTCGCCCAGGATCTGCGGCATGAGTTCCGAATCCTCCATGGAGCGGATGGCATCGTGCAGGCTCGCCGGCAGCGGGTCGTGACCCATGGCGCGCCGCTCCGCTGAGCTCAGCGACCAGACGTCGTCCTCGGCGGCGGCCGGAAGGTCGTAGCCCTCCTCGATGCCCTTCAGCCCGGCGCCGAGAAGCACGGCGTAGGCAAGGTACGGGTTGGCCGCCGAGTCGATGCCGCGGTATTCAATCCGTGCTGACTGGCCCTTGCCGGGCTTGTACAGCGGCACGCGGACCAGGGCAGAGCGGTTGTTGTGGCCCCAGCTCAGGTAACTCGGAGCTTCGCCGCCGCCCCACAGCCGCTTGTACGAATTCACGAACTGGTTGGTGACGGCGGTAAATTCCGGTGCGTGCTTGAGGATGCCCGCGATGAACTGGCGGGCCGTCTTGGACAGCTGGAATTCGGCGCCGGCCTCATAGAAGGCGTTGGTGTCGCCCTCGAACAGGGAGAAGTGGGTGTGCATGCCCGAACCCGGGTGCGCCGTAAACGGCTTGGGCATGAAGGTGGCGTAGGTGCCCTGCTGCAGCGCCACCTCCTTGATGACGGTGCGGAAGGTCATAATGTTGTCCGCCGTCTGCAGGGCGTCGGCGTAGCGCAGGTCGATTTCGTTCTGGCCGGGCCCGCCCTCGTGGTGGCTGAACTCCACCGAGATGCCCACCGATTCCAGCATGGTGACGGCGGTGCGGCGGAAGTCCTGGGCAACGCCGCCCGGGACGTGGTCGAAGTAGCCGCCCTCGTCCACCGGCACCGGTGCGCCGTCCGGGCCGAGTTCCTGGGACTTCAGCAGGTAGAACTCGATCTCCGGGTGGGTGTAGCAGGTGAAGCCCATGTCCGCAGCCTTGGCGAGGGTCCGCTTGAGCACGTTGCGCGGGTCAGCGGCGGACGGTTCACCGTCAGGGGTAAGGATGTCGCAGAACATCCTTGAGGTCTGTTCCGTTTCGCCGCGCCACGGCAGGATCTGGAACGTGGACGGGTCGGGCTGTGCCAGCATGTCCGACTCGAAGACGCGGGCCAGGCCCTCAATGGCGGACCCGTCGAAGCCGAGTCCTTCCTCGAAGGCCCCCTCCACCTCGGCCGGGGCGAGGGCCACGGACTTGAGCGAACCCACGACGTCGGTGAACCACAGGCGCACGAAACGTACGTCGCGCTCTTCGATTGTGCGCAGGACAAACTCTTGCTGGCGGTCCATGATGGCCTCTTCTCCGGTCAACGTCCATGCTCCGGCCCGCGCGAAAGTTGGGGGCAGCCAGGAGCAGTTCACAATTACTGTACTAAGCATTCCGCGCCCGTGCTGGAGCCTGCGCGGCGCGTAACACACCGTTAACACGGGCTTATGGCACGTATCACCCCGGGCGTCCGGGTGCAGGTGGTAGCTAGGAGCGCGGCCGCCGCACTACGCTCGTGCCATGGCCTCAACAAACAGCCCCAACTCCAGCGCGTCCGCGGACGTCCCCGCACCCTACGGCGGAGGGCCGACGCAGCCACCAGCCGGCGCAACGGGGCCAAAGCCGGCGAAGGTGCGCATCCACCACCTGCAGCAGGCCAAGCGGGACGGCACAAAGTTTGCGATGTTGACCGCCTACGAGCAGTACACGGCCGAAATCTTCGACGCCGCGGGCATCGAGGTCCTCCTGGTGGGCGATTCAGCCTCCAACAACGTCTTCGGCAACGAAACCAGCCTCCCGGTCACCGTTGACGAACTGCTTCCCCTCTGCCGCGCCGTGTCCCGGTCCGCCAAGCGGGCCCTGGTGGTGGCGGACCTGCCGTTCGGCAGCTACGAGGTTTCCGCGGAGCAGGCGGTTGCCACCGGAGTCCGGTTCCTCAAGGAAGGCCTGGCCCATGCTGTCAAGATCGAGGGCGGCAGGTTTTACGCACCCACCGTGCAGGCCATGGTGCAGGCCGGCATTCCCGTTATGGCGCACATCGGCTTCACCCCGCAGAGCGAACACGCCCTGAGCGGGTACCGGGTGCAGGGCCGCGGCGACGACGCCCGGCGGCTCATTGACGACGCCGTGGCGCTGGCAGAGGCCGGAGCCTTCTGCGTGCTGATGGAAATGGTGCCGGCCGAAACCGCAGCGGCAGTGGACGCCGCCGTCGCCGTTCCCACCGTGGGCATCGGCGCAGGCAAGGAAACCACCGGCCAGGTCCTCGTTTGGCAGGACATGGCGGGCCTGCGGGGCGGGAGGATGGCCAAGTTCGTGAAGCAGTACGCGGACCTGCGCAACACCCTGCTGGAAGCCGCCACCGCCTACGGCGACGACGTCAGATCCGGCCAGTTCCCCGGCCCGGAACACGCGTTCTAGAAATGGCGGTGAAGGCACCCAGCCCTCAGTCGTCGTCGTCCTTTTCCCAGGCCTCATTCCGCGCCCGGACCTTTTCGAGGGCGTGTTCGGCCTCTTCCCGGCTCTGGTAGGGCCCGATCAGCTGGCTCCAGTCGGAGAGCCGGTCCTCTTCCACCTCGTGGGTCTTGATGTTGTACCAGTACTCAGTCATCGTTGCTCCCCGTTCTGCGGTGCCTTATATGATCAATCTATGCCTTCCCTTGCCTCCACTGCACCCATCGGCACCCTCACCCCCGGTACCGTAAGTCCGCAGCGTCCAGTCCCGGCGTCCATCCCCCGCCCGGAGTATGTGGGGAAGCCCGCTCCCGCAAAATTCACGGGTTCGGAAGTGAAGTCCGCCGAGACCATCGAGAAGATCCGCATTGCCGGAAAGATCGCGGCCCAGGCCATCGTGGAGGTGGGCAAGCACATCCAGCCCGGCGTCACCACGGACCAGCTGGACAAGGTAGGCCACGAATTCCTGCTGGACCATAACGCCTACCCGTCCACGCTTGGCTACCGGGGCTTCCCGAAGTCGTTGTGCTCCTCGTTGAACGAGGTCATTTGCCACGGCATCCCGGACAGCACGCTGGTGCAGGACGGCGACATCATCAACATCGACATCACGGCCTACATCAACGGTGTCCACGGCGACACCAACTACACCTTTATGGTGGGCGACGTGGATGAAGAGTCCCGCCTGCTGGTGGAGCGGACGCAGGAGTCGCTGAACCGGGCCATCAAGGCGGTGGCACCCGGCCGTGAAATCAATGTCATCGGCCGTGCCATCCAGTCCTACGCCAAGCGGTTCGGCTACGGCGTGGTCCGGGACTTCACGGGGCATGGCGTCGGCGAGGCGTTCCACACCGGGCTGATCATCCCGCATTACGATGCCGCCCCGGCCTACAGCACGGTGATCGAAAGCGGCATGGTGTTCACCATCGAGCCGATGCTCACGCTGGGCACGGTGGAGTGGGACATGTGGGCCGACGACTGGACCGTGGTAACCAAGGACCGCAAGCGCACCGCCCAGTTCGAGCACACTCTGCTGGTCACCGAATCCGGAGCCGAGATCCTCACCCTGCCCTGACGGGCAAAGCGCAACGCTCCAACCTCCTGCACCCCAAACGTCCGGCTTCCCGCCGGGCACCCCTTTCGGGGCGGCCACCGGCCGCCCTTCCCTGCCCGCACTGCCACGAACGGAAACGCATTTTGGCCAAAAAGGACGAAAAACCGCAGAAGAAAGCCCCGCTGATCGGCATCGACATCGGAGGTACGGGAATCAAGGGCGGCATAGTTGACCTCAAGAAGGGCAAACTCCTGGGCGAACGGTTCCGGGTTCCCACGCCGCAGCCCGCAACGCCGGAGGCCGTGACGGAAGCAGTGGCACTGGTGGTGGCCGAACTCTCGGCCCGCCCGGAAGCGCCCGCCCCGGATTCCCCCGTGGGTGTCACCTTCCCGGGCATCATCCAGCACGGCGTGGTGCACTCAGCCGCCAACGTGGACAAGGCCTGGCTTAACACTGACATCGATGCGATGCTGACGGCCCGGCTCAACCGGCCGGTGGAAGTCATCAACGACGCCGATGCCGCCGGTCTTGCCGAAGCCCGCTACGGCGCCGGTGCCGGCGTTGGCGGCACGGTCCTGGTGATTACCCTGGGCACGGGCATTGGCTCGGCCTTCATCTTCGACGGAAAGCTCGTCCCGAACGCAGAACTCGGGCACCTTGAGATCGACGGCTTCGACGCCGAAACCAAGGCTTCGGCGGTGGCCCGCGAACGGGACGGCCTGACCTGGGACGAATACAGCGTGCTCCTGCAGCGCTACTTCTCGCACGTGGAGTTCCTGTTCTCCCCGGAACTGTTCATTGTGGGCGGCGGCATCTCCAAGCGTGCCGACGAGTACCTGCCCAAGCTGAAGCTGCGGACCCCGATTGTGCCGGCAGTCCTCCGCAACGAGGCCGGCATCGTGGGCGCGGCCATCGAGATCGCCCTGAAGCACAAGCTGGCAAAGTAGGCCGGCAACGCTGAACGCCCCGTCCTGGCCGGACGGGGCGTTCTGCATTGATGCGCCGGTGGCAGTTGCGGCTTCCCCTCCGCTGCCGCCACCGGAGGTTACAGGGGTGTCTTCTCGGCGCCCTTGGCGTTCCTGGCTGCCGTGCCCTTGGAGTCTTCCTCGGCTTCATGGCGCAGCAGGGCGATGGCGGTTTCGAAGTCCTCCAGCGATTCGAAGGCCTGGTAGACGCTGGCGAAGCGCAGGTACGCCACCTTGTCCAGCTTCTGGAGGGGTCCGAGGATAACGAGCCCCACCTCGTGGGCATCGATTTCGGCAGCACCAGAAGCCCGGATCTGCTCCTCGACTTCCTGTGCGAGCAGCGCGAGGTCATCCTCGCTGACGGGCCGTCCCTGGCAGGCCTTGCGGACCCCGTTGATCACTTTGGCACGGCTGAAAGGCTCGCCAACGCCCGAGCGTTTGATGACGGTGAGGCTGGTGGTCTCAACCGTGGTGAACCGGCGGCCGCACTCCGGGCACTGCCGGCGGCGCCGGATGGAGGAGCCGTCGTCAGCCATGCGGCTGTCCACCACCCGGGAATCAGGATTGCGGCAGAACGGACAGTACATTGCGTCCCTCTCTCGCATGCCCCGCTGCCGGGACTCCCTCTGGGCGCGCGAACACCAGCGCGCTATGGCGTCTACCAGTTTACGGCTACATCTGGGCTAATAACAAGCCTGTAATTAGTGGATGTAGTAGCTAGGATCCGGCGAACCGGACCGTCACCGCATCGCCGTGCGCAGGGAGGTCCTCGGCCCGGGAGAGATTCACGATGTGGCTGCTGACTTCCTCAAGCGCCGCCTTGCTGTAGTTGACCACCTGGATGGCGCGCAGGAAGGTGGTCACATTGAGACCCGAGGAAAATGCTGCGGTGCCGCTGGTGGGCAGGACGTGGTTGGAGCCTGCGCAGTAGTCGCCGAGGCTGACGGGGCTGTAGTCCCCCACGAAGATGGCGCCGGCGTTCCGGATGCGGGCGGCCACGGCTGCGGCGTCCCGGGTCATGATCTCCAAGTGCTCCGCGGCGTAGGCGTCACAGGCGGCGATGCCCTGGTCCAAATCCTCCACCAGCACGACGCCGGACTGGGGCCCGGACAGCGCTTCGCGGACCCGGGCAGAGTGCTTCGTGGCGGCCGCCTGCCGTTCAAGCTCGGCACGGACCGCGGCGGCCAGGTCCTCCGAATCAGTGATGAGCACAGAGGCAGCCTGCGGATCGTGTTCCGCCTGGCTGATCAGGTCGGCAGCCACCAGGGCGGGCTGCGCGGTGGCATCGGCGAGAATTGCGATTTCGGTGGTCCCGGCCTCGGAGTCGATGCCCACAACGCCCTTCACCAGGCGCTTGGCCGTGGCAACAAAGATGTTGCCCGGCCCTGTCACCACGTCCACGGGTTCCAGCGCGGGGTAGGCGGAGGTTCCGGGAACGCCGTAGGCGAATGCGGCGATGGCCTGCGCCCCGCCGATCGCGTAGACCTCGCTGATGCCCAGCAGTTCGGCCGCGGCAAGGATGGTGGGGTGGGGCAGTCCGCCGAACTCCTTCTGCGGCGGGGAGGCAAGCGCGATGGACTCCACCCCTGCTGCGAGGGCGGGAACCACGTTCATGACCACCGAGGACGGATACACGGCCAGGCCGCCGGGAACGTAGAGGCCAACCCGCGCCACCGGGACCCAGTTCTGGCTCACCACGGCGCCGTCGCCAAGCTCTACATCGACGTTGCGCGGACGCTGCCCGTCAGCGAACCGGCGCGCCCGGCTGATGGATTCCTCGAGCGCGTGGCGGACGGCCGGATCCAACTGCTCCAGTGCAGACTCCAGCACCTCCCGGGGAACCCGCGGGTGTTCCTGTGCCACGCCGTCGAACCGCAGCGCAAGTTCCGAGAGTGCCTCAAAGCCACGCCCTCGAACGGCGGCGATGATCTCCCAAACCTTCTCTTCTGCGCTGGCAACGGTCTGGCCCTTGGCCCGGGGCACGGCTGCCCGGAGGCCCGCCAGGGTGAGGTTTTGTCCGCGGACGTCGATGGTGCGGTAGTTCACGGCAGCGGTTGCGGGGGCGGGGAACTCCGATGAGATGGTCACCGCACCATTTTACGGGGCGTTGTGTGTGCCCCTGTTAGCTGCCCAACCAGGCCCCGGCTCCCCCGGGAACGGCGGCTGGCTGTCAGCGCCGGGCTTCTTGTTGAGCAGGGCCAGCAGTTCCAGCACAAAAACGGACACCGCCGTGGCCGCGGGCCAAAGCAGCAGTACCGGCAATGCGCGGAGCGAGAAGGCAATGCTGGCGTTTGCCGAGGAGTCGACGGCGGGTCCCCACAGGCGTGCGGACAGCACCCCGGCCTGCCAGGCCAGCACATTCCCCACCAGCGCGCCGGCCAGCCCGAGTACCAGGGCGGCCTGCGGGTTGGGGCGCCTTTTCCCCGCAAGGAACACGGCCAGCAGGCATCCGGCGAACAGCATCAGTCCGGCGAGGGTCAGGTCGCGCGGAAGCCATACCGCCGGGTTGCCGCCGGTGGCGAGGGCAGGGTCCCTGGTGATCAGGTTCAGTCCCCCGGGGGCAAGCAGCCACCACAGGATTCCCGCCGGCACGCCGGCCAACGCCGGAACCACCAGGAGCGCCCACGGCAGCCGCGCCGGAATGCGGCGGGTAAGTTTCGTCATTCAACAAACCTTAACAAATGTTCAGGCAGCGCAACCGGAAGACCCGTCCGCCTGGATGTGCCGCCACGCCACCCGCCGGAGAATACGCTTGGAGTAAAGGATCCAACCACCTGTCAGGAGTTCCGGTGACCAGCAACAGCGCACCCTTTGAGCAGACGTTCCGGGAGATGTTCCGGCGCCATGCGGCCGGGGTGGCCATCATCACGGTGAACTACCAGGACGAGCCCTACGGGTTCACGGCCACCTCCGTGGCATCCCTGTCCGCCAAGCCGCCCCGGTTCACCTTCAACATGGCGCGCAGTTCCAGGTCCTGGCCTGCAGTGGCCAACACCCAGTACCTGGGTGTCCACATGCTGGGCCTGGAGAACCAGGAATTGGCGGCCCGCTTTGCCAGCCCTGGCAACCGCTTTGAAGGCAACCACTGGGAAATCGGCCCGCACGGGGTGCCCATCCTGAACGACGTGGCCGGATGGCTGATTGGCGAAGTGCAGATGCGGCTGTCCTTTGAAAACAACGCCGTGGTGGTGGTCCAGGTGGTGGACGGCCAGGTGGGCGGGGTCGGTTCGCCCCTGCTGTACCACGGAGGAGCGTACGGCCAGCCCGTGCCGCTGGATTACGAGATCTGAGGGCCTTCCTAGGCTTCCCCACTGGACAGGGGACGACGGCGGGAGGTGCTTCCCGCCGTCGTTATTGCCTTGCCTACGCGTCCAGGCAGGCAGGGCCAAGCAGCACCTTGAGGTCGCCGAAGAGTGACGGGCTGGGGTTCACCCGCAAATGGACCGGCAGCGCCATGACCTCGGTGCGTGTGTCACCCTGCAGGTGCAGGCGCACTTCGGAGTTGCCCCGGTGCGTGCGCAGGACGTCGCCCAGTTCCGTGACCACGGCCTCGGTGGCCTTGTGCGTGGGCATGGTGATCACCAGCGGCCCGTTCATCCCTTCACTGAGGTCAGGGACCGAAAGCTCCATGCAGTTCAGGGTGATGGCGCCGTCGTCGCGCTTCTGCAACCGGCCCTTGACCACCACGATCAGGTCCTCGGCGAGCACAGAGGCGATGGGGCCGTACACCTGCCCGAAAAACATGACTTCCATCGAGCCGCCCAGGTCCTCCACTTCGGCCCGGGCGTAGGCATTGCCGCTGGCCTTGGCGATGCGCCGGCTCAGCGACGTGATCATGCCTGCAATGGTGATGATGGCGCCGTCCTGCGGCCCGTCCTCGCCCAACACCGACGTGATGCTCATTTCTGCGTGCTGGCTCAGGACCCCTTCAAGGCCCTGCAGCGGGTGGTCGGACACGTACAAGCCCAGCATGTCGCGCTCGAAGGACAGCTTGTCTTTCTTCTCCCACTCCGGCAGGTCGGGGATCTCGATGCTCAGCGAGGACTCCGACTCGGTCTCTTCAATGCCGGCGAAGAGGTCGAACTGGCCGATAGCCTCGTTCCGCTTCAGCGTGATGACGGAGTCGATGGCTTCCTCGTGCACCATGGCAAGGGCCCGACGGTTGTGCCCGAGCGAGTCGAAGGCGCCGGCCTTGATCAGGGATTCGATGGTGCGCTTGTTGCAGACCACCGCCGGGACCTTCATCAGGTAGTCCTTGAAGGAGGTGAAGGCGCCCTGGCTTTCACGGGCCGCCACCATGGCTTCCACCGCGTTGACGCCCACGTTGCGGATGGCGCCCATGCCGAATCGGATGTCGTTGCCCACAGGGGTGAAGTTGAGGGCCGACTCGTTGACGTCCGGCGGCAGCACGGTGATGCCCATGCGCCGGCACTCGTTCAGGTAGATGGCGGACTTGTCCTTGTCGTCGCCCACCGAGGTGAGCAGCGCTGCCATGTACTCCGGTGCGTAGTGGGCCTTCAGGTAGGCCGTCCAGTAGGAAATCACGCCATAGGCCGCGGAGTGCGCCTTGTTGAAGGCGTAGTCGGAGAACGGCAGCAGGATGTCCCACAGGGTCTTGACGGCTTCCATCGAGTAGCCGTTGTCCTGCATGCCCTGCGAGAAGCCCGCAAACTGCTTGTCGAGTTCGGACTTCTTCTTCTTGCCCATGGCACGGCGGAGGATGTCTGCCTGGCCAAGCGAGTAGCCGGCGAGCTTCTGCGCCACGGCCATAACCTGTTCCTGGTAGACGATCAGGCCGAACGTCCCGCCGAGGATTTCCTTGAGGGGTTCCTCCAGTTCGGGGTGGATGGGGATGACTTCCTGGACGCCGTTCTTGCGCAGCGCGTAGTCGGTGTGCGCGTTGGCGCCCATGGGACCCGGCCGGTACAGCGCCAGGACGGCCGAAATGTCTTCGAAGTTGTCCGGCTTCATCAGCTTCAGCAGGGACCGCATGGGCCCGCCGTCGAGCTGGAAGACGCCGAGCGTGTCGCCCCGGGCCAGGAGCTCGTAGGACTCGGCGTCGTCGAGCTCCAGCTTCTCGAGGTCCAGGTCGATGCCGCGGTTCATCTTGATGTTCTCGAGGGCGTCGGAAATGATCGTCAGGTTCCGCAGGCCCAGGAAGTCCATCTTGATCAGGCCGAGGCCCTCGGACGTCGGGTAGTCGAACTGCGTGATGACCTGGCCGTCCTGGAAGCGGCGCATGATCGGAATGACGTCGATGATGGGGTCCGAGGACATGATTACGCCGGCGGCGTGAACACCCCACTGGCGCTTCAGCCCCTCGATGCCCAGGGCGGTTTCGAACACCTTGGCCGCTTCCGGGTCCGTGCTGATCAGCTGCCGGAAGTCCCCGGCCTCGCTGTAGCGCTTGGCTTCCGGGTTCTGGATGTCGGCCAGCGGGATGTCCTTGGCCATGACGGCCGGTGGCAGTGCCTTGGTGAGCTGCTCGCCCATGCTGAACGGATACCCGAGCACGCGGGAGGAGTCCTTGAGCGCCTGCTTGGTCTTGATGGTGCCGTAGGTGACAATCATGGCCACGCGCTCGTCGCCGTACTTCTTGGTCACGTAGTCGATGACCTCGGAGCGGCGGCGGTCGTCAAAGTCGACGTCGAAGTCGGGCATGGAGACGCGGTCCGGGTTGAGGAAGCGTTCGAAGATCAGGCCGTGGCGCAGCGGATCGAGGTCGGTGATGCGCATGGCGTAGGCCACCATGGAGCCTGCACCCGAACCACGGCCCGGGCCCACGCGGATGCCGTTGTTCTTGGCCCAGTTGATGAAGTCGGCAACCACCAGGAAGTAGCCCGGGAACCCCATCGAGGTGATGACTTCCAGTTCGTAGTCCGCCTGCTTGCGGACCTCGTCCGGGATGCCTCCGGGGTACCGGTAGTGGAGGCCCTTGTCCACTTCCTTGACCAGCCAGGAGGTTTCGTCCTCGCCCGGCGGGCAGGGGAACCGGGGCATGTAGTTGGCGTCCGTGTTGAAGGACACCTCGCAGCGCTCGGCGATGAGCAGCGTGTTGTCGCAGGCTTCGGGGTGGTCGCGGAACAACTCGCGCATCTCGCGCGGGGACTTCAGGTAGTAGCCGCTGCCGGAGAAGGCGAACCGGGACCCGCCATTGTCGTAGGTGGGCTCCAGCAGGGTGGATCCGGACTGGATGGCCAGCAGTGCCTCGTGCGCCTTGGCGTCGTGTTCGTGGGTGTAGTGGAGGTCGTTGGTGGCCACCAAAGGAAGGTTCAGTTCCTTGGCGAGGCGCAGCAGGTCCCCCGTCACGCGGCGTTCGATGTCCAGGCCATGGTCCATCAGTTCGCAGAAGTAGTTTTCCGCACCGAAGATGTCGCGAAACTCCGCTGCGGCTTCGAGGGCTTCGCGGTACTGGCCCAGCCGCAGCCTGGTCTGCACTTCACCGGACGGGCAGCCCGTGGTGGCGATGAGGCCCTCGGAGTAGGTGTTGAGCAGTTCCCGGTCCAGCCGGGGCCATTTGCCGAACACCGAATCGAGCGACGCGATGGACGATGCCCGGAACAGGTTACGCATGCCCGTGTTGTTGTAGCTCAGGAGCGTCATGTGGGTATACGAGCCGCCGCCGGAAACGTCGTCCTTGCGCTGGGACTCGTCGCCCCAGCGGACGCGCTCCTTGTCCGTGCGTGCGGTGCCGGGCGTCACATAGGCTTCGACGCCGATGATGGGCTTGATGCCCTTGGCCTTGGCCTTCTGCCAAAAATCGAAGGCGCCGAACAGGTAGCCGTGGTCGGTGGTTGCGAGTGCGGGCATGCCCAGGCGCTCGGTTTCGTCGAACAGTTCCCCCAGGCGCGCCGCTCCATCCAGCATGGAATATTCGGTGTGGGTGTGCAGGTGGACAAACGAATCATTGCTGGAAGTCACCGCACCATTCTAATCGCTGGGCACCGCCGGACCCGTTAGGCCTGGCCCGATCCCAACACCTCCAGGGCGTATGCAAGGTCCTGCGGATAGTCGCTGGTGACCCTGATGCGCTCCCCCGTCTCCGGGTGGTCGAAAGCGAGTTCGCGGGCATGCAGCCATTGCCGGGTCAGGCCCAGCGTGGCGGCCAGGCGGGGGTCCGCGCCGTAAGTCAGGTCCCCGGCACACGGGTGGCGGAGCGCGGAGAAATGCACGCGGATCTGGTGGGTGCGGCCCGTTTCGAGATGGACTTCCACCAGGCTGGCCTTGCCGAAGGCCTCCAGCACTTCATAGTGCGTGACGGACTGGCGGCCATCCTCGATCACGGCAAAGCGCCAATCGTGCCCGGGGTGCCGGCCGATCGGGGCATCGATGGTTCCGGTCAGCGGATCCGGCAGGCCCTGCACAACGGCGTGGTACACCTTGTCCACCGTGCGTTCCTTGAACGCCCGCTTGAGGGCTGTGTAGGCCCGTTCGGACTTGGCCACGACCATCACGCCGGACGTGCCGACGTCGAGCCGGTGCACGATGCCCGCCCGCTCCGGGGACCCGGACGTGGAAATGCGGTAGCCAGCCCCCGCGAGACCTCCGACGACGGTGGGTCCCACCCAGCCCGGGGAGGGGTGCGCGGCAACCCCCACGGGTTTATCGACGACGACGAAATCGTCGTCATCCAGCAGGATCTTCAGGCCTTCCACAACTTCCTCCACGACTTCCAGCGGGTCCCGCCGTTCCGGCATGCTGACGTCCAGGACATCTCCGGCCGCCAGCTTGGCCGACTTGCCCAGGGCCTTGCCGCGGCTCAGCACATGGCCGCCAGCTATCAGGGAAGCGGCGACGGAACGGGAGATGCCAAGTATTCCTGCAAGTCCGGCGTCGGCCCGGGAACCGGCGAACTCATCCGCGACGACATACTTCTCAGGCATCGCCGGCTTTATCCTTGCGCTCGGCACTCAGGCGCGTACCGTCCAGCGCAATGCCGCGCAGGGTCAGGATGCAGATGATGGCCACCGCGGAAACCACCGCCGAATCGGCGATGTTGAAAATGGCGAAATTGGGCAGCTGGATAAAGTCCACCACGTGCCCCATGCCGAAGGAGGGTTCGCGGAAGAGCCGGTCCGTGAGGTTGCCGAGCGCCCCGCCGAGCAGCAGGCCCAGGGCCAGTGCCCACCACCTGGAGCCAAGCTTTCGGATCTGGAAGAGGATGGCCACCGCCACCACGGCCATGATGATGGAGAACACCCACGTCACATTCTCGCCAATGGAAAAAGCGGCCCCCGAATTGCGGATGAAGTACCAGTGCAGCAGCGGCGGGAAGACAGGGATGCGTTCACCCTCCACCATGCTGGAGGTGACCCACAGTTTGGTCAGCTGGTCCAGGACGTAGGCGAAAACCGCAAACCCGGCAAAGAGGGACAGCAGCACCCCCCGCCCGGGACTTGGAGAGGGCGGAACCGGGCGTGCGGCGTCTGCTGCAAGTTCGTCAGTCATGGTGCTTTCATTCGTAAAACTGGTGTCAATGCCGAAAGCCGGCGGCGAGGAATCCTCAGCCACCGGCTTTCAGAATACGTGCTTGACGGACTAGTTGGCTTCGCTCACTTCGGGAGTGGCTACGGAACCGCGGGCGTCGAGATCGCGCAGCTGGCCTTCGATGTAGGCCTTGAGGCGTGAACGGTAGTCGCGCTCGAAGCCGCGCAGCTGCTCCACCTTGCGTTCCAGGACGGAGCGCTGCTGCTCCAGCGCACCGAGGATCTTGCGGGACTTCTCCTGGGCGTCGTTGACGAGGCTGCTGGCCTCGATCTGCGCCTCAGCGATGATCTTGTCCTTCTGGGCCTGGCCGTCGGCGACGTGGCGGTCGTGCATCTGCTGGGCCATGGCAAGCAATCCGGCGGCGGATTCAGCAGAAGGAGTGGAAACGGCGGCCGCAGCAGCAGGGGCGGAGGCAACAGGAGCGGCCGGCTGGACGTCCTTCTTCTTGGCGGCTTCGGCAGCCTTGGCTTCAGCCTCTGCCTTCTCGCGGGCCTCATCCTTGTCGGACTTGACGGGCGCGGGGACCTTCTCCACCACGGGTGCGGCGGCGGCGCTGGCCGGAACGCTGGATCCAGCTTCGGCAAGCTTCTTGCGAAGCTCGTCGTTCTCCTGGTTCAGGCGGCGCAGTTCAACGACGATCTCGTCCAGGAAGTCATCAACTTCGTCCTGGTCGTAGCCCTCACGGAACTTGGTCGGCTGAAAGCGCTTATTGACAACGTCTTCTGGCGTCAAAGCCATCTGGTCACCTCACTGGTCTGGTTAGTCAGTAGGCCTTCCGGCCGTCGAAACTACGGTACCTAAATTTGGTCTGCTTACTCTAATTCAACACCGGGGTGTCAAACCGGAGTTTCCTCGCCTAACAGTAACTGTTCCCGCAGGTCCAGCCCGCACGGCAGGCCGGTGGAGCGGATCAGGCGAGGCCCCTGGTGATTCCCATCGCAATGGACACCGCGATGAAAAGGACCAGGAATCCAAGGTCGAGCGAGATGCCGCCGAGCCGGAGGGGCGGGATCATCCTGCGCAGTACTTTGAGCGGCGGGTCTGTAATGGAGTACACGGTGTGCGCCGCCACCAGCGCCACGCCCCGCGGGCGCCACTCGCGCGCGAACATCTGCACCCAGTCGAAGACCAGGCGGATCACAAGGGCTACGAAAAACAGCAGGAGGGCGAGATAGACAAGTCCGAAAACAATTCCCATGCCGTAACTTCTATCTCCATGTCTGCTGCGGCTGCCGCGGCAGCCTGCTGATGTGTCTCGTCTATTTCAGCACAGATGCCAGACAGGTGTCCCTGCCTGGCATCCGAATCCTGCCTGCCGGTCAGCTTTGGTTGAAGAAGCTGGCCTGGTTGTCACTGGCCTTCTTGTCATCACCGATGACCTCGACGTACGACGGCGAGAGGAGGAAGACCTTGTTGGTGACTCGTTCGATGCTCCCCCGCAGGCCGAAAACGAGCCCCGCGGAGAAGTCCACCAGGCGCTTGGCATCGGCCTCGCCCATGTCCGTCACGTTCATGATCACCGGGATGCCGTCACGGAAGCTTTCCCCGATGAGTTTGGCGTCGTTGTAGGAACGCGGGTGGATAGTGGTGATTTGGCGCAGACCGGTGGTCTCTTCGCGGCTGGAGGCCGCACGCTTGATGGGGGTCACTGGGGCGCGGTATTCCTCTTCGGGGCTGTAGGACGTTTCGCGGCTGACCTCGCGGACGGGTGCGGGCGCACGGCGCTCCTCGCGGTCAGCTTCCATCGTTTCGTCCTCATCCTTACGTGTGGTCTGTTGCTCGGGCTCGTGATACTCGTCGCCGTCGGCGAGCCCAAGATAGATCATTGTCTTGCGCAGAGCGCCGGCCATGGTCGACTCCTATTCGTGTCCCAGGTAGCGGGCCGCCCAATGATTTGACAGCACTGGGGTCCCCCGCCCATCACTTCCAACAGGTCCGACGCTACCCCACCGCGGGACGGGAGCCGAGAATATCGGAGCCGATTCGCAGGTGTGTCGCCCCGAATTTGATGGCTGCTTCCAGGTCCTGGCTCATGCCGGCCGAAATGGCGGTGGCGTCCGGGTGGCTGGCCACGAGCCGGGCTGATACCCCGGCGAGCTTTTCGAAGGCCGGCTCCGGCGGCGCGCCCAGCGGCGCAACTGCCATGACTCCGGCCAGCCGCAACGCACCTGCTTCGGCGATCCGGTCGGCCAGCACCGGCACGTCGGCGGGGATTGCCCCGCCCCGGTGCGTCCCGGCGTCGTCCTCCAGGCTGACCTGGATGAAGCAGTCCAGCGGAGCCCGGCCTGTATGTTCCTGTTCGGCGCCGGCGGCCTTTGCCAGGGCCTCCACCAGCTGGAGCCGGTCCACTGAGTGGACAGCTGCGGCGTACCGGGCCACAGACTTGGCTTTCTTGGTTTGCAACTGCCCCACGAAGTGCCAGGTGAGGCCGCAGTCCGCCAACTCCGCTGCCTTTCCGGCCGCTTCCTGGTCCCTGTTTTCACCAACATCCGTTACGCCCAGACCGGCCAGCCGGCGGATGTCCTCTGCCGGGTGGAACTTGGTCACGACAATGAGGCGGGGCGGGGCGTCTCCGCGGCCGGCGGCGGCTGCCGCCCTGGCAATTCGTTCCTGAACGGCCGCGAGCCGGTCGGCAAGCTCTCGGGACCGTGTGTCCCCGGCCGGCGCCGCGTCAGTCATGGCACCACACCACGCCAACAAAGCGGCCGGTGTTCCGGTTGCGCCGGTAAGAGAAGAGGGCCTCGGTCTCCAAGGTGCACGCTCCCGCGTAGGCCACGTCCACACCGGCCTGGTTCAGTTGGGACCGGGCGCCGGCCGGAAGGTCCAGCCCGGGTGTCCCCCAGGAAGTGGTGCTGCGGGCTGCGGGCACTGCTGCGGCCACCTCGTCCTGCAGGTCGGCAGGAACCTCGTAACAGTTGCCGCAAATGGAGGGCCCCAGCCAGGCGCTGATACCCGATGCACCGAGGGACCTCATCCGGTCCACCGCTGCGGGAATCACGCCGTTCGCGACACCCGGCCGGCCGGCATGCACGGCGGCGAGTACCGGGCCGTCGGCGGAGGAGCCTGCCAGCAGTACCGGAATGCAGTCCGCCACCATCACGGCCAGGGGAAGCCCGCGGGAGACCATCGCATCCGCCTCGGGGGCTGCGGAGCCCGTGTCCACGACGGCAACGGTGGTTCCGTGGACCTGGTTCATGAACCGGAGTCCGGAAGGCGCCACGCCCATTTGCTTCTCAAGTTCCGCCCGGCGCAGTTGCACCTGCGTGGGGTCGTCCCCCACGTGCAGGGCGAGGTTGCCGGCGCGGGTGTCAGTAAATGCTGCCGACACCCCGGGCAGGATGTCAGCGCGCCAGTGGAACAAGCCGGGACCTACTTCAGGAAGTCGGGGACATCCAGGTCATCCGGGTGGTTGCCGGTGAGGTCCGGCTCCACTACGGAAGGAAGGTCGACGTCGAAACCTGAGTCCGCGGGGACTGCGGACGGCCGCTGCTGGCCCCAGTTGCTGAGTCCTGCGGCGCCGACGCCGGCGTGGACAGGCTGGACGTTTACCTGGTGGTTTCCGGCGGACGGCGCCTGTGCGGGGGCGGGCGCTGCGGCGGGAGCGGCGGGACGCTGCGGAGCCGACTGGGGCTGGGACTGGTCCATGGATGGGGACGTGGCCTTGACGTCGTCGAAGCCGGCCGCAATGACGGTTACTCGTGCCTCATCGCCCAGGGCGTCATCGATGACGGCACCAAAGATGATGTTGGCCTCGGGGTGCGCGACTTCCTGGACGAGCCGGGCGGCTTCGTTGATTTCGAACAGGCCGAGGTCGGAACCGCCCTGGATGGAAAGCAGCACGCCGTGGGCGCCGTCGATGGAGGCCTCCAGCAGCGGGGATGCAATGGCGAGTTCGGCAGCCTTGACCGCACGGTCCTCGCCGCGGGCGGAACCGATGCCCATGAGGGCCGAGCCGGCACCCTGCATCACGGACTTCACGTCGGCGAAGTCGAGGTTGATGAGGCCCGGGGTGGTGATCAGGTCGGTGATGCCCTGGACACCGGAGAGCAGTACCTGGTCGGCAGAGCGGAACGCGTCCAGGACCGAGACATTGCGGTCGCTGATGGACAGGAGGCGGTCGTTGGGGATCACGATCAGCGTGTCCACTTCGTCGCGGAGGGCGTCGATGCCGGCCTCCGCAGAACCTGCGCGGCGGCGGCCCTCGAACGTGAAGGGGCGGGTGACAACACCGATGGTCAGCGCGCCAAGGGAACGCGCAATGCGGGCGACAACGGGGGCTCCACCGGTGCCCGTGCCGCCGCCTTCACCTGCCGTTACGAAGACCATGTCGGCTCCGCGGAGGACTTCCTCAATCTCATCGGCGTGGTCCTCGGCTGCCTGCCGGCCCACCTCGGGGTTCGCTCCCGCGCCAAGGCCACGGGTCAGCTCGCGTCCCACGTCCAGCTTGACGTCGGCGTCGCTCATCAGCAGGGCCTGGGCGTCCGTATTGATGGCGATGAATTCAACGCCCCGGAGGCCCACCTCGATCATGCGGTTGACTGCGTTCACGCCACCGCCGCCGATGCCGACGACTTTGATGACGGCCAAGTAATTCTGCGGAGCTGCCACGTTACGTGTCCCTTGTTCGTGTCTTATTGCGAAAACTGATGATGAGCTTGAAGCCTGCAACCTTAACCCTCTGCTTGAAGGTTAGAGTTATGTCAAGTAACTCATGTCTGTGACGGTATTTCCTCTGGTTCCCACATTCAATAACCGGGTCCGCGTGTCGGATTAATACCGGGAAAGAATGCGTCAGCGCGTTACCGGGTGCCGGGGCACGCTGACGTCGTACACATTAACCGGGTTCTTAGGGTCGGCCGGAACCTTGAGGAGCGCCTCCAAGACTTTAGCCTTAAGTTCCCGCTCCGACGCGTTCCCCCAGATGATGGTCTGTCCGTCCACCAGCTTGAGCTCCACGGCGTCCACGGATTGCGCCGAGGCGTTGGACAGCCTTGCCAGGACGTCCGCCGGAAGTGCTCCCAGGACAGCTGCCGTTGCGCGGAACAGGTCCTGGCCGATAGTCCCGGCGCCGCCGTCGATCACGGGCAGGGATACCGACGCGGGGTCGTCGGTGGTTGCCAACTGCACACCTTCCACATCCACCAGCTGGTACTTCTCCCCCTGCTTCACCAAGGCAACAGGAACACGTTCCCGTACGGCGACGGCAAGTCCCGACGGCGGGCGTGCCTCGGCCGAGACGGACTTGACCTGCACCAGCGGCTCCAGCAGCCGCGCTACATCCTCGTCGGTGATCTGGGGCAGCGGAGTGCCGCGCAGCGGCTCCAGCGCCTCCTGCACCTGGGCAGGGGTCAAAAGCCGCGTGCCGGAAACGCTGACGGTTTGCAGGGCGAGAACCGGCGAATAAACGGCCCCGGCCAGCAACGCCGCCACCAGCACCGCAACCGTGGACACCACCATCAGCAGCTTCCGCCTGCGCCGCTTCCCCTTGGGCTCGGGAAACGCCAAAACGTTGACTGCATCGGCGGAGGGCAGGGCCGGCTTGTCCTTTTCCCTGCCGGGCCCGTGCAGACGGGATGTTTTGGAGTTTCCGCTCTTTTTGGACGTGGCGGGTTTTTCCTGCACCGGTACCGGAAGGCTCCGGGATGCCGAGATGACCTCGCCTGCATGTGTGTCCGGGCGCCGGTAATCGGGCCTGCTTCCACTGCCGGCTCCGGTCGCGGTGCTTCCGGTGCGCCCGGAGGGCCGGTACGTGGGCCGGCGGCTGCTAGCCACGCAGGGCCTCGACGATCAGGGGTCCGTAAGCGGTGACATCCCCCGCGCCAACGGTAAGCACGATGTCCCCTTCGGAGGCGGCCCCAGTAATGGCTTGAACCGCGTCGGTTGCCGCAATGAGCCGGCCGCCGCTGCCAAGGTGGTCAGCAATGAGCCGGCTGGTTACACCGGGAATAGGGTCTTCCCGTGCCGGGTAGATGTCCAGCACCAGGGCGGTGTCGGCCAGGTTCAGCGCCTCGGCGAAATCCTGCGAGAACTCGCGCGTGCGGGAAAACAGGTGCGGCTGGAAGAGCACGTGGACCTTGTGTCCTGCGGCTACCGACCGTGCGGCGGTCAGTGCTGCGCGGACTTCGGTGGGATGGTGGGCGTAGTCGTCGTAGACCCGTACACCGCGCCCCTCCCCCTTTAACTCAAAGCGGCGGGCAGCCCCCGAGAAGCCGGCCAGGGCAGCGGCAGCTGCCCCGGCCTCCACGCCCAGCTCACATGCCACGGCGAAAGCGGCAGCGGCGTTAAGCGCGTTGTGCCGGCCCGGCACCTGGAGGGAAAGTTCGTGGCGGCCGGCAGGACCTGACACCGCGACCTGGCCCGGACCGCCGTCGTGCAGCACCAGGTCTGCGCCCTCTTCCGTGCCGTAGAGGACCACGCGGGTGTTGCCGCGTGCCCTGGTCCTTTCGGCAAGGGAACGCGCCCCGGCATCGTCCGCGCAGGCGATCAGCACGCCGTCGGCCGGAAGCAGCGCGGTGAACCGGTCAAAGGACTCGTACACCGCTTCCGCCGTGCCATAGTGGTCCAGATGGTCCGGCTCAACGTTGGTGACCACCGCGATCCTCGGCCGGTAGTTAAGGAACGAACCGTCTGATTCATCCGCCTCGGCCACGAAGATGCCCGAACGTCCGTGGGCCGCATTCACGCCCAGGGCGGGCACATTGGCGCCGATGGCGAACGAGGGATCCAGGCCTGCGCCCTGCAGCAGCACCGTCACCATGGACGTGGTGGTGGATTTGCCGTGGGTGCCTGCCACGGTGACCACGACATCCTCCCCCATGGTGGCAGCCAAAGCCTCCGAACGGTGCAGTACCGGCAGCCCGGCCTCCCGGGCAGCGGCCAGTTCAGGATTGTCCGTCCGGATGGCCGACCCTGCCACTACTGTCTGCGCATCTCCAAGGTTCGCGGCGTCGTAACCGACGGCGATGCGGGCACCTGCGGCTGCGAGGTCGCCCATGACTGGAAGGTTTTTGGCATCGGAACCGCTCACGGGGACACCGCGCGCCACCATGATCCGCGCAACGGCCGACATGCCCACACCCCCGATGCCAATGAAATGGACCTTGCCCAGAGACTCCAGGCCCGCTTCGGACTGTTCACCGGTGACGTTCAGGGGCTTCATGCGTTGACCGCTTCCAGGATGAGACCAGCCATGCGCTGGTCGGCGTTTCGGATGCCAAGCCGGTAGGAATTGGCTTCCATGGTGGCCAGCCGGGCCTTGTCGGTGATGAGCGGAATCAGCTCCCGGGCCACCCAACCGGCGGTGAAATCCCGGTCCGCCACCATCAGCGCGCCGCCTGCGGCCACGAGCCCGGCCGCATTCAGGGCCTGCTCCCCGTTGCCGATCGGCAGCGGAACCAGGACGGCCGGCACGCCGACGGCGGCAACCTCGGAGACGGTGGCTGCGCCGGCACGGGCCAGCAGCAGGTCGGCCGCCGCGTAGGCGAGTTCCATGCCGTCAACGTATTCCACCTGGCGGTAGCCGTCGGCGGCAAGTGGTGCGCCGGCGTCGTTCAGCACGGACTTGCCGCGCCCGGTGATGTGCAGGGTTTGGATTCCTGCCGCCGCCAACTGGCCCACCGCTCCGCTGATGGTGCGGTTGATGCTCTGTGCCCCCAGGGAGCCCCCGGTCACGATCAGGGTGGACAGGTCCGGGTCCAGCCCAAGTGCTTCCCTTGCGGCGGTACGGGCGGCCGCCCTGTCCAGGGAAGAAATTTCGGTGCGCATGGGCATGCCGACGTGCACGGCGTTGCGGAGCGGTGTGCCGGCAAAGGCGACGCCGACGCGGTCCGTCAGCATTGCCCCCACCCTGTTGGCCAGGCCGGGACGGGCATTGGCCTCGTGGATCACGATCGGGATCCGCCGTTTCCGGGCGGCCAGGTACATGGGGGTGCAGACGTAACCGCCAACACCCACCAGGACGTCCGCCCGGGCCTGGTCCAGGACGCTCCCGGCCTGCCGGACAGCGCCGGACAGGCGGCCGGGCAACCGGACCAGGTCAACGGACGGCCGGCGGGGAAACGGCACCCTGTCGATGGTGGCGAGCTCGACGCCGGCCGCGGGGACCAGCCGGGTTTCCATCCCGGCAGGCGTTCCCACCGCGAGGAGGGCGGCGCCAGGGCAGGCAGCCCGCAGGGCCGCGGCGATGGCGAGGAGCGGGCTGATATGGCCGGCCGTCCCGCCGCCGGCCAGGACGATGGAGGGGGTCTTCGGGGTCATTTGGGGTCAGGCACGCTTTCTTGCGGTCTTTTTCTTCGCTGGCGTTCCGCGGCTTCCCGCCTTGAACTTCAGCATCTTCTTGGGACGAATAGCCGCAGCCATCTGCTCCCGGGCCAGGGACAGCACTACGCCAACGGCACAGAGCGACATCAGCAGGGCGGAGCCGCCATAGGAGATGAAGGGCAACGGAACGCCGATGACGGGCATCAGCCCGGTCACCACGGCCATGTTGACGGTGGCCTGGCCCAGCAGCCACACCATGATGGTGCCGGCCAGCACACGGTGGAACACATCCTCCTGGGCCACCACAACGCGGTAGATCGCCGCACCGAGGATGGCAAAGAGGATCAGTACGACGACGGTTCCCACCAGACCGAGTTCCTCGCCGATGATGGCGAAGATGAAGTCGTTGTGGGCTTCCGGGATCCAGCTGTACTTCTGCCGGCTTTGGCCGAGGCCCACCCCGAACCAGCCGCCGGAGGCAAGCCCGTAGAGGCCGTTGGTTGCCTGGTAGTTCGCGTCGATGCCGTCGGCACAGGACTGCCCCGTCCACCACGAGGTGATGCGGCAGACTCGGTTGGGGCTGGTGATTGCCATGATGGCAGCTCCGGCGGCTCCCACCAGGCCTGCGATGCCGAAGAAGTAGAGGGGTGCCCCGGCAAAGAACAGGGCGGCGGCGGTGATCATCATGATGATCATGGCGGTACCGAGGTCGTTGCCCACCATGACCAGCACGATGACGGCTCCGGCCATGGGCACGGCGGGGACCGCCACGTGCTGCCAGCGGCTGAGCAGCCTGCCCTTCCTCGCCAGGACCGTGGCCATCCAGAGCGCCAGGGCAAGCTTTGATGCCTCGGACGGCTGGAAGGTGATGCCGCCGATGTCGATCCAGTTCTTGTTGCCGTTGACCTCAGCGCCCACCACCTGGACCAGGACCAGGAGGACCAGCGCAACGCCGATGGCGATCCAGGCCAGCCGCTTCAGCCACGTGACGTTGATGCGGGAGAGCACGAACATCGTGAAGATACCGATGCCCGCGAACATGCCCTGCTTGAGTGCATCACCATAGGGTGACTTCCCGGCCGCAATCGACTCCACGCTGGAGGCCGAAAGGACCATCATGATGCCGATCGCGGTCAGCGCCAGGGTGGAGCCCAGAATGAGGTAGTAGGTGGAGCCGTTCCGGGATGTCCCGTTGCCTTCGAGTGCGGACCAGAACCTGCGGCGGAGGGTCCTCAGCCGTGCGGGCAGGGTTGCCGGTGGCCGGACAGGAGTGGCTGAGGAACCGGGACCAGGCGTGCGCGCGGGCTGCTGCCGGGTGGGCGTGCTGGCCATCGTTACTCCTCGCCGGTCTGGGCCTGCCCTTCCACCAGCTCGCGGACAGCTTTGATGAAAGTGTCGCCACGGTGAGCATAGGAAGAGAACTGATCCATGGACGCAGCTGCCGGAGCCATCAGTACGGTATCGCCGGAACCGGCAACCGAGGCTGCTGACGCAACGGCCAGGGACATCACCTGTTCCCCGGAAAGGGTTCCGGGGTCCACGGCACCAGACGCTGCAGCAGTCTGCACCTCTTCAGTGTCACCCGCCGCGGCCATAATTACCGGGACATCCGGTGCGTGTCGCTGGAGGGCACCACTAAGCACCGAGGTATCGGCGCCGATCAGTACCACGGCCTTGAGCCGGTGGGCATGCTCACGCACAAGATCGTCATAGGACACGCCCTTGGAGAGGCCGCCGGCGATCCACACCACATTGCTGAAGGCTGCCAGCGAGGCGGCGGCGGCGTGCGGGTTGGTCGCCTTGGAGTCATTGATCCAGAGCACGCCGTTGTGGCGTGCGACGGGCTGGATCCGGTGGTCTCCGGGAATGTAGTCGCGGATGCCCTGGCGGACGGCGGCGGCGTCCACGCCATAAGCCCGGACCAGGCCGGCGGCCGCGAGGGCGTTGGCCACCATGTGGCGGGGAGCGAAGGCGCCAAGATCGGCCATCGAGGCGAGCTCCGCCGCGCTGTCCTTGCGCTCCTCGATGAACGCCCGGTCCACCAGGAGCCCTTCCACCACGCCGAGCATGCTGATGGCCGGCGTGACGGTAGTGAAGCCGACGGCGCGGCAGCCTTCAACGACGTCGGCGTTTTCCACCATGCGCTCGGTTTCGAACTGCTCAGCGTTGTAGATGCAGGCCTTCTGGGTCTGTTCGTAGACCTTGGCTTTGTCCGCCAGGTAGGAGTCGTAGGAGCCGTGCCAGTCAACATGGTCCTCGGCGACGTTGAGGCATACGCTCGCCACGGGGGACAGCGACTCGGCCCAGTGCAGCTGGAAGCTGGAGAGTTCGACGGCGAAGACGTCGTACTCGATGGGGTCCCGGATGGCATCGAGGATGGGCGTGCCCACGTTGCCGACGGCGACGGCCTTGAGGCCGGCGGCGCGGAGCATGGATTCGGTGAGCCCAACAGTGGTGGTCTTCCCGTTCGTGCCCGTGATGGCGAGCCAGTCCGCCGTCTTCATCCCTTCCCGGACACGCACCCGCCACGCGAGTTCAACGTCTCCCCAGACCGGTATGTGGGCCCGTGCGGCGGCGGCAAGGAGGGCCTGGTCGGGACGCCAACCGGGCGAAGTGACGATCAGTTCCGGCAACTCGCCGTCGATACGGGGAATCCTGCTGACTGCATCCTCGCCCAGCAGCACATCGGCTGCACCCACGATTTTGAGTGTTTCGGCGTGCGCCCTGGCCTTGTCGCTGGTGGCCCCGTCAACCACCACGACGCGGGCACCGAGCTCGATCAGCGTGTCTGCCGCCGCGAACCCGGAGACGCCGATGCCGGTGACAACCACCCGCAGTCCGGCCCAGTCGGAGTCCCAGGAGACGAGGTTTTGGAGGCGGGGAGAAACGGTCACAGCAGCACAACCCATTCAGCGTAGAAAATGCCAAGGCCGACGGCGACAAAGAGGCCGCCCAGGATCCAGAACCGGACCACCACCGTCACTTCGGCCCAGCCCTTCAGCTCGAAGTGGTGCTGCAGCGGGGCCATCTTGAAGATTCGCTTGCCGCCGGTTGCCTTGAAGTAGCCCACCTGGATGATGACGGACAGGGTGATCAGGACGAACAGGCCGCCGATGATACCCAGCAGCAGTTCGGTCCTGGAGAGAATGGCGAAGCCGGCGATGGCACCGCCGATGGCGAGGGAACCGGTGTCCCCCATGAAGATCTTGGCCGGCGAAGTGTTCCACCAGAGGAATCCAACCAGCGCGGCACTCATGATCGCCGCCAGCAGGGCAAGGTCCAACGGGTCCCGGACCAGGTAGCAGCCGCCGCCGGTTTCCCTTGGCGAGCCGCAGGCCTGGTTGCTTTGCCAGATGCCCATCAGCGTGTACGCCCCGAAAACCATCACAGAGGCGCCGGCCGCCAGCCCGTCGAGGCCGTCGGTCAGGTTCACCCCGTTCGTCGCGGCGGTGACGATCAGGTTGGACCAGATCACAAACAGGATGGCGCCCAGGACGGTTCCGCCGAAAGCCAGGTCCAGCCACGGAAGGTCCCGGACCAGCGAGATCTTGGTGGAGGCCGGTGCGAGTCCGTCCTCATTGGGAAAGTTCAGGGCCAGCACCGCGAAGATGATGCCCACGGCGGCCTGCAGGATGAGTTTTGCCTTGGCGTTCAGGCCAAGGCTCCGCTGCCGCGAAATCTTGATGAAGTCGTCCAGGAATCCCACCAGGCCCATCCCCACCATCAGGAACAGCAGGATCAGGGCCGAGGCTGATGGCCCAGGCGCATCCGGGTTCATCATGAACATGATGAGGTGGGTGAAGCCGTAGCTGAGCAGCACCGCAGCCACCACAACCGTGCCGCCCATGGTGGGCGTGCCGCGCTTGGTGTGGTGCGAGGTGGGCCCGTCGTCCCGGATGAATTGGCCGTAGCCGCGGCGGACCAGGAGCCGGATGAAAAGAGGAGTTCCCACCAGTGCGCACAACAGGGCCAGTCCGGCGCCGATCAAAAGTGCAATCACAGCAGAGTGCTCCTTTCATCGGCGGGTTGGGAAGTTGGGGGTAATGCTATCCGATCGCCCAAATGGCGCAGTCCGACGCTGTTGGAGGACTTGAACAGCACCAGGTCGCCGGGCTCGAGTTCGGCGTTGAGAAGTTCGTAAGCTTCCTCCGCAGTCTCCGCGAAGACACATTCGTCTCCCCAGGATCCTTCCTGGACCGCTGAGACGTACAGCGGACGGGCTTCACGGCCCACCACCACCAGCCGGGAAATGTTCAGGCGGACCACCTGGGTGCCCACCGCGGTGTGTTCCCGGATCGTGTCATCGCCGAGTTCCAGCATGGCGCCCAGCACAGCCCAGGTGCGGCGTCCGCGCCCCAGGTCGGCCAGCGTCCGGAGCGCCGCCCTCATGGATTCGGGGTTGGCGTTGTAGGCGTCGTTGATGATGGTGACGCCGTCGGCCCGCTCGGTCCGTTCCATGCGCCAGCGGCTGGCTGCGGCCTGGTTGCTGAGTCCCGAGGCGATGTCTGCACCCGGCACCCCGGCGGCGTAGGCCGCAGTTGCCGCTGCGAGGAGGTTACCCGTGTGGTGGGCGCCAATGAGCCGGCTGGAGACGTGGTGGGGACCGTCGCCGGCAGGCAACAGGAGGTCGAACTCGGGGTTGCCGGCGGAGTTGGTGTCGGCATTGAGCGCCAGCACGGCAGCGTCAGCATGGCCTTCCGCCGAGAAGCCAAGCACGGTTGCCTTGGTGCGGCTCCGCATGGCGGCTACCCGGTCGTCGTCGAGGTTGATGATGGCCGTCCCGTTGGCGGCCAGGCCTTCAACCAGTTCGCCTTTGGCGCGGGCGATGTTGTCCACTCCCCCGAATTCACCTGCATGGGCTGTGCCGACAACCAGCACGACGCCGATATCCGGTTTGACCATCTCCATGAGGTACTTGATGTGGCCAACGCCGGTGGCGCCCATCTCGATCACGAGGTAACGGGTGTCAGTATTCGCCTGGAAGACTGTCAGCGGCACTCCGACTTCACCGTTGTAGGAACCTTTCGGCGCCACGGTGTTGCCCCTTGCGGCGAAGATCCCGGCCAGCAGGTCTTTGGTGGTGGTTTTGCCGGCGGAACCGGTGATGCCAACCACTGTCAGTTCTTCGCCGGCTTCAGCGCGGGCGGCGCGGATGCGGCGGACGGCCTCCGCTGCCAGCGCACCCATGGCCAGGACAGCGTCCGGCACCAGTACCGAAGGAAGCGGCGTTCCGTCTGCTGCGGCAACGGGCCGTTCAGCCAGCGCCAGCACCGCTCCGGCTTCGAAGGCGGCGGCGGCGAAATCGTGCCCGTCCGCGTGCTCGCCCGGTTTGGCGACGTAGAGCGAACCCGGTGTGGCTTCGCGTGAATCCGTAACCACCGTCAGGGGCGTGATTCCGGGATCGGCGTCCAGGCGCCCGCTGGTGATTTCGGCGATCTCCGCCGCAGTAAATGCAATCATCTCGGTCTAGGACTCTATCCGGTCGTCTTGGAGAACGTTGAATCCCCTGGCTGTCAAGGCGGTGCGCAGTTCCACGCGGTCGTCCAGCGCCAGGTTGACGCCTTTCACTTCCTGCCAGACTTCGTGTCCGCGTCCGGCCACGAGGATGGTGTCCTCCGGCCGCGCCAGCTCCACAGCCCGGCGGATGGCCTCGGCCCGCGGAAACACCTCCAGCACCTCACAGGGCAGTCCTTCGCTGTCCCGGGCCTCCAGTGCACCGGCAAGGACGTCGCTGCGGATGGCGGCGTCATCCTCGTCGTGGGGGTCGTCGTCAGTGACGATGACGGTATCCGCAAGACGCGCGGCGATTGCGCCCATGGCCGGCCGCTTGCCCTGGTCGCGCTGCCCGGTGGCACCAAAAACGACGATGGTCCGCGACCCCGGCTCCGGCGCCCGGACCGCTTCCAGGGCGCGTGCCAGCGCGTCCGTGTTGTGGGCAAAGTCGACGACGGCGGCCGGCCGCTCACAGACCAGCTGCATGCGGCCGGGCACGGCCACGGTGAAGGGGTCCGCGGCGTCGAGGGCGGCCTGCAGGTCCGCGGGCTCCACGCCTGATTCGAGCACCATGAGTGCCGCCAGGGCTGCGTTCGCGACGTTGAACGTTCCGGGAAGGCCCGTATGGACACGGAATTCGGCACCGCCTGGTCCGCGCAGCGTGAACTCGGTCCCGAGCCCGCGCGGGGCCGTGGCGGTGACTTTCCAGTCCGCATCCGCGCCCTGCCCGGCAGCGAGGGTAGTGACCGGCACCCCGGCGCTGTCGGCCAGCCGCCGGCCCCACTCGTCGTCGACCGTTACCACTGCCCGGCGCGCACGGCGGGGTGTGAAAAGCTCAGCCTTCGTGGCTAAGTAATCGTCCATGGTGCCGTGCAGGTCCAGGTGGTCCTGGGTCAGGTTGGTAAACCCGGCGACGTCGAACACCACCCCGTCCACGCGCTGGTACGAGATGGCATGGGAGGACACCTCCATGGACGCGGCCGAGAGCCCCCTCTCCCGCATGAGCGCAAGAAGTCCGTGCACATCGGTTGATTCGGGGGTGGTGAGCAGGCTGGGAATTGGTTCGCTGCCGGCCAGGATCTCGATGGTGCCGATGAGCCCGGCGCGGTGGCCGAGGGCCTTGAGCAGCGAGTTGATGAAGTAGGTTGTGGTGGTCTTGCCGTTAGTCCCGGTCACGCCGAACAGCTTGAAGGCGCCGTCGGCAGCGTTCCTGCTGCCGTAAATCATGGCCGAGAGCGGCCCCACGACGTTGCGCGGCGCGTCCACCACCAGCACCGGCACCGGCGTGTCCGTTGACAGGGCCTGGAGGCGGGCACCGGCGCCGTCCGTCAAGACGGCGGCGGCACCGGCGTCGATCGCCTGCGCTGCAAAATCGGCACCGTGCCGCACCGCACCCGGCAGTGCAACGTACAGGTCCCCCCGTTCCACGGCACGCGAATCCAGGGAGATGCCGGTAACGGGTGTGTCGGCAGCGGGCGCAGGGACGGCGACACCGACAGCCTTCCCTATGCTGCCCAGCGGGACTGCCGGCACCACTGACGGCCGGAACCTGGCCTTTGATGCCGAAGCCTCGGGGAGGGCGCTGCCCTGGGACGGGTTGAACTCAGACAAGGAATCTCCGATGGTGCTAGTGGAACGTGGCCGGCAGGCATCCTGCCGCGCGCTGGTGCGGCCGGAAACCGGGTGCTACTTGGCGAACTGGGGCAGCCTGGCCGGCTCGCCGGTGGACGGCTGGACGTTGTACATCCGCAGTGCCTGGCTCATGACCGACCGGAAGACCGGTCCGTTGGTAATCCCGTAGATGCTGCCCTTCGGCCGCTGGAGTACCACCTCAACAATAAACCGCGGATCATCCATGGGTGCCATCCCCACAAGGGAGGCGGTGTAGCCGCAGTATCCTGCACCATCGTCGCACGGCGATTCCGACGTGCCTGTCTTTGCGCCAACACGGTAGCCGTCAATGCCGGCATCCTTGATCTGGCCCTCGGTGACTGCGCTTTCCAGGATGTCCTGGACCTGCTGCGCGGTGCTGTCCGAGACGACGCGCCTCGGTTCAGCGGCCGGTACCTTCTCCTCGGTGCCGTCAGGCGCGATGTAGGAGTCGATGAGGCGGGGCTGGAGCATGACGCCGTTGTTGGCGATCGACTGGAAGGCACGGACGGTCTGCAGGGTGGACTGGGAAACACCCTGGCCGAAAAGCACGGTGTATTCCTGCCGGCCGTCCCATTGCTCCCAGGGGGCCAGGATGCCGGACGCGGTGGCCGGAAGCCCGATGTCCGGTGCCTCTCCGATTCCAAATTTCTGCAACCATTCATACCGCTGCTGTTTGCTCAGCCGTTGGCCGGCCATCACCGTGCCGGTGTTCATCGAATAGCCCAGGATGCCGGCGAGCGTACGTTCCTCGGTGCCGTGCGCGAAGGAGTCACTGAACGTCTGGCCATCGACTGTGTAGGAAGGTCCGAGGGTGAAGGTATCCAGTGGACCGGCCTTGCCTTCTTCGATCAGGGCTGCCACCGTCATCATCTTTGTCACCGAACCGGGTTCGTAGGCAGCTGTGACGGCGCGGACGCCACGGTCCTTGGCTGCCACCCGGCCGGGATCGTTGGGATCGGGGGCGTTGGTGTCAGCCATAGCCACCAGGTCGCCGGTCTTGGCATCCATCACGATGATGACGCCCCATTCGGCGCCGAGTTTGTCCGTCTGGCTCTGGATTGCCTGCTGCGCGAAGTATTGGAGGTCTGAGTTGATAGTGAGCTTGACGTCCTTGCCGTCCTCGGGCGGCGTCAGCTCGTCCATGCCCACCGGAATCCGCAGGCCGTCGGCGCCAATCTCGAACAATCGCTTGCCGTCCTCGCCACGCAGCAGCTCGTCCTGGGTCTGTTCGATGCCTGCCTGGCCGGTGTTGCCATCCTTGAGGAAACCGACAATGCCACCCGCCACGGACCCGTTGGGGTAGACCCGCTTGCTGACGCCTTCCGTGACGATGCCGGGAATCTGGAGTTTCGAGATGCGGTCCTCAACGTCGGGCTTTACGTCCTTGGCCACGATGTAGTACGGACGGTCGCCCGTGGTCGCTTCACGGATCGCGTCCTTGTCCATCCCGAGCGCAGCGGCCAGTTCGTCGAGCCCCTGGTCGCGGGACACGTCCACCAGCTTTTCGTTGGCCTCATCCAGGCGCTTGAAGCTTTCGGTCTTGGTGTTGACGCGCTGGTCAACCACCACGTTGTAGCGGATGACGCTGTTGGCCAGGACGGTGCCGTCCGCGTCCAGGATGCTGCCCCGCTCCGCTGGCAGGACGGTTTCCGTCATCCGCTTGTTGAGCGCCGCCGCGGCCATGCCGCCAACGTCCAGGCCTTGGACGAGGAACAGTTTGCCGCCTACCACCAACAGGAGCGTGAGCATGATGCCCAGCCCCAGCCGCAGCCGCCTGGTGGCATTGGGCACCTTGCTGTTACTTGCTTTGCCGGTCCTCTGCGCCACCGTGGATGTCCTTGCTGCTCGACCCTGTTGCCTGTCCGGCCTGCCTGTTACTGCCCTGGAACTTTTTGCTGGGGCACCGGAACGGTTCCGCCGTGCAGTTCGGCCGGCGGCACCTCCGCGGCAGGCGCAGCCGGAGCCTGGGCAGCTGCATCTGCGGCCGGTGCGGCCGCTGCGTCCGCGGCAGCAGCTGCGGCGGCGGGAGCTGCAGCAGCCGGGGTGTTGGCGGGTGCCGGGTCCTCGACCGGCTTTCGGCTTTCGAGCGGTTCGCCCTTGGTGGCCGGCGGGACCACAAGGAGCTGGCCGGCCACTGCCGGAGCAGGAATCACGGCCCCCTCGGATGCTCCCTTAACTGCCGGCGTCGCCTTGCCTGTGACGGAGAGCGTTGACAGGTCGATCTGCCCCTTGACGGTGGAGGCCACCATTCCAAGGTCCTTCGCCTTCGCCGCCAGGTTCTGCGGAGCCTCGAAGTTCTGCACCTGTTGGGTGAGGTCCTGGTTCTGCTTGGTGAGGGTGCTCTGCCGGGCCCGGAGTTCCACCAGCTGGTACTGGGCCGTGGAAACGGAAATGTTCAGAACAAGCACCGCCACCAGGGCAACCGCAAGCATGGCGAAACAAAGCACCACGAACGGCAGCCGCCGCTTCCTGGGTGCCGTGCGCACCACGGAGAGGGGCGTGCGGCTTTTGCGGCCCTCCCCCGGTGATCCTGCCGGCGAACTTCCGCTGGCTGCCAAACTGCCGGAGACGACGGGAAAGTTCTTGACGGCAGCGGTGCTCATGCAGCTCTCCTGGCTCTGATTCGTTCTGCCGCCCGCAGCCTGGCTGATGCTGCGCGCGGGTTTTCGGCAATTTCGACGGCGGTTGGCACCTCTGTGCCTTTGGTCAGGGTCTTCAGTTCGGGCTTGTGCTCCTCCAGTTCCACCGGAAAGCCGAGCGGAGCGGAGGATTTGGAACGGGACTGGAAAACGCTCTTGACGATTTTGTCCTCGAGGGAGTGGTAAGACATCACCACGATGCGTCCGCCCAGCGCCGTTGCTTCGACGGCAGCAGGAACCGCGCGTTCCAGGACGTCCAGTTCCTCATTGACCTCAATGCGCAACGCCTGGAACGTCCTCTTGGCAGGATGTCCGCCGGATTTGGCCGCCGAGGCAGGCACCACGGAACGGATCTGTTCCACCAGCTCCCCGGTGGTAGTAAAGGGCTTGGCGGCGCGCGCGGTCACGATCCTGTTCGCAATGCGGCCGGCGAATTTCTCCTCACCCCATTTGCGGATGATCCGGACCAGCTCGTCCTCGCTGTAGGTGTTCACGACGTCGGCGGCCGTCTGGCCCCGGCTGGTGTCCATGCGCATGTCCAGCGGCGCGTCAAAAGAGTACGCGAAGCCACGTTCCCGTTCGTCCAGCTGGAGTGACGAAACACCGAGGTCCATCAGGACCCCGTGAACTTCCTGAACACCGAGGTCGGCAAGGACATCCGCAATCTCGTCGTAGACGGCATGCACCAGGTCGGTCCGCGACGCGAAAGGTTCCAGCCGCTCTCCGGCCAGCGCAAGGGCCTCTTCATCCCGGTCGATGCCGATGAGGTGGAGGTCGGGGAAACGCTGGAGCATGGCCTCGGAGTGTCCGCCCATACCGAGTGTCGCATCAATGGCAACGGGAGTTTCACCACGGAGCCTGGCGGCTTCGAAACCCGGCGCCAACAAATTAATGCACCGGTCCCGCAGGACCGGTACATGGCGTTCGGACGCGGGTCTGGGTTGTTCGTTCACGCCTCATCCTTTCCCGCCATCGTCGTCACCATGCCTGCTTCTTGGGCCAGATCCCCATCCGCGCCTACCGTCCCGCCCGCCTGGCTCCGGGGAAGTGAGTCAGGTTGGCCGGCCGATGGGCGGCTGGAGATCTCATCCAAGAAACTCCGGACCCTGCCCTTTCCGGTATTCAGAGAATGCCCGGAATGGGGTCATCGGTTTCCGAGAAAGCCGTCTCTTTCTCGGCGAGGTATTCACTCCAGGCCTGGGCGTCCCAGATCTCCGCACGGGATCCTGCGCCGATGACGGCAAGTTCCCGGCCGAGTCCTGCATACTCCCGGAGCGCGGGAGGAATTGTCACGCGCCCCTGCTTGTCAGGTACCTCGTCAGAGGCTCCAGAGAGGAAGACACGGATGTAGTCACGCGCCTGCTTGGAGGAGATTGGTGCCTCCCGCATCTGCTCGTGGACCCGCGCAAATTCCGCCTCACTGAAGACGTAGATGCAACGCTCCTGGCCCCTTGTGAGCACCAGCCCGGCGGCAAGCTCCTCGCGAAACTTGGCGGGGAGAATGATCCGCCCCTTTTCATCCAGACGCGGCGAGTGAGTGCCCAGAAACACTGGCCCACCGCCTGTCCGCTGTCAGGAACTGCACATCCCCTAATGTTGCAACCACCCTCTTATGTCCTCCACCTTACTCCACTTTCCCCCACAGTCAACGCAGAACGCGCCCCCCACATGCACTTTTAGGGGCGACGGGCCGCGAAAGAACGGGAAATTCGCTGGTGGTGGGAAGTGGAGGGGTTTTGGTGTACCGAGCGGCACCGGATGGCTCAGGCCGGGCAGGAAGCGTACAGCCAGCCTTGGGTTCGCGTGCCCGGGCGGAAAAGACAGGCTTAAATGCGAAAAGACCCCCGCGGGGGTCTTTTCGCGCGCACTCCCCTGGCAGGGGGAGGAAAGTGGAGGGGTGGGATACCGGAGGCGGCTAGGGCTCGCCCCGGCGCCGTTCGTCCCAACGCTCCTCAAGGTTGCTCATGAACGAACTCCGTTGCTTGCCGGGTTTCCCCCGTCCGGCCTTGGAGCCGGGCTTGGCCGCTGAAGAACTGCGCATCGTGGCGAAGTAGACGCCGCCGCCCATGACGATGAAACCCAGGACGCCGACGAAGATGTTCTGCAGCGTGACACCGACCAATAACAGGAAGACGCCCGCAAGGGCGCAGAGGACGCCGATCACCACGTGCCGCGTTGACCACGAACGTCCGGGATCGGACCCCATGGAATTCGCGAACTTCGGGTCGTCCTCGTGAAGCTGCTTCTCCAGTTGCTCAAGCAGCTTCTGTTCGTGCTCCGACAGCGGCATCACGACCTCCTTTGTAGGCCAACGTCCGGGCTGGTTCCCAGCCACTACTACAGCACCTTTAACGACTGTTGTGCCTATACGGTTCCCGCTCCGCCGGCTTTGGCGGAAGCTGGAACCTGGCACGCGGCCGCGGGAGCGGGAGCATGTCCAAGAGGGTCCGGCAGTATGTCCAGTCACTCAGAAACTATGTACATCTAAGGATAGTTTGTTCAGGGCCTTTCTGAAAGACGGCAATGACGCTCCGGAGAGCCGCCGCACCCGCTTTCCTGCGCGGCTTCACGCTCCTTCGCCGGCACCGCTGCCGGGCTCCATCAGCCGGGCCGGAAGGACCGATTTGCTGCCGAATTTCCGGGTCACTTCGTCCAGGGCCTGCTCTGCCGCCCGCCAGTTGTCGTCCCGCCGGTCGATGCTCAACTGGCGGGATGTCCGGGAAGCATCTTCCAGCTGTTCCGCCCTGACGCCCACAAGGCGCACGGACATGGCGCGGCTGCCCACTGAATTGAGCAACTGGAGTGCCACGCCGTAGATGAGCTGGGCGCTGTCCACGGGTGTCTGAAGCGTGCGGCTGCGGCTGATGGTCGAAAAGTCCGCAAAACGCAGCTTCAGCGCGACGGTGCGCGCCACCATTCCGGAACTGCGCAACCGTGCGGCGGTACGGTGGGACAGGCGGAGCAGCTCCCGGTGGAGGAGGGCGTCGTCCGTTGTATCCACCGCGAAGGTCTCTTCGGCCCCGATGCTCTTCTCCAGCCGTACCGGAGTGACCTGCCGCGGATCGATGCCCCAGGACAGCTGGTGAACGTGTTCCCCCGTGGCGCCGAGAGTCTTCCGGAGCGCCGATACCGGCGTTGCCGCAACATCCGCCACAGTGCGGATTCCCATTTTGGCCAGGACTTCAGCCGTCCTTGCACCCACGCCCCAGAGGGCAGAAACGGGCAGGCTGTGGAGATACGGGACTGCCTCGTCCGGCCCGATGAGAAGCAACCCGTCAGGCTTGCACCGGGTTGAGGCGATCTTGGCCACGAATTTGGTTTCGGCGACACCAACGGATGCAGTGATGCCCAGCTCCATGGCGACCTGCCGCCGGATGTGTTCCGCGATCTCCCCCGGCGGACCGAGCCTGCGGATGGCGCCGGTGACATCGAGGAACGCCTCATCGACGCTGAGCGGTTCGACGAGGTCCGTGACCGACTCGAAGATAGCCATCAGCTGCCGGGACACCTCGTAGTACAGCTTGTGCCGGGGTTCGATAATGACCGCCTGCGGGCACATGCGGGTTGCGACGGCCATCGGCATGGCCGACTTCACGCCGAACGCCCGCGCTTCGTAGGAGGCGGACAGCACCACGGACCGCTCGGCGGGAAAACCGACGATGACCGGCTTTCCCCGAAGGTCAGGCCGGGTCCGGAGCTCAACGGAGACGAAGAACGCATCCATGTCCACATGCATGATGCATGTGCGCCGGCGGCGGGGAAGGCGCTCTGCGGCTTGCTGATTCATACCGTCGTGCCCCACAACTGCAATCCTATCGGCAGGTACTGACTAAACTGGTGGCTGGCATCCGGCATCAACACCAGGAGGAAAGTCCCTGTGACGTTCTTTGGAAACTCCAAGCCAGCTGGCTTGGCCGCTCTCGCTGCCGGTGCAGTCCTGGCACTCGCGGCGTGCAGCCCCGGCCAGAACGCACCGGCCCCCGCTTCCTCCTCCGCCATGCCTGCCACAACCCAGCCCACCGTGACGGCTTCCGCCAGTCCCTCTGCCTCGCCCAATACCTCAGCCACAGTGGGCGCAGTTGTCGAGGGCTTTCCCCAGCAGCTGCTCCCCCTGATGCCCGGAGCCACGGTGGTGTCCAGCAGCTTTGACAAGGCCTCAGCGCCTGCAACGGCTGCCCTGGTAGCCACGGTGGGAGCTCCCCCGGCTGCTGTTATCGATTTCTACAGCAAGGCGCTTGAGGCACAGGGCTTTAAGGCGGTGCCCGGTGAAGCGGTTGGTTCTGTCGCCTCCAAAGACTTTGTCCGTGGCGACAACGAGACCGTGAACCTGTCGGTGGTGGAAGCCTCGGGAACAGCCACCTACACCATTGGCGCCAACGTGGCAGCTGAGACAGCCAAGTGACGGCCGGCGAACAACTACGGCACGAACAGGCGGATTTTGTAGCCGCGGTGGCCGGTGAGCTGACCGGATTCCTCACGGCGCGCCAGTCAGTGATGTCTGCCATCTCTCCTGACATCGACCCCATCATGGGGTCCATTTCCAACCTGGTGACCGGTGGCAAGCGCCTCCGTGCCCTGATGTGCTACTGGGGCTGGCGCGGCGCCGGCGGCCATGCCGGTGCCGGCGAGGTGGTTTCTGCGGGTGCAGCGCTGGAGCTGTTCCAAGCGGCCGCCCTGATTCATGACGACATCATTGACCGCTCGGATACGCGGCGGGGCGGACCAAGCGTCCACCGCCGGTTCAGCCAGCTGCACGGCGAGCAGGGCTGGGCGCTGGACAGTGAACGGTTCGGCCAGGCGGCAGCCATCCTGGCGGGGGACCTGTGCCTCTCCTTCAGCGAGGAGGCGTTCACGGACATCGGCGAACGTGCCGCATCAGGGAGCCGGGCACGGTTGATCTTCAATCTCATGCGGGCAGAAGTCATGGCCGGGCAGTACCTGGACATCCTCGAAGAAGTTGCGGGCCCGATGCGCGACCGTGCCGGCGCCGTCAGCCGCGCCCAGTCAATTATCCGTTTCAAGAGCGCAAAGTACTCAACTGAGCATCCGCTCGCCCTTGGCGGTGCCCTGGCCGGCGCTTCCGATGACTTGCTCAGGGGCTACTCGGCATTTGCGCTTCCCTTGGGCGAAGCGTTCCAGCTCCGCGATGACGTCCTGGGTGTGTTTGGCGACCCACTGGCCACCGGAAAGCCTGCCGGGGACGATTTGCGCGAGGGCAAGAGGACTGTCCTCGTAGCGCTGGCCCTGGACCAGGCTGCTCCCTCGGAGTCCGCTTTCCTCGATGCCCGCCTCGGCAGTCCGGACCTGTCCGACGACGACATTGACGAGATCCGGCGGATTATCGAGGAATCAGGGGCGCTCCAGGCTACCGAGGTCCTCATTGACGGCTTCGGTTCAGCCGCCTACGACGCCCTTGATGCACTTCCGCTCGACGAGCTGCCCAAAACCGCGCTCCGGAGGCTGGCTGAGGCGGCTGTCAGCCGGGCCTCCTAGGACAGCGCTGACCTCACCAGGCCAGGGTCTGTGCCCGGCGCCGAATCTCCGTCTTACGGCCTTCGCGCAGGGCATCGATGGGGCGTCCGCGCAGGGATTCGTCTTCGGTGAACAGCCAAACAATCAGGTCCTCATCGGAGTATCCGGCATCTGCCAGCACCACGATTGTGCCTTTGAGGCTGTCCACGATATGTCCGTCCTGGATGAAGGCTGCGGGCACGGACCTGATATTCCGCTCCCCTACCCGTAATGCCGCAAGCGCCCTTTCATCAATGAGGCTGTGAACCCTGGTGATGGGGATATTCAAAATGCCGGCTACATCGGGCAGGGGCAACCACTCGCCCACAAGGCTTTCTACGTTACTCACGGATCAAGGTTGCCACGCTGGGCATCCCACCGCCTAGTCGAACTGTGCCCTGCCCGCCGCTGACGTGCAGACACTCCGAAAACCTTTCCTTGCCGCTATTCCCGGATTTCTTGTGCTATCGCCAAATTCATGAGAGATTCACATTGTTCACGCTCGTAACAGCAATAACTTAAGTCACAGTAGTATCAGGAATACCAGCGGCATCCCCGCCCGCGCCCGCAGTTGAGAAGAGGATTCTTTACATGACGATGTCCCGCTCGCCCCATCGGCCCCCAAAGCCGAGCCTGCCCATGCTCGCCGCTACCACCGCGGCACTGCCTGCGGTCGTGTTGTCCTCCCTGGCCGTTGCGGAGCCCGCAGCTGCGGAAAAGCCGGCCCGTGCCATCCCTGCAACGCTTGCCGCCGCGATGGAAGCGCAGGCAGCCATGGCTAAGGGAGCCGTTATTCCTGCGTCTTCCGTATCAACGGCCATCCCCATGGCGTTCCGGCCGGCCCAGCCGTCCGCGCCCGCCGAGTACACGATTGTCCGCGGTGACACGATCAGCGCCATTGCCGGGCGGTTCGGCCTGAAGACCGCCGACGTGCTCAAGCTGAACAACCTGCAGGCGAACACCATCATCTACCCGGGCCAGAAGATCAAGCTGTCCGGTGATGGTGCGGCACCGGCCGCCCCGGCACCTGCCCCCGCTGCTGCTCCTGCCGGCGGCGGCGCCACCTACACCGTGAAGTCCGGGGACACCCTGGGCGCCATCGCCGCCCGGCACAACGTGAGCCTGGCCGATGTTTTCAGCTGGAACAACCTCAACATGCGCTCCATCATCTACCCGGGACAGAAAATCAAAGTGGGCGGGGGCGGCTCCGCTCCGGCACCGGCCGCACCGGCACCCGCACCTGCTCCGGCAGCCCTGGCCAACACCTCCGTAACCCCGGCACCTTCCGGCGGTTCCTACACGGTCAAGGCTGGAGACACGCTTTCCGGCATCGCATCCCGGCACGGCGTCAAGCTCTCGGAGCTTCTCACCGCAAACCGCATGAGCATGACCACCGTGATCTACCCGGGCAACAAGCTGGCCATCCCGGGCGGGTCCGGTGCTGCCCCGCAGCCGGCAGCTTCGGTTACCCCGCTTGTGCCGAGTTCCTTCCTGGGATTCAGCTATCCTGCAGCCGTGGTCAGCTCGGCCAACGAGAACAAGGCGCTCCTGAATGCTTCGCCGGTCCCGTCCCGGGCCGAGATGCGCAACATCGTCGCGGACGCTGCACGGCGGATGGGTGTGGATCCCGCTCTGGCGCTGGCTTTCGCGCACCAGGAGTCCGGTTTCGACCAGCGTGCTGTGTCCCCCGCGAATGCCATTGGCACCATGCAGGTCATTCCCAGCTCCGGCCAGTGGGCATCGGACCTGGTGGGGCGGAAGTTGAACCTGCTGGATCCGTACGATAACGCCACCGCCGGCGTTGCCATCATCCGCCAGCTCCTTGCCACCAGCAAGAACGAGGACAACGCCATCGCCGGCTACTACCAGGGCCAGTATTCAGTCAGTAAGTACGGCATGTACGAAGACACCAAGGCCTACGTCGCCGCCATCAAGGCGCACCGGAAGAATTTCGGCTAGCCGAAGCTTCATCACCGGCCGCACAAGCGGCAAGTGTTGTGGAACGGGTCCGGACCGGGGAAGGGTTCGGACCCGTTTTGCTGCGGGGACTAGGATCGAAGGGTGCAGGAACACGTGTCTGACCCTTTTGTAGGAACGCTGGTGGACAACCGTTATGCCGTCAGGTCACGGCTGGCGCGGGGAGGCATGTCCACCGTCTATCTTGCGGTGGACCAGCGGCTCGAACGTGACGTGGCATTGAAGGTCCTGCATCCCCACCTGGCCGCCGACGAGAACTTCCTGGGCCGGCTGGGGCGTGAGGCGAAGGCGGCTGCCCGCCTGTCGCACCCGCACGTGGTGGGCGTCCTTGACCAGGGAACGGACGGCCATACGGCATACCTGGTCATGGAGTACATCAAGGGCCACACCCTCCGGGAGGTCATCACCACGAAGGGAGCCTTGCCTCCGCGGCTTGCCCTGGCGCTGATCGATCCGGTGGTGGAGGGGCTGGCAGCCGCGCATGCGGCCGGCTTCATCCATCGCGACGTGAAGCCCGAGAACGTCCTCATCGCCGACGACGGCAGGATCAAGATCGGTGACTTTGGCCTTGCCCGGGCGGTCACTACGTCCACGAGCTCCGGAACCCTGATGGGGACTGTCGCCTACATGCCGCCCGAGCTTGTCCTGGGCAAGTCAGCCGACACCCGCAGCGATGTCTATTCCGTCGGAATCATGCTGTTCGAGATGCTCACCGGGCAGCAGCCGTTCGACGGCGAGGTTCCCATCCAGGTTGCCTACCAGCACGTCAACGGGACCGTAGGGCCGCCGTCGGACCTGGTCCCGGGACTTGCCACGGAAGTGGATGAGCTGGTGCAGTGGTGCACCGCCAACGACCCCGAAAACCGGCCTGTGGACGCCAACGCACTCCTGCAGGAACTCCGGCATATCCGCACCAATCTCTCGGACCGGGAGCTGGACCTGCAGCCACCGGCCGCCATCCCTGCTGGCCCCCCGGCGCTGGGAATAGCGCGGGAGCCGGTCCCGGCGCCGGATGAAGACTCCCGCAACCGCACTGAATCCATTGGCCAGGTCAGCAATCCCACAACGGTGATGCCGCCCGGCCGGCCGGCCCCGCCTCGGTACAGCCCCGTGCAAGGGCAGGAGCCAGGCAGGCGCGGCTCCGACCTATCGGCCACCCACGCAAGCCACGTCCTTACCCCGCCCGGCGAAGATAGTGAGGAGTCCTGGCCTGCCGCACCCGCATTGAGCAAGCGCGCCTTGCGCAAGGCGGACAAAGAGGAGGAGAGGGCCCGGGCCCGCGCTGCGGCCATGCCGGTGCGCACGCTGCGCGAGGGCAGTCCGCGGCGGCGCGGTGTCCTGTGGATTGTGGTCCTGGTCCTTGCCGCCCTGCTGGCCACCGGTGCCGGCTGGTTCTTCGGTATGGGTCCCGGCGCCGCAGCCACAATCCCTTCCGTGGCCAATAAGACGCTGGCGGAGGCGCAGCAGCTCCTGAGCACCGCCGGATTCAGGTCCACCACCCAGGACGTTTTCGACGACGACGTCCCTTCGGGCGTGGTGGTTGGCTCCGAGCCGGAAGCCGGAACAGAGATCCGGAAGTTCCAGCCCGTCTCGCTGATCGTGTCCAAGGGACCGCAGCTTTTCCCCCTGCCGCAACTGGAAGGCGGAACCCTGGACGAAGCCAAGAACGCCTTGAACGCTGCGGAAATGGCTCTGGGAACCGTTACCGGGGAGTTCAACGAGGAGACACCGGCGGGCATTGTCCTGGCCCAGGATCCCGCGCCCGGCACTCCGGCCCGGCGTGGAACTCCGGTGGCAATGGTCGTTTCCAAAGGCCCGGAACCCATCCCTGTGCCCTCCGTGGTGGGCAAGGACGAGGACGACGCCGTCGATGCGATCGAGGCAGCAGGCCTTAACGCCGAGGTGGCGCGGGAGGAAGTGTTCGACCGGAACATCCCGGAAGGCGCGGTGGTCAGCCAGGCACCGGCAGGCGGCACCCTGACCCGCGGCCAGACCGTCACCCTGACCATCTCGAAGGGGCCGCGGATGGTGGAGGTGCCCAGCTACATCGGCCGGCAGGCCGGAGAAGCGCGGCGTGCGCTTGAGGCCCTGGGGTTCGAGGTGCGGGTCAACAACATCCTGGGCGGCTTCTTCGGAACGGTCCGGGACCAGGATCCGGTGGACACCGAGGTCCCCGAGGGCTCGGTCATCACCCTGACCGTGGTGTAGGCGGCGGACCGCCTGCACCACGGTGGAACTATCAGTGGCGGGCGAGGGCGCCGGCCACCAGGAACGCCATTTCCAGGGACTGCATGTGGTTCAGGCGGGGGTCGCAGACTGACTCATAGCGGTGAAGGAAGGCATCCTGGTCGATGGGGTCGGCGCCACCCAGGCACTCGGCCACGTCGTCACCGGTCATCTCTACATGCAGGCCGCCAGGGACCGTGCCCAGCGCATGGTGCACCTCGAAGAACCCGCGCACCTCGTCGATGACGTCGTCGAAATTGCGGGTCTTGTACCCGTTGGGGGACGTGACAGTGTTGCCGTGCATCGGATCGGTGACCCACAGGACCTGGGCCCCGGACGCGGTGACCTTTTCGACGACGGCGGGCAACTTTTCCCGGATGTTGCCGGCACCCATGCGGGTGATAAACGTCAGGCGGCCCGGTTCGCGCTCCGGGTCCAGCTTGTCGATCAGCCGCAGCGCGTCATCGCCCGTGGTGGAGGGCCCCAGCTTGACGCCAATGGGATTCCGGACGCGCGAGAGGAAGTCAACGTGCGCGTGCTCGAGTTCGCGGGTCCGCTCCCCGATCCACAGGAAGTGGGCGGAGGTGTCGTAGGGCAATCCGGTGCGGGAGTCGATCCGGGTCAAGGCCCGCTCGTAGTCCAGCAGCAGGGCCTCGTGGCTGGCGAAGAACTCAACGCGCTTGAGGGCCTCGAAGTCTGCGCCGCAGGAGTCCATGAACTTGATGGCGCGGTCGATATCGCGTGCCAGCGACTCATAGCGGGCGTGGGCAGGATTTTCAGTGAAGCCCTTGTTCCACTGGTGCACGGACCGGAGGTCGGCGAAACCGCCCTGGGTGAAGGCCCGGATGAGGTTCAGCGTGGACGCGGAGGTGTGGTAGGCGCGGAGCATCCGTGCGGCGTCATGCCCGCGGGACTCCGGCGTGAACTCGTAGCCGTTGACGATGTCGCCGCGGTACGCGGGAAGGGTCACGCCGTTACGGGTCTCGTCGTTGGAGGAACGGGGCTTGGCGAACTGCCCGGCCATGCGGCCCATCTTGATCACCGGCATCGCGGCGCCGTACGTCAGCACCACAGCCATCTGGAGGATGGTCTTGACCCGGGCGCTGATCTTGTCCGCCGTTGCCGCTTCGAACGTTTCGGCGCAGTCACCGCCCTGCAGGAGGAACGCCTTTCCCTGGGCCGCAGCCGCCAGCCGCTCCCTCAACACATCCACCTCGCCGGCGAACACCAGCGGAGGCAGGATGGACAGTTCCTTTACCGAGGCGTCAAAAACTTCCCTGTCCTGCCAGCTGGGCTGCTGGGAAATGGGAAGGTCCCGCCAGTCATCCAGTCCTGGATAGTTGGCGGCCCCGCTCTGGGCGGTGCCGGACAGCGAAAAGGCGGGTTTTGCAGATAGCTCAGTCACTATCTAAGCCTACCGGCAGCGCGGGATTGGTGGACACCACACCGTCACGCTGGCAGGCCAGGGCGTCACAAGCCAGGGCGGGCCGCTGGATGTGCCGCTTAGCCGGCGGCGGCAGCCCCGCCGTCGTCCTCCCGGGCCGGCTTCAAGGCCGTATCGCCCGCCTGCGAATCCGAAGCGTCCTCCCCCGGCACCGGAGAGGCGAGTGGCTCGGCGCTGGCCGCGGCTTCTTCAGGCTTGCCCGCCAGCCGCAGCTTGACGACGGCGGCATACTCATCCACGTACTCCTGGCCGGAGAGCCGCTGGAGTTCGAACATGATCTGGTCGGTAACTTTCCGCTGGACGTCCCGGTCCTCGGCCTGGTCCCGGTAGGCATTGAAGTCCAGCGGCTCGCCAAAGATCATGCCGATCCTGCGGATGTTCGGCAGCCGTTTGCCGATCGGCTGGACCTTGTCCGTGCCGATCATCGCCACCGGAACCACCGGGACACCGGCGCGGAGGGCCAGCCGCGCCACGCCCACCTTGCCCCGGTAGAGCCTGGAATCGGGGCTGCGCGTCCCCTCCGGATAGATGCCGAGCAGGCCGCCATGGCTAAGGACCTCCATGCCGGCATTGAGGGAGGATGCCGAAGCAGCACCGCCGGACCGGTCCATGGGCAGCTGGTTGGTCAGGCGGAAGAACAGCGCCGTGAGCCTCCCCTTGATGCCCGTGCCGGTGAAGTATTCGGACTTGGCCAGGAAGACGACGGGGCGCCTGACCATGAGCGGCATGAAAATCGAATCGGAAAAGGACAGGTGGTTGGAGGCGATAATCGCAGCGCCCTGATCCGGGATATTGTCAAGGCCCTTGACCCAGGGCCGGAACAGCAGCTTAATCACCGGACCGAGGAAGATCCTCTTCATGACCCAATAGAACACGTATCGAACCTCTCCGGAAGGCGGTTCCCAGGCTCCGCAGCGCGCCTGGTCAGCAGTTCAATGCAACCCTACTCTAGTGAGAATTGTCCGGAACAGTGACACGATGGAGTCATGACTGAGAGCAGCGTCCCGCCCCGCCCTGCCGCTTTCAGCTATCCCGGCCATGGCGCGAACGCGCGGACCGGCGTGGCCATGTGCCATGGCTTCACGGGCAGCCCACTCAGCGTGCTGCCCTGGGCGGAGCACCTGGCGGAGCAGGGTTACGCCGTGACAGTGCCGCTGCTGCCGGGACACGGAACGGACTGGCGCCAGCTTGCCCGGACCGGCTGGGATGACTGGTACCGCAGCTATGAGGCGGCTTTCCTCGAACTCCGGGCGCGGACAGACACCTGCTTTGCGGCCGGACTCTCCATGGGCGGGGCGGTGGCGCTGCTGACGGCGTCCCGGCACCCGGTGGCAGGGGTGTCCGTGGTCAACCCGGGCCTCAGCTTCTACGATCGCCGGGTCCGGATCATCGGGCTTTTGAAGTACTTCCAGCGGACCACCATCCCCATCGAGGAGCAAGGATCCACGGCGGCCGTCACGGTGGACGGGGATTACTCCCGCACGCCGTTGTCCGCGGTGCATGAGCTCAAGAAACTGTTTGCGGCCGCCAGCCGCGGCTTGCCGAACATCACGGCACCGGTCCAGGTCTTCAAGTCGCGGACGGACGTCGTGGTTCCGCCAACGTCTCTGGACCTCTTGCGGAAACGGCTCGGGCCGCGCCTGACCGAAGTGGTAAGCCTTGCAAGCAGTGGCCATGTGGCTACGCTGGACGTTGATGCGCCGGAGATTTTCGCCAGGTCCAGCGCGTTCATCCGCGCCCACGCCCGTTTGACCAGCACTTCGGAGACCCCATGACGTCCAGCCCGGACCACAGCCCCTTCAGCAGCGTTTCAAGCGGGGACGGCCCACGGACCGGAGTGGTCCTCTCGCACGGCTTCACCGGAAGCCCCCATGGTCTCCGCTCCTGGGCGCATGCCTTTGCCGCGGCAGGATTCGCCGTACGGATGCCCCTTCTTCCCGGCCACGGTACCAGCTGGCAGGACCTCGCCCGGACCCGTTGGCAGCAGTGGCACGGCGCACTGGACAACGCCTACCTGGAGCTTGAGGCTGAGTGCGACAATGTGTTCGCCGCCGGAATCAGTATGGGCGGTGCCTTGGCCTTGCGGATTGCCGCCACCCGCCCCGTGGCAGGGGTGGTGCTGGTCAATCCGGCATTGGTCATCGACGATCCCCGGGCCCCGCTTGCAGGCATCCTCAAGCTGGTCATGAAAAGCACACCGGCTATCGCCAACGACATCCTCAAGGAAGGCGTGAATGAGGGTGCCTACCCGCGCACGCCCGTGGCGGCAGCCCACGAAATGAACAAGATGTTCCGGGACACCCTCCGGCTCCTGCCGCGGATTACCGCACCTGTCCAGGTGTACCGGTCCACGGTGGACCACGTGGTGTCCGATTCGAGCATTGCCGCGCTGCGGCGCGGCCTGGCGCATGCCCCGCTGGAACTGCTGCGGCTCGAGAACAGCTACCACGTGGCCACGATGGACAACGACGCCGACCGGATCTTCCGCGGCTCGGTGGACTTCATCCGCTCCACGCTTTCCGGCGCCGCCGATGATGGCGCAGCGCCCGCAGCGGCAGGCAGGGAGGGGACGGCGTGAACAGGCCCGGTTCCGGTTCCCCGGACCAGGGCGCCAACCAGGACGACGACGCCGTCTGGCTGGACCTGGTGGCGCGCCTGCAGGAGGACTCCCCCGCGGCCGGCCAGGATCCTGGTGCGGCGGATCCGGCAGCCCGGACAGGGCCTGCGGCCTCATTCCGCGACTTCGACCCCTTGGGCCTGGCGGCGTCCGCGGAACCGTCGGCTGCCAGGCGGCAGGCACCGGAAGGCCCGCAGGATGAATCCGACAGAACGGGCGCAGGTCCGCGCGACTATGACGTGGACGACGACGGGGACGACTTTGTCCCGGAAGAACCACCCAGTTTGGCGGGAACGGATCCCCTGACCATGCTGGCATGGCTGGCCGCCGTGGGCGGCCCGGTTGCCCTGCTGCTTTCTGCGATGTTCTGGCGCTCTGCGCCGCTGCTGGCCGTCCTGGGCATCGTGGCCGCGTTCGTATTGGGGACGGTGTACCTCATCATGAGGCTGCCCCAGGACAAGGACGAGGACGACGACGGCGCCCGGGTGTAGCCGGTCAGGCGCGGGACCGGCCGGCCACCCTGGACAGGTCCGCCGCGCCGATCAATCCGGCGTTTGGTCCCAGGGCGGCAAGTTCGATTTCTGCGGCGGGCCGGAAGCCGCGGCCGGTCAGGTTGCGGGCGAAGGCCTTCCGGGCGGGTTCCACCAGCAGGTCGCCGGCCGAGCAAAGTCCCCCGCCTATCACGAACAGTCCGGGGTCAAGCGCAGCGGCGAGGTTTGCCAGGCCCAGGCCCAGCCATTCGCCCACTTCCTCGATCAGTTCCCGGGAGGCGGTGTCCCCTGCCAGCGCCAAATCGGTGACAACGGCACCGGTGATGGTTTCGGCGCGGCCGTCCACGGCAGCCAGCAGGTCCTGGGCCATGGGCGAATTGCTGCGCGCAAGGATCCTCGCCTCACGCCCCAGCGCGTTCCCTGATGCGTACTGTTCCCAGCACCCCCGGTTCCCGCATTCACACCGGTGGCCGCCGGGCATGATGACCTGGTGCCCGAACTCGCCGGCCACGCCGAACCTTCCACGCTCCACCCTGCCGTCCATGACCATGGCACCGCCGATTCCGGTGCCAAGGGTGATGCAGACCAGCCGGTCCTCGCCCTGGCCTGCGCCGAAACGCCATTCCGCCCATGCTGCCGCGTCGGCATCGTTGGCCAGCAGCACCGGCCGTCGCAGCAGCTGCTGCAGGCTTGCCCGCAGCGGCTCGTTCCGCCACGCCAGGTGCGGGCTGAACAGGACGGTCCCGCCGTCGAGGTCCATCCAGCCGGCCGCACCGATGCCCACCGAGCGGATACGGTGCGCGCGCCCCAGCTCCTCCACCAGCTCCACGATGACGCGTTCCACGGCACGTGGATCCGTGCCCGGCGTGGAGCGGCGTGCTTCGCTGAGGATCCTGCCTTCGGCATCCACCACGCCCGCTGCCACCTTGGTCCCGCCGATGTCGATCCCGATGGCAAGGCCCCTCCGGCCCAGGCGCAGCTGCGTCCGAAAGCTGTCGCGCTGCCTGCTTCCGGCCCGGAACGACGCGGACCGGCGCCACGGCGCGGGCTTTCTGGAGAGGCCGGCATGTTCGCCGGCGGATTGTGCGTACATAGTGCCCATTCTAGGTTTCCACCGCAGCCCCGCCGGGACCCCGTGCGTGGCAACGGACACCATTGACGGAGAAGTTACCCACTAGTAATTTTGGGTGCTGCACGGCCCCCGCAGCGGCGTACTACTCTGTAGGCATACCCCTGAAGCGGGAGTCCGGATATCAAAGGAGCTATAGTGCGCGAATTCAGTGTTCCGCCTCTTGTTGTTGTCCCACCGGAAACCAATATCACCGACCTGGTGCTGCGGCAGGCCAACAAGGCCAGCAATCCGGCACTGTTCTCGCGCCGGAATCCGGCCGGCGCCTGGCAGGACATCACCGCCACTGAATTCCTCGCGGACGTCAAGGCCCTGGCGAAAGGCCTGATTGCCAGCGGCGTCGGATTCGGCGACCGGGTGGGCATCATGTCCCGTACCCGTTACGAATGGGCCCTGGTGGACTTCGCCATCTGGTTCGCGGGCGGCGTTTCCGTGCCGATCTACGAGACCTCCTCCCCTTCGCAGGTGGCCTGGAACCTCGGCGACTCCGGTGCCGTAGCCGCCTTCGGCGAAGCTGCCCACCACGAAAACGTCATCCGGCAGGCCGTGACCGCGGAAAACCTCACCGCTTTGCAGCACGTCTGGCAGCTCGAAGGCATGGGCCTGGACGCCCTCCGGGAAGCCGGCACCGGCGTCAGCGATGATGAGCTGGAGTCCCGCCGGACGGCAGCGAAACTGGGCGACGTCGCCACCATCATCTACACGTCAGGAACCACAGGCCGGCCCAAGGGCTGTGAACTGACGCACGGAAACTTCGTCGAGCTCTCCGACAACGCGCTTGCCATCATTGGCGAGATCGTCAACGAGAACGCCAAGACCATCATGTTCCTGCCTCTGGCGCACGTGTTCGCCCGCTTCATTTCGGTGCTGGCCATGGCCGCCGGAACCACTGTTGCGCACACCCCGGACATCAAGAACCTGCTCTCGGACCTGCAGAGCTACGAGCCCACCTTCATCCTCGCGGTCCCGCGGGTTTTCGAGAAGGTCTACAACTCGGCTCTGACCAAGGCGGAGGACGGCGGCAAGGGCGCCATCTTCCACAAGGCCGTGGACACCGCCATCGCCTTTTCAAAGGCCCGGCAGGCCGGACGCGTCGGCCTTGGCCTGAAACTGCGCCATGCCCTCTTCGACAAGCTGGTCTACAGCAAGCTCCGCGCGGCCATGGGGGGCCGCGTTGCGCACGCAGTCTCCGGCGGCGGCCCGCTCGGTGAACGCCTTGGCCACTTCTTCCAGGGCATCGGGCTGCAGGTCCTCGAGGGCTACGGCCTGACCGAAACCACTGCCCCCATCTCGGTAAACACGCCGTCCCTGATCAAGATCGGCTCGGTGGGCAAGCCCCTGCCGGGCAATGCGGTAAAAATTGCCGACGACGGCGAGATCCTCGCCAAGGGCGTCTGCGTGATGCGCGGCTACTACAAGCGCGAGGACCTGTCGGCGGAGACCTTCGTCGACGGCTGGTTCCGCACAGGCGACATTGGCCGGCTGGATGAGGACGGCTTCGTTTGGATCACCGGCCGGAAGAAAGAAATCATTGTCACCGCCGGCGGCAAGAACGTCATCCCGGCCATCCTCGAAGACCAGATCCGGGCTGATGCGCTGGTATCACAGGTGCTGGTGGTCGGTGACAACCAGCCCTTCATCAGCGCCCTGGTGACGCTGGACCAGGAGGCGCTGCCGGGCTGGCTGCAGCGGCACGGCCTCCCGGCCGACACCACCCTCGACGAAGCCGCCAACAACCCGGTGGTCAAGGCCGCCGTCCAGGACCTGATCACCGCCGCCAATGCCTCGGTGTCGCAGGCCGAGGCCATCAAGTCGTTCCGCATCGTCCCCGCCGACTTTACGGAAGCTTCCGGCCACCTGACCCCGTCCATGAAGGTCAAGCGCGCCCAGGTGATGAAGGACTTCGAGACGATCATCGAAGAGATGTACGCGGCGCCGCGTTCCTGATCCACTCGTGGTTAGGCGGGCCGTGTCTGGTCCAGCGGCGCCTGTTGGAAAGGGAAAGGGTCCTCCCATTGAACTGAACTGCTGTTCCAGTGGGAGGACCCTTTCGTTGTCTTACTCAGCGGCCAGGATCACTGTTCGACCACCAGCAGCAGGTCGCCGCCCTGTACCTGCTCCACGGAAGAGATGGCGAGCCGGGAGACCTTGCCGCCCACCGGCGTCGTGATGGATGCTTCCATCTTCATGGCTTCGATGGTGGCCACCGTGTCGCCGGCGTTGACGGTGTCGCCTGTCTTGACGGTGACGGTGACGGCTCCAGCGAACGGCGCGGCGACGTGGCCCGGCTGGGCCGGATCCGCTTTCTCGGCGGACTTGACGTTGCTCACCACGGAACGGTCGCGCACCACCACGGGCCGGGACTGGCCGTTGAGCGTGCACATGACGGTGCGCATGCCCTTCTCGTCCGGCTCCGACACGGCTTCCAGCGAGGCGATCAGGCGGACGCCGCGTTCGAGGTGGATCTCGTGTTCCTTGCCGCGCTGGAGTCCGTACAGGTAGTCGCGGGTGTCCAGGACGGAAATGTTGCCGTAGGTTTCGACGCTCTTGAGGTAGTCCTTGGTGGGTCCGTCGAAGAGCAACCGGTTCAGCGTGTGCTGGCGGGTCTTTGAATCGGACTTCAGCGCGGCGCTGTCCTCCGGGCTGAGCTCCACGTCGCGGACCTTCACGCTGCGGCCCTGGAGGGCCTTGGTGCGGAAGGGCTCCGGCCAGCCTCCGGGGGGATCACCGAGCTCGCCGGACAGGAAGCCGATGACGGAATCCGGGATGTCGTAGTTCTGCGGGTTCGCCTCGAAGTCCGCGGGGTCGGCGTTGAGTCCCACGAGGTGCAGGGCGAGGTCGCCCACCACCTTTGACGACGGCGTCACCTTCACCAGGTGCCCGAGGATGCGGTCGGCGGCGGTGTACATGTCCTCGATGGCTTCAAAGCGCTCCCCCAGGCCGAGGGCCATGGCCTGCTGGCGCAGGTTGGACAGCTGGCCGCCGGGAATCTCGTGCTTGTAGACGCGGCCGGTGGGTCCCGGAAGGCCGGACTCGAACGGGGCGTAGACGCGGCGGACCGCTTCCCAGTACGGCTCGAGGGAGCTGACGGCGTCGAGGCTCAGGCCGGTGTCCCGCGGGGTGTGCGCCAGGGCTGCGACCAGGGCCGAAGCGGACACCTGGCTGGTGGTTCCGGCCAGGGACGCGGAGGCCACGTCCACGGCGTCCACACCGGCGTCGACGGCAGCCAGGAGGGTGGCAAGCTGACCGCCCGCGGTGTCGTGGGTGTGCAGGTGGACCGGCAGGTCGAAGCGCTCCCGCAGTGCCGCGACGAGCTTGGCTGCGGCGGCCGGACGCAGCAGGCCGGCCATGTCCTTGATGGCCAGGATGTGCGCGCCGGCGTCGACGATCTTCTGGGCAAGCTGCAGGTAGTAGTCCAGCGTGTACAGCGTTTCCTTGGGGTCCAGCATGTCGCCGGTGTAGCACAGCGCCACTTCGGCGACGGCGGTGCCGGTGGCCCGGACGGCGCGGATTGCGGGGGCCATCTGGCTGACGTCGTTCAGGGCGTCGAAGATGCGGAAGATGTCGATGCCCGTGGCCGCTGCCTCGTTGACGAATGCCTCGGTGACCTCTTCGGGGTAGGGCGTGTAGCCCACGGTATTCCGGCCGCGGAGCAGCATCTGGATGCACACGTTCGGCATGGCCTTGCGCAGTGCGGCCAGGCGGTCCCACGGGTCCTCCCCGAGGAAGCGGAGCGCGACGTCGTAGGTGGCGCCGCCCCATGCCTCGACAGAGAACAGTTCCGGCAGGAGGGCGGTGACGGCAGGTCCCGCGGCAACGAGGTCGCGGGTGCGGACACGGGTAGCCAGGAGCGACTGGTGGGCATCACGGAACGTGGTGTCGGTGACGGCGACGGCGTTCTGCTCACGGAGTGCGCGGGCGAACCCCTCCGGCCCCAGTTCGAGGAGCCTCTGCCGGGAACCGGGGGCTGCCTGTACATCCTTCACGGACGGCAGCTTCTCCGCGGGGTTGGAGTGCACTGTCAGCTCGCCGTTGGGCTTGTTGACAGTGACATCGGCCAGCCAGGTGAGGAGTTTGGTGCCGCGGTCCGCGGACACCCGTGCCTTGAGGAGCTGCGGACGCTCATCAATGAAGTTGGTGGCGACGTCACCGGCGACGAAGTCTGGATCGTCCAGCACCGCCTGCAGGAAGGAGATGTTGGTGGACACACCCCGGATGCGGAACTCGGCCAGCGCGCGGCGCGCGCGTGCCACTGCTGTCGGGTAGTCCCTGCCGCGGCAGGTGAGCTTGACCAGCATGGAGTCGAAGTGCGGGCTGATCTCTGCGCCCGAGTAGACGGTGCCGCCGTCGAGCCGGACGCCCGCGCCGCCCGCGGAGCGGTAGCCGGTGATCTTTCCGACGTCGGGGCGGAAGCCGTTAGCCGGGTCCTCCGTGGTGATGCGGCTCTGCAGGGCAGCGCCGCGCAGGCGCACCGAATCCTGCGAAAGGCCAAGGTCCGCCAGCGTTTCGCCGGAGGCGATCCGCATCTGGGCCTGAACCAGGTCCACGTCAGTGACTTCTTCAGTGACGGTGTGCTCCACCTGGATGCGCGGATTCATCTCGATGAAGACGTGCTGCCCGGCGCGCTCCCCGGCAGTGTCCACGAGGAATTCGACGGTGCCGGCGTTGACGTAATTAAGGGCCTTGGCGAACTTCACGGCGTCGCGGTAGAGGGCCTGGCGGATGCCTTCGTCCAGGTTCGGCGCGGGAGCAATTTCGATAACCTTCTGGTGGCGGCGCTGGATGGAGCAGTCGCGCTCGAAGAGGTGGATGGTGTTTCCCTCGGCGTCGGCCAGGATTTGCACTTCAATGTGCCTTGGCCGCAGGACTGCCTGTTCCAGGAACATGGTGGGGTCGCCGAACGCGGCGTCAGCCTCGCGCATGGCGGACTTCAAGGCCTCGGGCAGCGCCTCGCGGGTGTCCACCCGCCGCATACCGCGGCCGCCGCCGCCGGCGACGGCCTTGGCGAAGATGGGGAAGCCGATCTCGTCGGCTGCCGCCAGGAGTTCATCCAAATCCTTCGAGGGGGCGCTGGACTTGAGGACGGGGACGCCGGCTTCGCGCGCCGCTTTGAGCGCAGCTACCTTGTTGCCGGCCAGTTCCAGGACCTCGGCGGGCGGGCCCACGAAGGTGATGCCGGCATCCTTGGCTGCACGGGCCAGGCCCGGGTTCTCGGACAGGAAGCCGTAGCCGGGGTAAATGGCGTCCGCGCCGGCTTCCTTTGCCACCCGCACAATCTCGTCGACATCAAGGTAGGCACGGACGGGGTGCCCTTCCTCGCCGATCAGATAGGCCTCATCGGCTTTCTGGCGGTGGATCGAGTTCCTGTCCTCATGTGGGAAGACGGCAACGGTCTTGGCGCCCAGCTCGTAGCCGGCGCGGAAGGCCCTGATCGCGATTTCGCCGCGGTTGGCCACCAGAACTTTGGAAAACATACTTCTCCTGCATCATTGCGGGTGGATCGGTGAGTGGTCACAGTGTCTAGGACCTCCAAGGACAAACACAAATCTTTGTGTCGACCATCACAGATCTTCCCGTCATGTCCCGATCGCTTCCAGCCCTTACGGCGGAAAGGGCCCCGGCCAGCACAGCGGATGCCGTGCCGAGTCCCGATAAGGCAGGAATCGCCGACGCATCCACATATGATGAGTAGGGCGGCAGGACCGTCCGGCTTCGGCTCTGCCGGAGCAAACATTACCCCCAACACGGCATCCGGCGTTAGGTTTTGGTCTCTCAAGTGCAAGTAGTCAGCATCAGCAGCCTCAAGGGTGGAGTCGGCAAGACTTCCGTCACCACGGGATTGGCGTCTGCGGCACTGGCCGCGGGTGTAAGCACGCTGGTGGTGGACCTTGATCCCCACGCGGACGCGACCACAGCACTGGGTGTGCAGCCCGGTGACCAGCTGGATATCGGCAGGATGCTCAAGAGCCCGCGCCGCGCAAGACTGGCCGAAAACGTCGTAGGCAGCAGCTGGACGGCCCGTACGCATGCCAACGGTTCCGGACCCGCTGTCCTGGATGTCGCCGTCGGCTCCGCCTACACCGGTATCTACGACCGCCCGGACCTGGGACGCCGCGATCTCCGCCGTCTGTCCTCCGTCCTCGCCGGCACGGACAACTACCAGCTGGTCCTGATCGACTGCCCGCCGTCGCTGAACGGGCTTACCAGGATGGCGTGGTCTGCCAGCGATAAGGTGGCACTCGTTGCCGAACCCGGACTTTTCTCGGTCGCCGGAACGGAACGAACCATGCGGGCCATCCAGTTGTTCCGCGAGGAGTTTGCCCCCAACCTGTCCCCTGCCGGCATCGTGGCCAACCGCGTCCGGACGGGATCCTCGGAGCACAGCTACCGCCTGGCGGAGATGGAGTCCATGTTCGGCGAACTCCTCCTGAGCCCCCGTATACCGGAGCAGGCCAACTGGCAGCAGATCCAGGGCGCCGCGCATCCCGTGCACCACTGGCCGGGTGATTCAGCCAAGGCCACCGCCGCCCTGTTCGACGACCTGCTGGCCAACCTGATGGCTGTGGGCAGGGGGCTGCGCAGCCGCGCACGGTAGCCAGACAGCGAGAAGGCCGCTCCGTAGGGAGCGGCCCTCTCGCGTTTCAAACGGATCAGCTGATCTTGCGGGCAGCCCGCCGCTTGCTCAGTTCATCGTCCGGGAAGGACTGCTCTGCGGCATGCTCGCTGGGCAGTGAGGCAAGGCTGCCTTCAACCTCGCGCCATACCCGTCCGACCGCAATGCCGAACACTCCCTGGCCGCCCTGAACGAGGTCGATCACTTCGTCAGCAGAGGTGCATTCGTAAACGCTGGCGCCATCACTCATCAGGGTGATCTGCGCCAGGTCCTCCACGCCGCGTTCGCGCAGGTGCTCGACGGCGGTGCGGATCTGCTGCAGCGAAACACCGGTATCGAGCAGGCGCTTGACCACTTTGAGCACCAGGATGTCCCGGAAGCCGTAAAGCCGCTGGGAGCCGGAACCGGCAGCACCGCGGACTGCGGGTTCCACAAGCCCGGTGCGCGCCCAGTAATCCAACTGCCGATAGGTGATGCCCGCTGCCTTGCACGCGGTGGGCCCCCGGTAGCCGGCATCCTCGTCCAGCACGGGGAGGTCTTCCGTAAACAGGAGGCCCTGGGCACCGCTCGCGGGCACAGCAACACCAGCCGTGGGCTGCTTCAGCCCGCCTGCTTCGCCTTTGGGACTCACCTGGATCCTCCTTGTCCTACGTTCCCGTGGAACAACTGCGGCAGCCTCGGCATGAAGACCATGCGTGTAGTTTTCGCTGGGCGCACTTTCCAGTGTGACTTGCGCGGCTGCCGTAGGCAATGGGAACTTGATACTTCGACGTTAGGCCCGGCGGGGCGTCAGGTCAAAGACCCGGGGGGCTTTCAGCAGGCGTGTCGGAACTTTCAACCTCAACTGCAACCTTAACGTGACCTTAGCCATCGAAGTCCTCAGGTTCCACATCGTCCAGGAACTCGCGGAAGCGGCGGAGCTCACGCTCCTCGTCCACGGTGGGACCGGGCTCTGTGTCCTCGCCCTCATCATGTTCGGTGATGCGGACGCCCGCCTCATCCATCACGGAATCCGCGCACCAGATGCGGCACTTTGCCCGGAGCGCCACAGCCAGGGCATCGGACGCCCTCGAACTGACAGTGGTGCCGTTCTCGAATTGAAGCTGCCCGTAAAAGATGTTGTCTTCCACTGCCACGATATTCACGCTGACCACGCTGTGGCCCAGCGACTCCACCACATCCACCAGGAGGTCGTGGGTCATGGGGCGCGGCGGGACCACGCCCTGCTGGGCGAGGGCTATGGCGCTGGCCTCGGGAGTGCCGATCCAGATTGGAACATGGCGTTCGCCGTGCATTTCGCGCAGCAGGACCAGGGGCTGGTTGGAAGGCAGTTCGATCCGAACGCCTACGATCTCGACTTCAATCATCAGATGTCCATGCGTGAGATGTGGTCCTGCACCAGGGCACGGTGCAGGGTGAGGCAGAGGTCGCTGATCTCACGGGCGGCCTCGGCTGCCCGTGCCTGGGACGCGGAGTCCTTCCGGGAGGCAAGCGGCGCCACGGCACGCTCCACCAGGCCGAACTCACGCTCGGCCGCGGCCTGGAACGGGCGCAGGTGCCGGGGTTCCAGCCCATGGCTTTCCAGCTGGACGCAGGCGCGGGCAACCTGGAGGGCATGTTCTCCGAACTCGCCGTTGCTGTGGCTGATGAGTCCGTAATCCAGGAGTGCCTGGAGCAGCGGAACGCTGGCCCCGGACTCCGTCCGGAGCTGTTCCTCCGTCAGCTTGCGCCCGCGGTTCTGGAGTTCGGCGGCCAGTTCGTCGGACACGATGCGTGGGGACACCACGACGCCGGGCGGAAGGTTTTCGGGCCGCTCCCCCCGGTCGATGGCGTCAAGGTAGTCCTTGATGACTTTCAGGGGGAGGTACTGGTCCCGCTGCAGGGCAAGGACGAAGCGCAGCCGTTCCACGTCGCCGTCGGAGTACTGCCGGTAACCCGCCGGCGTACGCCGCGGGTTGATCAGGCCTTTTTCCTCCAGGAAGCGTATTTTGGACGCAGTCATGCCGGGGAAGTCGGCGCTGAGTTGCGCGAGGACTTCGCCGATGTTCAGGACCTGCGGTCCCCGGCGTTCCGGTTGTGCCATTGCCACAGGCAGCGGTCCCCGGATCAGCCGCGGCCTGCAGCGGTGGCAGGGCTCAGGTAGAAGGTAAGGCGGAATTTCCCGATCTGGACTTCGCTGCCGGATTTCAGCTCCACGGAGTCCACCCGGTCATGGTTGACGTAGGTACCGTTCAGGCTGTTCATGTCCACTACCTCGAAGCTGCGGGCAGTGCGGCGGAACTCGACGTGCCGGCGCGAGACGGTGACGTCGTCCAGGAAGATGTCGGCGTCCGGGTGCCGGCCAGCCGTGGTGACGTCGGAATCCAGCAGGAAGCGGGCGCCGGCGTTGGGACCGCTGTGCGCCACGAGCAGCGCCGAGCCGGCCGGGAGGGCCTCGATGGAGTTCCGCTCCTCGGAGGAAAGCTTGGGGGCGATAGTCGGCTCATCCCGTACGGGGGTGAGATGGATGGAAGTGGTCTCCGACGCCTTAGCCGCACCCGCGCCGTAATCCCCGTCGGCAGGGTTCTGTGTGTGGCCAGCCATGGATTCCTCCTCTTCCCGCTGCAGCCCCTCCGGCCTGCAGCCAACGTATGCCGTCCGGCCCTGCCCAGCAGGTCCGGCACCGGCTCCTATCCGGCGGCTGACGTGCGAAGACGCCTTGCCTCCGGTGCGGAGCCGGACCGGATATACCGGTTAGCTTTAGCCTACCTGCTGTTCGTACTCCGATGCACTGAGCAATGAGTCAACAGCGTCCGCCTCGGCCAGTTTGACCTCGATCAGCCAGCCTTCGCCGTAGGGATCACTGTTGATCAGGGCCGAATCGGTGTCCAGTGACTCGTTGCGGGCCACCACTTCGCCGCTCACCGGCGCGTAGATGTCGCTGACGCTCTTGGTGGACTCCACCTCGCCCACAACTTCGTTTGCCGTAATCCTGGTGCCGACCTCGGGCATCTGCGCGTAGACAACATCTCCGAGGGCATCCTGCGCAAAGTCGGTAATGCCCACACGGACCACACCGTCGGCATTGGGAGCGGAGACCCACTCGTGTTCGGCGGTGTAGGACAGGTCTTCGGGAATGTTGCTCATGGGGGCCTTTCATCGGGTCAAACACCAGGTACACGGGGCCCGGAAACAGACCGCCGCTGAAAGTATAGGCACATCTGCCGGGGCGTCCACCGGGGGTTTCTGACAAGATGGGACGCATGAGCGCGCGCACTGATGCAGCCCGTCCGGAAGCGGGCAGGTAGCCATGCCGGAAATGCCCGAGGTGGCCGGTTTGGTCCAGTTTCTCGACGGACAGCTGCGGGGAACGGTGCTGGCCAAACTGCAGATCGTGTCCTTCGCGGTACTGAAGACAGCCGATCCGCCCTACACGGCGCTCGAAGGCCGGACGGTAGGCGGCGTCCGGCGCTTTGGAAAATTCATCAGCATCGACACGGACGGTGCCTCCCTCGTCTTCCACCTGGCCCGGGCCGGTTGGCTGCGCTTTACGGACCACCCGCCTGACGGAGCGTTGCGGATGGGCAAGGGCCTGATCGCCGTCCGCTGCGCCTTCACCGGGCCGGACGGGCCCCGCGGGTTCGACCTCACCGAAGCCGGCAGCAAGAAGAGCCTTGCGGTGTACGTGGTGCGCGACCCCCGGGAAGTGCCTGGCATCGCCACGCTGGGCCCGGACCCCTTCACCGAAAAGTTCGACGCCGACATGCTGGCGGAGATCCTGGCCGGCAGTTCGCAGCAGATAAAGGGCCTCCTGCGCAGCCAGAGCGTCATCGCGGGCATCGGCAACGCGTACAGCGACGAGATCCTGCATGCGGCCAGGATTTCTCCCTTCGCAACGGCGAAATCGCTGGACCGGGCCGCCGTACAGGTCCTCTACGACGCTATCCATGACGTCCTGGGCACGGCAATGGCAGAAGCCAGCGGCAAGCCGCCGAAAGACCTGAAGGACGTCAAGCGCAGCCACATGAGGGTTCACGCACGGACCGGCGAAGCCTGCCCCGTGTGCGGGGACACCGTGCGGGAAGTTTCGTTTGCGGACACGGCACTCCAGTACTGTCCCACCTGCCAGACCAAGGGGAAGATCCTCGCGGACCGCCGCACGTCCAAATTCCTGAAGTAGGACCCATCTCAGCAGGCAACAAAAAAGCGGAAGCACCGGAGTTGTCTCCGGCGCTTCCGCCTTTGTGGTCGGGCTGACAGGATTTGAACCTGCGACCCCTTGACCCCCAGTCAAGTGCGCTACCAAGCTGCGCTACAGCCCGCTGGTTCCACCGTTCTCCGCTGAACTCCATCCCGGGATTCCTCCGGGGATTTCCATCAGCAGTCCGGCCGAACCACCTAGAAGAGCTTACACGATGCCGGAGGGTGCACGTGACACTTTCCGGATTTCGAAGCCCTGCGTGTTGCGGATCACGCTGATCAGCGCTTCCGGCTCCGCTTTTCTCGCACCCGCATGCTGACCTCGATGGGGGTGCCCTCGAAGCCGAAGGTTTCGCGCAGCCGGCGGGTGATGAAGCGGCGGTAGCCCGGGTCCAGGAAACCCGTGGTGAAGAGCACGAATTTCGGCGGCCGGCTGGACGCCTGGGTACCGAACAGGATCCGGGGCTGCTTGCCGCCGCGGACCGGATGCGGGTGTGCGGCCACCAGCTCCCCCAGGAAGGCATTGAGGCGGCCGGTGGGGATGCGCTTGTCCCAGTTTTCGAGCGCGCGGTCCAGCGCCGGCACCAGGCGGTCCTTGTGCCAGCCGGTCTTGGCCGAGATGTTGACGCGCGGCGCCCAGTCCACGTGTGCCAGGTCCTGTTCGATTTCGCGCTCCAGGTAGCGGCGTCGTTCGTCGTCGAGGAGGTCCCACTTGTTGAACGCCAGGACCAGCGCACGACCGGACTCGATGGCCAGCTGCAGGATCCGGACGTCCTGCTCGCTCAGGACCTCGTCCACGGCGAGGAGCACGACGGCGACCTCCGCCTTTTCGAGCGCGGCCTGCGTTCGCAGCGAGGCATAATAATCCGCGCCCTGGGCCATGTGCTGGCGGCGGCGGATGCCGGCCGTGTCCACGAAACGCCAGGTGCGGCCGCCCAGTTCGATGAACTCATCGACGGGGTCACGTGTGGTCCCGGCCGTGTTGTCCACCACCACGCGTTCGGATCCGGCCAGTTTGTTCAGCAGCGAGGACTTGCCCACGTTGGGCCGGCCGATCAGGGCGATGCGGCGCGGTCCGCCCGAACGCTCAAGTCCCTCGATGGTGGAGAACTCGGGCAGCACGTCCATGACATGGTCGAGCAGGTCCGCCACGCCGCGGCCGTGCAGGGCCGAGACCGGGTACGGTTCGCCGAAACCAAGGCCCCACAGCACCGCGGAGTCTGCTTCCTGCGCGAAGTCGTCCACCTTGTTGGCCACCAGGATGACCGGCTTCTTGCTGCGCCGCAGCATCTTCATCACGGCCTCGTCCGTAGCGGTAGCTCCGACGGCTGAATCGACGACGAACAGGACGGCGTCAGCGAGTTCCACGGCCATCTCGGCCTGCTCCGCCACGCGGGCGTGGATGCCCCGGGCGTCGTGCTCCCAGCCGCCGGTGTCCACAAGGGTGAAGTTGCGGCCGTTCCAGCTGGCCGGATACATCACGCGGTCCCGGGTAACGCCGGGGGTGTCTTCGACCACGGCTTCGCGCCGGCCCAGGATGCGGTTCACGAGGGTGGACTTACCCACGTTGGGCCGTCCGATGATGGCCAGGACAGGGTCCAGTCTGACCGGACCCTCCAGGTCCTCGTCGCCGTACTCCCCGCTCAGGAGGGCGGCGTCCTCCTCGTCCAGGTCGTAGTCCTCCAGGCCGGCGCGCAGGGACGCGGCACGGAGCTCCGCCTCGTCGTCGTCAAGGGCAGCCAGCCGTTCCGCCACCTGGTCGTCGCCTGCGGGCGTGTATTCATCGTCGCCGGGGCCGGAGTGGCCGGAAGTCTGCGTGGTGTCGCTCATTGCACTGTCCTTAGTGGTGGTCTGCCGGCGTCCCGGCTACTGCTGTTAATTCTTTGGAGGTCCCGGCGAAGGGCAGGGGCTGCCCGCTCAGCTGCACGGCATCCCGGACGTGCCCCGCGAGGGCTGACCGGATCTCGTCCGCTGCCCTGTCCATTGAAGCACGGCCGCTTTCCCCCGCCCGGCGGGCCAGGGTGAGCGCCGTCCCGAAGCTGACGTGGAACCGCCGGCCGGGCCGCGGCACCAAGTCAAGGTGCTCATCCCCGATCCGCGTGCCCAGGATGGCCACCGGCACAACGGGCGCCCCGGAGTTCAGGGCAAGCCATGCCACCCCGCCGTTAATGTCAGAGGCATCGCCGCTCCCCCGGGTTCCCTCGGGCAGGATCCCCACGCACCGTCCGGCGTCCAGCAGGTCCTTGCTGCGCTGCAGTGCAGCCCTGTCACCGCGCCGGTCAACCGGCAGCTGCCCGGATGCGGTCAGCACCTGTCCCAGGAAGCCTTTGAACATCTCCTGCTTGACCAGGATGTGCATGGGCCGGGGCGAAGCGCCGAACATCACCGGGCCGTCGAGGAAGCTGATGTGGTTGGCGGCGAAGATCACCGGTCCGCCGGTGGGGACGTTGGCCTTTCCGGCGACGGTTGTCCGGTAGATCAGATGGTCGAGGATCCACCCTACCGGCCTGCTCCAGGACATGGTCCAGCTGGAGGGAACGGCCGGCCGGCCGTCAGTCACGGTTGAGGACCTTGGTGACGATGACCAGGGCAGCGTCGACGGTCTGTTCAAAGTCGAGGTCGGAGGAATCCAGCGTGACCACCCCGTCTGCGGCCTGCGTGAAGTTCACAACCGTCGAGTCCTTGGCGTCCCGGTGGGTCACCTGCGCTGCCAGCTGCTCCGCATTCTGGGTGCCGCCCAACTGGATACCGCGGCGGCGGAGGCGGGCTTCCTCGCTTGCCGTCAGCAGCATCCTGACTTCCGCTCCTGGCGCGACGACGGTGGTGATGTCCCTGCCTTCCACCACCATGCGGCGGTGGTGCTTGTCGATAAGTTCCCGCTGCCGCCGGATGAGTTCGGTCCGGGCACCGAGGGTGGTGGCCACGGCGCTGACAGCCGATGAGATTGCAGGTTCGCGGATGGCGTCGGTGACGTCCACACCGCCAACCCGGACGTATTCCTGCTGCGGGCTGGTGCTTAGTTCCAGCACGAAGTCCCTCGACGCCTGTTCCACTGAGGCGGCGTCGTCCAGGTCGATGCCGTTGGTGACGCAGTACCAGGTCAGTGCCCGGTACATGGCACCGGTATCAAGGTAGGCCAGCCGCAGCCTGCGGGCGACTTCCTTGCTGACGCTGGACTTGCCGGAACCGGACGGGCCGTCGATGGCCACCACCAGCGGCCTTCCGAGGCGCAGAGCCGGCATGGTCTGAAGAAGTTCCTGTGTCATGACTGCAGTACCCGCCATCCGCGGTCGTTTAATGCTTCGATCAGGTGGTCGTGCTTGTTCGGCAACACTGACAATTCCACCATGCCCACGTTCTGACCGGAGGAATGGTCCAGCCGCAGATCTTCAACGTTAACGCCGATTTCACCGATTTCGGTGAGCAGCCGCGCGATCTGGCCCGGCTTGTCATCCACCAATACCGTCAGCCAGGCATACGCCTGCGGCGGTCCGCCGTGCTTGCCCGGGATCCGCGCCTGGCCTGCGTTGCCCTCGCTCATCAGCTGGGCAAGGTCCAGCCGGGCGCCCGGGGCGGTGGGCTGTTCCAACGTGCGGATGAGCCGGTTCAGGTCCTCCCGCACCCCGTAGAGGATCTCCACCACCTTGGCGGCGTTGCCGCAGAGGATCTGGACCCACAGCGTGGGATCGCTGGCGGCGATCCGGGTTACGTCCCGCAGGCCATTGCCGGCAAGGGACAAGGCATGCAGCGGCGTGCCCTGCAACCTGCTTGCCAGCAGCGACGACATGATCTGCGGCAGGTGGGAGACGAGCGCCACGGCCTCGTCATGTTCGTCGGCGGTGAACTGTGAGACCACCGCCCCGAGGTCAGTTGCCAGCGAGCGGGCCGTCTGCAGGGCAGCGCCCGACGTTTCCTCCGACGGGCAGACCACCCACGGCATGGAGGTGAAAAGTTCTCCCCGGGCGGCGACGGGCCCGGACTTTTCCCGGCCTGCCATCGGGTGGGTGCCGACATAGCGGGACAGGTCCACGCCGCTGTTCCGCAACCGGGCCAGGATGTCGGCCTTGACGCTTGCGATGTCCACCACCACGGACTCCGGGTAGTCAGCAAGGGCCTGCCGCACGACGTCGGAGGTCACATCAGGCGGGGCGGCCACCACCACCAGCTGCGGCGGACGGCCGCCAAGCTCGGCGAGGGGCCGGCCGGCACCGATATCCACGGCGACTGCCTGGTTAGTGGGCGAAGGGTCGGAGAGGAACACCGCTACCCCGCGACCCCGCAGCCCGAGCCCGATGCTCGTTCCGAGCAGCCCCGTGCCGAGCACCACCACCGGACCGTCGAGGTGCCCGCGGCCCTGGCTCTTGAAAGCTGACATCCTTTAGAGCCCTACGGACGCCAGCAAATGGCCGATTTCCTGCTTGCCCAGGTTGCGGATGCTGCCCTGGCGCTGGTCGCCGAGACCAATGGGCCCGATTTTGACCCGGACCAGGCGCTGTACCGGGAAGCCGACGGCATCGAACATGCGGCGGACGATCCGGTTCTTGCCGGAGTGCAGCACCACTTCGATGAGCACGTGGCCGGGCGTGGAATCCACCAGCCGGAAAGAGTCAACCGAGGCAAGTCCGTCCTCCAGCTCGACGCCCGCTTTCAGCTGCGCCCCGACGCCCTGCGGGAAGGGTCCGCGCACCTGGACGAGGTAGGTCTTGGGGACCTCGTAGGAAGGGTGCGTGAGGCGGTTGGCAAGTTCGCCGTCGTTGGTCAGCAGCAACAGTCCCTCGGTGGCGACGTCCAGGCGGCCAACGTGGAAGAGCCGCTCGCCCTTGTTCTTGGTGTTCTTGAGGAAATCGCTGATGCAGGGACGGCCCTCGGGGTCCTCCATCGTGGACACAACACCCTTGGGCTTGTTGAACACCATGTACACCAGGTTTTCGTCCAGCTGGATGCGCAGGCCGTCCACATGGATGACGGCGGTCTTGGGATCCACGCGGACGCCGAGTTCGGTGACCACCTGGCCATCCACCTCCACCCGCCCTTCGGTGATCATCTCTTCGCAGACCCGGCGGGAGGCCACACCCGCGGCTGCCATCACCTTCTGGAGGCGCACGCCGTCGGCGTCGTGGAGTTCCGACTGGGGCACCTCACGCCGGGGTCCCCGGTTCCGGGAAGGCTTGCGGACGGGTCCGAGGTTCTGGCCGAAGCGTTCGCCGCCGAAAGCGCGTGATGCCGCCGCACCCGGGGCGCCGCTGCGCGCCTTGGCTTTGGGGGCACCGGGGGTTCCCGGCGCTTTCTTCGCCCCGGGCTTGCGGGCCGAAGGCTTGCGCGACGACGGTTTGGCGGCCTTGTCCGGCGTCCCCCGGCCGGGCTGGGCGGCTGCGATGTCGGGGTCGATGAAGCGTTCCTCGCGCGGCTTCGGCGCCCGGTGCGGCCGGTCGCTGCCGAAGCCTGCTCCGCGCCGTGGCGCACCGCCGCGGGAGCCGCCGCTGAAGTTTCCTCCCGCGGAGCTGCGCCCCGATCCGTTGTTACCCGACCCTTTACGTGGTGAACCCTGGCGTCCCGCCTGTGTCATGACCCGTCCTTCGTGGTTTTGGCCGGCAAGTGTCCAAGGACAACCCTAGCCAGCCACGCAGATTTACTCTGCCCTGATAAATTATTCCGCTGCAGGCCGGTACCGGCCTACATCCTGTCGGCGTCGTAGAACTCCGCGATGCCTTCCAGTCCCGGAAGGTGCGGGGACAACTGCGGCAGGTCCGCTACTGAGCCGATACCCATCCGTTCCAGAAAGTATGACGTTGTCCGGTAAAGAATGGCCCCGGACTCAGGATCCGTGCCCGCATCCTCGATCAGCCCGCGCTGCGCAAGTGTCCGTACGACAGAGTCAACATTGACGCCGCGAATCGCGGACACCCGTGCCCGGGAAACCGGCTGGCGGTACGCGATGACCGCGAGGGTTTCCAATGCCGCCTGAGTGAGCCTGGCTGTCTGTCCGTCGAGCACGTACTTGCCGACAATGTCGGCAAATTCTGCCCGCGAATAGATGCGCCACCCACCGGCGATGTTCCGCAATTCAAAGCCCCGGGGGCTGGAACCGAAACCAGCGGTGCTGACCTCTTCCTTGTCCGGGGCGTTAACAGTATAGCCGTTATACTCGCGCTCAAGCTCAGCCAGTATGGCCCTGATGGCGTCGACGGGAAGCTCAAGGCCGGCAGCCAGTTCGTCCTCCGTGGCGGGCTGGTCGAGGACCATCAGGACCGCTTCAAGGGCGGCTTTCGCCCCGCCGGGCAGGTCATGGACATTCCGTCCCGGCAATGTGCTTTCCGGCAGTTGTCCGTTCACGGCTGCTCCTCGTATTCCTCGCTCAGGTTTTCCGCCGACCAGTCCCCCAGCCCGCCGGTCCAATGGACGGCGAGGTCGGCAAGCGGCGACAACTGGTCAAACGACACCGCTTTGTCCCGGAACAGCTCCAGCAGCGCCAGGAACCTGGCCACGACGACCAGGGTGGAGTCCGCGTCGGCAACCAGCGCGCGGAAAGTCTGTGGTGATTCCTGCTGCAGCCGGAGCCCGAGGAGCCCCGCCTGCTCCTTCACGCTGACCGGGCTGCCGTGCAGGTGGCTGGTTCCGACCTGCACCGGCCGGGGAGCTTTGGGGCGCAGGGCTGCTTCGGCCAGGGCGGCGAACTGTTCGGGAGTGTGTTTCCATACCAGTTCGGGCAGCATGGCTGCGAAGTGTGCCTCCAGCCCCACCTGGCGGGGGAAGCGCCGGCCTTCCTGATGCAGGGTTTCGCCCAGCAGGCCCGCCACCTGCTTAAACGCCTTGTACTGGAGCAGCCGCGCAAACAACAGGTCCCGCGCTTCGAGCAGTGCGATGTCCTCGTCGTCTTCCACCTCGCCGGCCGGGAGCAGCCGGGCAGCCTTGAGGTCCAGGAGCGTTGCCGCTATCACCAGGAACTCGCTCGCCTCGTCGAGGGCCCATTCCCCGCCCATGTCCTGCAGCTTGCGGATGTACTTGATGAACTCGTCGGTGACCGAGGCAAGCGCCACCTCAGTGATGTCCAGCTTGTGCTTTGCGATGAGCCCCAACAGGAGGTCGAACGGACCGGTGAAGTTGGCCAGCCGTACCTCGAAGCCCGGCTTGGGATCGGCCACGGCAGGAGCTACGGCGCGCCGCCGCGGGAGATCAGTTCTTTGGCGAGCCGGCGGTAGGAGTCGGCACCCACATGGTTTCCGGCGTACGTGGTGATGGGTTCGGCAGCAACTGTGGCGTCGGCAAACTTGATGGACCGCTTGATGACGGTTTCGAAGACCTTGTCCCCGAAAGCCTCCACCAGCCGGGCGATGACCTCGCGGCTGTGCAGGGTGCGGGCGTCGTACATGGTGGCAAGGACGCCGTCCACCTGCAGTCGCGGGTTAAGGCGGTCCTGGACCTTGTCGATGGTCTCCACCAGCAACGCCACGGCCCGCAGGGCGAAGAACTCGCAGATCAGCGGAATGATGACCCCGTGCGCTGCGGTAAGCGCGTTGACGGTCAGGAGGCCAAGGGACGGCTGGCAGTCGATCAGGACCACGTCGTAGTCGTCTTCCACCTTCTTCAGGGCGCGGTCAAGCACCTGTTCCCGGGCAACCTCGTTGACGAGCTGCACCTCGGCGGCTGAGAGGTCGATGTTGGCCGGAAGCAGGTCCACGTTCTCCACGCCGGTCTGGTGGATGGCCTCGCGAATGTCCACCTTACGGTCCATCAGCACGTTGTAGACCGTGAGGTCGAGTTCGTGCGGATTAACGCCAAGGCCGGCGGAGAGGGCTCCCTGGGGATCGAAATCGACCAGGAGGACGCGGCGGCCGTACTCAGCAAGCGCCGCAGCCAGGTTGATGGTGGAAGTGGTCTTCCCGACGCCGCCCTTTTGGTTCACCATGGCGATGACGCGGGCCGGACCGTGGGAGGACAGCGGCGCGGGTTCCGGGAATTCGCGGAATGGGCGCCCCGTGGGACCCATCACCGCGTTGTCCAGGTCGAATGCCGTGCCCTCCAGAGTTGCTGAACCCTGTTCGCTGCTCACGTATCTGTCCACACTTTCGATGACGGTTATTGCCTGCCGCTGGGAAGACCAGCGCCGATAATTCTTCCCCCAAGGCTACAGGGGCCGACACGGTAATCGACGGAACTTGACTTTAAGCGGATGTTGAGCCTGACCCTCTACTAGAGGTCGAAGGTTGCTCGATCGGACGGACAAAAACCGCCCCCGCAGCAGCGCTGCGGGGGCGGTTCTGGCGGACTTGGCCGTTAGGCGTTTACCGGGACCGGTCGGGCTTCCGCCTGCTCCGGAGCGGCCTCGCCGTGGCCGGCGATCATGGTCTGCTCATCGAAGGGCGTCTCGCCGGAGAGGACGCGGTTCACCTGTCCGCCGTCGATCTCCTTGACCCAGGTGCCGATCAGGACGGTGGCTACGGCGTTGCCGGTGAAGTTGGTCAGGGCGCGGGCTTCGGACATGAACCGGTCGATGCCGACGATCATGCCCACGCCGCCCAGCAGTTCCGGCTTGTGGGCCTGCAGGCCGGCAGCGAGGGTGGCGAGGCCGGCACCGGTGACGCCGGCTGCACCCTTGGAAGCGATGATCATGAAGATCAGCAGGGAGATCTGGGCGCCAAGGTCCAGCGGGGTGCCCATGGCGTTCGCCACGAAGAGCGAGGCCATGGTCAGGTAGATGGCGGTGCCGTCAAGGTTGAAGGAGTAGCCCGTGGGGACGGTGACGCCGACGACGGGCTTGGAGACACCGAGGTGCTCCATCTTCGCGATCAGGCGGGGCAGCGCTGCTTCGGAGGAGGAGGTGGAGAAGATGAGCAGGTACTCGCGGGCCAGGTACTTCATCAGCTTGAAGATGTTGACGCCGGTGACCACCTTGAGCAGTCCGCCGAGGATGATCACGATGAACAGTGCGCAGGTGATATAGAAGGCGGCCATCAGGGTGAACATGCTGACGATGGCCTGGACGCCGGTAGCTCCGACGACGGCGGCGATGGCACCGAAGGCGCCCACGGGGGCAAGCCACATGATCATGATGAGGATACGGAAGACGAGGACCTGGCCGTGGCCGATGGCCTTGAGGATGGGAGCCCCCTGCGGGCCCATCTTCTGCAGGGCGAACCCAACGAGGATGGCAGCAAAGAGGGTGGGAAGGACTGGGATGTCGCCCGGGATAATCCCGAGGAGGAAGGCAACAGTGCTGTCAACTTCCGCCTTCTTGGAGGGGTCGTACGGGGCCAGCTTCAGGCCGTCACCGGGGTGGATGAGGTTGCCCACCACCAGGCCGATGGCGAGCGCAAACGTGGACATCAGGACGAAGTAGCCCAGCGCGAGGCCGCCCACCTTGCCCACTGTCGCTGCCTTGGCAATGGAACCGATACCCAGGACGATGGTGCAGAAGATGACCGGGGCGATCATCATCTTGATCAGCTTGATGAACCCGTCGCCCAGGGGCTTGAGTGACTTGCCCGCCTCAGGGAACATCAGGCCCACCAGCGCGCCGAGGATAACGGCGGCGATGACGGCAATGTAGAGGTAGTGCGACTTGTCGATGCCCTTGCGCCGCGACTTCACGGTGTCGAGCGACTCTCCCCGTTGAGAAGCCATGATGTGTCTCCTTATGGATAATCTGATAGACGTTGCGGCACATTCTCTGGGCTCAAACGTCCTTCCGGTGTGACATCCATCATTGGGCAGGCCGTGACCCAGCTCACCGTTGCGTTCATATTGGTCGTGGCGCACTGTTTTTTCGTCACGCCTGGCCGGAGGGGTATCAGATGATCCATCACTGGAGTATCGCCCGCCGGCTCTTTGTGGCGAACCTGCTGATCGTGGTGGTGCTGATCGCCATCGTGGGCACAGCCGCCTACGTGGATGCCCGGGACCGGACGTACGACGAGGCAGGCGTCCGGATGGCGGGAATCGCCAACTCGATTGCCGCGAGCCCGCTGGTGCTGGAGGCCGCCGGCTCCGCCGATCCGCCATCCATGCTGCAGCCCTACGTCCGTGACGTCATGGCCACCGCGGACGTCGACTTCATCACCATCATGGCTCCGGACCGGACCCGGTGGACGCATCCACGGGAAGAGGAAGTCGGCCGCCCCTACATCGGCTCCATCGAGGCCGCGTTGAGGGGCGGGGAGTTCACCGAAGTCACTGCCGGGACTCTTGGTCCGTCGGCACGGACCATCGTTCCGGTCAAGGACGAAACAGGGACGGTCAGGGCACTGGTGGCTGCGGGCGTGACGGTAGGGACCGTGGACGTGGCTTTCGCTGCCCGCCTGCCCGCCCTGCTGGGCATCGGGCTCGCCCTGCTGCTGGGCGGATCGTGGGCATCGTGGCTTCTTGGCCGGTACCTGCGGCGCGTCACCCGGGGATGGGGGCCGGAGCAGCTGGCTCAGCTGTTCGCGTACTACGAATCGGTCCTGCACTCGGTCCGCGAAGGACTGATCCTGATTGATGCGAAGGGCAGCGTGGTGATGTACAACGACCAGGCTGCCGAACTCCTGGGCCTGGCGGCAACGGACGGCAGGGACCCCCTGCGTCCCCCTGCCCTGGCGGACCTGCCGATCGACGACGGGCTGCGGCGCCTGTTTGAATCCGGCCGCACGGCCAAGGACGAGATCGTCCTCACCGGGTCGCGGGTCCTGGTGGTGAACCAGGGGCCGGCCAAGGGGCCGGAATCCGCCGGTGCCCGCGGCAGGGCACCGGTGTACGGCACGGTGGCCACGCTGCGGGACCGGACGGAGATCGAGGCGCTGGGCAACGAGCTGGAAACCATGCGGACCCTGTCCGACGCACTGCGGGCGCAGACGCACGAGCACGCGAACCGGCTTCACACCATGGTCTCGCTCCTTGAGCTCGGCCGCACCCGGGAAGCCCTCGACTTTGCCACCAGGGACCTTGCCCTGAGCCAACAGCTGACGGACGACATGGTGGGCTCGGTGGATGAGCCGGTCCTGGGCGCGCTGGTTGTGGGCAAGGTGGCAGAGGCACATGAGCGGGGTGTGCAGCTGGACGTGGCAGCACTGGGCGCCGGAACTGCCGCCGGGATCGCCGTCCAGGACCTGGTGACCATCCTGGGAAACCTGCTGGACAACGCGATTGACGCCGCGGCGGAGGGGCCCCCTCCCCGCCGTGTTGAACTGACCGTGGAATCGGACGAGGAAGGCCTCGATATCGCTGTCCACGATTCCGGGCCACCCATCGATCCCGCCGCTGCCGATGACATTTTCCGCCACGGTTACAGCACCAAGCCTGCGGTGCCGGGAGGACGCGGCATCGGGCTGGCCCTTGTCCGGCAGGCAGTTCAGCGCCTGGGAGGTACGCTGGCGATTAACGGACGGCGCGGTGCGAAATTCGAGGTGTTCCTCCCCGCAGCGGTTTCCCCGGGAAAGGAGCACCAACAGTGAGCAACATCCGCGTCCTGGTGGTTGAGGATGAGGCCATTGCGTCTGCAGCCCATGCAGCCTATGTAGGCAGGCTGCCGGGATTCGAACTCGCTGGTACCGCGCCTGACGGCCAGTCCGCGCTGCGGCTCCTCACGGAGTTTTCGGCGGCAGGCAACCCTGTGGAACTTGTCCTGCTGGACATGAACCTGCCGGACCTCCACGGCCTGGACATCGCCCGGCGGATGCGGTCGGCGGGCATCCTGGCCGACATCATCGCCATCACGGCCGTCCGGGAACTGGCAATCGTGCGCAGCGCGGTGGCCATCGGCGTGGTGCAGTACCTGATCAAGCCGTTCACGTTTGCCACCTTCGCGGACAAGCTGGAGAGCTACCGGCAGTTCCGGCAGCAGCTCGCACGTCCGGGCTCCGCCTCCGGCAAGTCCGCAGCCTCGCAAAGCGAGGTGGACCAGGCCTTCGCCAGCCTGCGGGCACCATCGGAGCTGCCGTTGCCGAAGGGACTGTCCGTGTCCACGCTGGAATCCGTCCAGGACTTCCTGAAACGCGAGCAGGGTGCCGTATCCGCCACGGAGGTCATGGATGCCCTGGGCATGTCCAGGGTGACCGCCCGCCGCTACCTTGAGTACCTGGCCGACGCGGGCACGGTGTCCCGCACTGCGCGGTACGGAACCCCCGGCCGTCCGGAGAACGAGTACCGCTGGACTGGGAGGTAACCCACTCTCTGTATACACAACGGGGGAAAGAGTTGAGTTTCCTGCCGCTATGCCTTTTTTGGACACGTCAGTGTATACACTGGGAACGTCTCGGCCGAAGGGAGCAGCAGTGCGTGCCAGTGAACGAGCCTACGCGGCGCTGCGGGACGACATCGTCGAATGGCGGCTGCCGCCCGGTTCCCTCCTTGCCGAAGTGGAGCAGTCCGAACGCCTCGGGGTGTCCCGCACTCCGCTTCGCGAGGCGCTGGGCCGCCTCACGGCGGAAGGGCTTACGACGGCGGGTGGCCGCGGTGTCGTCGTCACCGGCATATCGCTGGCTGACATCGATGAGCTCTTCGAACTGCGGGAAACGCTGGAAGGAAGGGCAGCGTTCCTTGCCGCCAGGCGCGGGGAGGCTGCCGTGTTCCGCCGGTTGCAGGAAGAACTGCTGGAAGCCCCGGCACTCCTGGCTGGCCCCGCACCCGCGACCCACAAGTATTACGAACTGGCGGCCCGGCTGGACGAGGCCATCGATTCAGCCGTCGCCAACTCATACCTCGTGCAGGCAATGCGGGGCCTGCGCGTACACCTGGTCCGCATCCGCCGGATGGCAGCCGACAACCCGGGCCGGCTGACCGCCGCAGCAGGCGAGCACGCCGCCATCGCCGGTGCCATCGCGGATGGCAACCCGCGGCTGGCTGAAGCTGCCACGATTGTCCACCTGCACCGCAGCCTTTCCCACATCAAAGCCACCTGCCAGACCAACTGAAGGAGACCCATGGTCCAGGAACACCACGTCCGCGTGTACAAGAGTGAAGAAAACCTTGCCCGCGAAGACCAGCTGGCGCACAAAATCGCCATGGTCGCCGCCGACCCCGTCGAGGTCACAGACGATGTGGCCGACATGGTGGTCAACCGGATCATCGACAACGCATCGGTGGCCATCGCGTCGCTGAACCGGGCACCGATCGTCGCCGCCCGGGCACAGGCCCTGGCGCACGCGCCCAGCGCCGGCGGCAAGGGTGCCAGGGTGTTCGGCATCGAAGAGCGGGTGTCCCCCGAGTGGGCTGCCTGGGCGAACGGCGTGGCGGTAAGGGAGCTGGACTACCACGACACCTTCCTCGCCGCAGACTATTCCCACCCCGGCGACAACATTCCCCCGATCCTGGCTGTCGCGCAGCACACCGACGCCAGCGGACGGGACCTGGTCCGCGGCATCGCCACCGGCTATGAGATCCAGGTGAACCTGGTCAAGGCCATTTGCCTGCACAAGCACAAAATCGACCACGTGGCCCACCTCGGCCCCGCGGCAGCGGCGGGCATCGGCACCCTGCTGGGACTCGGCGTCGAAACCATCTTCCAGTCCGTGGGCCAGGCACTGCACACCACCACCGCGACCCGCCAGTCCCGCAAGGGCGAGATCTCAACCTGGAAAGCCCACGCCCCCGCGTTCGCCGGAAAGATGGCCGTGGAGGCCGCCGACCGGGCCATGCGCGGACAAACCTCACCGGTGCCCATCTACGAAGGCGAGGACGGCGTGATTGCCTGGCTGCTGGACGGCCCCGACGCCTCCTACCAGGTCCCCCTCCCGGCGCCCGGTGAGGCAAAGCGCGCGATCCTGGACACTTACACCAAGGAACACTCCGCCGAATACCAGGCCCAGGCCTGGATCGACCTCGCCCGCAAGCTCCACCTCGAACACCCCGAAGCCACTGATCCCGCCAACGTGCGGTCAGTGCTCATCAGAACCAGCCACCACACCCACTACGTCATTGGCTCCGGCGCCAACGATCCCCAGAAGTACTCCCCTACCGCCTCCCGGGAAACCCTGGACCACTCCATTCCGTACATCTTCACCGTTGCCCTGCAGGACGGGTCCTGGCACCACGTGGACTCCTACACCCCCGAACGTGCCGCCCGACCCGACACCGTGGCACTGTGGCAAAAAGTCACTACCGAGGAGGACCCGGAGTGGACCCGCCGCTACCACTCCCTGGACATCAACGAAAAAGCCTTCGGCGGCTCCGTGGACATCACCCTGGCCGACGGCACCATCGTCAGGGACGGGATCGCCGTTGCGGACGCCCACCCGCTCGGCGCCCGCCCGTTCGCCCGCGGGCAGTACGTGCACAAGTTCCGCACGCTCGCCGCGGGGCTCGTGGCGGAAACCGAAATCGAAAGGTTCCTCGCCGCCGTCGAGCGCCTCCCCGAACTCGCTGCCGGCGAACTGGACCAGCTCAACATCACCGCCGCTCCCGGCGTCATCAACCTGGACGCGGCACCGAAAGGACTGTTCTAGATGCTGTACTCCACTACCACGCCCGAACAGAAGCGGATCAGGTTCCGCGAACTCCTGGCCGGCGGGCGCATCGTGCAGTTCCCGGGCGCGTTCAACCCGCTCTCGGCCCGGCTGATCCAGGAGAAGGGTTTTGAGGGCGTCTACATCTCCGGCGCCGTCCTGGCCAACGACCTCGGCCTGCCCGACATCGGCCTGACCACCCTCACCGAGGTGGCAACCAGGTCCGGCCAGATCGCGAGGATGACCGACCTGCCCGCCATCGTTGACGCCGACACCGGCTTCGGCGAACCAATGAACGTGGCCCGTACCGTCCAGGAACTTGAAAACGCCGGCCTGGCGGGCTGCCATATCGAGGACCAGTTCAACCCCAAGCGCTGCGGCCACCTGGACGGCAAGAACGTGGTGGACCTGGACACCGCCACCAAACGCATCCGTGCCGCCGCAGACGCCCGCCGCGACCGGAACTTCCTCATCATGGCGCGCACAGACATCCGCGCCGTGGAGGGGCTCGCCGCCGCGCAGGACCGTGCCCAAGCCCTCGTGGACGCCGGGGCGGACGCAATCTTCCCCGAGGCCATGAAGGACCTGGCGGAGTTCCAGGCCATCCGGGACGCCGTGGACGTGCCCATCCTTGCCAACATGACCGAATTCGGCAAAAGCGACCTCTTCACCACGGAACAGCTCCAGGACGCGGGCGTGAACATGGTGATCTATCCCGTCACCCTCCTCCGTAGTGCCATGGGCGCCGCCGAGCGTACGCTGGACTCGATCAAGGCAAACGGAACGCAGGAAGCACAGGTGGGCAACATGCTCACCCGTGCACGTCTCTACGACCTCGTGGACTACGAGGGGTACAACAGGTTCGACACGGAAGTCTTCAACTTCCAGGTCCCGGGCAAGCACTAAACCAGAGCCACCCGCCGGCTGGGACCAGCATCCAACAGGCGACAGGAACAAAGGAGTTTCAGCATGGCTGAACAGGACATCAAAAAGGGCCTCGCCGGCGTCGTGGTGGATTACACCTCCGTCTCCAAGGTCAATCCGGACACCAATTCCCTGCTCTACCGCGGGTATCCCGTCCAGGAACTGGCCGCCCGCTGCAGCTTCGAGCAGGTGGCCTACCTCCTCTGGAACGGAGAACTTCCCTCCGGGGAGCAGCTGGCGGAGTTCACCGCGCGGGAACGTGCCGGACGGGCCCTGGACCCGGTGGTGAAGCAGGTAATCGACGCGCTGCCCACCAGCGCCCATCCCATGGATGTCTGCCGGACCGCCGCGTCCGTGCTGGGCGCGCGTCATCCGCTGGCAGAGGACTCCTCACGCGAAGCCAATATGGCCAAGGCGGTGGATCTGTTCTCCGCAATGCCCGCCGTCGTGGCCTATGACCAGCGCCGCCGCCGCAGCCAGGACGTTGTGGAGCCCCGCGAGGACCTTGGCTACTCGGCCAACTTCCTGTGGATGGCCTTTGGCGAGGAACAGGTCCCGGAGGTGGTGGAAGCGTTCAACGTTTCGATGATCCTGTACGCCGAGCACTCCTTCAACGCGTCCACGTTCACCGCCCGGGTGATCACGTCCACGCTTTCGGACCTGCACTCGGCCGTCACCGGAGCGATTGGAGCCCTGAAGGGACCGTTGCACGGCGGTGCCAACGAAGCCGTGATGCACACGTTCGACGAGATCGGCATCCGCCCGCAGGAGTCCCTGGAGGAAGCGGCCGCCCGGGCCAGGGCGTGGATGGACAACGCCCTGGCGCAGAAAAAGAAGGTCATGGGCTTCGGCCACCGGGTCTACAAGCATGGCGACTCCCGCGTCCCCACCATGAAGGCGGCGCTGGACAAGATGATTGCCCACTACGGCCGGCCTGAGCTGCTGGGCCTGTACCAGGGCCTGGAAACCGCGATGGAGGAGGCCAAGGGCATCAAGCCCAACCTGGACTACCCTGCCGGACCCACCTACCACCTCATGGGATTCGATACGGCCACCTTCACCCCGCTGTTCGTGGCCAGCCGGATCACGGGGTGGACAGCCCACGTCATGGAGCAGCTGGATGCCAATTCGCTGATCCGGCCGCTGAGCGAGTACGTGGGTGCGGAGGAACGGCACCTGCCGTAGCCGCTGGCCTTCACTGCACGACGACGGGTTGCCCGCCTTGGCAGGCAGTCCGCCGTCGGCGTTACGCCACGTCAGGGCAGGAGGCTTTCGGACGAGGCGACGGATTCGTTGTCCGTGTGCATGGTGACCACCACGTTGACCCGGCCGCCTTCGAGCACCACCGGCAGCCAGTGGTCGGCGTCCTGCCACATGCGGTCCGCCGGAAGGCTGCTGGTGTGGAACCACTCCGGCATGATTTCCTCGCTGGACGCCGGTTCGCCAAGCCAGTGCCTGGCCGTGAAGAGGCGGGTGTCCATGTTCCATTCCGGGCGCGCCGGGAAAACGAACCGGACCGCGCCGGCGTCCGCCAGGTCCTCCGGCCGCACCGTCACCCCTGTCTCCTCGAAGACTTCCCGGATGACCGCCTCGCGGTGGCTCTCCCCCGGCTCCACGTGCCCGCCGATCCCAACCACCTTGCCCCTGCCGAACCCGGTACGCTTCAGGCCGAGCAGCACCTCAGTGCCGTCCGGGGTGTCCCGCAGGAGGAAGCACAGGGTGACGGCGGCCCCCGCCGCGGTCATCCGACAGCCCTCGGGTGGGCGGCCGCGTAGATTTCGCGCAGGGTATCCGCGGTCACCAGGGTGTAAACCTGCGTGGTGGTCACCGAAGCGTGGCCCAGGAGTTCCTGGACCACCCGGACGTCAGCGCCGCCTTCCAGCAGGTGGGTAGCGAACGAATGCCGCAGCGTGTGGGGGGAAACGTCCTTGGTGATGCTGGCCTTCTCCGCGGCCGACTTCAGGATGGTCCAGGCGCTCTGGCGGCTAAGCCTTCCCCCGCGCGCATTCAGGAACAACGCGGGTGTTCCCTTGCCTTTGGCGGCCAGCAACGGACGGCCCCGCACCAGGTAGGCGTCCAGGGCACGGGCCCCGTACGAGCCCAACGGAACCATCCGCTCCTTGGACCCCTTGCCGAAGAGGCGGACGATGGCCGGCCCGTCACCGGCGTCCGCCAGGGAGATATCGTCCACGTCCAGCCCCACGGCCTCGCTGATCCGGGCCCCCGTCGAATACAGGAACTCCAGCAGGGCCCGGTCCCGGAGCCCGGTGGCGGTATCCGTCCCGGCCGCTTCCAGGATCCTGGTGACCTCGTCCACGCTGATGGCCTTCGGCAGCCGCTTTCCGGCCATGGGCGGGTGGACCTCGCTGGCGGGGTCTGTGGGGGTATGGCCTTCCAGTGCCCAAAACTTGTGCAGTCCGCGGACCGCCACCACGGTCCTGGCCGCCGAGCGGATGCCCAGGGCGGAACCGCCGTCGGACCCGTCGGAGAGGGCGCGGACATAGCCGGTCACATGGTGGCGCGTGATGTCCTCCGGCCGCCGGCACCCCGCTGCCTCAAGGTAGCGGGCATAGCGGGCGAGGTCGCGGCGGTAAGCGGCAAGGGTGTTTGCTGCCAGCCCGCGTTCCACGCCCACGTGCTGGAGGTAGTCCGTGATGCCGCGGTCGATGGCGGTGGGGAGGGGTGCCGGGGCCGCCTTGAGGGCAGGGGCCGGTTGGGCGAGGGGGGCTGCTTCGGCTGATGGTGCTGCTTCGGCCGAGGGACCGGGGACCATCAGCGCTGGCTGGGGTGCGCAGGCCAGGGGGCATCGGCGGGACGCAGGCTTGCGTAGCCATCAGCCCGCGCCGCGGCTGCGGCAAGGATCCCGACGACGGCGGACGGGTTGTGGAGCCGGCCCGCCAGTACCGAGGCCACGGCGTCGTCCAGGCTGATCCAGTGGAACTCGATCTCCGCTTCCTCGTCCGTCCGCTCGTGGCGATCGTGATGGGGCACCTCGATAAGGTCCCGGGCAAGGTAGACCCGGATGGCTTCGCTGGATGATCCGGGGGAATTGAAGACATCCGCCAGCACATTCCAGGTCCCGGCGGCCAGGTCCGCTTCTTCGGTGAGTTCGCGGGCCGCCCCCACCACAAAGTCTTCGCCCTCAACATCGAGCAGGCCGGCCGGGATTTCCCAAAGGTCCATGCCCACCGGATGCCGGTACTGCTTCAGCAGCAGGATCTCACCGGCCTCGTTCATGGGAAGGACGGCCACCGCGCCGGGGTGCTCAATGTAGTCCCGGGTAAGGGCTTCGCCCGTCTCCTGCAACTGGAACGTGTCGCTTACGACATCCCAGATCCGGCCCTCATAGACCTTCTCGGTAGACAAAAGACGGCGCGGGCTCGGTGCATCCGAAACCTGCACTACATGGGTGGCTTCAGGTGTACCGGGCATCGCGCCGTCCTTCTTCTGTTGTATGGACTACTTAGCGGTTACCGTACCGGACTGCCGGGCGTCAGCAGTTCCAGCCGCCACCGTGTCGGCACCGGCCTGGCTGCCCGTGTCCTGCCCGCCTGCGGTCTGGTGGTCCAGGGCTGCCTTGACCAGGCCCGCGAACAGCGGGTGCGGGCGGGTGGGGCGCGAGCTCAGCTCGGGGTGCGCCTGGGTGGCCACATAGTACGGGTGGACGTCCGCGGGCAGCTCCACGAACTCGACGAGCTTGCCGTCCGGGGACGTGCCGGAGAAGACCAGCCCTTCGGCGGCGATCTGGTCACGGTACTTGTTGTTGACCTCGTACCGGTGGCGGTGCCGCTCGCTGACGGTGGTCCTGCCGTAGGTGCCGGCGATGACGGATCCCGCATCAAGCTTGGCTTCGTACAGGCCCAGGCGCATGGTGCCGCCCAGGTCGCCGCGGCCCTCGACGAATTCCAGCTGCTCCTCCATGGTGGCGATCACCGGGTACTTTGAGTTCGGCTCGAATTCGCTGGAGGAGGCGCCTTCCAGGCCCACCACGTTGCGGGCGTACTCGATAACCATGCACTGCAGGCCAAGGCAGAGGCCGAGGACGGGCAGCTTGGTTTCGCGTGCGAACTTCAGCGCGCCGAGCTTGCCCTCGAGGCCGCGGATGCCGAAGCCGCCCGGGACGCAAATCGCGTTGACGCCGTCGAGCGCCTTGATGGCGCCCTCGCGGGTTTCACATTCATCCGACGGGACCCAGCGGATCTTGACCTTGGCCTCGTTGGCGAAACCGCCGGCGCGCAGGGCCTCGGTCACGGAGAGATAGGCGTCCGGAAGGTCGATGTACTTGCCCACAAGTGCGATCTCGACGTGGTGCTTGGGGTTGTGGACGGCCTCGAGCAGCCGGTCCCAGCTGGTCCAGTCCACATCCTTGAAGGGAAGGTCCAGGGCGCGCACGATGTAGGAGTCCAGGCCCTGGCTGTGCAGCGTCTTGGGGATGTCGTAGATGCTGGGGGCGTCCGCGGCGTTGACCACGGCGTCGATGTCGACGTCGCACATCCGCCCGATCTTTTCCCGCATGGCCTCGGGTACCTCGCGGTCCGAGCGGATCACGATGGCCTCCGGCTGGATGCCGATGGACCGCAGCGCAGCGACGGAGTGCTGGGTGGGCTTGGTCTTCAGTTCCTGCGACGGCCCGATGTACGGGACCAGCGAAACGTGGAGGAAGAACACGTTGGTGCGGCCGATGTCCTGGCGCACCTGGCGGGCGGACTCCAGGAACGGCTGGGATTCGATGTCGCCAACGGTGCCGCCGATCTCGGTGATGATGACGTCCGGGGCGTTCTTGCCTTCTGCGGGCAGGCGCATGCGGCGCTTGATTTCATCGGTGATGTGCGGGATGACCTGGACGGTATCGCCGAGGTACTCGCCGCGCCGCTCCTTGGCGATCACCGTGGAGTAGATCTGGCCGGTGGTCACGTTGGCCGAGCCTTCAAGGTTCTCGTCGAGGAAGCGCTCGTAGTGCCCGATATCGAGGTCGGTCTCAGCGCCGTCGTCCGTGACGAAGACCTCGCCGTGCTGGAACGGGTTCATTGTGCCCGGATCCACGTTCAGGTAGGGATCGAGCTTCTGCATAGTTACAGAGAGGCCGCGCGCACGCAGGAGGTGGCCGAGGCTGGAGGCCGTCAGTCCCTTACCGAGCGAGGACGCCACACCGCCGGTGACGAAGATGTGTTTGGTCGTCTGGGAGGAGCCCGGGAACCGGGTATTTACACGGGAATTTGATCGCTGCACCACGGAATTCGAGCCTATCATCAATTGCGCCTTCCACGGATCGGGAAACTGGTCCCCCAAACGTCCAAGTGTGCCTGTCCGGCTGTGCCCTTATCAAGGGCGGAACCGCCACAGGAACCGCGGCCGGGAACACCCCGGACAAGGCTGTCAGGCCCGCTGCGGCAGGAGTTTCGCGTCATCCAGCAGTTCCTGCGCGTGCGCCCGCGCCGATTCCGAATCCTCCTGGCCGGCAAGCATGCGGGCCAGTTCACGGACCCGTTCCGGACCGTCGAGGAGGCGCACGTCACTGGAGGTGAACCCGGTGGCCGTGCCGCCGTCGGCTCCCCTGACGGAAGTCTTGGTAACGGTGATGTGCTGGTCCGCGAATGCGGCGACCTGCGGCAGGTGGGTGACCACCAGCACCTGCACGTGGCGGGCCAGCATGGCCAGCCGGCGCCCGATCTCGACGGCGGCGCGCCCGCCCACGCCCGCGTCCACCTCGTCGAAGACGAATGTAGGCACGGGGTCCACGGCAGCCAGCACCACCTCGATGGCGAGCATCACGCGGGACAGTTCACCGCCGGATGCGCCCTTGCCCAGCGGCCGGGCCGGGGCGCCGGAGTGCGGCTGCAGCAGGAAGCTGATCTCGTCCGCGCCGTGCGGGCCCAGCTGGCCGGCAGGCTCGAGGTTGATCACCAGGGTGGCGTCCGCCATGGCCAGCGCCTTGAGTTCGGCGCTCACGCGTGCCGAAAGCTCTTTGCCGGCCTTTGCCCGGATCTTGCTGATCGCGGCAGCCTGCTTGGTCAGTTCCGCTTCCGCCCGGACAACCTCCGCGTCCAGCGCCTCGATGCGGGAGGAATCGTCCTGCAGCTCATCAAACCTGGCCCGGGCCTTTTCCGCCCACTCCAGTACTTCGTCAATGGTGGGGGCGTACTTCCGGACCAGCTTGGCCAGGGATGCCCGCCGGTCCTCGATCTCGGCGAGCCGTTCCGGACCTTCGGAGTCCAGGCTTGCCTGGTAGCTGGCCAGTTCGGTGGCGATGTCGTTGAGCAGGAAGCCCACCTCGGCGAGCCGGGCGGCAGCTGAACCCAGCGCGGCGTCGTGCTCGGCAACGTGTTCCAGGGTGCGCTTGGCAGCGTCCACCAGGGTGGTGGCGTCCCCTTGCTCGCCAAAGTCCTCCGCAATGAGGGCCTGGTGGGCGGTAGTCGCTGCGATCCGCAGTTCCTCGACGTTTGCCAGTTTGACGGCTTCCGCCTTCAGCAGCTCGTCCTCCCCCGGCTGCGGATCCACCTCGTCGATTTCCGCCAGGGCCTGCTCCAGCGATTCGGCCTCACGCAGCCTGTCACGGGCGGCACTGCGGAGCTCATCCAGTTCGGACTGGCTGGCCTTCCAGTGGCTGTACAGGTCCTGGTACGTGGCAAGCTGCCCTGCGAGGGATTCGCCTGCGAACTTGTCCAGGGCAGCCCGCTGGGCGGCCGCACCCTTGAGCCGGATCTGGTCTGACTGGCCGTGCACAACCACCAGGGTTTCACCGATCTCGGCCAGGACGCCCACAGGCGCGGCGCGGCCGCCCAGGAAGGCACGGCTGCGTCCGTCCGCGCTGAGGCGCCGTGCCAGGATCAACTCGGCGCCGCCGTCGAACTCCTCCGCCTCCGCGCCCGCGTCCAGCGCACGCGCAACGGCGGGGTGCCCCGCGTCGAGCTTCAGCACGGCCTCCGCCGTTGCGCTCTTGGCTCCGCTCCGGACTGCACCGGCATCCGACCGCGCACCAAGCAGCAGTCCGACGGCGGTGACCACCATGGTCTTGCCGGCACCGGTTTCACCGGTCACCACGCTCAGGCCCGGACCCAGCGGCAGGGTCGCATCGGTGATGACGCCAAGATCGCGGATTCTCAGTTCTTCAAGCATGTTTTCACTTTGCGGTTGACGGGTCTGTATCTGCATCGGAAGGGGCGGGAAGCGGTCCCTGCAGCGGCGGCATGGGCCGGGGCGTGCGGACCACCGGAATGGGACCGGTGTGGATGGACTCAGCCCGTGGAACAGGCCCGCGCCACCCGTGGATGGGCAACTCGAACTTGCGCACCAGCCGGGCCGAGAACGGGGTCTGGTGCGTGCGGGCCAGCCGGACGGGGATGGCCGACTTGGTCACTTCCACCCGGGCGCCGGGCGGCAAATCGACAGAGCGGCGGCCGTCGCACCACAGGACGCCCTGGGCATCGGTACGGTTGAGAACCTCAACGGCGAGCTTTGACCGCGGGGACACGACGAGCGGCTTGGCAAACAGGGCGTGGGCGCTGATGGGCACGATGACCAGGGCTTCCACCTCGGGCCAGACCACCGGTCCGCCGGCGGAGAAGGCGTAGGCGGTGGAACCTGTGGGGGTGGCCAGGACAATGCCGTCAGAGCCGAAGGACGTGAGCGGGCGCTCGTCCACCTCCGTGACCACCTCGAGCATGCGCTCCCGGTTCGCCTTTTCGATCGCGGCCTCGTTGAGCGCCCACGTGTGCCAGATCTTCTGGCCGCGGACCCACACCTGGACGTCGATGGTCATGCGTTCTTCCACGGTGTACTCTCGGCTGGCAATCCATTCGACCGTCTGGGCCAGGTCCGCCCGCTCGCTTTCGGCCAGAAAACCCACGTGGCCCAGGTTGACGCCCAGCAGCGGAACGTCCTCCTCACGGACCAGTTCCGCGGCGCGCAGGATGGTGCCGTCGCCGCCCAGGACCATCACGAGTTCCACTTCCGGCAGCTGGACGTGGTCGTGGAGGACTTCCACCGGCTGGGCCAGATGCCCGAAAAACCGTTCCATGTCGCCCAGCTCGGATTCCTGCATCACCGGGACGATGCCCGAGGAATGCAGCAGGGCACAGGCCTCCCAGGCGGCTTTCAGTGATTCCTCGCGGCCGGTGTGGGCAAGGACCAGTACACGCCTGCTCATCAGGTTCCGCTCTCTAGTGGTTCGGCCAGATACGTCCGAGCAAGGCAGCGGCTGCTGCCTCCCGCTCTTCGATCTTAGGCAAGTCTTGGCTGATCCTGCGTTTTATCCACAGGAAGTATTCAACGTTTCCGTCCTGGCCCGGCAACGGACTGGCCGCCAGCCCGCGAAGGTCCAGCCCGGCGTCGAGCGCTGCCAGGGCCACTTTCTCCACCGCCATCCGGCGTTCTCGCCCGGAAGTGACTACCCCCGTCCGGCCCAGCCGGTCCTTGCCGATCTCGAACTGCGGCTTCACCATGAGCACCAGGTCCCCGCCCGGCTCCGTGCAGCGGGCCAGCGGCTCCACTACGAGCGTGAGCGAGATGAAGGACAGGTCCGCCACGGTCAGCGCCGCGGCGCCGCCGATGTCCTCCGGTGCCATGTAGCGCACGTTCATGCCCTCGTGCACAGTGACGCGGGCATCCTCCCGGAGCTGCGGCACCAGCTGGCCGTGCCCGACGTCGACCGCCACCACGTGTGCCGCACCCCGCCGGAGCAGGACGTCCGTGAAACCGCCTGTGGAAGCGCCTGCGTCAAGGCACCGTTTGCCTTCCGCCGATACCTCGGGGAAGGCGGCCAGGGCGCCGGCGAGTTTGTGTCCGGCGCGGCTGACGTAGGTGTCCTGTTCGCTGTGCTCGACGCCGAGGTCACGGTCCTCGTCAACCTGCAGGGAAGCTTTGGCCAGTACCTTGCCTGCCGAGCTGACCTTCCCCTCCGCGATCAGGGCGGCGGCATGCGTGCGCGACCTGGCCAGGCCCCGGGCCACCAGGGCCTGGTCGAGGCGAACGGGCATCAGGCTCCGCCGCCCGTGGCCGGGTTGCCTGCTGGTCCGCCGTCTCCCGGCTCGGCGTTGAGGGCGTCCAGCAGCACGTCGTGAAGCCCGTTGTACACGGCTTCGTGGTCCGCCACGGGAGACTGCGGAAGGGTTTCGAGCCGGGCCAGGACGGCAGCTACAGCAGGATCGGTGATACTGGTGCCCGATGCCTGCGGCCAGTCCGGGGAAGGCTGGGCTGCCAGGTGCCCGGCAGAGTCGGTCAGCTCAGTCATTCCACCAGTCTAATGATCCAGCCAGGCCAGCTGCGGCGCCTGCGCTACGGCGGCATCAGGCGTCGCTGCCCACCACGCCGCGCACGCCGCGCGCCAGGCGTTAAGGTCATCCTTGCTGCCGATGATGCCCACCGCTCCGTTGGCCACCCGGGCCGTGGCCTCGCCGCAGGTGTAGGTGCCGCCGTCGTGCGTAACCTCAGGATATGCGCGGTGCAGGTCCGGCAGCGTTTCGATGATGTAGTCCGGCCGCTCGGCCGCCCGTGCAGCAAGTATGCTTTGCCGGGTGTCAACGCCGGTAAGCACCGCTACGGTGGCGAAGCCGGCGTTGTTGCCACCCAGGATATCCGTGTCCAGCCGGTCGCCCACCACAAGCGGTCGTTCGGCGCCGAGCCGCTTGGCAGCTGAATGGAAGAGCGGTGCTTCCGGCTTGCCTGCCACAAGGGGCTGTTTGCCGGTGGCAGCTGTCACCGCCGCCACCAGCGAGCCGTTGCCGGGTGCGATCCCGCGCGCTTGCGGGATGGACATATCCGTGTTGGTGGCCACCCAAAAGGCACCCGCGGTGACCACGTAGGCAGCCTCGGCAAGGTGCTTCCAGCCGATCTCCGGATTGAAGCCCTGCACCACTGCCACCGGGTCCTCGTCCTGGCTGTACACCGGGACCAGGCCCACCAGTTCGATTTCCGCGGCCAGTGCCGGGCTGCCGGTGATCAGGATGCGGGAGCCCGGTGCCAGCCGTGAAGCCAGCAGCTCCGCGGCGGCCTGGGAGGAGCTCACCACCTGGTCGTCCTCCGCAGGCGCACCGAGTTCACGCAGGTGGGCAGCGACCTGGGCCGGGGAACGGGAGGCATTGTTGGTGACGTAGCCCAGCCCCACGCCCACATCGGACAGCTGCCTCAGCGCTTCGACCGCGCCGGGAATCGCGTGCGGGCCGGCGTACACCACTCCGTCAAGGTCTGCCAGGAGTGCGTCGAACCGGGAAATCAGCGGAACGTTGGTCATGCGTGTCAGTCTTCCCGGGTGTCCTGGCGGCCTGCGGTGAACTGATCTTCCGGATTTTCGCCGTCCAACCCTTCGGATTGCAGCTCGTCCTGTTCCACCGAATCCTCGTCCGACTCCGCATCGTCCGATTCGAAGTAGCCGGCTTCCTGGTCATCGAGGTTGGTGTCCACACCCTCATCCGCGGCCGGGGAAAGCGGGGCACTTTCGGAAGTGCCGGCGTCGGACGTTGCAGCCGCTGGCGCGGCAGACACGCCGGCGGCAGCGGCAGCGGCAGCCGTCTCCGCCGCGCCGGACGCGCGGTCCTTCCGACGGCGGCGCTCGGCTTCCTCCCGGGCCTCTTCTTCCTCGTCCCAGCCAAGGTCGATGATGTCAGGCTCTTCGTCAATTCCCTGGCCCAGCGCGTTCTCGGCAACCACAGCCTGCTTTTGCCACCTGTCGGCTTCAGCCTCGCGGCCGGCGGCGGTGAGGGCGTCGGCGTAGGCGCGGAAGAGCCGGGGGCTGTAGGAGAAGGCCCGGTTGATGTCCAGCTGCGGAATTTCCAGTTCGGCCACGGCTGCGTCCATCTGGCCAAGATCGCGCCTTGCACCCGACGCGACAATTGCCAGTTCCACCTTGCCGGGGGCGTCCAGGTCCTGGGCTTCCTCGGAGCGTGCTACGTCCAGGGCGCGGTCCGGACGGCCCAGTCCACGCTCGCAGTCAGCCATCACGGGCAGGTGCTCGTTGGAACCGCTGATGCGCCGGTAGGTTCGGAATTCCCGGAGCGCCTCGCCGTAATGGCCGGCGGCGTACGCGGTCAGGCCCACGGCTTCACGGACTGCGGCGAGCCGTCCGCCGCGCCGGCTGGCAGCCAGCGCATGCTGGAAGGCAAGTTCAGGTTCGTCGTCGATGAGCCGGCCGGCCATCACCAGGTGACGGGCAACCCACTCCGCGTTCCGCGGTTCGAGGGTCTTAATCTGGTGCTGCGTGGCGCGGTCCAGCTCCTTACCCGTAACGTCCTCGTCGATCTCGGGAGACCGTTCCCGGTCCGGGCGGTTGGCGCTGCGAAGGTCCTTCGCGTTGGGCACCCTGGCGGGGCGGTCCTCATGGCGGTCGCCGCCGAAGGCGCGCTCACCGGAATCGCCGCGGGGGGCACCACCGCGGGGCGCGTCCCCGCGGGCGGGACCACGGTCGAAGTTGCGGTCAAAGTTGCGGGACGGGCGGTCCTGGCGGTCGCCGAACGGTTTGCGGTTGTCCCCGCCACCGTAGCTGCGGGGGTCGCCCTCATCACGGCGTGGGCGGTCACCGAAGGGCTTGCGGTCACGATCCCCGAACGGCTTCCGCTCTCCGCCAGCGAAGTTACGGCGGTCATTATCACCGTCCCGGCGCGGACGATCACCAAAGGGCTTCCGGTCACGATCCCCGAACGGCTTCCGGTCACGATCCCCGAACGGCTTCCGCTCTCCACCAGCGAAGTTACGGCGGTCATTATCACCGTCCCGGCGCGGACGATCACCAAAGGGCTTACGGTCACGATCCCCGAACGGCTTACGGTCACGATCCCCGAACGGCTTCCGCTCTCCGCCAGCGAAGTTACGGCGGTCATTATCACCGTCCCGGCGCGGACGATCACCAAAGGGTTTACGGTCACGATCCCCGAACGGCTTCCGCTCTTCGCCAGGGAAGTTGCGGCGGTCATTATCACCGTCCCGGCGCGGACGATCACCGAACGGCTTACGGTCACGATCCCCGTAGGGCTTACGCTCCCCACCGAAGCCCCGGCGGTCGCCCTCTTCACGGCTCGGCCGATCGCCATAGGACCGGTTGTCCCGGTCCCCATAGGACCTGCGTTCCCCGCCGCCAAACCCCCGGCGGTCGCCGTCATCCCGGCGCGGGCGGTCGCCGAACGGCTTGCGTTCACCGCTGCCCGAGGAACGCCTGGAGGGATCGTTGTTGTCGCGGTTACCGCGGGACCGGAAGCCCCGCGGCTCGCCGCCGGAGTTGTTGTTGCCCCGGAACGCTCCGCGGTCATTTCCGCGGCTGCCGCCGTTGTGCTCGGCCATAATGGATTCCTCCTGTTGTGAGCCGACCACTGGCGCAACTGCAGCCGCTCGTATCCGTGTTTCGTTTCTACGCAACCCGAAATCAAGCGCTTCGAAGTCCGTACATCTTCATCAATTCTAGAGGAGCACCCTAATCAGCCGGGACACGGCCGGGCGCCCGGGAGCCCTTCGTGGCAATCTTCACACCCAGAACCGAACCTCCGACG
>NZ_VAHN01000013.1 GCF_005796205.1 Pseudarthrobacter sp. NamE2 | reverse complement strand
AGCCGCCAACAAGATCGGCTAACCCCGCACCCCAAGCAAAGAACCGCCCCGCCACAAACACCAGTGGCGGGGCGGTTCTTTCGCTTTCCACATAGCTGAACCTGCCATGGTGGGAAGGAGGCCAGCTTCCTAGGATCGCCGTATGACTACGTTCCAGGGCATACCTGCCGGTGCATTCGACTTCTACGCCGAACTGCAGGACAACAACAACCGGGACTGGTGGCTGGAGCATAAGGAGAACTACCAGGTGCTGGTCCGTGATCCACTGGCGTCGCTCCTGGCCGAGCTTAAGCCCCGGTTCGGGCCGGGCCGGCTCTTCCGCCCCAACCGGGACATCCGATTTTCACATGACAAGTCCCCCTATAAAACGGCCCAGGGCGCCTTTGCTTCGGTGCAGGAGGGGGTGGGTTACTACCTGCAGATCAGTGCGCACGGCCTGGTGGTGGGCGGCGGCTACCATTCCCACTCGCCGGCACAGCTGGTGAGGTACCGGAACTCCGTGGATGCTTCCGGCACCGGCGATTCATTGCGGCATATTGTCGACGCCATCGCCGCCGCAGGCTTCGCGGTAGAGGGCGAGAAGCTCAAGACGGTGCCGCGTGGCTACGCCCGTGACCATCCGCGCGCAGAGCTCCTGAAGCATAAATCACTGGCAGCGAGCATGGACCTTGGCCGGCCGGACTGGCTGGACAGCCCTGCGGCCGGGCAGGAGCTTTCCGGGCTGTGGGAGAAGCTGCGCCCGATGGTGGATTGGGTGGGCAGGCACGCCGCTCCGTGACAACCGGCCTGCCGCGGGGCGTCCCGTTGTCTCCCCCTGAATTCAGGTCTCCTGGGCCGCGGCCAGGCGGCTTTCAAGGTTGTTGAAGAAGACCGACAGCATCAGCTCAAAGGCCTTCGTGGCCGCCTCGGGTTCATTCATTACCACGAAATCAAACTGCAGGCCGTAAAAGGTGGACGTAAAAAGGCGGGCGTCGGTGTCAGCATACTCCGCGGGAATGCCCTGTACCATCAGCCAGTCGCGGGTCTTGTGGTGGAGCATCCGGAAATGCTCCTGCGACGTCCCCCGCGGTTCGGCAGCAACGATGTCCTGGGCGGTTGCCTCGAATTCAAGCCGGGTGAGGTGACGGTTCCGCTGCGCCATGGTCCACTGCCACGAGTCGCGCAGGAATTCGCGCCAGGCAGCGCGGTCGATATCGTGCACGTCGGTGTTCCGCATCCGGTCAAGCCGGGACTCGATGGACACCACAATGTCGTTGATCAGCTGTTCCCGGTTCCCGAAGTGGTACACCAGCACATACGCGCTCATCCCCAGCCCCTCGGCGAGGCTCCGGAACGTCAACTCCGCAAGGGTCTTATCCATCAAGTAGTCGAGGATGGCGGCCAGCAGTTCGGCTTTTCGCTCGGGTCGTGTCTGGCGTGCCATATGTCCATCCTAAGAGCCGGCGGGTGTCCGGCCCGGCAGGCGAATGCCCGCCCGGGCAGGCCCGGGCGGGCATTCACGGGGAGCCGTCAGGCCCGCGTGCGCTCTTCCTGGTCGGCGGACAGCGGTGCGGCAGCAGTGCCGTTGACAGCAGTGCTGGCCTCGCGGAAGCGGTCATTGAGGCGCGAGTGGCGCTGTCCGTAGGCGAAGTAGATTGCGATGCCGATGGCCAGCCAGATGGCGAAGAAGATCCAGGTCTCCACGGCCAGGTTGGTCATCAGGTACAGGCACAGCACAGCGGACAGGATCGGAAGGACCTTCCCGAAGGGGACGCGGAAGGCGGGCTTCAGGTCCGGCCGCTTCTTGCGCAGCACCAGAATGCCCAGGCTGACCACGACAAAGGCGGACAGGGTGCCGATGTTGATCATTTCCTCGAGCAGGTCCACATTTGTGAGTCCGGCAACAAGGGCGACGGCGGCACCGCAGATGATCTGGAGACGGGCGGGTGTGGCGTGCTTGTCGCTGGTGCGGGACAGCGCCCGCGGCAGGAGTCCGTCCCGGCTCATCGCCAGGACCACGCGGGACAGACCCATCAGAAGGACCATGATCACCGTGGTCAGGCCTACCAGGGAACCGAACGCGATGATCTTTGCAGCCGAGGTATCCCCGACTGCTTCAAAGGCTGTGGTCAGTGTGGGGCTTTCGGCCTCGGCGAGCTGGGTGTAGGACACCATGCCGGTCAGCGCCAGGGACACCAGGATGTAGAGCAGGGTCACCAGGGCAAGGCCGCCGAAGATGCCGCGCGGCAGGGTCTTCTGCGGGTTCTTGACCTCCTCGGCGGAGGTGGCCACGACGTCGAAACCGATGAAGGCAAAGAACACCAGGGCCGCGCCGGCGAAGATTCCCAGGGTGCCGTACTGGGCAGGGGCTGCCCCGGTGAGGAAACCAAAGAACGACTGCTTCAGCACATCCGCGGTGCCGGTGCCGCCGGTGGGTTCGGCCGCGGGCACGAAGGGGGTGTAGTTTTCAAACTTCACGTAGGTGAAGCCCACCACGATCACGAACAGGACGACGCCGATCTTGATCAGGGTGAAGATGTTGCCCACGCGGGCAGAGAGCTTGGTGCCGAGCACCAGCAGCACGGTAAAGACGGCAACAATGAGGAACGCGCCCCAGTAGAGGTCAACGCCGCCCAGCGAAAGAGCCGGCGGGATGTCGGCGCCCATGAGCGCGAACACCTTGCTGAGGTAGATGCCCCAGTATTTGGCGATGACCGCGGCTGCGGTGAACAGTTCCAGGACCAGGTTCCAGCCGATGATCCAGGCGAGGAGTTCGCCCATCGTGGCGTAGGTGAAGACGTAGGCGGAGCCGGCCACGGGGATGGCAGTGGCGAACTCGGCGTAGCACATGATGGCGAGCGCACAGGTGATGGCAGCGATCGCGAAGGACAACGTTACGGCGGGGCCGGAGAAGTTGGCTGCAGCCTTGGCACCGACGGAAAAGATGCCCGCGCCGACAGCCACGGCGACGCCCATGATCATGAGGTCCCAGGTGCTGAGGGAGCGCTTGAGCTTGCGTCCGGGTTCATCGGAGTCGGCGATGGACTGCTCGATGGATTTAGTCCGGAGAAGGTTCATAGGGGATCACAATCCTGGTATGTGATGGAAACAGACTTGTAAACGATAGTGTCCACCCAGTGAACGGCCACAATCGTCCCGGATAGTGAGACGGCCGCCGCGCCAAACATTCTTCAGCAAACAGCAGTTGAGGCCCTCCAGCAGAGGGCCTCAAGTGCTTGTACGCCGAATCAACCCTGCGGGGCAGCTCCAGGACTGCCGGTGCCACCCCGAAGAAGAATGCTCTCGGGCGGCGTCACGGACCGCACGGATCAGTCGCGGGAAATGCGGATCATTTCGTCCCGCGGAACCACCTTGATCCGCTCGCGGATTACATGGTCCAGGCCTTCAGGTCCCGTCCATGCTGCGCCGAGGCCCGCCTCATGGGCGTCGAGCTTGTTCCAGCCTTCCCACGTGGTGTACTCGATACCGCGCTCCTCCAGCAGGTCGATGATGGCCTGCGGATCCGGGTTCCGGGCCGGCGGCAGCATCAGCCGGTCCTCCAGCAGGAAACCAATGGTCTCAAGGGCGTCGCCCTTGGTATGCCCGATCAGGCCCACCGGACCGCGCTTGATCCAGCCCGTGGTGTAGATGCCGGGGACCGGTTTTCCATCGGCGTCCAGGACCCGGCCGCCCTCGTTGGGGATGACGCCGCGCTTGGGGTCATACTCCAGCTCGTCCAGCGCGGAGCCGTGGTAGCCGATGGCCCGGTAGACCGCCTGGACCGGGTACTCGATGTACTCCCCCGTACCCTTTGCGTTACCGGTGCCGTCAAGCTGCATGCGCTCGAACTTGATCCCGCCCACTTTGCCCGTGCCGTCGTCGAGCACTTCAACTGGGCTGTGCAGGAAGTGCAGGTGCAGGCGGCGGGAGGACGGGTTCCCGGACTCGGCGTGCTCCTCCACCAACCAGTTGGTCAGGGTATTTACCATGGTCTTGATCTGGTTGTTGCTGCGGATGGCGTCGTCGGAGGCCTCGTCGAACTCGAAGTCCTCGGGGTACAGGACAATGTCCACGTCATTCATGTGGCTGAGCTCGCGCAGCTCCAGCGGCGTGAACTTCACCTGCGCCGGGCCACGCCGGCCGAACACATGCACGTCCGTCACTGGCGAGGACTTCAGCCCCCGGTAGACATTGTCCGGGATCTCGGTGCTGAGCAGCTCCTCCGGGTGCTTCACCAGCATGCGGGCAACATCCAGTGCCACGTTGCCGTTGCCGATCACGGCAATCTCCTTCGCGTCCAGCGGCCAATCCCGCGGAACGTCCGGATGCCCGTCATACCAGGACACAAAGTCAGCGCCGCCAAAGGACCCGTGCAGGTCGATGCCAGGGATGTCCAAATCAGCGTCCTTGACCGCCCCGGTGGAGAAGATCACGGCGTCGTAGAAGGCACGGAAATCGTGCAGGGTGAGGTCCCTGCCGTACGTCACGTTGCCAAGGAACCGGATGTCGCCGCGGTCCAGCACCTTGTGCAGGGCATTCACGATCCCCTTGATGCGGGGGTGGTCAGGGGCCACCCCGTACCGGATCAGGCCGTAGGGCGCGGGGTAGGCCTCAAAGAGGTCGATACTGACTTCGAAGTCCCCGTCCTTGACACCGCTGGACTTGGTGAGGATGTCCGCAGCATAGACCCCCGCCGGTCCTGCCCCCACTATGGCGACGCGCAACGGACGGGTGGAAGCTGGTTCGCTGGAGTTGGTCACAGTCCCCAATTCTAGGCCTCAGCCGCTTTTGGCCAGCGGAACCACGTCCCCTTCGCGGTATAGCAGCGCCCGCAGTTCCGCCTCCGCTGAGTCCGGCCGTTTCGGATCGATGGTTTCGCCCTCGTGGTAGTGGTCCAGCACCCGGGGATCAACGTAGCTCTTGCGGGCAATGGACGGCGTGTTGCCCAGCACCTCTGCGGCGTCCACCATGGCCCGGCTGATGGCGCGCTTCCGCTTCGCGACGGTCTTTTGCGGGCCGGTGCGGGCCAGGCTGCTGGCAGCTGCCAGGGTGCCCCGCAGGGTGCGGAAGTCCTTGGCCGTGAAGTCGGACCCGGTGCGTTCCTTCACGTAGGCGTTGATCTCGGCACTGGTCACCGGCCGCCAGGTCCGCCCCTCCTTGTACGCCAGCAGCCGGGCGTTGGGGCCCCGGCGCTTGAGCAGGCGCAGCAGGACTGCCAGGTCGGGGTCGCGGATTTCCGATGCCCAGTCCTTCCCGCTTTTGGCCGGGAACCGCAGGATGATCCGGTCCTTCCGGACCTGCACGTGCGCGCACAGGAGCGTCGCCAGGCCCCGGCTCCCGTTCTCGTTCGTATACCTCTCGGACCCGACCCGAAGCGAGCCGCTGTCAAGCATGCGGAACGCCCCGGCCAGGACACGGTCCCGGGTAAAGCCGTCGCTGCGCAGGTCCATGGTGACACGGCGGCGGGCGGCGGGCAGCGATTCGGCCAGTTGCAGGGACCTGTCGAACTTCAGCCGGTCCTTCCGGGCACGCCATTCCGGATGGTAGATGTACTGGCGCCGGCCGACGGCGTCCACCCCGGTGGCCTGGATATGGCCGTTTTCGAAGGGCGCTATCCAGACGTCCGTCCAGGCCGGCGGGATGCCGATGCTTTCCAGCCGTTCACGTACAGGGCCCTGCGGCACCGTGGAACCGTCTAAGTCCCGGTAGCTGAACCCCTTGCCCGAGGCGATCCGGCGGTATCCGCGGCCTGAGGCGTTGCTGCGCCGGAGCCTCATGGTTCTGCAACCGGAAGGTATGCACATGTCATAAAAGCAAGCCTACTGACTATTTGCCGGTTGTCAGGCGTGCTCGCTTGGAATACCTGTCCGGCGGCTGATGTTATGGGTTTCGTGCCCTTCCCCGACCGCTCCCCCGCCAGTTCCCCGGCCCGCGCTGCGGCCGCAGCTTCTTCGACAGGAACGGGCGCCGGCCGCACTGCCGCCGCAGCTGCCCCGAAAGCCGTCGATAAGGACACGACGGCGGGAATCCTGTTTGGCATTGGAGCCTACGGGCTCTGGGGGCTGCTCCCGCTGTACTTCTTTGTGCTTATGCCCGCGGGCGCCGTCGAAATCGTCGCCAACCGCGTGGTCTGGTCCCTTCTGTTCTGCGCCCTGCTGATCACGGTGACCCGCGCCTGGCCGGCCCTGGTTGCCGCGTTCCGGGACCGCGCGGTATTCGGGACGCTGGCCTTCGCCGCCTTCCTCATCGCCGTCAACTGGCTGACCTACACCTACGGCGTAACCACCAACCAGGCGGTGGAAACCTCGCTGGGCTACTTCATCAACCCGTTGGTGTCCGTCCTGCTTGGCGTCCTGGTCCTGAAGGAAAAGCTGCGCCCGCTCCAGTGGGCCGCCGTCGGAATCGGCTTCGTGGCCGTGGGCGTCCTGACCTATTCATACGGCAAGCTTCCGTGGATCGCCCTTACCTTGGCCTTCAGCTTTGGCCTCTACGGCTTCGTGAAAAAGCGCGTGGGGCCCAAGGTCGATGCGGTGACCAGCCTGAGCGTGGAAACCATGGTGCTGGCACCCTTCGCGGCAGCCACCATGGTGGTCCTCGCCCTCAACGGCACGGCCACCCTCACCAGCCAGGGCGCCGGGCACTTCTGGCTCCTGCTTGCATCCGGCGTGATCACCGCGGTGCCCCTGGTCTTCTTCGGCGCTTCGGCGCGCCGGCTGCCGATGACCACCATCGGCCTGCTCCAGTATTTCGCTCCGGTCCTGCAGTTCATCGTGGCGCTGGTGGTGTTTCGCGAGGCCATGCCCGTGGAGCGCTGGATCGGTTTCGGGGTGGTGTGGCTGGCCCTGCTGGTCCTGACCGTGGACATGCTGCGGACTGCGCGGAGACATGCGGCGGCCCGGAAAGCCGCCCTGCAACCGGCCGGCGGACCGGCCTAAGCAGCAGAAGGCTGAAACCACGGAAGGCGGACCCAGCTGGCGCTGGACCCGCCTTCCTGGCGTTGCCGGAGGGAGTCGTTCCGGTTAAGCGTTGGCCTTGATGGCCGCCGCCAGGACGTCCAGGCCGTCGATGAGGAGCTCATCGGTGATGACCAGCGGCGGCAGCAGGCGGATGACGTTGCCGTAGGTGCCGCAGGTGAGGATGATGACGCCTTCCTTCAGGCAGGCGGCGGCAACAGCCTTGGTCAGTTCCGGGTCCGGTTCCTTGGAGCCGGCCTGCACCAGTTCGATGGCCAGCATGGCGCCGCGGCCGCGGACGTCACCGATCACGCCGTGGCCGGCCCCGGCCAGCTCGGCCTGCAGTTCACGGAGGCGGGAGGTGGCGAGGGATTCGATGTGGCGGGCACGGCCGGCCAGGTCGTATTCCTCCATGGTGCCGATGGATGCCAGGGCCGCGGCGCAGGCTACCGGGTTGCCGCCGTAGGTGCCGCCCAGGCCGCCCGGGTGGACGGCGTCGAGCAGATCCGCCCGTCCGGTGATGGCGGACAGCGGCATGCCGCCGGCGATGCCCTTGGCCAGGGTCATGATGTCCGGGACAACGCCCTCGTGCTGGACTGCGAACCATTCGCCGGTGCGGCAGAAGCCGGACTGGACTTCGTCAGCGATGAAGACAATGCCCTTCTCCTTTGCCCAGGCGGCCAGCGCCGGCAGGAAGCCCTCGGCGGGGACGATGAAGCCGCCCTCGCCCTGAATGGGCTCGATGATGATCGCGGCAACCTGGTCGCCGCCAATCTGCTTCTCGATCATGGTGATGGCGCGCTTGGCCGCCTCGGCACCGGTGATCTCCGGGTTTTCCTCGCGGTACGGGTAGCTCATGGGCATGCGGTAGACCTCGGGCGCGAAGGGCCCGAAGTTGGTCTTGTACGGCATGGCCTTGGCGGTCAGCGCCATGGTGAGGTTGGTGCGGCCGTGGTAGGCGTGGTCAAAGGCGACGACGGCGTCACGCCCGGTAGCGAGGCGGGCCACCTTGATGGCGTTCTCCACGGCCTCGGCACCGGAGTTGAAGAGGACGGTGCGCTTCTCGTGGTCACCGGGAGTCAGGCGGTTCAGCTGTTCGGCGACTGCGACGTAGCCTTCGTAGGGCGTCACCATGAAGCAGGTGTGGGTGAAGTGCTCCACGGCTTCCTTCACCGCACCGACGACGGCGGGATCGGATGCGCCCACGCTGGTCACGGCGATGCCGGAGCCAAGGTCGATGAAGGAGTTGCCGTCGACGTCCTGGATGATGCCGCCGTCGGCGTCTGCCACGTAGACAGGAACGCCGGAGGCGACACCGGCAGCGACGACGGACTTGCGGCGTTCAGCGAGGGCGGCGGACTTGGGGCCGGGGAAAGCGCCGTTGATGGAGCGCTTCTGCTCCAGCCGGTAGTTGAGTTCGGGTGCGGTGGTGGTCATGAAAATATTTTCCTTACTGATGGGCCCACGCCGGCAGGGTTCCCTGGCCGAAGCGAAGCGAGGTTAGGGGGCCGGTGGGGACTAGGAGTCGAGGGCGGACATCACGTGCTTGATGCGCGTGTAGTCCTCCACGCCGTACATGGAGAGGTCTTTGCCGTAGCCGGACTGCTTGAAGCCGCCGTGGGGCATCTCGGCAGTGAGGAGGATGTGGGTGTTAATCCAGACGGCGCCGAAGTCCAGGTCGCGGCTCAGGCGCATGGCGGTGCCGTGGTTGGACGTCCAAACGCTGGAGGCCAGGGCGTACTCGACGCCGTTGGCCAGCTCAACGGCCTCTTCCTCAGTGCTGAACTTCTGCACCGTGATGACCGGGCCGAACGTTTCCTTCTGCACCACGTCGTCGGTCTGCTTCGCGCCGGTGATGATGGTGGGTTCGAAAAAGAAGCCCTTCTCACCCGCGCGGTGGCCGCCGGTTTCGATCCGGCAGTTGGCGGGAAGGTTTTCCACCACGGAGGTGACGGCGTTGAAGTGGTTGACGTTGTTCAGCGGTCCGAAGTAATTGTCTTCGTCGTTCTGCGAGCCGGTGTGCAGCGTGCGGGTGTGTTCCACCATCGCGGCCACAACGTCATCGTGGACTGATTCCTCCACCAGCACACGGGTGATGGCGGTGCAGTCCTGGCCGGCGTTGAAGAACGCGAACTCGGCAATGGCAGCCGCGCTCTTCTTGATGTCCGCGTCCTTGAAGACGATGGCAGGTGCCTTGCCGCCAAGTTCCAGGTGGGCCCGCTTGAGTCCCTTGGCTGCGCCGGAGGCCACGGCCACGCCCGCGCGGACGGAGCCCGTGATGGAGACCAGGCCGGGGACCTTGTGGTCCACCATCATGGCACCGGTTTCGCCGGTGCCGAGCACAACGTTCAGGACACCGGCGGGGAAGATCTCCTTGGCCAGCCGGGCCAGGGCCAGGGTGGATTCGGGGGTGGTGTCCGAGGGCTTCAGCACTACCGTGTTGCCGGCGGCGAGGGCGGGGCCGATCTTCCAGATGGCCATCAGGAACGGGTAGTTCCACGGTGCCACCTGGGCCACCACGCCGATGGGCTCGCGGCGTACGTAGGAGGTGTGGCCCTCGAAGTACTCACCGGCGGACTTGCCTTCGAGGATGCGGGCGGCGCCGGCGAAGAAGCGGAGCTGGTCTGCACCGGCCGCCACTTCCTCGGACGCGATCAGGGAGCGGACCTGGCCGGTGTTGCGGTGCTGTGCTTCCACCAGTTCATCGCTGTTGGCCTCTACGGCGTCGGCGAGCTTAAGCAGCATCAGCTGCCGCTGGCCCGGGGTGACGCGCTTCCAGGTCTTGAATGCCTCCTGCGCCGCGTTCATGGCAGCGTCAACGTCAGCCTGCACCGAGATGGGCGAACGTGCCACCACTTCCCCGTTGGTCGGATTGACCACGTCCAGCAGCCTGGTGCCGGCAGGTGTGACGAACTCTCCGTTGATGAAGTTCTGCAAGGTTTGGACCACGGTGTGCAACCTCTTTCATAGGGACCATCAGCGCCGGAGCGTATGGACCAGGGCGGATGGATGGAACTGGTCTGAGCCTATGCCAGCGCCCCTGCCCAGTGAATAGCCACCTGCACACCCTTCCTTCCGGTGTTTAGTGCGCTTGTCCAGCTCCCGTCTATCCTTGATCCATGGCCATTTCCCTCGCTGCCCTGCTGGGCGTGAACTCCTTGAGGCTGTCCAGGGCAGGCGTGGCCGAGACCACCTGGCACCACGACATCAACTGGGTGGCCGTCACGGAACTGGAGGATCCGCAGCGGTTCCTCAACGGCGGCGAGCTGGTCCTGACCACCGGGCTGCGGTTGCGCTCCGCACCCGAGCAGCGCCGGTTTGTCCGCCAGGTGCAGCGGGCCGGCGCAGTGGGTATCGGCTTCGGCGTCGGGCTTTCGCACGAGTCGGTGCCGCCGGCGCTGCTGGCAGAGGCCAACAGGTGGGGGCTGCCCGTGGTGGAAGTCCCCTACGAAACCCCCTTCATCGCGATCACCAAGCTTGTTGCGGATGCCCAGTCCGCGGACCACTACGCCAAGCTGGAGAGGCTGATCGCCGGGCACCAGGTGCTGGCCCGGGCGCTGCTCACCGGCGGCGGGCTGGCGGAGCTGCTGAAGCACCTCGGCGGCATGCTCCGCACGGACATCGCACTAACCCAGTTCACGGCGCAGCTCTACAACAGCAGCAAGGAAACGCCGACGGCGGAGTCCTGGTCCTCCTACCCCATCCCCACCGGCCGCCGTGACGCCTGCACCCTGTGGGTCCGGCAGCCGTTCGAGGACACCGGAATCATCGGCTACGCACAGAACCTGATCAGCGTGGAACTGAACAACATGGTCAAGCAGCGGCAGGCCCAGCGCGCGCTGTGCGGGCAGGTACTTGAAGACGTCATCCACGGGGCGCTGGAAACCAGTGAAGCCCAGCGGCGCCTGGCCGGCGTGGGCATCAACAGCACCCGCAAGAACGTGGTGCTGCTGGCCGTCTCCGCAGCCCATACCAAGGCCCTGGGAAGCACCGCGGTGCCGCGCGAGCTCGAAAACGCCATTGCCGCCGTCGTGGGCAAGGACCTGGTGCTGGTCATCAATGACGACGGCGGGGCGGCGCCGGCCCTCGCACGGAAGCTCAGCGACCACCTGGCCGAGGCCGGTATCCACGCCACCATCGGCATCGGCGGTGCCTACACAAAGCCGAACGGCCTGCGCTGGAGCTACTTCGAGGCCCGGGACGCGGCAAGCCACGGCCTGCCGGTCAACGAGCCGGAGCGGCTCAGCCTGACATCGCTGCTGCTGGCCAGTGAGGATGTGCCCCTTGCGGACATGGCGCATGAATCGCTGAACCCGCTGCGCACCTTTGACGCCGCCCACGGCTCTGAGCTGATGGCCACGCTGGAAAGCTACCTGAACAACAACGGCTCGGTGGCAGCGGTGGCCGAGCAACTCACGCTGCACCGCAACACGGTCCGTTACCGTCTGGCCCAGATCACAGAACTGACCGGCTATGATCCTGCCGTCACGTCGGACCGGGTGCAGCTGTGGCTGGCTTTGGCCGTTGCCCGGCTGACCGCCCGGCCGGACAAGTAGCGGTTAAAGTACGCCCCGGCGCAGCAGGTCGCGGGACTTCTTGCGGGCTTTGCGGTACTTCGCCTCGGTGTCGGCCATCAGCTCCTCCTGCCGCTTCAGGAGCGCTGCGTAGGCTTCCGCCGTCGCGGGCCGGTCCAGGTCCGGGCCGAGGCCTGCCAGCAGGTCCCGGGCCAGCACGGCGTCGTGGAAGTGGCCAAGGATCTTCTGTTGCCGGTGGGCGGCTTTGGCCACCTTTCCTGCCCGCTTGCCCTTGAGCAGCGCCGCCGATTCAGCCACATGCCGCAGCCGCTTGGCGTTGATGCGGACACGGTGGAGGGCGTTTTCGTGGTCCCTGCCAGGCCGGGCATGCAACGCGGCCTTGTGCGAGCGGCGCAGCCTTTTTGCGGCCTTGTCCACGGCTTTTGAAGCAACTTTCCGGCCCGGGGGTACCGTTGCCATCCGCACGGGCGGGTTGTCGCGGAATTCCTCGAGACTGTCCAGAAGCCGGAAGTAGCGGTCCGAGCGCAGCGCTTCCTGGAGCCGGCGGTAGCCGGCGTCGTAGGCGCCCCCGGCCTTGTGCTCCACCCGCTCGCGGGCGGCATCAGTGCCCGGACCGGCCGCGAGTTCGTCGAGGTGGCCGGCCAGCCCGGCCAGCAGCACTTCGGCGTCCCGCGGATCACCAAGCAGATGCCCCAGCCATCGCAGCTCGTCCCGCAGCCGACGCACCGGTGCTGGACGATAGAGCTTGCGGTAGGCGGCAAGGACAGAGCGGATGCGCCGGGCGGCCGAGCGCATGTCGTGCACCCCTTCCGGCTCTTCCAGCCTGATGGAGGCATCCTTGGCGAGGAGTTCCTCGATGTGCGGGGCTATATAGGCCGTGACGATGGCACCGGCCGGGGCCCTCTTTCCAGCCAGCACTGCCGGAGTGGTTGCCTCCCCGTCGCCGGTGCCGCTGCCGGGGACGTCGCGGGCCGCCGTTCCGAGGGCCTTGGCAAGCTTGGAGGCGTGCCCGGCGGGGCGGGCGCCCGCGGCGAGCAGGAGCTTTTCGGCGGGAGCGAAAAGTGCGGCGTCGCCGTTGACCAGTTCCAGCTCCCACTCGCGCCACTCCTGCGTGCGGCCTTCCCCGGCCGGCCCGGCGTCGTCTTCCTGTCCTTCCAGCCGTTCCGCCGTCACCCGGTCGTCGGCAAGGTCCGCCAGGTGCACACCATTTCCCCCATACAGGGCGCGGGTTGTGCGTTTGGTGTGCAGCCGGACCACGGGTGCCAGTTCAGCGCCCCGCAGGTACGCCTGCACCCGGGCCAGGAGGGCCTCGGGCACGACGTCGGCCTGGCCAAGGGGCGCGTGCACCTCGCGGCGTTGCTGGGGTTCTCCTCCTTGCGGCGCAGATTCGGGCGGCAGCTTGAGGTGCCACCCGGCATCCGTTCCGCCCGAGCGGCGGCGGAGGGTGATGCGCCGGGAAGCCAGGGCGTGTCCGGGAGTATCGAAGTAAACGGCCTCCAGCTGCGCCGTGTGGGGCTTCCCCACCCGCACCACCCCGGAAAGGTCTTCAAGCCGTGGCACCTTGGCGTTGGGGCCGACGTCGTACTTCTTCTCTACCTCAAGAGCCTGGGAAGCTGTCACAGCCGTCCTTCCTTCCCGCCGCGTTGCCTGCACCCGGCGCTCCGCACCCGGCGTAGGAAGTCTATTGCCGGGCGGTACCGTGCAGGGAGAGCTTGCGCACAAAACCCTAGACATCAAACGTCTAACCTTTACCCTTGAAGGTATGCCCGCCACTCCACCTGCTTCCGCCCTTGCCCCGAAGAACTGTCCCTCCGGCGCTTCCCGGACCGGGGCATCCGCCGGCGCCGTTGTGAACGCGGCAGGGCAACCGCGGCAGGCCGTGCGGGAAAAGCCGCGGACCGCCGTCGTTTTCAGCGTCATAGCGCTGGTGCTGATCGGCCTGAACCTGCGCGCGGGCATCAGCGGCGCGTCGGCACTGCTGCACGACCTCCAGTCCGTGCTTGGATACGGACCCCTGGTGGCGGCCGTCATACCGTCCATTCCCACGTTATGTTTTGCCCTCGCCGGCGCGGGAACGTCATGGCTTACCGGCCGGCTGGGCGTGGAGAAGGCCATTCTGCTCGCCCTTGCCCTGCTGGCCGGCGGGCTCCTGCTCCGCGGCATCCCCGCCGCCGGCATGCTGGTGGCCGGCAGCGTGGTGGGCATGTCCGGCCTGGCCGTGTGCAACGTGGCCATGCCGTCCTTCATCCGGAAGCATTTCGCTTCGCGGACCTCCCTGATGACGGCCGTCTATACGGTGACCATGACCACGGGGGCAACCGTGACGGCCGTCGCCGTCGTCCCCCTGGCGCAGGTGCTCGGATCGCCCTCCGCCGCCGTCGGCACCATCGGGATCACCGCCGTCGCCGCGTTCCTGGGCTTCCTTCCCGTGGTGCTGCACGCGCACCGCAACAGCAGGCGCGACGCCGCCGTGCACGTCTCCCCGTGGCCGCTGCTGCGGACCCGCAAGGGGCAACTGCTGACCGCGATCTTCACCCTGCAGGCACTGCTCGCCTACGCGCTCCTGAGCTGGTACCCCTACATGCTGACCACCCTGGGGCTGAGCGCCTCGGACAGCGGCCTGATGTTCGGGCTGATGCAGCTGGTTTCGGTGCCGGCCGGCATGATCCTGATCGCCATCGGATCCAGGCCCCGGATGCTCCGCCCGGCGTTCTACCTGGTGAGCGTGGTCATGGTCCTGGGTCTGGCGGCACTGCTGGCGCTGCCCGTCCAGCTGGCCTTCGTCTCCGCCGTGCTGCTGGGCTTCGGGCTGGGAATCTTCCCGCTGGTGATGGTGATGATCAGCCGCAGCGGAACGAACACCGCCGAAACCACCGCGTTGTCCACCCTGGCCCAGTCCTCCGGCTACTTGCTGGCGACGGCGGGGCCGTTCGGCATGGGCCTGCTGCACGGTGCCACCGGCGGCTGGACGCTGCCCCTTGTGCTGCTGCTGGCGCTCGCGCTGGTCCAGGTCGTGGTGGCGCACCTGATCACCGGCGCCGCCATGACCGGCAAAAACCGGGGACCGGTAAAGTAGGACGCCATGGCACTGAGCCCCTCCACCCGCCCGCCGCTGGCAGACGAAGTCACCGCGAAGCTGCGCGCCATGGTGCACTCCGGCGAGTGGCCGCTGAACCAGCGAATCCCCTCCGAAACCGAACTGATTGCCGGTCTTGGGGTTTCCCGGGGCACCCTCCGCGAAGCCGTCAAGGCACTCGCGCACAGCGGCATCCTTGAGGTCCGCCGCGGCGACGGCACCTACGTCCGCGCCACGAGCGAAATCTCCGGCGCGGCCCGGCGGATGTACCAGGACCACACGGACCAGCACATCCTGGAAGTGCGGCTGGGACTGGACACCCAGGCTGCGCGCCTGGCGGCCAGGAACGCAACGGCCGACGACGTTGCAGAGTTGCGTGCGCTCCTCACCGCCCGGGACCAGGCCTGGAAGGGCGGCGACCTGGAAGCCTGGGCACGCGCCGACTGGGGGTTCCACGAGCGGGTGGCGCAGGCTTCGGCCAACCCGTTGCTGCACGAGCTTTACGCCAGCTTTGGCACCGTGTTCCACCAGGACCTGCTCGCGCAGCAGGGCCGGCCGGGCTTTGACGGCCTCCCAGCCGAGGGGCACAGCGTGCTGCTCCAGGCGATCGAACAGCACGACGAGGAGGCCGCGGTGGCCACCGTCAACAGGAACCTGAACTCCTGCGCGGAGTGGCTCAGCTCCTGATCGGTCAGTACGCTTACTATCTGACGCAGGTAGTAAGCCTGCCCCGCACCTGCGGGCAGACGCCGCCGAGGATGAGGAGCTCCCATGGCGCGATCAACTCGCCTGACGGAACACACGTTGGGCAACGAGCCCCCGGAGCCGCACAAGGAGGCTGCGCCTGGGCTGGCGGGAAGCGGCGTTGCCCGGCAGGGCGAGCCCCTTGGCGCATCCACCAGCGGTGGCCTCTCCGGGCAGGACAAGGCCAAACCGCCCAGCGCTTTGTGGACCGACGGGCTGGGAAGGGTCGGGATCCGGGCTGCCCAGATCCTGCTGATCCTCACCGTGGCCGTGGTGTCCGTTTACGGGCTGATGCAGATCAAGCTCCTGGTCATCCCAATCCTGATCGCGCTGATCCTGGCCGCGGCGATCGGCCCGTTCGTGAACATGCTGCGGCGGCGCGGGGTGCCCGGCGGCCTGGCCACCGGCATCGCATTCATAGGGCTCCTGCTGCTGCTCGGCGGCGTTTTCACCGTGATCTACTTCTCCGTCCGCAACCAGTGGGGCGAGCTGGCAGCGCAGGCTTCCTCCGGGCTGGACGAGCTGGAACAGTTCCTCCGCACCGGACCCATCCCGATCGACCAGGAGCAGCTGGGCCAGGCCCGGCAGGCCGTCATCGATTTCGCCACCAGCAGCCAGGTCCGCTCCGGAGCGCTCACCGGCCTCTCCGTGGTCACCGAGTTCCTCGCCGGGACCGCCTTGGTGATTGTCATCCTGTTCTTCTTCCTGAAGGACGGCGCCAGCATCTGGAACTTCTTCCTGCGCCCCTTCAAGGGCCGCCGGGAGGCCAAGCTGCGCCGGGTGGGCAGCAGGACTCTGGAGGTCTTGGGCGGGTACGTCCGCGGCACCGCCATTGTGGCTGTGGTGGACACTGTGGCCATCGGCGCGGCGCTGCTGATCATGCAGGTTCCGCTGGCCTTCCCGCTGGCGATCATCGTATTCATCGGCGCCTTCATTCCCCTGGTGGGCGCCACAATTGCAGGCATCCTGGCCGCGCTGGTTGCCCTGGTGGCCAACGGTCCGGTGGTGGCGCTGATCGTGGTGGCCGTGGTGATCGCCGTCAACCAGCTGGAAGGCGACCTCCTGCAGCCCATCGTCATGGGCAAGTCACTGCAGCTCCACGCTCTGGTGATCCTGATGGCGCTGACCGCCGGCACCATCCTCGCCGGCATCGTGGGTGCCGTGCTGTCCGTCCCGCTGGCCGCCGTGGCTTGGGCCATCATCCAGGTCTGGACGGCGGAAGACCCCAACCTGGAGGACATGAACCCCGACCTTCCGCCGGCGGGCACCAAACCCGTGTAACCCGGCCGGAGTTTTTGTCCAGCTATGCAGACCTGCGAGGCCCGGAAGTCTGCATATCCGGCCAAAAACTCCAACGGGAGGGAAAGCACGACGACGGTCCGGCACCCGGGTGCCGGACCGTCGTCGTATGTGGCGCGTTACTGCCGGAGAAGGCTAGCGGCGCAGGCCCTCGAACACGTTCTTGGGCCGCTGCATCTCACCGTGCTTGGCACCGAGGATGACCACGAGGCCGGCGAAAGCGGGGATGACCCACTGCAGCGTCTTGAGCTGCTGCTGCGCTGCCTTCAGTTCCTCGGAAGCGCCCGGACGGGGCTCGGTGGCACCTTCGGACCCCTCCTCGGCAAGCTTCTCCACCTTCTTGCCGAGGATGCCGGAGTACAGGGTCACTGCGGCGCCTGCCACCGTCACCGCAGTCTTAATCGCCGTATCCCGGGCCACGCCCTCCTGCTTTGCAATTCGGCCCTTGTTCTCCCAGGCGATGGCCAGGTCGGCCACCAGGTGGGAGGCGAACGCGGCCGTCTGGATCGGCGCCCACTTCATCCAGCCGACGCTGGAGAGCCGGGTCCGCTCGGAAGGGTCGCGAGCTTCCGCCGCTGCCCCGTTCAATCCGATGGCACCCATCAGGGAACCGCCGAACCATGCCGCCGCCGTCAGATCGTGGACTGACCGGGCAATGAGATTTCCTGCCATGATGTGCATTCCTAACGTTGAACTGGTTTCGGGATGCCGCTGCCGCGGACTTTGGTTTCCGTGCCCCTCAGGTCAAGGTGCGACTATGGTAAGCACACTTACTAATGTTACGAAAGCCCGTCTTGGTGACCGCGGAACGCGTAATATCGTGGCCATGGGAATCACAGGGACATTGTTCGGCTGGGCCTTTGGGGACCCGGCTAGGGAAGACGAAGGCACGTACGTGGACGGGCTCCAGCGCGAGGCGCTCCGGAACGCCCGGGAGACGGCAGAAGCCAAGGGCGTGTCTGCCGTGGCGGGCTCGGAAGTGTTCACTGTGTTGAGCGGGGACGATTCACTGGTGGAACTGGATAACGCCCCGGGCCGGCTGGTGGTCCGCTGCACCATTCACGTCGAGGGACCGGGCGCGGAAAAGCTGCGTGCCGAAGGGCCCATGAACGGCTGAGCGATGTCGGACGGGGAATCCACCCTCAGCCAGGCTGCGGACGTCATCGAGGAGGCGTCCAACCACAAGATCCTGGACGTCCTCGCACGGGCCGGCTTCGCGGTCATGGCCTTGCTGCACGTCATTGTGGGAGCCATCGCCGTTGCCGTTGCGTTCGGCCAGCCGGGCGAAGCGGACGCCACGGGTGCCATCGAACAGCTCGCCGCCAATCCGTGGGGCCCCGCCGTCCTGTGGGCGTGCGTCCTGGCGTGCGGCGGCCTGTCCCTGTGGCAGGCGAGTGAGGCAACGCTCCGCATGCGCGGCAGGCCCCGGAAGGAACGGGTCTCCAAACTCATCTCTTCCGGATTCCTGGCCGTCGCCTACGGCAGCGTGGGCTTCACCTTCGCCAACTTCGCCGTCGGCCTGCGCGGGGACTCAGGCGACAACACCCGCGACTTCAGCGCATCCCTGATAGCCAACCCGCTGGGCCTGTGGGTCCTCGTGGCCCTGGGCCTGACGATCATCGGGATCGGCATCTACTTCATTCATAAGGGGGCACGGCGGGGCTTCAAGGAAGAGCTTTACCACTTTGACGGGACGCGCCGCGGCAGGATCATCGACAGTCTGGGCGTCATCGGGCACATCGCCAAGGGAGCAGCGCTCAACCTCACCGGGCTCCTGTTCGTCATCGCTGCCGCCAAGCACACCCCGGAAGAATCCACCGGACTCGACGGCAGCCTCAAAGCCCTCCGCGACCACGCCTTCGGCCCGTACCTGTTGGTCGCCATCGGTGCCGGTTTCATCGCCTACGGCATATTCGCCCTCATCCGCTCCCGGTTCGGCCGCATGTAGGTCCGCGGCTTTTCGGGGTAGGTAACAAGCATGACGCAGCTGACAACTGACCAGACGTCCCACGGCGGCATTGCGCCGGGCCTTTCGGTGGCGGCGGGACAAGCCTTTGCCGGGCTCTTCCGCCTGCTGAAGCTCGTCCGGCCTGACCGGCCGATCCATCCCCACGGTTTGGGCCTCACCGGAGAGCTGACCCGGACCGGCAACCCCTTCGAATCCAGCGGCGTCGAATGGCTTGACTCCCCCGGGCTCGATACGGTGGAGGCCCGGTTCTCTCGTTCTGCCGGACTGCCGCAGGTCCTGCCGGACGTTATGGGGCTCGCCCTCCGGGTCACGCCGGGAGATGCTCCGGGGAACGCACCGGCGGACGTTTTGTTCTCCTCAACGGGCTGGCGCGTTCCGGGCAGGTTCCTGCTGCGGCCCCGGCTCGACGTGGACGGCGCCACCATGTCCACGCTTATGCCGTACCGCGGCAGCAGCGGCCCGGTGCTGCTGGGTTTACGGACCCTCAGCCTGCCGCCGGGTTCGCTCTCCGCCGGCGAATGGGTACTGGGCCTCTACTGGGCCCGGCCAACAGGGCGCTGGCAGCCCTGCGGCGAACTCCGGCTGCATGCCGGCGCCGATCCGGGCGACACCCCCCTGCGTTTCAATCCGCTGAAGAACCAGCCACCGGGCGCGCAGGCCTATGCCTGGACCCGCCGGCTGCGGGAGGGCTCCTACCGCGCCGCCCAGCGGAAGGCGCCCGCCGCCGTTGGACGCTCTGCTGAACACCAAACCCCCAGCACTGCAGAAGGAAGGAACACCATGTCCACCGTGTCCAAGCTGTTTAACTCCCCCGCAGCCGACGTCTGGCGGGTCCTTTCCGACGGCTGGCTGTACTCCGGCTGGGTAGTGGGCGCGTCGCGGATCCGGGCCGTCGACGACACCTGGCCGCAGCCCGGCGCCCGGCTGCACCACTCGGTGGGCGCCTGGCCGTTCGTCATTAACGACAGTTCCAGGGTGACCCGCGCCGAGCCGAACCGCACGCTGGAGCTGGTGGCACGCGGCTGGCCAATGGGCGAAGCCAAGGTGGTGATTACCCTCGAGGACCGGGGCAACCAGTGCCTGGTGACCATCGCGGAGGACGCCATCAAGGGGCCAGGGAAGCTGGTGCCAAAGGTCCTCCGCGATGCGACGATCAAAGTTCGTAACCGCGAGACGCTGCAGCGGCTGGAACTGATGGCCGCGGGCGGCGCGGGAAAGTAGCCGCCGGCGGGCTTAAAGCGATGAAGCGCGGAACCGGTGGTTCCGCGCTTCATCGTGAACTCCTAGACCTGTGCGGCTACTCCGTCGCGGGAGATGTCCACCATGTCCTCGCGCGGCACAACCTTGATGCGCTCACGCTTGACCGCAACGCCGTGCGAACTGCCGGCCCCGGTGGCAGCGGCGCCCAGGGCGAGCTCGTGGGCGTCGAGGGCCAGCCAGCCTTCCCAGCTGGTGAACTTCACGCCGCGGGAGTCCAGCAGTTCGACGACGGCCTCTTCCGAAGGGACGCTGGCCACGGGAAGGTTTTCGCGGTCTTCCAGCAGGTAGGTGACGGTCTCCAGGGCATCGCCCTTGGTGTGGCCGATCAGGCCCACCGGGCCGCGCTTGATCCAGCCAGTGGCATAGACGCCCGGCACGTGGGTGCCGGAGGCATCCAGGACGCGGCCGCCGTCGTTCGGGATGACACCCTTGGTGTGGTCGAACTCGATCTCCGGCAGCGCGGAGCCGAAGTAGCCGATGGCGCGGTAGACGGCCTGGACCGGGTAGTCGATGAACTCGCCGGTGCCGCGGACGTTGCCCGTGCCGTCCAGTTCGGTGCGTTCAAACTTGATGCCGGCCACCTTGCCGGGGGTCTCGGCGTCGTCGTAGATCTCCACCGGGCTGTGCAGGAAGTGCAGGTGCAGGCGGCGGGATGCCTTAAGTTCGGAGAGGTCCTCGGGCTGCTCGGCAATCCAGTTGGTGAGTGTGCCCACCATGGTCTTGGTCTGGTTGTTGGTCTGGATCTGGCGGTCCGACTCCTCGTCGAACTCAAAGTCCTCCGGGTAGAGGATGATGTCCACGTCGTGCGAGTGGGACAGCTCGCGCAGCTCCAGCGGGGTGAACTTGACCTGGGCGGGGCCGCGGCGGCCGAAGACGTGAACGTCGGTGACGGGCGAGGCCTTCAGGCCCTGGTAGACATTGTCCGGAATTTCGGTGACAAGCAGGTCGTCAGCATGCTTGGACAGTACCCGGGCCACGTCCAGCGCCACGTTGCCGTTGCCGATGACGGCGATTTCCTTGGCGTCCAGCGGCCATTCGCGCGGAACGTCGGGGTGGCCGTCGTACCAGGAGACGAAGTCGGCGCCGCCGAAGGAGCCCTCGAGTTCGATGCCGGGGATGTTCAGGTCCGCGTCCTTGATGGCGCCGGTGGCGAAGATCACGGCGTCGTAGTGGGTGCGCAGGTCCTCGATGGTGAGATCGGTGCCGTAGTCCACGTTGCCGAAGAAGCGGATGTCACCACGGTCCAGGACCTTGTGCAGGGCGTTGACGATGCCCTTGATGCGGGGGTGGTCGGGGGCCACGCCGTAGCGGATCAGGCCGTAGGGTGCCGGGTAGCGGTCGAAGAGGTCGATGCTCACGGTCAGCTCGCCGCTCTTGACGGCTTCGCTCTTGGTGAGGATGTCCGCAGCGTAGACGCCTGCCGGGCCGGAGCCCACGACGGCGACGCGCAGCGGGCGTTCGGCAGTACCTACGGTGGTGCTTGATGACACGGCTGTGTTCCTTTTCTTGGGTCCGGCCCAACTGGCTGGCACCTAACGTCGTGAAAACGGATTTTTGGTGCGTTAGCTGCGAGGTAGTTGGGTGGGGCTAGGTGGTGAGGACTCGAGGTTTGTTCGGGCTGGTGGTGCTGTAGTCAGCGGCTTTGAAGTGCGACGGCGCGAACGGGCTCACGCGCACCACGTCACCGATGACAATCACTGCGGGATTTGCGACGCCGGCGGCCTCGGCCTGGTCCGCAATGGAACCGAGCGTGCCGATGGTGACGCGCTGGTCCGGCAAATAGCCGTTCTCTACAATACCAACCGGAGTCCCGGCGGGCAGGCCCGCTTCCTCCAGTGCGGACGCTGATTCACGGAGCTGGCCGACGCCCATAAGCAGGACGATGGTGTGGTCGGCACGGGCAGGAACTTCGGACAGCTCCTCGTGGCCGGTGACCACGCTGAAGCCCTTGGCCAGGCCGCGGTGCGTCACGGGGATGCCGGCTGCTGCGGGGACGGAGATGGCGGAGGTGACGCCGGAAACGACTTCCACTTCGACGCCGTGCCGGCGGCAGTATTCGGCTTCTTCTCCGCCGCGGCCCAGGACGTAGGGGTCGCCGCCTTTGAGCCGGACCACACGGTGGCCCTTGAGGGCTTCTTCGACGAGGATCCGGTTGATCCCGGCCTGCGGGACCGGGTGGTGGCCCGGGGTCTTGCCGACCTCGATGACGCGGACATCGGGGGCGAGTTCGTTCAGGAGTTCGCGCGGGCCCAGGCGGTCAGCGACGACGACGTCCGCCTGCCCCAGGAGCCGGCGGCCGCGGACAGTAATGAGCCCGGTATCGCCGGGACCGCCGCCGACGAGGGCAACGGTTCCGTTTTTTGCGGGACGGCGCCGGCGCAACGGAAGGTCACCGGTTTCCAGGGCCGTGGCAACGGCATCACGGACGGCCATGGCGCGGCGCGGGTCTCCGCCGGCGTTGACGGCGATCTTGACGTCCTCAACGTCTGCGACGGCGGGAGTCCAGGCGGCGGATGCTTCGTGATCGGAGGCGTTGACGCACCAAATGCGCTGCGCCTCGGCGTCGGCCGACACCCGGGCGTCCACCTCGGGATCACCCGTGGCAGTCTGGACGAACCACACGCCGTCGACGTCGCTGGAAAGGTAGGGGCGCGCTGCCCAGGTGACCAGGCCGGCGCCGGCCATGTCCTGCAGCGCGACGGAGGCAACGGGAGCCACGACGGTGACCACTGCACCGGCGTCAAGCAGGCCCTTGGCGCGGCGCGCCGCAACGGGGCCGCCGCCCACCACCAGCACGGGGCGGCCGAGCAGCCGCAGCGCTGTGGGGTAGATATCCTGAATTGCCATGAATCAACGGTAGGGCCGCGTCACAATGGCCCACAAAGGCCGAGCAACACCAGTTCACGTAAGGTAACGCTGCGTCACAAACCGCGACGGGCTATTCGAGGCCCGCGACGAACCGGCCGCGGTCCCGGATAAGCCGCTGCAGGTACCGGCGCAACACCATCTGCTCCAGTACCCGTCCCAGAAGCCCGAACGGTGCAGTGAATTCGACCCGGTCAGTCATGATGCTTCCGCCGGCCGTTGCTTCGAACTCATGGACATGGCGAAAGGACTTGAACGGCCCGCGGACCTGCTCGTCCACGAAGCTCCTGGGAAAATCGAGTGCCGTGACGCGGCTGCTCATGGTGAGCGGCAGTCCGAAGTGCCGCGCCCGCCACATGACCTCCTGGCCTTGGCCGATCAGCCCCGACGTCACACCGTCCACCGCCCGCTCCCTCGAGCCTTGTTGGGATTCAACGTGAAGGTCAATGCTGCGGGCCAGGTCAAAGAGCCGCTCCGGGGGCAGGACGGACTCGGTGCGGCACACAAAGCTGACGGTCATGGTGCCAGTCTCCCAGGTTCCCGGAGGTTGGGGTGGGGCGCTCTATCCGTACAGCCCGGTGCTGAGATACCGGAACCCGGAGTCCACCATGATGGTGACGACGGTCGCTTCCGTGCCAAGCTGTTCGGCTACCCGCAGGGCGGCAACGACATTACCTCCCGAGGAGGTACCGGCGAAGATCCCTTCCTCCCGGGCAAGGCGTCGGCTCATGGCCATCGCCTCCTCGGACGATACCCGCTCTATCGCATCAACTTCCTCCGGTTCCCAGAGCGGCGGCGTGAACCCGATCCCGATTCCTTCTATCCGGTGGGAGCCGGTAGGACCACCGGATAGTACGGACGACTCAGCCGGCTCAACCGCAACAACCCTCAGCGCCGGCAGGCGCGGGCGCAGGGCGCGGGCGGCGCCGTGAATGGAGTGGGCAGTCCCGACAGAGTGGACGAAGGCGTTTACCCGGCCGTGCGATTGCTGCCAGATCTCCTCGCCCATGCCCAGGTACCCGGTGATGGCGTCGCGGTTGTTGAGCTGGTCGCAGGCCCAGTGGCCCGGCTGTGCGCTCAGTTCGCCTGCGCGGGCGATCATCGCCTTAATCAGTGTTTCAGTAATGCGCCCGCCGTCGCTTGGGACGTCCTCGACTATTGCCCCCAGCGCCTCCATGGTGCGGCGTTTCTCGCCGCTGAATGCGTCCGAGAACACGACATGCAGCCGGTAGCCCTTGGCTGCGCAGGCCAGCGCGAGCGAGATGCCTGTTGTCCCGGCGGTGTACTCGACGACCGTATCGCCCGGGCTGATATCACCGCGGGCTTCTGCGGCTGCAACCGCGGCCACGGCCATCCTGTCCTTCATGCTTCCGGTTGGGTTCGCAAACTCCAGCTTCGCGAGCACCCGTGCTGACCCCGGCGGCACCACGTTCCGCAGTTGGATCAGCGGTGTGGAGCCTATCCCCGCCAGTATTCCTTGACCTGGATCCAGTGCCTTTCCCATGTGTCCGCCTCATCCTGAGCGCTGCCCCGGCCCGGAGCGGTCCGGTAAAGATCAAGGTATACCTGCTTTGAAGGGAAGCACAGCAAAGCCCGGCGGCGGGAGTCACCGCCGGGCTTGTCCGGACGTTTGCGGGGTGCGGTGAGCCGGAGGCTACCGGGTGCTGCCGGCGAGAAGGCCGCGGCGGCGCAGGAGGCGCTTCTCGACCGGGCCGAAAACCAGGAGTTCGATCAGGATGCCGACGGCGAGGATCAGCAGGATCGCGGACATCACCACAGTCATGTCGGACAGGATGCGGCCCTGGTCGAGCAACGAGCCCAAACCAAACCCGATGGTGCCGCCCACGGCGATGATTTCGGCGGCCATGAGCGAGCGCCAGGAGAAGGCCCAGCCCTGCTTGAGGCCGCCCAGGTAACCCGGCAGCGCAGCCGGAAGGATGACCTGGAGCGCCATCTGCAGCCGCGAAGCGCCGAGGACGGTCCCCACGCGGCGGTACTGCGGCGGGATCTGGTCCACGCCGGATATGAGGCCGTTGATGATGGACGGGATGGCGCCCATGAATACCACGAAATACACGGTGGCGTCTGTGAGTCCAAACCAGATGATCGCCGCCGGCACCCAGGCCACCGAGGGCAGGACCTGGAGGCCGGAGATGAGCGGACCGAACGCCCGGCGCAGCGGTGCCACCTGGGCAAGCAACAGGCCCACGGGCGTGGCGATGGCCACCGAAATCAGGAAACCCACCAGGCCGCGCTGCAGCGAGGTCCAGACAGCTTCCTGCAGCTTCCCCTCGTTCCAGAGAACGCCCATCTGGGTCATGACATCCAGCGGCCCGGGCACCAGGTCGCGCCGCTTCACCCCGAGCGAGACATAGAACTGCCAGACCAGGATCAGGACCGCCAAGGCTGCGATCGGCAGCAGGATCCGGCTCCATTCGATGCGGTGCTTGCGGTCGGCGTCGGACTGCAGCGAGTCCAGCCCCGATTCAAGTTCCCGGAGGTCCTCGTTCCCCGTGGACGTCCTCGTTAAGGCGGCGTGGACGTGCGCGGCCGGCCTGGTTTCGACAGGCTCAACCACCGGTTCGGTCTCGGCCACGGGTGTCTGGTTACTTGGCATGGCGGCGAATCTCCTCCCGCAGCCGGGCGGTGATGACCCCGGTCAGCTGGCCGGCGAGCCCGGCGTCGGTTCGGTGTTCCTCGGTGACGGCCCACTCCTGGACCACGCGGCCGGGGCGGGACGAAAGCAGCAGCACGCGCTGGCCCAGGCGGACGGCTTCGCGGACGTTGTGGGTTACAAAGACGATGGTGCGGCCGGTTTCCTTCCAGATCCGCTCAAGCTCATCGTGCAGCAGGTCGCGGGTGATGGCATCGAGTGCGGCGAACGGCTCGTCCATGAGCAGGAGTTGCCGGTCCTGGGCCAGCGACCGCGCCAGCGAGACGCGCTGCCGCATGCCGCCGGACAGTTCGTGCGGGCGCTTGTCCCCCGCCGCGCCGAGGTGCACCAGTTCCAGGAGTTCCTGTGCCTTCGCCCGGCGCTCCGACTTGCCCACGCCGCGCAGCTTCAGGGCCAGCTCAATGTTCTCCCGGGCGGTCAGCCACGGAAAGAGGGCGGCATCCTGGAACATAAAGGCCGCACCGTCACTGGGCACTTCCAGGGCGCCCGACGTCGGCGCCTCCAGTCCCGCGATGATGTTCAGCAGGGTGGACTTGCCGCAGCCGGAGGCACCCAGGAGGGCAACGAACTCGCCCTGCTTGATATTGGCGTTGACGTCGTCCAGTACCGGGGCGCCGTCGCCAAAGCGCTTGCCCAGATGTTCCAGTACGACTGGCATGGTGCCGTCCTTAGGTAGAGGGTGGATCAGTCCTGGCCGAGGCCGGCCGCTGAAATCGTGGTGGTGGCGCCGGCAACTTCATTGAGGGCGCGGAGATCGAAGAGTCCGTTGATGTCGGCCTGCTTGGTGGTGCCGGCTTCGACGCCGTCCTGCAGCAGCCGCGGGTACCCTCCCGCCAGCGGGTCGAGGGTGAAGGTGATGTTGGCGAGGGACCGGGCCAGGACGTCATCGGCCAGCGCGGCTCCGGCGGACTCCTGGAGAGCGGAGTTGATGACGCCGGCTTTCTGTTCCGCCGGAGTTTCGTTGAGCCAGGCCACGGATCTCACGTGCCCCGCAAGGAGGGCCTTCACCGTGTCCGGGTGTTCGCCCGCGAACTTCTGGTTCACGATCAGGACGGTGGTGGGGAACTCACCGGGCTTGCCGGTCCCGGTTCCGTCCCACAGGTCCTTTTCATCCACCAGCACCCTGGCTCCGGCCTGGAGTACCAGACGTGACGCCCACGGCTCAGGCAACCACGCGCCGTCGAGCTTTCCGTCCTGGAACAGCTTCAGGCTTTGCGCGTTTTCGGTGGGGTTGATGGCAACGTCGCCGCTTCCGTCCACGTTGGTCTTGTACCCCTGGTCCGCGAGCCAGGCGCGCAGGGCAACGTCCTGGGTGCCGCCGAGCTGCGGGGACGCGATGGTCTTGCCCTCGAGGTCGGCCGCCGAAGTAATGTCCGGCTTGACCACCAACTGCGCGCCTCCCGCTGCGGCACCGGCGATGATCCTGACGGATTCCCCGGAGCTCTTGACGAAGGAGTTGATGGCGGGGTTGGGGCCGATGTAGGCGGCGTCGATAGCGCCGGCGTTCAACGCCTCGATGGCCGCGGGACCTGCATTGAAGGTCTCGGTGCTGAGGATGGTGCTTCCCAGCGCCTCGGCCAAAAACCCTTCCTTGACACCAACCAATGCTGGAGCGTGCGTGACGTTGCCGAAGTAACCGAGCTTGAGTTCCGCCGCCGGACTGGGTGCAACGGCCTGCGCCTCGGTATTGCGTGACACAGTGGATGCCACAACGGCACCGACCACGATCAGGAGTACCAGCCCCACAGCCAGGGCGGCCTCGATGGCACGCTTGCGCTTGGGTACCGCGCTTTCGCCTGCCACGATGCGGGTCATCCCGGGCTTGGAAGTAGTCATTGTTTCACCATAGGGAGTGGCCCAAACCCGTTCAATGAAGCCTAAACGGGGGGTCACGCAGGTTCATCTAGCGTCATATTTGGACGCGGGGCCAGCCGGTCCCGGTGTCTTAATTGCCTTTGACGTTGACCAGCTGGCGCAGTTTGTGCCGTACCACCACCAGGTCCGCGGCGTCCTGCATCACCTGGTCGATCGGCTTGTAGGCGGCGGGAATCTCGTCGATGAACGCCTCGGACGCACGGAACTCGATGCCCCGCATTGCGCGCTTCAGTTCCTCCAGGGTGAAGGCTTTGCGTGCCGCGTTACGGGAGTATTCCCGGCCGGCGCCGTGGGGTGAAGAGTTGAGCGAGGCGGCATTGCCGCGGCCTTCCACAACGTACGATGCCGTTCCCATGGACCCCGGAATCAGTCCCGGGTCGCCGTGCTCGGCTTTGATGGCCCCCTTGCGGGACACCCACACCGGCTTGCCGTAATGGTTTTCCTGCTGCGTGAAGTTGTGGTGGCAGTTGATCCGCTCGAGTTCCTGCACCGGCCCGCCCACCCAGTGTCCGAACTGGCTGCTGACGCGGTCCATCATCTCTTCGCGGTTGAGCAGCGCGAAGTGCTGGGCCCAGCGGAGCTCGGCGATGTATCGGTCGAACTGCGGGGTGCCTTCATCCAGGTACGCCAGGTCCGGGTCCGGCAGGTAGACCTGGTTCTTCCGGCTTACGTGCTGGGCAACGCCGATGTGGTGCTGGGCGATCTTGTTGCCGATCCCCCGCGAGCCGGAGTGCAGGAAGAGCCAAACGTCGTCGGCCTCATCGGCGCAGATCTCGATGAAGTGGTTGCCCGACCCCAGGGACCCCAGCTGCAGTTCCCATTTCTCGACGTATTGTGCCGGGTTGAACCCTGCCTTGGCTGCCAGCTCTTTCAGCTCGGCGATCCGCGGTCCTGCCGTGGGCAGGACCTTCCTGTTGTTGTGGCCGGCGGACAGGGGGATGACGCGTTCAATGTCTTCGCGGATCCGCTTCCGGTCCTTCGGCAAATCCTTGACCGAGTACTGGGTGCGGACCGCGATCATTCCGCAACCGATGTCCACTCCAACCGCAGCCGGAATGATGGCGCAGCGTCGGGATTACCGAGCCCACAGTGGCACCCTTGCCCAGGTGGGCGTCCGGCATCAGGGCCAGGTGCGGGTAGATGAAGGGCAGGCCCGCGGTCCTGACTGCCTGCTCGCGGGTCTGGCTGTCGAGGATGGACGCCCAGTTCAAGAGCTTGGGGCTGATGGTTTCCACGGTTCCGCCTTCCGCCTCGCCAGGGACTAACGTGGCATCAAGGCTAACCCCGCGAACGCGAAATCGCCGGAACGCTGCTGAAACGCCGTAGCTATACGGCGATCTCGCAGCGTTCCGGCGATTTCGGCGAGAATTAGATGCTGTAGCGCTCGTCCTCGTGGTCGCCCGGGTGGTCCTTGACCATGCCCGCTGCCAGCGTGTTGCCGTCGAGCGGGTCGATCACCAGGAATGCACCCGTGCGGCGGTGGTGCAGGTAGTTCTCGAGCGGCAACGGCGCGGCGAGCCGGAGCTGCGCGTGGCCGATGTCGTTCAGTTCCAGGGTGGAGGCCTGCTCCAGCTGGAACGTGGACAGATCCAGCTTGCCGTTGACGTTGCGGACCAGCGCCTGGACGGTGCGGGTCCCGTGCTTCACCAGGACCTTGGCGCCTTCACGGAGGGGCTTCGGGGACAGCCAGCACAGCGATGCGTACAGGTCGGCGGAGGCTTCGCGGACGGTGCCGGCAGCGGCGATGGTGTCACCTCGGGCCACATCGAACTCCTCCGCCAGCCGGATGGCCACCGACTGCGGTGCCGAGGCTTCCTCCAGGGAGGCGCCGGCGAAGTCGATGCCCACCACCGTGGTGGTGCGCGGGTCCTGGCCGGGGGTCAGCACGGACACTTGGTCCCCCACCTTGACCGAGCCTTCGGTAATCTGCCCGGCGTATGCACGGTAGTCACGGTAGGCTTCCACGTCCAGGCCGGCAGCTACGGCGTCGGGAGCCAGGGCGCCCTGCGGCCGGATGACCAGCTGCACCGGGAAACGGAAGCTCTCCAGGTGGCTTTCCAGTTCGTCGGCAGCCGGCAGGGTCTCAAGGACCTCAAGCAGCGCGGGGCCGGTGTACCAGGGGGTGCGCCCGGAGCGCTCCACCACGTTGTCGCCGTCGAGCGCGGACACCGGGATGACCAGCAGGTCGCTGATGCCGTCCGAGCCGAGGCCAAGCTCGCGGCCGACCTGCTGCACGTCGGCCTCGATGTCCCGGAACACGGACTCGCTGAAGTCCACCAGGTCGATCTTGTTCACGGCCACGATCACGTGCGCCACGCGCAGCAGCTGCAGCACGGACAGGTGCCGGCGGGTCTGCTCCAGCACGCCCTTGCGGGCGTCAATAAGTACGACGACGGCATCCGCAGTGGATGCGCCCGTCACCGTGTTCTTGGTGTACTGCACGTGCCCGGGGCAGTCGGCCAGGATGAAGCTGCGGCGGTCGGTGGCGAAGTAGCGGTAGGCGACGTCGATGGTGATGCCCTGTTCACGCTCGGCGCGCAGGCCGTCGGTCAGGAGGGCAAGGTCGATGCCGCCCTTGTCGCCGCCGAAACCGCGGTCCGCGGAGGTGCGGGCAACGGCGTCGAGCTGGTCGGCCAGGATCGCTTTGGAATCGTGGAGGAGGCGGCCCACCAAGGTGGACTTGCCGTCGTCGACCGATCCTGCGGTGGCGAACCGGAAGAGCGTAGTTGGAAGGGCTGTTTCCAGCTCAGCTGCCAGGGTGTCGGTGCTCATTAGAAATACCCGTCCTTCTTGCGGTCTTCCATGGCGGCCTCGGAGATGCGGTCGTCGGCCCGGGTGGCGCCACGTTCGGTCAGGGTGGAGGCAGCGACTTCCACCACCACGTCGGACACCGTGAAGGCGTTCGACTCAACAGCGCCGGTGCAGGACATGTCGCCCACAGTGCGGTAGCGGACGGTCTTGGTGATGACCTGTTCGCCCTCGCGCGGCCGGGACACCTCGCCCACGGCACGCCACATGCCGTCCCGGGCGAACACTTCGCGCTCGTGCGCGTAGTAGAGGCTGGGCAGCTCGATGTTCTCGCGCTCGATGTAGCGCCAGATGTCCAGCTCGGTCCAGTTGCTGATGGGGAAAGCACGGACGTGCTGGCCGACAGTGTGGCGGCCGTTGTACAGGTTCCACAGCTCGGGGCGCTGGTTGCGCGGATCCCACTGGCCGAACTCGTCGCGCAGGCTCAGGATGCGCTCCTTGGCGCGGGCCTTGTCCTCGTCGCGGCGGCCGCCGCCGAACACGGCGTCGAACCTGTTCTGCTGGATGGCGTCCAGCAAAGGGACGGTCTGCAGCGGGTTGCGGGTACCGTCGGCACGCTCGGCGAGCTCGCCGCGGTCGATGAACTCCTGCACGGAGCCCACCACGAGCTTCAGGCCCAGGCGCTCCACGGTGCGGTCGCGGAAGTCGATGACCTCGGGGAAGTTGTGTCCGGTGTCCACGTGCAGGACAGGAAACGGAACCTTGCCGGGCCAGAACGCCTTGGTGGCCAGGTGCAGCATCACTACGGAGTCCTTGCCGCCGGAAAACAGCAGCGCTGGCTTCTCGAACTCGGCCACAACCTCGCGGATGATGTGGATGGCCTCGGATTCGAGGGTGTCCAGGCTGCTCAGTCGGGTGGAGACGGCGGAGTCGGTCACCTGGGTGGTCTCCTCGGTTACTGATGTGCTCATACGTGTAGTCCGCATTCTGTCTTGTTGGTTCCTGCCCAGCGGCCGGCGCGGGGGTCCTCGCCGGGAGCCACTTTGCGGGTGCAGGGCTGGCAGCCGATGGACGGGTAGCCCTGGGACAGGAGCGGGTTGACGGGCAGGAGGTTGTCGTCGGAATACTGGACCAGCTGGTCGAACGTCCAGGCGGCCATCGGGTTGACCTTGATCAGGCCGTTCTTCTCATCCCATGTGACCAGCGGGGTGTTCGTGCGGGTGGGTGCCTCATCACGGCGGACACCCGTGAACCAGAGCTCGTAGTTGGCCAGGGTGCGCTGCAGTGGGGCCACCTTGCGGAGGGCGCAGCACTGGGCGGCATCGCGGGCAAACAGGTTCTTGCCGAGCAGCCGGTCCTGCTGCTCCACGGTATTCTCCGGAAGCACGTCCACCACGTTGACGCGGAGGTTCGCGGCAACCTCGTCACGCGTCGCATAGGTTTCAGGGAAGTGGTAGCCGGTTTCCAGGAACAGGACATCGACGCCGGGCATCTGGTCCGCCACCAGCGCGGGCAGCACGGCGTCGGCCATGGAGCAGGCGACGGCGACGGCCGGCATCTCGAAGTTCCGCTCCACCCAGGCGATTACGTCGCGGGCTGGTGCGTCCCAGCCCAGTTCGGCAGCGCCGGCCTCAGCGAGGGCCTTCAGTTCTTCCTTGGAGCGTTTGGGGGTTTCGACAGGCTCAACCACCGCGGTTGCCACAGTGGCCTCAACCTGTGCTGAAGCCTCGGCAGGTGCAACCACCGGATCAACACCGAGTGCGTGCTTACTCACTGGAGTGCCTCCTCGTCTGCTGCGTGGGCCCACTCGGCGAAGGTCTGGCCTTCGGCGCGCTGGGCCACGAATGTGCGGACCACGCGTTCGACGTAGTCGGGCAGGTCGTCGACGTAGACCTTGAGGCCGCGGACGGTGCGGCCCAGGCCTGCTTCCTCGCGGTTGTTGTTTGCCAGCCCGCCGCCCAGGTGGACCTGGAAGCCCGGGGAGGGGTCGCCGTCGGGCGTGGGAAGCATCATGCCCTTGAGGCCGATGTCCGCCGTCTGGATGCGGGCGCAGGAGTTGGGGCAGCCGTTGATGTGCAGGGACAGCGCCTGCGGCAGTTCGCCGGATTCTGCGAGGTCTGCCAGGCGGCGTTCCAGCTCGGCCACGGCGGTGGCAGCCGTGTGCTTGGTCTCCACGATGGCCAGCTTGCAGTACTCGATGCCGGTGCAGGCGATGGTGCCGCGGCGGAACACGGACGGGCGGGCGGACAGGCCCAGGGCGTCCAGTTCGGCCACCAGCGGCTCCACGTGGTCCTTCTCGACGTCCAGGACAACGAGCTTCTGGTGCGGTGTGGTGCGCAGACGGTAGGAGCCGCGGGCCTCCAGGGTGTCGGCGAGCTTGACCAGCGCGGCGCCGGACAGGCGGCCGGCCACCGGGGTAGCGCCGATGAAGAACTTGCCGTCCTTCTGCTCGTGCACGCCCACGTGGTCACCGGGGGTGGTGGGCTTCGGCGCGGCGGGGCCGTCGGCCAGCTTGTAGCCGAGGTATTCGTCCTCGAGGATCTGGCGGAACTTCTCCGGACCCCAGTCTGCCATCAGGAACTTCAGGCGGGCCTTGGTGCGCATGCGCCGGTAGCCGTAGTCACGGAAGATGCTGGTGACGCCGAGCCAGACGTCCGCTGCCTGCTCGGGCTTGACGAACGCACCGAGGCGCTTGCCCAGCATGGGGTTGGTGGACAGCGCGCCGCCGGCCCAGAGGTCGTAGCCGACGCCCAGTTCGGGGTGGCGGACGCCCACCAGGGCGAAGTCGTTGATCTCGTGCACCACGTCCTGGCTGGGGTGGCCGGTGATGGCGCTCTTGTACTTGCGCGGCAGGTTGGACAGCAGCGGGTTTCCGATGAACCGCTCCCCCAGCTCCTCGATCAGCCGGGTGGGGTCGATGATCTCGTCCTTGGCGATGCCGGCCACGGGCGAGCCAAGGATGACGCGGGGAACGTCGCCGCAGGCCTCGGTGGTGGACAGGCCGACGGCCTCCAGCCGGTTCCAGATCTCAGGGATGTCCTCGACGCGGATCCAGTGCAGCTGGATGTTCTGCCGGTCGGTGAGGTCGGCGGAGTCCCGGGCAAAGTCCACGGAGATCTGGCCGATGACGCGCAGCTGCTCGGTGGTGAGCGCGCCACCGTCGATCCGCACGCGCAGCATGAAGTACTTGTCCTCGAGCTCGTGCGGCTCAAGGGTTGCGGTCTTGCCGCCGTCGATCCCGGGCTTGCGCTGGGTGTAAAGGCCCCACCAGCGGAACCGGCCGTGCAGGTCCTGGCCGGGGATGGCGTCGAAGCCCTCTTTGGCGTAGATGGTCTCGATACGCTCGCGCACGTTGAGGCCGTCGTCTTCCTGCTTCCAGGTTTCGTTGGCGTTCAGCGGCGTCTTGCCGTCCACTTTCCACTGCCCGTGCGGCTTTGCAGCGGGACGGGACGGGCGGGCGGGGCGCTTGGGGGCAGCGGAATCCGCCGACGCTCCGGCTAGAGCTGTATCAGTCATGCATCGACTCTAGGTCCCGCCCGAATCGCGTCACAAAGGACCGGAAACGCTAAGTCACCTAGGGAAATATTTCGTCACGAAACGCCGGACGGCCTTGATCAGGCCACCCTGCTGTGTATCGGTTCCACCTGTCGAGGGGGCCGGGCCGCTGGCGGCGCCCGCTGCGGGTGCTTTCACCGGTGCCGCGGCTGCCGCTTCCGCAGCTTTCACGACGGCGGCGTCGTACCTTTCCAGGGCAATTTCGGCAATGACGCGGGACGGCAGGAGGGGCTCTGTCACGACGTCGGCACCCGCCTTGGCCAGCTGGTCGTGGAAGTAGCCCGGCGCCAGGAGATAGGAGGCGATCACCACCCGCCCACCGACGTCGACACCTCCCGCGGACTCCCCCGCCCCGGCGCCTCCGGCGAGCTCCTCCCGAAGCATCGCTACGGCGTCGGGCACGGAAGGCTTGGCGGAGGCACCGTACGCGGCCACCATCCGGTTGGAACGAAGCTGGCTGAGCTGGCCGAGGAGTTCCTCCACACTCTTTGCGGCGTTCGGGTTCGAGGAACCCGCGGCAGCCAGCACCACCACGTCATTGTCCGTGACGCCGGCCTCGCGCAGGCGCTGGTCGAGCAGTGCGGCCAGGCGCGGATCGGGGCCAAGGGGCGCGGCGGCCGCACTGCCCGGCCGGCTCTTCACGGCCCGCGCGATGTCCACTTTCACGTGGTAGCCGACGCTGAGCAGCAGGGGCACCACGACGGCGGACTCACCCTCCGGCAGGCCGGCCATCACATCCACCAGATCGGGCTGCTGGACGTCCACATACGCTTCCCGGACGTCGAGCCCGGGGCGGAGCTCGGCGATGGCGGCGCGCAGGGCGTTGACCTCAGCCGCCCCCTGCTCGTTGGACGTCCCGTGGGCGCAGGCGATCATGATGGGGCTGTTCATAGGGGCTAGCGTAACGTTGGAGCCGTCCTGTCCGCCCTTCTTGAATCACCGGGACGCTCCATGACGTTTCCTTTTGACATCGCCCTGGTGTGGCTGGACCTGGCCGGTGTCTTCTTCTTCGCCGTCTCGGGGTCCCTGCTGGCAGCGCGGAAGCAGTTCGACATCCTGGGGTCGCTGCTTTTGGCTTCTCTGGTGTCACTGGGTGGCGGCGTGATCCGGGACATCATCCTCAATACTGTTCCCGCCGCCTTCACCAATCCCGCCTACCTGGTACCGCCATTGCTGGCCACGGTCCTGGTGTACTTTCTGTATTCCAGCGTGCAGCGCTTTACCTCCCTTTTGGTGCTGTTCGACGCCGGCGGGCTGGGGTTGTTCTGCATCACCGGGACGCTGAAGGCGCTCTCGTTCGGGGTGAACCCGCTGGCCGCGGTCCTGCTGGGCGTGGCCACCGCGGTGGGCGGCGGGCTGTTGCGCGACATCACCGCGAACGAAGTGCCGCAGCTCTTCGATAACCGGGACCTCTACGCCCTGCCTGCCTTCTCGGGCGCGGCCCTGACTTCTGTCCTCTGGGTGACCGGCACTTTCAACGCTGTTACCGCCTGCCTGGTTGCGGGTGTAGTTTTCACTTTCCGGGTGGTGGCGTGGCGCCGTCATTGGTACGTTCCGCTGGCCGTCCGCGGCTGGCACCGGGCACCTGAGGCCCGCAAATCGCGGGGCGGCGATTAGCTAGGATATGACCATGACTGACATGTTCCTCGAGAAATTCCGTGCGCTGGTTCCGAAGTATCTCGAGGATGAATGGCAGGTAGAGGACGGGCTGTCCCAGGCAGAGCTCGATGAGGCCCTCGCCGAACACAAGTTCCAGATCCCGCTGGTCCTGCGCGAGTTCTACCTTGCCCTTGGCGGCTGCGAGGACCTCATGGAGGCCTACCACTACTTCTGGGACCCGGACGAACTTGAGGTCGACGACGAAGGCTTCCTGATGTTCCTCGAGGACGAGGATGAGGAATACACTTGGGGTTTCCGCGTCGGCGACCTCGGCATCCCGGACCCCATCGTGTACCGCCGCAACAACGTCCGCGGCCAGTGGAAGTCCGAGGAAGGCACCTTCTCCGAGTTTGTGTTCGACATGTTCGAGTGGGCCTTCGAGGACGAAGACTAGCTTTCTCCTGCTCCTCCTTCCTGGGGCACATTGGCACGGACACTCCGTAGAGCAGGCCACCTTCCTTGCTGACCGGGCCCAAAGTGCCCTAGGACGGCGGCATTCACCTTGCGCTGAAGGCGCCCCGGCGGCTCTGCTCCAGAACTGCCAAAACCTGGGCTACCATCCGCTCAGGCTGATGAACCACGTCCGCGTAGCTGAATCGCAGGCAGAGGCGTCCTCCGATCACAGTGGCGTTGTTCCGTGATCTGTCCTTCTTCACTTGTTGCGGCTCCAGATGTGTCGCGCCGTCAGTCTCCACCACAAGGCAGTCCTCAATCAGGAAATCCACCTCGCCCACGCCTCGAAGCTCTACATGCCTGCGAAGGTGTAGGTTGGCCCGCCGAAAGTGGTAATTGGCCAGCACTTCGAGAATGGAATCCGCCCGCGGAATCACGTAGTCCAACATCAACCGGGCGCGGGCATTGCGGTTGCCGGGAAGCTTCTGGCGCAGGAACTCCACCGTAACGTCCCCTCGTTGGGCTGCGGACTGAACCATAGCCAGGGATTCCACGACCGGCAGGCAGTGCAGTGCATGAATCAAAACGTCCGCCAGTCCGGCTACAGGCAGCCAGGGGTGGACGGGATGCAGGAGACGCCCGTGTGAAACTGTTCCCGGCACTGTTTTCTTGTGGCCCGGACTCAGGTGGACCACTTCGGGGTCCTGCAGTGTCCACAAGCTGTATGTGGGGGCAGCAGACAGGCAGGTGAGCAACGCGTTGTGCCGCAGGGCCAGGCCGAGCGCGCCGCCTCCACGGGGCAGGCTGTAGACGCCGCGCCGCACCCGGACAATGCGGCCGGCAGCCAACTCTTTATCAACCACGGTTCGCGAATACCCGAACCGGCGGAGGTCCAGAGTACGGGCTCCGCCTCCCCTACCACGGAGAAAAGCTTCAATGTCCATGGCTTCACGATCGCCGGAAGCTCAATTGAGGGACAGATACCGGCTGGGCCATGTGGAGAACAAGCCGTCGAAAGGCATTTGAACACGGACACGCCGCGTTGCAAGTACGGGATCCCGCTATTGGCCCTGGATGTGCCCCACGAAGGCCATGAGGCGCCGGAAAGTGATGTGACACATGCAGTAAAGCCCGGTTTGCATTCTGTGACAGATGTGTCATATCCTGTTTCTGGATCCGCTAAACGCCTCCGGCGGGTCTGATGCGAACGGAGAGATAGCCCCGGTTCAGAGCAACCTAGTTGCCGAGGACCGGGGCTGTCCCGTTTAAGCACAGGACACCAGGAAAATGCCCGGCCCCACGAAAAGGAGCCGGGCACCACGGAAAGAGAACTAGCTGGCGCGGTCCACCACGGCCAGCGCGAAGTTGGACAGCGATTCCTTGACCACGCCCTCGGGCAGGGGGGCCAGCGCGGCAATCGCTTCGTCAGCCCATTGGCGCGCCACAACCCAGGATTCCGCGGTCACCGGGTGCTCGCGCAGTCCGGCCACGGCTTCGGCAAGTGCTTCGTCTGAGGTGAGGTCGCCGTCCACCAGCTTGAGGAGTTCGACGGCGGACTGGTCACCGTTCCCGGCAGCCCTGCGCAGGAGCAGAACGGGCAGGGTGGGAACGCCTTCGCGCAGGTCGGTTCCCGGGGACTTGCCGGACTTCACCTTCACCCCGGTCACGTCGATGACGTCGTCAGCGAGCTGGAACGCCACGCCAACCTTCTCGCCGTATTCCACCAGGACGTCCTCGTAGGCCTCATCAGCCCCGGAGAAGATGGCACCGAGCTGCCCTGAGGCGGCAACGAGCGAGCCGGTCTTGTCCGCAAGCACAGAGAGGTAGTGTTCCACCGCGTCCTCGTCCGGCCGCGGTCCTACGGTTTCATGGAGCTGGCCCAGGCACAGCCGTTCGAAGGTCCGGGCCTGGATGCCCAGTGCACGCCCGCCGAGTTCGGACACCAGGATGGAGGCCCGGGCGAAAATCAAATCGCCGGTGAGCACGGCCACCGAGTTGCCCCACACTTCGTGGGCCGTGGGGGCGCCGCGGCGGAACGGCGCGGAGTCCATGACGTCGTCGTGGTACAAGGTTGCCAGGTGCGTCAGTTCAACCACGACGGCGGCCTGCACCACGGCGGGCAGGGACGCGTCGCCGAGGTGGGCGCAGAGCAGGGTCAGCAGCGGGCGGATGCGCTTGCCGCCGGCTTCAACGAGGTGACGCGACGTTGCGTCTGCCAGGGGGTCGGAGTTGGCGATGGCTTCGCGGAGCTTCTTCTCCACCCGGGCCAGGTTGTTGGTGAGGGCGGGACCCAGTTCGGCATCCTCGGCGATGGCGGCGAAACCTGCGGGCAGCTGGAGTCCGGTGGCGATGGCGCTGGTGTTGAGGCTTGGTTCAGCGTCGGTCATGCCGTGTCCGGCGTGGGTCCAGCTGTGTTCTGCGGGTTTGGTCACGGGTTAACCCTAACTTTTTGTTTCGGATACCGCTGGTTCGAAGCCGACGGGGTATTGGATGTGGCCGGAACCAGCGCTTCGAGGATCCGGATCATCCGGTCCTCGATGCCCTTGGCTGACGGGTCCGTGAGGTTGGCCAGCAGCCGGACCACAAAGCGCATCAGCACCGGGACCGGCATGCCGGTCCGGAGCGCGAGCTGCATGACGGCGGGCTTGCCGATCAGCGCGGCAAAAACCCGGCCGAGCGTGAAGTGGCGTCCCCACTGTTCCCGCACGTAGTCCGCGTACCGGGCAAGGTGCGCGTCGGCGTCGTACGTTCCCCCGCTGGCCAGCGAACGGGCGGAGGCGTCGATGATGAATTCGGCGGCGAAGCGGGCGGACTCCATGGCATAGGAGATGCCCTCGCCGTTGAACGGTGAGACCATGCCGCCGGCGTCACCCAGCAGCAGCAGGCCGGGCGAGTAGTGCGGTGTGCGGTTGAAGCCCATGGGCAGTGCGGCGCCGCGGATCTCGCCCACCTGGTTCTCCGGGGTGAAGCCCCACTCAGCGGGCATGCCGGCGGTCCATTCGCGCAGGACCTGCTTGTAGTCGAGCTTGCCGAACTCCCTGGACGAGTTGAGGATGCCCAGGCCCACGTTGGAGGTGCCGTCGCCGACGCCGAACACCCAGCCGTAGCCGGGCAGCAGCCTGCCGTCGCGGCCGGGGAGCTCCAGCCAGCCTTCCATCCAGTCGTCATCGGTGCGCGGGGACGTAAAGTACGTGCGGACGGCCACGCCAAGCGGTCGGTCGTCGCGTTTTTGGATCCCGAGGGACACCGCGGTGCGGGTGGAGTTGCCGTCAGCAGCGAGCACGACGTCGGCGCTGAAGTCGCGCGTCTCCCCCGTCTTGCGTCCGGACTCGTTTAGGAGCGCTGCGCGGACGCCGGTCACGCGGCCGTCCTCCGAGTGCAAGGCGTCGGTGACGCTGTGCCGCTCGAGGATGGTTGCGCCGGCGGACTGGGCGTGCCGGGCGAGTTCCTCGTCGAAACCCATCCGGGTGCGGATCAGGCCGTACTGCGGGAAGTCCGAAACCTCTGGCCACGGCAGCTCGATGGTCCGGCCGCCGGCGATCAGGCGCAGGCCCTTGTTGCGCCGCCAGCCGTCGTGTTCCGGATGCGGCAAGCCCAGCTTCTGGATCTCCCGGACGGCACGCGGCGTCAGGCCGTCGCCGCACACCTTCTCGCGCGGGAAGCTGGTCTTCTCCAGCACCGTGACCTCAATGCCGGCTTTGGCGAGATAGTAGGCAGCGGTGGATCCGGCCGGCCCCGCGCCGACAATCAGTACCTTCATCCGGGTCAGCGGGTGATGTTGCGGCGCAGCTTGGCCACCGGGCCCTTGTTCGCGGCGATGGCGGCAGCAGCGCCGTCGGGCGTTGTATCGGCAGCCTTGAACGCGCGGTGCACCGCCACGATGCCGCCTGTGAGGTTGCGGTAGGTGACGTTCTCCCAGCCGGTTTCCTGCAGCCAGGCGGCCAGGTTGTCCTGGTCCGGCCATGCACGGATGGACTCGGCGAGGTAGACGTATGCGTCCGGGTTCGAGGCCACCTTGGTGGCAATCGCCGGAAGCGCGCGCATCAGGTACTCGGTGTACATGGTGCGCCACAGCGGAACCACGGGCTGGGAGAACTCGGCGATGACCAGGCGCCCGCCGGGCTTGGTGACGCGGAGCATCTCCTGCAGCGCCTTCTTGGGCTCGTTGACGTTGCGCAGGCCGAAGGAGATGGTGGTGGCGTCGAAAGAGTTGTCCGCGAACGGCAGGTTGGTGGCGTCTCCGGCCACGAAGTTGATGTCCGGACGGCGGCGCTTGCCCACCTTCAGCATGCCGAGCGAGAAGTCGCAGGCCACCACGTCAATGCCGGCATCGGCATAAGGTTCGCTGGACGTTCCGGTGCCCGCGGCGAGGTCCAGGACGCGCTGGCCCTTGGAGACCTCCATCGCTTCCACCACAACCTTGCGCCAGCGGCGCGTCTGCCCCATGGAAAGGACATCGTTTACGACGTCGTATTTGGGGGCGACGTCGTCAAACATCGTGGCTACTTCGTCCGGACGCTTATCCAGGGATGCTCGGTTCACCATGACATTGTCTCAAAGGTTCGGCACGGCCCCGACCACCCCGAACAGGGATGCGCAAACCTGCGCATCCGGTTACTCGGCATGAAGGGTATTTTCGAGTACTAATGTTGTCTCATCATGACGAGCACGCTCCGCACCTTGACAGTCCCCCTTGATGGCCGAAATTTCGCCGGGGGGCTGCCATCGTTTTTGGTCCGTGACGACGTCCTCTGCTGGACACGACGCGAGTCGGGCCTGGCCGGCTTCGGCGAGGTCGCGCGCTTCACGGCCACCGGGCCGGAGCGGTTCCTGGAGGCCGATATCTGGTGGCGCCACCTGGTCATCGAAGCCCGCATTACAGACCCGGTTGAACTGCCCGGCACCGGTCCCGTGGCCTTCGGCTCCTTCGCATTTTCTAAAACCTCGCCGTATGAGTCCCGGCTGGTCGTGCCGGAGGTCGTGGTGGGCGTGCGCGACAACCAGGCATGGGTAACACAGCTGACGTTCGACGACGTTGAGCTCACCAGGGCGGGTGCGCTCGCCGCCCTGGACCGCTGGTTGGCCGGCCCCACGGCATTTGCCGGCGTCCCGGCTGCAGGAACAACGACGGCGGCAGCGGACTCCGCCGGGCACGCCACCTTTGGCGCCGCCCAGGCTCCCGGAGGCGGCGCCGTCGTACGCCCGCTCCCCCTGGCGGCCGGCGCCACGCTTCACACGGGTTCCCTGGGTGAGGAAGCGTGGATGGAAGCCGTTACTGCCGGGGTGGAGGAAATCCGCACGGGTGCGCTGGAGAAGCTGGTGCTGGCGCGGGACGTGGTGGCAACGGTCCCCGCCGGCGTGAACGCATCCCAGGTGCTGCGTGAGCTGGCGGCCCAGTACCGCGAATGCTGGACGTACGGCGTGGACGGCCTGGTGGGCGCCACCCCCGAGATGCTGATCCAGGTGGAGGGCCGGACCGCACAGGCCCGCGTCCTGGCGGGAACTCTGGACCGGCGCGACGCCCACGGCGAGGACGGCCTTCCCATGGACTACGCCACGCGGGTGCTCGCCGGCTCCGAGAAGCAGCGGCACGAGCATGAGATCGCGATCCAGTCGCTGACCACGCAGCTGGCCCCGTTTTCGGAGGCGATGAACGCGCACGACGAGCCGTTCATTTTGGAGCTGCCCAATGTGTGGCACCTGGCATCCGACGTCAAGGCCGAACTTACGGAGGTTGAAGGGCACGTGCCCACCTGCCTCGCGCTGATCAACGCCCTGCACCCGACTGCCGCCGTCTGCGGAACCCCCACCCGGGTGGCCGGCGAGCTGATCCGCAAGCTGGAGCACCTCGACCGGGGACCCTATGCCGGTCCGGTGGGCTGGCTGGATGCGGCCGGCAATGGGGAATGGGGAATCGCCCTGCGCGGGGCCGTCATCGAGGCCCCGGATACCGTGCGGCTGTATGCCGGCTGCGGAATTGTTGACGGCTCTCAGCCCGAGGCTGAACTGGCAGAGACGTGGGCCAAATTCCGGCCCATGCTCGAGGCCCTGGGCATCCGCAGCTAACCCCCAACTAACTCGCACTGAATGTCGCGAAAAAGCACTTTCACGACGTTAACTGCGAGTCAGTTGGGCAGGGTTCGGGATGGCAGACAACTCACATCCCGACACGCTTGGTTTGTGGTGTGATTTAGTTATCCAATAGTGAAACTTGGTTTCCTGTGATGCACATCTCATAATCGGCGCTACACTATGAACCGATTTAGTACCGCATACCCCTGCAACAAAAGGTAAGAATTATGCAGCTCAAGTCCCTGGCCGCGGCCAAAATGACCGCCAAGGCAGCAGCACTCTTCGCCGCCGGCGCCCTCACCCTCACGGCGTGCGGCGGCGGCAACTCCACCCCGGCCGCTTCCGAGGGCGGCATCCAGCTGATCAATGCAGGCAAGCTCACTGTCTGCTCGGACATCCCTTACGAGCCGTTCGAGTTCGAAAAGGACGGCGAAACGGTTGGCTTCGACGTGGATATCGCCAAGGAAGTTGCCAAGGACCTCGGCGCCGAGCTCAGCATCGTGGACAGCTCCTTCGAGGCCATCGAGACCGGCACCGCCCTGACCCAGTGCGACCTGGGCATCTCCTCGATCTCCATCACGGACACCCGCAAATCCGTCATGGACTTCTCCGACCCCTACCTGGACGACGACCTGACGCTCGTGGCCAGCGAGGACTCCGGCATCACCGGTCTGGACAGCGCCAAGGGCAAGAAGGTGGGCGTCCAGCAGGCCACCACCGGCGCCGACTACGCCGAGGAACAGGGCATCGAGGCACAGCAGTTCGAGGACACCGGGCTCCTGGTCCAGGCACTGCAGGCCGGCACCATCGACGCCGCCCTGGGCAACCAGTCCGTGCTGGGCTACGCCATCAAGGACGATCCCAAGTTCAAGAGCGTTGAGGACTTTGCCACGGGCGAGAAGCTCGGCATCTCCGTCAAGAAGGGCAACACCGCCATGCTGGAAAAGGTTAACGGCACGCTGGAGCGCCTGGAAGGGGACGGCTCACTCGAGAAGTTCAAGACCACCTGGTTCGGCGAGACCGCCAAGTAGCAGAACGCAGGCCCGGGGTTCCTTCACCCCGGCGCCTTCGCGGCCCTGAGAACCACGCAGTTGGGGCCCCGGACACGCTGCCATCGCAGTCCGGGGCCCCAGCCACGCATAACGAATGTGAGCAACCATGGCAATGACCGCACGTCAGCGGGCCAGAGTAAGCCTCTACGTCCAAGCCGGAATCTTTGTGGTGGCCATCATCGCACTGATCCTGGCCACGGACTGGGAGACGATTGGCAACAGCGTCTTCAACTTCGCCAAGATCGGGCCGATGTTCCCCGACATCTTCGCCACCGGCCTGGTCAACACCCTGATCTACACCTTCCTGGGCTTCATCGTGGGCCTGTCCGGCGGCCTGCTGCTGGCCCTGATGAAGCTCTCCAGCTTTCCGCTCTACCGCTGGATCGCCACCGGCTACATCGAATTCTTCCGCGGCATCCCCGCCCTGCTGGTGTTCATCGCCTTCGGCTACGGCGTCCCGCTGGCCTTCGGCGTCTCCTGGAACGTCACAGTGATCGTGATGATCTCGCTGGGCATGGTGGCCTCGGCTTACATCGCTGAAACCCTCCGCGCCGGCCTGCAGGCCGTTCCCAAGGGCCAGATGGAAGCCGCCCGGTCCCTGGGCATGCCCCAGTGGCGGGCCATGGTCACCATCGTGATCCCGCAGGCGTTCAAGATCGTCCTGCCGCCGCTGACCAACGAGATCATCCTGCTGACCAAGGATTCGTCGCTGATCTACGTCCTGGGCCTGACCGCCTCGCAGTACGAGCTCACCAAGTTCGGCCGCGACGGCATCTCCAGCCTGGGCGCCGGCCTGACGCCGCTGCTGGTAGCCGGCGCCTTCTACCTGGTCATCACCATCCCGCTGAGCCTCCTGGCCCGGAAGTTCGAAAGCCGCTCCGCGCGGACCAAGCGATAGGCAGGCAAGCCAATGAACGACGTCATACATTCCTCCGGAAGTACCGGCACCATCCACGCCGCCGGGGTGTCCATCAAAGACCTGCGCAAGGCCTACGGCTCCAACGAAGTCCTGAAGGGCATCAGCCTGGACGTGGCGCCGGGCGAGGTGGTGTGCCTGATCGGCCCGTCCGGTTCCGGCAAGTCTACGCTCCTGCGCTGCGTCAACCTGCTGGAGCAGCCCAACCAGGGCAGCATCCAGGTGGGCGGCTTCGAAGCCACCGATCCGGACGTGGACATCGACCGGATGCGCCGCAAGGTGGGCATGGTGTTCCAGCAGTTCAACCTGTTCCCGCACCTTGATGCCAAGCGCAACTGCTCCATCGCCCAGACCAAAGTCCTCAAGCGGTCCCAGGCCGAGGCGGACAAGGTGTCCATGCACAACCTGGAACGCGTTGGACTGGGACACCTTGCCGACCGCTACCCGGACCAGCTCTCCGGCGGCCAGCAGCAACGCGTGGCCATCGCCCGCGCACTGAGCATGGAACCGGAGCTGATGCTCTTCGATGAGCCCACCTCCGCCCTTGACCCGGAAACCGTGGGCGATGTCCTCTCCGTTATGCGCAACCTCGCCAAGGAGGGCATGACCATGCTGGTGGTCACCCACGAGATGGGCTTTGCCCGCGAAGTGGCGGACCGCGTGGTGTTCATGGACGGCGGCGTGGTGGTGGAGGAAGGCGTGGCCGAGCAGGTCATCGGCGCCCCCACCCAACCGCGCACCAAGGAGTTCCTCCGCCGCGTCCTGGACCCGACGCACATCGAGATCGAGGAATAGCAGGCCCGCTCCCCCGGCTTTCGACCTGCATGTCAGGGTTTTGCGGCAGGACGAGACCGGCTGGACCCGCGGGGTACTGATCCGGGACCACGAGCTGAGCCGCCACCGGCAGCGTATGCCTACTGCTGGGCCAGGACTTTCCCGACAGCGGCCGCCACTGCCTCCTCAATCCTGGCGTGCAGCTGCCGCAGCGCATGACGGTCCGTGCGGACTTCCACGATGCTGCGCCCCTTCACAGGCTGGTTGAGCGCTTCGGCGAGTCCCGCCGTCGTACTCACCAGGGAATGCCCGACGCCGTACGCGCGGGCGAGTGCCGCAATGTCAACGGAGTGCGGGGTGGCGAAGAGTCGCTCGACGGTGTCTCCGTAGGTGCCGCTTTCCTCCACCGCACCGTGTTCGAGCAATGCGAAGATGGCGCCGCCGGCATCATTGAGCACCACGACCCGAAGGTCGGGCTGCTCCTCGCCGGAGCCGAGGAGCAGCCCGCCGGCGTCATGCAGGAAGGTGACGTCCCCCAGCAGGACGGTGGTCTCCTGCCCGCCGCCAAGCGCGATGCCCGTGGCCGTGGAGACGGTGCCGTCGATCCCGGCCAGGCCGCGGTTGGCATAGACGGTTGCCGCCGGTTCGGGCGCGGGCAGGCCGGCGAGGTCAACGTCCCGGATTCCGTTGGATGAGCCCAGCAGCAGCTGGCCGCGGGTGTGCTTCCAGACCAGGGCGCCCACGGAGGGACCTGTCGCTGAAGCTTGAGCGGAAAGGACCTGGTCCAGCGCGTGCTGCGCGGCCGAGCCGGCCAGCAGCCAGGTGTCCAGCCATGCGGAGGTGCCGCGGCCCGCAAAATCAGCGAGGTCGGCCAGGTTCTCGAGCGGAAGTTCGGTGCGCCGCCCGGGCTCGTACCAGGCCACCGGAACCGGCTGGTAGAGGGTGGACTGGACGTCGGCGCGGGCCAGCAGTGCGGCCACCGGACGGGACAGGGTGGGCCGGCCGAACAGCACCACCCGCTCAATGGCGTGCCCTGCCCCGGGCCCGAAGTGCTCAAGCAGCAGCCGGTACGGGCCCACGGCGTTGGGCCCAAAGCGCGCATTGGAGGACGGCTCGGCCAGCAGCGGCAGGCTGTGGGCGCGGGCGAAAGCCTCGGCAACTGGCCCGGCGTCGTGTCCGGCGAGAACTACTGTCCGGCGCTCCGGCAGCTCCTCCGCCGCGGGCGGCAAATTCATGACCAGCGGGTCGGTGCCGATGCGGTAGCGCTGCCGCCCCGCCGCTTCCGGGAGCCCGTCGCCGGGCGGCGGGACCAGCGGGTCGCGGAATGCCAGGTTGAGCTGTACCGGTCCCGGGGGGATGTCGGGGAAGGCGCCGGTAGCCGCGGAGAGCCCGGTCCGGATGGCGCGTTCGGGGTTGCTGCCGGCGGGCACGTCAGCGGCAAAACGGACCTGCTCGCCGAAGAGGTCAGGCTGGATGGTGGTCTGGTTGGCGCCGGTGCCACGGAGTTCATCCGGCCGGTCCGCCGACAGGACGATCAGCGGCACCGCGGCATGGTTGGCCTCCATCACTGCCGGCAGCACATTCCCGACGGCGGTGCCGGACGTGGTCAGCACCGCCGCCGGCGAGCCGGTGGACAGGGCAAGGCCCAGGGCGGTGAACCCGGCAACCCGCTCATCGATCCGAACCAGCAGCTCCACCCTGCCGGCAGCCGAGGCCTCCGCCAGCGCGTACGCCATGGGCGCCGAGCGCGAACCCGGCGAAACCACCACGTGCCGCACGCCGCCGTCGAGCAGGATTCCGACGGCGATACGCGCCGCCGCAAATGCGCTCAGCTCGGGTGCCGATTCCCGGGGCTCCGCAGCGTCAGGCGCGTCCGGAGCGCCTGCTGAAGAAGCGTCGTAGGGGGCGGCGTCAGGGGCTGGTTCGTTCAGCGAAGTCACCAACCCAGTCTGCCACCCCCAGCGCTCTCCCACCTTTTGCAGCCAATACCCGAACGTTCTCTCGCTTCTGGCGGCTCAACGGGAAACGCTCTCCCACTGTCCGCCGCCCAGCCGGCGGAAGTGAGAGAGCGTTGGTCCTGAAGTCGCCATAGGTGAGAGAGCGTTGATTTCGACAGGCTCAATCACCGGGCATCCGGAGGGAACTAGGCGTCCGTCCGGAACACCTGGATCACCGACGGGCGGGGCGCACGGGCCTGGCCGGGTGCGGGCGTGGTGCCTGCCGGGACGTAGTCCGGGAAGTAGGACACCTGGTTCTCGAAGGTGCCGTCCTCGCCCGGGTGCTGCACCGCGACGAACACGGTGCGCTCCTCGTCGTGGATGATGGGGCCGCAGGTCTCGGCGTCGCGCGGGACGGCGAGGAACTGCTCCACCTTGCCGCGTTCGGCGCCTTCCAGGGTGACCTTGAACAGGGCGTCGGCCCGGCCGATGCCGGAGGGGGCGCCGTCGGTGGAGATCCAGAGGTTGCCGACGGAGTCGAAGGCCAGGTTGTCCGGGCAGGAGATGGGCGAGACCTTGTCCACCGGGAAGCCGGAGAAGTAGGTGACGTCGCCCTGCGCCGGGTCACCGCAGACCATCAGCAGGTTCCAGGTGAATTTGGTGGAGGTCTGGTCCCCGGCTTCGCTGATCTCCACGATGTGGCCGTCGCGGTTCTGGTTGCGCGGGTTGACCTCGGTGGCGCCTTCGTTCGTGCCGGTGCCACGGTTGGAGTTGTTGGTGCAGGCGACGTAGACCTTGCCGGTGAACTTGCTCGGCTCCACGTCCTCGCAGCGGTCCATCTTGGTGGGGCCAACCTTGTCCGCGGCCAGGCGGGTGTACACCAGGACCTCTTCCACGGACATGCCGGGGACTGCGGACTTGCCGTCGACCACCAGCGGCAGCCATTCGCCGACGCCGTCGAACGCACCGTCAGAAGGAACAGCACCGGTGCCCGTGATCTCGGCAGCCGGCGAGTTACCGGTGAATTTGGCGACGTAGAGGCTGCCGGCAGAGAGCAGCGTCATGTTGTGCTTGCGGTCGCCCTCCCGGTACTTGTCTCGGGAGACGAACTTGTAAAGGTAGTCGAAGCGCTCGTCGTCGCCGGAGTAGGCCACCACGTGCCCGGACTCGGCGATGATCACGTTGGCGCCCTCGTGCTTGAAACGGCCCAGCATGGAGTGCTTCTTCGGGGTGGAGGTGGCGTCGAACGGGTCCACCTCCACGATCCAGCCGAAGCGGTTGGCTTCGTTCTCGTACCCGGCGTTGCGGGTGTCCCAGCGGGGCTCATCCAGCTCCCAGCCCCGGGCGGTGGGCCTGTTGGTGATGCCGTAGCGCTTGTCACCTGCAGAGGTTCCCGGGGCCACGAAATAGCTCTGGAAATTTTCCTCGCCGGAGAGGATGGTCCCCCACGGCGTGGTGCCGCCGGCGCAGTTGCCCAGGGTGCCCTTGATGAAGCGGCCGGCCGGGTCGTCCTTGGTCTTGACCAGGGAGGACCCTGCGGCCGGGCCGGTCAGCTCGTACACCGTGCTATTGAGGAAGCGGCGGTTCAGCTGCGCGCCCTTGACGTAGGTCCACGGCTTGTTCTTGTTCTGGCGCTCCAGCTCCACCACGGACAGGCCGTGCGCAGCCGCCCCCACGGCGCGCTTCTGCTCTGCCGGCATGGTGGCCGGGAACATGATGTTCTCGTTGGTGTACTCGTGGTTGGAGAACAGCACCGCGCGGCGGCCCTTGCTGCCCGGGATCTCCAGGATGTCGGTGTAGTCGTTGTTATAGCCGAACTGCTTTTCCTGGGCAGCGGCGGTCTGGTTGTTCAGGTCGAACTCGGGCGCGTCGTTGAAAATCGGGTCGCCCCAGCGGATGACCGGCTTCCAGGTGAACCCGTCCGGAACGGTCACGGCGTCAACCATGGCGTCGACTGAGGGGATGGCCGTGAACTTCAGCTTGGACTTGCCGAAGCCTTCCTTTGCTGCCTGGGACAGTCCTGCGGCGTTGGCGGAGTCCGGCGAGGTGACGGCGCTGCCGAGGACGACGGCGAGGGCGCCGGCGGCGCCGAATCCCAGGGCGGCGCGGCGTGACAGGGTGGCGGAGGCGATGTCGCGGAAGTAGCTGTTGGAGCTGGTGTTGCAGACGTCGCCGGCGCAGGCGTTGTCGCATTTAAGCGCACACGTAACGGCGCTGCGCTTGCCCTTGGTATGGCCGAGCATCGGCAGCAGGGTGAACTTGCGGGCAGTCGTTTCAGACATGGGTGCCTTCCAGAAAATCGATGCGGTGCCCTCACCCTGTCAGCCGGTTTCTACGCGGAGTCGTCAGCAAGGTGAACCCGGGGTAAACCCGCCGGTAACCGGGAATGACCTGCGCAAATGTAAAAGAGCGTCACGGTTGGAGGAGACGCTTCAGGGGGTGAGCAACGCGTGCACCCGGCGCAGCCGGTCCAGCCACCAGTCCCGGCGGTGCGGGGAAGCCGCGTACCGCTCCAGCAGCCCGGCATCGGCGGCGGGATCGCGCAGGCGGATGGCGCCGTCGTCGGCCACCAAAGGGTCCGCAGTGACGTCGGACTCGAACAGGGACACCGTGCCCAGCCCGCACGCGTACGGCAGCTCCGGCAGCGCAGCAGCGAGCGCCAGCCCCGCGCGGATGCCCACGGAGGTGTCCAGGGCAGAACTGACGACGGCGGGAAGGCCGGCTTCCGCCACAATGTCCAGTGCCCGCCGCACTCCTCCCAACGGCGCAACCTTCACCACGATCAGGTCCGCGGCGCCGGCGCGGGCAACGCGGAGGGGGTCGTCCTCCTTGCGGACACTCTCGTCCGCGGCGATCAGCACCGGAACGCCCGCAGTCCGCAGCCGCGAGCGCACCTCCGCAAGGCCCTCGATGGTTGGCGCCGGCTGCTCCGCGTATTCAAGTCCGACGCCGGCCAGCCGGGTCAGTGCCTCCACAGCGGCGGGCACGTCCCACCCTCCGTTTGCATCGACCCGGATGGCAGCCTCCGGCAGTGCGGACCTGACGGCCGCAACCCGGGCGGCGTCTTCCTCGAGGCTCTGGCCCTGCTCTGCGACCTTGACCTTGACTGCGTCCACCCGGCCAAACCGGGCCAGGACCTCAGGCACCCCTACGGCAGGGACGGCCGGAACAGTGGCGTTGACCGGAACGGCTGTGCGCAGTGGCTCCGGGAAACCGTGCCAGGCCGCTTCGATGGCGGCGGCGAGCCAGCGGGCGGCCTCGGCATCGCCGTACTCCGGAAACGGGCCGAACTCCCCCCACCCTGCGGGGCCATGGAGCACCAGCGATTCACGTTCCATGATGCCGCGGAACTTCACGCGCATGGGCAGGCTGACAACGTGCGCCGCGGCCAGGAGCTGGTCAACCGTGGGCAGGACGGGCGGGGGCTCGCTGGCAGCAGGCATGAACCTCACTGTACCGGCGGCCGGAAGCGGGGGCGGGACCTGGACAGCCTGACGAGGCCGACGGCGGCGGGCGCGCCGCTGCGGCCCCGGGCAGCCTCCCAGCTTTTTATGCCACCCTTATTCCGATGACTTTTTCACGACAGGCACAGGCCAGGACATCAGCCCGACCCGCTCCCGGTTCGGGTTTCCTGTTCGTGCTCGCCACCCTGGCCTGCGTCGCGGGACTGGTGGCCACGTACTACTACTTCGTGCAGACCACCACGGGCCAGTTCATCGACGAGTCCGCCCTTGTGGAGGCCGTGGCCATCCACGGTCCCGCCGGCAAGGCGAGTACCAAGTTCCTCGACTTGTTGCCCACCATCTCCCTGGTGATGGCCGCCGTCGTGGTTTTGTTCGTGACGGTGATCCGGCGCCGCTGGACGGAAGCCGGAATCGCCGTGACGGCGTGCATCGGCGCGAACATCGCGACCCAGGTCCTGAAGGATGTCCTGCCGGCCCGTCCGGACAAGGGCGTGGTCACGCTGGAACTGAACTCGCTGCCGTCCGGGCACACCACGCTTGCGGCGTCAGCGGCCGCGGCGGTGTTCCTGATGGCGTCGCCGCGCTGGCGGCCCATGGCCGGTTTTGTGGGCGGCACGTTCGCCATCGCCTCCGGGGTGTCCACGCTGATCAACCAGTGGCACCGGCCCGCCGACGTGGTGGCGGCGTTCCTGCTGGTGGGCGCGTTCATGATTCCGGCCGGCTGGCTCATCATCCGGCGGGGCGCCTGGACCGCCTGGAACGGGTTCGACCATCACATCGGCTCGGCCCGGATCTGGGTAACGCTGCCGGTGCTGCTTGGTTTGGGCTCGGCCGCCGTCGCCGTCTTTTCGCTGATCCGCATCGCCCCGAGCCCGTGGCAGGAAACCAGCACCACCAACTACTTTTGGGCCGGGATCTCGCTGATCATCATCGCCGGATACCTGGCGACGGTCGCCACCACCTTGATGTTTGCCTACGCTGCACGACGGCGGGACCCACCAAAGAGGTAGCCAGCCTTCACCAACTCCTCCCGGGGGCGGAAGGTTAGCTCGGGGCGTAAAACAGTTCATCGACGGCGGCGGGAAAGTCGGCCTTGACGGCCTGGCGGAGTCCGTCCAGCACCGGGCCCGACGCCATGTCTCAGCCCACCCCGTGATGCTGCAGCCACATCTCCAGCAGCGCGAACTGCCACAGGACATTGCTCTTCACGGGAGTCCGCCGGCTGTTCGGATCCGCCAGCAGCCCGTCGATGTAGTCCGACCGGAAGATCCCGCGCTGCTTCGCCGCCGGCGCGCGGAGGGCGTCCCTGACCATGGTGATGAACGGTTCCTCCAGGTGCCGCAGGGCGGGAACCGGGAAGTAGCCCTTGGGCCGGTCCACAACGGCAGCCGGCAGCAGCTGACGGCCCAGGTCCTTCAGGATTCCCTTGCCGCCCCCGGAAGCCTTGTACTCCGGCGGGCAGGATGCGGCCAGCTCCACGAGTTCATGGTCAAGGAACGGGACCCGGGCTTCGATGCCCCATGCCATGCTCATGTTGTCCAGCCGTTTGACGGGGTCGTCCACCATCAGCAGGTGGGTATCCAGGCGGAGCACGGCATCCAGGGCCGTGTCCGCTCCCGGGGCTGCCAGGTTTTCGGCCAGCACCCGGCTGCTGACGTCGGAGCCGGAGTACCACTCGGGCTCGAGGATCTCCAGGAGTTCCCCGTGGCTGTGGTCCACAAAGCTCTTGGTGAACGCCGCGTGCGCCCCGGGGCGGGGAACGGAAGCCAGCGGCTGGTGGTAGGCGTACCCGCCGAACACCTCGTCGGCGCCCTGCCCGCACTGGACCACCTTAAGGTGCCGGGCGACGGTTTTTGAGAGCAGGTGGAATGCGGTCACGTCATGGCTGGCCATCGGTTCGGACATCGCTTCAACGGCTCCGTCGATGGACGGCGCAAACTCGGCCGTGCTGACGTGGAGGCGTTCGTGCCGGGTGCCAAACTCGCGGGCGATCAGGTCCGAGTACACGAACTCGTTCCCGGAGTCCCCGCCGGCTCCGTCGAAGCCGATGCTGAAGGTGGACAGCCCGTGCTGGCCCTCCTCGGCGAGCAGGGCAACCAGGATGCTGGAATCCAGGCCGCCGGACAAAAGGACACCTACCGGTACATCGGCGACCATCCGCCGTCGTACCGCTGTCCTCAAGGCGGCCCGGACAGCCTCCTGCCAGTCCTCCACGGTCCATGCCGCACGTTCGGGACGGCGGGTATACTCCGGCTTCCAGTACTCGCGGTCATGCCACGTCCCGTCCGCGCGCACCGTCCGGATGGTGGCCGCAGGCAGCTTCTGGACCCCGCGCAGGATGGACCGCGGCGCAGGAACAATCGAGTGCCAGCTCAGGTAATGGTGCAGGGCCACCTCGTCCAGTGAGGTGTCCACGCCGCCGGAGGCCACCAGGGCCGGCAGGGTGGAAGCGAAGCGCAGCTTTCCCGGGAGCTGGGAGACGTATACAGGTTTGATGCCCAGCCGGTCCCGCACCAGCAGGACCTCCTGCCGCTGCGTGTCGTACAGGGCTATCGCGAACATCCCCACCAGGTGGTGGACAAAGTCGTCGCCCCACTTCCGGTAGGCCTTCAGGACCACCTCGGTATCGCTGGTGGACCGGAAGGTGAACTCGGGCTCCAGTTCGCGCCGCAGTTCCTTGTAGTTGTAGATGCAGCCATTGAAGGTGACAGTCAGCCCGCCGTCGTCCACCATGGGCTGCGCCCCCGCCTCTGAGAGGTCGATGATGCTGAGCCGCTGGTGTCCCAGTGCAACCCAGCCGGATTCCCATGTTCCCCGTCCGTCAGGTCCCCTTGATGCCATTGCCTCCATCATCTTCAGGACCGCCTCCCGGGAGGTCTTTCTCCCGTTGAAGGCAATTTCGCCTGCTATGCCGCACATGTGACGTTCCGTTCCTTGTTTGTTGCACCGCTCCCCCTACAGCCTTGAGCTTCTAAAACGATCGGTGGGATTCCTCCCAAACCACCCTGCCGGTCTTGAATGTCGCATCTGAAGGACCAGGCAGGACCATCCCGGCCGCGATGCGCCCCGGGGCCTCTTCCATGGGGATGACCTCCACGGGGCTGAAAAAAGTCGTCGCGGGGCAACATGGCCGTCTCCAGGAAGAGGCCCGCCTCGGCGTGCACCAGTTCGTCTTCCAGAACGTACAGTCCCGGGAGGGCGTCAATGTCCCTGCGGAGGCCCCGGGGCAGTTCAAGGGCCTTTTCAATCATGCCGTTGCCCTCCTGGACCATCTGGCGGCGCCAGCTGTCCATGGCGGCGTAGAGCATCACGTTGGAACTGGTGGTGGAAAGGATGTCCGCGCACTGGTTCACCCGTCCCGGGTCCACGAGGCTGCCCTGCAGGTGGAAAATGGAGCCCTCGCCCCTTGCCTGCGGCGCCCCTTGCCGGGGGCGGCTGTGCGGGCAGGATCTGAAACTTTGCGAATACCAGCCATCGTTGCTCCATGGATAGAACCGTGAAGCATTTGGCTTAACCTCAGCGTCCAAACATACTAAGCATGCTTATTTCTCGAGGGCAAGGCAGAATGCAAAGAACCGTCCCGGGACGAGGCGCGTGCGCGCTGTCCGGGACGGTTCCTGCTGATCAAGGAAAGGATGTTGTGGGCCTGGCCAGTGGCACTATCCCAGTGAAGGCCGTGCAAGGGTGGCGTTGATCCCGCCGGAAACAGCCGACGGCGCCGCGGGCAGGAGCCGGGACAGGAATTTGCTGCGCGCCGCTTCCACGAAACCGCGGAACAGCCCGAAGTCCTCCGGCAACTCCTCCGGGTGCCATTGGATGCCCATGGTGAAGCTTGCGGCGGGATACTCGATGGCTTCCACCACCTGGTCCTCGCTCCACGCGGAAGCCACCAGGCCTTCGCCGAGCTTGTCCACGGCCTGGTGGTGGGACACCGGCACCGTCCCCGCGTTAGCTCCGATCAGCTGTTCGAGCCGAGAGCCGGCCTTGATTTCCACCGCGATCCGGTTGAAGTTGTAGCCGCCGGGCTGGTAGTGGCCGCTGCCCACAACATCGGGCAGGTGCTGGTGAAGGGTTCCGCCGAGGGTGACGTTCAGCAACTGCTCGCCGCGGCAGATGCACAGCAGCGGCACGTCCTGGCGGATGGCCTCCTGGATCAGGGCCTGCTCCCAAGCGTCACGCTCCGGACGGGGAACATCAGTCTCGGGGTGCGGTGCCTGGCCGTAGAGGGCGGGGTCAACGTCCCAGCCGCCGGGAACAACCAGGCCGTCGAGCCTGCCGATGAGCATTTCCACAACGTCGGCCACCACCGGCTGCGGCGGCAGCAGGATGGGAACTCCGCCTGCGGCGATGATGGGTTTCAGGTACGTCTCCGGCAGGAATGCCGCATTCACGGTGCCGCAACCATCGGTTCCCGCCTGCTCCAGGTAGGTGGTGAGGCCGATGACGGGTTTCATCGCGGCGTCGGTTGCGTGCACTTCGATCCTTTCCGGGAGATTTGGTTGCCTCTAATTTTATGGGGGCGTCAGGTCCTGAATGTTTCGACGGCGTCAAATCCCGGTATCAAGCCGGTCACACTTTTCAGGGCTCAGTCAGCACTCCTGGGCACCACATTGAAGCGGCGGTTCTGAAGTGCCGGAACGCGGGTCCGCACGGCTGCGATACGTTCCGGCTCCAGCTCGGCGAACACGACGCCGGGCGCCTCGCCGGCGTTGGCTATGACCACCCCGAAGGGATCCACCACCATCGAGTACGCCGTGGCAAGCGGGCCGCATTGATTGGCCGCCACCACGTAGGACGTGTTCTCGATGGCCCGGGCGCGCACCAGGGTGTTGAAGTGGTCCTCCTTCCCCGGACCCCTGATCCAATTGGCCGGCAGCAGGAGGACGTTGGCGCCCGCATCCACCAGGTACCGGGCGCTTTCCGGGAACCGAAGGTCGTAGCAGGTAAGCATGCCAAGCCGCAGCTGGCCGTGAGAGAGCAAGTAAGGCTCGCTGATGCTTCCCGGGCTGGTTCCATCGCTTTCACGGTGCCCGAAAGCGTCGTAGAGGTGCACTTTCCTGTACGTGCCCAGTACTTCTCCCCCGGCGTCAAGGGCAACCACCGTGTTGTAGGGCAGGCCGCCGGGGCTGGCCTCGGTGGTTCCCACGACGACGGGCAGGTTCAGGTTCCCCGCGAGCGCGGCAACTCCGCTGATGAAAGGACCGTCCAGCGGTTCTGCCACTTCCGCCATAACACTGGGCGGTCCCGTGCCGGCATAGAGGCTGGATTCGGGAAGCACCAGCAGATCGGCATTGCCCAGGGCGGCGGCCTCCATCAATCCGGCAATAAGGCGCAGGTTTTCCCGCGGATCCGTGCCGGCGCCGAACTGCCCCAAGGCGATCCTCACGTCGTCCTCCCTTAGATGGTTAATACGTTGTTGCCGGCCTCGCGCAGCATCGTCGTGGGGAGGCAGGTCATCTGCACGGCATCGGACACCATGTCCCGCAAGCTGGAGGCATGGCCCAATGACTGCCGCTGCATGGCAGCACCGGTCCCGCGGTTCAGGACCTGGAACAGCAGGGACTCCACTGCGGCGAACTCACCCTGTTCCTCCAGCACCGGCCGGAGGTGGTCCAGCAGGGCCAGCACCACCTCGAAGGCGGCCCGGGGCGTCCCCGTCGCCGGGTCCGCCAGTTCACCGTCGAGCCCGTACCGGCTGGCCCGCCATGACGCCAGCTGCAGCTGGGTGACGGACGCCGGGACCGGGGCAACGCCGTCGCGCCACTGCCTCGCCGCGGTTTCCGCAAGGCCACGCACCAGTGCGGCCAGCAGGACGGCGTCGTCCGCGAACAGGCACACGTCTGCAACCCGGACTTCAACGGTGGGATGCTTGTGGCTGAGCCGCGCGTCGAAGTAGAGGTTGGCTTTGTCCAGCGGCACGCCGGAAGCGAGGATCTGGCGGATTTCCTCGTGGTAGGCGGCAGCGGAGCCGTAGATATTCGCCGGCCCCGTGGTGGGCCAACGGGTCCAGGCCTGGAAACGGTAGCTTGCGAAGCTTGAATCCTTGCCGTTCCAGAACGGCGAGTTGGCGCTGATGGCCAGCAGGACGGGCAGCCAGCCCCGGATGCGGTCCAGGATGGCCACGCCCTCCTCGTCCGACTCAATCTCCACATGCACATGGCAGCCGCCCGTCAGCTGCTCGACGGCCGTAAGCCCGAAGCGCTCCATCAGCTGCGCACAACGTTCACCCGGGGCGATGGTGGACTCCACGGGCAGGGGCGAGGTTGCGAGCGCGGCCACCCGCGCTCCTGCCCGCCTTGCCAGGGAGTCCGCGTTCTTCCGCCCCGCGCCGATGTCCTGGGCCAGTTCGGAGAGGCTGAGCCGCGGAAGGGTGCAGGTTTCGATCTGCTCCTGCTTCATCTCGCTGGTCAGGCGCGGATAGTCGCTGAGCTGGTCCAGGACTTCACCCAGCGGCACAGGTGCCCCGGTAAAGCCATCAACGATGAGGAACTCTTCTTCAACACCCATCCTGCGCGTCACGGCATCATTCTCACACACCAGCGCCTGGGCAGGGGGCGGGACCGCCAACGCCAGCCCGGCAGGGTCAGCCGTTCTACATCACAGGAGACACCGGACAGGTGATCTTTCCGTTGGAGAGGCTGTTATGCAGAACGATGTCGAGATGAGCGGTTGTCTGGTCCACGTACGTGGCCGTCACCCGAACGGTCAGCGGGCCTGCCGGATTGTCGCGAATAATCGGTGAGGCAAGCAACGGATTGGTGCTTGACGTCAAAATGAAGCTTCCGGGGGTCAGTGCCAGAAGGCTCGAAAGACCGGCATAGCTTGGCCCGAGTGAACCGTTTGACTGCAGTGCCGCGTAGCTGATGGAGGCCGTAGCAGGGACAGTAACGTGCAGCGTTGCCGTGGATTCAGAAGCATCGTTCGTGCAGGTGAGTGAAGTTATGGCGGGGCCTGGCCAGGCGGCGGCGGCACTTACTGCCATCGTCGCCGTCGCGCTTTGCTGCCACAGGGCGGAAGCGGACGCACCCCCGAGACCCAGCAGTACCGTCAGCACAAAGGCGCCGACGGCGGCTGCCGCGCCGGGCAGGCTCCGGAACCTCCGCCTCATGACGCCTCAGCCGTCCTGTCTTCGCGGGACTTGCGGACCGACCTGAAGACCGTGATTGCCCCGTAGCCGATCAGGCCGAGGGCTGCGATGACGGTCCAGGTACCACGGTCTGAGTTCCCGAGGGCATTCGCCACGAAGCCAACGTACGGTACGGCGTAGAACAGCTTGCCCTTCACCTGGATCCCGCGGACCGGTTCGGGATCGTTGGCCCCGTTGTTGTCTCCCCTGGTGATCAGCGTCTTCGCGCCCTGCTGGGTGGCGCCGAAACCAACCACCCGGTGCGTTTCCACCTCGGGCCGTCCCGAGTAGAGCTGGAACGTGATTACGTCGCCGTACTGGATCTCATTGACCGGCACCGGCTTCATCACCAGGAACGTCCCGGGCGGGAACTTGGGCGCCATGGAGTTGGTGAGCACCGTGTAGGTCTGCGAGCCCGTTGCCACCGGCACCACAATCAGGATGATCGCGGCGGACAACGCGATCATCATGGCGGACATGCTGGCGAGGCGTCCGACGGCGGCCCACGCGCCGGAGCTCTCCGGCCGGCTTGGTGCAGCGTCCGACGGCGGGAGTTCAGCCGGGTGCGGAGCCTTCCCTCGGGCGTTTTCTTCGGCAATCGGACCTGCCGTCAGGTCAGCAGCCACCGGGCACCCCGCAGAGCTGACGTGCCGTGAGCGGAAGGGTGATGTTCACTGCCTGTCCTTTCACGGTGGATGGGGCGCTGGGGCTGAGGCTGGCCTGGAAGCAGAAGACGGTGGAACCGCCCTTGGCGACGGCGGGTGAGACCAGCCCGGCCGAACCCAGCGGCGGGTAGCTGCCGGTTGCGGTGCATTCGGCGGCGGATGCCGCCGATTTTGCGTTGACTGTCACGTACTGCGCTAGGGTTCCGCCTGACACATTGCTCACCACGGCCGGGCCTACGGTTACGGCCGTGGTGAAGGCGCCGCCGGCATTGGTGTTGTTGGCAATCACCACTCCCCCGTACACCGAGCCGCCGGGACTCAGCGTGCCCTCTGGGCTGATGGCCAGGTTGGCGGGCTGGCCGGAGGCCAGGGACATGGTGGTTGCCTGCCCCGATGGAACTGCCGTGAGCGCCACATCGAACGATGCCGAGGCCACGGTTCCGGGGGCAGCTGAAGCGCTGGAACTCCATAGAGCGTACGTTCCCTGGACGGTCAACAGCCCCAGGAGCACTGCTGCGGCGATGAGTGCCGCCGCCTGCAGTGGGCGCTTGATGCGCATGGTCTCCTCCTGGTCCTGATGTCCGGGGGGTTGCGGGCGGGCGGCGCGGCCACCCGCCCGGCGTTGAACTAGGACTGCGCGACGAGGCCGGAGCCTGCCACGACCTGCTGGAGCTGGAATGCCACGTTGTTGAAGTTGTAGCTGGCGTCCACGTTGGCCCGCCCGCTGGTGGTCGAAAGGAACTCAAATGTGATGGTCGCGGTTACCGTCTGGGCGGATCCCTTAGGTGTAAGCGGATTGGAGACGGGGGTGGTTCCAATGGTGAGCGCGGGGCCGGTAACGGAGACGTTGGCCGACGTAAAACCGTTCGTGGGCGTGATGCCCGTGGTGGTGATGTTCGCGGCCATCTTGTCGCCAACCAGGGTAACGGTCAGGTCCTGCGTGTAAGTGAGCTTGTCACCGGGAACCACCTTGTAGTTGGCGATGTTGATGGTCGCCCCCGCGCGGTCCTTCCAAACACCGGCACTGGTGGCGTTGACCACGTCCAGGTCACCGGAAACGATGGTCCCGGGAGTGGCAGTGGCCTCCGCATTCCAGGCTGCCAGGGTTCCGCCGCCGCCCAGCAGCAGTGCCGCGCCCACGGCGATGGCTGCGGTGCCTTTGATCAGAGTGCTGTTCTTCATGACGTGTCCCCTCAGACTGTGGTGGTTGCTGCCTTGCTGGGAACAACAATGCACAACCAAACTCAGGAACAAAGGGGGCAAACAGTCAAAGAAAGCTCAAGGTATTCGAAAATTAAACCGTGCCCTGACCGGTGCTTTTATCCGGCGGCGCGTTTGGCGGACGGCCCGGCTCATACAGGTCGATGATCGGCAGGTGCCCGTCGGTGCGGATGGCGTCGCCGCCGCCGTTGCGGTGGTGGTAGCCGGTGGAGAAGTTGCGGATGACGTGGACGGATTCCACGGCGCGGGCAGCCTGAAGGGTAGAGATGATGAAGTCGCGTTCCTCGTCCGTCCGGTCTGCGATCTTGTGGGTGATCTGGAACGTGAACAGGGACAGGCCCACACTGCGGTCGTAGGTCCCGGCGCCAACAAAATCCACGGAGAGCCCGCCGGGCAGCATCCACCCCTGGGGGCACTTCCAGAACCGGACATGGTGGCGCTTGCGAGGGTTGCCGTCGATTTCGCGCTGGAAGGCGAGGTCCTGCTTGTTGCCGAACACGTACAGGGCGCTGACCGGGGCCTGCGGGTAGCTCCGCCCCATCACGGTGGAGGTCAGCGTCCGCCAGGCCGTCGCCGGGGTAATGGGATGCGCTTCAACCCACCCGGCGGACATCATGGCGCGCCGCAGTTCCTCCAGCGTTCCCACCACGGCGAGGTTCACCGGATCCCCCAGTACGCCGTCGCCCGTGCGGGCCCGGCCGATGAAGTAGTCCGGGATGTAGAGGCTGCTGAGTATTTTGTGGATGCGCGGCAGGAGGGCATACGCCAGGATCAGCCACACCGGGAGGAAAACCCACGCCTGCTCCGGGCCGCGGGCCAGCCGGGAAAGCAAGAAAAACCATACCGCCCACCCCACCGCAAAGGTGACCAGCAGATACAGCAGCCGCTGCAGCACGGCCAGGACAGTGGCCCCCCGGCTCTGCCGCCGCTCACCCGGGCTGTCCGGGCGCGAATGGTCAGGTTCCTCCGGAGCCGGCCGCCCGGCGTCGTAATTCCTGTCCAAGGAACTCACGGTTCAACCGGGGTGAGCTGCTCCACGATGATCCTGGCTGTTTCCGGATCGCCCAGGATGCGGAAGTGCCCTGCCGTGGGCAGCTCGATGTTGGTGGCACCGGGAAGCACGCTGCCTTCCGGGATGTGGGGATCAAAGGGCCCGTAGATGGAGGTGATGCGGCTGTTGATGGTCTCCTCACGGGCCAGTTCCAGGGTGAGCCCGTCGCGCGGCGAGAAGATCCGCAGGCTGGGCAGCAGCATGTAGCGAGCGTAGCTGGACCCTGAGAACGGAGTGCACACGGCCACCATCCGGGAAATGCGCTGCTCCGGATCCAAATTGAGCATGGCGTACTTTCCAATCAGCCCGCCCTTGCTGTGCGCAACGATCGAGGCGTCCCGCAGCCCGGCCTCCTCCATGTGCTGGGCCACCAGCCGGGCCGCGGCCGGGATTTTCAGCTTGTTGCGCTGCAACACGGTCACAACGTGGACTGGATGGCCGGCGTCGTGCAACGACTGGATGAGCGGCAGCATGAATTGCCAGTTTTCGTACACTCCCGGGATGATCACCACCGGATTCCGGTGGCCCTGGTGGAAGGAGCCCGGCTGCAAGCGGGACAGCATGCCCTCAACCTGGCACATTCCGGCGTAGACATAGTCCTGCAGCCACCACAGACCCTTCTGCAGTGCGCTGCTCCGAGTGGGATTCCCCGTTTCGTCCATCTGTCGAGGATAACCGCCTCCCCGTTGCGCCATCACTTTTGGCCCCCAAACACCGGTTTAAGGACCAAAAGTGATAGCGCACGTCAGTAGTTGCGGCGGTGCTTCAGGCGCGGGATCACGACGGCGAACACGGCCGCCGCGGCGAACCCCAGGATGCCGGTGGCCGAGATCCCCGCCCCCAGGGAGGCGAGCGCCGTCACCCCGGAGAGCAGCACCGGCCCGCCCGTGGACCCGGCGTCGGCCATGAACCGCCACAGCCCCAGGAACTGGCCCCGGCCCCGGTCCGGCGAAAAGTCTGCCCCCAGTGTCATGACCAGCCCGGAGCTGATGCCGTTGCCGAAACCGATCAGCAGGGCCGCCAACAAAAGTCCTACAAAGGAGCCGGTGAGGGGAATCAGCAGCAGCGCCGTGCCCATCAGCAGGGTGGACGGCACGGCCACGAACTGCCGCCCCTTGCGGTCCATCAACTTGCCCGCGGGATAGAACACGAGCATGTCGATGGCGCCGGACAGGCCGTAGATCAGGGAGGCGGACGTGGCGTCCATGCCAAGGTGGTCGGCCCACAGCGGGATCACCACCTGCCGCGAGGAGCGCAGGGCGCTCAGCAGCAGGATGCCGGTGCCCAGTGAGAGAAACACCCCCACGTGGGACACCGCCACGCTGCGGAGGGTGGGCTGGAAGTTGGCCGTGCCGCCGTCGGGGCCGTCTGCAGCGGCAAGGTCCGGGATGGTGAGGGACAGCATGGCTGTGGCCGCCATGGCCACCACGCCCACCCAGTAAGCACCGCCGATGCCCGAGAACTGCATGACGGCGGCACCCAGGAACGGGCCGATGAACACGCCGATCCGGTTCACTCCACCGAGGGTGGACAGCGCCCGGGCGCGGAACTCCACCGGGACAGCCTCGGTGAGGTACTTCTGCCGCGCGAGGCCGAAAACGCTGCCGGACATTCCGACGACGGCCATCGCCGCTGCGAGCAGCCACAGCCCGTCCGGGGCCAGGAAGGACAGGCCGGCGGCAGCCATCGCCAGCCCGGCCGCGACGGCTGCACCAACGATGGACCAGCGCTCCCCGAACTTGAGCGTCACCAGCGACGCCGGCAGGTTGAAGAACCACGAACCGAGCCCCATCAGCGTGACGACCAGCGCCGCAACAGCCACTGTGGCCCCGAGGTCGCGGGCAGTCAGGGCCACCACGGGAAGGATGGCGCCCTGCCCGATCCCGAACAGCAAAGTCGGCCCGAAAGCTGCCACGGCGATGGCACGGAGGCTGAAGGGCGGCTGGTCGTCGGGGGAAGTCATCAGATTTATCCTAGGGGCGCGGCAGCACCGCCTTTTGTCCTCCGTGGGCGAGTCCCTATTGCAATAAATTCGGGGGTCACAAACGGCTGCGGTAGGAGTACATTTCGCCTTAGGGGGCACTGTTCCGTGCGCTCACAGCCAAGGGGAGGTCAATTCGATGGGTGAAGCGTGGATCCGTACGATCAGCAACGGGCTGGTCCGGGCAAGCAGAGTCACCGAGATTTCATCCACCCGCGGATCCCTGCACGAGGACCAGGGGTATTCGCTGAAAGTCATCGTGGACGGCAAGGGGCACGTCCTTATTGATGACGCAGACCTGCAGGGCAGCCTGGCCGAGCGGCTCGAGTACGCCCGGCACATGGAGGATGCCCTTCTGCTCGCCATGGACGAGTGCCGGGACAGCGGCGCCACGGTGGTCATCTCCTTTGAGCCGGAACGTCAGCGCTGGTCCTCGGCCCCCGTCTCAGTCTTATCCGGCCGGCTTCCCGAGGTGGTCGGCTGACCCTGCGGCACCGTCCTGCTGCCGGCTGGCGTGCACGACGGCGGGTAGCGGCTCAGGCAGGCCAGGGTCTTGTTCCTTGGGTTCGAGGCGGTCCGGCGCGGGCTGTTGCGCCGGTTCCGCAAGGCTTTGTGTTTGGGCGTCCGTGCGCGCCGGCAGGCCGCTGATGCTGGTACGCGTAAAGGAGAGTGCCCACAGCGCCACCACCAGGACCACCACCAGTACCCATGGCAGATCGGGCCAGGCCAGCATGAAGGGAACGGCCACGGCCACCGTCGTCACGATCAGCAGATACCACGTGACGTACCACCAGGGGTTGGCCGGCGGGTTGCGGCTTGGGTCGCTCGACTGCCGAAAGGAGGGTTTCCGCATGCGCTGGAGCCGGTTGTGCAGCACGCCCCAGACCGGCCCGTTCAGCAAACCGATCAGGAGGGCGGCAAAGGCTGCCGTGGTGACGGCCAGGACGCCCCAGTTCTGCCAGTGCCCCCAGTGGTAGGACGGGCCGGAGCACAGCCAGGAGGACCACCACGGGTCCTCGCCGGCACCCGGCGGCCCGCATTGGACCAGGTTCCGCGCCCACTCCTGCGACCCCAGCCACGTCAGCGCAGCCGGCGCGCTCAGCGCCGAGGTAAGGACCGACAAGAGCCGGGTCACTCCCAGGCTCTTCACCATGACGCGGTGCGGGCGGAGCCGCCGGTCGCCGTCGAGCCCCCGCAGGGCCAGGCCGTGTGGATCGGTTGGCGGGTCCAGGATCAGCCGCGCCAGCGGATCAAGCACCTCCACCCGGTTGCTGGAGTAGACGATGTGGTCGTAGATCAGGCCGGACCTGTTGTAGACGGGGTGCTCCTCCGGGCCGGGGCCGCCGTCGCCCGCGCTGTCCCGGGCATACAGCTTGCCGAAGACGGGCAGCGGACCGTTGGTATGGGTGGAAATCGGCCCGGCCGGGACGAAGTCGAACTTGCCCCAGACGTTGATCCAGCGCGGCCGGTCCGGATTCACCAGCCAGTCCATGACCGGATCCTCCCCCGTGCCGCCGCCCCACTGCGCATAGCCCAGCAGGTCCAGGCCGCTGCCCACGCTCACGAAATTGGTGGCGCGGGCCTGGTTCTGGAACAGGACCTGGCCCGCGATCGCAGCTCCCTGGCTGTGCGCCACCACCGTCACCTGGGTGCCGCCGCCGTGGTCCCAGCGCTGCAGCGTGTCCACTACCCGCTGCCGCATCGCCGCCGCCTGCAGGGGTTTGCGCTTCCATACCTGCGGGTCGCCCAGGAAGTCCGCGAACAGGGACACGAGCTTCCCCGCCCACCGGCCGGGCCCGGGAATCCAGGCCAGGACGATGATCAGCAGCAGCACTACCAGCACCGCCAGCAGGATGAAAAGTCCGGCAAACGCCGCCATGGATGTGAGCAGCAGCTGGCGCAGCCGCGCGCCCAGCCAGGTGATGCCGGCCCGCCGCCGGCCGGGGTAGAGGTTCCAGCGAAGCAGCTGCAGGGACCGCCGGTAGACGCGCAGCGCGGTGCGCAGCGCCCAGGAGTAGGTGGAAGCGGCCGACGCCGGCTCGAAGTCCCTGCCCCAGGACGCCTCCGTCATGAGGACAGTGAGATAGTCCGGCCTGCCGTCCGGGCAGCTTCGCAGCACCTTGGCCCACACCTCGGGTGGGTCGCCGACGGCGTTGGCTTTGGTGATGACCAGGTGCGGGTGCGGAACGTCCGGCGCCAGGTCGAGGGAGAGGTCGTGCAGGCTGAGCATCAGCGGCTGGGCCCACTCCTGCAGCGTGCCGCCCTTCAGCGCCCGCCCCATGCCGTGGACAAAAACGACCACATGGTCCGGCCTGTTTCCGGCGCCGTTGCCTTTATCCGTATCCGCGTCCCCCAGGCCGTCGCTTGCGCGCTTGCCCATGGGCTAATGATGGACCCGGGCAGGGACGGAGGAAAGCGGGTTCATAAATAACCATCGGATGTAATAAATGTCACGGTGTTGCGTGTGTCACATCCCACCCCTACTCTGGATGAGGCTGATGCAAACGGCCATCGCAAGAAGCTGCAGAGTCGCAGCCAATGCCGGGGAAGGCTTTACAACTTGAACTCTAAGCTCAACATTGTTGTCCGAATCGATCTCGACCATGCACGCGCCAGGGTGATTGCAAAGGGGCATATCACCGTCCACAGCGTTAACGCCCTCTACGTCGTAGCAAAGCGGGCCAACTCACTCCGGGAAGGACTGGATCTGGAACTGGACATCTCGCACGCCCGTGTGGATGACGCAGCATTGGAGATGCTGCAGGCCTCTTCCGAAACCCATCACCTTCCAACAAAAATCGATCCGCAGCAGGCACCGTGCACCATAAGTGTGCTGGCGCCGCGCAGGAAGGCCGCCGTTCCAGCAGCCGCCATGGCCGCATAGGCCACTTCCCAGGCAGCTCATAGCGCCCAGCGTGGGGCCCCGAGCCTGCCACATTGATTTTCCGCCAATCGCCCCGCCCACCAGCACGGCCGGACCCAGACATCGGGTAGCCGTCCCGGGCGGGGCGTTTGCGCGGTTCGCCCGTTAACCGTTGTCAGATAGTCCTCAGTACCCGCCGGGCCGCCAGCTGGTGTGGGCGTCCAGCCACTCCTTGAGCAGCGGCGCAGGCAGCGGGCGGGCAAAATGGTAGCCCTGGGCTAGATCGCAGCCCATTTCCATCAATGCAGCAACCTGCCCGGAGGTTTCCACGCCCTCCGCAACCGCGCGGATGCCCACCGCGTGTGCCAGGTCAATGCAACTGCCCACGATGGCGGACCCCCCGGACCCCAGGTCCATGATGAAGGACCTGCCGATCTTCAGTTCGTCAATGGGGAACAGGTGCGCCGGATCCATCTTCCGGAGCTGCAGGGCAGCTTCCACCGTTGCCACCAGCTCGGGGTCGTTGAGCTGGCGGGCGGACAGGTTGACCGGCTTTGACCATAATTCCGGCCCCCGAGGTGATAAGCAGGGTGATTTTCCTACTCAGATAGTACCGGCGGGGGTCGCCGGAATTTTCGGATTAACTAAAAACCATGTCCGTTGTGCGTGGCACCCGCCAGTAGCAAGGCCAACCGCGGACGCCCCGGCCATTGCGCCGGAGCGTCCGCGGTTGAGCAACCGTAAGTGAGAGAGCGTTCCTCAATCCAGTGCGGCAGGTGAGAGAGCGTCCCCGGTCAGCCGGTGACGGCGGTCAGCTCGTTCGGGGTCTCCTCCAGGGTGCCGGTGGCCGTGATCTTGCCGGATTCCACGTCAACCGCGTGGATGGTGTTGGTTGCCGGGTCCGTAATGTACGCGGTGTGGCCGTTGACGAAGATGGTGGGCCGCGGGTCCTGCCACTCCAGCGGTTCCTCCCAGGCCGGAACCACCGGGAAGCTGTCCGTGACCTTGGCGGTGTCCGGATCGATGACGTGCAGTGCGCCATCGGTACCCAGCACCAGCGCCTCTCCGTGCGGGCCGCGGGCCAGCGAGCGGAAGCTGTAGCTGGTTCCCAGATCCACGAACGCCAGCGACTTGGCCTTGGTGTTAATCAGGGAGATCTTTTCCGGGCGTTCCAGTTCGGCGTCCTTGTCCTGCTTGTAATCGCCGAGGGTAATGTGCGACTCCTCGGAGCCGGCCTGGTTGCCGATCCGGCCGTACTCGGTGGGGCTGTCCAGCTTGGTGATCTCGCCGTTGGAGTAAACCAGGACGCCGGTCTGGCACCCGATCACCACCGCCTCCCCGGCCGCAGTTGCCTCCCCGTGCACACCCGGGCAGTCCTCGTTCCGTGCAATCTCCTTGCCGTCCTTGTCCAGGACCACGATGCCCGGGCGCTCTTCCTCGTTCCCCAGCGTAAGGACCAGCTCGCCGTTGGACAGTTCGACGGCGACGCCGTGGTGGGCTTCCTCGGCCCGATGGGTTTCAACCTGGGGCTGGCCGGATGCGAGGTCGTCGGATTCGAAGACAGTCACCTCTCCGGTACCGTCGCTGAACAGGATGGTCTTGCCGTCGTGGCGGACCACATGGCCGGGCTTGCTGGTGGGGAACGAAATGTCCGTCATGGCCGGGTCCTGGGCGTAGTGCTTTCCTCCGTCGGTCCACACGCCGGTGTCCAGAACTTCGAAGCCCTTGGCGGTGGAGATGATGACGTGCCGGCCGTCGCCGGCCGGGTTCACGCGGTTGAAGCCTTCGATCGGGAAGTCGCCCAGCACTTCGAAGGACGCACCGTCCAGGACCTGCACGCCGCCGTCGTACGTTGTAACGATGCGCGGCGAGGCCGCGTCAACGGTGGCAGCGGCAGGGCTGGAGGATGAGACGCTGCCGGCAGGTGTGGCGCTGGTGCCGCAGCCGGTGAGCATCAGGCCGGCGGCGGCGAGCGCGGCCAGCAGGCGGACAGGGGTGTTGCGGTGATGCATTTCTGCTTCCTTCTGTTGTGGGTGCGAGTTCAGGACAATGCGTTGGTGATGCTCTGGGTGTTGGCCCGCATCATGTCCAGGTAGGTGGCGCCGGCGGAACCCTCGGCGCCCAGGGATTCGGTGAACAGCGGGACCACGGCGATCTCCTGCCCCGCTTCGGCCGCAAGGACCTGGGCAAGGCGCTCCGGCTGGGACGAGTCGGCGAAGATGGCCACCACGCCCGTCGACCGGATCTTCCCGGTGAGGTCGTGAAGGTCCGCGGAACTGGGCGAGGCGAGCGTGGTGCCGCTGGGGACCACCGCCCCGATCACCTCGAACCCGAACCGCTGCGCCAGGTAGCCGAACACGTGGTGGTTCGTGATGAGCTTCCGGCGTGCGGGATCGATGCCCGCGAAGCTGGCCTCCATTGCCACTTCGAGTTCTCCCAGCTGCTGCACGTAGCTGGCGGTCTGCGAGCGCACTGCTTCGGGGTCCACCCCGTCAACGTGCTCCAGCGCGCCGTCGGCAATCGCCTTGGCGGCCTGCGCCATCCGGGACGGGTCGGTCCAGAAGTGCGGGTCTTCGGCAGTCCCGCCACCGTCCTCCCCGTGCGTGAACGCGAGGGGTTCGACGGCGTCCATCGCCGCGAGCGTCGGCACGCCTTCCGCTGCGGCGGCTTCCACATGGTTAAGCACGCCTTCTTCCAGTCCGCCGCCGTTGTGGATGATCAGGTCCGCGTTTTCGATCATGGCCGCCTGCCGGGCGGAGATGCCGAAGGAGTGCGGATCGGCGTTGGCCTCCATCAGCACCACCACGTCGGCCTGGTCCCCCAGCAGGTTCCGGGTGACGTCGCCCAGGATGTTGGTGGTCACCACCACCGTGGGTTTCTCCGCACCCACCGCCGAGCACCCGGCCAGGGCCAGGCCCAGCGCGGTTGCCGCGGCCAGCCGGGCAAAGCCGCGGCGCCTCACAGTCCGGTCTCCAGCATGAGGTCGGCCGAAGGGACTTCGAAGGTCCGGGCGACCCGGATGCCGTCCGCGTAGTCAATTTCATGGACCAGCGAGCGGGCGGGATCGCTGAGGTAGGCACGGGAGGCATCGATGCGGAGTTGCGGCCGTGCCTCTCCGGATGGGTACTCGGTTGCGGGTGCCAGCAGGGGCACCTGGGCCGTCACCTCCCCGGCGGCGGGGTTGAGGACCAGGACCGAACCGTCGGTGGCAACGGCGAGTACGCGCTTCCCGTCTCCGACGGCTGCGGCAGCAGTCACGGGCACGGGTGTGGGCAGGTGCAGCCAGGTCCGTTGTGGGACGTCCAGGTGCCAGATGCCGGTGGTGCCAGCAGGCCCGGCCAGTTCATTGGAGCCGGGACGGTGCCCAAGGACGGTGGCAGGCGGAAGGGCTGCGCCGCCGTCGGGATAGGGAATCTTTTCGGCAGCGAAGGTGCCGTCCTCCTCGGTGACCAGCAGGGCACCGTCCGTGCACGCAAACACCACGCCCACACGGGTGGCGGCATGGGCGGAGAGGCCGGGACACTCCTGCCGGCCGAGCACGGTGGAATCGGAATCGTCGCGGACCTCAACGCCACCGGCGGCCCCGGAAACCGAATCAACGGATGCTAGGTAATGCCCCTCGTACGGCACCACCATCCCGTCATGGGGCTGGGTGGTGATCCGCAGTGCCTCAGCCAGCGAGCCGGCGTCGAGGTCCTTGTGCTTGTAGACGGACGCGTATCCGCCCGACCGGGAGAAGACAGCGATGGCTGTTCCGTCGCCTGCCACGGCCCCCGGGTCCGGCACATCGATGATGCCCGCAGACCCCGGCTCGGCGCTGTAGTAGTGCTTGTGCTCGCCGTGGTCCACCGTCCAGGCGCCGGTATCGAACACTTCGATGCCGTTCCCGGTAGTGAGCAGGGCGTAGCGCCCGTCCAAAGACGCGGCATCGATACTGCCGGACGTGCCGGCGTCGGACGTTTGCCCGCTGAGAAGGGAGAGCAGCTGCCCCTCCCCTGTCCGGCGGTTGAAGGTGAGCAGGCCGGTCTGCGGCTCGGGGTTCTCCTGGGCCCCGGCGACGTAGCCGTGAGGGGTGGCGGATTCGTCCGGTTGCGCGTCCGTGGCGGGTGCTGCACAGGCAGCGAGCAGCAGCGGAAGTCCGAGCAGCAGGGACAGTTTAGGCATGGTGCGGAGCACGGGGTCGGGTATCCATTTCTAGCGAAGGTTCGGGAGCGGGTTCAGCGGCGGCACGTGCGACGGCGGCGGCCGGTCCGGTGCCGCGGAACCGGTGGAGTGCGCCACGGATCAGGGCGGAGGCGAAGTAGGACAGGGCGGAGACCAGGGCGATGGTGGCCCCGGCGGCGGTGGACGCGTACCAGGAAATCCAGAGCCCGGCCGCCACGCTGGCGACACCGATAAGGGAGCCGAGGACCATGACGGTCCGCACCGACTTCCCCCAGACGAGCGCGGCGGCGGGCGGGGCGATCAGCAGGCCGAACACCAGGAGCGTTCCCACCACCTGGAACGAGGCCGCGACGGCGAGGGTCACCAGGCCCAGCAGCACCAGGTGGGTGAGGCGCGGCCAGAGCCCGAGGCTGGCTGCCTTCTGCGGGTTGAAGGCTGCAGCGAGAAAGGCGCGGTGAAACACGGCCGCCGCTGCAAGGACAACGAGTCCGACTGCGGCGAGCACTTGGATGTCATCCGTCTCGACGGCGAGGACATCGCCGAAGAGTGTCCCTGTGAGGTCCACGGCGAACGAGCCGGAGGCGGACACGATGATGACGCCGGTGGACAGCATGATCACGAACAGCAGGCCGATGGCCGTGTCTTGGGAGACGCGGCGGTTGCGGGTGATAGCCGAGACGCCCGCCGCCGTCGCCGCCGCGCTGAGGGCCGCCCCCACCAGGAGGTTGCCGCCGAGCAGCGCCGCGACGGCAATGCCGGGCAACAGTCCGTGGGACATCGCGTCGCCCAGGAAGGCCATGCCGCGGACTACCACCCAGGTGCCAACGACGGCGCAAACCACGGCCACAAGGGAACCGCCCACGAGGGCGCGCTGCACGAAAGATGCGCTTAGGGGATCAAGTAACCATTCCATCGCGGATCATCGTACAGTATTAAATGAGAGTCATTCGCAACAAGAGGGGGGCGAGGTCATGGCGGCACTGACGATAAGCGGGATCGGGTACGCCTACCCTGACAGGCAGGTTTTGGAGGAGGTGTCGCTGGCGCTGATGCCGGGCACGCACACGGTATTGACCGGCAGGAACGGGTCCGGGAAGTCCACGCTGCTGGGGTTGGCGGCGGGGGTGCTGAAGCCGGCCAGGGGCATGGTGTCCGCCGGTTCCCGCCCCGCCCTGGTCATCCAGCACACGCGCACGCCGGAGAATCTGCCGTGCACGGTCCGGCAAACTGTGGAGATGGGCCGCTGGCCGCACCGGCGGGGGCTGCTGCCCCTGCGCCGCGCCGACCGGCAGAAGGTTTCCGCCGCCCTGGAACGCATGGGCATTGCAGACCTTGCCGACCGGCAGCTGCAGGAACTCTCCGGCGGGCAGCGCCAGCGGACGCTCATCGCGCAGGGACTGGCGCAGGAGGCGGACATCCTCCTGCTGGACGAGCCGACAGCCGGGCTGGACAGCAGCGCGCACGCCCTGATCCGCGCGGCAGTGGCGGACGAACTTCGCCGCGGCGTGACGGTGCTCGAATCCAGCCATGACCCAGGAGACATTGGCCGGGCGGACCGTGTGGTGATGCTCGACGCCGGGCGCATCGCTTCGGATACGCAAACGGCCTAGGCGGCGGCTAATGAAGCACCCGCCGGCGCCCCGGGGGAGGCGCCGACGGACGTCTTGAGACCTCGGGATAGCTCCCGATGACAGTGTCCCCCACAGCCCGGTTGCGTCGGGCCCTGCCGCACTCTGCTACACGGCGTGCTAATACTGTGGCTTCTGCTCCTCAAGAATCGGTCAAGATGCCGTCAAGGCTATGACATTTTTCGAGCCGTAAGGGCTTCCGTCTTCACCTACGGAGCGCAGATTCATTTGCGACGCGCAAGTTCCCAGGCGCTGGTGCTATTTTCCGGCGCCTGGGAACATGCGCGTCACGGAAAAATGATTGAGTCGCAGGACAAGGCCGGCAAAAATCGTGCCTGCCCGGCCCGGACTAAGCTTCGCTGGGCTTGCCGGCGTCCACCGTTTCCTCCGCTGTGGCTTCGGCGTACTCGGCCGAGACGCGGCGGTAGACCGGCGTGAGGAAGGCCAGCAGCGCGGCCAGGATAAGGATGGTCCCGGCCACCAGGAACACCAGAGCGATCCCGCGTGAGGTGCCCTCCCCCAGCAGCGGGGCCAATGCGGACGCCCCCTCGGCGGACCGGGCGTACGGGATAATCCAGAACTGGGCGATCGGCGCAATCAGGAACGCGGTGATGGGCGCCGCGGCCGATTCGAATGCCATGGCGAACCCGAACACCCTCCCCTGCCGGGGCAGCGGCACCACCTGCTGGATCACCGTCTGCTCGGCGGCCTCCACCACGGGCACCAGGGTCAGGTACAGGAAAATCCCCAGGACATACAGCCACGCCCACTCGCGCAGGGTAAACACCGCGCCGAGGAACCCCATCACCACCACCGCGATGAGCAGGGTCCGCAGCGGGTTCTTTCCCAGTCCGAACTTGCCGATCAGCGCACCGCCCACAAGGAAACCACTGGATCCCACGGCCAGGAAGATCCCCCACAGCTCCACCGGGAACATCTCCAGGCCGTAGGGGTCCATCAACGCCATGTACACGCCCCCAACAAAGTTGTTGAACGTGGAGAACAGGATTAGGGCGAACAACCCGGAGATGGCCAGCACGGCGGCCAGGGCTCCGCGGAAGTCGAATCCGCCGTGGGCGTCGGTGGCTGCGGCGCGCACCTCCTCGGGCATGCGCAGCGTGAGCAGGTGCGCGAAGGCCAGCGCCGTGAGCACTACCGCTACGGCAATGGTCCAGCCCATCCCGAGCAGGCCCACCGACAGCCCGGACAGTACCGAGGTGACGAGGAACATCAGCCCCTGCACCATGCCCACCATCCCGTTGGCGTTGGCCCGCCTATCGGGTTCGATGAGGATGGTCACCGTGGTGGACAGGGCGATGTTGCGCAGGTTCTCCACCACCGCGCCGATGAGGATGACCAGGGTGAAGATCCAGAACCAGGGCTGTCCCAGGGCCAGCAGTTGGGAGGCCGGTGTCACCAGGAACATTGCGCCGGACAAAACGAACATCACCAGCGTGAACACCGCCGCGAAGCGCATCACGGCCAGCTTGCGGTACCGGTCCACGAAAGTGCCGAAGCTGATGCTGGACAGCGCGATCAGCAGCATGTAGGCGCCGCCCACCACACCGGTGGCGATCACGTTCCGCGTTTCCAGGTATACCCAAAACGTCAAGGCGAACCACAGGTAGCTGGTGGTGATGTTGGCAAGCGCAGTGTTCGCCAGGATCCCGGCAAACGTCCGGGACCGCTCCGCCGGGCTGCGCAGTGAAGTGTCGACGGCGGCGGGGTCGGGCAGGTCCCCGGCGCCGCCTTCCCCAGCCGTTCCCCGCGTCTCCTGGCTGTCCCCGGAAAGGCCCGCGCCGTCGTCGTAAGAAGCAGCAGCCCGCCCCCGGGCCGGTTCCTGCTCAGTCATGCGTCCCAGTCTAATGAGCAGCAACCCTACGGGGCACGGGAGAATTCCCCCCTTTATGGCTCCGGGCAGCTCCCTATCGGGATGGGAGTCACCTGCCCAAACCTGAGTACTCACTACTCGTGTCCTGCTCCGCCCCCGGCACATAGTCTCCTACATAAGCCTGGGGGTGTCAGCGGTCCTTCTTCCGTGCAGGAAGGAGGACCACTCGCTCCTGGTGAAGGGACGTTTCGCCGATGCAGGACAACGGCCAGCCCCGGCCCCTCCTTGACCCGTCAGTGCTGGAAAGGCTGCGAGACGGGCTGGACGATGACGACGACATCTGGCGGGTGTTCGTGCAGAACTACATTGACGAACTGCCCCTCAGGATCGAGAGGATCCGCCATACCCTGACCACCGGGGACCTCCCGGGGGCGATCGACGCGGCACTCAGCCTGAAATCCTCAAGCCAGATGGTGGGCGCCGAGCGCCTGGCCGGAAATGCTTTTGACCTTGAACAGGCACTGCGCCAGGACCCGGCCACCAGCGATCCGGGCACGGCGCTGCCCCTCCTTGCGGCGGCATATCTCCGCCGGATCAGACAGTGCAGCAAACAAACCACCTACGCCTTGCGGGCCCTGCTGTGAGGCGTAGGTGCGGCACTGTTTCCGGTGCCCGGGACCCGGCCGCGTCCGGCATAGGATTTCCCGTATGAAGATCGCCGTTGCAGGGGGAACCGGTACTGTTGGGCGCCATGTGGTGGCACTCGCCAAGGAACATGGCCACGAGGTGGTGAGCCTAAGCCGCGCGGAAGGCGTGGACCTGGTTACGGGCCGGGGGCTGGAGCAGGCACTGGCCGGCTCGGACACCGTCATTGACGTCTCCGGCATCAACACCACCTCCACCAAAAAGGCCGTGGACTTCTTCACCAGCGCCTCCCAGAACCTGCTGGCCGCCGGGAAGACAGCAGGCATCAAGCACCACGTGGTGCTCTCGATCGTCGGCATCGACAAGGCCACTTCCGGCCTGTACGCGGGGAAGTTGGTCCAGGAGGACACTGTCAGGCACGGTGGTGTGCCGTGGACGCTTCTGCGGTCCACCCAGTTCCACGAGTTCGTGCCGCTGGTGGTGAAGACCGCCTCAGCCGGGCCGCTGGTGGTTGTGCCCAAGATGTTCACCCAGCCCGTGGCCGCCCGCGAGGTGGCCGAAGCATTGGTCAACGCTGCGGGCCAGGGGCCGCAGGGCCGCCTGAAGGACCTCGCCGGTCCCCGGCTCGAGGAGCTTGACGGGCTGGTCCGCGCCTACCTGGCCAGAAACGGGCATCGCGGAAAGGTGGTGGAGGTGCCGCTTCCGGGGCCCATGGGAAGAGCCATGCGCAGCGGCGCGCTGATCCCGGCGCCGGGCGCCGCCGTCGGACGCCAAACCTTCCGGGAGTGGCTGGAAGCAAGTAGTCCGCTTGGGGGTACCGAAAAGTAGAGTACCCGCTACTCGTGTCCTTCCCGGGGCCGCCCCATAAATTCGAACAAAGCCTGCAGCGTGGCGGGTACAACGGGCATCGATGGGGGGAAAGAAGCGTGGCAGTACAACCGATATCCGGCACCAGGCGGATGGAACGAACGGGGTTCCTGTTGGATCTGGTCAGCGGCGCGGACACCGACCTTGATTCGGTGCAGCGGTTGGCCGAGGCCGCCGCGCTGGCCCTCAGCGGGAAGGTGGGCATTGACTGCGCCGCCACGCTGCAGCGTCCGGGAAGCCCGCCCGTGACCGCCGGAAGCGTGGGCACCGCGGAGTGCCTGGCCGGGTCCGAGGACAGGTACGGCGATGGGCCGATGGCGCAGGCGGCGGCGACGTCCGAACCTGTGCAGGTGACGGGTGAGGGCTCCTCGCAGCGCTGGGAGGCATACCGACGGCGGCTGGTCGCCTCCGGTTACGGCTCTGCACTCGCGGTGCCGCTCGAGCTTGAGCCGCGTGTTTCCTGTGCCATGGTGCTTTTAGGTCCTGCCAACTTCGATTTCACCCCGGACCTGGTGGCCGAGGCCACCTGGTTCGCGTCGGTGGCGTCGCAGAGCATGAAGCTGGCCCTCGAGGTGCGCAGCGTCCGGTCCGCCGGGGACAACCTGAAGGCCGTGCTGGAAAGCCGCACCTCCATTGACGTTGCCTGCGGCGTGATCATGGCGCAGAACCGCTGCTCCTACCCCGAAGCGTTCAGCAAGCTGGCGGGGGTGTCGCGGCAGCGGAACCTGAAAGTCCGCAGTGTGGCCGAAAACATCCTCAAGGCCACCTCGGGAGGCTCACCCTCGACGCGGTTCGAGCCGCCGGTGCTGGCGTAGCAGGGACGGGCCCGGCCTAGCGGGTCATTGCATAGACGGCGATCACCAGACCGACCGCGAGGACTACGTTTACCAGGATGTAGGGTTGGATGCCGCGTTTTGCGTCCGGGTGCCTGCGGCGGCCGTGCTTGCGATTGATTACTTCAGCCATGCCCCCGAATCTAGGCAGCGCTGCAGTACCTGCACCCGAGTATCGGCTACTCGTATTGCTTGGCCCCCACTACGTGGATGGCCGTGCGGAGGCCGTAGTTCCCGCAGACAAGGGGAAAGCCCCTCCTAGGAGGGGCTTTCAACGTAGTGGTCAATTGTCTTTCGGTTACGGTCAGCAGTAATACACTCCCCCTTCCCGAACGCCCCCCGGCGTCCATCCGGACTATGACACCACCGACTTTAAAACTTTGGCCCCGGGAACGTAAAGGGGTTCCAGGCAATTTTTTTGCCGTACGTTCCTGGTCCATTGTCGGGCCGTTTGCCAGGCGGCCATGAAGCGCTGGGTTTTTCCTCGAAGAAAGCTGGGCAGATCCTGCGCTGTTTTGGCTCCCTGAACCCTGCGTAGTGCGGAGACTTATTAGGGGGTCTTTCCGTCCGGCCCTTGTCCTTCGCAGTGGCCGGCTTCCTTCCGTCATCTCCGGCTGCTGCCGAATCCTACTGGAGGGGTATATGAAACTGCTTAGAACACTGGCCTCAGTCCTGGCTTTGCTCGCCGGCGGCACAGTCTGGGTTGCGGCACCGGCGCATGCCGCCACGGCCGGCATCACGCTCAGCCCGGATCGGGGACCGGCCGGCACGTCGGTGACGGTCACCGGCACCGGCTTCCCCAAGAAAAGCCCGGGGACCATCACTGCCGGCACCACAGCGGTAGCCTTCAAGACCAGCGCATCCGGATACTTCACTGCCGAGGTGGTCATGCCTGTGACGGAGGAAACCGCACTGACGGTCCGGGCAACCTCGGGCACAGCGAACGCCTCTGCCGCATTTACCTACACCTATAGCTCGCCGTCGGTGGCCGAGGAGGACCCCAACCTGGTCCAGGCGCCCGCACCGGCTCCCGCCGCGCCGGCTCCTGCCCCGGCCGCTCTCCGGTTCGGCGTGGGAACACCCGGCGGCCCGCTCGCGTCCGCGGAACTCGACGCCGTCACGGCACTTGCCGGGGAGGCGCCGTCGATCGTTTTGTCCTACAAGGACTTCAACCAGGCTCCCCCAATCACCGAGCTCGAAGCGGTCCGCGCCCGCGGCGCCCAGACCCTGCTGACCTGGGAGCCCTGGACCTGGGGCGGCGGCACCGAGCAGCCTGCCTACTCCCTGGACCGGATCGCTGCCGGGGACTTCGATCCCTACCTGCAGCAGTGGGGCCAGGCGCTGGCCAAGTGGGGGCACCCGGTGATGCTGCGGTTCGGCCATGAAATGAACGGCAACTGGTACCCGTGGTCTGAGCAGATCAACGGCAACGGCAGCGGGGACTACGTGGCCGCCTGGCGCCATGTCCATGACGTGGTCGCCGCGACCGGAGCCACCAACATCACCTGGGTGTGGAACCCGAACGTTCCCTACTGGGGCTCCATCCCGCTCTCCGGCCTCTACCCGGGGAACGCCTACGTGGACGCTGTAGCGCTGGACGGCTACAACTGGGGAACCTCTGCGTCCTGGAGCAGCTGGCAGTCGCCGTCGCAGCTCTTTGGTGAGGGCCTGTCCCAGCTCCGGGCCCTGGCATCGGGCAAGCAGATCCTGATCGCGGAGACGGCCTCCGCTGAGCAGGGCGGTTCCAAGGCGGACTGGAACACTGCCCTGATCAGCTACCTGGCCGCGCAGCCGGACATCACCGCCGTCACCTGGTTCCACTTCAACAAGGAAACCGACTGGCGGATCAACAGCAGCACGGCCTCCGCGGACGCCTTCCGGCTGGCTTTGGCGAGCCGCCGGTAACTCTCCGGTTAGCCTGCCCAAACCTGAGGGGGTTTTGAGGTGTTCTTGACGGCAACTGCGCAGGCCCTTGAGCGAAGCAGTCCAAAGTAGTCCATGAGAGGCCCGGTGCATGGGGGTGCGGCTGGAACTGGATGTTCAGCAGTACCGGGCCTTGCATCGGGAAACCGATGGTCTCCGCGCTTGGCGGTGTCAAGAAGCTGGCACCGCCAAGCAAACAACGTCTGCTCAGAGGCGTATAGGACGCAAGACACGGTTGAAGACATACCGGTTAGGCAGGCTGACGCGGTGGGAATGCTCAACGAACCCGAAGCCCGGGCGCTTCTGGCCGTCATCGAACGGCTCGCCGGACACTTTCCCGGCCATGAGCGCTCCGTGATCGAGCAGGTGGTCTCGGAGGAGCACCTGCTGTACGACGGCGTCCGCATCCGGGACTACGTTCCTATCCTGGTGGAGCGCGCGGCCAAGCTCCGCCTTGCCCGGCCAGGTGCGCCGGCCGGATGGACCCCGTTTGCGCCGGCAGTCCAAGACGCTGAAAAGCCCCTCTGAGGAGGGGCTTTTCGCTTATGGTGTCTCCCGCCGCCGGACAGCGGATTCCATTCGCTCAGTACCGCCCCGTGGTCAGTCCCTGGCCCAAATCGATACCCAGTCGACGTACACGTGGCCGCGGGTGTCGGGCGCCGGGCAGCCGGTCAGGCAGGACTCGGTCTGCAGGAGGTAGCGCATAGGCTTGTCCGGGACCATTGACGTGGCGACGCCGATTGATTTGCCGTCAAGGAAGAACTCGATGCGGCCGGGACTCCACTCGGTGGTGGCGACGTGCCAGGTGGTAAACGGAACCTCGGGCCGGAAGACCTCGAATTTGTGTCCCTCTGAGGTCACGCCGTGCAAGGCAGCGTAGACCACCTTGGACAGGTCCCCTTCCGGAAAATCAATCTCCCCGTCCTGCGGCCAGTTCTTGCTGACGGGCCAGAGCAGCCAGGCCACCTTGAATCCCGGCAGGGAGTCGGCCTTGAAACGTACGGAGTAGCGCCCGTACAACTGGCTGTTGTACGGCGACTGGGTGGCCCCGTTGAGTCTCGGGGAGGGCGCCGCGCCCATGGATACGCCGTTTTCCGAGTGCAGATACATGTCCAGGAGGCCGTCATGGACACTTAGGACCTTTGATGGAAAGTACCCGGACGTCCTCGAGCCCTTTTCCTGCCTTTTGGCAGCTGTGTCCGGCGTGCCGTCCACGTAGTTTTCGCTCCACCTGGAGCTGTAAATGCCGGGGAAGCCGCCGATGGGCACGTCCCCGTCCGTGAAGTCTTCAGCAAAAATCTGCCTCCACCCGGGCAGGTCCCCCACCGGCATGGCCTCGCCGTATGAGGCGTCGGTGTTCCCTGTTGAGTCTGCCGCTGCCGGCTTTGCGGCACCGGGCTCTGCTGTGGGCGCGGGAGAATTGGACTCGGCAGTGGGTTCGGCCGAGCCGGAGTTCCCGGTGGGATCGGTGGGCGCGGTGGGCTCGGCAGATGCCGGGCCAGGGGTTGGCTCGGCAGGATCCGGCGCAGTAGTCGGCTCTGCAGAGCCGGAAGCCGTGCTCACCGGTTCCCGAACATCCTCCTGGGAACTTCGGGTCGGCGTTACGTCTGCGGCAACGCTTAGGGTGCCGAATGCGAGCGCGGACAAAGCTACTACCGAGACGAGGACACGGGCCCGCGAATCCTGCTGAAACGCCTGCAAAGGCGTCGTTCCGCTTTCCGGCGGCTGACGGTGCGCCTTCCGGCGCGCACCTGCCCATGGAAACCGGGAGCTGCGACGGCGGTCTGCCACGGTGTCCTCCCCTGCATGGTCCGGAGACGGGGACCCGGAGCAGCGATGGCGCGGCGGCCTGATCCCCTTGTCCGATCCATTTTAGAAGTGGCGTCACATCTCGGTCACGAGTACCGGGTACTTATGTTTGGCCCGGGATCCCGGCTCGCGGCTACCTGTGCTACTCGTTTTTAGGCTTCCACAATCACACCGGGTTGTTGGTGTTGGGCTCGTCAGGATCCTGGCCGGTTCCGTAACCGGTGGCCGAAGCCAGGCCGCCCACCTGCTGACCGGCGTTGGTCTGGCCCGGAGTGAAATGCTCGGGATTGGAAGACTCGGGCTCGGCTTCGGACGCCGGAACGACGTCGTTGCGCAGGTGTTCGTCGTCGGGAAGGTCGTCAGTGCTGCGGGCTTCTGAATCGCTCATGGCACCAGCCAAGCACCATGCCGAGCGGCAGGCAACCGTGCGCATGGTCTGTCCCCTGCCTGCCATTTCCGGAAAATCCTACAGGCCAGTCCGGGTGTTACCGCCTGACGGGATTGGAAGCTTGCGGAAGTCTTGAGGAATTTTTGACCCCATCGAAACTTGTTCTTGAGGTACTCCATGCACAGTGATGGAAGAAGGTCGGGAGCGCATGGGGGTGCATCTGGGAAGTGAGGCCCAGTCAGCCCGCACCTTTTCAGTCGGCAAAGCCGATGGTCTCACGCCTGGCGGCGCCAAGCAGCGGCGCCGCCAGGCAACAAACTTTATTCGAACTGTCCAAGACCCGGGGCCGATGGCGGAGGCGGCGGATCGGCGTGGATCCGCAAATAGCTGTCGGCCCCCTCATCCCTGACGTGCTCGACGGCGGCGCGCGCCGCCGTCGTAAGGCTGCCGTGATGCTTCGCAACAAGTGCTCATCCAGCCCGTCGCTAACTCTCGAGGCGTGAGGCGTCAGACGACGGCGAAGGGGGCATCGTCCCCCCGCCCGGGCCGGTAGGCGAACCTTCGGTCGAATGCGCCTCGGATTCCCGTGCGCGCTGCCTGGCGGCTTCCGCTAGGCAGGCGTTGCAGCGTCCCACGAATTGATGCGGGCAATCGGTGTTCCAGTCGTCTTCGAAGGGGATTGTCACGTGCATCAGACGTGCCGGGATAAGGGCGAGGCGGGTCTGAAAGCGGAACCAGTTATGGGGACGACGTCAATTGGATGATGCGGCCGGGCGAAACGCGGAGTACCTGCAAGGGGTCTGCGACGTCGTTGCCCAAGGCCAGAAACTCGTGCCATGACCCGAATCTAGGTAGCTTCTCACGCGGGCGCCCGAGTAATGTCTACTCGATTTAGAAAATGAAATTACGCACTCAGATGCTAACTCCCACTCTTGCTGGCCCGACGCCGGACGGGTATCCCCACCAACCGGTATGACAAGAAGGCAAGGGCGACGGTCAACGCTGCCGTAAGCGCAACCCGGACCGGCGCCGTCGTTACAAGAGGCAGCAGCAGGAGGTACGCCGACATGTGCCAGAGGTACATGCCGTAGGAGAGCTTGCACCGGGCCAGGCGAGCCAGGGATGGTTGAGGACCCGGCCCAAAACGTCCTCCCTGGGGCGGGACCTACATGATGCCGGTGGGCACCAGCAGCGCCCACGCCAGGACGGGTGCTGCAAGCACGACGGCGCCGGCGTAGATCATCAGCTGCTTGTAGACGCGCTGCCGGTCCTCGTCCCGGGCATTGGCAATAACCAGTGCGCCGTCGGTGGAGAACGGGGAAACGTCGACGACGGTGGCGGCCACGGCAAGGGCAGCAACCGTTCCGGAGGCGCTCAGCGTGCTGGCGGCCAGCAGCGGGCCGGCCATCGGGATGAAGGCGGTCAGCAGGGCAGTGGAGGAGGCGAAGGCGGACCCGATCCCGATGACATAGCAGAGCACGAGTGCGATCAGCAGCGGCGCCCCCAGTGCCAGGGCCTGCTCCGCGAGCGTGTCGATGACGCCCACGTGCTGGAGCAGCGACACGTAGGTGATCATGCCGGCCACCAGCAGGACGGTGGACCAGGAGATGCCCCCGATGAAAGTCTGGTGCTCCTTGATGTTGACCAGCGCCAGCAGGAGCCCGGCGGAGAGGGCCACGAAACCGATCGGCATATGGAAGCCCAGGGTGCAGACAAGCATCACCGTGATCAGAACAAGGGTGAGGATCTGCTGGCCGTGCGGGCGGACGGTTGCCGAGGTGTCCAGGTCCATGTGCCGGCCTTCCCCCTCGCGCAACCTGCCCAGCAGGGCGAAGACGACGATGGTGAGGACGGACAGGATGAGGTTGATGGCGAAGCTGGCGGCGAAGAGCGCACCCTGGGAAATTGGAAAGCCATTCTCCTCGGCGATGTTGTGCACCAGCACGCCGGCCACGGACAGCGGCGAGAAGCCGCCGGCGTGCGCGCCGTTGATGATGAAGGCGCCCATCACCACGGGGTGGATGCGGGACTCGTAGGCGAAGCCGATGGCCGCGGGTGCGAGCAGCGCGACGGCGGCGGGCGAGAAGGTGCCCAGCGCTGTCAGTGCCGCGGCGAGCAGGAAGAACACCCAGGGCAGCACCATGGTTTTGCCGCGGACGAGGCGCACACAGGTTTGCACGATGATGTCGATGGTGCCGTTCCGCTGCGCCATACTGAAGAAGTAGGTGACGCCGATGATGGTCAGCACGATGCTGGCGGGAAACTCGGCCAGGATCTCCCGGTCCGTCATGCCGAGCATGAAATAGCCGACGCCGAACGATGCGACCAGGCCCATGACCCCGATGTTCAACGGCCATTTCGTGGCCACAACAAACATCACGACAAGGATGACGAGGGGGACGAGCTGCGTCGCGGTCATGGTCGGCTCCGATTCCGTGGCGGCCGCCGGGTCGAAGAGGTTCCCTCCCAGCACCAAAGCAGCCAGGCCCAGGATCAGGAAACCGGCCACTGCCACCAGTAGCATAAGGCTGCGCGGGCGGCGGCCGCGGCTTCGCTCACCGGTTTCACCGGCAGGGGCCGTGACCCGTTCTGCTGTCTTGGTCAAGATTGCTCTCCTTGGTTTGTGGTCCGCGCCGGTAAACGGTGATGCCGTCATTCTGAAGGTAAGGCGCACGGCTGGGGATGGCGTGACGTAGGGAAGGAGGCAGAAGGACCATCGGATCCTCCTGCCTCCTTCTCCTGCGTGCCCCTCCCCCGCGCCCGTCCTTCGGGTTCCTGTTGCGATGGAATGCGGGGGTAGGCTCGCCTGCCGGATGGTCCGGCAGCCAGAGCGGGACCGGTGTGGAAGCGGTCCCGCTGTGGGCTAGTTGAGCCGGTCCGCCCTGACGGCCAGGACCGGGCAGGTGGCGTCCAGCAGGATGCGCTGGACAGTGCTTCCCAGGATCAGTTTCCCCACCATGGACCGGTGCCGCAGGCCGACGACGATCATGTCGGCGTTCTTGTCCTGGGCGATCTGGATGACGGCGTCTCCGGGGTCCGAGAGGACAGACGACTCCAGCGTCATCGTGCGTCCGGCTGCGCGCAGCTGGTCTTCGACGTCGCGGATCTCTTCGGTGTGGAGGTCGTGCTGGCCGCGGCCCACGTTGACGATGAGGAGGTCTAATTTTCGAAGGACTGCTTCGGCAACGCCCCGGGCGAGGGCTTCCCGGCCCTCGGGGGCCGGGGCGTAGGCAACGAGAACCGTCATGGTCTTGCTTCTTTCCGTAGTTGGTCAGGTCGTGCTAGACGAGGGTGTTGAGCCAGCCCTGGGGCAGGTCGATGGGGAGCAGTGACGGCAGGGCCAGAAGCAGCACGTAGAGCGCCACCGTGTAGATGAGGGCAACCTTGACCCGGGCCCTGGCCACCACCAGCAGGAATGCCGGGATGAACACGGTCACGGCCACGAGGTAGCCGAAGGCTGCGGTCAGGGCGAGGAAAGCTGTCATCCATACGAAGGTCTTCATGGCGAAACCTGCATCGAGTGTCCATCCGGTCCGTGCGGTCCTGGTTTTGAGCCAGGTACGGACCTCCGTGAAGAGCAGGATGCCGGTGAAGATCAGGCCGCCGATGCTCACCAGCTGCGGCACCAGGCGTGCTTCCGGCGAGAACGATTGCGAGGAGACCAGCGCGGCGGCGAAGGCAACGGCGAAGATGCCGGCGGCAGCCAGGGACCAGGTGGAGTTCTTCAGCGGGCTCTCGTCGTCCTCCGGGCGCTCGTCGCGGTGGCCGTCGTCGAGGTTGGTGTTCCGGCGGGCCCGGATGAACTTGATGAAGGCCCAGATCATCGGCAGGACCAGGATGGCGAGGAAGACCAGGACGCCGGGGCGTGCCATCCAGTCCAGCCCGTTGTAGAGGCTGTCCGTGAGGAAGTAGTAGCGTTCCAGCGGGATGGCCAGGACGAAGCCGATCAGGAAGGGGGCCCGCGGGAATCCGGTGGACTTCAGCAGCCAGCCGAAGACGCCGAGGATGATCATCACCCAGAGGTCGCCGAGCTGGCCGCCCTCCTGGAAGGAGCCGAGCAGCATGACGGCGACCAGGCCGGCTGCGAGCACGGCGAACGGGACCTTGGTGAGCCGGGCGAGCTGCTTGACGCTGAGGAAGCAGAACAGCGCGCCGAGGATCGAGGCGATGGCGAAGGACCAGACGATGAGGTACATCAGGTCCAGGTGTTCGGTGATGATGGACGGGCCCGGCTGGATGCCGTAGGTGAGGAGCATGCCCAGGAGCATGGCCGAGGGGACGCCGCCGGGGATGCCGAACAGCAGGGTGGGGATCAGGTCCCCTGCCTCTACAGAGTTGTTGGCGCTTTCGGGGCCGACGATGCCGCGGGGGTCGCCCTTGCCGAACTTGCGCTTGTCCTTGGCGGTGGCCACGGCCTGGCCGTATGCCAGCCAGGTACCAGCGGTGGCGCCGACGCCGGGCAGGACGCCGGCCCAGATGCCGATCAGCGCGCCGCGGATGACCTGCGTCCAGTGCGACAGCCACTCACGGATGCCCTTGCCCCAGCCACCGCCGAGCGTAATGTTTTCTTTCTGGCCGCGGCGCTGGCTGGCGCGGGAGGCGATCTCGGCCAGGCCGAAGATGCCCAGGGCCACTGCCACGAGGGAGAGCCCGTCACCCAGGAACAGGCTGCCGAAGGTGAAGCGCTCCTCAGCGGTCGTGGGCGAGGTGCCCACCATGCCGAGGACCAGGCCGAGCAGGCCGGCCGAGATGCCCTTGATGATGTTTCCGCGGGACAGCACTGCGGCGAGTGCGACGCCGAGGACTGTCAGCATGAACAGTTCGGGGCTTGCGAAGGAGAGGACCAGGGGCCGGGCCAGTGGAATGGCCAGGGTCAGGCCGATGGCGCCAATAATGCCGCCCGCCATCGAGGACAGGAAGGCCAGGGTCAGTGCCCTGGCGGCCTGGCCTTTCCTTGCCATTGAATAGCCGTCCAGCATGGTGACGCTGGCGGAGGCTGAGCCAGGCGCGCCGAGCAGCACGGCCGAGACGGTGTCGGAGGTATGGACGACGGCGAGGGCACCGATCAGGAGCGCAAGCGCCTGGGGCGGTTCCATGCCGAAGGTGATGGGCAGGAGGATCGCGACGGCGCCGGTGCCGCCAAGTCCCGGGATGAGGCCCATGACCAGACCGGCGACAACGCCGATCAGGAGCATCAGCAGCAGCGACGGATCAGCAAGTGATGCCAGCGCTGCCATAGCGGAATCAAGCATGGTGGTCCTTATTCAACGTGGATGTTGTAGGTGTGCTCGAGCAGTTCCTTGACGTAGGACCTGACGGAGCTGCTGACGGTGTAGGCGGCCCGGACGCGGTCTGCCATGCCGGCGTCCGCCACCAGGGGGTAGCCGCCGAGGACTTTGGCGGCCTTGGCCTGGAAGTCCTTGTCCGCGCCGAGCTTCTCGCTGGATTCGCGCAGCAGGGTGACGGCCTTTTCGGGTGTTTTTTCGGGGACCCACAGGCCCTTCTGATAGGTGTAGGTCAGGCCGAGGAGGGTCTTGTAGGCCTCCAACTTTTCGCCGGAGGGCTTCTTGCCGTGCAGCTGTTCGTAGGCCTCGGCGACCGTGGGGACGTCCGGGAAGTTGGGGTCCCGAACGACTTCGCCGGAGCCGTCCAGCTGGCCGAAGGACATCAGCACGGTGGCCTTGCCCTCCTTGGCGATGCCTTCGACGGCCGAGCCGTAGGCAGACGTTGTCTGGTAGTCCAGGTCGATTTCCCCGCGCTGCAGGGCCAGGTTCACCGGGCCGCGGCCTTCAAAACCGAAGGTGGACGTGACGTCGGCTTCGAGCAGGTCGAAGGCCACCAGGGTGGTGATGTCCAGGCCGGTGGCGCTGATCCCGCCGAACTCCAAAGGTTTGTCGCGGTTGATGAGGTCCTTGACCCCGGTGACGCCCGCTTCGGTCCGCGCATAGATGACGCCACCGGTGCCATTAACGACGACGGGCTGCAGGTTTTCGAACGAGTACTTCACTGCGGTGCGTCCCAGGACCCAGGGCACCACGGTCGAGGCGGTTCCCACCAGGACTTCGGTGCCGTCGGCCTTCGCGGAGCGGGCGAACTTGTTGGTGCCCGAGATGCCTTCGCCGCCGGGTTCATTAACCGGGGCGAACCCCGGCCGGCCGGGAATGTAGTTCGTCAGTTCGGTGCCGATGAAACGGGCCCAGGTATCGGTGCCGCCGCCGGAAGCCAGCGGAATCAGGAACTCGACGGTTTCGCCGCTGAAGTCACCGTCTTCCGTACTGGACGGCGGGTTAAGGAGGCCCTCCCCCAGGACTGTGGTTCCGAGTCCGAGTGCGGCCAGGGCGGCAACGGAGGCGAGGATAGTGCGCCGGGAGTGCTTGGGCGGTTCGGGAAGTTCGGTGGCTGCTGCGTCCACCAGGTCCCCGGGAGGTTCCAGGGAAGACTTTTGGCTCGTCATTGAGGGTGTCCTTCGTTGGGGAGTCCGGTGCGCGCGGCGGCGTCCGGAGCTTTGTGGTGGAGTGCTTACCAGGTGTCCGGCAGCAGGAGGTCAGCGTCGGCAAGCCGGCGGGCACTGCGGAGGGCGCCGACGACCGGGGTGCCTTCGCGGGTTTCGGCCCAGGTCTGGACCAGGCCGGCCGGGGTCCGCATGGTGACTCCTGCCGAGACGTCGCCGGTGATGAGGTTGGCAGCGACGGTTCCCTGGTGCTGCGCGGCCATGGTGAGGGCCACGCTTCCGGTGATGGCGAGGGCCGGGTGCAGGCGGCCCATGGAGAGCATCCGGACCAGCAGGTCGGCTTCGTCGCCGTCGTCGGCCTTTGCCACGAGGGCAAGCTTGGGGATGGCGCGCTCGGCGTCGGCCCGGGTTTCCGCGAGACCCATCTGGACGGCGGCGTCCCGGCGCATGTCGTCCAGGTGCACCAGCAGTTCCGTGCGGGTGTCGATCTCGGCCGCGGTTTCGTGGCCGGTGAGGCCCACGGTTTCGGCTTCGACGATGACCACGGGGGCGCCGGCGTCGATGAAGGTGGCGGGCACCTGGCGGCCGTCAAAGGTGACCTTGTTCATCGGAATTCCGGTGGGAAAGAGCCGTCCGGTCGTCCTGCCGGCGGGGTCGAAAAAGCCCATGCCAACCGGCATTCCGGGAAAGGGAACTCCGGGGATCATCTGGGTGCCCGAGTGCCCCAGTTCGCCGCCGGGGGTATCAACTTTCTGCAGGATGAGCTGGTTGGTATTGGTGTTCAGGGTGCGCACGGAAGTGGTCTCGGGTCCGGCGGCAACCCAGCCGCGCTCGATCGCGTACGGAGCGACGACGGCGGAGCAGTTTCCGCAGTTGCTGCCCCAGTCAACCCGCTGCTCATCAATGCCTACCTGCGCGAAGGTGTAGTCGACGTCGGCGTCCTCGCTGACGGACCGGGACAGGATGACAGCCTTGCTGGTGGTCGAGGTTCCGCCTCCCACGCCGTCAACCTGGCGGTTGTCAGGGCTTCCGAAGAGGCGCAGGAGCACCTCGTCCACGGTCTTGCCCGGAACCTGGAGGTTGTCCCATTCGAAAACCCAGCACTTGCTGGTTCCTCCACGCATCCACGTAGCTGGGATTTTGAACATGTTTGCTTTCACCTTTCAATGCGGCGCCAAATCGGGCCCTCAGCCGTACTGGCCTAACCAAGTGTGATGCGGACCGAAGATGAATTACAAACGCCAAAAAATGCACCTCCATGCACTTTTACTTCAAACGTGGCGAGTTGAGGTGTGTACTTTAAACCCACTTTTCGACCCATGCCGTCAAGAGCGGTGGGTGCGTCGGCGCACAGGCGCGCCGAAGATGAAGTACTTGTATAAAATCAGCAGTAGGGTGTTACAAATGCTTCAAGGAGGATTGGGCAGTGCTGAACATTAGAAGGCTTGAACTGCTGCTGGACGTGGTGGAACTCGGATCCATCACCGCCGCCGCGGACAAGCACGTCTATTCGCCGTCGGGAGTTTCCCAGCAACTCCGCCGCCTGGAGGCGGAAGTGGGGCAACCGCTCCTCCAGCGCCAGGCGCGGGGCATGGTCCCGACCGACGCCGGGCATGTCCTCACGGCGCACACCCGCCGGATCCTGCGGCAGATGGCAGCCGCGGAAGCGGACCTTGCCGAGATCGCGGGCTTGAACCGGGGCAGCCTCACCATGGGGACCTTTCCCACCCTCGGCGGTTCCTTCCTTCCGCTGGTCATCAGCAAGTTCAAGGCGCAATACCCGGCCATCGACCTCCACGTCCGCAGCAGCAGGTTCAATGACCTCATCGAGATGCTGGAGAACGGCCAGGTGGGAATGTCACTGCTGTGGGACTACGAATGGAACCGGATTGATCCGGAGAACTTCGCCCTCACCACCGTGTTTGAAGATGCCACCGCACTCATTGTGGGCAAGGACCACCGGCTCGCCCGCCGCAAGCAGGTGGACATGGCGGACCTGGCCAATGAGGAATGGATTGTCCGGGAAGAGGAACACCCGGTGGTCGAGGTGCTGCACCGCAGCGCGCAGGCGGCAGGGTTTGCGCCCCGGATTTCCTTCCACGCCAATGATTACCAGGAGGCGCAGGCGATGGTCAGCGTCGGGCTCGGCATCGCCCTGGCGCCCCGGACGGCTGTGGTGAACAAGCACCCCGGCGTCAGCATCGTGTCCCTGGGCTCGAGTGCCCCGTCCCGACGCGTGCTGCTGGCCCACCGGCATGACAGGGTCCGCGCCGCGGCGGAAATTGCGTTCCAGGCCACTCTCTTGGAAGTCGCCAAGGAAAACAGCGCCGACTTCCGATAGCCCACCTCAAGCCCTCCCCTGGAAGGGCGGGTCGCGGAACACACATGTAGCAAAGACCGAAATCGCAGTGACGCATGGCGAACTCGGACCCTTGCTAGCCGCTCACCGTACGACGGCGGCGCGCTTCCGCCGTCGTACCCTTTCCTTACGCAGGAGTCCCGCGCAGTCCACTGCCGCCTGCAACGGTTACGGCAGCGCAGCGACCAGCGCTGCCACTCCGGGAAGCGAAGCGGATGCTTCCGCAGCACCCGGGCCGCGACACCGGCGAGTGCCGCGGCACTCCACACTTCCGGTCCGGGCAGAGGAGCCTGCACGTCGGCAGCGATCAGGACTTCCGCCGCCGTCGTGGTGGCCAGGATCAACGGGAGCTGCAGGGCCGCCCTGTCCTGCACCCACACCCAGGTACCGGACAACCCCACGCCGCAGCAGTGGCCCAGCCGGTGCGTTGCAGCACCGGATCCTTACGCCGGGACGGCAGGGCCTGGTACACGACGTGCCCATAGTCCCGCCGGCCCCGACAATAATCCCTCCGCATAAGCAGGCGGTTTAGCTCACGACCCCTGCAGCTATCCCACCAGCGCGTCCCAGGCTTCCAGGAACTTCTCCGCGATGTGGGCGTGGCCAGCGGCATTGGGGTGGGCGCCGTCGAAGTCGAAGCCCGGACTGTTCCCGGCCGTGAACCAGCCGGCCTCGATGGCGTCGATAAAGGGGGCGTTGGCCGCCTCGGCACCGGCTCGGACGGCGGCGTTCACCGTGCGCAGGTCCTCCGACAGAGGCTGCGGCGCCGACGGCCCCAGCACCACCACCTGGATGCCAGGCCAGAACCGGCGGGCCGCCTCGATGGTCTGGGTCGTGGCAGTGCGGACCTCGTCGGCGTCCTGAATTTGGGCATCGTTCTGGCCGCCCTGCAGGATAAGGACGTTGGGGACGAAGGCGGGACCGGCGGCGAGCTGACGCAGCCGGGTCTCGTACTCGCCGTCCAGCTCGTCCTGCGCCCCGCCGCCCCACGCAAACCCGGTGCCGCCCGCACCGTCGATGGTGGTGGGATACCGCAACTGCCGGGCCACCAGGTTCGCCCACCCCTGGTCAGGCCGGCCCGCACCGTCACCGGCAGTGTAGGAATCGCCGAGAATCAGGAGCACCGGTTCGGCGGGCAGCTCAATCGTCGGCTGTCGGACCGGTGCGGAGGAAGTTGCAGTGGGAGTGGCAGTGGCCGCAGGCGTCACGGCCGGGATCGAAGCAACAGGGGCGGACTCCCCCGCGCCGCGCGGATTCATCAGCGCCAGCGCGGCCACTCCGAAGGCGGCCACCGCCAGCACAAACAGCGCTGCGTACTTGATCCAATCCCGTTTGGTCATGCTGCCCCCGTTTCCGTAGCCCGGCACATCATACGGCCTGTCCGCAGGCAGCCGCTGCCCTGTGGCACCAAAGGCAAGGCGTACGACGGCGGCACGCGCCCGCCGTCGCCTTTGCCCGCGCCCTTGCCCTTGCCTCCGGCACTCTTCTGCAGCGCTTACTTGCAGCCCAGGTTGCGGCAACTACCCCATACTCAGGCCGCCCGCCGGCCGGTACTTCTGGATGACGAGGCCGCGGGATGTAGCGTGCGACTCGAGGAGCTAGACCCTGCAGTCAGGTCCGGGTCGTTAAGCGCTTCAACGTCATGCTCATCTACTCCCATGAGCTGCTGCCAGGGCCGCCAGGTCCCGGATGACCCGCTGTACCTCGTGTTCACGGCGTGCCGAACGCGGATCCCGTTGTACCGGGAGCGGTTTGGTCAGGGGTTTCTTGGGTGGCGTGGGGACTGGAAGCGGGCCCCTCGACGGAGCCTCGGTGAATCCTTTGACCGCCATAACTCCAACACTTATGCTCATGCATCCCCCTTTAAGTCAGTAGTTCGGGGCAGACCCCTGGTTCAAGCTGCAGGGACAACTTTAGGAAGCCATGGGCTTAGGAGGAAGGGTTTAGTCCACCAACGGGAATAATTGCCCCAATCTTGAGTGAATCGGCGGGACTACGAATTCTGTCCGGCCGCGTCTGGGCAAGCGAGCGCTCCGGCCAGCGTTCCGAAAATTTGTTGGCGAGGTAGATCGTGTCGGGCGGTTTGGCTGCCTTAGGTCTCCTCGCTGTCAGAATGGATACCAGAGCAGTACCACGCTTCGGAGGATGAGCTTGTCCGCAGGCCACCCCGATAACCAGAGCCTGAATAATTGGCGTATGCCGACGTACATCGCGTTCCTCCGGGCCATCAACCTCGGGGCCAACCGCAAGTTCCCCAAGGAAGACATCCGGCGGGCGGTTGAGTCAGCAGGATTCCGCGACGTCGAAACCTACATCAACACCGGCAACGTCCGGTTCACCACCGGCATGCGGTCACTGCCGAAAATAGAAGCGGCCCTGGAAGCTGCATTCCTCGCTGACCGCGGCTTCGAAGTTCCCACCATCGTCTACGGGACAACCGAGCTTGCAGGAATTGCAGCAGACGCCGCCAGCCTCGCCGTCGAACATCCAGAGGCCGCGCGCCGCTACGTGGACCTTCTCCGCTTCCAGCCGGGAGCGGATACGGCACGGCGTATGGAGGCCGCCTCGACGGAAAACATCCATCTCTTCGTGCGCGGTCGCGCCCTCCACACCCTCGTCGACCATGGGACGGAGTCCGCAGGCCCGGTGCTTGTGACTGTCAGCAAGATGCTCGGGGTCTCAACGAACCGGAACGCCAACGTGATCGCCGCGGTCGCCGGGCGCTGGTGCCGGTGAGGCTCCGGCCCGGCGTTAGGCAACCGTGACCTGCGGTTCGTTCCTTCACGGCCCAACAGCCGCTACTGTCAGCAGCACCATCCGGCACAACGGGGGAGGCACAATGAGCATCGATATCGGAATCGGCATGAGCCTCAGCAACGGGGACGCGACGCTATTTGCAGCAAAGTCCGAAGCAATCACAACGGCGATGCAACGTGTACGCGAAGGGCACCCTGCCTACAGTTGGGTGTGGACGGACGAGATCCGTTGCCGGGGGTGCGACGCCAGGCTCGACATCCCGGTGCTGGCCAGCACCAGGGCAAGTGCGGACAGGGCCTTCCAAGCACACCAGTCAGCCGAACTGGACGCGTTGCTGGCTGCCGGCGGCAGAGCCGCCTAAATCGCGCCACAAAGGTAGTGCGGGCTCCACTACAAACAGTGAAGGTCTGCCTGTCGGAACCGGCTAACTTTCCCGGCGGGTCTCCTGGAGCCGTTTGATAAACCAGCGCGACTGCTCCGGGCCGTAGGGCAGGACCGGGATCGCCTTCGTGGCGTCGTGCGGGGTGTCGCGGATGGATTGGCGTGCCTGGCGGACCGCGGTGGTCATGGTGTTCGCCATGGTCTTGACGAACTGGTCGCTGCACGGCTTCCCGTGTCCGGGGATCAGGTGCTCATAACGGTGGCGCAGCGCCGAAATGTGCCGGAGCGCGTCCGCCCACTCCTCCGGGTACGAGTCCTCGAAGGACGGGTGGGCGCCCTGCTCCACCAGGTCGCCAACGAACAGGGTGGTGGGCGTACCGATCAGCAGGTCGCCGTCGGTGTGGCCGCGGCCCAGGTAGAACAGGGTGGCGGTCAGCCCGCCCAGGTCAACCAGCACCGGCTGGTCCTTGACGATAACGTTGGGAACCACAATGTCCACGTTCTCGCCCTCACCGGCGGACATTTCCGGCTCCAGTGTGCCCACCATGCGGCGCTGCAGGTCCCCGCGGTCCTCGATCTCGGCGGCGCAGTTCTGGTGCGCCCAGAATTCGGTGGCGCCGGCCGCCGCGAACACGGCGTTGCCGAAGAAGTGGTCGTAGTGGGCATGGGTATTGACGACGACGAGCGGCAGCCGGGTCTTCTCCCGCACCGCCTCCAGGATCTCCCGCCCCTGCCGGGGACCGCAGCCGGTGTCGATCACCATCGCCCGCTCGGATCCCACGATCAGTCCGGTGTTCAGCAACGACCCTTCGGTCACCAGCACATAGTTGTTCGCGCCGACTTCGACCCATTCCGACATTGTTTCTCCGTACCTCCGGCTCAGCAGTGTGCGTGCTTCAGGCGTCGATTGTACCCACCGCGTTTGTGGGGATCCTGAGGCCACGCCCGCATCGGGTGTTGGCCCTGCTGAAAGCAGGACCCCCGTAACGGTGCAGTAATGCGCGTCTGGTCAACTCGTTTCGGTGGTCCCTCGCAGAGAAGGACGGTGAAATGGGGCAGCCGTGGACTTCCTTCCGCATCGCGGGCCTGGCGCTTGACGTCCCGGACCAGCTCGCACCCTCGCCCGAGCGCGGCATCGAGGGCGGCACCGCCGTCCTCGAAGGCGCCGGCATGCGCCTGACCGTTGATGCCAGCGCCTTCGCCGACCCCCTCACCGGCTATGCAAACAAGCCCGGCTACGAGCATTGGCGGGAGTCCCTGGGCGGCGACACCGCGGACTTCGTCCTGTTTGAGGAGGATGGCGTCCGCACCCTTGCCGTGAAAATCCCCGGGCGCGCCACCGCCGTCGTCCATCAACCCGCCACCGCACAGCAGGACACCGCCCTGCAGATCCTGCGCAGCATCCGAAAAGATCAAGGAGAGTTCAATGACTGAAGAGCAGTACAGTTCGGCGCCTTACCTCGCCGCCGTGGCAAACGCCGGCCCGGGCGAACGGAGCACCGGCTTCAGCAAGGTCCAGAGCTACCTCGAACGGTTTGGCTACCTGGGCCCGGCCACCAGCCCGGAACTCGGCCTCCTGGACGACCCCACGGCGGGAGCCCTGCGGAGCTTCCAGGAGTTCTTCCACCTGCCGGTCACAGGAGAGTTCGACGACGCCACGCGGGAAGCCATGATGCGGCCCCGCTGCGGGCTCCCGGACATGAGGAACGGCGAACTTGCCTTCTCCACCACGTGTGCCTGGGCCGACAGGTCGCTGACGTACGCCTTCGACACCGGCACCGGCGACGTGGCGGGCAACGCCGATTTCGATGCCGTCCGGCGCGCCATCCAGACCTGGCAGAACGTGGGCGGCCTGACGTTCACGGAGGTCACCCTCAGCGCCAGCCCGGACATCAGGATCGGATGGCGGCCCGCGGCGGACCCGGACCACTCGATGGTCGGCGGCGTCCTGGCCCATGCCGACTTCCCGCCGGGCTGCAGCGTGGTCACCAATACCCTGCCCAAGCCGGTCCACTTCGACGACAGCGAACACGTCTGGAGCGTGGGCGCCGTGGCCAGCGCCTTCGACATCGAAACGGTGGCGCTGCACGAATTTGGGCATATCGTGGGGCTCGCACACTCCAGCGTCGCCAACGCCGTGATGGCACCCACCGTGTCTGCCAACTTCACCAAACGTGTCCTCACCCAGGACGACATCGACGGGTTCCGGGGACTGTATCCGCGAGCGCCGGAGCCATGGTCCGGCTGGAGCTCCCTGGGCGGCGTGATCACCTCGGACACCTCCGTGAGCCGGAACAAGGACGGCCGGCTGGAGGCCTTCGCCCGGGGCACCGACGGCGCCGTGTGGCACCGGTGGCAGACCGCGCCGAACAGCGGATGGGCCGGCTGGCACTCCCTGGGCGGGATCATCACCACGGAGATCGCGGTGGGCAGCAACGCGGACGGACGGCTGGAAATCTTTGCCCGCGGCACCGACAACGCCCTGTGGCACAAGTGGCAGACGCCGTCGATCAGCAGCTGGTCAGGCTGGAGCTCGCTCGGCGGCATCATCACCGGTCCCCCGGCGGTAGGCCGCAATGCGGACGGCCGGCTGGAAATCTTTGCCCGGGGCACCGACGGCGCGGTCTGGCACCGGTGGCAAACACCGGCCACCGGCGGTTGGTCCGGCTGGCACTCCCTGGGCGGTGTGATCACCTCCGAGATTGCGGTGGGCCGGAACGCCGACGGGCGGCTGGAACTCTTCGTCCGCGGCACGGACAACGCCCTCTGGCACAAGTGGCAAGCCCCGGGCGGCTGGTCCAACTGGGTTTCGCTGGGCGGCATCCTCACCTCCAACATCACCATGGCCGGCAACGCCGACGGCCGCCTTGAGGCCTTTGTCCGCGGCACGGACAACGCCCTGTGGCACAAGTGGCAGACGGCGCCGAACAGCGGCTGGTCCGGCTGGCACTCGCTCGGCGGCATCCTCACCTCGGACATCGCTGTGGGCAAGAACGCGAGCGGCCGCCTGGAGGCGTTCGTCCGCGGTACGGACAACGCCCTGTGGCACATGTGGCAGACGGCACCGAACAGCGGCTGGTCCGGCTGGCACTCCCTGGGCGGCATTCTCACCTCCAACATCACGGTGGCCAGCAACGCCGACGGCCGCCTGGAGACCTTCGTCCGCGGCACGGACAATGCCCTCTGGCACAGGTGGCAGAACCGGCCGTTCCTGACCGTGGACGCAACCGGTGCTTCCGGCGCCATGGCGATGACCGCCGCGGCAGACGCAGAAATGGCCACGAACGGCGCCGCTCCCCCATCGGAAGAGATGCCGGCGGGCGCCATGGACGCAGACCCGGCAACCAATGGCCAGCAACGCCCGGCAACCCTGGGCATGCCTGCCGGAGCGATGGCCGGCGCAGCGGCAGAGCCTCCGGCCGAGCTGATGCCCGCGGACGGCATGCAATCCATCGGCGGTTAACCCCGTCGGCGGACGCCTCACCTAAGGAGAGACATGAGAAAGCAATCGCTGAGGATTACCGGCCGCTTGGGGGCCCTGGCCTTTGCCATCACCGGACTGCTCGCCGGCTTTTTGGCCGCACCTGCGGCGGCACACAGCTCCGGGCACTTGGATTATGTAGCCTTCGGGGATTCCTACAGCGCAGGCATAGGTGCGGGAGAGGCCGCGCCTTCCCAGCTCTACCTGGACCTGGATGATCCGGTGTTGTGCTTCCAGGCCTCGCCGGGTTATCCCGACATTCTGGACTACTTACCAGGGGTCGATCTCACAGGTAAGGCCGCCTGCGCCGGCTGGAGTGCCGCCATGGTGCCCTTCCAGGTACAGATTGCATCGAACGCCGGGGTGCTGGATGACGAAACGGACCTGGTCACCATCACCGCCGGCGGCAACGACGTCGACTTTGCGGGCCTGCTCAGATCGTGCCTGCACCCCAGTTCCTTGGACCTCTGCATCACGGCTGTACGGAACGCCGAAGCAGTTGCCGAGACCCAGGTCCTGGCCGCCCTGGTCAATGCCTACTCAGCAGTCCGTGCCAAGGCACCGGAAGCCACCATCATCGCGCTGGGGTATCCGCATCTGTTCTCACCCGAATTCGAAGGCACCACAGTCATTACGGATGAAGCCGCCACCGTGTTCAACAACGGCACCGATACCTTGAACAAGGTCATCGGGAAGGCGGCCAAGCAGGTCTCCGGGACTGTCTATGTGGATGTCACCGACGAATTCGAGGGGCACGGCATCGGCTCGCCAAAATCCTGGTTCGTGCTCGACGGCAGTGCTGCCAGCTTCCATCCAACTGCGACAGGTTATGCCTTTGGCTATGCTGCCGCTTTAGTTCGCGAAGCGGTGAGCGCCGCAGCACGGTCCTGACGCCGATTGAGCTAGCGGTCAACTAGCTTCTATATACGTTTCTCGGGAACACTCGTTCGATGGCACGGCCGAGTCCGGCGATTGCGCGTTCAGCACAGCGGCTGGATGCTCAGCGCAGTGCACATCGGGAATCATCGCGTGCCCCGCGTCATCCTTGATGTAGTGCGTGAAGTGATTGGTTGTCCTGCCACAGGTGTTACAGAAAGTTTTGTGCTGCTTGGTCCACATGCTGGTGTCCTGACTTTGCTTTAGGAGGATGTTGTCCACAGGGTGGGCGATTACGCGGGCAGTGGGCTGGGATTGCAGCCTCCGCTAGGACAGCAGCGATTCTGGATTGAGAGTCATCTTTGGCCTCCAAACCTGAATGCCGCACGAACTGCGGTGCTAGGACCTTAGCCCTCTTGTTCCGGGTTTATAAGAGGCTTGGAAGATTAGGGGGAAAAGAATAGGGGTCAGGGGTTCCCGGAGACTAGGAGGTCGGCGCCTGGCCCGGGCGCCCTGGCCCGGAAAAGGCCTTACAATGCGCAATTTCACTGGCGCGCCCGTCATGTGGGTTACGTCAGCGAATTTGCGCGTCGGATTTCAGTCCCGCGGGTGTCGGCAGGCTCAGCCGGAGGGGGAATCCGCAGGCTCAACCATCAGGGGTTTCGTCAGGGCTCAACCAGCGAATGCGGGCACCAGCGGGCACTCCGGAAGCTCTTGAGGCGCAGGCGGGTTGCCGGGACGTCGTCGGTGCCCTTACCAGCGGATCTGCGCGTCGCTACAGTGCTCGGAGGGCACGACGGCGGCGCGCGCCGCCGTCGTACGCGTGCCTTTGCTAGTGTCCGGCTCGGAGTTTCCCTCCGAGACGTTCGCACATGGCTGTGCTGGCGTCGTTGAGGCCGATGATTTTCACGTCTTTGCCGTGATGGTGATACTTCTCGGTGATCGCATCCAGGGCTGCGATGGTGGAGGCATCCCACAGGTGCGAGGCGTGCATGTCGATGACTATGTGGTCCGGGTCCAGGGCGTACTCGAACTGGGTGTAGAGGTCGTTGGAGGAGGCGAAGAACAGTTCGCCGTTCACCACGTAGGTGGCGGTCTCGTGGCCCTCAACACTGGTGACTGTCCGTTCGACGGTGACGAGGTGGGCCACGCGGCGGGCGAACAGGACCATGGCCACGAGGACGCCGACGCCGACGCCGATGGCCAGGTTGTGGGTGGCGACGGTGACGATGACGGTGGCCGCCATGACGATGGTTTCGCTCTTGGGCATCATCTTCAGGGTCCGGGGATGGACGCTGTGCCAATCGAACGTGGCCCAGGAAACGAAGATCATCACCGCGACCAGGGCAGCCATTGGGATCACCGAGACCACGCCGCCGAGGGCAACAACCAGGATCAGGAGGAAGACACCGGCGAGGAAGGTGGAGATCCGGGTGCGGGCCCCGGAGGCCTTGACGTTGATCATGGTCTGGCCGATCATGGCACAGCCGCCCATGCCGCCGGTGAAGCCGGTCACGATGTTCGCCACGCCCTGGCCCCATGCTTCGCGGGTCTTGTGGGAGCGGGTGTCGGTCACGTCGTCCACGAGTTTGGCGGTCATCAGGGATTCGAGCAGCCCAACGAACGCCATGGCCAGGGCGAACGGGAAGATGACCTGCAGGGTGTCCAGCGTGAAGGGCACGTTCGGGATAAACAGTGACGGCAGCGAGTCAGGCAGTTCGCCCTTGTCCCCCACAGTTGGAACGGAGATGGCGGCCAAGACCGTGATCACGGTCAGGACCACGATCGCGATCAGTGGCGCGGGTACCGCCTTGGTGAGCTTGGGCAGGCCGAACACGATCACCAGGCCCAGCGCCACGAGTGGGTAAACCAGCCACGGCACGTTGAGCAGTTCCGGGACCTGCGACATAAAGATCAGGATGGCCAGTGCGTTAACGAAGCCGACCATCACAGAGCGCGGGATGAAGCGCATCAGCTTTGCGACCCCGGCCAGGCCCAGGATGATCTGGAAGATGCCGGCGAGGATGACGGCGGCGATGAAGTAGTCCACACCGTGGGACCTCACCAGCGGGGCAATCACCAGGGCGATGGCCCCGGTGGCCGCGGAGATCATGGCGGGGCGGCCACCGACGAAGGCGATGGTCAATGCCATCGTGAAGGAGGCGAACAGTCCAAGCCTCGGATCGACGCCGGCGATGATCGAGAATGCGATGGCTTCCGGAATCAGGGCCAGGGCTACCACGAGGCCGGCGAGGACTTCAGTTTTCAGGCGGCGCGGGGACTTCAGGGTTTCCCGGACTGACTGCAGCTGTTCGGGTGTGTGGGACGGGGCGTCGCCCGCGGTGTTGACGGCCATCGCTGGCTCCGTTCATGGTCAGGAAGACACGGCAGCGCCTTCGCTTTTTCGAAGAATGAAGGGGCGCGGCGATGCGCCGGAAGGAGGGGAACTACGCTTGGAGAGCTCACCGCTCAGCCAAGACTCTACCCTAACGTGATGGTAGAGTTTAAGCCCGGACAAGGAACGGAGGTCTCTGGTGACGGCCAAAACCGGCAGCACGACCATGCACATCGGTGAACTGGCAGAACGGACGGGCCTGTCCCTGCGGACCATCCGCCACTACGACGAGGTAGGCCTGCTCCCCGCGACAGCGCGAACCGGCGGCGGGTTCCGCGTCTATTCGGAAGAAGACTTCGAACGGCTCATGGTCATCAAGCAGATGAAGCCGCTGGGCTTCTCCTTGGAGGAGATGGCGGACATTCTCGCCATTCTCAGGGATGGACAGGCATCCGGACATGGGCCGGGGAAGCTTGCCCAGTACCTTGAGAAGGCGATAGAACAGCGGGCCAAAATGGCCCGCAACCTGGCGCAGGCGGACGAGTTCATCAAGCGCATCAGTGCCCTATAGGTGCCGCCGGACCGATGGCGGACGCGTGGTCTGAGGCTATGGTTTGCCCTTGTGCCCGTCTTGGGGGCCATAGCCCCTGAGCAACCAGTTCGCGGCGGCGACCATCAGCAGGAATCCGAAGGCGCCGACGATGACAAGTTCCGTGGCAATTCCCACGATGACGAGCGTGAAGGCGCCGATCAGTGCCAAGGCTCCCCAGAGCGTAGTGGCAGCCTCCCTGCGCTTATTTCCAGGTGCACCGAACTGTAACGTCCGGTAAAGATCCGGATCGCTGGACGCTAGCTCCTGTTCGAGCTTTTCAAGGCGTCTGCGCTCTTCATCTGACAATGCCATGGGAATTCGTCAGTCCCGCTCCTGATCAAAGCTGAACCCACAAGAACACCGGTAGGTCAGCAGGTTGCACTCGCGCTTTGCTGAGCCTTGTTCCCCTGGGAGGATGACCAGTTGCATTTCCTCGCAGCAATGTATGTGTGAGGTCAGCATCCGCCGCAGTTCCGGGTCTGCCGGCGGTCTGCCGTCCCTCCAGCTTCTGAGCTGTTCCCTCTGGCGCGCACGGCGGGCTACCCGGGATGCCTGTGGTTGCGTCATGTCCAGGTCTCCTTCCTCAGCTCAGGGAGGTGAAGAGCTCGGCGCGCGTCCATCATGGACTGTACAGGTGTCATTGAGTTTTCTTTCCTTAAACGGCGGTTCGCGGAGATGGAAACGCGTGCCGTTTTTATGTCCTGCTGATCGAAAGCTGGACTACCGAAAGCACCGGCAGATCCGGCTCCGGAGGTGCCACACTGGACAGCAAACTGTTGTCGGCCTGTGGTGTGGTCAAGGATGGCGGTTCCACGGCGCCTGTCCGGACAGGTGCCGGTTCACTCCGGGGAGCATGGCGCCGTTCGCAGCAATCCTTGTCCGATTCCTCAGGATCATTGATCAGGCCTGGAGCGTGCACGACGACGGGCGTAGGCCATGCGGAAGCAGAGGCATCAACCGGACTGGCTGCAGTGGCCGCCGTCGAAGGCAGCTCCTCGGAGATCTGCTCGTCTGCTGCCTGCACCTGTCCGTGACTGGGAAGGAGGGCATACCGGCTGCCTTGGGTGTAGGAGGCAGCTCCGGCCAGGAGGAGGGCCAAAAGGAGCCACACGAAAGCACTTCGCAGTGGATTACAGCGAAATGTTCCAAGCGTAAAAACGCTTAGCGCAGCCATGCCCAGTTCCCTGTGACTACCATCCAGACAGCGTAGCCAAGGGTACTTATCGATTGGTCACGCGAGCATTACTTTTGAGCTTCAACTTGAAGGCGCCAGGCAACCCAACTCGCCCGGCAGCAACGGCAGGACCGGCTGCCTGGCTCCGGGTGAGGATGAGTTTGGTGCGTAGGCGCCGCTGGCCACTTTGATGTTCAAGGGTTTCGACAGGCCCGCCAAGTGTTCCGGCCGGTTCAACCGGCGGGAGTTTCGGCAGGCTCTGCCACCGAATTGCGTGACACCAGCGGGCATTCCAGGATGGTCGGCTTGGCCGCCGTCTGGGCGAGATCCGTCTTGCCTTCGATGGCGTCGATAAGTTGCTCCGTTGCCCAGGCGCCCATCTCGTAGTGCGGGAGGGCGACGGTGGTGAGCCCGGGGTGGAGGTTGGCGGCGATGAGTTGCTGGTCATCGAACCCCACAATGGACAGGTCGTCCGGGATGCTCAGCCCCAGCACGGCGGCTGCGCGGTAGGCGCCCATCGCCATCCGGTCGTTGTAGCAGAACAAGGCCGTGGGCCTGTCAGCACGGTTCAGCATCCGCAGGGCCGCCTCATAGCCGCCCTGCACCTCAGAGGCCTCAGCCTCGACAGGTGCCGCGCCGCCGTCGAGCCCTGCTGCCGCCAGCGTTGCCCGGAAGCCCTGAAGGCGCAGGCGGGTTGCCGGGACATCGTCGGTGTTGTTCAGGAAACCGATCCGGGTGTGGCCGGCGTCCAGGAGGGCAGTGACGGCGGTCCGGGCGCCGCCTTCCTCGTCAGGGACCACCGCGGTGATATTTTTCCCGGTGGATACGGAGTCCACCAGGACCGACGGGATGCTGCCCAGGTTCGCCGGAAGTTCCACATTGCGGTGGTACATGGTGGCGTAGAGGATGCCGTCCACCCTCCGCTCGAGCAGGGCCTGGACGTCTGCCGTCCGTGAATCCAGGCTGGCCGAGGCTGACGTGTTGATGATCATCAGGTTGTAGCCGCGGCGCCTGGCGGCCTCGTCGGCGCCCAGGATGATCCGGCCGGCGTGCGGGGTGGTGGCGATGTCCTCACTGAGCAGCCCCAGCATCCCGGTGCGCTGCGTCCGCAAGGCCTGCGCCAGGCGGTTGGGTCCGTAGCCGAGCTGTTCGGCGGCGGCACGGACCTTTTCTTTCGTTTCGGGGCTGACGCGGGCATAGGCAACGTCATTAAGCACGTGGGAGACAGTGGTCACCGACACCCCGGCCGCCTGTGCCACGTCCTTGATGCCGATGTTCTTGGTGCTCATCTGTCTCCCACGTCCTTTGTGTCTCCTAGAAACCTACCGTGGGTGTGGCCCGAATCGCGTTGACGGCCCTGTCGGCGACAACCTGGGCGTCAGTTCCGGAATCGAGGATCGTGTTCCGGGCCGATTCGGAATCGACCAGCACGGCCGTGACGGTGAGGCCGTCCGAGGCTCCGGTGGCCAGCAGGGCGTCCACCTGGGACTCGAAGCAGGAGTCACTCGTCTTGGAGTCGACGTCCAACGCCACCACGTGGTTGTTGGAGACGAAGTTGTTGACTCCCGACTCCAGCCGGACGACGACGGGGGCAGCACCCGCCGGCCGGATGCTCTGGGCGTCGATGACTTCGGAGAAGTGGTTGCCGATCACTGAGTTGTTGCTGCCGCTGATGCTGAGGAGCCCGGTGAGATCGTCCCGTCCGTTGTCGATGCCCAGGAACGGCGTCCACGGCTCATGGTCACGGAGGAAGTGGTTGGTGGCCACGAGGTTTTCGGAACTGCTGTCCTCGAGCAGCACCATGCCGGGGTAGAACGAATGCAGCCGGTTGTTGGTGACGCTGGACCGGGTGACGCCTTTGAAGCGGACGCTGCTGGAACCGCGGGGAAAGACGTTGTTCGCGGTGACCAGGAGCCCGCCATGGTTCTCGGCGTAGATCGAATGCCCCTTGAACCCGGCACCCACCAGGTTGTCGGTGATCTTTGATGCCTGCCCCCAGCCGCGCAGCTCGATGCAGCTTCCGCATTCGGCGATGAAGTTGTGGTGGATGGACAGCGCGTCCGCTTTGTGGATGGTGAGGGCGTTCTCCAAGTAGATGAATCCCATGTCGGTGACCCGGAAAGAGTCGTTGGCGCTGGCCACATAGATGCCGGTCTTGCCGTTCACGTAGGTGTTCTCGGCGGGCAGGCCGGAGCCATCCGCGACGAAGTGCAGCCCGTCGATGCAAAAGTTGGCGAACTCCACGGAGCTGATCCGCGGGCTTCCGCTCCGCTCGACATAGAAGGCAGCTCCCTGGGCCTCTTCGGCCCCGGCGGGCAGGTCCACGATAATGCGGCTCCCTCCGGGCCACAGTTCATGCAGGTCCGGCCATTCGTCTTCGGGGACGTTGAACCGGATGCTCGACGACGTGAACCCGTGCCCCGAGCCCTCAATCCGAAGGAAGCTGACGTCTATCAGCACCTGGGTGCGGAGGTGGTAGTCCCCCGGCGGGATGTAGATCACCGCGCCGGGCTTTCCGCCGTCATTCACGTCGGTGGCGTTCTGCCGTTCCTTGATGTCCGCGATGATGCTGTTGATGACTTCCCCGACGTCCTTGGCCGGATTGCCGACAGGCCAGTCGGTCACGTCGTAGCGGTTGGTGCTTGGCATAGCTTTTTCCTTGATCTTGAAGTTTCGCATCGAGAATTTACGGGGCCACGGGCAGGTGTTCGGCCAGGTCGTCCCGCAGTTCTTCCAACGACGGCGGCTGGGCGCCGGCGCGGCGGACGGTTATGGCCGCTGCCTTTGCAGCCATCCGGCCCAGAGATTCCAGCACCGACGGCGCCAGCCCGTCCGCGCCGCGCATCAGGAGTCCGTAAATTAGGGCGGACATATATGAGTCGCCGGCCCCAATGGTGTCGACGACGGCAGACGGCACCGCGGGAACCGCCACCTGCGCGGCCCGGGTTGTCAGCAGCGACCCCTCCCCTCCCCGAGTGACGGCGACGAGTTCCGCCCCGAGCCCGAGCACCCGTTGCGAGACCTCATCAAGGCTGAGCCGCGGGTAGAGCCAGCATGCATCCTCGTCACTGAGTTTGACCACCTCCGTGAACGGCACAAGCTCCTCGAAAATCGCTACGGCCTCTTCCTGGCTGCCGAGCAGCGCGGGACGGATGTTGGGATCGTAGGTGACCATGCAGCGCTGATGCGATTGCTCGAGCAATTCCCGGACCACCGCGGCTCCCGGGGCAAGGAACGTGGCGATCGAGCCGGTGTGCAGGATTTTGGGCAGCGTGGCCGGCGCAACCCGCGGGAGGTCCCAGCGGATGTCGAAGTCATACTGCGCCGACCCATCAGAGGCCAGGGTCGCCGTCGCGGTTGCGGTTCGCCCTGGGCGAGCGGACCCAGGCAAAAGTTCGACGCCGGCACTGCCCAGCTGCCTTTCGATGGACGCGGCATGGAGGTCGTCGCCGATCGAGGTCAGCAAGCCGGTGGCCACGCCCAGCCGTCCGAGCCCGTACGCAACGTTGGCGGGTGATCCGCCCGGGTGTTCCACGGTGCCGGCGGACGAGACGACGATGTCCATCAGGGCTTCCCCCACAACCACCACGTCAAAGCCCTGAGTGGGCTCCGCGGTGTGCTCAACTGCTGGCATTTCGAGACCTTTCTCTGTACTCGTTGGGTGCTTCTAGTTCAGCGCCGTGACAGTCAGGGAGCGGATGATGGCCCGCCCTCCCCCGACCACCAGCCGGTTCCGCACCTGTCCCTCGTGCGGAAAGACGAGGTCGGTCAGGACCAGCTTTCCGTCCTGAGCGAACACTTCCACCGAGCAATGGTCGACGACGATGCGCAGCTTGAGTGCCCCGCCGTCCAGGACCAGCGGGGCTGACTCCGCAGAGGAGAACTTTTCGTGGAAGGCGGTGTCACCTGACAGCCGGCGGTCCAGGACGAGCCGGCCGGCCGCGGCGTCGTAGCCCAGCATGGTCGCCGAGCTACTGTCAGCATTAGCGGACAGGTGGAACGCCACGGATTCGGCGCTTTCTGGCAGGATGTCTGCCTCGATCACCTGGGCGCTGCCAGGTACCGTGTCCGGCAACCGGAGCTCGGAATCCTGCAGCTCAAACGCGCCCGTGCGCAGCAGCTCAGGGGCCACAGCCGCATCGCCGGCTGAACCTAGTCCGGCCAGGACCGGTTGCTGGACCAGGCGGGTGCTACCGTCCACCGCCGTAAGGCGCACCCCCCGGGCGAGGGTCATGGAGGACCGCCAGGGCGCGGTGGGCAGGTGGTTGGCGTAGTCCCAGTTGTTCATCCAGCCGATGATGATCCGACGGCCGTCCGGGACGTTGCTGAAGGATACCGAGGCGTAGCAGTCGCGTCCCCAGTCCAGCCATAGGCATTCCTGCAGAGCCGACTCGGCAGAAGCAGAGTCACCAAGGGCCCTCACCCCCGCCGGCGCCGCAAGCGAGCCGGCGTCGGGAACGAACCGGACGCCGTCGAACTGCCCCACGAAGTACTGCCCGCCGGAACCGCCGGCCACGGCACCGGGATTGACGTTGACGATCAGCACCCACCTGAGGTTGTCCGGGTCCCCGTCCACCGGCAGCGGAAACAGGTCCGGGCACTCCCACTCCCCCGCGTCGGCGTTGGCCGGACCGAAATCGCTTAGAAATTCCCAGGACTTGAGGTCGGCCGAACGGTAGAAGACAACCTTCTGGTGCTGCGCCTCGACGGCGACCATGATCCAGCAGGCGCCGGAATCCCCTTCATAGCGGAAGACCTTGGGGTCACGGAAGTGCGCTGAGTTCCGGGTGAGGACGGGGTTGCCGTGGTACTTCCGCCAGGTCATGCCGGCGTCCGTACTGTAGGCCAGTGACTGGGCCTGCGTGCCACGGTGCTCGGACGCATCCTTGTAGGCACTGGTGTAGATGGCCACCAGGGCGGGCTCGTCCGCCGTGCCGAAACCGGAGGTGTTGCCGTAGTCCACCACCACGCTGCCGGAGAAGATTTCCTCCGAATCATCGCAGGCGATGGCAACGGGATGTTCCGTCCAGTGCAGCAGGTCGGTGGAGGTGGCGTGGCCCCAGGACATGTTGCCCCACACGCTGCCGTACGGGTTGGTCTGGAAGAACAGGTGGTAGAGGCCGCCGTAGTACACCAGGCCGTTGGGGTCGTTCAGCCAGGTGTCCTGTGCCGTGAAGTGGATGGCGGGCCGGAACCTGGTGGTCTCGGCGTGGGCTGTTTCCGGGAGAGCGGCGTCAAGGCTGCTGGACATGGGTGGCGTTTCCTCTGGGGGACGTTAAAGTGACTGGGTTCAGCCTTGGGGAGCCGCGACGGAATCGCGGCGCACCAGGGGGCAGCCCAGGATGGTCGGGTGGAGTGCCATGAGGGAAAGGTCGGTCTTCCCCTCCACGGCGTCAATCAGGTGCTCGGTTGCCCAGGCACCCATTTCGTAATGCGGCAGGGCCACGGTGGTGAGGCCAGGGCTGGCGTTGGCGGCGATCAGCTCCTGGTCATCGAAGCCGACGACGGACAGGTCGCCGGGGATGCGCAGTCCCAGTTCGGCGGCGGCACGGTAGGCACCCATCGCCATCCGGTCGTTGTAGCAGAACAGTCCGGTGGGCCGGTCGGCACGCGAGAGGATCCGGCAGGCCGCCTCATAGCCGCCGTGCACCTCGGAGACCGCCGACGCCACAGGCGCCGCGCCGCCGTCGAGCCCTGCTTCGTCCAGCATGGCCCGGAAGGCCCGGAGCCGCTGGCGGGTGGCGGGGACGTCGTCGGTGTTGTTGAGGAACCCGATCCGGGTGTGGCCGGCTTCAAGCAGCGCGCCCACGGCGGCGCGTGCCCCGCCTTCCTCGTCCGGGATCACGGAGGTGATGTTCCCGGCGGTGGACACGGAGTCCACCAGGACAGAGGGCACGGTGGCGAGGTTGGCCGGCAGTTCCACGGTGCGGTGGTACATGGTGGCGTAGAGGATGCCGTCCACCCGGCGTTCCAGGAGGGCCTCGACGTCGGCCTGCCGGGATGGGAGGCTGGCGGAGCCGGAGGTGTTGATGATCATGAGGTTGTAGCCACGTGCCTTGGCGGCCTCGTCAGCGCCGAGGATGATCCGGCCGGCGTGCGGCGTGGTGGCGATGTCCTCGCTCACCAGCCCCAGCATCCCGGTGCGCTGGGTGCGCAGGGCCTGGGCCAGCCGGTTGGGGCCGTAGCCCAGTTCCTCGGCGGCGGTCCGCACCTTGTCCCGGGTTTCGGGGCTGACCCGGGCGTAGGAAACGTCGTTGAGGACGTGGGAGACGGTGGTCACGGACACGCCCGCGGCGACGGCCACGTCCTTGATGCCGATGTTCCTGTTGCCCATAATGTTCAGCCCTTGACCGCGCCGAGCGTCATGCCGGCCACGATCTTGCGTTGCAGGAGCAGGGTCAGGAGGATGACCGGGATGGAGTACACGGCGGCCAGGGCCGTCATGGAACCCCAGTCCAGGCCGAACTGGGTCTGGAAGTTGGCGATCACCACGGGCGTTGTCTGGGAACGGATCGCGGTCATCAAGAGCGCGAACAGGAACTCGTTCCAGGAGGCCAGGAAGGCGAAGATCGCGGTGACGGCGATGCCGCCGGACACCACCGGGATCACTACGCGCCAGAGTGCGCCTAGCCTGCTGCAGCCGTCCACGGTGGCGGCTTCCTCCAGGTCTTTCGGCACCGCCTCGAAGAAGCTGGACATCAGCCAGATGGAGAGCGGCAGCGAGATGGTGGTGTGCGCGATGGACAGGGCGATGGGCGTGTCCGAGAGGCCAACGGAGCCCATCATTGAGGCCAGCGGAATACCGATTGCCACGGGCGGGACCATGCGGGTGACCAGGGCGGCCATGATGAAGATCCTGCCGCTGAGGGTTTTGTAGCGGGTGATCCCGTACGCGGCGGGGACCGCCAGGACCAGGGACAGCACGGTGCTGATGACGGCCGTCTGGATGCTGTTGATGAAGGAGGCCAGGACTCCGTTGCGGCCGAGCGCGCTGGTGTAGTTCTCCAGCGTCCACTCCCGGGGAAGGATGGTGGGCGGCACCGCGATGGTGTCGATGGGCGTCTTGAAGGACGTGAACAGCAGGTACAGGAACGGGAATCCGTACAGCACCATGGCCGCTGCGAGGAGGACCCACAGCAGGGTCCGGGTACTGCGGCGGCCGGCTTCCAGGCCTTCCCGGTTGACGCCGCGGCGCTTGCGGGGAGGTACGACGGCGGCCGGTGCGGAAGGTGCCTTGGCCGCCTTGGCCGCGGTCCCGCCGTCGTGTTTGATTCTTTCGGCGACGCGCATCAGTTGTCCTTTCCTGGCCGCCAGATGGTGGCCACCGCGACGAACGCGACGGCGAGCATGGCCAGCAGGTAGATGGTGCCCATGGCGCTGGCCAGGCCGGGATCGCCGAAGCGGATCATGGTGCGGTAGATCAGCAGGCTCATGGTTTCCGAGGCGGACTGCGGGCCGCCGTTGGTCTGGATGAGGATGGTGTCGAATGCCCGGGCGGCGTCGATGCCGCGGACCACCAGGGCGACGGCGATGACGGGGCGGAGCAGCGGAAGGATGATCCGGAACAGCAGGGCGGGTGCCCGTGCGCCGTCCAGCCGGGCCGCCTCGATGAGGTCCCCGGGGATGTTCTGCAGCCCGGCGAAGAGGACCAGGCACATGAATGAGGTGGTGAGCCAGATGTCCGGGATGGCCACCGAGTAGAGCACAATGTCCGGGTCGGAGAGCCAGCCGATCTGGTTGGGGTTGTCCAGGATGCCCGCCTGGTGCAGGACGGTTCCGATGAGGCCGAAGTTGTCGATCATCAGGAATTTCCACAGCAGGCCCGCCACGATCGGGGCGATCATCAGCGGGTACATGAACACGGTCCGCCAGATCTGGGAGCTGCGGCCGAGCATGGTGAACAGCAGGGCCATGCCCAGACCGAGTGCGAACTCGAGCGTGACAACTATCAAGGTGTAGGCCAGGGTCCGCCAGCCGGCGCCGGTGAAGGCCTCGGAGGCGAAGGCGTTGATGTAGTTGTCCAGGCCGACGAAGTCGCGGGGGCCGCCAGCGATCGGGGAGATTTTGAAGAAGCTGTCCGTGATCAGGCGGAACAGCGGGAAGGCCACGAAGACTGCCAGGAACAGCGCCGCCGGGGCCATCAGGTACAGGGCGAAGCGGCGATCGGAGATGCGCACGGTTTTCTCTTCCGCTGGTTGGGGCCGCGGCCGGCACCGGTTGGTCAGGTGCCGGCCGCGGGGGTCTTACTTGAGGAGGTCCTCGATCTGCTTCTTGGCGTCGGCGAGGAGGGCGGCGGAGTCACCGCCGGCCACGGCCTTCTGCAGCATGGGCACCAGGACGGTGTCCACAATCTGCTGCCACTTTTCGGTGGCCGGGCGGGTGGCGGTGGCGGGGCCGTTGAGGGTCTCGATCAGGGGGCCGAAGCTCTCGTAGCCTTCCTTGTCCTGGTACTTCTCGAACGCGGAGATGCGGGAGGCCAGGCCGAGGTTGGATTCGATGCCCTTCTCGTTGTGGTCGTAGGCGCACTGGACGAACTTCTTGGCAGCCTCGGTGTTCTTGGTGGCCTTGGGAACGGTCAGGTACCAGGGGCCGGGGACGCCGCCGATGCCGGCGGAACCTGCGATCATCGGGGCGGTGCCCACCTCGCCGGCCACCGGGGAGTCCGCGGGGATCTGCCGGTAGGCGTGGGCCCAGAAGCGGGTCATGGCCGTCTTGCCCTGGTTGAACAGGTTTTGCGCTGCGGCCCAGTCCACCTGCGCTGCGCCGGAGGGGGCGGACTTGGCGAGGCCGACGTAGAAGTCCAGGGCTTCCTTATGGGCGGCATTGTCGATGACCACCTTGTCGCCGTCCAGGACCATGGGCGAGCCGGCCTGCAGGACGTGGGCCAGCCATTCGGTTTCCACTCCGCCTTTGACGTCCGTGCCGTACATGCCGTCCCTGGTGAAGAACTCGGAGATGTCCTGGTACTGCTTCCAGGTGGTGGGGGCGGCGAGCTCGTAGCCGTACTTGGCCTGGAAATCGGCCTTGTTCTTGGTGTCCTCGAACAGGTCCTTGCGGTAAAGGATGATTTCGGCGTTGGTCCAGGCGGGCAGGCCGATGAAGTGCCCGTCCACGTTGGCTTCCTTGACCAGGGCCGGGAAGATGTCCTTCTTTGCTTCCTCGGTGAAGATCTCGTCGATGGGCTGGACGGCGTCCTTGAAGCTGGGCAGCCAGACGGAGTCCAGGGCGGCGACGTCGAAGGAGACGTTGCCGGAGGAGAATTCGCTGGAGAGCCGGTTGAACATGCCGTCGTAGGGCAGTTCGACGAAGTTGACGTTGACGCCGGCGTCCTGCTTGCACTGTTCGGCGACGCCGGTAAGCACGGCATGGCCGCCGGCTTCGACCAGGACGTTGACGGTGTTGGTGCCCGCGCTTCCTGACGTGTTGGCCGGGCCCCCTGCGCCGCACGCGGAGGCGGCCAGTGCGGCGGCGGTGCAGATGCCGCCGATGGCGAGCCTACTGATGAATGTACGAGTGGACATCGCTGTCGACTCACTTTCTCTCGAACGGAAGTGGTGAGAATGACTTGGGGTGCAAAATCGTTTTGCCAAAACGACTTGGCACTTAGATTAGGATGCGCGGGACACGGGTGTCAAGGGTCACAGGGAAAGTTGCAAAACCGTTTTGTCCACTGAGAGGACAAGGAGTACGACGGTACGCACCTCCGCCCCGCGGCTCCCCTTCGCCGCCTGGCCGGTTCAACCCCCTTCGCTCCCCCACCGCCGCGAGTTTTTGTCCAGATATGCAGACCTCCGGGCACCGGAAGTCTGCATACATGGACAAAAATCCAAGTGCCGACGAGTGTGAAGTTGCCGCCACAGCAGTCGGGGAACGCGTACTGCCCTCGACGCGCAAAGAGGCTGGTGCTACCCGAATTCAGGTAGCACCAGCCTCGTTTGCGTGTCGGTAAAACTATGCGTCTAAGTACGGTGTCCGAAAGCTGAGTGTTGTTTCCGCGGTTTGAGGTTACCGGCTGGCTGTCCCGGCGGTGCGTGTGTTGCGGGAAAGCAGGACGGCCAGGGCGATCATGCCGATGCCAAGGACGAAGTGCAGCCAGTTGTCAGCGGTGTTGACCGGGACGAAGTTGGCGGGAGTGTCATGGCCGATGATGAGGCCGTACAGCCACAGGACCAGGTAGATGACGCCGCCGTAGAGCAGGTAGTTTCGGGACTGGGTGTTGGTGCGCGACATCAGGATCCCGGCGACGCCGAAGAGCAGGTGGACGATGTTGTGCAGGATCGAGACCTGGAAGATGCCCAGCAGGAGCGCTTCAGAGTCGTGGCCGGCGAAGGAGAGTGCTTCGTAATTGCTGGTGATGCCGGGAATGAAGCCGAGGACGCCGACGAGAAGGAAGACTGCTCCCACCGCCTGGGCTGCCTTTTGAACATTCGTTTTGGGTTCGGTGATGCGGTTTTCTGTCGTCATGTGGTTGCTCCTGATTCGTTGAAATGCGTTATGTGCTGTTCCTGCCCCTGGCGGGGCCGTGCAATCGTTCGTGTCCGTCGTTCCCGTGCCCCGTGCATGCCAGAGCCTGGTTCGGTGTTTCTTAGGTGACGGATGTGTTGTTCCAGTTGTTGGCGGAAGAGGTTCTCATCGGATGGTTCATTTCCGGTTCCTTTTCCGATGAGGCTTTCAGCGGCGGAAAGGGCGGCACGTCCTTCCGGGGTGAGGTGAAGTTCGGCGCTGCGGCCGTCGCGGCCCCGTTCCTTGCTCAAGTACCCAGTGCTTGAAGCCGCCGGAGAACTCTGCCGAGGTTTTGGCTTTCGCCGCTGGTGAACTGCTGGTCCGGGTCCGTGCGCTGCCCCGCCGGGTTGCGGGTCGGCGTTGGAACCAAGTCCTGGCCGCTCACGTGTTTTGGACGTTGGTTTTGGCGTCGGTGGCGCGGTCTTTGACGTCGGTGGCGGCTTGCTGGCCTTCGGTTTT
>NZ_VAHN01000012.1 GCF_005796205.1 Pseudarthrobacter sp. NamE2 | reverse complement strand
GCACTGGTTGGGGCCTCCCACATTTAAGAAGCATTACAGGAGCCTCCAGAAAAACGAACGCTCTCTCACTCGTTGTATTGAACCAGTGACGCTCTCTCACTCGTTGCATATAAACAGGAAACGCTCACTCACTCTGGGTTGCCCTGATATCCGCCGTGGTCGGAAAAGCGGGACGGACAATTGTGTAGTTCGAACCGGCCATTCGTGAAGATCTGCTCAAGCTCTCATGAAGGGAAGCTGCCAGGCACGCCACGCCATGGCAAGCACCTCGGCCGGGACGGCGACGGCAATTGGTTGTGACAAGTAGGGCACATCACCTGACCCACTCGTCGTCGCATGAGTGACTCCGCTTGGACAGATGCCGTGGACGCCCTATTCACAGGGCGCCCACGGCATCTGTCGTTGTTTATGGGGCACGCATCCCGTCAGGCGATGACAACTCGTCAACTAGTTCGCCAGGTTTATGTGGGCGTGCCAGTACCGGGCGTTGGTCCTGGAAGCTGCCAACACCACCAGGCCGGTCTGGCTGTTCACGTTTTGTTTCGTTGACGTGGGGTCGTTGATGTCGTTGTCCGTACTGCTGCTGATGATTGGCGTACCGGCACCGGGCGCAAAGGAGACGTTGTCAATCGGCGCGTTCTTGTAATAGATGGTCGTTCACGCACCCGGTGCAGTTGATACCCCCGCCGTAAGCGACTTCTATCTGCCACGAGTTCTCGGGCTGGCCGTCCTGGTGGACGGCAAAGTAGAACTTCTTTATGCCCTATCCGCTGATTGCTCCACATAATTCCGACCTTGTCGCCCTGGAATGACGTGATTGCGGAGATATCGTCGTGGTGCACCTGGGCGTTGGTTGTCGGCAGGACGAGCGGAGTTCCCCACTCCGTGTCGCTGGTGGTCGAGTGGTTGACGTAGACGCGGTTGCTGTTGTCGCCGGAGACGACGGTGTAGGTTACCCACAGCTTGCCGATGGAGTCCTTGGCCGCCGTGATCGATTCCGTGCTCCCATCGTGAAGGGTGACGGGGAAACCGGGGTCCTGCGAGTAGGTCCTCGTCACCGCGTCGTAGCTGTAGCGGTGAAGCTCTGCGGACCCGGACGCCGTGTCCTCCCGGGACGGCGGCGAGCTCCACTCCGAGAGCACTGTGGTGCCCGACACGACGTAGAGTTTGCTATCCTTTGCGTCCCAGAGTGCGTCACCGCGCGCGGTCGGCCGTACGTCAACAACCGTTTCCGTCTCCTGCCACGCCTGCGTTGCCACGTCCAGCCGGTGGATCTTCGTCGCCTTCGCCGACGTGCTCCACAACAGACCCCACCAGCTTCCATCCTGAAACCAGAGCTTGCTCTGGGCCTTGTCCGCAGTCGGAGTTCTCACGCCGTCGCCGGCATACGATGGCCCAGGCACTCCTACGTCGGCCGCCTGGGCGGCGGATGGAAGTGCGACTGTGCCGGCAGCCACAAGCAGTAGAGCGATGAGAAGGCGTAGCAGACGCATAATGGTGCCCCGGTTGTGCCGGTGGATTGATTTTTTTGCTGATGGATTCCTTTTGATGCAACTGCAGCAACCACCGATGCCCAGCTCGTGGCGAAAAAATGCCCTAGGTGGAAGGCGGCTCGGAGGCCATTTCATCACCTCCCGGCGGGAACATGTTACGTCCGTCCAGCGGGCGCTGAGCGGCCGCGGAACCAGATAGGGGAGGCTGGAAGGGGCTGTTAGGTAGCCATAGGCCTTACCGTTCCGGCGGGTTATGGATTCTTCCGGCCGCCTACCAATGGGCATGGTGGACCCGCCCGGACAGCAAGGGCCCGCCGGGAACTTGGAGCGGCCGCTTAGGCCAGAGGATCCGTCAGTGCGTGGTCATCTCGGGCATCAGCCCAAGCTGAGACAGGAACTCCACCTGGTCGAAGTAGAAGTGGTGCGATGTGATCTCACCATTCCTGATGGTGGCCACGTCACAACTCCTGATCCGGAGCTGTTTGCCGGTGGGCGGGAGCGTTTGCCCGGAGGGCATAACCAGTTGTCCGGTGTTCGTGCCGGTGACAATGCCCTCATCAATGGCCACGTCACCGGTGTCATGCCGTTCGGTGACCTCGTACCGCACATCCGGTATTCCCTCCCAGAAGCCGAAAAGGTAACTGCTGATGGCATCCCGTCCCCTGATTTCACCTTGGTCGGGGGTGTGTGCCACGGCGTCGGCTGCGTAGCAGCCGGACAGCATATCCCTGTCTTTCGTATTCATGGCGGTGGTGAGCCGGTCCATGACCTCGCGTGCCTGTCCCATGATGACCTCCAATATTCAGGCAGCCTAACGGAAGCGGGAGGCCGCCTCGGTGGTTGTGGCTTCGGCTGCTGCTGGAGCCACATTAATTGCACGTCCGCGGGAAATCGCAGTCAACGGAGGATCTCCCCCTTTCTTTCGCCGGAGAGAAATAGGGGAGAGCGAGCTGTTGTCGGCTCCTGCCCCCGGCATGGAAGAGTGCTTGCATGGCCCCCGCCACCGAATCCGCCGGTCCGGGACCTGGACACGATCGAACGAGGAGAAGCGACTGCATGAAAACAAGTGAGCTGCTGCTGGATGCCTTCGCACGGATCCGTGAGGAGGTGGAGGCCACGCTGGAAGGGCTCGACGGCGGTGCACTCACCAAACGGCCTGCGGGTACCGGAAACTCGATCGCGTGGCTCATCTGGCACTTGGGCAGGGTGGAGGACGCGCAGGTGGCCGACGCCGCAGGATTGGAGCAGGTCTGGACCGGTCAGGGGTTTCAGGACCGGTTCAGGCTGCCGCTCGCCGAGCGGGATACCGGCTACGGACACTCAACCAAGCAGGTGGACGCCGTACAGGCCGAGCCGGACCTGCTGTTGGAGTACTACGACGCCGTGCACTGGCAGACCGCGGGCTTTCTCGAAAGCCTGACGGATGAGGACCTGGACCGTGTGGTGGACCGGCGCTGGGATCCGCCGGTCACCCTCGGCGTCAGGCTGGTCAGCACCATCGCGGACTGCCTGCAGCACGTGGGCCAGGCCGCCTACGCGAAGGGGTTGGGCCGGTAGGGGACCGTGGAGCTGCTGAAGATCCGCCAGGGCTGGAACAGGTGCAGGCCAAAAGCCGCCACGATCGCAGCCAGGACCTACAACCGGGATGACAACCCGTTTGCTCACACCAGTGAACGTCAGGATGCGGCGTGCTGTTCCGGGCTCACCGGCGTCACCCGGATCCGTGAAACCCGCAGCCGGTCCATCCCCGTCACGGTCAAAGCGGGGCCGTCCACCTCCACCTTGTCGCCAAGCCGCGGCAGCCGGCCCAGCCGGTCGATGACAAATCCCGCCACCGTCTCGTAGTGCCCGTCCGGCAGCTCGATCCCGGACACGGATCCGAACTCCTGCAGGATCAGTGCCCCGTCCACATCAAGCGAACCGTCCGCTTTGGTGGTGCGGTCCTCGGGGTCTGCACCGGTATCGTATTCGTCGTAGATCTCGCCCACGAGTTCCTCCACCAGGTCCTCGAGGGTGACGATCCCGTCCGTGCCGCCGTATTCGTCCACCACCAGCGCGATCTGCTGGCCCGTCCGGCGCATCCGGGTCAGCGACGGCAGCACCCTGTTGGTGCCCGGCAGCGGAAGGATCTCCCGGGCGATATCCCGCACCCGGCCGCCGTCGTACTCCGCCTTTCCGTCCCGGGGCATGAGGTCACGTACGTGGATGAAGCCAAGGACGCCGTCGGGAGTTTTGCCGATGATGGGATAGCGGGAGTAGGGGCCGTCGCGCACCTGCCTGCGCGCCTCGGCGATGGTCAGGTCGCCGCTAAGGAAGGTGACCTCGGTGCGGGGCCGCATCACCTCTTGGAGGGAGCGCTCGCCGGCGCCGAAGACGTCGGCGAGGATGTTGCGGCTGTGTTCCTCCAGCTCCTCGCTCTGCGAGACCATATCCCACAGTTCCTCGGAGCTGACGCTTTCCTGCTTGGCTTTCGGGTCACCGCCGAAGAGCCGGACCACGGCGTCCGTGGAGACGGACAGCACCCAGACGGCGGGGCGCATGATGTCGGAGAGGACGTGCAGGGGAGGGGCCAGGACTTTGGTGAAGCCGACGGCGCTTTGCATGGCCAGTCGCTTGGGCACCAGTTCGCCGAGCACCAGGGACAGGTAGGCCACCAGCACGGTCATCCCGATGAAGGCGACGGGTTCGGCGGCAGCTCCGAGGCCGAGGCCTTCGAGGAGCGGCTCGACGTCGGGCGCGATGGTGGAGGCGCCGTAGGCGGCGGAGAAGAAGCCTGAGAGGGTGACGCCGATCTGGACGGTGGAGAGGAACCGGTTCGGATTCCCGGCCAGCGCGGCGATGCGGGCGCCGCGTTTGCCGGACTTTTCCATCCGCCGGACCTGGCTTTCGCGGAGCGAGACCAGCGCCATTTCCGTCCCGGCGAACACCCCGCCCAGCAGCACGAAGAAGAGGACCAGCAGGAAGTTGGCCAGGGTGTTGGCGTCCATGGACTGAGGGTACCTAATAGGGATGACAGGCGGGCCAAGGCCCTGCAGTCCAGGCACAAACCGCCCTGCGTGCCGCCGCACCGAAATTGCCTTACCACTGTTTGCTAGGGAATCGTGTAAGTAGCCTGTCGAGGCAAAAAGGACATGCGACCATCGGTTAGCGCGGAAATCCTAACCCGTGCCACCCGGGAGCGGATCACCACCAGTGACGTGCTGAATGCCCTGAGCGAATTCCGCGCGGCGGAAACATCAATGCTGCGGCGGACCAGGTCCATGGTGGACCGCGCGGCCACGGACGCCCTTGCCCTGCGGTACCTTCGCGATGCCTCTGCCACCGGTGAAGGGCTGCGGCCCACGGAACTGGCCATCCGCTTGGGATTGAGCTCCGCATCAGTTACGGCGCTGGTTGACCGCCTGGTCAGCAGCGGCGCTGTTCGCCGCGAGCCCCACCCCGTGGACCGCAGGGCCGTCATTCTCAGGGTCACGAAACAGGCCGAGGCTGCGGGTGCAGGGCCCCTTGATCACGCCCGGCGCCCCCTGGCCGATGTTATTGCCTCCCTCGATCAGGAGGAGTTGTCTGCCGTCATGAAGTTCATTACCCGGATGCGTGACGCCATGAACGACATCGAAAGAGTCCGGTGATCCGGGCGGAGTGGACAATTGTTTAGGATTCCTAAATACTAGGCTGGCTAGATGAATGTTGGCCGGCCTAGTCAGGGATGACAATGACCGCCGTAGCAGAACCATTTGACGGCCCAGCCCGGGTCGGCAGGAAACGTTCCCAATCAGCCACGACGTGCAGCCAACCGGCTTCCGTCAAAGGGTCAGCTACTGGCCCCCACGCAGATTCCCTGCGGGACATTGCCCTCGCGTCTGCCAGGCTTGAACGGCTGCAGTGGGAGATGGACTCGGCCGAGGAGGAATTGTGTGCAGCCTTGAGGACGGCGTCGAATGCCAGCGTTAGTGCCTCTGCCCTGGCGCTTGCGGCAGGAGTAACCCTGCCGGAACTGGAAAGCTACCTCCAGCGGCCTGCCATGGAAGCAGATTCGACTGGTTCATACTTCTCGATCGACGGCTTTTAGCGGGTTCCGTTTCCCGCAGAGCGTCTTGAATAAGCAGGAGGGCGGCGAATGCGCCGCCCTCCTGCTTTCTTTCAATCGCCCTTGCTATTGCCCGAAGAAGTTGGCGGTCCCGCCATTGCCTACGAGGCAGTGAAAGCGAGCAACAGGCCGACGCCGGACGCGGCGGCTAATTGGACCCCTGCTGCCGTTCCCGGTAACGCCGGACGGCGTGTGTGTTGCCACACTTGGAAGCATCATCACAGCCAGTTGCATCATGAAGCCCAGGATCAGCGCAGGACTCGGAAAGGTTTGGCGCGCTTCGGCTGATACGGGCGTTTCCACCCTGGGGCGGCGGCTAAGCTCTTCGACGGAGCCAGCCGCGCGGCTGACTCAGCCGACTATCGTGCACACACACCTGGGAAACAGCATGTCCAGCAACACGTCCTTGCCCGGAGCAACGCCGTCCACATCCGGCACCCGCTGGGCAGCCGCCGTCGTCCTTTCAGCCCTCCTTGCCCTCTTCACCGTTGGTGCGCCGGCGGTTGCAGACACCGCGGACGGCTCCACTTCCGCCGTTGTGGAACCTGCCGTCGGCATGGAGGCGGCCGACCTGCTGGCCAGCCTCCCCATTAAGGGCCGGGCGCCCAAGACGGGCTATGAGCGTTCGCTGTTCGGCCCCACCTGGGCTGACGTTGACCGGAACGGTTGCGACACCCGTGATGACATGCTCAACCGGGACCTGACGGATATTACCTACGTCAACAGCGTTCCGTGCACGGTCAAGTCCGGGATCCTGGCGGACCCCTACACGTCGACCATCATCAACTTCCTGCGCGGGACAACCACCAGCAGCGCCGTGCAGATTGACCACGTGGTGGCGCTCAGCGACGCGTGGCAGAAGGGCGCCCAGCAGCTGACCACGGAGCAGCGGACAGCGTTCGCGAATGACCCGCTGAACCTTCAGGCCACCGATGGCCCCACCAATCAGCAAAAGGGCGACGGCGACGCCGCCACCTGGCTGCCGCCCAACAAGGGGTTCCGCTGCGAGTACGTCGCCCGCCAGGTTTCGGTGAAGGCGCGGTACAGCCTGTGGGTGACGCAGGCCGAGCACGACGCGATTGCCGGCATCCTCGCCGGTTGCCCCGGCCAGTTGGCGCCGGCTGCCGTGGAGCCTGCCGCCCAGGCTGCAATTTACTACGCCAACTGCACCGAGGTGGTGGCTGCCGGCGCGGCGCCGCTGTACGCGGGTTCGCCGGGCTACCGCTCAGGGCTGGACGGGGACTCTGACGGGGTGGCCTGCGAATAAGCGCTGCAGGCCCAGCACAATTGCATCAGCGTGCTGTCCTTGACCACACGGGCGCCGAGGAACAAACTGTGTTGCCCGCTTCATTCGGGCTGAGGTGAAAGTGCATCACGTGCCAGGTCCCCCCGCCCGATGCCGGTGATGCCGCCACGTTGCTCGCCAGCGACTCCAGCAGTCCGGCTGCGTGGCCCGGGTCCAGCGCGGCAACGCCCTCGGGGCCCGCGGCTTCCCGAACAGGTTCAGCTGATGGGCAAGTGCCCGGCGCCGGTTCAGGGCAGGGTAGGTCTGCAGGATCCATGAGACCGTAGCAGTCAGCAGCCCGAGACCGGTGACGGCCTGGAGCGCAGATACCAGCCTGAGCAGCGGATCGGCGGCCACGATCTCACAAAGCCAACAGTTGAAAGGCTGACCATCGAGACGTAGACCGCTTCGGCGAAATCCCCCCGCAGGGGAACGCCAGCTCCATAAACGAACCCGTCGGGCAGGTGGGGCAGGTAGAGCAGGGCCCATCCGATGACGGCCAAACTTGCCCAGACCGCAATAACAGTGGCCATGGCCAGCGGTGCTGCAATGGAGGATCCCCGGCCCCGCAGCTTTTGGACAGGAGCCAAAATCCACGCATGACGGCCTGCCCCGCGGGACCGGAACCGTGTGGGTAGAGAAGGGTGTAGAAAACGTCTGCGAGCATCAGCAGGATCAGCCCGACCCCCAGTACCGTCCACAGCGTACCCGCGAAGTCCATGCCTCATTCTAGGGTTGGACGCCCAACTGGAAGCCGCGCATACGGCGGCACCGTCCAGTCTTTCCCGAATGCACGTTGGCTTCAGCGCCGGGGCGGCGGCAAAAGTCAGGACAGGTCGCAGACCTGCAGCAGGTCAGTTCCCACAATAAGGTCCCCCTGGAAACTCCGCTGGACAATGTCACGCCACTTCTCCTCCGGCAAGTGGCCCGGGATGAGGTGCGTCAGTACCAGGAGGGCTGCGTTGGCGGCCTTGGCGACGCGGCCCACGTCATGGACGGACGTGTGATAATCCGGAATCCCGTAGCCGGGGAAAAGCGCTTCGTGGATCAGCACGTCCACGCCCTGCGCCGCCGCAATCAGACTGTCAGAGGGCCGGGTATCACCGGATATGGCAACAGCGTGGGCAGCGGTTCGGAACACGTACCCAAAGGCGTCCTCGACAGGAGAATGCTCTACCTTCACAGCTGACACCTGCCACCCCGAAAAATTCAAGGTAAGGCCGTCATCAACCTCGATGACCGGCACGCTCAGCCCTTCAGGATCATATCCATGCGGAAGCCTGGCCCGGATGTCGTAGTCGTGAGCGGCGAAGATCCGGTTCACGTATTCGAGCGTGCCGGGGGGACCGATGACAGTGGGCGGTTTTTCCTGCGTTCGATGGATCCATGGCGCCAGAATCAGGAAGCCTAGATCAGCGTTGTGGTCCACATGGTTGTGGGTGATGAGTACGTGCGTAACTTCTTCGGGGCGCCTGCCGAGCCGGAACAGCTGGTAGGCGCAGCCATTGCCGGTATCAACCATGACCAGGTCCTCGCCGATGGACAGCACGGTGGAGGGGCCATAGCGGCCATCAACCACTGCGGGAGTTCCCGTCCCGCTCAACCAGCAGCGAAGCGGCAGCCGTTCGAGCTGGGCTTGGCCTGTGGTGGGCCGGGCAAGCCGTCCGCGGGCCAGCTGTTCGCCTTTGAGGTATTCGGCAAGCAACGGTCCGTGCGGTTGGTCAGTCGCCACTGGCATCCACCTCTTTCGCTCCAGCAGGAGCAGGAGTTGAGGCCACATTGGAGGGGCGGACCGAGTTGCCGGTCCTTGCGGACTCGTAGGCCGCAAATACGGTTTTCAAGCTGCTGAGCAGACGGGCCGGGCTTGTCTCCGGTTCGGATCCAGTCCTCAGGCAGTGAACAAAGTGGCTGATTTCCTCCGCGAAGCCCATTGAACTGTTTGCATCCTCAACGGTCGTCTGTCTCCCCTCGACTGTGTAACTGACGCGGCCAGTCCACACATCCAGTTCAAGCGAACCTTTGTCAAAGAACAGCTCCAGTCCAAGGCGCCGCGGTCCCAGATGCTGTGACCGGGCGGTGAAAGCCAGTGATCCAAGCGCCCCGGATTCGAACAGTGCGGTCAGCACCGCCGTACTTTCCAAAAAACCATCCGGTGGGGTGTTTCCGGCACTGGTGTAACCCGAGACTTCCTGAAAGGGCCCCACCATGGCCTCGATCAGCGCTACGGTGTGGATTCCGGCCTGCATGAGGTACCCGCCTCCGGCAGTATCCGGTGAAAAAGTCCAGGCGGGCGCACCGCCTGTTGACGCCACGTAGAGTGAGCTTTCGTGCCTGGCCTTCACGAGGAACGGCTGCCCGAGGGCATGCTTGCGAATAATCTCCTCAGCCTCCCGGCGCGCGCTCGAAAACAGCCAATTTTCCGCGATCATCACAGTTTTGCCGCTGGCCCGTGCCGCCCGTGCTATGGCTTCACCGTCAAGCAGGTTTGTTGCCATTGGCTTTTCCACCAGCACGTGCAGACCGGCATCCAGGGCGTTGAGGACCATGGGGGCGTGCAGATGCGGCGGGGTGCAGATGTCTACTGCATCAACATCGCCTGACTGAAGAAGTTCCTCGAAGTCCACCGCGCAGTTGGGGATGCCGAACTCTGCGGCGATCCGTTGGGCACGTTCCTGGTTGGGGTCCACCAGCACATCGACTCTGGCGTCCCCTGCAGCCGACCAGGCCGGCAGATGAGCCACTTCAGCGATTTCGCCTGCCCCTACGAGCGCGACGCGTACCGGTTGATCGTTGGCTGCCATAGCCTCCGCCTTTCCGCTTTTCGCCATTGAAGAGATGCGATAACGGTACCGCAGGGCGAACCAATGCAAAAGAGTTTGTCAGACTAAAACCGGTCCTTGACCTCTCTTTCACTGAGGATTAGTCTGACTAATAAAGCGGGCAAAGCAGTGCAGCCGGCGGAAAAGTACGGCCGTGACCAAAGGGGGTCGCAGTGCAGTTAGGAATGATCGGAAGCGATCTGCTCCACGCTCTTGAGTACGCATCGATACTCAACGCGCACCCAGGGCCGGCTTTTCCCAAAGCCAAAGTGGACCATTCGGCGGCCGTCGGAGGAATGGCACCGCCGCAGTTCAGGTGCGAGGGGGCCTGGGATCCCGAACTGCCCTCGGCTGACCAAATTCTCGCCGACAGCGCCTTCCGGGATGCGAAGGTCACCTCATGGTGGGGTCCGGACACCGCGACGGTCAAACAATGGGCCGCCCAAACAGGTGTGCACCACGTAGCGGCCAGTCCTGAGGCGATGCTCGGCCTGGTTGACGGGGTCCTGGTTTGCACCTGGCACGGCAAGGACCATGCAGCACTGGCCCGCCCCTTCGTGGAGGCAGGCTTGCCCGTGTTTGTGGACAAGCCCTTCACGGAAAGCACCCAGGAGGCCAGAGAACTCCTCAGCCTGGCCGAGAGGAGTGGCTCTGTTGTCTTTACATCCTCACCCTGGAAATGGTCGCCCTCGGTCCTAAGCCTGACCGCTCAGGCTTCCGGTCTCGGGGACATCAAGACCTGTATTGCCAGCGGTCCCTACCTGGACAATGCCTACTTCTACACAACACACATGGTCGAGGTTGGGCAGGCAATACTGGGCCCGGGCGCCGTATCTGTCCAGGCGCAGCACACACCACAGGCACGGGTGATCATCGTGACTTATGACGACGGGCGCGTGCTCGTTGTGAATGCGTTGCAGGGAGCAGCGGCCACCCGTCACGTGGTTCTCTACGGCTCGAAGGGCTACCTCGAGGCCGATATAGGTGAGGCGCAAAAAGAAGCAGGGATGGTGGAAACGCTTGCCCGGTTCCTCCATGGAGCAGCCGAAGGCAGGCCGCCTCTTCCCTATACCTATCCCTTGGAAGCCACAGCAGTGATGGAGGCAGCACAGGCCTCCGTTGACGCCGGCGGAAGGCCGGTGCGCTTGGACACCATTCTTGAGGGCCCCATCAGTGGCCAGGAATTCGCGTCAGGCGCAGTCGTACCACCCCTCAAGAAAGAAGGAACATCGTGAAAGTTCTGAATTCCGGACGCTCCGGACTCATCGGACTTTTGTGTCTCGCTCTTGCATTCGTCACCACAGGCTGCGGGGGAGGCAACCAACAGCAAGGCGAAGGCGGCAAAATCCCCATGACCTTCACCGGGGCAGGGAATTTGTCCTGGCTGAACGTCTTCGTCGCTGAGGATGAAGGCATATTCGACAAGCACGGCATCGAATCAACAGTGAGGGTTTTCGACGTCGGATTCCTGGGAACGGAAGCCGTCCTGGCCGGGGAAGCACAGACGGCAGGTTCGGTGGAATTCCCCCTCCTTGGCCTGCTTGGCCAAGGGGCCGGCCTGGTTGTGCCGGCAGTGGTCGCCACGGCTGAGGACCAGCGCATTGTGGTGAATGACTCGATCCAAAAGCCGGAAGACCTGCGCGGAAAGAAGATCGGGCTGATCGGCGGCTCCGCCTTCGAATACTCCTTCCAGGAGTACTTGAACCACTTCAACATCCCCCGGGAAGAAGTGGAGTTCGTGAATGTTGACGCTGCCGAGCAGGTGGCGGTGATGGCACGGGGTGACATCGATGGCTTCCTCAACGTGGAGCCCGTCGTGTCGCGTGCGCTCAACTCAATCAACAATGCCCACGTTCTTGAGCCCGGCACCGAAGAGGTGTACACCACCCGGATCCTGCTCCAGATGAACAAAAACTGGGTCAGCTCCAACCCTGACGGCGTCAAGAAAGCACTGGCAGCCCTGATCGAAGCCAACGACTTCATCAAGGCCAACCAGGAGAGGGCAGCTGAGATCGGAGCAAAGTGGACGAAATCGGACAAGGAGACGGTCACGTCCTTCCTTCAGGACGCAAAGTTCGACTACACCGTGCACTATGACGCATCAGTCCGGGAAAGCATGGAAAAGATCGCCAACTGGATGATGGCGAACGGCAAGCTGCAAAAGATGCCTGACCTTGACCAGGTTTTCGCGGTCGATCATCTGAGGGAAGTCGCCCCGGAGCAGGTGAAGGAATGATGTATCGCGTCCAAGACGGAACCAGGACCGCCACAACAGGAATCGAGCTGCAGAAGGTCACCAAGCATTTCGCAGGCACCCGAACGGCGGCAGGGTATACGGCAGTCCGTGATGTTGACCTCGCAGTACGTCCGGGAGAGTTCATGTGCATCCTCGGCCCCAGTGGCTGCGGAAAGTCGACCCTGCTGCACATGATGGCCGGATTCGAAAGGCCGAGTACAGGAGCCATTCTTATGGACGGGCATCAGATTGTCCGTCCTGGTGCGGACAGGGGAGTCGTATTTCAGAACGAGATCGCGCTGTTTCCATGGCTCAACGTGGAACGCAACGTGGAATACGGACTCAAAGTCCGCGGTGTAGCCAAGCAGCAGCGGCTACAGGCAGTCAACGACGCTCTCACCCTGGTGGGGCTCGAACAGCACCGCAAGAAGCTGCCGAGGGAACTGTCCGGCGGCATGAAGCAACGGGTGCAGATCGCCAGGGTCCTGGCCAACGACCCCCGCGTCATGCTGATGGACGAGCCCTACGGAGCACTCGATGCCCAAACGCGGATGAGGCTCCAGGACGAACTGGTTGATGTTTGGCAGCGGAAATCAAAGACCGTCGTCTTCGTGACGCACGACGTGTCCGAGTCGGTCTACTTGGCTGATCGGGTGGCAGTGATGACGGCCGGGCCGGCTGCACGGATCAAAAGCATTTTCGAGGTAGATCTTCCCCGCGCAAGGAATCGGACAGATGCGCGATTCGTAGAGTTGGCCTCCGCATTGACAGCGGAACTGCACCACGGGAAGGAACACGGCGATGGCAATAACTGAAGTCCATGTGGCGCATCCGCCTGCAGAGTCCAAGGGGAAACTTAAAGGAAGGCCGTGGATTACCTATACCGCTGTAGTCGCCGCGGCCCTCGTCCTGTGGCATCTGCTGTCCTTGGTTGTGAACCCGCTGTTCCTGCCCAGTCCACTGCGGGTGGGGGCAGCAACGGCTGAATTGATCAGTTCCGGTGAAATGCTCCAGCACGTTTCGGCCTCATACGGCCGGGTCCTGTCCGGGTGGATCATCGGCGCCGCCTTTGCCATCCCCCTGGGCCTGCTGGCAGGACGTGTCACGTTGCTGCGCGTAGCGCTGGAGCCGTTCCTGAACTTCTTCCGGTTCATTCCTCCCATCGCCTTTTTGAGCCTTGCCCTGATCTGGCTGGGCATCGGTGAGACGTCCAAGGTGGCGCTCATCGTTTATGCCTCCTTCTTTATCGTCTTCCTCAGCGCAGTGGCCGGGGTTCAGGGTGTGGACAAGGAGAAAATCCATGCAGCCCAATGCCTGGGAGCCAGCAGGAGGCAAGTGATAACCACAGTGGTGATGCCGGCGGCAGTCCCGGAAATCGTTACCGGCCTGCGCACAGCGATGGGTATCGCCTTTATGACAGTGGTTGCAGCCGAGCTTGTGGCAGCCGAAAGCGGGATCGGATTCCTCATCTACAACTCGCGCCTGTTCGCCCGCACAGACATCGTGTTCGCTGGCATTCTGGCCCTCGGTGTCATGGGCCTGACGGCAGACATCCTGTTCCGGCAACTGACCCGCCCCATCCACTACCGGTATGCGCTTCGCTTCTGATCCACTCACTGTGAATATTGTTCGTGGCGCTGGACGTTCCACTGCCGCTATCTGGAAGGAGACACATGGGTGCAACCAGCAGGGCAGACCAGGCGTTCGAACAGTTGGAAAGCCTCATCATGGAGCTCAGCAGCCAGGACGTGGACCGCCTGCCGCCTGAAACAGAACTCAGCCAGAAATTCGGGGTTTCCCGGGCGACGATTCGGGAGGCACTGGGCCGGCTGGAAGCTGCGGGAAGGGTGCAACGCAGGCGTGGCCGCGGGACGGTTCTGATGCCGCTGGTCCGGCCGGCTCTACGTTACCCCGCCAACATCATCGGGTCCTTTGCCGATTTCCTGAAGGAATCCGGTGTGGACCACAGGCTCCTGGAGTTTTCCGTGACACACATGGAGCTTGAGGACGACATAGTCAGGATGTTCGATGAAGGCAGTCCGTCGAATTCGGGCTTCCGGAGTGTCAGGTGCTATGCCCTCGGTGACGTGCCGGCCGCGCTCCTTTACCACCTTCTGCCGGCGACAATCCAGGGGCAGCCATTGTGCGTAGAGAAGCTGCGCGGGGACATAGTCCCCTTCCTGGAGTCCGTACACCAGGTGCAGATCGACAGCGTCACGAGTGCCATCACCGCTGAGGAAGCGTCCGACGACGTGGCCAGGCAGCTGGGGCTCAAACAGGGAAGTGCCGTGCTGGTCATGTACACCCGCGTCATCGACAGCAAAGGCGCAACGCTCGCATTGGGCGCGCTGGCCTTCAACCCGGCGGTTGTCACCCTTGGGGTGGAAGCGCTGGAGCACGTTACTGCAGGGGGTCAGCTACAGTTCCCCACCGGATGGCTGCAACGCAATATCGCCACCCGAAGTCCCGCCAGGAGGGAAGAAAATGAAACAACATATTGACGTCCACCAGCATCTTGGTCCTTGCAACGTCTTCGATCTGGAGGTCACAAAAACCGATTTGGCGGCGGCCATTGACGGGACATCGCTGGAGGGCTGCATCGTCCAGCCATTCCCGGGAGCCGCTGACGCCCTCCTGCAGCACGACGCCATTGCGGACCTGGCAAGGACGGCTCCGTTCAAAATCTGGGGCATCGCCAGCATCAATCCGCACATCCCTAATGATGCCTACCGCAGTGAAATCCGCCGTTGTGTTCAGGACCTGGGCTTTGTCGGGGTGAAACTCCATTCCATCGGGCACGCTGTCCACCCCGGCAGCAGGGACGGACACAAAGTTTTTGAAACTGCCCAGGAGCTGGGCATACCGGTCATGGTGCACACGGGGGACGGTGTGCCGTTTGCAGACCCGACCGCCGTCCTCGCCCCAGCGCGGGAGTTCCCCGATGTATCCATCGTCCTGGCTCACGCCGGTATGTCCACGTTCGCCGGCAACGCCATCTCCGTGGCCCGCGTGTGCCCCAATGTCTACCTCGAGCCTTCCTGGTGCAAGACGCCGGAAATTGGCGCCATGATCGAGACGCTGGGGGCGGACCGTGTGATGTTCGGAGCGGACCTGCCGTACAACGTGAAGCCGGAGACAGAAAAGTTCCAGGCCCTTGGACTGTCACAGCGCGATCTGGAGGCAGTTTTGTGGGGAACAGCCTCCAACGTTTTTAGGCTGCAATGACCGGCGCAATGGTGCGCGTCAGCGTCGCGATCATTGTCGCGCCCGCGAAAACCAGCGAAGTCAGCCGCCGGTTTGATGAGTTCTTCTACCCGGCGATCAGCCGCCAGGCCGGGTTCCTCGAGTGCGTCCTGCTGAGGGAAACAGACCGCAATGACACCAGCGGGGACCAGCACTTGCGGATGGATATCAGCTTCAGCAGCGAGCGGGAGAGGCTGGACTGGGTGGAGACAGATCTGCACGATGAAGTGTTCGGGCTCCTGGTGCAGGAAGCCTCCAAGTATGAAGCTCTGCATCTGTCTGCCGTGTCAGCGCCGGGGAGAACAGGACACTGATGATGGCCCCGCCGATTGATCTGGGCATCATCGCGATCGTTCGCCTCCGCAACAGTCCGGCTGCCGACGAAGTCCTCGAAGCCCTGACGGGTGCAGGCATCAACAACGTCGAAGTGACGCTGGGTACCCCGGGGTGCCTGGAGACTGTAGCCCGATGGAGCCGGGCAGGCCGGGGCGACGTCGGAATAGGCAGTGTCCGCACTGAATCGGACGCCCGGACGGCAATTGAAGCAGGGGCCCGCTTTTTGGTTACCCCGACGACGGTGCCGTCAGTGCTGAAGGCAGCGGCGGAATCAGGGACACCGGTGATTTGCGGTGCAATGACTCCCACGGAGATTGATTCCGCCTGGCAGCAAGGCGCAACTGCGGTGAAGGTATTCCCGATAGATGCCCTGGGGGGTGCGGCCTACGTTCGGGCTCTGCAGGGACCTTTGCCTGACATTCCCCTGGTACCCACTGGCGGCGTAGATGCAGAGCAGACCAGAGAATACTCCCGTCTTGGCTGCGCCGGGGTCGGTGTGGGCGGCGCTCTTGTAGGGGAAAAAATCGCCATGACCGGTGACTGGACTTCCTTGGCGAAGCGCGCCGCCGCATTCGTGAAGTCGTGGCAACCCTCAGGGCAGGCTGGAACCGGGGAATGAAGTGGCTTGGTCACCGGGCGCACAACCTTTAGGCGAGCGGCTCGACGTCGTGGCAATCGGGGAAGCGATGATGCTCCTGCAGGCCCCGCCGCCGTCGAGCATTAAGGACGCAAGCCGGCTCGAAGTGAACGTGGCGGGCGCAGAATTCAACGCCTGTGCAGCTGTTGCACGCCTTGGCGGGCGTGCGGCACTGCTCACACGCATTGGCGACGACGCCCCCGGCCAGCGGGTATGGCAGACGATGACGGAACTGGGCATCGAGACCCGTATGGTCGCTGTGGACCCTGCCCGTCCAACGGGGATCTTCCTGCGGGAGACACCCAGCGATGGGAGCCGGCGCGTGTTCTATTACCGCCGGGGATCGGCAGCCTCGGCGATGGAGAGCTCCGATGCGGACCGGCTGGTGACGGACCAGGCACCGCGTGCTGTCCTGCTCTCCGGGCTGACTGCCGCGCTCGGTGGAGGATTGCGGGACCTGATCCAGAGGATATGCTCCGATGCGGCCGGCCGGGGAACCGCGGTGGTGGTTGATGTGAATCTTCGTCCAGCCCTGGGCGGCATGGCGGAGGTCACCGGCACCATCCGTGATGTGCTCCCCCTCGTTGACCTCCTGGTACTGGGTGATGACGAGTCTCCTCAGCTTTTCAACACAACGTCACCGGAGGGCGTCTTCGCCGCCGCCGCTGAAGCGGGCGTTCGGGAAACGGTCCTGAAAGGTGCCGAACGCGGCTGCTGGTTCCAGGACAAGGACGGGAAGCCGGTCCATCAGCCGGCGCTCGCCTCCAGGGTAGTGGATCCGATCGGAGCCGGTGATGCCTTCCTGGGCGGGTACCTTGGAGCCCGGCTCGCCGGTATTCCGCCAGCCGGCGCGGCAGTGCTTGGCTCACAATTCGCAGCCGGGGTTATTGCCACAGTGGGTGACACCAACGGGCTTCCGGAACCGTCTGAAGCAAGGGCACTTTTAGCTGCCTTGTCGGGAAGTTGAGCGGCACAGGCCGCTTGGCGACGACCGTGAAGCCAGGGGGTGTGAGGGGCGCGGGCTGGCCAGCAGAATCAACGTCCATTGATGCCGCAGGCGCGGCGGTCGTGGAAGGTTCGACGGCGGCACCCGGGGGAGTGCCGCCGTCGAACTTCTGCGGAACCTGTCCGAGTGGTTACGTGCGCGTCCCTTTCTGGTGGCCCGCGCGTCGGTAAGCGTTCACCCCGTGCTGTGAGGTTGGAGGGGCCGGCAGTGACAGCCGGCAGCATTCACCCGACCGGAGGATCTTCGTGTACCTGACTGCCAGACCGTCCAAGTTAAGCCCCGCCAAGCCTTTGGCCCTGACCGCCAGCACCCTGGCCATCATCGCCGCCGCCACCCTGATCAACCCCTCGGCCGCCACCGCCGCCGAGCCCAACGACTGGGCCGAGACGGCCTACCGCGGCAGCGTCAACGTGGTGGAAGGCCCGGACGAGAACCAGGATGTCGTCGACGGCGTGGCCTTCGTGGACGAGGACCGGGACTCGGTGCAGGACGACAACGAGCGCGGCCTGGTGGGCGTGACCGTCTCAAACGGCCGCGACGTCACGAAGACCGATAGTCAGGGCCGTTACGAGCTGCCCGCGTTCGACAACATGACCGTGTTCGTCACCCAGCCCCGCGGCTACCAGGTCCCGGTGGACGAGGACAACGTGGCCCAGTTCTTCTACCACCACCTGCCCGCCGGCTCCCCGGAGCTGAAGTTCGGCGGCATCAGCCCCACCGGGGAACTGCCGGACCAGGTGAACTTCCCGCTGGCCAAGAGCGGCCTGACGCAGTCGCCCGAGCAGCACTGCGTGATCGGCGGCGACGTGCAGACCTACGACCAGGACGAGGTGGAGTACGCCCGCACCGGCGCGTTCGCCGACCTGGCCGCCCGCACGGACTACGCCGGCTGCGGCGCCCTGTTCATCGGCGACGTGGTGGGCGACGACCTCTCGCTGTACCCGCAGACCCGGGAACTGGCCGGCATGCTGAACGGCCCGGCCCGCTTCCTTCCGGGCAACCATGACCTGGACTTCGACGCGACCACCAGCGAGCACACGTTCGATACCTTCAAGGCCAACCTCGGCCCGGAGTACTACTCCTACGACGCCGGCAAGGCGCACGTCGTTGCCCTGAACACTGTCGAGTTCCCCACCAAGCTGCCCGCCAGGAAGGGTGACTACACCGGTTCCCTGGATGAGCAGCAGCTCGAGTGGCTGCGCAACGACATCGCCCAGGTCCCGCAGAACCAGCTGATCGTGCTGGCCGCGCACATCCCGCTGCTGGACTACGCCGACCAGGGCAGCAGCAAGCACCAGGTGGAGCAGGTCAAGGAGATCTACAAGATCCTCGAAGGCCGCGAGGTGGTGGCGCTCGGCGGGCACACCCACAGCATCGAGAACCTCCGTAAAGGCGACTCCCTGGCCGGCTGGTCCGAGCTGTTCGGCGTCGACGCCCTCCCGTTCACCCACATCACCGCCGGCGCGATCTCCGGTGACTGGTACTCCGGACGTGAGACCGCCGAGGGCTACCCGCTGGCGTACCAGCGTGACGGCGGCCTGCCGGGCGTGCTGACCCTGGACATCAAGAACAACCAGTTCCAGGAGCGCTTCACGGTCCGCGGCGAGGACGAGTCCCTGCAGATGTCTTTGGGCCTGAACACCCCGCGCTACCGCGAGTGGTACGCGCAGAACCTGGCCAACAAGGGCAAGGCCCCCGAGTTCACCGACCCGCTGACGGTCTCCCGCGAGGACCTGGCCAACACCACCTGGCTGACCACCAACTTCTGGATGGGCAGCACCGGCTCCACCGTGAAGGTGCAGCTCGACGGCGGCCAGACAGTTGAGGCTGTCCGCACCCAGCAGATGCAGGGCGAGGGCCAGCTGGTCGGTGCCGAATGGTCCGACCCCGTCGCAGTCCAGGAGCAGCTGGTCAACGGCGGCAGCCTGGCCGACCGCATGATGCACCTGTGGCGGTTCCAGCTCCCCGCCGACCTCGCCGCCGGCGACCACACCGCCACCGTCACCGCCACCGACGTGTACGGCCGGACGTTCACGGAGACCCTGGCGTTCCAGGTCACTGGTGGTTGAGCTTGTCGAAACCACCGGTGGTTACCTCTATACGTAGGCCCGCTGCTTAGCGAACGAGGAGCCCTGGCACGAGAATCGTGCCGGGGCTTTCCTGCATCCAGGATGTACGACGGCGGCGCCCGGGTTGGTTGCCGCCCGCGGGACGTTCGTGTGCGGCAACCTTGCGACAGTGCGGATAGGATGGACAAACATGGCCGCGAGTCGGCCGAAGTTTTGGGGGAAACTATCGTGACAATCATGTCGCTGCGCCGCACCGCCGTCGCTATCACGCTCTCGGCGGCGGCGATTCTGCTGGCTGCAGCTCCGGCCCATGCCGAATACGTCTGTTGGATGTCCGATGGGATCCGGTATTGCTACGACCCGAACGATGGCAAACTCCCGGTTGAGCCGCCTCCCGCTCCAGTCGAGGAGCCCACGTACAGTCCGGCGCCGCCCGCCCCTTCCGTTGAGCAACCGTGGGTTCAGCCTGTCCCGGCTCAGCCAGTTCCGGTCGCGCCGGCCCCGGTGCAGCCTGCCCCGGCACCAGCCAATAATTCCCCGGTCCATCCGGTGCCCGTTCCGGCTTATACCCCGCCGCAGTCCAACGGATACTATGCCCCTGCGGTCGAGGCACCCGTGGCCGCTGCCGACGTTCAGGTTGAACAGGCGCCGGAGGTGTCCGCCGTTCCTACAGATGTGGCGCCTATCGAGGAGGCGCCTCCTGCGACGCCAACGGCGGAGGCTTCCGCCTCGGCGACTTCGACAGCCACGGCATCACCGTCCGCGCCGGTCACTCTCGAAGCCAGTGCGACCAGCCGGCAAGCCTCCAGCACCGGAAGCTCACTCGCACTGCCGCTCGTGTCCGTCGGGACGGTAATGCTTATCGCCTGCGCGGCAGTCTTGTTTGTGGTGCGGCAGCGCAGGAAGTTCAGTGGCGCGAAGGTGGCCCAGCAGACATCTGACTAACGTTCTTGCTCCCAGCACCGGTGGAAAAGCGGCTCCGGTTCGGAACGAGCAGCCAGAAGGTCCGGGGAAGTGACCAAAGGAGTGCCAGGCCGAGGACCGGCGCCAGCATCACGCCGACGTCGGGGAACTGGCGGATGATGACTGCCAGCCCGGTGTCGAACTTGGTGGGGGCGTAGCTGAAGCAGAGCCACAGCGCGAGGGCGTCGAGGGCCAGCGCTCCCAGGCCCACGGACCACAGGCGGATTGCGCGGGGTTTGTCGGCTTGACGCGGAAACAGCATCCGGAGCGCCAGCCACAGGCTGAGCAGCTCCGCGAGCAGGAGCGCCAGCGCTACAGCCCAGCTATAGCGCTGCAGCCAGTCCTCGTGCACCACAGCCGGGACGGGTTCCTGGCCGTGGAGGATCCGCAGGATATTGGTGTCAATGGACTTCAGGCGGGACGGCGAGGATGTGTCGTTGGCGTTGATCACCAGGGCGACGCCCAGGCGGGAGGACGGGACCATCGCCAGGTAGGTGTGCGAGTTGCCCCATTCACCCTGATGCTCGGCGAGCAGCGGCAGGCCAGTTTCGGAACCGCCGAAGTTGGCTGGCACGGACTCCACGAGCGGCCGGGTGAACCAGCCCATCGCGTACATCTTCGACTCGTCGATCCGGACGGCGGGCGTCAGCATGGCCCGCACGCTGTCCGGCTGAAGAAGCCGGCGGCCGTCAAATGAACCCTCGTCCAGCAGCATCAGCAGCTCCTGGCTTAGGTCGTGCGCTGAGGCGTACATGGTGCTCGAGGGCATCCCGGTGGTGGGCGCCGGAACCTCCGTTTGCTGCCAGAAGGAACCGAACCACCGCGAGTAGCCGTAAGCGGCGCCGTCGGCGCGGGCGGCGGCTCGCGTCGGATGACTGTGGTTCATGCCCAGCGGCCCGAAGACGTGCTGCCGCATGTAGTCCCCGAAGGGCTGTCCGCTGACCGTCTGCACCAGCAGCCCCAGGATGTTGAAGTTGGCGTTGGCATACCCAAAGGCTTCACCCGGCGTCCCGGCCAGCGGCGACCCGGACAAGGCCCGGACTCCTTCCTCCAGTGCTTCCGGGTCCTGCGCAAATGAGCCCTCGAATGCGGTGTCCTTGGACGCCATACCGCTGGACTGGTTGAGCAGGTGCCGCACGGTGATCTGGGACGAGCGGCTGTCCTGCAGAGAGAACCACGGCAGGTACGTCCGCACCGGCTCGTCCAGGCGCAGGTGCCCGGCCTCCACCTGCTGCAGCACAGCGATGGCAGTGAGGGACTTGGTGGTCGACGCCAGCAGCACCGGGGTGTCCGCGGTCATCGGCCGCCCCGAATCATCCGCCCGGCCGAACGCCGCGGAGTGCACCAGCTCCCCGTCCTGGACCACAACGACGGCGGCACCGGGCAGCCGCATCTCCGCCATCCGTTCACGCAAAAACGAGTTCACCGCGTCGAGGGCACTGTCCGGAACAGAGGCGGCCTCGGCGCGAGTAACGACGGCGGCGCGAGGCACCGGGACGGACGCACCAGAGAGAACCACAGCCAGCAGGCACGCGAAAAAACAGCGCGATGACCAGGACACTCTTCGCATGACCGCACCTGCACTTAGCCGCCAAGTTCCTACACGGTAGGGCCAGCCCGGGCGGAAGACAAGCGGTCTCTATAAGGGGGCGGCGTCCCAGGGGGAGCCGGCCGGATCTACGCTGGCGAAGTCATCCCGGGAGGAGCTGGAGAAGCACATTTTCCAGCGGACTATGTGCCGATGAGTAGATTTCCGGCGGACTCGCTTCCGTCGATAGGATGCCCGGCGGCCATTGCGGTGGTTCGCGGTCCGGTTGTTCGGCTTGGTAGTGACGGCCGGTGGGTGAGGTCCAGCCGGGTGGTTCGTGTTTGGTTGCCGCGGTGGGTTCCCAGCCGCTGTTGTGTTTCAGGCGGTGATGTTTTGGGCAGAGTTGTGCCAAGTTGCTGATTCCGGTGGTTCCACCGTGTTGCCAGGCTGTGAGGTGGTCGGCTTCGTTGTCGAGGGAGTTGTTGTTGCAGCCGGAAAAGGTGCACTTTCCGTCCCGCAGCTGTAGCGCCTTTTTCATTGCTTTGGTGAGGCGGTAGCTGGTGCGGCCGATCTCGAGGGGTGTTCCGTCGCTGGGGTCGAGCAGGACCCTGCGGAAGGATTCGGCGCCGTCGGCAAGGAGTTTGCGGGCCATGGAGGCCGGGATAGGGCCGTACCCGTCGAGCTCTGCGGGTTCATCGGTGAGACCGAGCAGTGCGAAGAACGGGACGGTGACGAGCACGTCGGCGCGGGGCGTGGGGACCTTGCCTGTGGCTGGATTGGTGCCCGGATCCGTGCCGTCCGTGCTCAATCCGTGGTCCACCTGGGTTCCCGCGTCGCTGCAGGTGCTGGCGACTGTCGCGGTTTCGTCCGAACCGACGAGTGTGGCCAAGCCGATTATCTTCTCCGGTGCCTCGCCTGGGACGAGGCCGGTGCTGCGGTCTATGGCAGTGGCGCCGCGGTTGGTGAGGAGGCGTCTGGCGAAGTCGTCGGTTTTGAGTTGGGTAAGGGTGCGGGTTTCGTTTTCTCCTTGGAGACCACGGGCAGTGGCGGTGAGGTCATTCGAGATTGCCAGTGCCTGGTCGGCGGGCAGGTAGGCGGAGATCCATGCCATCCCGTCCCGGTCCGGGGTGAACTCCACCCGCCGGTCCGCGGCGCTTTTGTGGTGGCGTTTCTCGATCGATTCGGGATGGTGGCGTTCCCGCCAGCCCCGTAGCCTTGCCCGCAACCGGGCCGGCACCAGCCCGGTAGCGGGGCAACCCCTGGCCGGGTTAGGGGCGTCGGGGTCGAGGAAGTGCTCCACCAGGGCGGCTGCGGCGGGATGGTCCAACGCCTCGGTCTCGTCGGCGAAGATCCGGGCCTGCTGCCAGGAGAGGCTCCCCATGGACAGGGCGTCCAACACCGGCGGCAACGCACACATCTGACGGGACTGGGTGATGAACCCGGACGCGGCCCCGGAACTGATGGTCAGAATCCCGGCGATCTCCTCCACTGTGGAAATCTCAGTGTAGGTCCGGTCATGCAGCGGTGCGTCCGGCGGGATCATGGCCTGCTGCAGGTCCGAGGCTTCGACGACGGACCGGGCTTTCCGGGCCGCGGCCTGGGCCTCCAGCTTCTTCTCCAGTCCCATCCGTTCCAGCCGGATCTCATACGCCCGCTGGAGCACATCCACGCCGTCCCCGGCCACAGCCGAAGCGCCGACGGAAGCGAGGGCGGCGTCCTCGGCATCAAGCGCGGTGAGAGCAGCAACGGTGGCATAAATTGCCTCCATGCCTGTCCGGGTTCCTGCGCTGATTTCCATGGGAACATCCTCTAACGGGGGTACGACATTTCGGTCGGCTTCCACTGACGGCAGGGCCAAAGCAGCAGACTCGGCAGAACGCAAGGCGCGCTCCCGAGGCCCGCGCCGCCGTCGTACTTTTCCGCAAAAACGCAACCGTTGTTGCGCCCCTGGCGGCCGATCCTGCTGGCCATGATCCTGGCAGCGGCCGCGAACACCGTGGCCTACGCCCTCACCTCCTACATGCCCACCTACCTGACCACCAACAAGGGGTACAGCGAGGTGGAGGGGACGCTGCTGACCATCCCGGTGCTGGTGGGCATGGCGCTGTGCATCCCGTTCACGGGGCTGCTCTCAGACCGGATCGGCCGGCGTCCGGTGCTCTGGATCGGGGCCGCCAGCACGGTCGCCTTGGCGGTTCCGGCGTTCCTGGCCATTGCGGCGGGCAGCGTCCCGGCCACGCTGCTGGGCCTGGCCCTGATAGCTTTCCCGGTGGCGTTCTCGGTGCCGAACCTCGCATCCGCGCTGCCGGCGCTGTTCCCCACGGAGCACCGGTTTTCCGCGATGGGCATCGCCTACAACTTGGCGGTGGCGATTTTCGGCGGGACGGCCCCGTTCATCATCGCGGCCCTCATCGGGCTGACCGGCGACGACATGGCCATCGCCTACTACCTCATGGCCGTGGCCGCGGTTGCCGCCGTGGCCATCTACTTCCTGCCCGAATCGGTCCGGCGGCACCTGCCGGGGTCCATGCCGAACGTGGTGTCTCAAGAAGCGGCGCGGAAGCTGGTGGAGACGCAGGACAACAATCCGCTGCTGGACGTGGAGACGCTGCCGTTCGAGGAAAACTTCGAAATCGCGCGGGCGTCTCACAAGGGCGGGCCCGGGAAGCCGACGGTGATGTGAGCAAAAACGGACGACGGCGGCACTCGCGGAAGTGCCGCCGTCGTCCGTTCCGTATGGTCTGGGCCGGTTACTCCGTAACTGCCGCCGGAACCTGCTCGCCGTCGCGAACGGCAGGAGTGCTGCGTCGGCGCCAGTAGGCGGCGAGAAGTGCGCCGGAGACGTTGTGCCAGACGGAGAAGATGGCGCCGGGCAAGGCTGATTCGGGCGTCAGGTATGTGCGGGCCAGGCCAGCAGCAAGGCCCGAGTTCTGCATGCCCACCTCCACGGCGGTGGTGCGCCGGGCAGGAATCGGCAGCCGGAACAGCCGGGCCGCCGTGTAGCCGAGGGCATAGCCCAGGCCGTTATGCAGGATCACCGCGGCGAGGACCAGGAGCCCGGCGGAGAAGATCGCGTTGGCGCTTACGGAAACCACGGCCACCACCACGAAGGTGATGGCGGTGACGGAGATCCATGGCAGGGCGGGCAGTGCCTTGTTGACCAGTCGCGGCAGGAAGACCCGGACCACAAGGCCCAGCAGCACGGGGAACAGCACGATCTGGACGATGGACCAGGCCATGGAGCCGGCGTCCACCGGCATGTATTGGCCGGCCAGCCACAGCGCCAGCACCGGGGTCAGCAGGGGAGCGAGGAGTGTCGAGACGGTGGTCATGGCCACGGACAGGGCCACGTCCCCCTTGGCCAGGTAGGAGACCACGTTGGATGCGGTGCCGCCGGGGCAGCAGCCCACCAGGATGACGCCCGCGGCCAGCGCAGGCGGCAGCCCGAGTGCCACCGAGATCAGCCAGCCGAGGAACGGCATGATGGCGTACTGCGCCACCACCCCGATCACCACGGGGATGGGCCGCTTGGCGATGACGGCGAAGTCAGGGGGCGTGAGCGTCAGGCCCATGCCGAACATGATGATGCCCAGGAGCGGGTTGATCCATGAGGTCAAGCCGGTGAAGGCTGCGGGTGCGGCGAGCGCTACGGCGCCGCCGGCCAGGATGAGCAGGGGAAAGAGCGTGACGGCGATGCGGGCGCTGCGTTCCTCACCGGCTGAGGCCGTGGTGGGGGTTCCGGATAAAGAAGACATGACTACCGGCCTATCACAGTGCGGGCTGGGCCCGGGAAAGATGAAGAGGCCGTTCCGGCGCCGGACCGTTCAACGTTCTTTTCCTACCGCTCGGCGCGGGGGTTACCCGCCGGTAAGTGATCTGCACCATGATGGCCGGAGGCCGTAGCTCCCGGGGAGGGTTGGCGGCGAAACAGCCCGCGCGGAGCGCGCGGGCTGCAACCGTGGGGGACACCTCTTGAGGAGCAACGGAGCACTTATGGGTTGGCTGGACCGTGAACGAACTATCGCCCCGCCGGGGTTTAACCGCTGGCTGGTGCCGCCCGCCGCGCTCGCCGTCCACCTCTGCATCGGGCAGGCCTACGCCACCAGCGTCTACAAGACCGCGCTGGTGGAACACTTCGGGGCCAGCCTGACCGAGATTGGCGTGATCTTCTCCATCGCCATCGTGATGCTGGGCCTCTCCGCGGCGGTCATGGGCACCTGGGTGGACCGGAACGGACCCCGCAAGGCGATGTTCAGCTCAGCTGTGTTCTGGGCGGGCGGCTTCCTGGTCGGGTCGATGGGCATTTTCACGCAGCAGCTGTGGCTCGTCTACCTCGGGTACGGCGTGGTGGGCGGCATCGGCCTGGGCATCGGCTACATCTCGCCCGTGTCCACCCTGATCAAGTGGTTCCCGGACCGGCCCGGGCTCGCCACAGGCATGGCGATCATGGGCTTCGGCGGGGGCGCGCTGATCGCGAGCCCCGTCTCCACCGCCTTGCTCAAGGCGTACGACCCCAACTCCGGCGCGGAGGGCTGGGTGGCCAGCGGCGATGCCGTGGGCAGGCTCTTCCTGACGCTCGCCGTCGTCTATCTCGCCTACATGCTCTTCGGCGCGTTCACCATCAAGGTCCCCGCCGACGGGTGGCGGCCCGCCGGGTTCGACCCCGCGAAGGTCAAGGCCGCCAAGCTGGTGACCACGGAGAACGTGTCCGCGAAGAACGCGGTCCGGACCCCGCAGTTCTGGCTGGTCTGGGTCGCGCTGTTCTGCAACGTCACCGCCGGCATCGGCATCCTGGAGCAGGCCGCACCGATGATCCAGGACTTCTTCAGGGCGTCCGACGGCGTCTCCGCGGTGAGTGCCGCCGTCGCCGCGGGTTTTGTGGGGCTGCTGTCCATCGGCAACATGGCAGGCAGGTTCGCCTGGTCCGCCACGTCCGATGTCACCGGCCGCAAGTGGATCTACATGGTGTACCTGGGCGTCGGTGCGGTGCTGTACACGGTGCTGGCGCTGGCCGGGTCCGCCACCACCGTCCTGTACGTGGCGCTCGCGTTCGTCATCATCTCGTTCTACGGCGGCGGCTTCGCCACCGTCCCGGCGTACCTGCGCGACCTGTTCGGGACCTTCCAGGTGGGCGCCATCCACGGCCGGCTGCTGACCGCCTGGTCCGCCGCAGGGGTGGCCGGGCCGCTGATCGTGAACGCCTTCCTCGACGCCCAGGGCAAGCCCGGCCAGCTGGATGCGGCGTCCTACCAGCCGGCGCTGCTGACGATGGTGGCGCTGCTGGTGGTCGGGTTCCTCGCCAACCTGATGGTCAAACCGGTGGACGCACGATTCCACGAATCCCGGCCGGACCGCGGCCGGGCCCACGAACCTGCCATGGAGGCCTGAGATGAGCACCGCACACACGCACGGCACGCAGGCGCGCACCAAGGCATCCGCCGGCAAGCTCGCCATTGCCTGGGCGCTGGTGGGGGTGCCGCTGGCTTACGGCATCTTCCAGACCCTGACACGGGTGGCGGCGCTGTTCGGTTAGGGACGCGGTCTTGAGCAGTGGGGATTGACCGCCCTAGAGTGGCTGCCACCGACACTTCAGGAGAGCCGACATGTCCCTTGTCCGCGTGCACAATTTCTCGGTCTCCCTCGACGGCTTCGGCACCGGCGAGGGCCAGCAACTGGAGGCGCCGTTCGGCCACGCCGGCACGCGGCTGCTGGAGTGGGCCTTCGAGACCCGGACCTTCCGTGCGATGGGCCTCCACGGGGAAACTGAAGGATCCTTCGGCGTCGACGAGTCGTTCGCCAGCCAGTGGGGACCCGGGGTCGGCGTCGAAATCATGGGCCGCAACAAGTTCGGCCCCCAACGCGGTCCGTGGGAGAACGAGGACTGGAAGGGCTGGTGGGGCGATAACCCTGTGTTCCATACCCCCGTGGTTGTGCTGACGCATCATCCCCGGCCGGTCCTGGAAATGGAAGGCGGGACAACCTTCCACTTCGTTGACGCCGACCCTGTCTCCGCGCTGGAACAGGCCCGCGCCCTGGCCCCCGGCCTGGACGTCAGGATCGGCGGCGGTGCCAGCACGGTGCGGCAGTTCCTCGAGGCCGACCTGATCGACCACATGCATATCGTCCTCGTGCCGATCATCCTGGGCCGGGGTGAAAGGCTGTGGGACGGACTCGAAGGACTTGAGGAACGCTTTGACATTGAGGCGACCCCCTCGCCGCAAGGGGTGGTCCATCTGGTCTTCACCCGCCGCACGGACCGGAGGTAAGTGATGCTCAACGAGACAGACTTGCTGCAGGCGTTGCGGCGCCACTGGGAGTACTCCGGCAGGGACGAGGACATCGCCCACGAGATCTACCACGACGACGCGGTGCTGGAGTTTCCCCAGTCCGGCGAGCGGTTCGAGGGTGTGGAGAACTTCCGCGAATGGCGGCGGCAGTACCCGGCGAAGCTCAAGTTCCACACCCGGCGGATCACCCACCGTGAAGACCTGGTGGTTGTCGAGAACCTGATCAGCTACGACGGCGCGCCCTGGATGTACACGGTCAGCATCGTGGAGTTCCGGGGCGACCGGGTGGCGCACGAGCGGATTTACATCATGGACGGCTGGGATGCGGCGGAGTGGCGGGCCCCGTGGCGCGCGGAGCAGCCCGCTGACCCGCCTCCGCCGGCGCCGGGCACGCCGACGGTGCTGTGAGCAGGATGTACGACGGCGGCACGGGCGTAAGTGCCGCTGCCAGCGAAGCGAGCGGGGAACTTGCTCCTTGAGTGCCTGCCGCTGGAGCCACTTTCCCCTGCTCTTCCTGCACCAAACGGCTCACCCGGCACCAGGCCTATTGGCTGGTCAGCAGCGAGAGTCCCAGGTGGGGTGCGTCAACGGGGATCAATTGCTTGTCGTCGGGGATGGTACGGAGTCTTTCGCCCACCAGGTAGGCACCGGAGTTGCCTACCACCACGCTGCGGTTTTCGTTGAGGAGGGCTGCGTCTCCGGGGATGGCCCGGAGTGCCGGCATGAACAGTTCTTCGAGTTTCCGGATTCGTATGTCATAGCCAGCTACTCCTATGAAGGTCCCGGCGAGCTGTATGGGCGCGGTATGGGTGAGGATGTATTCGTCCAGGCCCAAATAGTCCAGATAAGGGCCCCACATCGACTGCTTACCGGTGTTCCTGGCCGAGGCGAAGAACGGCATGTTCTGGTAGTCATAAAACCGTTCCCCGCCAGGGGTGAGATCGAATTCCAGTTTTTCGATGCCCTGTGCACGTGAAGTCCACCATTCGAGAATTCCTCCCGGGTTCTCGATCGCCTCTACGGAAAAGATGACACCGGCGCCGATGGCGGTGGTGTGTTTTCCAAGGAAGTCTTTGGACATGGTTTCGAGTGCCGCGATGTCCTTGGGGGTTACCTTGAGGGGGCTGCTGCGGTTCGTCCATAGCGCCCCGGCACTCTCGGCAAATTTGTAGACGTCCTTGCTGACGCTATTCATCCACGCGGCTACCTCTGCGGCGGCCTTAGCGGCAGGGTTATCGGTGGTCATGGGCGCTCCTGCTGATACATCGGGTATCCGAGGGACAGTTTCGCGTCCACCAGATGGTGGACGTCATGCCGGATGTGTTCGAGTACTAACCGTTGAGCGTCCTCGGGCGCGTCATTGGCAATCGCGCGGGCCAAGGCCAGGTGCTCGGCTGCCACCTGCTCCGGGTCGCGGGTCAGCGATACGTTCGACCACAGCGCCTGGACTGTCTCGGCCTGCATTCTTATCTCTGCATTTGTAAGCCTGGGGGATTGGGCGAGGACCGCCAGTTCAATATGGAACCTGCTGTCGGCGCGGGCTTGCAGTTCCGGCTTGTCTGTCATGACAACGCCCCTGGCAAGCTCCGTAAGCCGGACAAACTCGTGCGGCTCGGCCCGCTCACACGCCAACCGGACAGTGGCCGCGGCTATGGCAGCGTGCTCGTCACCCATGTCCCGGATCTCGGCAATGGACCTGTCCTGGAACCAGGTCCGGATGACCTCATCCGAGGTGAAGGGCTGCTTCACGATGAAGGTTCCACCGCTGCGGCCCCTCCGGGTTGCCACGATCCCCTGATCCCTGAGTTCGGACAGCGCCTCCCTGAGGGTGGACGGGGCGACGCCAAACATTTCGGACAGCACTGTCTCGCGGGGGAGTCGTTCGCCCACCTTCAACAGGCCCAGGGAGATGGCCTTCGAGATCCGGTTGACGATGGCTTCCGAGCGCTCCGTCTCAGGCAGCGACTGATACACCTGGGCTTGGAAAGCGGTGTTGGACGTCAAGGGACAACTCCAGGAATCGGGGCCGGCAGAAACTCCAGCCCCGGCAGGGCGGCGACCCTGCCCGGCCCAGTCAGTGCTGCGATGCCCATCCCACTCTCCAATGCGTCCCCTCCCGCCTGCCAGCCATCTGGCCCGCTCAAAGTGTACTTCAGGCAGGACAGAAAAAGCTGCAAACCGTATCTTTTGCTGCCCCTACGATCTTCCGACCCCCTACAAAACGCGCGAATAAAAGGGTCAGGACCTGCTCTTGCGCGATCAAAGATATGAAACTATGGTTTTTACTCACGTGGTCCCGCTCACAGGAAGTGGTGTGACCTATTAGGAGGATCCAATGCGTGTAGAAGCACCTGAACCGGCTGCGGAGGTTGACGTCGACGACGACGCCCGGCATCTCGCCAGCCTTGGCTACTCGTACGAGAGGCAATTCAAGCGGGAGATGACCTTTTGGGGGAATGTCTCGCTGGGGTTCACCTACCTCTCACCGGTAGTAGCCGTCTATTCTTTGTTTGCGGCGTCGCTGGGTGTGGCCGGGCCGCCAATGTTCTGGTCGCTTGTCATCGTGGGCGTCGGGCAGCTCCTGGTCGCTACGGTGTTTGGTGAGGTTGTCGCGGCATACCCGGTAGCGGGCGGCGTCTACCCCTGGTCACGCAGGCTGTGGGGCCGCAAGTGGGGCTGGATGAACGGCTGGGTTTACCTGGCCGCGCTCCTGACCACCATTGCCAGCGTCGCGTACGGCGCGGGCCCGTTCCTGAGCACCCTGGTCGGCATGGAAAGCAGCGTGGACACCACCATCGTGTGTGGCCTCGTGGTTATAGCTCTTGCTACCGCCCTGAACCTTGGCGGCACTAAAGTACTGAACGCCGTAGCCATGATCGGTCTCCTGGCAGAACTCGGTGGCGCCCTGGTCGTGGGAATCTGGTTGCTTGCCACCGCCAGGCACCATGACCTCAGCGTCCTGTTCAATGCGTTCGGCGCAGGGGAAGTCAGCAACTACTTCTTCGCCTTCGCTGCAGCCGGTTTGATCGGCATCTTCCAGTACTACGGCTTCGAAGCCTGCGGCGACGTTGCCGAGGAGGTCCCGAGCCCCGGCCGCACTATCCCCAAGGCCATGAGGATGACCATCTACATCGGCGGTTTCGCAGCAATGTTCGTCTGCCTGTCCCTCATCCTGGCCGTTCCCGACTTCGCTGCCGTGATTTCCGGAACCGAGACGGACCCTGTTGGCAACATCCTCCTTTCGGCGTTCGGCCCGATCGGGTTCAAAGCCGTTCTCGCCGTCGTGCTGATCTCTTTCCTCTCCTGCGTGCTGAGCCTGCAGGCCGCAACCTCCCGCCTTGCATATTCAATGGCCCGTGACGGAATCCTTCCGGCCAGCAAGCTCCTCAGCACCTTCAGTGAATCCCGGCACGTACCCCCTTACGCGCTGCTCCTGGCCGGGCTGGTGCCCGCACTCATCGTCATCGGATCGAAGGTCTCCAGCGATGCGCTGACAGTGATCATCTCCTTCGCTGCCATGGGCATGTACATGGGCTTCCAGATGGTCGTCCTCGCCTCGCTTCGTGCCCGGCTGCTTGGCTGGAAGCCCAACGGAGCCTTCCAGCTCGGCAAATGGGGCGTGCCGGTGAACATCGCAGCACTGGCCTGGGGCGTGCTCGGCATGGTCAACATGGCCTGGCCGCGAACCCCGGAAGACGGCTGGTTCGCGAACCACGTCGTCCTGATCTCCGCTGTGACTGTCGTTGTGGCCGGACTGGTCTACATGGCGTGGAAGAAGCCGCACCTCAAGGGTGATGCTCCCGCTGCCGACGCCGTGCCGGCGCTTGCAACCCGCTGAACACTTTGACCGAAAAAGGTAACAGAAACCCATGTTGATCACCGGCATCAAGAGCCGCCCCGTCTACGACGAGCTGACACCGATGGCGAGCGGCCTCAACCACCTGGCGGCCGCCCAAGGCAGCGGCGGAAAACCGCTGGTACGCCTGCTCCAGGCCATGACCCCTGACCAGCTCGCAGCGACCGACGTCCTGTACTCAACGGAGTCATTCACCGGGCAGAACTACCTTGCCGAACTTCAGCAATTCAAGGTCCGCAACCTGGCCGTGTTCACAACCAACGCCGATGCCGTGCGTGGACTCGACGCCTCACTTGCCGACGCGAAGATGGGCACCCGACTCTACCTGTCCGGTTCCGAAGGCTTCATCGGCACCTCAATGCAGGTAGCCACCTCCTACGGAATGAACCGGGACGAGGTGCTGCGCGAGCAAGCAGGGTCATCTGCCAGACGCGTGTGGTGCGCCCACTGCGGGCACTATTCCGAAAATGTCACCCACAGAGTGTTCACGTGCCCCGGCTGTGAACTCAACCTGATCGTTCGGGATCACTACTCCGGAAGGCTCGCCGCGTTCCAGGGAGTAAAAGCAGACGGCGAAGTCCCCGGCGAAATGCCGGACAACGAGGAGTTGGACACATGAGCGAATCCCAGCACGGAGCCCTCAAGCTCCGGGTCAAAAGCATCGAAGCAGTCACGCCGGAAATCAACCGGTACACCTTCTGCCCGGCCGACGACTCCTGGCTTCCTCCATTTTCCGGCGGCAGCCACCTCACCGTCCTGATCCCGTCCGAGGAGGGCACCAAACGCAACGCATACTCGCTGATGAGTTCGCCCTACGACACCAGCCAGTACCAGATCGCCGTCCGCAGGGTCGACGACGGCAAGGGCGGGTCCTTGGCCATGCACAACAACGTTCGCGAGGGCGATGTCCTCCTCGCGGGCATCCCGGCGAATCTCTTCCCGGTCTCGAAACACGCACGGCACCACGTCTTCATCGCAGGCGGAGTGGGCATCACTCCGGTCTTTGCCCAAGTCGAAGAACTCAGCCTCAAAGGAAGCCCCTTCGAACTGCACCTTGCCGTCCGCGGCCCCGATCACGCCGCCCTTGGCTGTGAACTCAAGGAGCGCTTCGGCGACCAGGTCACCCTCTACGGCCATGACGGGCAGTCCCGGCTGAACACCATGGAAATCCTGGCGGGACGTCCCCTCGGTACCCACGCTTACATCTGCGGGCCGACACGCATGATCGACGACGTCGTCACATCGGCTCACTCCCTTGGCTGGTCCGATGCAAACATCCACTTCGAAAGGTTCGAGGACCTGGGATCCACCGGCGATCCCTTCTCCGTCACGCTGGCACGCTCCGGCGCAGTCATCGAAGTGTCTCCGGAGCAGTCCCTGCTCGAAGCCGTGGAAGAAGCTGGCCACAAGCTGCCCTACCTCTGCCGCGGAGGGGCCTGCGGGGAATGCGAGACCGAGGTCCTGGAACTCGACGGAACCATCGACCACCGCGACGACTGGTTGTCCGAATCGGACCGCGCAACCTGCAAGCTCATCATGCCCTGTGTCTCACGGGCCACCTGCACCAAACTCGTCATCAACGCCTGAGGAAAATCACGTGACAACTGCACCCGAAACCACCGCATTCAAGACCAACGAAACCTACACCCCAGAAGGGGACTACCAGTTCCGCAACTCGGCCGAAGGCGTCCGGCGGCTGCCGTTCCCGTTCCCGGACGACGACTACATGTACTCGATGAACCTGGAACCGCACGTTCCGGCCGGGGATGGCGCTCTCAGGGCGGCCTTCGACATCGACGAACACTACGTGTCCGAGTGCGCCCACCGCGACCAGATGCTCAGGGATATGCCGGGCGTCCATTACCTGGCCCTGCCGCACATGATGGAAGCGCAGTGGGACCTGCTTGAGCTCATTTTCGAGTCATACGCCAGGGACTTCCCGGAACAGTTCACGCTCACGAAAAACGGCAATGAGTGGCGCTGGCAGAACCGGCTCCTTGGAATCGACGATTCCTTCACCTTCGGCGACCCCGCGACTCTGCCCATGGACCCCATGGAATACGCCACCCGGCAGGCCCAGGGCGAGTTCGTAGTCCTGGAGGAGAAGGACAACACGCTCGTCATCGGCGCCGGGATGACAACCCAGCGGGCCGACTACTCGCTGAAGTTCAACCTGGGCATGAGCTTCTTTGAATTCCACGGACCGGTACCCAAGCTGCATGACATGGGCATCCTGGACAGGGCGCTGAAGTTCCTGCTCCGCATGAAGCCCGGCCACCCGGTCCGGCGCGTCAACTGGTCCCTTACGGTCAACCCGCGGCTTGAGACTTCAGTGGAAACGCTCCCTGAATGGGCTCCTGACCGGGCCACCGTGGACAGCGAAAACGCCGGTGAAAAAGTGTACCTGCGCATCGAACTGCAACCGCTCCACCGCCTGCCCCGCTCCAACGCCATAGTTTTCCCCGTGCGCACCTACCTGGTCAGCCTCGCTGAACTGGTCCAGCACGCTCCCAACTGGGCCAAGCGCATCCACCGCGCCCTCGCTTCCTTGGACCACGAGCTCGTTGATTACAAGGGTTTCCACCGCTACCACGCCGCGGCGGTCGAGTGGCTTTCCCAGTACGACGACGGCGCCCCGCTGGCCACCGGCTACCCCTGGGCCCCTGACGGAATACAGCCCAACGGCCAGTAGATGAACGTCAAGCCCGCAACGCGTTCTGACTGGGCCCGGGTGGAGCTCGGCACCCAGGTCTCGCTCTCCGGCAACGGCCAACTGCTGCACCAGGGGACGGTCGTGGCCAAGACCACGAGCGGCTCGGCGCTGTGGATAGTTTCCGCTAACCGGGAGCGCCGAATGTACCGCAACGGCAGCGGCCACCACCTCACGGTGGAGGAAGCGCCACAAAAGGGCAGCCGAGTGCCGCTGTAAGACAAGAAGGAGCAACATGTCACGCTACCGAACCCAAAACCCTGCCACCGGTGAAGTCGTCAGGACCTTCGAGGCAGCCTCCGTGGAAGACATCCAGCAGGCCTTGGCCAGTGCTGAGACCACATACCGTCAGTGGTCCGACCGCAGTATCCAGGACCGGGCAGCTGTTGTCCGCAGGGTTGCTGAGCTGTTCACCGAGCGCAAGGAAGAGCTGGCCAGGATCATTGCCGGGGAGATGGGCAAGCCCCTGTCCGAGGGCATCGAGGAAGTCGAGTTCGCCGCGGCCATCATCGACTACTACGGCGTCCACGGCCCCAGCCTCGCCGTGGACCAGGAAATCCCCAGCACGATTCCGGGAAAGGCAATCATTGAGAACCGCCCCGTAGGAGTTCTACTGGGGGTCATGCCGTGGAACTTCCCCTATTACCAGGTTGCCCGATTCGCCGGCCCCAACCTGGTCCTCGGCAACACCATCCTCCTCAAGCACGCGGACATCTGCGCCGCCTCGGCCTTAGCAATCGAGCAGATCATGCTCGACGCGGGCGTTCCTGCCGGTGGTTACACGAACGTCTTCGCCTCGCACGAGCAGGTTGCGGCGATCATCGCCGATCCCCGCGTCCAGGGTGTCTCGGTCACCGGGTCTGAACACGCCGGCTCGATCATCGGCGAGCAGGCAGGCCGGCACCTGAAGAAGGCCGTACTCGAGCTCGGGGGCACCGACCCGATGATCGTGCTCGACTCCGACAACCTCGCCGCCGTTGCCGCCGACGCCTGGGGCTTCCGCACGTACAACGCCGGCCAGGCCTGCAACGCCAACAAACGGATGATCGTGATGGACAACATCTACGACGAGTTCGTCGCGCAGTTGAAAAAGCATGCTGAAGGCCTCGTACCGGGTGATCCGCTGAACATGCCGGATAACGGCTACGGTCCGCTCTCAAGCCGTGCCGCTGCCGAGCAGGTCAACGCCCAGGTGCAAAAGGCGGTCGCCGAGGGCGCGACCCTGGAAGCTGGCGGCGTGCTGTCGGAAGGGGAGGGCGCGTACTTCTCGCCTGCCGTCCTCACAGGAATTAGCCCGGAGTCGGCGTCGTTCAACGAAGAGATTTTCGGCCCGGTTGCCATCGTCTACAAGGTCTCCAGCGACGAGGAAGCCCTGGAACTCGCGAATGCTTCCAGCTTCGGCCTCGGCGGCTCGGTCTTTTCCACCGACACGGCACGGGCCGCAAGAATCGCCTCCCGCCTTGACGTTGGCATGGCCCACGTTAACATCATCGCCGCGGAATCGGCGGAACTGCCCTTCGGCGGTGTGAAGCGGTCAGGCTACGGGCGGGAGATGGGTCCGCTGGGCATGGGCGAATTCGTTAACAAGCGGTTGTACTTCGTCGCGGAGTAACCATGCCCAACGGCCCGTGGCCCATATTCCGCCGGCCCTTCACCACCACTGACTGGAGGACCCGCCAGGTTCCAACTGGCGGGTCCTCCAGTGCCCCAAGCCATGTCAGGGAATTACCATGTCCGTCACCACTGATGTCCCATCAAAGGCTGGTTCAGCTCCTGCTGTTCCGCTGTGGTCCTCCCGGGCCCCCAGCAGGCCTGCGGCAACAAGGCTCTTGATGATCAGCCTTGCCAGCATCATCGCCCTGGGCAGCCTTGCACTCCTCGGGGAGGTGTCGGGACACCTCCTCCTCATCCCGCCGATGGCTGCGTCGATGGCACTCGTGTCCTCAGCACCCCTGTCTCCGTTGTCCCAGCCCAGGAGCGTCATCGGGGGTCACTCGATTGCCGCCGTCGTGGGTGTTTGCGCCGGGCTCGTGAGCCACTCGGTCTGGGCCGCTGTCATCGCCGGTGGCCTCACCATCGGGATCACATTGTGGATGCGGATGCCGCATTCACCGGCTGCTGCCACGGCGGTGATCGGTACCCTGGCCACAACGGAACAAGTGGCCTTCGTCGTGTGCTCCGTCATCGCTGCCTGCGTGCTGGTGGCCTTTGAAATCCTCAGAAGCAGGCTCAGCAGGGGCAGCTACCCGGTCTATTGGATTTGAACCGGAGGCGGGGAGGTTACCCCTTCACCTCATAAGCCTTTGGCAGCTTCAGCCCGCGTTCCTCCACGAGGGTGCGCAGGCGGGTGGGGTAGTCGGTGATGATGCCGTCCACGCCGAGGTCCATAAGGCGTTCCATGTCGGCGGTGGTGTTCACGGTCCAGGGAATGACGGGCAGGCCCAGCTCGTGCGCTTCGGCGATCATCTCCGGGGTGACGGAGCGGAACGTGGGGGAGATGACGTCGTACCCCTGGGCGGCTGCCGCCTTGGGGAGGGAGCCGTCGTAGTCGTCGATGTCGATGCCACCCAGGTTGCGGCTGGCACCGGGCTGGCCGACGCCCATCCACGCGTCGCCGCTGGAGAGCGCGACGAGCGGCAGCTCCGGGGCGAGTTCCTTGGTGAGGTTCAGCGAGGACCAGTCGAAGGACTGCAGGGTGGTGCGGGCGGCCATGCCGGAGGCCTGGATCTCGGTGACGACGGCGCGGGTGAGCGATTCCATGCCGGCGCCGCCGACCTGGCTGGACTCGACCTTGGTTTCGACGTTGAAGCGGACCTTGGCGGCGCCGGCGTCGCGGACCAGCTGGTAGACGTCCTTAAGCTCGGCGATCCGGTTGCCCTCGATGACGTCCTGCTCCGGGTAGCCGGGCAGTTGCACGTAGCCGCAGTTGAGGGTTTTGATCTGGGCCAGGGACAGCTCGGCCACGCGGTCGCCCACGTAGGGGAACTCGGGGTCGCCGGCGGTGGCGGGCGCGGTGTCGATGCACTTGGCGGCCTGGATGGTGTCGTCGTGCCAGACGATGACCTTGCCGTCCTCGGTCAGGTGGGTGTCCAGTTCGAGGGTGGTCACGCCCAGCGCCAGCGAGTTCTTGAAGGCGGCGAGGGACTCTTCGGTCCATTCGCCGCGGCCGCCGCGGTGGCTCTGCAGGTCGAAGGAGCCGTTGCGCTCGTTCACCTTCAGCCCCGAGGTGGCGGCGCCGGCAGCGTTCGACGGCGTGCCGGCTTCGGTCTCCGAGCTTGCGACGGCGGGGCTCGCCATGGCGGCGATAAGGGCGGCGGCTGCCGCTGCGGTCAGGACTGTGCGCATGGGTGGTTTCCTCCAGCAAGAAACGGGGCGGCCTCTGGGCCGGTGACCCGTCAACGCTAGGGAGGGCAGGTTGCGGTTGTGGTGCCGGGAGTTGGAGCGGAGGTGAATTGCGGGTGGTGCGGAATGTATCCGCGGCCTTGCTGTTTAGAACTCTTTGTTGTGTTCTTTCCGCAGTAGCTTCGCGAAGGCCGAGGCGTGGGTCGTCGGCCACCAGTGCCCGGCCCTTACTTTCGTCACCGAGAGCCTGGGAACCCAGTCATTCAGACCGTCGGTCAGGCTTGGGGAGACGAATGGGTCCCTGACCGGGACGATCACGTGGACGGGAATCGACACCCGACCCGGAGGCCGCCGCTTGGCTCGGAAATTTGCCCGGTAGAGGGCAAGTCCGCGGACGGGATTGTTGCCTACGGCGCGCCCGGTGGCACGCTCGTAGGAGCGGGTGAGGAAAAAGCGCCAGAGCACCTCGGGCAGCAGGGGAATCTGGAACACGGCCACATAGGAGCTGCGCAGGAGTTGTCCCAACAGCTGGGACCAGCCCCGCGGGTGCCGCAGCCTTTCGCGTATCCACCGGGAAAAGTGCTGCAGGTCCGGCCCGGACACGCTCGTGAAGCGGCTGATCCTTCCGGCGGCACGTGGGTCCTGGACTGCTGCCCAGCCCTGGATGGACCCCCAGTCGTGGCCCACGAGGTGAACGGGTGAGGCGGTCGTGGCCGCCAGAACCGCATACAGGTCATCCACCAGGGCCTGCAGCACAAAGCTCCCCAGCTTGTCCGTGACACACGATGATCCGGCGTTGCGGGTGTCATAAGCGATGATGTGGAATGTTTCCGCCAGTTCGCGGATGAGCGGAAGGTATAAGCGGTGGTCGTCCGGGTAGCCATGGACCAGAAGCAGGACAGGAATATCGGCTGCCGGGTCCAACCCGTACTCAAAGACCGCCAGGTCCGCCCCGTTGGAACGGATTGTCCGCTGCCTTTCGTTCCAACTGCCCATCGGCAAAGACTATAGCTCTATGCGGCAACACATGGCTCCGCCGGTAGGCCGGTAGGATCGGAGGATTGCCGAGGGGGTCGGCAGGATTCTGGGGGAATATTAATGACATCCAAGCCACCACGCCGGCGTGCCTCGCCACTTCCAGCCGTTCAGCGGGTGCTGCTCGCCGGCGTCGCGCTCTCACTGGCCACCGCCGTCGTGGCCGTCCCAGCGTCCGCCGCGGACGCAAAGGTCATCCACGTGGCCGGTCAGCCGCTGGGCGTTGCGACGGGGCCGGACGGCACGCTGTATGTCAGCGACTATGGCTGGGACGGCGCCGTCAGCGTGTACCGGCCGGGAGAGACCATGCCGTCACGCACCATCAAGACCGGGGGCTTCCCAACCTCGCTGGCCGTGACGCCGGACGGGACGTTGTACGTGGCGCAGAGCGATGGCGCGCAGTCCGAAATTGGTGTGGTGGCGCCAGGCGCGGGTGAAGTGTCCCTGGTGATGAAGGTGTCTGCCGGCACGCACTGGCTGACGGTGGGGCCGCAGGGCTCGCTCTACGTGGTCGATCCGGCCGAGGACTCGGTGTCAGTGGTGAAGCCGGGCGACGCATGGGTGCACCGGACCATCCAGGCCGGGCCCTATCCCATAGAGGTAGTCCTGGCCAAGGACGGGACAGCCTACGCCACCAACCAGCTTGCCGGCACTGTCACCGTGATTCCGCCCGGTGCACCATCACCGTCGCACAGCATCGAGGTAGGGGCGAAGGCCCATCCGCACGGGATTGCGGCAGCTCCCGACGGGACCGTCTATGTGGCCAACATCCTGACGAACGACGTCGCTGTCATCGAGCCCGGCGGGACGACAGTGGCACGGCGGATTCCAGTGGGCGAGGCTCCGCAGGAGGTGCTGGCCGCTGCCGACGGGACGGTGTACGTGACCAACAGCCTGGACGATACAGTCTCGGTGATTCCGGCCGGAGCGGCGGCTGCCGCGGAAACCATGGCCACGGGTGACGATCCCGGCAGGATGGTGGAGCGGGGCGACGGTTCCGTGGTGGTGGTGAACAGGGGCGGCAAGTCTTTGACGGTGCTCGATAGCGGATCGGCCGGGGCTGTTGCGGCGCGCGCCACCGTTGGGGAAGAGCCTGCAGCAGCCGACGGCGGCGGGTCAAACGGCGAGGCCGTCGCCCAGGGTTCCTTCGACCTGGCAATTCCGGCCGTCGCCGCCGGCTCGGGTGTTGTGCTCCTGACTGGCGCCGTTTTCCTTGTTGCGGTGCTGCGCCGGCGCAGGAAGGTCGCCGGTGCGGACAGCCCTGAGGCCTGGACTTTCGAGTAGGGTCCGCCCACAGCGGCGGCGTCCGCCGTCGGCTGTTAGCGTGCGGCTATCAAAGCGATGGGTGGAACGACAAGGGGAGCATTGTGCGGGGAAGATCTCAGCCGAATGAATCGGCCCAGCCGCGCTGGGCCAGAATTGCGATGGTCGCCTATGTGTTGGTGACATCTGCTGTTGTTGTCACGTCGCTTTTGGCCGGAACCGTCGGAATGGGCTGGGATGCGAGGTTCAAGGAGGGCGTGACGCTCGCCATGGTGGTTCTGACGCTGCCAGTTTCGGCTGCGTATTTCGTCATCGGGACTTTTGACTCCGGGGGAGGACCGATGCCGACGGCGGTCCTCTACTATTCCGGGTACCTCCTCCTTGCGGTGGTCAACGCGGGTTTCTTCCGGTGGGTTGTCCGCAGTGCACGGAAGCGTGCACCGGGCTCGACCCCCATCCCGGACGCCTCGGCCCGGCATCCGGGGGTGAGGCTACGTGGGGTGACGCCGGACGCCAGGAAGCTCTGGTGGACCGTGCCGCTGGCAGTGCTGCTGAGTCTTCCGCAATGGATGGTGGCGAGTTTTGCGTGGTGCGGGATCAGCGGTTGCAGCGGCGGAGGTTTCGGGGTGGCCACCGGAACCGAATGGATCGCCGTCATCCTGAGCGTTGTCAACGGCGTGATTATGGCAGTGGCCGTGTTCGCAGTGCGCTGGCTGTATCCCATTCGGCAGCGTGCCCTCATTGCCCTGGCGGCCGGGACTTTCTTCGGTTTAGTGGGCGCTGCGGTCACCCACGGATAGCGGAGTTCCATGTCCCTGGAGTGTGGACCCCCTCTACACGGCTAAGGCTCCGTTGCGGGGAACGGAGCCTTAGTCAGCCAGCTGCCTGGATCAGGAATCCTGGTCTACGGCAACCACGATCTTGCCGCGGGTATGCCCTTCCATGTTGGACCGGAAAGCGTCAGCGGCTTTTTCCAGCGGAAAGACCTCGGCAACTTCCACGCGCATGTTCCGGTTGTCCACCAGGTCGGCCAGTTCCTGCAGATCGGCTCCCACCGGCTTGACCCACATCCAGTCGCCACCATGCTCTTCCACTGCACTGTCGGCGATCGAGGCATGCCGGCCTCCTCCGGCCAGCACGGCCAGCGTCGCCGCGAGGTTTCCGCCTACGAAGTCGGCAACGACCTCCACGCCGTCAGGACGCAGGGCGCGGACACGCTCAGCGAGCCCGTCCCCGTAGGCGACCGGCTCCGCTCCCAGGGAGCGGAGGAACTCGTGGTTCTTCTCGGAGGCAGTGGCAATGACATTGGCACCAAGGGCCACACCGATCTGGATGCCCAAGGAGCCCACGCCTCCGGCACCTCCGTGGATCAGGACAGTTTCGCCGGACTTCAGGCCCAGTCGGTTGAGCACCTGGTAGGCGGTCAGGCCGGCCAGCGGCAGGCCCGCCGATTCGTTCCACCCGAGCGAGGCAGGCTTGCGGGCCAGGAGCCGCTCCGGCAGCGCGATGTACTCGGCAAAGCTTCCGCCGTGGACGTAGTCCTTGCGGCCGTAGGCGATGACCTCGTCGCCCGGCTGGAACTGCCGGACGTCAATCCCCACCGAGTCCACAACCCCTGCCACATCCCAGCCGGGGATGGCGGGAAACTGCAGATCCATGACGGCATCCAGGTACCCAGCCATGATTTTCCAGTCCACCGGGTTCACCGCGGCTGCCTTGACTTTGATCAGGACCATTCCCGGCCCAACCTTCGGCATTGGCTGGTCGCCGAATTCGAGGACATCGGGGTTTCCGTATGAGCTGTAAGTGATTGCCTTCATGCCTTTCACAATGGCACAGGCATGCTGCGCTATTCCGAATCCCGGGGCAAAGTGGTGTATCGCACGGCCGGGCTAGCCGCGGGAGCGTACGACGGCGGCGCCCGCCTCCGTTCCTGAACAGGCCAGAAGCCCGTGTCACGAAAGCGGGTCAGGCTGTGGCGCCCTTAAGGTCGGTTCATGGGCACTAAGCGGAACGGCGAGCTGGAAGGGCAGAGCTCCATCAACGAGTTGCTCGACGAGCCCATCGGCGACAAGCCGATCCAGCTGCCGCTGCCGTTCCATCTCCAGCTCCGCCCCGGAGAATTCCGCCGGGCATCCTGAATTGACGGTGTAACATCCCAAATGGAGTGCCGGGAAGCCTGGTCGGCGGCGATGCCGCCCTGCCTTAGGGCGGCATCGGAGCCCGTCTGGAGGAGACTGCCATGCATGTCTTGATCATGTCTTTCGGAACCCGCGGCGATGTTCAGCCTTACGCCGCCCTCGCCGGCGAGCTTGCCCGTGCAGGCCATGATGTCACCCTCGCTGTTCCTGAAGGGTTTGCGGAGCTGGTGCCGCACGCCGGTCCCGGAACCATCACCCACCAACCGGCCGGCTCCACGATGTTGCGCCTGGTCCAGGAGGTCATGCCCGAGCTGAGCGGTCCCAGGGATGCATTGCGAACACTGAGGATTATGACCTCCGCGATGCGTGAGTTGAACGCGGAATGCTGGGCCGCCGCCTAGGCGGCGCAACCCGACGTCGTCGTATACCATCCCAAGTGTCTTGCCGGGCCGCATATCGCCGAAGCGCTGGGGGTGCCCGGCGTCCTTTCCCTCCCGTTGCCGTTCTTTACCCCGACGCGCGCGCACGCCATGCCGTTCTTCGGCGGCGCCTCTTTCGGGGCGCTGGGCAACCGGGCGTCCTACGGGCTGCGCCGGATGAGTGGGGCCATGTACGGCGGCATGATCAACGACTTCCGACGCGGGATCGGCCTGGGGCGCATCCGCCGCCTCACCGATCCGCTCCGGAATCCGGACGGCAGCCCCGTCCACGTCCTGTACCCGTACAGCAGGCACGTTGTTCCTGTCCCCGACGACTACCCTCCGTCGGCCCACGTCACCGGCTACTGGTTCCTGGATCACAGCGACGACGGCTGGGATCCGCCCGCGCAGCTGGTGGACTTCCTCGCAGCGGGCGAGCCTCCGGTCTATATCGGGTTCGGCTCCATGGGCTTCGGCAAGGGAGCGGACGAGCGCCGGGAGATTATCCTGGCCGCGCTGCGTGCTCATGGCCTACGCGGAATTGTGGCGACCGGGTGGGGCGGCATCGCTCCGGGCGAGTCAGGGACCGACGACGTCCTGGTCCTGGAGGGCGCACCCCACGAATGGCTCTTCCCGCGGGTCGCGGCAGTCGTTCATCACGGAGGTGCGGGCTCGACGGCGGCGGGCATCCGGGCGGGCCGGCCGACGCTGGTGGTGCCGTTCCTCGCGGACCAGCCGTTCTGGGGCGCGCGGGTCCATGCACTCGGCGTCGGACCTGCCCCGCTACCGGCCAGGCGATTCCACACAGGCTTTACCGACCGTCTCGGCGACCTGGTCCACACCGGCTCTTACGCCTCCCGTGCCAATGAGTTGGGTGCCGCCGTCCGGGCCGAAAACGGTCTCGCAGCCGGCGTGCTCGCCCTGGAGCAAATCACGCGTGACGGCAGGTAGCGCCGGTAGACGCCGGTGTTAGAGGTCGTGCGGACAAATTTCCGTGTTCGCGAACTCAGGCCTTCCCTGTCCGAATGAGGAGTCGTCCTCGCTTCCTGCCCAGATGACACCGCCTCCTGGGCAGGGCATCACAGCGAAGGCCCGGCCATTGAGGTGTGCCCGCAGTTGGCGCCCGTCATCCTCGACCACTTCCCAGCCCGCCGCTGCTAGCGCTCCGCGATAGTGCTCCAACACATCGGCGTCTCCTGAGAGCTTGAACCCGCGGGTACAGCCGCCGACACCGCCAATGCCGCCACCACTGAAATGGCCGATATGGCTGATCGAATCGAACACCTGCTGGGCCTCACGATCCGCGCTGGCCATGGGCTCCTGGGTGCCCTCGATCACGCACTGCGGACTTGAGACGTATTGCGTCTCAAGCCGCTGCCCTAGTGCGGAGGGGGTTACAGCGAACATCCCGGCCAGCATGAGGACAGGGATGGCCACGGCCGTCAGCCGCATCCACCGTCGCGTGGAGAGCATGAAGGCGCTTATGGTAACCACCGCCACCAGACTGAGTCCCAGTCCTGAGGGGCCGGCCGTGAGCCCCCAGGTGAGTCCCTCGAACGCGGTGCCGGTGACATCGCCGTAGATCCGCATGAATTCGTAGTGGACCAGCACGGCCAGCAGAGCCAGGCCTGCCCCTATGAAGAGCAGCACCGTGGCGGAGACGGCTCGGCCGGTCACGGGCATGGCTCATAGTAATCCTGCTGGATCGCACCTCAACAGATGCCGATGTCCATGAGTACGACGGCGGGACCGGCCGCTATCCGCCGACGTCAATATTGGGGTAGTTGTCCCTGACCCACCTGGCCATCCGACTGCTTCGTGGGCAGACGAGTCCATGTGGCCGAACCGAAACGCTGCAGGGCCGACCCTGCATCTTGGTATGCGAGTCTGAAGGCCGTCAGTCGGTGGCCACGGTCGCCATAAGTAGCCGATCGAAACTGGCGGTTCCATAGTCGGGTGCGCTAGCGCTAACTACGACTTGTGTTGTCCAGACTCTGTCACTGACCCTTGCTATGGCGGCCAGGTGTTCTTGCCGTGGCGCGTCGCTGACAACGCTAAGAGACAGTCCCGAGACACCATTGACGGTTATCGGCATACCGTAGCCGGATTGCCGCAAGGCCACTAGGTCGGTCACGGATAATATGGCCTCCCTGTTGCCAGTAAGTTCGACAAGGGTGTCATTCACATCCGCCAGAAGGGCGTTCACAAAATGCTGTTGGGGGGAGAGGCTTCCCCTGGTCCTATTTATAGCGACAATTACGGCTATAACAGCGAAGACCAAGAGCGCGAGCCAGAAACCGGCGAGGTTCGCGAATATGGCGAAGACAACGAAGCCGATGCACAAGCCCTTTCCGTCCATCGCTGCGAAGACATTCACAGGTCTTGGATTGCTGAGGCCATCCCACTGCCCTGATGTGAAGGTCCGGATAACCACGCTGTCCGATGATGGTTGCATAGCGAGTCACTTTTCCTTCAGTTCCAGCAGCGCTTCGGCCAACTTGATGGCTCTCTTAGCATCGTTAAGATCTTCCCGGAGGCTTGGGTCTGTTGAGGAGGGGGCCGCAAGCTGAACTGTTCCGGACAAGTCGGCTACGACCTTATTGAGGTACTCATGATCGCGTGACTGCATACGCGATGTATGGAGTTTGATCTTGCTTCTGTCCAACTCGACAAGAGACTTATCGATCTCATCAAAGTTGGCCGCTACTGCGAACTGTTTCTCTCGGATTCGCTGCGTGCGAAGCTTGAACGTCGATTCCATCTGATTGGCGACCTCATACAACTCCCGCAAAGAGTCTGCCTTTTTGAGAGGTAAGACTTGCTGGCTGAGCAACTCCTCCAACGCGGTCCGTCTTTCTTCCCAGAGCTTTAGTCCAAGCTCGTTCTGTTTGAACAGCACGCCCGCGATTTGGAGAGTCATACCGAGCGAATCTTGACGGGCATGAAGGTTCTTCGAAGCGGTGTTCAATTGCTCGATGAAATGCGCATAGTTGTCCGTCAACTCTCGCTCTTGCTTTTTCCATTTCACGACGGGTAGTTGTCCTTTCCGTGAAGCATGAGTCCGCGGTGTAGTTCGAATAACTGGGAAACTGATATCGACAGGATAGATGCCCTTCAGCAATGCAAAGACAGGAGTCAATCAAGATCGGGACAAGATTCCTTCTACTCGCTTTGTCGGCTAGGGACGGCTGATTGGGACTTCACATCGGGAAGTTGCGGGCTCCGTATTCGACGTTCCCGGGCTATGCCACGCGGTCCCTAGGTTGTCGCGAGTGATTAGTGAGTCGCCGTTTCATCCCATCACCGATGGCGCCCGTGCGGCGCGATTTATCAGCCCGTCCAGCCTGGTTAATGTACTTACGGGGTTAAGGATCAAGATTGGCGCAAGAACTTCATAGTATTGGCCGAGGAATGTCATCTCACGCCAATGCGGGGTTCACAGGAGACGCTTTGGAATGGTTTTATTTTGTTCCGGGGGGACGAAACAGTTATCTGTTTGGCGCAGGCTCTATCTGAGTGATATCGCAGGCAGACAAGCCACCCAGAGAAAATTAGCCGACCAGTTAGACAGGATCTGCAGTGACAGATAACACGATGCTGCAAGACGCGCAGCGCCATGGAAAAGCACAAGCGGCAGCCGAGAAGGCTTACCGAAAGGCATCCCGCCCATGGTTTAAAAAGAAGCGTTTCATAATCCCGCTTGTATTTGTTCTGATAATGATCATTTCGTCCATCGCCAACGGTGGCAAGGACGAAAATGCAACGAGTTCCACTCCTGCCGCGGAGGCGCCGGCAGTTGCACCCGCTGCGGCAGCAGCACCGGCGGCACCCGAGGCCCCCGCGCCGGCGGCCGCTCCTGCTCAAGCGGCTCCTGAGGTGATGCAAGTCGAAGCTGGTCAGCTGTTGGCGGATTTCGAGGGCAATGAGGCCGCTGCCGATGCGAAGTACAAGGGAAAGGTTCTGCAGGTTACCGGCTTCGTCGATAAGGTCGACACAGAATTCCTGGATAAGGATCAGTACGTCGTGCAGGTCGACAACGGGGACAAGTACAGCTTCATCCACGTCAACTGCAATGATGTGGACGCAGCACGGGCAGCCGCCATTGTGCCGGAAAGCGCAATCACCGTGCGGGGCACGTTCCAGGATGGCGGCGACCTCGGCGTCGAGCTGAAGGCCTGCGAAGTCCTCTAATCAGACTCATTCAGTCTCGCGGTCCAGGCCTGCGCCTAGATGTACTAAGTCAGGACATTGGTTACATCGTGAATAGGTGAAGACCTCTTAGGTTGGTGGTTACCACACACAGCCAACGACTAAGAGGTCTTCATGTCCCACCGTAATGCCCGCCTGACCCCAAGGGGTAGGCGGATCATCGTCGAGCGCGTCCTCTCAGGCCGCCCAGTTGCCCATGTCGCCAAGGAAATGGGCGTCTCGCGGGCTTGCGCACATCGCTGGCTTGGCCGATATCGGGCCGAAGGCTGGGACGGTCTTGAGGACCGCAGCTCCCGGCCGAAGTCGTGCCCACATGCCACACCGGCGAACGTGGTTGCCGATGTTCTGAGTCAGCGTGTCAATCACCGTGAAGGACCGGCCGATCTGGCACGGCGTTGCGGTACCAGCGCCCGGACCGTCTCCCGCATTCTGGCTCGGGCGGGCATGCCGAAACTGTGGGACCTTGACCCGGTGACCGGTGCAAGGATCCGGGCCTCCCGGGCCACGGACCGCCGCTATGAACGCGACGCCCCGGGCGACATGCTCCACGTTGATGTCAAGAAACTCGGGCGTATCCCCGAAGGCGGAGGCTGGCGGGCCGACCCAGACCAGAGCCCTGCCAACCACCGCTCCTCGGGCAAGAACCTGGGCTTCGACTACGTCCACGTGGCTGTCGATGACCACACCCGTCTTGCCTACGCTGAGGTCCTGCCCGACGAGAAAGGCCCGACCTGCGCCGGGTTCCTCACGAGGGCATCGGCGGCCATGGCAGCCAACGGAGCCCCGGTGCGCCGGGTGATGACCGACAACGCCTTCGCCTACCGGCGCTCCCGCGACTTCCAGGACGCATTGGCTGCACTCGGCGCCAAACACATCCTGATCAAACCCCGCCACCCCTGGCAGAACGGCAAAGCAGAGCGCTTCAACCGAACCCTCCAGGAAGGCTGGGCCTACCGGCAGCCCTTCACCTCAAACCAGGCACGCACCGATGCCCTGCAGCCATGGCTAGACTTCTACAACAACCACCGGCCACACAGCAGCCTCGGAGGCAAACCACCCATCAGCAGGAGTAACCAACCTACTGGCTGAGTACACCTAGATATCTAACTAGGCACAGGCCTGGACTTTTTTATGGCCGTCGACCGGGGTCACCCCGCTACCGCCGCCTTCGCCGCAGCCTGGGAGGCCTTCATCCACTCGCTCAGCCATGGCGCCCGGACGGAGGATGTGATCCGGCAGTCGGCCACGAAGGTTCCCTTCGCGCCGGCATCGATCCAGTCCTGAAGCGCGGATAGGTCAGACAGGGAGCGGATGATCGCCGACTCCGCACCTAAAGCGCGGGCGATGCCGCTGAAGTCCACCTCGGGGATCAGCATCGGCTTCTCGGTCAGGCCCTGGGAGCCGTACTGGTGAATCTCGGCTCCGTAGGCGGCGTCGTTGTAGATCACCACAATGGCGCTGCGGGCCGCGGCAATCAGCGACTCGAGGTCGGACAGGCCCATCAGGAAACCGCCGTCGCCGGAGGCCAATACCAGGGTGCGGTCGTCCTCCACGGCACGGGCTGCCCCGACGGCGCTGGCCAGGCCCAGCCCGATCGTCTGGTAGGCGGTGCCCACCATCACCAGGTCCTGCGGCCGGGGGATGTTCCAGTACATGGGCGCCCAGCCGATGAAGTGCCCGCCGTCCTGGACCACCGTGCGGCGCTCCGGCAGCACGGCATCCAGCGCCATGGCAAGGGCACGCGGGTCCAGCCGGCCGTCCACAGTTTCCGCCGAACCGGCATCATGGCCGGGTCCCAGAGCCAGTCGCCGGGAAACCTCCGCGCGCCAGCCCTTCGCCACACCCTCACCGTTCAGCAAAGACGAAAGCCGCGAAGGAGCAACCTTCGCGTCCGCGCGAACAAACACGTCCACCCGTGGATGCGTCGGCTGCAGCGCGGTGTCGATCTGAATAAGGATACTGTCCGGGCCGAGCAGGTGCCCGAACCGCATGGTGAACGGGCTCAGGCTTGCCCCGGCCACCAGGACCACGTCGGCCTCGCCCATGAGCCCGGCCGCGGTGTCGGTGCCGAAACCGCCCGCGACGCCCAGGTACCCCTCGCCATTGAGGAGGTTGAGCGCGAGGGCGGTTCCGGCGGTCAGTGCGCCGAGCCGGTCGGCGAGTTCGCGGAGCTCCGGCCCGGCGCCGGCGAGGTGCGCACCTCGGCCGGTCAGGATCAATGGCCGCCTGGCCACGGCGAGCAGGTCAGCGACCTGTCCAAGGCCGCCGTCGACGTCGTCCGCCACCTTGGATGCCGTCGGCTCCGGAAGCTCCTCGTCCGCAGCCTCGAACGCCGCGAGGTCGTAGGGGATGGCAAGCACGACGGCGGTGCGCCGGGTGAGTGCGTACTCCACAGCCTGCCGGGTGACGGCGCCCGCGGCATCACGGGTGACGGTGAAGGTGGCCGCGCCGAGGCCGGTGGCGATGGCCGCCTGATCCACGTCCCACGGCCGGGCGCCGCTGCTCGGCGCGTCCCCGGTGACCAGCACGACCGGGATCTGGGCCTGGACCGCCTCGGCGAGGGCGGTGAGCGCGTTGGTGTAGCCGGGGCCGTAGGTGGTGGTGCCTACGGCGAGCCGTCCCGAGGCCCGGTAGTAGGCGTCGGCCGCGGCGATAGCGGCGCCTTCATGCCGGACCGGGGTGAAGCGCAGGCCCTGCTTCTCTGCGGCGTCCAGGAAGTAGGCGTTGCCGTTGCCCATGACGCCGAAGACGTCGCTGACGTAGCTGCTGAGAACCTGGGCCACGCGGCCGGAGACGGTAAGTGAAGTCATGCAGGAATCCTGTGGCGCAGCTCTCTCACAAGCAAGAGACGAGATTGCAGCTGGGATTTTTGGCAGCAGAAGTGAACAGGGGTGACAAAACGCCCACTTATGGCGCGCGTCACCCGTGCTTAGTCCGCGTCGCGGGCTTCCTGCTCGGACAGCCGGCTGATGAGGCCGTCGTACCGCGGCGGCATGAGTTCCATGACCGAGATGGCGGTGCTGGTCCGCTGGATCCCGTCAATCTCCAGGATCTGGTTGGTGATGCGGTAGAGGTCGGCGGTGCCGCGGGCCACCACCTTGGCCATGAGGTCCGCGTCGCCGGTGGTGGCGTGCACCTCGATGACTTCCGGGATCGCTGCGAGGCCGCTTTCCACGGAGCCGAACCGCGTCTGGCTGATTTCCAGGGAGAGGAAGGCCATGAGCTCGTAGCCGAGCGCGGCGGGGTCCAGCCTGCGGCTGAAGGAGCGGAGCGCGCCGCTGCGCTCCAGCCGGGCCAGCCGGGCGTGGACGGTGTTGCGGGCGACGCCGAGTGTCCGGGAGAGTGCCAGGGCGCTGGCTTCGGGGTCCTTGTCGAGGGCAAGGATGATCCTGCCGTCGAGGGAATCGAGGGTGCGAGAGTTCGCGATGGTCATATTTTCACCACAGGTATTAGAAGTTGAGCAGAAGTCCCAGGCACCAGAGCGTACCTTGCAATGTGGCACGGGTCACTTCCATGATCGGAAGTCATGAGCCCTGATCAACTCCTGGCCCCTCCGGCAACAGCGCTGCCCACCCTTCGTACCGCCGTCACCGGACTTCCCGCGTACGTCCCGGGCCGGCGCAGCGCAGGCGCGGACATCGCCGCCCTCGCCAGCAACGAAAGCCACTACGACCCGCTGCCCGCAGCCACCGCCGCGGTGGCCGAGGCGGCGGGCAGGATGAACCGCTACCCGGACATGGCCGTCGTCGAACTCCGCGAACGGCTCGCCCGGCACCTGGGCGTGACCGCCGCGGAGGTGGCCGTGGGGCCCGGCAGCGTGGGCGTCCTGCAGCAGATCATCACCGGACTGTGCGACGCCGGGGACGAGGTGGTCTTCGCGTGGCGCTCCTTCGAGGCCTACCCCATCCTGGTGGAGCTGGCAGGCGCCCGGCCGGTCCGCGTCCCGCTGGATGACGCCGAGGGCCACGACCTCGACGCCATGGCCGCCGCCGTCACCGACCGCACCAAGGTCATCCTGCTCTGCACGCCCAACAACCCCACCGGCGTGCCGATCAGCCACCACCGCCTCGAGGCCTTCCTGCAGTCCGTCCGCCCCGACGTCCTGGTGGTGATCGACGAGGCCTACGTGGAATACGCCGACGCGGGCACCGGCCCCGATTCCCTGGCGCTCTACCGCCGGTATCCGAACGTCTGCATCCTGCGTACCTTCTCCAAGGCCCACGGGCTCGCCGGCCTGCGCGTCGGCTGCGCAATTACGACGGCGGCAATCGCCGAAGGTCTGCGCCGCACCGCCCTGCCGTTCGCCGTGAGCGCGCTGGCCCAGAAGGCGGCGATCGCGTCACTGGACGCGGGGGAGGAGATGGCAGCACGGGTCTCCGCGGTGAAGGAGGAGCGCGCCCGGATGGCCGCGGAACTGGACGCCCTGGGCTGGAAGCTGCAGCGGAGCCAGGGCAACTTCCTCTGGATCCGCGCCGATGACCAGTTGCTGGCGCGGCTGGTGGACGCGTTCGACGCCGCGGGCATTATGGTCCGCGCGTACCAGGGCGACGGCGTGCGCATCACCGTGGCCGACCCCGCCTCCAACAACCGCGTGCTCCGGCTCCTCGCAGCCCACACGGCCGCCTGACAACTTTCTGACCTGTTACCCCAAACCGTTCCACCTACAACCAGAGGACTCCCCATGGAACAACAGACAACGACGTCTGCCCGCGCCCTCGGCGCGGCCCTGAAACCCCGCCAGCTCACCATGATGGGGCTGGGCAGCGCCATCGGCGCTGGCCTGTTCATCGGCTCCGGCGCGGGCATCCAGGCCGCCGGCCCGGCGGTGCTGATCTCCTACCTCGTGGCCGGCACCCTCATCATCCTGGTGATGTGGGCGCTCGGCGAGATGGCTGCCGCCAACCCGGACAGTGGCGCCTTCTCCGTCTACACCGCCAAGGCCTACGGGCCGGTGGCCGGCGCCACGGTGGGCTGGCTCTGGTGGATCCAGCTGGTGGTGGTCATAGCGGCCGAAGCACTCGGTGCGGCGGGTCTGCTGGCCACGATTTTCCCGGCACTGCCCGTGTGGCTGATGGCCTTGGTGTTCATCGTGGTGCTCACCGCCGTGAACCTGACCAGCGTGAAGAACTTCGGCGAGTTCGAGTTCTGGTTCGCCCTGCTGAAGGTGGTGGCGATTGTCGGGTTCCTGCTGGTGGGCTTTGCCCTGCTGTTTGGCTTGATTCCGGGAGTGCAGTCGCCGGGCCTGTCCAACTTCATGGGGGAGGGCTTCGCGGTCAACGGCTTCGGCGGGATTGCGACGGCGCTGTTTGTGGTGGCGTTCGCGTTCGGCGGCACCGAGATCGTCTCCGTGGCGGCAGCTGAGACAGCTGAGCCGGCCCGGAGTGTGAAGAAGGCAGTCCGGACCGTGCTGTGGCGCATCCTGGTGTTCTACATAGGCGCCATTTTCGTAATCGCCGCGGTGGTTCCCGTGGGTTCGGCCGGGCTGAAGAGCCCGTTCGCCGCCGTGCTGGGCGCCGTCGGCATGCCCGGTGCGGCCACCGCCATCACCCTGGTCGCCGTCGCCGCCCTGCTCTCCGCCCTCAACGCTAACCTCTACGGTGCTTCCCGGATGGCCTTCTCCCTTGCAGAGCGGGGTGAGGCACCTCGTTGGCTCGCTTCGGTGTCCAAGGCCCGGGTTCCCGTGGTCGCGGTCCTGGCCAGCGTTGCCTTCGGTGTTGTCACGGTGGTGCTGGAGTTGGCTTTCCCTGAGATGGTCCTGGGCGTCCTGCTGAATATCGTAGGGTCGACGTGCCTGCTGGTGTGGACGTCCGCACTTCTGGCTCAGCTGGCACTGCGCCTCCGGGCCGACCGGGAGGGGACGGAGCTTCCCCTGCGAATGCCTGGGTTCCCGTGGCTTACAGTTGTTGGTCTGCTTATCCTGGCAGCGATCTTCACGGTGGGCTTCATCGGCGAGGACTCCCGTCCCCAACTGCTGAGCACCTTCGGACTCGTGGCGCTCCTGGCGGTGGCGAACTGGGTGAACCACCGGAAAAGGAGAATTACGGCGGTTGTCGAATCTTCGGAGGGTGACAAGGAGCCCATGCTTATCGACTGACTCAGCCACTTCTAACCACTTCATGGGTTGAGGGCACACGAAGGGCGCGTCCGGCTTTGGCCGGGCGCGCCATTTGTAACCTGTGACAGCGATGGCCGCGCTGGCTGTCCTAAATTCGGGCCTGCCACGGAGGTGCACTATTGCCCACCGAAGCTCCGCCCGGTCCGGGGGGCGAGAGGCTGTCCGGGTTCCTCCTGGACTAGAAACGGTGTGACGGCAGAACCGTTTCGGTCCACGCATAGGGAAAGCCCTTAAGCAGCAGGCCGATCTGCGCTTGAAGCTCAAGCTTCCAGGGAACTTTCGGCGTCCCCCGAGGAACTGTCGGGCTTATCTCCGCTTTCAGCCATGAATTTGCCGCCGACAAAAGCTAAAGCTAGGGCGGCTACAGCACCACCGACTATTGCCATCTTATTCAGAGCATCTGCCAAGAACTGCTTATCCTCAGTGTTCTTTTGGGAGGCCATCCTTGCAAGTTCCATGAGTCGGTCGAAAATCTTCTCTCTGTCCTCCGGGCTCAACCCGTCCTTGTCGAGTTCACCCCTTAGGATTTCTCTAGTGTCCTGAAGTGCCTGATAGACGTGGTCCGTACTCTGCTTGTTAGCCGCGAGTGTTTTTTCGTGTGCTTTCCCTATCGCGTCCAAAATTTCTAGGGCGAACTTTGTGAATGCGGGGAATTGCTGAATGATCTTTAGGGCCACTTCCCTGTCCATGTCAGGCATCATGGCTGCGAACTTGATTACGTTGCTTTTGGAGAGATTCCTCCATGACTCGATTCCGAGCTTGCGCTTAATCTGATCTTCGTTCGTATACTTCATGGCGTGTTCCATCCTCGTTCTGCCTGGGTTCCCAAATCTTATAGCCGCCCCATGCAGGCAGTGGTGCACGTTCTGCAGCTATGGCGTTTGCACCAACAACGACTTGAGGTCCTTCGGTGTCAGCCACGGATCGCCGTGGTGGATCATGCGGTGGCAGTTGGCGCAGAGCAGGACGAGATCGGAAAGGCGCGTGGTCGTGGGGCCGGAAGCGTGTAGCGGCAGTACGTGGTGAACTTCGATGTAGTCCAGGCCTCGCTGGCCGTATGTTTCTCCAAAGTCGAACGAGCAGACTTCGCAGGCGACAGGTAGGCCTGCTTTCTTTACGCTTTCGACTTTTCGGTTCCGCAAGCCGCGATTCCGCTCCCGCTTCAGGTGTCGGGCCAGCAGTAGGCGCCCCTCCGATGCCTCTATTTCGGCATAAGGATCGTCCTGGTTGGGGAGCGTAGTTTCGCCTCGAAGTATCTCCGCTCGGATCGCAGCGGCCACGGTCTGCATCTTGGCCGGCGCAGAGAGGAAGTCGTTCAGCACGATCGCGTCGAGCTTGTTGCCCTTGGTCTTTTGGCCGGTGTAGTCCGGATGCTGGGTTGCGATGTCCCATGTCTTGCGGGCCACGCCGGCCGGGTTGCGAAACTTGTCATCCCGAAGTTCCACCGGATGTAGGGGGCTTTCATTTAGCAGTGAGGACAGATCCACTACGCGGCGGTCCTTCTCATCTAAGCCGTTCCAGTTGTTTGTCCTGATCAGGTCGCATGCAAGGATTATTTCGTCCCGCGTCCAATTGATGCTCATCTCGCCCCATTTCGGCATTGCTACTTACAGCGGGGCACCAGCCCCAATGAGCCCCTACTGTACTCAGAACCTTGGTTCATTTGGACGTCAATACTATTGTCAGAGCCCTGTAGAAGGGATCGATTCCCAGGGGAGGATTACTACTAAGTGAGTAGCCCCTTCCCCAAAAAACCCGCAGCCCACCGTCGGGACTTTCGAACTGACCCGCGAAGGTAAGAGCAAGAGATCGGGTGACCGAATACAAGCACATCAGGGCAGCGACTTATTCGGAAAGTGCCTCGGGGCCCTGACCGCCCTTGGGTAGCGGGCGTTGATCGACTCGACCACGTCGTGCAGATGACCGTCGCATCTCCACTTCGTACTCCAGGAAGGGCACGAACTCGGCCCACTAGGATTCCCAGATCAGCACGACGTCCGGATATCGCTGGCCCCATTCAGGGGTGAACTCGGCAAATAGGACCTTCGCCGTCTGCTCCGGGGGGGGGGCGTGCAGACGGGCTTGAGCGCCTTGACGATAGCGTCGCGGTGCTTGGCGCCCGGCCTAGCGGAAGCTGTTGCGAATGAGGTTCAGGATGCACTGCTGCATGAGCGTCCACCACCACCTGGTGGTGATCGTCTCGGGCAGGCCCTTGAGCCCGTCGCAGACGGCGATCAACACATCCTCCACGTCCCGGTTCTTCAGCTCGGAGAAGACCTGAAGCCAGAACCATGCGCCGTCGCCAGTGTCGTCGGCCCAGATGCCCAGAGTCTCCCGCTCCCCACCAGCGGTGAATCCTATGGCGACTTAGAACGGGGTGTTATGGCCCTGCCCCTCACGGACCTTGACCACGACCGGGTCAACGAAGAGCACCGGAAAGATCGGATTTAGGGGCCGGGCGACCATTCGGCAATTCCCCGGCGACGTTCTCCGGCCCTGTTCCTTGGCCTGGGCGAGCACCCGCTCCGCAAGTTCCTTCTGATCGATGATCTCTCCCGCCGCAGGATCGATCATCACTCCTGTGATTCCGGTCGTGGCATGTCGGCAGAGGTCAAAGGTCGTCAGGAGCGCGCCCGCGGATCTGCACCATCCGAGTCGAGTACGTCGGTATACCGCTTAAACGCCTTATCGACTTCGCTCTGTATCTGCACGAGCGTGCCCTCTTCCATGCGGTAGGTTCTGTTCGGATCACCTTTGAAGGAGAGCCAGTTGAAGCTTGTGGTGACCCATAGATTGTCGGAGATCAAGATCTTGGCGTGGGTGTTCTGAAGGCGGACGACTCGCAGCTTGTCGTAGCGGGCAGCAAGATTGATGAGCTTGCGAAGCGCGAAGTCGTCGGACCCGCTGTCGTCGGGGCCATAGCCGTGACCGATATGAACTTCAACCCCAGCGCGGAGGCGCCGCTCAAGGGCAGCGACGAAGTCAGTGTTGACCACTCCGCCTTTCACCCATGGCGCGATGATCAGCAGTCGCTTCTTCGCGCCGTTGAGCGCTTTATTGAGAAGTTGCGGATGCTCGTGGACATCGACACTGCGCACCGCAATGTCCTCAACTCGCAGCGGCTTCTGCGTGGATTCTTCGTCGCTCTTTGTTACCTGTTCGACTGCGGCGCTGATACTCTTCACCTGCTCGAGGGCTACCCGTTGCTCCTCGAGCTCGGGAGCAAGAGTAGGACGGGGTTCGGGAGGAGCGACCGAGATGCCGAGCTTCATGATGGCGTCTGTTGCCGCAAGTTCTAGCCCGTGCGCAGGCTGGAGGTCACCATCAATACAAAGGCCCAGCTGTACCTCGCCAGAATCGGAGTCGCCGTAGACGAGCAGCTGTGCTGGCATGTACACGTGTTGTGCCTGAGACGCGATCTTCCTGACACGCAGGACTTCGACCTGACGTTTGCGGTCATCGCGTGACTCGACGAGTTCGTTAAAGCGCTCAACGGAGAGGTCATTGAGGTCGACCCGCGAGGTTTTCTTGGCAGGGAGAATCTCGAGACCGGTTTCTTGGGCATCCCGCTTCCTGATCAGGCTTGACCTTGCATAGTCCTGCGCGTCCCAAACGAGTCTATCGAAGGGCACGTTGAGCTGGGTTAGAACGGGCTGGACGGCGGCAAGATTGCGAGCCGACTCGAGGCCAAGGGCAGTAAGACCGAGCTGCCCATTCCCCGCTCGCGTGAGGTTGTTCGAACTGATCTGGTCTGCAATAGTGTTCACGACCTGGTCGCGTTGCAGTCCGAGAAGCCCTGCAATCTCATCAATTTCACGAACGCCCGAGTGCACAAACCTCAGGATGAACTCTTCGAGGAGGGGAAATGATTTGAGCTCCTGTGCCAAGACATCTACGCGGAGTATGGTGACTGGCAAGGCAGCGTCGACCACCCTGATCAACTGAAGGCCAGGGCGGTGATCACCGAACCGTCGCCGAATAGTATCTGCTGTAGCTAGGCTCATCGTTCCGCCGTTCTAAGTTCACAATCATCCGGATGGGACTGGATGTATGTCAGCACTTTCTTCAAGGCACCGGTTGTACCTCGTATGAATCCTGCATCGCCAACAATGGTTAGGCCGAACCGGGCACGAGAAAGTGCCACGTTGATGCGCCGCCAGTAGTCCGGGCCAATGAACCCGAGTTCCGCACTTGAGTTGCTCCGAGTTACGGAGAAGATAGCAACGTCTGATTCACGGCCTTGGACTGCGTCCACACTCATCACCGTTATTGATAGATGCTTCAGGCGATCGCGTAGAGGTGCGAGCTGCTGCTTGAGGTCGGCGACCTGGGCTACGTATGGCGCAATGACGAGCACATCAAGTTGCTGCTTACCCTTTGGAAGCTGGACGACCTTCTTGTCAACCGAGCCATTTAGTACTTCTAGCCGGCCAATGACGATGCGGGCCTCTGCACGGTTTGCGAAGCTCCTGCCTTTGCCATGAGGGGCGGCCTCACGCCGGTCTCGCCCATGGGAGGAGGTATCCAGCCATAGGACAGGTTTACCGTATCCGAGGAGATACCCTTCAAGTCCGCGGTCGTTTGGCGAGCGAAGTTGCTCCCTGTAGAAACAGGTCGAGATCATGTCGCCGATTGGTCGGATCATCCGATACTGCTGGCTTAGCATGACTTGGGAATGGTCCGGTAGGCGGTCTGTCAGCCGCTGGAATAGCGTCTCCCGTACGTCCTCGGGAAGGAGCTGATGGTCGTGCATTAGGTCCTTATTGCGCAGTATGTCCTCATCAATTGGGGGCAACTGGTTAGTATCACCGACGACGACCCAACGCTTGGCCCGGGATACGGGAACCAGTGCTTCGGTCAAGGTTGCCCGCGAGGCCTCGTCGACGATGCACAGGTCGATGTCGAGCTCGCGAACCGCTGGGTGCCTTAGATAACCCACACATGTTCCTGCAATGACACTTGTTTGGTCGAGAAACGTGTTGGCGAGACCGGAGTCGGACGAAATTCGTTGTAGCCACTCGCCTTGTAGTTGCAGGCGCGTAAGCAGCTGCTGCGCATCGTTGCTTTCACCGATCAGGACATCTACTGCATTTAGGGCATCCCGGGCACTCATGTCGGCCAGTAGTGTCAGGTCGCTTCCTAACTCGAATTGCGCCTCTTTGAGGAGTTCGTCTCGAAGGTCAGCGAGGGCATCGACCTTTTCCTGAACTGAGGTCGAAGCCACCGGTTCAACCAGGGAGGTTGCAATCTCGGACCGCTGCTTCTCTTCATCTTCAGGTCGGAGATTCTGGAGGTAGTCAAGCTGCGACAGGCTTGCAGAGAGCTGCTGAAGGGCGAGAGCTGCACGAAGGTGTGATGGCGAGAGTCCGGCTTCAGTCGCTCGTGCTCCTAAATAACCTTCCGCGTTCTTTCGAACTTCGCGCGCCCAGCGTTTCATCTGGGCATCAAGGAGGAGATGACGCACGGACTCGTCGACACGGTTCCGGTCGGCGCTTGCCAGCCTGACCATGCTCGCCTGCCCGGCATCGGAGAGACGTTGCAGGGCGTTGTCCACTGCAACGTTGGTCTGCGAAGCGATGAGCACCCGTGCGTAAGGATTTGCGCTCAGTGTTTGCTCCACGAGCTCCGCAATAAAGCTGGTCTTACCAGTTCCTGGTGGGCCCTGAACGACGAAGATATCAGGCGATCCCAAAGCGGTTTCGATCGCCTCCTTCTTGCTGCCATCGAGCTCACGCTTCCATTTAAAGACTGAAACAGCTTTAGGTTCCGTATTGCTGCCCGGATCGATGAGCAGTGCCCGCAGATCAGGACGGGCTGACTTGTCACGCTGAACGTCATCGACGGCCCTGCGCTGACGGTTAAGTGCTGCCTCGTCCGGCCCGAGGTGAGGGTCAAGCACCGCTCGATCTGGCAGGCTCTCCCAGCGTCGGGCGCTTACGATAAGGACCCGATCGTCTTCGTGTTCGATGACCTCGCCCCAAGCAAACTTGCGGTCAGTCTTATGGTCTTTCACGCGCCATTCCGAGCCCACCAGATCGTAGTCGACCGCGGATTCGAGTGTGAAAGCGGCCTCCCGGCCGCGGGTCTGCACCTTCTTGTAAGCCAGTGGCTTTTTCTCGCCTCGCGCAAGTTCCTCGCGAGCGTTCAAAACCCTCCGCCACGTGTCAAAGAGTTCATCACCGTCGCGCTCCTCTTTGCCGGCCTGTTCCGTCTTCTCCTTGGCTTCATAAAAGGCGTCGATGGTATCAATCAGGGTTGCTATCCCCGCCCGTGCGAGTCCCATGTTTGGTGGCGGTGCAAACGTCCAGTCGAATACCTGCGGTAGCAGCGCGGCTCGCCGCCGGTGATTTTCGAGTCGCTCGAAGTCGAGTTCTGCAGCCTTGATGACCGTTGCGCCAGCCTCATCGGACTTCAAAGTGAAGCTCCAAGCCGATCCATCCACCCGGATGCTGTCTCGCTGCGGCTTGCCGCTCGACTGATCGTTGTAGAACGAAGCGTAGACGTCCCCGGAAAGATCGGCTTGAACCTTGGCTACAGCTTCTTGCCGCGCGTCATCGCTTCCGCCCAACGACTTTATTGCTGCCCTTGTCAGACGAAGCCAAACGGGATTCCGAGCGACCTGTTGCTGTCCTTCGCGTCTCTCCTGGATTGCTTTAAGGGCGCTGAGAAGGTCGCTGGCATTTTTCGGTCGTTCGTCTGGTTGCGTGGCGATGCAGGATCCGAGCAGGCGTCGAACGTCAGGCGGGACGGGAATTGACTCGAGCGCCCGCTCTACGCCTGCGAGGTCCTTCAGTCGTTCCGTTGTCATGCACTGAATGAGAAGTACGCCCATCGAGTAGACATCGCGCACGTACCGGATATCCGCATTTAGTTCAGGTGGCGCATACGGCTTGGAATGCCAATCTGCAACCGTTTGAAGAGTCGAATTTTCCTCGCCTCGGATCTTCGCAATTCCGAAGTCCGCAAGGAGGGGTACTCCTGAATCGGAGACGAGGACATTCTGGGGTTTGATATCCCGGTGTTCGATCTGTTTGAGATGGGTGTATGCCAGCGCGTCGACCAAGGGCAATGCGATGTCAGAAGCCAGGCGATCCCAGGATTCCCAGGGTCCTGATGCTTTGAGGACATCGTCGAGGTTCCGCTCAACCCAGTCCAAAACAAGAACATAGGTGCCTGTTTCATCAGTGCCCGCCCAGCGACAACTAACGATGTTGGGGTGCGTCAGGCTCTTGAGCGTCTTCGCTTCGTTGCTGAAGACCTTGCGCGTTATGTCGTCTGACTGTCCTGACAGTAGCTTGACTGCCACGAAAGTAGAGTCGCGATCATCCACAGCTTTGCGAACGATAGAGAACGTCCCGCTACGGCGCTCCACCTTCAAGAGCATGTAGTGCTCACCGACGACGTCTGGCACGCCTTACCCCCCATGGTGTTGATATTGGCTTTAACCAAGGCCAATTCAAACACAAGCAACAATTGCGGGCTTGCACCAGTAGCATTGACTCGGTTTGCGTCATCTGCGCGATCAAATCTCGGAGCCGACGGCGTGCGATACGGAGTCTCCTGCTACTCACTGATAGGACAAATGTGACATTGGGGAAGATTGCGAGCGTGTTTCCGGAAGCAGAGGGACTGCACCTCTTCTGTTGTCGGGCGCGGCTCCCGATTGCTTTTGCTGTTGACTGCTCAGCTAAGGCAGGTACGATCCATCCCCGCAACTTCATGAACACGGAACCCGCGCATGATGGAGGGGCTTGCTCCACTCCCCTTGGGCGATCATCTAGCCTTCTTTTGGCCGGGCGCTCAAGACACCAAAAAGCTTACCGTCATCCAAACCATTGGAACGTGATGTCGAGCGCAAAATTTTTGGTGAATTACGCGAAGAGTCTCCTGCTTCCGTCCTGTATTCAGCCAGGAAGGGGTGAGTATTCTGTTGCTTAGCAAACGTGACATTGACGCTGCAAAGAAACTTCGAAGCGTGACGCAGCAATCAGAGTCAATCGAATCGAACCTAATAACGAACGAACGTGTGATCGCTCGGGTTACCGACGGGATCTATCGACAAGCAGGATCTGCGATTAGAGAACTGATCGCTAATGCCTATGATGCCGACGCAACATGGGTCTCAGTGAAAACTGATGCCCCCAAATTCAGTCGAATTACCGTCGAAGACAATGGTGTAGGAATGTCTCCGGACACGGTTGTGCATCTTTTGCACAATATTGGCGGAAGTGCAAAAAGAACCGCGCAGGGAAGCGAACTAGGAATAACCGCAAAGGGTGATGCAACAACAAGCCCCAAGGGGCGAAAACTCATAGGGAAACTTGGAATCGGTATTTTTTCAGTTTCCCAACTTACGCACAGCTTTCAGATCATTACGAAGACTGAGGGCGATAACTATCGAACAATCGTTTTAGTCAACCTTCAACAGTTTGCTGATGAATCCAGCGACGGCGATGAAACCGAGTTCAAAGCTGGCCGCTACAGGGTTTGGCGAGAGCCGACTAACGATACGAGTGTGCACGGCACTACCATTATTCTCAATGCGATACGGCCGCAAACAAGAGATAGCTTGCGCAGCGAGCAACTGTGGAGTGCTATCGATAATCCGCTTAGCGAAGAAGGTGCCGCAAAGTCACTCTCCTCTATACCGCTTTACCATATTGGTCGGTTAGATGCTTCAGACCTTCACATTGAAGATAAGGGTCGAACGCAAAGCTTGCCGTGGGACGAAAAAGACGATCCAGACGAGGCATTTACTAAAATGGTCGATAGCGTCTGGTCTTATGTGCAGGGCCGGACTTCGGTTAAGCTTTCGGACATATTCGACACATACCTGCAAATGGTCTGGAACCTCGCGCTCGCTCTCCCGCTTCCATATGTTGAGAAGAATGTTCTTGATGAAACACTAGCGGAGGACTGGGCCTATATCTACCGACTTTCAAACGCTATCAAAGGCTCGGCTGAAGTCTTACCGATCGACGATCCGCGTAAAACCCTTCGTGAACTGGCCGGTTTTTCGCGTACTGACGACCAGCATGTAGATTTTTCGGTGAATATTGACGGCCTAAGTTTGAGGCGCCCCATCAAGTTCCGGAATCTGCCCTCTACGCAACATGTTCTAAAGAAGCCCATGATATTTTTGGGCTCCATGCGCGAGGACTTTAAGGGTTTTCCGCGCGAGGTTAGTGCGGGTCCTCTAGAATTTGAGGCATATCTTTTCTGGACCCCGAAAATTGCCCCAACGGAACATCAAGGTGTGCTTATCCGAATACATGGTGCAAGTGGGACGTTGTTTGATTCGACGTTTCTAAATTATCAAGTAGCCGAGTTAACGCGACTTAGACAGATAACCTGCGAGATCTTCGTGAAACAGGGCCTTGAGGGTGCGCTGAATATCGACCGGGAAAGCTTTAACTCCTCGCACCCTCACACAGTCTTGCTGACGCGCTGGCTTCACAGTGCTCTACGCCAACTCGCTACGGCTCAGAAGCGTCAGGCGCAGGAACTGCGTGAGGTCGTCCGGCACAGTGCTACCCGTGGTGTCGAGGACCGGATTCGCCAAATCGTCGCCTCCGCTAATGCATTGCGCACCGATAGCGAAGGCATTATTCCCAATGTCACAATCACACGGCCTGGTGATAAAACAACTCCATCACATCAGGAAGTTACTCAGCAATTTAGCCTTCAGCAATTGGTGAATGAGATACCCTGGGACAATACATCTCCCAGTGACAGTAGTCTGCTCAAGCTCAAGGCGATTACGCAAGTTTTGGCTGTATACGGAGTTCTGGATCAACTTTCTCCCAAAGAGCAGGTCAATTTACTTGGTTCCATTCTCGGCGTTTTGGAGGCTGAAAGCCGTGGATAATATGGACCAGTCGTTGTCGAGCAATCACGATGATCTCGCTGCCCTAATTGGTGATGGGCCTGCGCCGTTTCCAGTAAGTGTCGAGCGACCTTTTGAAGCCTGGCACCGACCTCGAAAACAATACGTCCGGAATATGCAGTGGTCGCGGGAGATAGGGTTTCTTGTACGTGATCTGAAGTTGGGTGAGGGAGAATTGCGCTATCTTACTCTCCCTGGAAACGATTTCTTAGACGTGCGCCATCTTCACGAATCAGTCTGTGTTCGCGATCAGCTTCGCCTCAAGTATCTTGGGTTCAACACGGCTGTGTCCGGGAACGATCCTGCCCAATCTGGTTTTCATTCCAACGAGTTCGCCATCAAGCGACTGAAGTACGTAAGCGAAGAGTCTGAAGTCTTCCCCGGCGATTTTCGTGATATTGGAAATCAGAAGTCTCTTCCATGGCAACGTGTTCGGCGAGAGCGTCACTTTCATGCGATCAATATTGACTTGTGCGGAGGGTTCGCACGCGAGATTAGTAACCCGGGAATACCCAGTTATTTCACTGCTTTGCAATGGCTCTTGCAGAACCAGGGAAGCGCTCAGGAAGACTTTTTATTGTTCATCACTACCCGTATGGATGCGGACAACGTCCATGATGATGCGAGGGCTGGTCTTAACGATATAGCGGAGTCGATCTATAACACCTGCGCTGCATATGCATCTGAGTTTGATGCGCTCTGGGGAATTGCGGAATCAGACAGTGTTGCCGTGGCGGAAGCAGCCTCGTCTACAGAGGCATTCATGCTCGGATTGACTCAATGGATCGTGTCACGGGGGATTGCGTCCGGGCTGAAGCCGTTTGTTAAGAGCTTGATGACCTACAGAACCGGTAACGGAGCTGGAGATGATGATCTGGTCTCAATTGCCGTCAGGTTTAAGCCTGCCCCTCAGCTCTCTTTAGATCCGCAAGGCCTAGTTAGGCCAGTCCATCCTCCCTTAAGTCGGGCGGAGAGTGAATGTATACAGTCGGCAGGAATACCTAGGAAAGTCAGCGAACGGATTCTCGTTGACGAGTTACTGGCAGCGCAGGCTGATGCCTTTGAACGGTGCATCGAAGAATCTTCTGCATTGTTGGCGGCGGTGGGCTATGATCCTTCAGCCTATAAAGAATGGGTTTTGGGCGGATATAACTAAACTCTCGAGGTTGTCCGGTACTAGCGGCTTTTCGGTGTTTACGCGTTTGTCCATGCGTTTTTGGTGCAAGCCATGCAGTGTTGCCTACATGCGTGAGGATGCTTTTTCACCCGAGCCGGAGTAGCTGCAAGTTCAACGGTATGCACTTGGGATCCTGCCGCAGGGGCTAAGCACTTTTAGACGAGATCTTCATCGCTTATCTAGAAGGCGAGCAGATGCAACGTGACTTCGCGAGGCTAGTTGTCGTCTGTCCAGGGCGGCGGAGCGTGCTACTGACGTGCTGAGTCATGCGTAAGTTTGGCCCCAGACTTCTGCTGCGGACGTATGTGTGACGTTGTGCATGCCTGTCGGCGAGTGTCCCAGACAGACTTGATGAGTCTGAAAGAATGGCTTCATCATGAATGAAACGAAACGCACGAGTGAGCTGACAGTGGTCGAGATCTGCGCTGGGGCAGGTGGCCAGAGCCTCGGCTTGCACCTTGCGGGATTTCGACACACGCTCGCGGTGGAGCTTGACCGCGACGCGGCTGAAACCCTGAAGCGGAATCTGTCGCGCCTTGCAGCCGCTGAGGGGCAGCCCGAGCCCAGAGTTGCGGTCGGAGATGTTGCTGACGAGTCAGTTTGGGACCCGGCCCAGCATGAGGGGGTTTCGCTGCTTGCCGGTGGAGTGCCCTGCCCGCCTTTCTCGATCGCCGGTAAGCAATTGGGATCGTCGGATGAGCGCGACTTGTTTGCCTGGGCAGTTGAGGCTGCTGGCCGGATGCAGCCTGACGCTGTTCTGCTCGAAAACGTCCGCGGGCTATCGATGCCGCGTTTCGCCGGGTATCGGCAGGCCGTTCTCGACCGGCTTGCGGAGCTGGGGTACCGCGCGGACTGGCAGCTCCTTGAAGCGAAGGATTACGGTGTCCCGCAATTGCGGCCCCGGTTCATCCTCGTGGCTCTGCGAGAAGAATTTGCGCCTTACTTCAATTGGCCTGAGCCGACCCCGGCGGTGCAGACGGTGGGTTCGGCACTCTACGACCTGATGGCGGCGAACGGCTGGCCGGGTGCCGAGGTTTGGGCGAAGAATGCCGACAGGGTTGCCCCGACCATTGTTGGCGGCTCCAAAAAACACGGCGGTCCTGACCTTGGCCCGACACGGGCTAAGCGCGAGTGGCGCACCCTGGGAGTCGACGGCCTTGGGATCGCAGACGCAGCGCCCGGCCCCGATGTCCCGATAAATTTCGTTCCTAAGCTGACCAACCAGATGGTTGCCCGCATTCAGGGCTGGGCGGGCCAGTCATACGAGTGGGACTTTGCCGAGCGTAAAGGAAGAAAAACTACAACCTACAGGCAGATCGGCAACGCATTTCCGCCGCCGGTAGCCCGTGCGCTCGGGGCTGCTATCGCCTCCGCCTTGCGCAAGGAGGGAACTCCCACCGGCCGGCACGGTGCTGGAAGTCATGATGAGGTCTACCGGGCGCTGCGAGAGCACGCTGGCTTTGTCTCGTTTGTGGGGTTGCGGAAGGCGCTTGGGGGCAGTCTCTCCGACAGCGAGATCGAGCGGAGGATTGACTTCATCAGCCGTGACTTTGAGGTCGAGGTGCGCGTTCGGCGCGGTGTGCCGATGTACAAGCTGGGGGAGTGGCGGGCGTTCCGCGGCCAGGCGAACCACGCCCGCCACGAAGTGTTTGCGATCGACCGCTTGCGCGCGAAGGTTAGCTAGGCGTCGCATTAGCCCGCTCCCCGTGAAGTATCTTGTTGGTGCGGTGCAATGCCTGCGTCGCCGATAGCGTGTCGCAGGTTTACTTCCGAGCTTCAACCCTGGCCTTTTGGCACACTGATTTTGATCTATTTTTAGGAGTCCTTCATGCCCGACTTCGGCATTCCTCCAAGGGGAGAGGAAATCAAGGCGGTTATCGACCAGCGGCTGAAATTGGCGATGACGGAGAACGGGGCGAAGGTCACCATTGACTGGCGCGGGGAGCCGCGTCACCTGTACGTGATCTCCGTTCCGGTTGACATGCTCTACTTCAACCCGGATACCCATCGAATCCGCGCTCAGCGCACGCTCGATCCGGAACGCGATAGGGCTATCGATACGGATCCCTGGGGTCAAGTCGCACAGGGCTACCTGCACGATCTTCTTAGGCAGCGGCCGTCAAACCCGGACCAGACGGACCCCGACTACACCGCGTTGATGAACGAGCTGGACGACGTAGGCCAGCGAGAACCCGGCATTGTCACCCCTCACGGGATTTTGGTCGACGGCAACACTCGAGCGGCTGCGCTGATCGATCTCGGTGAGCAAAACATTCGAGTCGGCATTCTGCCGGAAGACACTTCGCGCAAAGATATCAATGCCGTGGAGTTGTCACTCCAGCTGCGCAAGGACCGTCGACGCGACTACTCCTACATCAACCGGCTTATCGCGATTGACGAGGAACTGGGGCATGGACGCTCTGAAGCTGACGTCGCCAAAGACTTTAATATCAAGCTCGGGACCCTCCAACGTGACCGTTGGGTGTACGCGCTCATACTCGACGCGATTGACCGCAGCAGGACCGAAGATGGTGCAACCTTGCGGCTAATCGATTTCGAGCAACACCAGGAAAAGTTGCGTGAGCTTCACCGCGATTTCGCAAAACTAGCAGTGACTGACCCTGATGCTGCGAACGCCTTGATGCAGTCGCGCTTGGCCATGGTCCTCCTGGACTACCCGAAGACTTCTTTGCGTCTCGCTGAGGCAGACTTTCACACTAGATATCTCGAGAGCCGATTGCCGGAGGACCTGAAACCAAATTTGTCCCTCGCGGAGAAGGTCTCAATTCCAGGCATCCCAGGTGCCGTTCTTCCTGCCCAGAGCAACATTTCTGCGGCAGCCGAAGCTCTCACTAACCAGCTTCTTCGGGCCAAGGCAACGGCGACTGATGGCAAGAGCGCAAGCCCGGTCGATGTAGCCTGGGCGTCCGGGGTTATGAAGCAGGCGCGTGAGACTTTCGACATCGCGGTTAAGCTCGCTGGGCAGAATGCAGAACTTGTAAAGCGGCAAACGGCGGTGCCTGAACGGCTCACCGATGCAGCAGACTATGTTACTCAATGTGCAAGCGAGTTTGCTGAGGCAAAAGCAAAGCGAGCCCTTGACGACGAAGCTTTTGATGACGCGCTGATCGTTCTCCGTGACAGTCTCGAAAGTCTCGCTCGCCAGGCCGGACGCACTTTCCCAACGCCAGGGGAAGGCGTTGCTTGGCTCCTTAAGGCTGTTCGATCCAGGTGATGGTGCCTGACAGCCCGAGCCTCGCCGTCGGCCTTGCCGCGGAGGTGACGCGCGCTCGGTTCATTGCTCGGCCAGGGCTGGAAAGTGATCTTCGCAGGCTGGCGGTCGGTTTCCGGACGAGCACTCAGCGGTCACCAGGTGTTGTCGAGATTGAGCTCGACGACCTGCTGACAAACCTTGAGGTTCTCAGCAGGTGGCCGCACACTGCGGACGGCGATGTGACTTGGGACGCGCAATTACAGGCGCTCGTTGTCGACTCGCTTCAGGATGCTCAGATTCTGAGTGGCCGGCTGCATGATAGCGATGCTGAGACAGAAGTGGTGGACACAGACACTGTTCCAAGCCTTCTCGGCTCCGAATGGACAGGAGATCTGACTTCATTCCAGCTGCGAGACATCGCCAAGCTGCTCACGTTGCGGCATGGAGCCAATTTTTCCGTCCCAGGGGCCGGTAAGACGAGAGTTGGGTTGGCCGTATTTCAGGCGCTACGCCGCAAGGAGAACATCGAACGACTACTGATTGTCGGACCCAAGTCGAGCTACGAAGCGTGGCTCTACGAGAACAGGGAGTGTTTACAGCCCTCGCTGACCATGGAAGTGGCTAACGGGATTCCATCAATTACTGCTCAGTCAGTCATCGTCAACTATGAGCGCCTCCCTAGCATGGTCAATATGCTCGGCCGCTGGCTAGCGGAGCAGCCGTCGATGATCATCCTCGACGAAGCGCATCGAATGAAGCTCGGGGCGGACGGCGCGTACGGCGCAGCCTGCCTCGCTCTCGGCCCTCGCAGCAGGCGACGGCTCATCCTCACAGGGACACCCGCCCCCAACGGCGTCAGGGACCTTGAAAACCTTTTTGGATTCGTTTGGCCAGGAACTGGTCGCCAGAACGTCCTCCGGGCTGTGAACGGCGGCGATCTCGCCCAGGCGAGCCGCGCTCTCAAGCCGCTCTTCACGCGCACAACAAAAAATGAGCTGCGCCTGCCCCCAGTAGAGACTAGCCTGCGGGTTGTCCCGTTGCCGCCTTTGCACGCCGAGATTTATGACGCTCTCGTAGGGCAGTTTTCCGCCCGCGCGGCCGGTCATGAGGGCGACTTTCAAGCCCTTGGTCGGATTTTGGTTTACATGCTTATGGCGGCGACGAGCCCCGCTCTACTTGCAGTCGGAACCACGAAGTATGAACCGCTTGCATACCAAGTGCCGCCACTTGCCGTCCCCGAGCGGTCATCACTCTACGAGCTGATGCAGGACCTTCCCACTTATGAAATGTCGCCGAAGTATCAAGAAGTGCTCGCGATCGTCCGTGAAAATGCGGCCCAGGGTCGGAAGACGCTTGTTTGGTCGACGTTCATCCGGAGCATTAACACTCTTCAGCGAATTCTGGCGCTGTTCAACCCTGCGGTGGTCCACGGCGGCACACCGGACCGTGAAGATCAGATTCACCGGTTTAGGAGCGATCCTGACTGCATGGTGCTGCTGTCTAATCCTGCAACGCTTGGCGAGGGGATTAGCTTGCATCATGAGTGCCACGACGCCGTATACGTTGATCGTGACTTCGCCGCAGGTCGCTTTCTGCAAAGCCTCGACCGGATTCATCGTCTTGGGTTAGGCCCCGACGTCAAGACACGAATCACAGTCCTCGCCTCGGAAGGAACCATCGATGAGGTGGTGGCGCTGCGGCTTGCGGACAAGTTGACCTTCATGGGTGGCATACTCGACGACCCAGCAGTCCAGCAGCTAGCTGATCTGGAAGAAGAGCCTGCGGTCGGTGGAGGCCTCGACCAGGGGGACCTTCAGTCGTTGATGGGCCACTTGCGTGCGTCTACCACCTGAGCCGATACTTTTAGCCGCACGGCGATGGCTTGAGCTTCTCCCGTCCAGCGGTGGCATCCCACGTGCGCAGGCACTGCTGACTACCCACAGGCAGTACAGCGACGTGTCACCCACTCAATACGCGGCAGCGCTTAGTTTGTTGAGTGAGTTTGAGCTCCTGGATAAGGTTAGCTCCCCTATTCCGATGGCCAATCTCATACTTGCTGCAATCTTCGAAAAAGCAGCACCTCGTTGGGTTCAGGACGCGGACGAACTCGTTCGCACACCAGACGAATTGCCAACGGACATTGTTTCGGCAGGAGAAGTGTTGGGACTAGATGCGAACGGAGTATTTGAGCAACTCGTCGCCAGCTGGGGTAAGGTCGACACCGCCATTCGGGAGCGCGTTGGTGCTGCAGGTGAAGCAGCTCTTGTCTCTGTTCTCAGGGAGAGTTCGGCCGACAGGGTTGACCACGTGTCCACCTGGTCAGATGGGTTTGGATACGACATCGCTTTTGAACAGGCTGCCACGGTCGCTCACCTCGAAGTAAAAAGCACAACCCGGAGCGGACGTTTCGCTGCTTACCTGTCACGGCACGAGTACGAGGTGATGTTGCGCGATCAACAATGGGTGCTCGTGGCTCTGAGGCTCTCGTCAGAACATGAGATTGTCGCGGCCGGCTCAGTGCCCCGCGACTGGATTGCGACCAACGTCCCACGCGACGGGGGCACCTCCGGAAGCTGGGTTTCCTGCAAGCTTGAGGTGCCTGAAGAAATTATCGAAAACAAGCTCACACAACTCGGAGCGGATGTAGCGAACCGACTTCCGGCGTGGCGAACTGAGCCCCCACAGAAATGACAGCCCGCGAGTTTGGCCTTCGGAGCTTGGGGCTAGATCATTGGACCATGGGGGACTACTCCATGCCCCCGTGTAGCAAGATTACGAGGACTAAATGAAGCAACCGGCGTGGGATGACCCCGATTCAACAGCAGGGACAATGGTCCGTGGGGCCTTGTGGCTCCTGCAGGTTGTTGGTGAGGGCGGGACCTTTACGAAGAATGAGCTGAGAAAGGCCTTTCCTGGCGTCTCGCAGGTAGACCGACGGATCCGAGACCTCAGAGATTATGGATGGGTAGTGCACTCCAGCGCTGAAGACGCATCTCTGCTTGCCGAAGATCAGCGATTTGTTAAAGCTGGAGTAGCTGTGTGGGACCCTCGCGAACGCAGACAGGCCTCACCACGGAAGGCCATGTCGAGCAAAGAGCGGCAGGCAGTGCTGATAAGAGACGGGTACATGTGTACTCTCTGTGGTATTGCGGGCGCTGAGCCTTATCCTGACGACGCCGTCATGACAGCTGTCCTCGCCGTCTCGCGGCGCAGTATCCGGGGCGCTGACGGCAGTGAAACCGAAATGCTGGTCACTGAATGCGTTCGGTGCCGGTCAGGACGAGAGTCATCGACCGTAGATGAACGTGAGGTCCTCATGGCCGCGCGGGAACTCAACCCCGGAGATCGCCGCCGACTGATTCGATGGATGGGGCGTGGTCGGCGGGGAAGCACTGAGCTCGACCGGGCATGGGCTGCCTACCTGCGGACGCCGAAAGATCGACGACATCACATTGCGGACCAGCTTCGCCAGGAGCAGTAACGACGCTCGCAGATATGGCTTGCCGGGCGCAGCAGTCGACGGGACAGCGGTCCACTACCTCGACCTTGATCCCGTTCGGCCCGCAAGACAGGTTTGGCCGGCACCGTGGGGTGACACGGGGAACCTGCGCTGCCTGTGTGACCCGGGCACCGAGCAGGCTGCCAACCGATTTATCAGGGCGCCTCGCTGATGTCGCATTTTTCAACATTCTGGTATCGAGCTATACGTTTTTAGGACTACGCGGAATCGGGTAAGCACCCCCAATTCCGCGTAGTCTTACCACCAGCAACCCAAGCGCCTGCAGGGTGTCTGCGGTTAAGGCCTCTTCCTTTCGGGCTTACTCTTTTAGACCCCTGTCAGGCAAAATTGGCGCACTTTCTGCGACTACATCCCCCTCTTGGGCGCGTCTCCATCTACGTCCATCTATGAGCACTCCATCATGAGTGTCAGTTGGCACAACACGCACCGACACGTATTCGAGCGGGCCCGGCACGGGGACTTGTAAGGCGGAAGCAAGCGCTGGATAGTACTTGCCGCTGAGAATTATGTATCCCTCTGGTGCAAGTGCGGAGCGTGCCCCTCCGTTGTACCTGACACGCTTCTGCGCATCTAGTTGCCTGCTGACGGTAGCAACCGAATTGCGATGAACTATCATCCCCTCCGCGGCCCTAAATAGCCTATTAGTCCGTTCGGTTCCCGCCCAATGGTCGAAAATGTTATCCACAACATCGCGAGGAAGTTGCAGGAGCACATTTGGTGGCATTGGGGCACCCTTCCACAACCAATCGATAGCCATTTTTCCGTCAACATTTAAGGTGCTCTTTTTATCCCTGTTGGCACCTTCCGTCCTATGTTCTGGAATTATTCGAACTAACCCAAGAGACCACTGAGACAAAGCATCGTCTGCTGTTGCAACGAGGGCAATATGGTCAGTTATTTCCGGCGGAAGCATCCATCCGCCGAATCTTTGGCTCCATTTGGCGTCAACTAGTACATTAGAAATCCGGTAGTCGGTAGGATCGTCATCATTGGCCTCGAAACAGAATTCGCGCTGTGCGTTTATTTCGAATAAGGTTCCGAAATGGGTTTTTTCCGTCTTCATCAATTGATCCCAGCGATAACGGCCTGTTTCCTGACCGTTATAAATCATGTCGTAAGTCTTGCGGAATACGCGGCCCCACCGGACTCCCTCGGAATCTTGGTCTTTGAGAGTTCGCGAAACAAGTTGTATGTCCAGGTCGGCAACAAAATTAAAGTCTGCTATTCCACTCATTCTCGTGAGGGTACATGATATGCGCTACCAGACTCACTTTATGTTCCAATAAGTCACATCCGGTGCTGATGCGCTTCTGCAACGTCTTACCTCTCCGTCGCCGGGTTGTCAGCCTGTTTCAGCTGACTTCAAAAAAGGCCGGCACGAAAACCGCAGTGGCGGTCATCTAAAAGACCCGGGGGTATAGGGCGGTGTTTAGCCGTTAAGCGCGAGCTTCGTGAAGCTCTGTAGACGCGCTCTCTTTAGGGAATGCCACTACGAAGGCCGCCTTGCGGGAATATGGAGTCAAGCTCAAAATGGGCGCGAGTCCCTCCAGGATTTCCCTCAGAGGTCATGGAGTGGACGCCTCAGGCAACGAAGGCAGGAGCGCCGTTTCTTGCCGACTGGGATATTGGTCGGTCGCCCGCATGTCCAACTAAGTAGGTGCGGCGGCTTTTATCTCGAGTATCATTGGCCGCGGACTGGCGGTCCGACCTCAGGACGCCGATGATGACACCGGGATTGATTGAGTTCCCCTCGAGTGTAGGGCCAGTGGGTACGGCAAGGTGGTAGTATTCCTCGCGCCGCGCGTTTGCGCTCAACATTTTCCGTCTCCTGCCAATGGAGTCGTAAATCTGCAAGTTCGGACAGTTCAACAGGCCCAGTCAGCGAGCTCTAGCCGGAAAACCCATAGCAGGACGTCCTCTCCCGGCACGTACCAGTCCCGCTCGGGTGCCCGGCGGAAGCCCAGCGATTCATACAGGGCGTGCGCGCGTTCCATGAATGTCGCGCTGGTGATGCTGATCGCATCTATGCCGGGCAGCCGCCGGGCATGCTCCACGATCTCGCGCACGACGGCCCGGCCCACCCCTCCGCCCTGGTGCGCCGGGTCCACGGCCAGCATCCGGAATTCCAGTTCCCCGTCCTGCGCGATCTCGCTGTAAGGCTGGCCAGCGAACGTCAGCGTCACCGCGGCCGCCACCTTCCCGGCGGCCTCCGCCACCCACACCTGCGCGTGCTCGGCGCGATTCTCCACGTCCTCCAGCACGCTCATGTACGGATGGTCGGCAGTGAAGTGCCCGGCCCGGAGGTAGGCGTCACGGGTGATCCTCCGGACCTCCGGGAAGTCCGCCGGCACCGCCCGCCGAAACACAAGAGTCACGAGGAAGCGCCGGAAGCAGCAGCGCTCCGCTCCACGTAGTGACCCAGCTGTGCCAAATCCGGCTGGGAAGAGGGGTCACCCACGGCGTCCGCCCCAACGGCATTCGCCACAGCCAGCGCCCGGGCGTAGCCCAGCCCGCTCCGCAGCGCCAGGACCAGGGCGGCGCAGAACGCATCGCCTGCACCCACCGTGTTCGCCACGGCCACAGACACAGAGGGGGCCTCGGCCACCTTCCGGCCGTGCTCGAACATTGCCGAGCCGTCTTTGCCGTACGTCACCGCCACCAGCTTCGCCTCCGCGAGGGCCGGGATCAGGGCGTACTCGCTCTCGTTGACGATCACCAGGTCGCACCGCTCCAGCAGCTCCGCCGGCAGGTCCATGGCGGGTGCCGCGTTCAGCACAAAGAAGCCCTGCGCCTTCCGGGCCGCCTTCAGCACCACGTCCAGCCCGACCTCGAGCTGGCACAGCACGGTCTCCTCCGGGCCGAACTCCACCCCGTCCAGTGACAGATGCGCGTTGGCGCCCGGGCACACCACAATCTGGTTCTCGCCGTCGCGGTCCACCACGATCAGCGCCGTCCCGGTCGGCTGGGGGAGGACGGCAACGTCGGACGTGTCCACGCCGGCGGCAGCCAGGGCGTCCAGCATCCGCTGCCCGGACGCGTCCTTGCCCACGGCCCCGACCATCCGGGCACTGCCGCCCAGGCGTGCGGCGGCGGCGGCCTGGTTGGCGCCCTTGCCGCCGGGCTGCTCGGACAGGACGGCGCCGCCTATGGTTTCGCCCGCCGTCGGAAGGCGTTCGGCGGTGGCAATCAGGTCCAGGTTGATGCTGCCGACCACGGTGACGGCAGGACGTGTTGTGTTCATGGGAAAACTCTCTCAGGGGGAGGGCCGGAAGCGGCCGGGCTTTCGAAAAAGTGTAGCGCATGGTTGTACTTGTGAGTCATACATGGTTGTATAACAACTCGAACCGCCACGAAAGACGATCCCTTCTGCTCGAACAAAGGAGTTTGATGTGAATACGCCGACCCCCGCCGCAGCCGCGCCGCCTGCGGAAGGAGGCGCCGCCGTCGTCATCCCCTACGATGACGCGACCAAGCTTTCCGGCCGCCGCGCCGCCCTGCTGATCTCCACCCTGCTGCTGGGTGTGCTGTCCTTCCAGCTGAACGCCAGCATGGTCACCCCCGCACTGCCGCAGATCGCCGCGAGCTTCGGCGAAAGCGCGGACAGCGCTGCCCCTGTCCAGTCCATGTTCTTCCTGGCCGGCGCCATCGCCGGGCCCGTGATCGGCCGGTGGAGCGACTTCATCGGCCGCCGCGCCGCGCTGCTGCTGGTCCTGGGCATCATGGGCGCCGGCACCATCCTCTGCATCGCCGCGCCCACCCTGCCGCTGCTCGTCACCGGCCGGTTCCTGCAGGGCGTCTCCAGCGCCGTGTTCGCGCTCGCCTACATCGTGCTCAGCGAGAACCTGCAGGCGAAGGTCTTCGGCACCTCCGTGGGCATCATCGCCGCCATCAACGGGGGAGTGGGCGGCGTGGACGGCTACGTGGGCGGGCTCATGGCCGAGACCCTCGGCTTCCGGTCCATCTTCGTCGTCGTGCTGATCCTCACCGCCATCGCCGCTGTCTGCATTTTCCGGCTGGTGCCCGCCGGGCGTCCTGATGGGGTGCGCGGCGCCATGGACTGGTGGGGCGCCGGCTCCCTCTCGCTGTTCCTGGTGTTCCTGACGTACTTCGTGTCCGACGGCTCGGCCGCCGGCTGGACCTCGCCCACCGCCCTGGCCCTGCTGGCCGGCACCGTTGTGTCCTTCGCCGCGTTCTGGATGATCGAGAAGCGCCGCAGCCACCCGCTCATCGCCGTGCACCACCTGCGCTCCGCCAGGTGTGGCCGGTCATCGCCACCACCGTCCTCACCCTCGCCGGCATCTTCGCGGTCATCAACTTCACCGTGGTGCTGCTGAGCCAGGATAACGACGGCGGCTTCGGGCTTTCCGCCTCCATCTCGGCTTTGCTGTTCCTCACCCCCGCCGCGCTGATCGGCGTGTTCGCCGCACCTTTGGCCGGGTGGCTGGCCGACCGGCGCGGCTGGGTGCGTACGTTGCGGCTGGGGACCTCGCTGAGCCTCGTGTGTGCCATGGTGGCCGCTGTGTTTTCCTCCAGCCCTGTGGCGGTGTTTATCGCCATTGCCTGCCTGGGGATCTTCTACAACGGCTTCTTCCTGACTGCCATCAACGGGCTCTCGGTGCTTTTGTCACCGAAGGAGGCCCCGGCTGCGCTGCCCGGCATCAACGGTGCGTCATTCGGGATCGGGGCGAGCCTCGGCGTCGTGCTCGTGGCGCCGTTCGCCGCCCAGGCCACGGCAGCCGGGTACGCCACCGCCCTCTGGATCTCGGTGGGCATCACCGCCGCGGCGTTCATTGTCAGCCTCTTCGTCGCCGCCCCCAAGGGCGAGACGGTCTGACCCCGCTATCTATTTCGAAGGACTCTATTGTGACTGCCCCCGTTTACCTGGACTGCGACACCGGCATCGACGACGCCCTCGCCCTGGCCTACCTGCTCGCCTCTCCTCTTGCTTCCGTGGTGGGCATCGGGACGGTCAGCGGGAACGTGAGTGCTGCGGTTGGTGCCCGGAATACTCTGGACCTGCTTTCCTTGGCTGGTGCTGCTTCTGTGCCGGTGGCTGTTGGTGCGCACGATCCTTTAGTTGGGTCCTTTGGCGGCGGGTCGCCGTGGGTGCATGGGGAAAACGGTGTGGGGGAGGTTGTACTGGAGCCTTCTGCTGCTTCTGTTGTTGCCGAGTCCGCGGCGGAGATGCTGATGCGGCTAGCGCGTTTGTATCCGGGTTCGTTGCGGGTGGTGGCGATCGGGCCGCTGACGAACATTGCCGAGGCGTTGCGGCTGGAGCCTGCGCTGCCGTCTCTGGTGGAGTCGGTGACCGTGATGGGCGGGGCCGCGCTGGCGCCGGGAAACATCACGCCGGTGGCCGAGGCGAACATCTGGCACGACCCCGAGGCCGCCGCCCTGGTGCTGGCCGCCGACTGGGATGTGACCCTGGTGCCGCTGGACGTGACGATGGCGTCTGTTCTAGAGGAGTCGCACCGTCAGGTGTTGCATTCTTCTGCGGAGGCGGTGCCGCGGGCGCTGGGCGAGATGCTCCGGTACTACTTCCGGTTCTACGAGGGTATCTACGGCCGGCCCTGCTCCGCGATGCACGATCCGCTGGCGGCGGCGCTCGCTGTTGGTGCTGTTAAGCCTGCCCTGGCACCCGTGGTGCGTGCCGCCGTCGACACCTCTGACGGGCCAAGCCGCGGGCAGACCGTGTGCGACATGCGCGGCCTGTACGCGGGATACCCGGAGGTGAAGGGCGCGCGGTGCCGTGTGGTCCTGTCGCTCGAGGAGGACTTCGCCCCGCACCTGGTGGAGACGCTGCTCGGGCACTTTGCCGGCACGACGGCGGCGCTCGCCTCAGCAGGGTCGGTCGCCTGACGGCAGCCCCACCACTAGGAGATTTTGTCCAGATATGCAGGCTTTGGCACGATTCAAGCCTGCATATCTGGACGAAAACTTCTGTCGCGTCAACAGAAAGACCCTCTGCCCGGAATCCCGGGAAGAGGGTCTTTTTGTTGTTCGGTCAGCCCTGGTAGGCGGCGGCCGTGGCGAACATGATGATGATCAGGATGACGGCCAGTGCCATCGACACGTAGCCGATGACCAGCGCGGCAATGGCCAGGCCGCGGCCGCCCTCGCCGGTGGTCTTGATCTGGTTCAGCGCGATGTGCCCCAGGATGACGCCGAGCAGGCTGATGAAAAAGGACGAGACCAGCGCGATGATCGCCAGGGTGTTGGTCTTGGCCGGCGTGTTGGGCTGCTGGTAGCCCTGGTACTGCGGCTGGTACTGAGGTGTGCTCATAAGTGATGCCTTTCAAATCCGAATGATGGGTCCCCCGGCCCGCACATCGCGGAACGGCAATCACAAAGTACCAACATTCGACAGAAAAACGGCGACCTGTTTGCGTCACTAATGGGTGGCCCGGATGGGCCTGGCGCACGCGGAGAGGAAAATCAGGGCGGGCACAGGGCCAAAAGTGTCGCATTCTGGTCCAACCGCACCGCCCATCATCCCGGTGGCGGCCTGCTGGGTGACGCTGTTGGCGTAGTCGTTGCTCGGGTCGCCGTGCTGCACAACATTTCTGCCACTTCCCCCGGCGGAGTAGAGTCGTCCGTTAGTGACACGGGGTGCCCTGCTGGCAGGGCTGAGAGAACACCCGTTGAACCTGATCTAGTTAGTACTAGCGAAGGGATGTCGCGGATGACTATTCGCCTGACGCCTGAACATGCCCGGGGTAAGTCGTGCCCAAACCCGGGCCCGCGCTGGAACCACTAGTGCCATCCATCCTCCTTCCGTGTAGAGAAAGCGGGAAACCGTGCACATTTCAGAACAGCTTGTCCTCGTCACCGGCGGCGGACGCGGCCTCGGTCACAGCATCGTCCAGGCGTTTGCCGAGCAGGATGCCCGGGTTGTCATCAACTACCGCAACAGTGCCGAGGAGAGCGAAGCCCTGGCAGCAAAGTACGGCCCGGGCCAGGCTGTGGCCCTGCAGGCGGACGTGACCGACGCCGAGCAGGTGGCCGCCATGCTCACCCAAGCCCAGGAGCATTTTGGCGGCCCCGTGACCACCGTGGTCAACAACGCCCTGGCGGACTTCTCCTTCAACGGTGACGCCCGCTCCGGCGCGGCCGGCATCACCTGGCCGGAATTCGAAGCCCAGTTTTCCGGCAGCGTCCGCGGCGCGCTCAACACCACCCAGCAGGCGCTGCCGGGCATGCTGGAGACCGGGTTCGGCCGGATCATCAACATCGGCACCAACCTGTTCCAGAACCCGGTGGTTCCCTACCACGACTACACCGCAGCGAAGGCGGCGCTGCTGGCCCTGACCCGGACCATGGCCGCGGACCTGGGCCAGCACAACGTCTCGGTGAACATGGTCTCCGGCGGGCTGCTCCGCACCACCGATGCCAGCGCCGCCACGCCGGAGGAGGTTTTCGACTACATCGCCGCCGCCACGCCCCTGCGCAAGGTCACCACTCCGTCCAGCTTTGCGGACGCCATCCTCTTCTTCGCCTCCCCGTGGGCCCGCTCCGTCACCGGCCAGAATCTTGTGGTCGACGGCGGCCTGGTCATGAACTGACGGAACGGACGGCCATGCAGGACGGGACCCAGCGCCAACTCCATTTCAACGCCTTCCTCTTTGGCTGCGGCCACCACGGAGCCGCCTGGCGCCGGCCGGACTCACCGGTGGAGCAGCTTGGCGACATTGCCTACTATGAGCAGCTGGCGCAAAGCGCCGAACGCGGACTCTTCGATGCGGTGTTCTTTGCCGACGGCCACAGCGTGGGCAGTCCGGACCAGGGCCCAAGGTGGTTCCTGGAGCCCCTGACCGCCCTGGCCGCGATGTCGCGTGCCACCAGCAGGATCGGGCTGGTCAGCACCGTATCCACCACCTTCTGCACGCCCTTCCACGCCGCCAGGATGCTGGCATCCCTTGACCACATCAGCGGCGGCCGGGTGGGCTGGAATGTGGTGACGTCCATGTTCGACGCCGAAGCCCGCAACCACGGCATGGAAGCCATGCCCGGCCACGGGGAACGGTATGCGCGGGCCACCGAGTTCATAGAGGTAGCCGGGCGGCTCTGGGACTCCTGGGCTGACGATGCGCTGGTGATGGACCGCGCCGGCGTTTACGCGGATCCGGACAGGTTGCAGCCGCTGCACCACGCCGGTGATCATTTCCGGGTGGAGGGCCCGCTGACCGTACCCCGGCCGCCCCAGGGCCGGCCGGTGTTGTTCCAGGCAGGCGCCTCCGAACAGGGACGCGATCTGGCGGCCCGGTACGCCGAGGGGATCTATGCCGTGGCGTATGACCTGCCCTCCGCCCAGGACTACTACGCCGACATGAAACGGCGGATCGCGTCGGCCGGGCGGAACCCGGGCAAGGTCGCCATCATGCCGGGCCTGGTCACCTACGTTGGTGCCACCGAGGCGGAGGCCCGCCGCAGGCAGGCCGAGGTGGACGCGCTGCTCCCGGCCACGCACTCGCTGGCGCAGTTGGGCACCTTTATTGGCCAGGACTGCAGCGGGTGGGAGCTGGATGCCCCTGTTCCGGCCCTGCCGCCGGCCAGTGAATTCACCGGCCCGCAGGGACGCTACACCACGATCCTGCGGATCATCGAAGCGGAAAAGCCCACGGTGCGGCAATTGCTGGGCCGGCTGGCCGCCGGCGGGGGTCACTGCACCATGGTGGGAACGCCGGAGCAGATCGCCGACCAGATCGAGCTGTGGTTTTCTTCAGGCGCCGCCGACGGCTTCAACCTGATGCCCCCGCTGCTGCCGGAGTCACTGGACGAGTTCGTGGACCGTGTAATCCCTGTACTGCAGCGCCGCGGTCTCTTCCGCAGCCGCTACACCGCGGAAACCCTGCGCGGACACCTGGGACTCGAACGCCCCGCTGCACGCCGGCATCAGGGACGTGAAAAGGCATTGCAGGAGGTTGGTGCCCGCCCACCTGGCCGGGGCTGATCAGGCACCTGGGTAATAAACCGCCGCCGGGCAAATTCCCTCAGCCGGGACTTCCACCCAGCACGTCCACGTGTACATGGTCGAGGTGACGAAGGATCTCGTTGCCGGGTGCAGGTGCGTCGTAGTCCCGCCATTGCCCTCGTAAGCTGTGTGCGCTCCAAAACCGGTCGTCGAAAATGACGTACTGGATGTCCAGGTCCTCGGCATGGGCGACGAGCCAGTGCGCCAGTATCCACCCCTGGCGACGGTTCTCCTCGGTCACCGGGCGGAAGAAAATGTCGATCGCCCGGCCGTCGTAGTGCGTCGAGTCCGCCCCGTGCCCCTGATCTACGCCACCCGGGGCAAACCCGCCCAGGCTTTGGTCACCGAACACCTCGGTCATTGCTGCGCGCAGCTGCTCGGCGCGCGGTGTCAGCCCGGTGGCACCTAATTGCTGTTCCTGCAAATCCCTGTCGGCCGAACCCCGGCAGGTCAGGGAAGGGCCGACGTCTCCGGGTGGCCCGTCGACCAGCCGCTGCAACACCGCCGCGTCGATGCCGGAGGTGTCCGGACCTGCAACCCCGCGGGCGAGGAGCGCCACCGCTGTAGTAGCTCGCTTCGCTGCATCACGATCAAGTCCCACCTCCCCCTCCGGGGTTTCGACGACGCACTCTGGCCGCCAGAGCAGCGAGCCGTCCTCTGTGCGCAATTCACTGAGTAAGCGGGGACCGAAAAGTACCAGCACTGACGCGAGCCCTCCGAGCAGAAAAACACTCAAGAGCAGCCGACGCACACGGTGCTGGCCCCGATATGTCTTGTCGGCGGTCATCGCCTAAGGTGACGCGCATGCGGGCTGGCATAGGTGGCGGGACCGGCCAACTCAGGGGACAGCGCTGAGGTTGAGCTTGCAGTGGCGAGCACGGAGATTCTGTTCACCACGACGTGCCCCTTTGGTAGCTGGATGCTGCAGTGTTAATTGTTTCAAACCCGGGGGCTTGCAGTGCAATGCAGCTTGGTCCTCTCGCTGGTGGAGGACTTCGCCCCGCACCTGGTGGAGACGCTTCTGGCTCCGGTGGTCAACCCTGTCGAAACCGCACTCGTTGGTTGAGCCTGTCTGAACCACCCACCACTAGGAGTTTTTGTCCAGATATGCAGGCCTTGACACGATTCAAGTCGGCATACCTGGACAAAAACTCCGGGAATGTCCCGAAGGATTCGGCCGGGGGCACACCCCAGGAAGCATGCCTCCGGGGAGGGCGGCGCTGGCCATGAAACCGGGGAGGCCTGCTGGGTGATGCGGTTTGGCTTAGTCCTTGCTTCGACGATATTGCTCGGCGGCAGGCACCCACCTTCGGAAATCGGCCGCCAGCATGGGAACGAGCAGGGGGCGGAGCAGCATCATAACCAGCCGCTTAGGCAAGTTGCGGGGTGCCAGCTCGATGTGCATGTCCGCGCGTGTCCCCAAGCCCTCGGGATGGAGATCGATATAGGCTGTTCCGCCGTCGAACAAGCCACCTATAACGCTGTTGACGCTTCTACGCGGCCTTTCATAGACAAGGTAGTCGGAAACGCTTCGCAGGCGGAGGGGGCCGGCCTTCATGACCATCGTGTAGCGGGGCGTCCCGTCCGACCGGAGTTCGTAATCCTCTATCCTTTCGACCATCTTTGAAGCAGCGGCGACACGCTGCAGCCCGTCGCCGAAAATGAAGTCCCAAACTGCTTCCGGCGTCTGGTGAAAACGGGCAGAGACACTTATTGGCTTCATGAAGGTACCTCCGGGACGCTTCCAGTTGCCCTGCGCCTAGAGTGTTTCCGGGATCGGGCGCCCCGGGAAGAGCGTCGCGTACTGTTTCCGGTACAGCTTCCGTCCGACCAGGCGGTACGCAAGCCGCACCGGCACGGGGATTTCCTTGAACAATTCCTCCCGCTCTCCGGGCGGATTGGTAGCAAGTACCATTCCGAGATAGCCCACCAGGAACTTCTTGTCGAACTGCTCAATCCCGTGCTGGCCGAGGGCGGACAGTTCCTTTTCGCTCATGACCCGGTCCACGGCTGGCATCACCTCTGTGACCTCCCGGCGCAGGTGCACGTTGAGGAGAGACTTCAGGTCCTCGTACCGTTTTGCAAGTTCTTCGCCGGTCTCCCTGTCGGCTGTTTCCATCCAGCGCAGGCGGATGGGCTCGACTCCTTCCAGCCGTTGGGTTACCTGTTTGTGGTGCTCGAGCATCTGTGCGATATGCAGCGCGCAAGCCGGTGCCCGCTGCCCCAGTTGCGGGTACATGAGCAGGTCCTCGCCCTCGTGGTGCACATGGAGCACCTTGTCGAAGTTCCCCAGTACTTCCCCGACATATTCGGCGCGGGCGGTGTCTCCGGACGTGACCGACCGGACCAGGCCCGGAGCCTCGTCGTAGGCCCAGAGGAAAAAGCGATGAACACGCCGCATGGTTGCGGTTCCGGTGCAGAGCACAGGACCCGGCGGAAGAGGAGCTGCGGTCTCGCCGGGCTGCATGGTGAAGAAGTCGGTCATTGTGTGCGCCCCTAACTGGAATCAGCAAGACCAGGACCTCTCCCCGCGAGCATCGTAGCGTCTACGTTTTTGCCGCACAATGGATTACTCCATTGGCCTCGGAAGGATTAGCTATGAAGGCATTGGCCGTGACCTCCGCCGTCCAGCTCGTTCTCGGGCTTATGGGGCTCCGCAAGGCGCTGCGGGACCGGACCTCGTACGACGTGTGGAAGTTCAAGGGGGACCCCAAACACATCGAACGCGACCACTGGGTTTGCGGGACAAACCTCTCGGCGCCGGGCGTGATGCTCGTCCTTCAGGGACTGGCCATCGTTGGGCTGCTGGTGCCGGGGAAGCGGCGCACGGCTGCGAAGACGCTCTGCATCCTCGGTGCAATCATGAGCGGCGGCTACCCGGGTGAAAAGTCAGTCCGCCAGGCTTGGCGGGGAAAAGTCCCGGACAGGGCGATGGTGCAACTGACTGCATCAGCCACCGCTCTGGCGGTTTTGATGGGTTTGCTTGGCTGGCGTGAGGTGAAGCGGCTGCCGAAGGATGGCTGAGGTAGTTTCTGGCAGCCCGGCCTGCTAGGACTGGAGCTGCTGCATTACCGAGAGGTGCCCCGCCCGGGCCACTGGAGCTGGCCGAGGCTGACTGACCAACAGCGGACGGGCGGCCAACAGACATGCCGGCCGCACCGACGTCGTACTTCCTGCGTGGGCTTCCCGCATCCTCCGCATCCGGGCAATCCGTAACCGCTCTACGAAATTTGCAGTCCGCCGTTGATGTCGTAGGTTGCCGCGGTGATGAAGCCGGCGTCTTCTCCCATGAGGAAGGCCATCAAAGCCGCCATTTCATCCACGGTTCCCACGCGGCCCACCAGGATGTCCTTGGACATCTCTTTCTTCCGCTCGTCGGTCAGCTTGCCGCCCATGATGTCGGTGTCCACCGGGCCCGGGGCAATGCAGTTGACGGTAATCCCGTGTTCACCCATCTCCCGTGCCAGGGCGCGGGTGAAGCCGATAATGCCAGCCTTGGCCGAGCTGTACGCGACCTTGGAGTAGGTGCCGCCGCCGCGCTGGGCGGAGATGGACGAAATACTGACCACGCGGCCCAGTTTCCGGTCGATCATTCCCCCGAGCACGCGCTGGGTAACCAGGAAGGTTCCGGTCATGTTGATCGCGAAGACCCGTTCCCAGCCTTCCTTGGTTTCCTCCATGAACGGGCGCGGCGAGCTGATGCCGGCGATGTTGGCCAGGGCCACGATGGGAGGCAGTTCTGCTTCCACCCTGCTGATGGCTGCATCGATTGAGGCTTCGTCCGAGACGTCCGTCTGCAGGCCCAGGGCCTTGACCCCGTGCTTTTCGCCGATGTTCTTGGCTGCCAAGGCAGCGGCCTCGCCGTCGATGTCAAGGATGGCAAGGTTCCACCCTTCGCGGGCCAGCCGGTCGGCGGTCGCGCGGCCGATCCCGCGCTCTGATGCTGCGCCGGTCAGGACAGCGGTGCGTTCAGCGGGAAAAGGGGTCTCGGTCATTCTGTTTCAACTCCTGTGTTGGATTCCTGTGCTTTGATAAAGCGCGCATAGTCGTCGTAGGTCTGGTTGATGTGGTCGTCCATGGCCCTGCGGGCCGTTTCCGGTTCTCCGGTCGCAATCGCCGCCAGAACCAGCCGGTGATGCTCCAGCGCATGACGCTGGACCTCGGGGAACGCTGATGTCTCCCGGCGCGTGGTGTAGAGCAGATGCCCGAGCTGGCCGAGCAACGCGGGGAGGAACGGGTTCGCCGACGCTCTGAAGACCACGTTGTGGAAGGCAAGGTCAGCCAAAGTCACGGCGTCCAGGTCGCCGGCCTCATGGGCCGTCTCCAGATCTGCGATCGCCTTGTCCATGGCGGCAAGATGCTCAGGCGTGGCATGCCGGGCAGCCAGTTCGGCCGCCCCCGTTTCCATGATGCGCCGGACCTCGAGGAGTTTGAGTGCTGCTTCATCAATCCCAGTGCCGCGCGCCGCTGCGCGGAGGATGGCCTCCAGCCCCGTCCATTCCTCGGGCGGGTTCACATAGGTGCCCAAGCCCCTCCGCACCGTCACGATGTTTTGGGCCTGCAGCGTCTTGAGCGCCTCCCGCACGGTGAGCCGGCTGACATCGGCGGTCTTGGCGATCTCCGCCTCCGCAGGCAGCGGCGCCTGCGGCTGGAGGGTGCCTGAGAGAATGCGCTCCAGCAGATCAGCGAACACGGAGTCCGCGAGGGTCTGACGGCTCATCTGCATCCCTCCTTTGGCAGCTTGTCAGATGTCTTATGTCCCGATAGTGTGGCACCCATCACTCGACGGAGTCAATTCCACCAGGCACTGGCCCCGTTCGAAAGGAGCAGCCGGGCAGCGCGCCCGCGCTCTTGTCCCCAAGGAGTACATCACCGTGGATATACAACTATTGCTTGCGCTGGTACTGGGCATCGCGACCATCGTCGTGCTCGTACTTCGCACCCGGCTGGACGCCTTCGTGGCGTTGCTGATAGCCGCCCTCGTGACCGGCCTCGTCGCCGGCCAGGCCCCGCTGGACATCGTCAAAGCCATCACCACCGGCTTCGGCAACACCCTTGCCTCTATCGGGATCGTGATCGGACTCGGTGTGGCCATCGGCAAGATCCTTGAAGTTTCCGGGGCGGCCAACGCGCTGGCCCTGGCTTTCCTTCGCTTCTTCGGCAAAGGCCGGGAACCTTGGGCGATGGGTACGGTCGGTGCCTTGGTATCGATCCCGGTCTTCTGCGACTCCGGGTACGTGATCATGAACCCGCTGGCCCGTTCCATCGCACGGGTCAAGCGCGCCGGTTATGTGGCACTGGCGCTGGCGCTGGGCGTAGGCATGACCCTGACGCACCATCTCGTACCGCCCACGCCCGGCCCCTTGGCCGTGACTGGCCTGCTGGGCGCGGATATGGGCGCGGTAATCCTCACCGGTTTGGCCTTCACCGTCCTCCTCCTCCCGGTTGCCGTGGCCTACGCAAAGTGGATCGGACCCAAGCTCGAAGATTCCGTCTCGGAGGAGGTCCGCGAGGCTGTTTACGGCCGAGCCGCTTTGGTGGGCGCCACCGAGGGATCAGACCGCGGCGGCTCGGAAGCGGGCGCCGGGTATGATGCCGCCGGCGTCCGGGAAGGAGAGCTTCCGGATGATCCGGAGCTGGAACTGGGTACTGCACCCGCCGGTGCCAAGCCGCACCGTGTCAGCGCCTTCCTCGGTTCCCTGCCGCTCCTGGTCCCGCTGCTGCTGATTGTGCTGAACACGGTCACGGGCGCCATTGACCAGAACGCCCAGGGGGTTGTCGGCGGAACGTACGAGCCGTCCGCATGGGTTGTTCCCTTCGCCTTCATCGGGAATCCGGTCATCGCCCTGATCATAGGCGTCCTGCTTGCCGTCTACGTGCTGTTGCCGCGGTGGACTCCGCGCGGTAGGGTCCAGGGCTGGTTTGCCGAGGCTGCTGCCTCCGCCGGCCTGATCCTGCTGATCACCGGTGCCGGCGGTGCACTGGGACAGGTGCTTCGAAGCTCAGGTGTCGGTGATGCACTGGCGGAGGCCATTGCCGCCAGCGCGCTGCCGGCCTTCCTTGTGCCGTTCCTGGTGGCCACCCTCGTGCGGCTCGCCCAGGGCTCGGGTACGGTGGCGATGATCACCGCGGCGTCCGTCACTGCCCCGCTGGTGGGAACACTCGGCATTGATCCGCTGGTGGCCGCAATGGCTTGCACCGCCGGTTCCATGATCCTTAGCTACTTCAATGACTCCTACTTCTGGGTGGTTACCCGGTTCACCGGGCTTGGCGGCACCGCAGCGCTTCGGGGCTGGTCGGGCATCACCACCGCCGTCTGGGCCGGATCCATCCCGCTGCTGTTCATCCTGAACCTCGTTATGGGCTGAGTCCCATTAGGCAGAGGGCCCCGGAATGCAGCATTCCGGGGCCCTCTGCCTTGCCAACGCCTTATCGAGGGGGCCAAGGACTTTCAGTCAGGACTGGAACTGCTGCATTACCGAGAGGTGCCCGGCCCGGGCGGACACCAGGCACTTGGCCAGGTAGAAGGGCCGGTTGCCGTTCCGGACGTACTGCGTCAGGACCAGCACCGGGTCCGACGGGCGCAGGTCCAGCAGCTTTGCCCGGCTCGGTCCCACCTGGCTGAGGCTGATCTGGCACTCGCCCGGCCCGGGCAGCCTGCCCAGCTGCCTGGTGAGCGTGGCAAGCAGGGTGGCGCCGCCGTCGTCGTTAATTTCAAGGGGGGCGTTCTTGCCGAAGCTGACCGGCTGGGCCGTGACGTTTTCCTGCAGGTGGGCGATGGCCTCGCCGTCGCGGATCAGGACGGACTCCCAGAGCCAGCTGTCGGTGCCGGGCTCGACGCCGACGCCGGGGGCGACGAATTCGGACGCGGGCTGCCGGACCACCTGGGTGCGCTTGACCTCCACTCGCTGCCCGGGACTGCCAAGGACGTCCTCGAACGGCTGGATGCGTTCGATGCCGATGCGGGGGAGCGTGTCCGAGACGAAACGTCCGACGCCGCGCCTCGCCCTGATCAGCCCGTCCTCCTCGAGGAGCATGAGGGCTTCGCGGACCACGGTGCGGCTGACCTTCATGTCCGTGCCGAGTTCGGTCTCGGTGGGGATCATGGAGCCGGGTGTGAGGAGGCCGTTGCGGATGGCTTCGGCGATCCGCGAGTACACCGCCACCCGCAGCGGCGAACCGGGCTGGGCTGCCACCGGCTGGGACAGGAACCGGGCGGCGTCCTGGTGCACGTTGTTGCCTCGCTCTTTTGATTGGTCTAGGGACTTCCAGCCTACCGGTGAGACGCGCGTGTTGGACAAGCACGCTCTTCCTTTGGCCCGGAGCGCCCCTGTAGTGTCAGGGCGTGATAGTCCCCGATATCTCCCAGGACGAAGTGGCGGTCGCGGATCACTACGACGAGCTCGATCCCCTTTACCGCCGGGTGTGGGGGGACCATGTCCATCACGGGCTGTGGGCGACGGGCCGCGAGACGACGGGCGAAGCCGTCGAGGCGCTGGCCGACACCGTTGGGGACCGGTTGCGACTCAAGCCCGGCCAGGGGTGCGTGGACATCGGCTGCGGCTACGGCGCCACTGCCAGGCGGCTCACGGCGACACGCAGGGTGCGCGTCACCGGCTTTACGCTTTCCACTGAGCAGTCCCGCTACGCCGCCGCGCATCCCGTGCCGGACGTGGACATCCATGTCCGGGACTGGCTGGTCAACGGTCTGTCCGAAGCGTCGGTTGATGCGGCATGGGCGATCGAGTCCAGTGAGCACATGGTGGACAAGCCAAGGTTCTTCGCCGAGGCGCACCGCGTGCTCTCGCCCGGCGGCCGCCTGGTTGTCTGCGCGTGGCTTGCCGGGACTGACGCCGGCGGATGGAAAGTCCGACACCTGCTGGAGCCCATCTGCCGCGAAGGGCGCCTGCCCTCAATGGGCACGCGCGAGGAATATGAGGCGATGGCAGCTGCGGCCGGCTTTGCGGTCACTGGCTACGAGGACGTCAGCCGGCGGGTTGCCCGTACATGGTGGATCTGCGCCGGCCGACTTGTGAAGGCCATATTCGTTGACCGCGAGACGCGCCGCCTCGCTCTGGGCGCACGCAATCGCAGCGCTGTCCTGAGCATTCCCCGCCTGATCCTGGCATACCGTACCGGTGCGATGCGCTACGGGATATTCACGCTGTCGAAGGCCGGGGATGATGGGGCGCGCCGGGAACCCGGCACATCAACGCAGCAGGAGCCGGCCTGAGCGCAGGCACCCTCTCAGGAAAGGCACCGCATGGACCAACCGGCTGAAGGCCCCGCTCACAATCAAAAGTTGGAGCGTGCCAAGCATCCGCGGTTTGCGCGGGCATACGCCCGGGCTGTTGACAAGATGGACCGCCGCGGAGCCACGGAGCACCGCCGGCGCCTGCTGGCGGACCTGCACGGATCCGTCGTGGAGATCGGCGCCGGGGCCGGATCCTCCTTTCCGCTCTACCCGCCTGCGGTCACGCACGTCCTGGCACTGGAACCTGATGATTACTTGAGGGACCTGGCTCAGCAGGAGACCTCCAGGGCGTCCGTGCCGGTGACGGTGGCTGCCGGGGTGGCTGAGCGGATCCCGGCGGACACTGCCAGCCTCGACGCCGTGGTGGCCAGCCTCGTCCTATGCAGCGTGGAGAACCAGGCCGCCGTCCTCGCGGAAGTCCGCCGTGTCCTGAAGCCCGGCGGGACGTTGGCCTTTTACGAACACGTCCGTTCCGAACAGCCTCTCCTGGCCGCAGTTGAAGACGTGCTCACGCCTCTCTGGCAGCGCGCTGCCGGAGGCTGCCATCCGAACAGGGACACGCTCCGCTCGATCAGGGAAGCGGGATTCACCATCCAAGACAACCGCCGGTTTGGCTTCGCTCCGTCGGCCCTGACCCCTCCCATGGCGCACATCCTCGGCAGGGCCACGAGCCCGGGTCTTCCCGATTGAACCGGCTGCGGCCGTTAACGGCAGTGCGCCGCGCCGACTAAGCGGCGCGGCGCACTGCCGCGTGGCTGGAATGCCTTGCGCGTTAGACGCGCGTGGCGTCCTTCTCGAGGTCCGCCTTCTTGTAGGACTCCCAGAAGGTGGCCCCGGTGATATCGAGGGGCCGCGGGTCGAAGACCGGATCCAGGCCGAGCTTCTGCTGCCGCTCGTAGTCCTTGAGGGCCTTGAGCGCGGGCTTCTGCAGGATCAGGATGCCGAGGATGTTCAGCCAGGCCATGAGTCCGACGCCGATGTCACCCATGGTCCACGCGTCGGCGGCCGTGTTCACGCAGCCGTAGGCAACCGCAATGAGGATCGCTACCTGCAGGGCCATGGTGGTCACCCGGCCGAGGCTTGCCCGGATTCCGGGGACCAGCCTGTTCGAGGACTTGCCCAGGAGGAAACGCAGGTTGGTTTCCGCCATGTAGTAGTAGGCGATGATGGTGGTCAGGCAGAAGAAGAACAGCGTGATGGCGATGAACGCGGCGCCCACCCCGGGGAAAACGGAATCAAAGCCCGTCTGCACGAACTGCGGACCCACCGTGGCGGTGGCAGAGAGCAGGCCGCCCTCAGCGAGGACTTCGCCGTCCTCGCTTCCTCCGGCGAAGACGCGGTAGGCGCCGGTGGAGAGGATCAGGAAGCCGGTGGCCGAGCACACGAACAGCGTGTCGATGTAGACCGCGAACGCCTGGACCAGGCCCTGCTTCGCCGGGTGCGAAACTTCAGCCGCGGCCGCAGCGTGCGGGCCGGTTCCCTGCCCGGCCTCATTAGAGTAGACGCCGCGCTTGACGCCCCACATCACGGCCAGGCCGATGATCGCTCCAAGGGCAGAGTCCATGCCGAATGCGCTGCGGAACACCAGGGAGAGGATTTCCGGTAGCTGGCCGGCGTTGAGGATCACGACGATCAGCGCAAGGAGGATGTAGCCGGCGGCCATGAACGGCACCACGAAGGATGCCACGCTGGCGATGCGCTTGACGCCGCCGATGATGACGAAAGCCAGGACGATGACGGTTCCAACGGCCACGATCCACGGTTCCACGGTCCACGCGCCGCCGATGGCGGTGGCCATCGAGTTGGCCTGGACTCCGGGGAGAAGGACGCCGCAGGCCAGCACGGTCACGGCCGCGAAGACGTAGCCGTAGACCTTGAAGAAACCGGCGCCCTTGGTGTGGGCGAACGCGCGGGAGAAGTAGTAGGCCGGGCCGCCGCGGTACTCGCCGGTCAGTGGGTCGCGGGTCTTGTAGATCTGGCCGAGGGTGGACTCGATGAAGGACGTGGATGCGCCGAGGAAGGCGACGGTCCACATCCAGAACAGGGCGCCCGGCCCGCCAAAGGCGATCGCGGTGGCGACGCCGGCGACGTTGCCGGTGCCGACGCGGCCGGACAGGGACATGGCCAGGGCCTGGAACGAAGAAACGCCGGAGGCCGACTTCTCGCCGTGCACCAGTTGCTGGAGCATTCCCTTGATATGCCGCACCTGCAGGAAGCGGGAACGGACGGAGAAGTAGACACCGGTGGCGAGGCACAGGTAAACGAGCCAGTCGCTCCAGATCACGCCATTGATGGCGGACAAAACATCGCTCATAAGTGTGGGTTCCCTCCATAAAGAGCGTGGGTGATGCTGTTTGTGCGGCGCATGGTCGGATGGACACACAGGGCGCGCACAGCACAAAAACCTGTGAAGCATCTCACATGGCAGCGGTGTTAGTCCAAACGGCTGTCGGGATCAACAGATTTTGGGGGCATTTACCCCTATCCAGCAGGTGCCCCCGCGCGCACTATTGGCGCTATGGGAAAAGTCGTCCTGGCTATCTTCGCCGCAATCATGATGGTGCTCGGCACCATCGCCTTGGCAGTTCCTGGCAGCGCAGCCCCGCCCGATCAGTCCCAAGCGGGCCGGATCCTGGTCAAATTCCGCGACAACGGCGCCGCGGCCGATATCCTGCGCCGCTACGGTCTCGGCGAAGGAGCCGAAATCGGTGGCACCGGCACCCGCGAAATCCCGGTGTCTGCCAGTCGGGAATCCCAATTGATTGCCGCGCTCAGCAACAACCCCGCGGTTGAGTACGCGGAACCGGACCACGTTGTCTACGCAGCCTCCGCTGACCCCCTGTTCGATTACCAGTACGCGTTGAAAAACGTCGGCCAGTCATTTCCCAACAACAACCCCGACTACCCCATAAACGTCCCCGGCGGCACGCCAGACGCTGACGTCGACGCCGACGAAGCCTGGAACGTCACCACCGGCATCGGCCTCAAGGTGGCAATCCTGGACTCCGGCGTGGACGGCAACCATGAGGATATTTCGCCCAAAGTGGTTGCGCGGGCGAATTTCAGCAGTTCATCAACCAGGACCGGGGACGTGATCGCCGAGGACTACTACGGGCACGGCACCCATGTGGCCGGGATTGTGGCGGCCACTGCCAACAACAGCCGTGGTGTTGCAGGAGTGTGCCCAGGCTGCACCATCCTTGCAGGAAAAGTGCTCAATGACAGCGGCGTCGGTACCAGCTCGAGCGTGGCGAACGGCATCAACTGGGCAGTCAGCAACGGCGCGAAGGTGATTAACATGAGCCTCGGCGCGCAGGCGTCACGAACACTTGAAGCTGCCGTGAACAAGGCCTGGAGCAAGGGGGTGGTGCTCGTTGCCGCGGCAGGCAACGGCGGCAACCAGGCCCGGATCTACCCGGGCGCCTATTCCAACGTGATTGCCGTCGGTGCCACCGACAACAACGATGCCAAGGCGGCCTTCTCAACCTACGGCTCAAGCTGGGTGGACATCGCGGCGCCGGGGGTCAACGTCTACTCCACCTTTCCGAACCACCCGTATGCACTGGCCGGGCCGAACAACCGCGCCTTGAGCTACGACGTCGGCAGCGGCACATCGATGTCCTCACCGATTGTCGCCGCGGTCGCGGCGCTGGTTTGGAGCTCGCATCCAGGGGCCACTGCCGCGTCAGTCCGGGAAAAGGTCGAATCCTCGGGCGAGGTCAAGAGCGGTATGGAAACGTTCTGGGCGCACGGCCGCGTCAACGCCTACCACGCCGTCGAGTAGCGTCGGTCTGCTCCTTCCGGAAGGCTCAGGAAGCTGGGTTTATGAATCAGGTGCCATACTGAGCCATGGTCTCTTCGTTTGGTCGAAGCACTATGGGAGCGGCGGCGGCAAGCCAAAGCGGTCCGCACTGGCGCCGCGTAATGGCCGCCCTGGCAAGCGATGACGCGCGGACTGCTTACGCCCAAATAGTCCTCGGTGCCCGCCCTGCGGATGTACTTCCTGACGTGAAGGAGCAGCGGCGGGACAAGGCCATGCGGGTCCTGCTGGAAGCAGGCCTGGTGGAGACGACGGCGGACGGCGGGCTGGGAGCCTCCGGAACCATCTTCCGCGACTTGCTGTCGCAGCAGCCGCGGCAGCCGAAGACCGGGGTGGCCAGGTTTTTGCGCCTGGGCCGCATCGACAGGTATCCATCGAGCCTGAGTGAACGCCGGGAACTGTTGGCCTGGGTTGCCGCCGACGCCATCCGCCCGGACGAGGTCCTCACCGAACGGCAGGTCAACGACCGGCTCCTGAACTACACCGACGACGTCGTCCTCCTTCGCCGCTACCTCGTCGACTTCGGCCTGCTGGAGCGGACGCGGTCCGGGTCAGCCTACGCCCGGCCGGCAGCAGACGCCTCCTAGGCATCCACGGGCGGACGGTGTTAGCCGGTCCGGGATCCCGTCCGTTCGTGCCGGTCTTCGGCCTCTCCTTCCGCGGCTGCCCAGTGCCTGCGGAGCCCATCCGCTAGCCGCTCCGGCTCCACCCGGTGAGGCGGGTCGAAGTGGTGGCGCCGGGGGAAAACCTCCAGGTGGAAGTCGGGAAAGAACACCCGGGCCAACCGGGCGGCAACCTCTCCATAGTCCTCCTGGCGGCTGAGGCCGCCCAGGGCAAAGAACACCGGCTTGCTGAAAGCGGCGAGCCGCGCACGGTCCAGGTCATAGCTCGTGAAAGCCCGCAGGAAAGCCCTGATTCCTGCCAGCCGCTTGCCCATCCACGGCGGCGGGGGACCGGGCTCCGGAGGCGGCAGGACGACGTCGTGCTTCACGCCCAGCCTCATAAAGGCGGGCAGGAGCTCCTCCTGCGGGAGCGCCTGCAGTTCGTCGTACTTCCGCCGGTGTTCGGCGTAGGACGGGCTCCAGTCCCAACTGCCCGCCCAGGCCGGCTCCAGCAGGGACAGGCTCTGCAGGCGCCCGGGGTGCCGGGCAGCGAACGCCAGTGCCACGCTTCCGCCGTCGGAATAGCCCACCAGGTGGAAGGTCTGCCAGTTCCGGGCGTCGGCCTCCCGCAGGACACCCTCAACCTCGATGTCCAGGGTCCAGCCCGACGGCGGCTGGTCGTCCCGGTACAGCTCAAGGTCCTTGGCCACGGCCTGCACGTCCGGACCGAGGGCTTCGATGAGGGGCCCGTACGCAAGGTCCGCGGGGAGCACCGAGCCGGGGAGCAGAATCACGCGGGTTGGCTCCATGGCTACTTCCTGGCCGTATTCTTCGCAGTCTTCGCCGCCTTGGGCTCCTTGGGCGGCAGGGTGCAGACGTATTCGTAGGCTTTGGTGGCCCAGGCCCTGGCTCGTGTATCGTCGCCGTCGCCCTCCTCATTCCACACCTCCGGCAACCCCGAATAGCCGGCCATCGGGCGGTCCGCCGGTCCGAACGGCACCGTCCGCTCGGACGACTCGAGCATCACGCGGTCCTCGTCCGAGAGCTTCACGCCGATGGTTGCCCCGAAGAGTCCAGCGAACATGTTGCCGTTGACGAAGGCGCCCATATTGCCGAACATCGGCTTGACCACGACGTCCGGCCGGTCCGGCACTACCTGCCGGAAGCGTTCCTTGTCTTCCTCGGTGGCTTTGGGCATTTCCATGGCTGGCTCTCCCGTCCGCAGGCGTTTCCGCAGGTCTGGATGCAGGATATGCCCGGGCTCCGGCAGGCTCAACCACCATCCCTCCCGCCACCCCAACTGACTCGCAGTTAACGTGGCGAACTCGCGTTTTCACGACGTTAACTGCGAGCTACTTGGGTGGGGAAGGGGAAGACCGGGAGAACCAGCCCTTGCGCATGCCTTCGTACCAAGGCCTACCCCGAGGGAGTTCCGGGGAGGCCTATTCGCGGGATTTCAAGGCATCAAACTGTTCCTGCCAGAGGGCCAGTTCTTGGTCCTTGTACCGCCGGTGGGATGCGTTCCACTTTGGCCAGATTCCGGACGGGTCCGTGGGGCCTGCACCGACGGGTGCAGGGGGAGTGCCCGGAGGCCCGGGCCGGGCCGAAACCGGCATGGCGTTCCGGCGACTAAGGCTGGACGCGCGTCTTCTTGCGCTTACTGTCCCGTCCACGAGTTCCAGCAGCCACCAAACTGTCTTGCCGACAATCCAGAGAATTTCGCACAGAACCAGGATGGCGAGCAGGAATGCGACCAATAGAAAGAGCCCAATCAGCACCATGGCCCATTTTACCGAGGGTGGGCCCTGTTGGACGAGGTTTGGTTTTCGAAGGCCTGGCTCCGATAACGCCCATCCGGTTCCCATCCCTTGACAGCCAGTCCGACCGTTTAGGAGTATCAAGGGGCCGGGGGGCTTGCTTGGGTGTTTTTCGTGAGCCGGCCTGCGGTCCGGCTTCTGGAAGGGGGTTCGGATGCAATCGGCATCCCGGTTGAGACCCTTCAAGCGTGTGGCCGCGATCGCTGCGGTCCTTTTCGCGGTTTCTGTTTCCGGTTGCACAAATCCTCCTCCCGAGCCGCCTCCGTCCCCGACCCCGGTACCAGATGTCCATATTGCCGCCGTCGGTGACATGAACCCCGAACGCAACGTTGACCCGGACAGCCCCTCTGGCCGGAACGCCGCGGCAATTACCCGGCTCGTCGAAAACAACGAGATAGACGCGTTCCTTGGACTCGGCGACTTCCAGTACCGCACCGCATATTGCGAGGACTACGTGGAGTACTGGGCGCAACTGTGGGGCGGCACGATGCCCAAGTTGTACTGGGTGTCCGCCCCGAACCACGACTGGGAACCGGGCCGCAACACGGACCTGGACAACTTCATGGACGGCCAATGCCCGGGATCCACCGCGAAATCCGCGGCGAACCAGGAGCTGGGATTCATCTGGAACGGGCAACCGTACTCAAAGGACTTCGGCAACTGGCACTTCGCGTTCCTGTCCTCGGCGCACTGGAAGTACAACACGAAGCGGGCCCGGGAGCTGACGAAGTGGCTGGACAAGGACCTGGAAAAGGCGAAGGCGGCAGGCAAGCACCTGGCGGTGGTGTACCACGAACCGTATTACACCTCGAATACCGAGGCGCACAGGCGGGCCGACGACCATAAGCCGTGGATCAACGTGATGTGGAAGCACCGGGTCCGTTTGACCCTTTCAGGGTCGCAGCACAACTACGAGCGGTCTTGCCCGGTGAACGCTTCAGACCGGTGCGTTGATGACGGGATGACGGCCTTCCAGGTTTCCACTGGAGGTATCGACCTCCGCGAATTCACCAGCAGGCCGCGGTACATCGAGGAGCGGATCAGCGACACCCACGGGTTCCTCCGGCTGACCCTGCGGGGTGACGGATCGTTCGACTGGAACTTCGTTGCAACCACCGGTGACGGCACGGACTCCGGGACGCGTTCCGCGCCGGAGTAGGACTGGTTGCGGCTGGTTTAACTCCCGTCACCAACGGCTCCGCCCAACAGAGGCTCGCCCCGTTCGACTGCCTCCCACGCCGCCTTCAGGTGGACTGGGCGGTATTTCTCGCGGGTCTCAAGGTAGTTGTCCTCGTAGGTGTATTCGAGCACGGCGTACATGCGTGTCTCCAGTCCGTGTTCGGTCTTGCTCGTGGTTAGTAGAAGAGTACCCAGCGCGATCAATTCCGGGCTCAAGCGCCGACTGATGCCACCTCAACCTGGATTCCCGCGTCCCGGAACTTCTGCACCTGGCCGGGGTCGGCGCCGTCGTCCGTCACCAAAGTCCAGGGCAGAGCAAGCCGCGCCCAGGCGTGGAACGGGCGGTGGCCGAGCTTGGAGGAGTCCGCCAGCACATATACCTCGCGTCCGCGGCGGGCCATCAGTTCCTTGAGCCGGGTCTGGGCGTGGTCCGCCTCGCAAATGCCGTCCTCGGCGGTGACGGCGTCGGCGCCCAGGAAGACGCGGTCGAAGCTCATCCGCTCCAGGGCCGCCTCGGCGAGCGGTCCCACGAAACTCTGCGAAACGCCCCGGAGCCGGCCGCCCAGGCAGTCCACCTCGATGCCCTCCGAATCGGCCAGCTCCTGCAGCGTGTTGATACCCGGCGTGGTGACGGACAATGGACCGAACCCGCGCAGTTCGTGGGCAAGGGCACCCGCGGTGGAGCCGGCGTCGAGCAGGATGTTTTCCCCGGACTGGATCACGGACGCGGCCCACCGCGCGATCGCGTGCTTCTGCTCGAACGCCTCGCCCGTGCGTTGCCGCAGCGACGCCTCCGGGTGCGCGCCCAGGGCCATGGCCCCGCCGTAGGTGCGGGCCAGCCGGCCCTGGCTGTTCAGGAGCGCGAGGTCGCGGCGGATTGTGGACGCCGTCACCTCGAACCGGGCGGAGAGCTCCTCCACGGAGGCCAGGCCGGTGGTGACGGCGAGGTGGTAGATCTCCTCGCGGCGCGCGTTTGCGCTCAGCATTCCCGGGCTCCTTCCCGCGGCAATGGTAACCATGCTAGTCACCAGTGGGTTTCGACAGGTTTCAACCAACGGTAAGCTACACGGCGACGGATGGCCGGGTGGCCATCTCCGCAGCCTGGTGCAACGCCTCCACCATGGAGCGGGAGTCAGCGATGGCCCTGCCGGCGATGTCGAACGCGGTGCCGTGGTCCACGGAGGTGCGGATTACGGGCAGGCCCACTGTGATGTTGACGCCGGCCTCGATGCCCAGCACCTTCACGGGGCCGTGCCCCTGGTCGTGGTACATGGCCACCACCAGGTCGTAGTCGCCGCGGCCGGCCAGGAAGAACAGGGTGTCCGCCGGGAGCGGGCCCACGGCGTTGATTCCGTCAGCCTGCGCAGCCTTGACGCCGGGTTCGATTTTCTCGGCTTCCTCGCCTTGCCCGAACAGGCCGTTCTCGCCGGCGTGTGGGTTGATGGCGCAGACGCCGATCTTCGGGTTCGGGATGCCCGCCCGGACCAGTGCTTCGTGGCCGCGGCGGATGGTGCGCTCCACCAGGTCCGGGTTGATCTTGCGGATCGCGTCCATGAGCCCGATGTGTGTGGTCACGTGGATGACGCGGATTTTGGGGGTGGACAGCATCATGGACACTTCCTCGGTGCCCGTCAGGTGGGCCAGCAGCTCGGTGTGTCCGGGGTAAATGTGCCCGGCGGCGTGCAACGCCTCCTTGTTCAGCGGCGCGGTGCAGATGGCCTGCACCTTGCCGGCCATCGCCAGTTCGCTGGCAACGCGAATGTATTCATACGCGGCGTGGCCGGCAACGGGAGAAAGCTGTCCCCAGGCCAGGTCCTCCGGCAGCAGGTTCAAGTCGATCACGTTCACCCGGTTCGGCGTGAACACGGCGTCCTCCACGTTCTCGATAGTCTGGATGTCCGCCTCGACGCCAACAATCCCGGCGGCCTGGCGCAGCCGCAGTGCGTCGCCCACCACCACCGGCCGGCATTCCTGCAGGATGCCCTGGTCCAGGACGGCCGGCACGATGACCTCCGGGCCGATGCCGGCGCCGTCGCCCATGGTCACGGCCACGTAGGGGAGGGCGTTCTGCTGGGTCTTGCTTGCTTCGGTTGTCATGGGTGCTCCAGAGGGTTGGTCCAGCGGGGGAAGGTTAGTGGTGGGAGCCTGCGCGGACTGTCCGCGGCGCTCCCGAATTGCGTCGTAAAGCTGTAAGAGGGCCAGGCCATCGCCGAAGCTGCCGGGCTTGGTGCCCACCAGCGTCCCGTCATCGGCGCGGCTGAGCACCGCCCCGTGCTGCACCGCGGCGAGCGGCACCAAACTGGAGCGGCCGACGGCGTTCAGGACTTCCCGGGCCGTCTCACCGCCGGTGAGGATCAGGTCAGTGGGTGTTGCTTTTGCTGCCTCCGCGGCGAACGTCGAGAGGGCCCGCATGATGCGCGCTGATCCAGAGGGGTCCACTTTCGCGGCCGCAAGCGTGATGGCCACGCTGGTTCCTGCGTACAAAAGGTCCCAAACCTGGGCCAGTTGGGAAGCATAGGCATCCCTGGCACCGGCATACTGCGGATGCAGCCGGACCACTGTGACACCGCGCGCTTCGAGCCGGGCCAACTGCGCCTGCGCGGTTCGGGACGCTGAGCCGACGACGGCGAGTACCGGTCGGGCGGCACCCTGCGGTTCCGCGGTGGATGTTTCCGCCGCTGTCATGCTTTGCGCATTCCGCGCAGTTTGTGCTTGGAGATGCTGCGCGAGGACGTCAGCGGTTCCGCCGGTTCCCACCAGCACGATGCGCCGGCCACCGGCCTGGAAATCCAGCTCCAGCAGGGCGTCCACCACGTGCTCCAGGTCCTGCACGGTTTCGCCGTCTGCCACCACCAGTTGCGGCTGGGTGGGATCCAGCAGCGCGGACAGTTCCTTGGCCAGCGAACCTGACCGGACAGCGGGCAGATCCAGTGTCTTAACCGAGGTCGGATCCTCCGGGCGCAGCAATGCCGGAATGTCGGCCGGCGGAGCCGACTGTTCCGCCTGCCACAGGTCCGTCTCCGCCAGGGGAGTGCCAACCATCAACGGCCTGCCGTCCACCACGGAGCGCTGCAGCTGGGGGAGGGCTCCTGCAACAACAGCATGGAAACCATGGCTTGCCAGCGCGGAAACCTCGGTGCGGACGTTGCCGCGCCACAGGGAGTCCATCTTCTTGAACATCACCTGTGCACCCGATGCTTCGGGACTGGAAAAGGCGTCCTTCACCAGCGCCTCGGCAGCAGTCTCAGCAAGTCCGCGGGTGTGTGTATCCGCCACCACCACGTCGGTGAGGGACCCCTCAAAGGAGGCGCCGTGCCTTACCGAAGCAATGTTCCCGCCCAGCAGGACCTGCGCGGAGAGCCCATGCCGGACAAAGCAGTAGCCAACCTCCGCGGCGCCGGAGAAATCGTCGGCCTGCACAAATACGGAAGCCACGTTGCTCCTCTCGTCCGTAGTCGGCTGGGATCCCGCCACTAAGCGGGAAGCTCCCCATCATCATGTCACGGCTGCGCGAATCGCGCTAGAGGGGTTGCGTAATTCGCGCAAGAGTGGCAAAGTGATGGACACAACATTTCGGCGCAGCCACTCCGGCCGGCAGCCGTCCCCCGATCTACCGAGAGGTCAACGATGACCGTTCTTCCTCAAGGAAGTGAGATTTCCCGCCGCCGCCTGCTGCAGTTCAGCGCGGCCGCTGGGTTTCTGCTGGGCACCGGCAGCCTCGCAGGCTGCGCCGGCCCCACCGGCCTTCCCGGACCCAGCTCCCTGACCCTCGCCCTGAACCGCTCACTGGTCAGCCTTGACAACAAGCTCAACCAGTTCGACGCCGCCGTCACCGTGCAGCGCGCCGTCCGCCAGGGCCTCACCGCCATCGGCCCCGAAACCAAGCCCGTGCTGGTCCTGGCCGAACGCTTCGAGATGACCGGCGCCACCGAGTGGACCGTCCGGTTCCGCGAAGGCATCCGCTACTCTGACGGCAGCCCCGTGACAGTGGAGGATGTTGCCACCGCCCTGAAGATGTACCAGCAGGTGCAGGGCTCCTTCGTGGCCGGCTTCTTCCCGGAATTCCCCGAGGTGGTGCCGGTGGATGACCGCACCTTCAAGATGGTGTCCAAGAAGCCCATCCCCATCCTGGACTCGCTCATGAGCATGATCCTGATTACCCCCGCCGCGCAGAACAAGCCGGAGGAACTGCAGGAAGGCCTGGGCACCGGCCCCTACGTGGTCACCAGGTTCAACCGCGGCGCCGGCACCTACAGCCTGGCCCGCAACGAGAACTACTGGGGTCCGGCCCCGCAGGTGGACAACGTGGAAGTCCGCTTCCTCCCCGAGGAATCCAGCCGCGTCATCGCCCTGCGCAGCGGCGAGGTGGACGTCATCGACTCCATCACCCCCGATTCGCGTGAGCAGCTGGCCGGACTTCCAGGCGTCGAGCTGCAGGAAGCGTCCAGCCTCCGCCTGAACCAGATTTTCTTCAACTTCCGCAAGCCCGCCGGCCACCCGCTGGCCGATCCCCGCGTCCGCCAGGCACTGAGCATGGCGATCGACGGCGAGGCCCTGGTCCGCGACGTGCTGGTGGACTCCGTCACCCAGGCCGAGGGCGTCACCCCCTCCAGCCTCACCGGCTACTACAAGACGGGCGAGTACGTTTACGATCCCGAGAAGGCCAAGGCCACCCTCGCCGAGCTTGGCGTGAAGGACCTGACCGTGAAGATCATCTGGGAAACCGGCGAGTTCGCCTCCGACACCTCCGTGATGGAGGCGCTGGTGGAGATGTTCGGCAAGATCGGCGTCAAGGCCGAGCTGCAGCAGTTCGAACCCGGCGGCAACATCCTGGCCTGGCGCCAGGGCAAGCAGGGCGACTGGGACCTGCTCGGCAACGGATACCCCAGCCCCACCGGTTTGGCCATCACCATGCTGCAGGGCATGTACGCCGGCACCCCCGAAAAGGAAGCCACCCGCGACACCTACCAGGGCTACGTCATCCCCGAGGTCACCGCCAAGATCCAGGCCGCCTCAGAGGAGGCGGACCCGGCCCGCAGGACCGAACTGCTCAATGAAGCCCAGCAGGCCGTGTGGGACACCTGGCCCTGCGCCTGGGCGTTCGTTCCCAAGTCCGTCCTCGCCCACCGGGAACGGGTGTCCAACATCAACCTGGCACCCACCAACTCCTACCCCCTCGTCGATGTCCGGCTGGAGGCCTAAGCCATGACGAACTACATCCTCAAGCGCCTGGGACAGGGCCTGCTCACCGTGTTCCTCACGGTGTCCACCGTGTTCATCCTGATCCGCATGGCACCGGGCGATCCCGCCGTCTCTTATGCCGGGCCGCTGGCCACTAACGAGCAGCTCGCCGCCGTCCGGGAGCAGTTTGGTTTGGACCGGCCCGTGCTGGAGCAGTACTGGATCTTCATCCAGCAGCTGTTTACCGGCAACCTGGGCCAGTCCTACTCCTTCCAGGCCCCCGCCATGCAGGTTGTCTTCGAGCGCATGCCGTACACCCTCACCCTGGCAACGTCGGCGATCCTGCTGACGGCCGTCGTCGCCATTCCGCTGGGTGTGTGGATGTCCCGCCGCCCGGACACCGGCCGCGAATTCGGCGTCAACGTGCTCACCATCGCTGGGCAGTCCATGCCCGACTTCTGGACCGGCATCATGCTGCTCACGGGCTTCGCGGTGCTGATCCCGTTGTTCCCGGCCTCCGGCTTCGCCACCTGGGGCGGACTGGTGCTCCCCACCATCACCATCGCCATCCTGCAGATCGCCCTGATCTCCCGCATGGTCCGGCGCGAAATGACCAACAACCTCGCTGCGCCGTACCTCACGGTGGCCCGCTCCCGTGGTGTCAGGAACTCCCTACTCACCTGGCGCTACGCCATGGGCAACTCCGCAATCCCCGTCTTCACCGCTTTGGGCACCCGCTTTGCCGCGATGCTCAACGGCGTGGTGGTGGTGGAAGTGGTGTTCGCCTGGCCCGGCGTCGGCTCCCTGATTGTGCGGGCCCTCGAAACCCGCGACTACCCCCTCATCCAGGCGACCGTCCTGGTCACGGCCCTCCTGGCCGTGGCCGTGCAGCTGCTGATCGACCTCGCCTACCCGCTCCTTGATCCCCGTGTTCGTCTCGGAAAGGCGGCAACAGCATGAGCCTCGACACCGCAACACCTGCCGGCACCCCGGCGCGGCAGCCCAGCCCCAGCGCCGTCACCAAGGCGGACATCGCCAGGGCAGGCGCCACCCGCCGTCGTAAATCCGCCCAGTGGAAGCTCATCATCGGCACCGTCTGCACCCTGCTGGTGATCATCCCGATCATCCTGGCCCAGGTGCTGCCGCTGCCGGATGCCAACTTCCAGGACCTCTCCGCCCGGCGCCTGCCGCCGCTGACGGACGGACACCTGTTCGGCACGGACCAGCTGGGCCGCGACCTGCTCTCCCGTGTGCTGCACGGCGGCCAGGTCTCGCTGACCATCGGCCTGCTGGCTGTCCTGGTGTCAGGCGCCATCGGCGTCATCCTCGGTGCGGCCGCCGGCTACTACGGCGGCTGGGTGGACGCGGTGGTCTCCCGCCTCCTTGAAGCCCAGATGTCCCTGCCGCTGCTGATGATGCTGCTGCTGGTGGTGGCCCTGTTCGGCCCCTCCATCCCCGTGATCACGTTTGTGATCGCCATCGCCCAATGGCCGGAAGTAGCCCGCCTCACCCGCTCCATGGTGCTGGTGGAACGCGAAAAGCCGTACGTCTCCGCTGCCCGGATCCTGGGCCTGCACAAGATCCAGATCCTGATTCAGCACATCATCCCCAACGTCATCAAGCAGGCAACCCTGGTGGTGCTGCTCCTGCTGGCCCAGGCCGTACTTCTGGAATCCGCGTTGTCCTTCCTGGGCGCCGGCCCGCAGCGGCCCTTCGCCACCTGGGGCCGCATTATCTCCGACGGCCAGGACTACATCACCACCTCCTGGTGGATGGTCACGCTGCCCGGCCTGGTGATCGTGCTCCTGGTGGTGGGCGTGAACCTGCTGGGCGACGGCCTGCGCGACCGCCCCCGCCGCAAGAAGAAGGGTGCCTGACATGAACGCTTTCAAAGAACAGCCGCTCCTGGAGGTCCGCGACTTCCAGGTGGAGCTGATCACCGACGCCGGTATCATCCGTGCCGTGGACTCCGTCAGCTTCAGCATCCACCGCGGCGAGACCGTCACCATCATCGGCGAGTCCGGCTCCGGCAAATCCACGACGGCGATGGGCATCCTCCGCCTGCTGCCCGAGGACCTGGCGGTCCTGTCCGGCACTGTGATGATTGACGGCGTCGATATTTCTGCAGATACCAAGGCCATCGACAAGGTGCGCGGCAAGACCCTCGCCCTGATCCCGCAGGACCCCATGACGGCGCTGAGCCCGGTGCACTCGATCGGCAGCCAGCTCTTCGAGGCCATCCGGATCGCCGGTGCCGCCTCCGCCAAGGACAAGGGCGCGCTGCAGGCGCGGGCCGTCCGGCTGCTGGAGCAGGTGCACATTCCGACGCCGGAGAAGCAGCTAAAGAAGTACCCGCACCAGCTCTCCGGCGGCATGCTGCAGCGCGTGCTGATCGCCATCGCCCTGGCTTCCGAGCCGCAGTTGCTGGTGGCGGACGAGCCGACGTCGGCCCTGGACGTCACGGTGCAGGGCGGCATCCTGGACCTGTTGCTGGAGCTGCAGGAGCAGCGCGGCATCGGCATCCTGATGATCACCCACGACCTCGGCGTGGCCCGGCTGATGTCTGACCGCATCCACGTGATGAAGGACGGCTCCTTCGTGGAGTCGGGCGACGTCCAGCAGATCGTGGACCACCCCGCCACCGAGTACACCCGGACGCTGCTTTCCGCCGTGCCGGTGCTGGGGCCGTGGGACGAGACGCCCGCCGCCTCCCGTACCGGTGGCGCCCATGCCGCGACCCCTGACCCTGCCCTCACCCAGACCGGAGCAAAGCCATGACCAAGCCGTTCCTCGCCGTTGACAATTTGGTGGTGGACTACCATGTGCCCGGCGGCACCTTCCGGGCCGTTGACGACGTCTCCTTCTCCGTGGACAAAGGCAAGACGATCGCCGTCGTGGGTGAATCCGGCTGCGGCAAGTCCACCGTGGCCAAGGCACTCATGCGCCTGGTCACGCCTACCAGCGGAAGCATCACCCTGGACGGGACGGACATTGCCGGCATGAGCGAGGCCAAGCTGCGGCCGCTGCGCTCCAAGTTCCAGATGGTGTTCCAGGACCCGTACGGCTCGCTGGACCCGCACATGACCGCGCAGGAGATCGTGGCCGAGCCGCTGAAGCTGCAGGGCATCCGCTCCAAGGCTGAGCGGCACAAGGCGGCGGCCAAGCTGATTGACCAGGTGGGCCTGCCCGTCCGGTCCCTGGACAAGCGCCCGTCCGAGTTCTCGGGCGGCCAGCGCCAGCGCATCGGCATCGCCCGCGCGCTCGCCTCCAAGCCGGAACTGCTGGTCTGCGACGAGGCCACCAGTGCCCTGGACGTGTCCGTGCAGGCCCAGGTGCTGCGGCTGCTGAAGTCCATCCAGGACGAAACCGGCATCACCTACGTGTTCATCTCCCACAACCTCGGCGTGGTGCAGGAGATCAGCGATACGGTCATGGTGATGCAGCGCGGCAAGCTGGTTGAGCACGGCACCACCGCGTCCGTCCTGACCGCCCCCAAGGAGGACTACACGCGCAAGCTCCGCCGCGCGGCGCTGGACCCCACCGTAATGACAGGCCTGAAGCCGCGGCACGTGGTCCGGTCCCTGGCTCTCGCCAACCAGGCCTAACTCCTATTCACGAACGCAACCACGAGGAATCAACACATGAGCACGCAGCCCGAAGGCGCCCAGGTGGGCGGCCTAAAACTTCCCATCTCCCGGCTGGTCCTGGGGACCATGACGTTCGGCGACACCGCGGACGAGGCCACCGCCGGGCGGATGGTGGAGGAGGCGCTCGCCGCCGGCATCACCACCATCGACACCGCCAACGCCTACGTGGGCGGGGTGACGGAGGAGATGCTTTCGCGCATCCTGAAGGGAAAGCGCGACGGCGTCATCCTGGCTTCCAAGGCCGGCATGCCGCATGCGGACCACGGCTCTCATTCACCGCTGTCGCAGGCGGGGCTGCGTGCCAGCGTCGAGGGGAGCCTGCGCCGGCTGGGCGTGGACAGCATCGACCTGTTCTACCTGCACCAGCCGGACCGGGCCACGCCTTTGGCTGACACTTTGTCCACGGTGGCCGAGCTGGTGGACGAGGGGAAAATCGGCGCGCTGGGCGTGTCCAACTTCGCCGCCTGGCAGATCGCCGACGTGATCCACACCGCCCGTGAGGTGGGGGCACCGCGGCCCGTGGCCGCGCAGCAGCTGTACAACCTGGTGGCCCGCCGGCTGGAGGAGGAATACCTCGAGTTCGCCGCCACCCACAACGTCCACACCATGGTCTACAACCCGCTGGGCGGCGGTCTGCTCACCGGCAAGCACAGCTTCGACACCAAGCCCACCGAGGGGCGCTACGGCGATTCCAAGCTCGCGGCCATGTACACCCAACGGTACTGGGACAAGCAGCTGTTTGACGCGATTGGCGAGTTGTCCCGCCTCGCCTCGGACGCCGGTATTTCCCTGGCCGAACTGTCCCTGCGCTGGCTCGCCTACCGTCCCGGTGTGGGGTCCATGCTGCTGGGCGGGTCCAAGGTGGAACAGCTGCGCGCCAACATCGCCGCCGTCGCCAACGGGCCGCTGCCAGCCGACGTCGTCGAAGCCTGCGACGCCGTGGGCACCTCGCTGCGCGGCCCGATGCCCGCCTACAACCGCTGACCCCTTTCCTCACCTCCTGAACCGACTCTGACTGAAGGACTCTGATGACCTCCGAACTGGCCCTCGAATTCGCCCGCAAGATCCGCGCCCGTGAGCAGGCGGTGGGCTACTGGGCAGTGCTGGACGCGCCCGTGGCCACCGAACGCATCGGCCGGCTCGGCTACGACTACGTGGCCCTGGACGCGCAGCACGGCCTCCTCGGCTACTCGGGGGTCCTGAACGGGCTGATGGCCATCGACGCCGGGCACGTTGCCGTCGGCATGGTCCGGGTGGAGGCCAACGACTTCACCGCGATCGGCAAGGCGCTCGACGCCGGCGCCGTGGGTGTTATCGTCCCGCTCATCAACAACGCCGAAGATGCCGCCGCGGCGGTTGCCGCGGCCAAGTACCCGCCTTTGGGCGGCCGCTCCTACGGGCCCATGCGCTCGGCTTTGCGGATTGGCCCCGTGCCCGCTGATGCGAATGCGAGCACCCTGGTGTTCGCCATGATCGAGACGCCCGAGGGGCTGGCCAACGTCAAGGAAATCTGCGCCACGCCGGGCCTGGACGGCATCTACGTCGGCCCGTCCGATCTGTGCATTGCAGTGGGCGGCGCATTCCCCGGGGATCCCGCCGTCGACGCCGAATTCAACGCCGCCCTGGAAACCATCGCACAAGCGGCTGCTTCTGCAGGCATCGCCGCCGGCATTCACACCCCTGCCGGCACCGTCGCGAACCAGCGGCTGAAGCAGGGCTATACGTTCACCACCATCGCCTCGGACCTGACGCACCTGGAACAAATCGCCAGGTCCCACCTCGACGCTGCCACCAAGAAGGACTAATTCTTATGCAGAACACCACCACCGACGCCTACAGCACCATCACCCCGGACGGGCAGGTGAAGCGGGCCGACGGCGCCGACTTCGCCTACCTGCCGGCCCCCACTGTGCAGAGCCATGCGGCTAACCTGCTCATCCTGCCCGACGGCCGGCTCGGCTGCGTCTGGTTCGGCGGAACCCAGGAAGGCGTGCCGGACATCTCCATCTGGTTCTCCGCCCTTGAACCCGGCAGCAGGCAGTGGTCCTCACCCGAGCAGCTGTCTGATGATTCCACCCGCTCGGAGCAGAACCCCATCCTGTTCACCGCCCCCGACGGCCTGCTCTGGCTGCTGTACACCGCGCAGAAGGCGGGCAACCAGGACACCGCCGAGGTCCGCCGTCGTATTTCCACGGACAGCGGCCGCACCTGGGGTGAGGTGGAGACGCTCTTCCCCGCGAACGAAACCGGCGGAGTGTTCGTCCGCCAGCTGCCCGTAGTCCTGCCGTCCGGACGCCTGATCGTGCCGATCTTCCGCTGCATCACCACGCCGGGGGAAAAGTGGGTGGGCAACAGCGACGACAGCGCCGTGATGATCTCCGACGACGCCGGCGCCACCTGGACCGAGCGCGTCCTGCCGGGAAGCCTGGGCTGCGTCCACATGAACATCCAGCCCGTGGCCGACGGCTCGCTGCTGGCCCTGTTCCGCAGCCGCTGGGCCGACTCCATCTACGAATCACGCTCCACGGACGACGGCTCCACCTGGAGCGAACCGGTCCCCACCGAGCTGCCCAACAACAACTCGTCCATCCAGTTCACCGCGCTCGCCGACGGCCGCCTGGCTTTGGTTTACAACCACAGCCGGGCAGGGGCTTCCACTGAACGGCGCCTCTCGCTCTACGACGAGATCGACGACGACGGCCTGGTCGAGGAGCAGGGGCAGGTCGCCGAGCCGGACTCATCCGTCACGGACGACGGCGCCAAGAGCGCGTTCTGGGGCACACCGCGCTCGCCGATGACCCTGGCGATCTCCGAGGACTCCGGCCGTTCATGGCCCATCCGGCGGAACCTGGACGTGGGGGACGGGTACTGCCTGTCCAACAACTCCCGCGACGGGCTCAACCGCGAATACTCCTACCCGTCCATCCACCAGGGCCCGGACGGCTCCCTGAATATCGCGTACACGTACTTCCGTCAGGCCATTAAATTCGTCCGGGTGGACCCGCAGTGGGCATATGAGGGCACTCAGACCCCAGGCGGCCTGGAAGACGGCTCAATCAATGCCTGAGTCAAGGCCTGCGCAGCATGCCGTTGTGACGGGCTGCAGTTCCGGCATCGGCCTGGCCATCACCCGCCGGCTCCTGGCCGACGGCTGGTCGGTGACCGGGCTGAGCCGGAGCGAGACGGCCCTGGACGGGAAGTTCGAGTGGCTGCGCGCGGACCTGTCTGAACCGGAGTCCCTGGCTGACGCTGTGGAGGGGCTGCGGCCGGTGACCGCGCTGGTGCACGCTGCCGGGTTCCAGCGGACCGCGCACCTGGGTGATCTGGATCCGGCTGCGCTGGAGGGGATGTTCACAGTGCACGTCGCGGCCGCTTCCGTGCTGGCGAATGCCCTGGTGCCGTCCATGCCCGACGGCGGCAGGATCGTCCTGCTGGGCAGCCGCACATCGACGGGATCGCCGGGCAAGAGCCAGTACGCCGCGACGAAGGCCGCGCTGATGGGGCTGGGCCGGACGTGGGCCCAGGAACTCGCGCCTCGGGGGATCACGGTCAACGTGCTCTCCCCGGGCCCGACAGACACCCCGATGCTCAACGACCCGGGCCGCGCCGCCACCCCGGTGAAGCTGCCTGCCCTGGGCGCCCTGGTGGACCCGGATGACGTGGCTGCCCTCGCAGCTTTCCTCCTGAGCCCGCACGGCAAGTCCATCACCGGCCAGAACTACGTCATTTGCGGAGGTGCCTCGCTGTAGCCCTGGGGTTAGCCCGTTTGGACACGTGGTAGGTGGTGGCCGCAAACTCATGTAGTGTTGAACCTGTTGTTGTGTTTATGCAGTTGGTAATTCAGGCAGTACGCGCGGTCGAAAGTCCGCGTCCTTCTGAAGTAGCGGTTTTTGAACACCCCACACCGGAGGCCCCGAAAGTCGGGACTTTTCCTCCACCTTCACGAAGGACAAAATAATGGCTACTGGCACCGTCAAATGGTTTAACGCTGAAAAGGGCTTCGGCTTCATCTCCCCGGACGACTCCTCGCAGGATGTTTTCGCGCACTACTCCGCGATCAACTCCTCCGGCTACCGCTCCCTCGAAGAGAACCAGAAGGTTTCTTTCGACACCGAGCAGGGCCCCAAGGGTCCCCAGGCCACCAACATCCAGGCACTCTAATTTACTAGGGTTTCCGGGACCGTTAGGTTTCCTCGAAGCAGGGCTTGCCAATGGCAGGCCCTGCTTTTTCTTAACCCACTTTGTGCGGGCGCCCCACTTCGGTTTCAATCGGCCCAACCACCGGCGAGGGTTTCGGCGACTCAGCCACCGAGGCCCATCGCCTCCCGTACTTCATCCAAAATGTGGTGCATCGCCCGCTCCGCCACCACCGTGTCGCCATTGGCTACGGCCGCAGCAACATCCTCGTGCGCCCGCAGGGCCTCGTTCCGCGGCTTGAACGGCATCAGTCCCTGCTGCGTGCGGCTGGTGAGCACCTCGGCCACCATGTCCTCAAGTGCCCGGAACATCTCGTTGCCGCAGCTCCGCAACAGCAGTTGGTGGAATTCGATGTCCGCCGCGAGGAAGTTTTGCAGGTCGCCGGCCTCACCCAGCCGCCGTAGTTCGGCTCCCAGAGCCACAAGCTGGGCGCGTTCGGCCGCACTCGCCCGACGTGCTGCTCCGGCGGCAGCAATGGGCTCGACGGCGATGCGCAGCTCGGTCAGGCTGCTGTACTGCTCGGCACGGCGTTCGGACGCGAGGCGCCACCGCACCAGCTTGGGGTCGTACACGTTCCAGAGCGCCGGGTCCTGCACCACGATGCCCACCCGGCGGCGCGAGTAGACCAGGTTCATGGACTCCAGGACCTTCATGGTGTCCCGCGCCACGGTCCGCGAAATGCTGTACTCCTGCTGCAACCCCTCTAGCGTGAGCCGGCTGCCCGGGGCCAGCCTCGAGGAAGCGATGGCTATGCCAACCGCCTCCAGAACGCGCTCATGCATCGCGGGGGAGGCCCCGCCGTCGTACGCGTTTTCCGCGTCCCCTGCTGTCGCCGACATGTCCGCCGCCTCTCTCTGCGCCGCAGCGCTTCTCCAGAATACCGGGAAAGGGGCGAAAGGTATGACTTGTGACACCGATAGGTAGTACCTAAAAGCAAGAAAGGTGATACCTTATGGCGTAGCCCACTTCACAGGGGCCCCGCAGTGCGCTTCTTCGAAAGCCAAAGACGTCTTCTCCGGAGGTATGACATGCAGTATCCACCCACGCACCTCGTGGTGATGGGCGTTGCCGGATCCGGCAAGTCCACGCTGGCCGCGGCCCTGTCTGAGAAAACGGGCTGGGCCTGCGCCGAGGCCGACGAGTTCCACCCGGAAGCCAACATCGCCAAGATGAGCCAGGGCATCCCGCTGCAGGACGAGGACCGCTGGCCGTGGCTCCGCGAGATCCGCGACTGGATGACTGCCCAGGCCAAGGCCGGCTGCAGCACCGTCCTCACCTGCTCTGCCCTGAAGAAAAGCTACCGCCGGCTGCTCTCCCAAGCTGAGGGGCGGGTGATCTTCCTCCACCTGCACGGTGGCCCGGACCTGATCAGCCAGCGCATGCAGGGCCGCGAAGGCCACTTCATGCCGCCCACGCTGCTGCCGAGCCAGCTCGCCACACTGGAGGCGCTCAGCCAGGAAGAACTCGACGCCGGCAGCCTCCGCCTCGATATCTCGCACACACCGGAGGAGCTGGTCGCCGCCGTCGTGCAGGCTTTGGACCTTCCCACCGGCCAGGCACCCTGCGCCTCCTAAACCCCCAAACCCCAACAATTCCCTTCTGTTTCAAAGGAGAACCATGACCATCGAAGGATGGACCCAAACGCTGGGAGCAGGCCCCCTGCTGCTCATCGCAGCGGCAGCGATTGCCGTCCTGCTGTTCCTGATCATCAAACTGCGCGTTCATGCCCTGATTGCCCTGATCCTGGTCAGCCTCGGCACCGCATTCGCCACCGGCATCCCCGCCAACCAGGTGGTCCCGGTCCTGATCAACGGCTTCGGCACCACCCTCGGGACCGTGGCGCTCCTGGTGGGCCTGGGCGCGATGCTCGGGCGCATCGTGGAAACCAGCGGCGGCGCCAAGGTGCTGGCCGACTACCTCATCGGCGTCTTCGGTGAGAAGCGCGCCCCGTTCGCGCTGGGCCTGGCCTCGCTGATCTTCGGCTTCCCCATCTTCTTCGACGCCGGCCTGGTGGTCATGCTGCCCGTCGTCTTCGCCGTTGCCCACCGTCTGGGCGGGGGAGTTCTCCGCTACGGCCTGCCCGCCGCCGGTGCGTTCTCCGTGATGCACATCTTCCTGCCGCCGCATCCCGGTCCGGTTTCCGCCTCCGCGTTCTTTGACGCCAACGTCGGCCTGGTCACCATCGCCGGCCTGATCGTGGCCATTCCCACCTGGTACGTCACCGCCTACCTTTACGGCCTGTACACGGGCAAGAAGCTCGTCCTGCCCGTGCCGGAAATCCTGGGCCACGCCAGTGCCGAGGCCGAAGCGAACCCGCCCAAGTTCCGCACCATCGTTGGCCTGTTGCTCCTCCCGCTGGTCCTGATCTTCATGAACACCGGCCTGAACACCCTGGCCTCCTCCGGCGTCCTCCCCGAAGGCGCCAAGGACGAGCAGTGGTTCCAGGTCCTGCGCACCATCGGTGAAACCCCGGTGGCCCTGCTGATTGCCGTGCTCGTGGCCATGTTCGTCCTGGGTGCCAAGCGCGGCAAGGACGCCGGCGCCCTGGAGAAGCTGCTCGAGTCCTCCCTGGGTCCGGTCTGCTCCGTCATCCTGATCACCGGCGCCGGCGGCATGTTCGGCGGCGTCCTGCGCACCTCCGGCATCGGCAAGGCACTGGCGGACGTCCTGGGCGGCGTGGGCATCCCGCTCATCCTCGCAGGCTTCCTGATCTCGGCCATCCTCCGCATCGCCCAGGGCTCGGCCACCGTGGCGCTCACCACCACGGCCGGCCTGGTCGCTCCCGCTGTGGCCGCCGCCGGTTTGAACGGCATGCAGGTGGCCGCCATGGTCCTGGCCGTGGCTGCCGGTTCCGTGGTGGTCTCCCACGTCAACGACTCGGGCTTCTGGCTGGTGGGCCGCTTCTTCGGCATGGACGTCAAAACCACGCTGAAGACCTGGACCGTGATGGAAACCTTGATCGGTGTGATGGGCTTCGCCATCGCCGCGGTGATCTTCCTGGTGGCCGGCCTGGCTGGCTAGCCCACAACTGGCTCGCGGTTAACGTCGTGAAATCACGTTTTCAGGACGTTGTCTGCCAGCTACTTGATGACGAAAGGGCGGTCCAGCAGATGTGCCGGGCCGCCCTTTCGTCGTCATTCCCGGGCTCCGGCTGGCTCAGGCCTGAAGGCCCGGGACACCGTCCTGGATCTTGAAGGAGGCCAGCGTCTTGACGGGGGATCCCGGCGTCGTGACGTAGTCCAGCACCCGGAAATCGGCGGTCATCGCGTCCCTGGTGATCCTGGTGTTCACGTAGCCGCGGCTGTCGTTGTAGAACTTCAGGTGCGGGTTCCAGGCCATCACCGGGTCCGTGGTGGAACCGCTGCCGTTGCCGGTGGACGTGATGGACGTGCACACCAGCTCGGAGCCGACCACCGGCGACGCGGGATCCTTGTAGTCCACCTTGAGGTCGTTGGCCCAGTTACGGTGCACGTCGCCGGTCAGCACGACGGCGTTACGCACCTTCGCGTCGATCCACCCCTGCGTGATGCGGCGGCGGGAGGCGGCGTAGCCGTCCCATCCGTCCATGGAGACGTCGTCGACGTCCAAAGCCCGGGCACGGTCGCGTTCGGCGAAGAAGACCTGCTGGCCCAGGATGTCCCAGCGCTGGGTGGAGTTCTTAAACCCTTCCAGCAGCCACTGCTCCTGCTCGGCGCCGGTGATGGACCGGTTCTCGGCGAGCCGCTCGGCCACGTTTTTCTTCCAGCCGTCGCCGGCGAGCTGGTCGTCGCGGTACTGCCGGGTGTCCATCATGTGGAAGTTCGCGAGCTGGCCCCACTGGATGACGCGGTAGATCTTCATGTCGTATCCGGCCGGCACGGACGAGGCGCGCAGCGGCATGTTCTCGTAGTACGCCTGGAACGCGGCCGCACGCCGCTGCCGGAACCGCTCGGTGGTGTCGTTCATCTGGCCCGCGTCGTTGTTCTCCGGGACCTCGTCGGCCCAGTTGTTGTCCACCTCGTGGTCATCCCAGACCACCAGCCAAGGTGCGATCGCGTGCGCTGCCTGCAGGTCGGCGTCGGACTTGTACTGAGCGTGCCGCTGCCGGTAGCCCTCCAGCGTGACGGTCTCCGGGCCCCGGTGGTCACGCGGGTTGCCGCCGCCGATCACGTAGCTGTCCTTCTTGTACTCGTAGAGGTAGTCGCCCAGGTGCAGCACCAGGTCCGGGTGGTCCTCGGCCATGCGGGTGTAGGCGGTGAAGTAGCCGTGCTCGTACTGCGAGCAGCTGGCGAAGGCCATGGCCAGCGCGGCCGGAGTCTCGTGCAGCGCCGGGGCGGTGAGGGTGCGGCCCACTGCGCTGAGGTGCTTGCCTGCGCGGAACCGGTAGAAGTATTCGCGGCCGGGCTTCAGGCCGCGCAGCTCAACGTGGACGGAGTGCGCGGTTTCGATCCGGGCGTGTTCGACGCCGCGGGCTACTACAGAGCGCATGTTCGGGTCCTCGGCCACTTCCCAGGCAACGGCGACGTTGCGGGACGGCATGCCGCCCAGGCCGTTCCCGGCCAGTGGATCCAGTGCCAGGCGGGTCCAGATGACAAAGCCGTCCGCCCAGGGCTCGCCCGACGCGATGCCGAGCGTAAAGGGATCAGTGCGGAGGCCGGCGTCGTCAGCTGTTGATACAGCGACGGCGGCACTCGGCAGGGCGGCGACAAGGCCGGCCCCCAGGCCGGCGGAAATAAGGGATCTGCGGGAAATATTATCCATGCGTGCAACGTAGTAAAGCTGGTTGGACGGGCGGGGAGGAGGACGTGAATGGGGGGTTAAGGGAACGTGGCGGGTGACGCTGTCGTTATTCTCCTTTGTGCCCTGCAACCAGCAGTCACATCCACCGGACCAAAGGACAACCCGTGACTCCTCGAACCATCGTGATCACCGGCGCAAGCGACGGCATTGGCGCTGCAGCCGCCCGGACGCTGGCGAAGGCGGGGGAGCAGGTGGTGGTTGTCGGCCGGTCGGAGGAGAAGACGCGGGCCCTGGCCAAGGAACTGAACGCGGACTATCTCCTGGCGGATTTCGCCGAACTGGACCAGGTCCGCGCCCTCGCGGCCCAGCTGAAATCCGACTACCCGCGTATCGACGTCCTGGCCAACAACGCCGGCGGCATCATGGGCAAGCGGACCCTTACCGTAGACGGGAACGAGGCCACCTTCCAGGTCAACCACCTGGCGCCGTTCCTGCTCACCACGCTGCTGATGGACACCCTCAGGGCGAGCAGCGCGAAGGTCATCAACACGGCCAGCATGGCCAACAACTTCGGGCGGCTGGACCTGGCGGACCTCGCGGCCGGGCACGGTTATTCCACCAACCGCGCGTACGGCACGGGCAAGCTCGCCAACATCCTGTTCACGTCGGAACTGCACCGCCGCTTCCATGATCAGGGAATTACGACGGCGGCCTTCCACCCGGGCGTGGTCCGCACCAATTTCGCGGCGGACTCCAGCAGCTGGTTCCGGCACGTCTACACCACACTATTGAACCGCTTTATGCTCACCCCCGACCAGGGCGCCGACACCCTGCTCTGGCTCGTCAACGGCACCCCGGGCAAGGACTGGATCTCCGGCGGCTACTACGCCAAGCGTGCGCTGGCGAAGGCCAACCCGCAGGCGTACGACGCCGGCCTGGCCCGCGGGCTGTGGGACAAGAGCGAGGAACTGGTGGCGGTCCGGCCCTAGCCGTTCTCCTCCGCCGAGTCACGGTCCAGACGGGGTTGTAGCTGGTTGGTGCTGTAGGGCGCCATCCGCGGGGGCGGAAGTTCCTTAATCAATTCATTGACGGCATGGGCCAGCAGATCCCGTTCGTGTGCCGGGAGTTCCAGTGATCCGTTGAGATAGGCGTCGATCTCGTATTCACCTGCAGCGCCGGTAAAGCTGAAATATCGCATCCAGACGGCATTGACCGAAATTCCGGCTTCTTCCATGGCTTGCCGGGTCGCCTGTGCCTGGTGTTCGCGCTTATCAAAGTCGTCCATGGAGGCTCCTACCGGTCAGCGATACCATAAACGATTTCCCGTGCGACCTCCTGGAGCGGCTTGTCTTCTTCCCGGGAGGTGCTGAGCATCATGGTAAGCGCTTCCGGGGAGCTTATCTTCATCCGCTCAATCAGGATGCCCTGGGCCTTGGAGATCATGTCCCTGTTGGAGAGGGCCTCCGCCAGCTGTGAGCTCAGCCGCTGGGTGGCTTCCCTGTCCCGGGCGTGGCCAAGGATGACGGCGGCAGGGCTGGCAAGGCGTTCAATCATAAAAACCGAATGGTCATCGAAGACGAGCGGGGAAGGGGAGTAGACCTTGAGGGCTCCGATCCGCCGTCCCTCTGTAGTCAACGGTGCGCTGAGGACGGACCGCAGCGGAAGGTCCGCAACGGCCGCCGTCCATTTCGGCCAGCGGGTTTCCTGCCTGGTGTCCTGGATGATGATGGCGCGCTGTTCCGCCCAGGCACTCAGGCACGGACCTTGGCCGAGCTCGTACTGCAGCTTGTCGGCGCGCAGCACCACGGGATCCGTGGCACCGGCCGTTTCACGGCGGCCGCGGGAGTTGATGATCGAAGCTCCGGCTCCCGCTGCCCGGGGTACCGAGTCACGAAGCACGTATGCCAAGGACTGCACCGCCTTGGCGGCATTTTCCTCCGTGAGGAAACCGCCTGCGACCTGACCGGTCAGCCCGGCCAGCACGTTTGCCAGCGGTTGGGAAGCGTCCATCGTTGTCACCTTTTGTCTAAGCGGGCAACCCTCGGTTGCTGCTGGGCCTGTAAATGCGGTTGCTCCTACTGCAATGGAGCTATATCGAGTCAAAGTGGGTGGTGGGTTTCGTGTCCCCGCTGAACCTGGCCAGAATGGGATGCGCCACGTCGCGCATCTTTTCATTGCGGTTGTTCGAGGCTTTCATCATGATCTCCACGGCCTGCTGTTGGTCACAGCCGGTCTGGGCCATGTTGACGCTGGCGGCGAGGTCGATGGCAGTCCGTGATTCGAGTGCTGCTGTGAGGTCCGCGGACTTGTCCGCCTGCGGGGCCTCGCGGCTCGAGGCCGGGGCGAGTTCTGTCCCCGCTATCGTCATCAGGCGCTGTAGGAAAACAGCCATGTCCGGGCTGTCAAGGAGCGCGTCGATCAGGACCTCAGTCCCGGACGAGGTCAATGCATCGTTCAACGTACCTCCTGTTGCCCACCGGCGGCAGTTCTGCGAAGTCCCCGTCTCCAGAGTTGCGCATACCTGTCGATGTGTCGGGACGAGGGCCGGCCGGTGCAGCCCATTGCCTAGTCCAACAGTAGTATCTGGGGGCCATGCTAAAAACTGTTAATGGCGAGCGCCTCGCCAATGATCCGGGCACCTCCCGGATATGCCCCCGGATTCGGGCCGGAGTAGTTGAGCCGGATGAAGGGGCCGGCGGGTTCGGCCGGGAACCACTCGGTGCCGGCGGCGATCACTACACCTCGATCCTCGCAGTCGCGCGCCAGGCGCGGCAGGTCGGTTCCGTCCGGCATGCGCAGCCAGAGGTTCAGCCCGCCCTTGGGAAGGGATTCGAGATGGGCCTGGGGAACGTGCTCCCGGACACTTGATACCAGCAGGTCCCGCCGCGACTGCAGTTGCTGGCGCAGGTTCCGCAGGTGCGTCTGCCACCCGGGCTGCGTCACCACATCGAGCGCCGCTGCCTGCAGCAGCCCGCTCACGTACATGGACTCGGCGGCGCGGTGCGCCAGGATGCGCTCTCGGGCCGGGCCACGGGCAATAACGGCGGCGATCCGGATGGCGGGGGACACGCTCTTGGTCAGCGACCTGATGTAGATGACATGCCCTGAATCGTCCCGGACCGCAACCGGCATGGAGTCTGACGTGATGCCGAAGTCGTGCGCCCAGTCATCCTCGATCAGGAAGGCCCCGTGCCCGCGGACCACATCCAGGACCTCATCACCCCGGCCGCGCGACCATTGGGCACCCGTGGGGTTGGCGTAGTTCGGCTGCGCATAGAACGCCCGGGCCCCGGTTTCCTCGAACCCGCGGGACAGTTCCGCCGCGTCGGGACCGTCGGGACCACTGGCCACCGGCACCACCCGCACACCCGTCTGCGCGGCTGCCAGGATGGCCCCCCAGTAGGTGGGCGACTCCATCAGAAGTGGCTGCCCGGCACCCACCAGGGCACGGAAGATCGAACTCAGGCCGCTCTGGCTGCCCGGGAGCACAATCACGTCGCTCGACGTCGGGGGTGTGATGCCCGACGGCGTTGCGGATCCCAACTCATGGGCGAACCACTGCTGAAGTTCAGGTACGCCGGCCGCCGGAGGGCGGAACAGTGCCGCATCGGCGCGGGCTGCCCGGGCCAGGGCCGCGCGGACCAGCCGCTCCGGCAGCAGCTCGCGGTCCGGGTAGCCGGAGTGGAACGCGATCACGCTGTTGGGGACGTCGCGCATGGTGCCTGACGCCGTGGGAAGGGCCGACGGCGGGGTCCCCAGCGCCGCCGTCTGCCAGCCGTAGTCAGCGGGCCGGGCAGTCCGTACCGCCCGGACGAAGGTCCCGACGCCGGGACGGCTTTCAATCAGCCCCTGTGTGGTGAGTGCCTGCAGCGCTTTCTGTACCGTCACCGGGCTGGCCGAGTATTCGGCCACGAGCGAGCGGGTGGACGGAAGCCTGGCACCCGGGGCGGCGGCCGAAATCCACTTCCGAAGTTCCAGCACGATGCGGGAACTGCTATCGTTTGTCATGAGAGATCATAGTAGCGCTACTCACCAGGTTCGCCCAGTGATATCACCGCGAACCTCCGCCGGCATCGGATGGGGACTCCTGGGCGTGGTGGCGTTTTCCTTTACGGTTCCCTTCACCCGCGTGGCCGTGGCGGACCTGTCCCCGCTGCTCATCGGCTCAGGCCGGGCCGTGGTGGCCGCCGTCCTCGCAGCCGCAGCCCTGGCACTCACCCGGCAGCGGCTTCCGCAACCACGCATCCGGGCGCGGCTCGCGCTGGTGGCCGGAGGCGTTGTCGTCGGCTTTCCGCTCCTCACCTCCTACGCCTTGACCGCCGTCCCGGCCGGGCACGGCGCAGTGGTCATCGCCCTGCTCCCCGCCGCCACTGCAACAGCTGCCGTGCTGCGCACCCGCGAGCGACCGCCCGCAGCCTTCTGGGCAATAACAGTCCTGGGCTCGTTGGCCGCCGTTACCTTTGCCTTCCTGCAGTCCGGCGGCATCGGCCGCCTGCACTGGGCGGACCTTCTGCTGCTCGGCGCCGTGGGATGCGCCGCCGTCGGATATGCGGAAGGCGGACTGCTCGCAAGGGAGGTGGGGCCCTGGCAGACCATCGCGTGGGCCCTGGTCCTCGCAGCACCACCGATGCTGGTCCTGGCGGTGCTCGCGGTGGCCGCCCGGCCGCCGTCGGCCGCGCCGGTGCAGTGGGCCGCCTTCGCCTACCTCGCCGTGGTCAGCATGTTCCTCGGCTTTTTCGCCTGGTACCGGGGCCTGGCGATCGGTCCTATCGCGCAGGTCAGCCAGATCCAGCTCACCCAGCCGGTGATGAGCATTGCCTGGGCTGCCCTCCTGCTGGGCGAAGCCATCACCTGGACCACCATCGTTGGCGGCTTGGCCGTCATCCTTTGCGCCGGCGCCGCCGTCCGCGTCCGGCTCAGCCCAACTTCCTGACCAACCGAAAGGACCTTCCATGTACATTCCCGCACACTTCGCCGCCCGCCCGGACGCCGTCAAGGACCTCCTGGCCCGCCCCGGGGCGGCCAACCTGGTCACAATGACCGGCGGCGGCCTGCTGGCAACACTGCTGCCCCTCGTGTTCGAGCCGTCCGTGGGGGAGCACGGCGCCCTGCACGGCCATCTCGCCCGGAACAATCCGCAGGCGCTGGCCCCCGCGCTGGGCGAGGCAATGGCCATCCTCCAAGGCCCCGACGCCTACATCTCGCCGTCCTGGTATCCCTCCAAGGCGGAGCACGGCCGGGTGGTGCCCACCTGGAACTACAGCACCGCCCACGTGTACGGCGAGTTGAGGATCCATGACGACGCCGGCTGGCTGGCACGGCACGTCCGTCGCCTGACCGGGCTGCACGAGGGCGGACGGAAACATCCCTGGAGCGTGGACGATGCGCCGGACAAGTTCATTGCCGGGCAGCTGCGCGCGATCGTGGGGGTTGAACTGATGATCACCCGGATCGAGGCGAAGGAGAAACTGAGCCAGAACCGGTCCGCCGCGGACGCCGCGGGGGTCGTTGCGGGACTGCGGGCGGGCGGGCAGGAAGCCAGCGCGGCCGCCGTCGAACGGGTGCGGGCGCAGCTGTAAGGTCAGGCGGCCCGCTCCAGCAGGACCATCACCTCGTAGTGCTTCGTCTGCGGGAACATGTCCAGCACCCGTGCCCGCCTCGCCGTGAATGACGGAAGGGCCGCCAGGTCGCGCGCCAGCGACTGGGCGTTGCAGCTGGAGTAGACCACGTGCTGCACGTCCGACGATTCCAGCCAGCCGCAGAGCTCCTTGCCGATGCCGCGCCGGGGCGGGTTCACGATCACCAGCCCGGGCGACTGCCCTGCTTCGACGGCAAAAGCCGTGGCGTCCCCGGCCTGGAAGTCCATTCCCTGCAGCCCCGCCTCCTCGCTGCTGATCCGGGCGGACACGATGGCCTCGCTGCTGAATTCGATGCCGGTGACCGTACGGGAGGGATCGGCAACATGCAGGGCGAAGCCGCCGACGCCGCAGTACAGGTCCCACACCGAGGCGGGCGCCAGCTCGTTGACCCACTCGCGGCCCTGCCGGTACAGCGCCGCGGCCATCTCGCTGTTGGTCTGGAAGAAGCTCTGCGGCCGCAGGTGCAGGTTGATATCGTTGACCCGCATGTTCAGGGTGGACTGCTCCGTCAGCAGGATCTCCCGGTCGCCCTCCAGGACGGCTTTGTGTTCCGGAAGCAGGTTGACCGAGACCACCTTCACCTGCGGCAGGGCGGCCAGGAGCGCGGGGAGGTTTTTCCGGATCCGCGGCACCAGCTGCTCCGAGCGCAGGACCAGGCGGAGCATGATCCCGCCGTCCGGTGATTCGGTGATGATGACGTGCTTGAGTTCCCCGCTGCGTCGCGGGATATCGTAAGGCGTCAGGCGGTTGGAGCGGATGAATCCGGCCAGTACGGGGAAGCATGCGCGAAGGCCCGGGGAGCAGACGCCGCATTTGCGCAGATCCACGCCGTAGCCGTCGGCGTCGAGGATTCCGATGGTGGGCCTTGAGGCTGTTCCACCGATCACCATCTTGGCCTTGTTCCGGAAACCGGATTCGCGGCTTGCCAGGGGCGGCAGCCATTCCAGTTGCGTGTGGCCGGCGAGGAGGGTCTGGCAGTGCGACTGCTTGCCGGCCAGCTGTTCCTCGTAGGGGGTGCCCATGAGGGTGCACGAGCGGCAGCGGGCGGCATCAAAGTAGGAACACTGCATGACCGGTCAATTATAGTGGCCATTTATGTCCGGCAATCCATCGCTGTCCGCCCTGCTCCCGCGCCACGGTTTCCTCGTCTCGGATGGCGCCCTCGCCACCGAACTCGAGGCGCGCGGCTGTAACCTTGACGATCCGCTGTGGTCAGCAAGAGTCCTGCTGGAACAGCCCCAGCTGATCAAGGACGTGCACCGGGACTACTTCGCCGCAGGCGCCAGGATCGCCACCACGGCCAGCTACCAGGCTACGCCGCAGGGCTTCGCGCGGCGCGGGATCAGGGGGGACGAAGCGCTGGAGCTCATCGCCCTGTCGGTCAGGCTCGCGGACGAGGCGCGGCAGGAACACCTTTCCGGACGGTCCGACGCCGGTCCTTTGCTGGTTGCCGGATCGGTAGGGCCCTACGGCGCTTACCTCGCGGACGGATCCGAATACCGCGGCGACTATCTGCTGTCCGTGGACGAGTTCCGCGACTTCCACCGTCCCCGAGTGGCGGCGCTGGTTGAGGCCGGCGCGGATTTCCTCGCGTTCGAGACACTGCCTTCCTTCGCCGAGGCCGAGGCGCTGCTGGCGCTCGCGGAGGAGCTCGACGTCGAATCCTGGTTTTCCTTCTCCCTCCGGGACGGCGGGCACATCAGTGACGGAACGCCCCTGGCGTCTGTTGCCGAACTGCTGGACGGCAAGGCGAACGTGGCGGCGGTCGGCGTGAACTGCGTTCCGCTGCACCTCGTGACCCCGGCGCTTGCCGCCCTGGGCCAGGCCACGGGCACGCCGCTGCTGGCCTACCCCAATTCAGGGGAGACCTATGATCCGGACACCAAGACCTGGGGGCCGGCCGCCGGCGAAACCGGACAGCCGGCCCCGCATGACCTTGCCGGCGGGGCCAAGGCCTGGCAGGAGCTTGGCGCCCGCATCATCGGCGGCTGCTGCCGGACAACTCCGGCGGACATCGCCGCCGTCGCCCGCGGCGGGGCACTATGAGACGGATCTTAGGCGCCTGAGCCCTGGTCTTCGGCGTGTCCGTGTCAATGTGCCCCGGGACGGCAGCGGGAATCTGCCGGGGCTATGCCTCGAGCCGCCCGTAGGTGCTGATCACGTTGCCCTTGCTGGTGGTCCGCTGGTCCTGGAGCACCAGGCGCGTGGTGGGATCGCCGTCCTCGAAAAGGCGCCGGCCGGTCCCGGCGATCACCGGGTGGGTCATCAGGGTGAGCGAGTCCAGCAGCCCGGCGAACAGCAGCTGCCGGGTCACCGAGATGCTGCCGCAGACCGCAATCTCACCGCCGTCGCGGGCCTTCAGCTTCGCGACGAACTCCTCCAGCGGCGCATCCATTAGATGCGAGTTCTGCCATTCCAGCGGTTCGGTGAGGGTGTGCGACGCCACGTGCTTCTCGATGGGGTTGATAAAGGCGGCAAAGTCCTCGTCCACGGAGGCGTTGGGCCAGTACGCCGCCCACTCCTGGTAGCTCACCCGGCCCAGGACCACAGTGTCCACGGTCTCCATCATTTTGGTGAGGCCTTCGCCCAGTTCGTCATCAAAGCTGTCGAACTGGAATTTGTACGGATCGGACACTACGCCGTCCACGGAATGGAACAGTCCGGCGGTTACTTTGCGCATTCAAAGCCTCCTGGGAATCGGGCGAACAAACCCACCGTAATAGGGCTTTTTGAAGCGCGGAAGAACCTTGGAAAAACGCACGACGGCGGCCTTTCAGTTACGTTCATCACTCGCCACGGTGTCTTGCACGGTTTCCGTAATTTCCAACCCCATACTTGTGTTGATGCGGCCACTTTCCGCAGCCCCCGGCCAGGCAGGAGGAAGTGCATGGAAACCTTGAAAAAAATTGTGAACAGCCAGTATTTTCCCGCCGCCGCCGTCCTGGCGGCAGTGCTCCTCTTCTGGGCCGTGGGACTGCTGGGCGGACTGTCCCTCCTGCACAACAACCAGCCGCCGCTGACTACCCTGGCCTGGATGCTGTTTGTCTACGGCGCCGCAGTGCTGACGCCCCTCGCCGGTGCGCTCGCCGCCGCCGACCTCCTTCGCCGCTGGCGCCGGAACAAAGACGCCGCAGCCGCGGATGAAGCTGCGTCATCCGCAGGAGAAGCCGTGGCCGCCGGCGAGGCAGAACCGTCCGGCTTTGCCCCCGCCGAACCGTCCGCTGGGGACACTGCCGCGCCGGCACCTGCACCGGCTGAACCGTCCGTAGCCAAACCGGCGGGCGGGAAGAACGGCAAGCAGCCGGGGCGAAAGCAGGCCGCCTAGGCTTAGCGCGCCTTGAGCGCCTGCAGGGCTTCTTCGGCGTGCCGCAGCGCGTGCCCCAGCCGTTCGCCGGGCTCAGGCAGCGAGAACAGGTACCCCTGCAGCGAGTCGCATTCCAGCGCCGTCAGGTAGTCCGCCTGTGCCGCGGTTTCGACGCCCTCCGCGGTGACCGTCAGCCCCAGGCTGTGCGCCATGTTGATCATCGAGCTCAGGATGGGCAGCCGCTCCTGGCCGGTACGCACCATCGACACAAACGTCTTGTCGATCTTCACCGTGTCCACGGGCAGGTCCTGCAACCTGCCCAGGGAGGAATAGCCCGTCCCGAAATCGTCCAGGGCCACGCGGGCGCCCGCATCCCGCAGCGTGCTGAGCTGCTTGATCAGGCTGCAGTCGGCGTCGAAAAAGACACTCTCGGTCACCTCCAGCACCAGCTGGTAGGCAGCCACGCCGCTGGCTTCAGCCAGCGTGAGCACACTGGCCGCGAAGTCCTGGTCCTGCAGCTGGACACCGGAAACGTTGACGGACAGGGACCGGGACGGGTCCTCGCCCAGCCACTCCGCCAGCTGCACCATCCCCAGGGCCATGACTTCGGCCCCGATTTCGTTGATAAGCCCGGTGCGTTCGGCCAGCGGGATGAAGACCGACGGCGGGATGCGCTCGCCGCCCCGGTTCCACCGCGCCAGCGCCTCGAGTTTCACCACCTGTCCCATCCGGTGCGAAACGATTGGCTGGTAGTCCACCGTGATTTCGCCTCGCGGAACGGCCAGCTGCAGGGCACTTTCCATGTCGGTCCGCCGCACCAGGGCCGTCATCATGTCCGGGTGGAAGCGCAGGAAACGGTTCTTGCCGGCAGCCTTCGCCGCGTACATGGCGATGTCCGCCTGGCGCAGGAGTTCGGAGGGGCCGACGCTGTCCTGGCCCAGCGATGCCAGCCCCAAACTAAGCCTGGGGCGCAGCACAGTGCCGTTAATGGTGACGGGGACATGCAGGCAACGGACGATGCAGGCGGCGATTTCGTCAGCATCGGGGCACGCGGTCAGCAGCACCACGAACTCGTCGCCGCCCAGCCGGGCCACGACGTCGGCGGTCGTGACGCAGCCGCGAAGCCGCCGGGAGACCTCTATGAGCATGTCGTCGCCTGCCTGGTGGCCCAGGATGTCGTTGACTTCCTTGAAATCGTCGAGGTCCAGAAGGAGGACATCCACCGCTTTGAGTCGGGGTTCCTGCAGTGCCTCGGCCAGGGCATCATTGAAGACCGCCCGGTTGGCCAGCCCGGTCAAGGGGTCCTGGAAGGCCATGGCCCGGAGTTTTTCCGCCTGGGCCGCCAGGTTCAGCATGGCCTGGTGGGCCTGCTCCTGGGCCTTCCGCCGCGGGGTTACATCGCGGAAGCTCCATACGCGGCCCACGATGTTGTCACCCACCCGCTGGGGGCGCGAGTACCGTTCGAACGTCCGGCCGTCCTTGAAGTCCAGCACGTCATGGCTTTCGGCTTCCGGATCGTCCTCCAGTTCCTGGAGCCGGGCTGCAAAAGCGATGGGATCGGAAACCTGGGCGCCGATGAGGCGCATGATGGGCTCCTCGCTGTCACCCCTTAGGAGTTCCGCGTGGATATTCCACATGGTGAGGAACTGCTCGTTGAAGCCTGCCACGTGTCCGTCGGAGCTCATCACCAGGATGCCGTCGGCAGTGGACTCGAGGGTGGCGGTCAGCAGGGACATGGCCTCCCGCAGGTCCGCGTCGGCGGCCTGCCGGTGTGAAGTACTCCGGACGGACAGGAGGAGCCGCGTGCCGGCCGGGACGCCGTCGTCGAACTCTGCCTGGCCGTTGCCTGGCAGATCGCCAGGACGGCCCCGGGAAGGAATGCGGGAACCTGCTACCTCCGCGGGAAATTCGGTTCCGTCACTATGCACAGCCGTGATCCCGCGCGGCGGCGGAAACGCTTCGGCTCCGCTGGCAAGCTGCTGTATGAGGTGTTCCGCTTCCGCTCGGGAGGCGGGTGAAAGGAGGTTCAGGTAGTCCCGGCCCGCCAGTTCCTCCCGTGGGTAGCCGAACAGCCTGGCCGCTGCGGCGTTGGCCAGGGTCACGGTGCCGTCCCCGGCGAGGGCCAGGAGGGCGTCGGGATTCGCATCCAAAATCGAACCGAACGCATGAGCCGCCGAATTCCTGCCGTGGCCTGAACCAGCCATAACATCACCCCCCTCGCACATCATAATTGCCCGCGCAGGACTTTTCCGTGCAAGAGGGAAACGGTCACCAGCAGTTGTCCGGGATTTTGGCCCGTCGGGCTGGAAGCAAGAACGCCGCCCTCCTTGTGGAGGACGGCGCTTTGCTTTGGAAATTAGTGGTGCCGCTACACCCTGCGGTGGCTGCGGTTGGTGACTGCCCCGTAGACCAGCAGCACGATGACCGAGCCGAGAATGGCCAGGAGCCAGGTGCGGATATCGAAGAATTCCGCCAGGCCGCCGCCAAAGATCAGCGAGCCGATCCAGCCGCCGAGGATGGCGCCAACAACGCCCAGTACCAAGGTGACCAACCAGCCTCCGCCTTGGCGGCCCGGCAAAATTGCCTTTGCAATAGCGCCGGCGATCAGGCCCAAAATGAGAAATCCGAGAATGCCCATGTTGTCACTCCTTAATCAGTAAGTTGTGCCGGGCCCCCATTTCCGGTGTCCTAATTCAATCAGTGTGCTTACTTCCCTGCAAGACTTTGAATGTCACAGGATGACTGTCAGTTGGCGGCCGGGAAAAAGTTACTTCCACCCTTTGACGTGCGGAAAGATTCCAATTTCGGGGGCTTCGGTAGGATTGAATGCCCCGCCAGCAGACTAAGGAGCCCGGCATGTCCAGCCAGCAGACCCAGCGGCCGCGTGCCATTTTCCTCGACATCGACGGCACTTACGCGGACCACGGACTGGCTCCCGAAGCCCATGTTGAGGCGGTCCGGACCGCCCGTCGGCTGGGCCACCTGGTGTTCGTCTGCACCGGCCGGCCGCTGTCCATGGTCCCCGGGCACATCCTGGACGCCGGGTTCGACGGCACCATCACCGGCGCCGGCGCCCGCGTTGAACTCAACGGCGAAGTCCTCAAGGACACCCGGTTTGAGCCGGAGGTGGCGGCCCGGATTGTGGAAACACTCGATGCCAATAACGCGGCCTACATCCTGGAGGCGCCGGAGGCCCTGCACGGCCGCACGGGGGTGGACCAGCGGCTGCGGCAGGTGCTGGGTCCCATTTTCGCGGGGCGCCCGCAGCATGACGGCGTCCTGAGCACCGACGTCGATCCAATCGAGGACATCCTGGGGCCGATGCAGTACAGCAACGACCTCCGCTCCGCGTCCTTCGCCAAGATCTCGTGCTTTGACTCGCCGGTGCCGCTGACGGACTTGCTGCCGACCTTCGGTCCGGCGGTGGGCCTGATCCCGAGTTCCCTGTCCGCGCTGGGAGACCGGGCCGGGGAGATCTTCATGGCCGGAACGCACAAGGCAGTGGGCATCCAGGTGTTGGAGGACCGGCTCGGGCTGAAGCGCGAGGACATCGTGGCGATCGGCGACAGCGCCAACGACATCGAAATGCTGGAGTATGCGGGTACGGGCATTGCCGTTGAAGGCGGCCACCCGGGAGTGCTGGCCGTGGCTGACCGGACCACTCCGGCGCCTGCCGGCAACGGCGTAGCGCTCGCCTTCGCCGAACTGGGCCTGTTGGGCTGAACGGCGCGGGCCCGTTACGCCCCGCACCTGGTGCGGGTTCAGCGGAGGGCGCTCCTGCCTGCCGGCACCGGCTCGGGCAGCGGTAGACGCGCTGCCCGATGTACCCAGTCCGCGCATCGTCCAGCCCTCGGCCTGCCAGGCGGCAGCGTCCAGGACGTTGCGCGCGTCCAGGACCACCCGCCGTCGGACCAGCCCTGCCGCGATGGCGGGGGAGAGCCGCCGGTACTCGTCCCACTCGGTGAGGAGCAGCACCAGTTCGGCGCCCTCAAGCGCACGGTCCGTCGACTTTTCGAAACGCAGCCGCGGGTAGCGGCGCCAGGCGTGGTTGACCGCTCTCGGGTCGGTGACAGTCACGTGCGCCCCGGCGGCTGCGAGCCGGTCCGCCACGTCCAGGGCAGGGGAGTCCCGGATATCGTCCGTGTCCGGTTTGAACGAAGCGCCCAAAACGGTGATGGACCGGCCGGAAACGCTGCCTCCGCAAAGGCCGGCGGCGAGGTCCACGGTCCGTGACCGCTGGCCCAGGTTCACCAAGTCCACCAGCCGCATCCAGTCCTCCACAGCCGTGATGCCCCGCTCGGTGGCCTGGGTCCGGAAACTGCGGATGTCCTTGGGCAGGCAGCCGCCGCCGAACCCAAGGCCTGCGTGCAGGTAGCGGTTTCCGATCCTGGGGTCCAGGCCCATCGCCTCGCTCAACTCCGCCACGTCCGCGCCCGACGCGTCGCAAAGTTCGGCAACCGCATTGATGAAGCTGACCTTGGTAGCCAGGTACGCGTTCGCCGCGGACTTGATCAGTTCGGCCGTGGCAAAGTTGCAGACCAGCCGCGGAATTCCGGCGCTCAACAGCGGCTCGTAGACGGCGTCCAACGCCGCTGTCACGCCCAGCGGAGCACCGGTGGACGGGTTGAAGGCCGCCGCGCGCCCGCCCTCAACGCCGTAGACCAGCCGGTCCGGCACCAGAGAGTCCTTCACAGCCGTGCCCTGCCGGAGGAACTCCGGGTTCCAGCCGAGCCTGACGTCCGGGCGCCGGGCCAGCACGCCGCGGAGCATCTCCACGGTGCCGACGGGCACGGTTGATTTACCAACGACGACGGCGCCCGCGGCCAGGTGCGGCAGCAGCGCCCTGGCGGCGGAGACCAGGAAGGTGAGGTCGGCGGCGTCGGACGTTTTGTCCTGCGGGGTACCCACACAGAGGAAGTGGACCTGGGCGCCCTTGGCGTCCGCAGGGTCGGTGGAGAACCGCAGCCTGCCGTTGGCGCGTTCGTCCCGGAGGAGTTCGTCCAGCCCGGGCTCGTGGAAGGGTGCCACGCCGCGTCCCAGCTGCTCCACCTTGCCGGGATCGACGTCGATGCCCACAACAGTGTGTCCCATCGACGCGAGGGTGGCGGCGTGGACGGCCCCCAGGTAGCCGCAGCCGATGACGGAAATCCTCACAGTTTTGCTCCCTTGGCGTTCGCGGGGCCTGCCGACACAGGGGTCGCGGCAACCGCAGCCGTGTAGTGGCCCACGAGTTCCGTACACAGTGCCAACCAGGTCCTGCCCTGCACGGACGCATGGGCGGCGGTGGCGAAGGCACGGCGTTTGGCGTCGTCGCCCACCAGGTCCAGGACGTGGGCGCGCATGGCGGACAGGTCGCCGGGTTCGTACAGCCAGCCTGTCCGCGAATTTTCCACCAGGTCCAGCGGGCCGCCGCGGCCCGTGGCTACCACCGGAACCCCCGAGGCCATGGCTTCCTGGATGGTCTGGCAGAACGTCTCGAACTCGCCCGGATGGACGAACAGGTCGAAGGACGCCACGGCCCGTGCCAGTTCTTCACCACCCAAAAAGCCGGCGAAAAACGCATTGGGCAGGGCGTCCTCCAGGGCTGCCCGTTGTGGTCCGTCGCCCACGATCACAAGCTTCGCGTTCGGCACGCCGGCCAGGGCCGCGAGGTCCTCAACCTGCTTTTCCGCCGCAAGCCTGCCCACGTAGCCGATGATCCGCTCCCCGCCGGGAGCCACTGAAGCCCGCCACCCGGCGTCGCGCTTGTCCGGGGAAAAACGGACGGTGTCCACGCCCCGCCGCCAGATGTGCACCCGGGGAATGCCGCGCCCGCGCAACTGGTTCAGCGCGAACGTTGAGGGCACCAGGGTGCGCGTGGCCAGGAGGTGGATGTTCTCCACCCGGTTCCAGGCCCAGTTCTCCAGGAACGGCACACCGTACCGTGCGGCGTAGCCGGGAACTTCGGTCTGGTAGACCGCAACCGTGGGGATGCCCAGCTGGTGGGCCGCCTGGACCGCCCGCCAGCCGAGGACGAACGGCGAGGCAAGGTGCACGACGTCCGGTGCGTAGTCGGCAAGGATTCGCTTGACCCGGTACACACCGCCCATCGCCACCCGGACATTCGTGTAGCCCGCCAGCGGCACCGCCGGCAGCCGGTGGATGTCCGCGCCCTTGACCTGGTCCGGCGCCTCCCCGTCCTGGGTGGACGGTGCAATGACCAGGACATCGTCGCCCCGCTCCTGCAAATGGTCCAGAACCCGCAGGATGGAATGCGTAACGCCGTTCATCAGTGGCAGGAATGATTCAGCAACAATTGCGATCCTCACTCCTCCACGGTGGGTGCCGGCGCTGACGGAGCGGGGGAGAACACGTAACCCCAAGGGAAAGGTTGGGTGAACAGGAGTCCGGCCGAAAAAATTACTAAGTAGGCTTGGCATTTGATGCTAAGCATGCTTACGGTAGAGGGGCGGTCAGCGAAGCCTCCAGCAGCCGGGGCGGAAGCCGGACAGCGGGGGACACCCGTGCCGGAGTTTCCATTGTTGGCGAGCCCAGCGCAAAGACACATCCAAGGAGACGTCATGCTCAACCGGGAAACCATCGAAGACCTGCTCAACAGGAACGGCAACGTCATCGGGTCCGACGGCGAGAAGATCGGTTCGATCGGACAGCTGTATGCAGATGACGACACAGGTGAGCCCACATGGGTCACCGTCAAGACGGGCCTGTTCGGCACCTCCCAGTCCTTCGTCCCCGTCGAGGGCGCCCACACGCAGGGCGAGGACCTGGTGGTTCCGTACACCAAAGAACACGTCAATGACGCACCCCGCGTGGACGCTGACGGCCACCTCACCCCCGAGGAAGAAGACCGGCTGTACACCCACTACGAGCGCGGAGCCCGCACCTACTCCGACACCCTCACGGAAGACGTGGGCGATGTGGATTTCCAGGGTGACGCTGATCTTAACGCCGGCACCCCCACCACCGGTCTTACTTCTGACCAGGACACACCTGACAGCGATCCGGACGGTGTCCGTGGCACTACGGGCCAGGATACCTCCGGCCTTAATTCGGACGACGCCGGCCGTGGGCGGCTCCGGAAGTACCAGTACGGAGAACGCCAGTGAGGCTGTTTCGTCCCGCGTGACCAAACCCCCAGCAGCCGACGCCGGGAGTCTACTTGGGGCTCCCGGCGTCGCTGTGCCTGCAGGTTTTTGTATGTAAACGCTGGTGCAGCCGCGCCGTGAGCGGTGACTGCACCAGCCAGTAGGACGAATATCTTCAGAACTTAGTGTTCATCTTTCATTCGCGGCTCCTGTTTTCCCGGCTTACGGTTTCCGGGCTTTCGCCGGCCCCGCCGTTCGATAAGAGGCCAGCCGCAATCCTGACGCACCATCCCGGTGCCGGTCATTAGAAGTAAGTCCTATTTTACGGCCGTTCCATGGAAAAAGCGCCGGAAACGGACTCGTCAAAGTACGGCCAATACGGGCACCAAGCCTGTCGCTTCCGGGCGGGGCGGACGGGCCGTGACACCATGGGACACGATGAAACTGCGCGCTGACCAGACCGGAGACCGTGGCCTTCCCATGCCCCTGTGGATGCAGGGCGCCCTCGAAACCGCGCAGGCTGCGTTCATCTCCGCGCTCGTGGTGATGGCCCCGATCGTCGCAGTCCGGGCGACCGCCGGCTTCCAGAACGGCCAGTTTGACGCCCTCGCGCGCCTGGCCGGTCAATCCTGGCTGCTGGTGCACGGCGTGCCGCTGGAGCTGACTGACACGGGCTCCGATGCCGCAGCCCGTGGGGATGCCAGCGCCCTGACCCTCGTCCCGCTTGGTCTGACGTTGATTCCGTTCCTCCTGGCCTGGCGTGCGGGCAGGCGGCTTGCCCGCGCCTCCTATACGGACCAGCTGTGGCAGGCGCTGCTGGGGTCCTGGGCGGTCTACTCGGCCTTCGGGGCGGCCACAGGGTTCGTCTGCCGGACACCGGACGTCGGCATCAACCTCGGCTACGCCATGCTGGTGCCCCTGGTTCCCTACGCCCTTGGCATGGTGATCGGGGCCCGGAGGGAGGCGGGGTCGTGGAGCCGGCTCATCGGCGTCGATGCCGTGGACTGGATTTCGCGCACCAGCCAGCACTCGCGGTGGGCGGGCTCGTACCTTGCTTCCGCCGCCAAGGCCGGTTTTGTGGCAGTTGTGTCAGCCCTGGCGCTTGCCTCGCTGCTGCTCGCCGTGGACCTGTTCATCCACTGGAACCTGGTGGTCGCCGTGTATGAAGCGCTCGACGCCGGCGCCACAGGAGGTGCCGCCCTCACCGTCGCCCAGCTAGGCTACCTCCCCAACCTTGTCGTCTTCGCCCTCGCCTGGGTGTCGGGCTCGGGCTTTGCGATGGGCGTGGGATCGCAGGCGGGCCCGCTGGGCACCGCGGTGGGACCGCTGCCCTCCATTCCTGTGCTTGCCGCGATTCCCGGCGGCCCGCTCGACTACGCGTTCGTGGCCCTGATTGTCCCGGTGCTGGCAGGCGTCCTGGCGGGCTGGTGGTTCCTGCGCGAGGGTGAGAACCACTTTGACGAGTGGCTCTCCATCAAAATCCGCGCCCGCTGGTTTACGGCTCCGGTGTCCACCCTGGTACTCGGTGTGCTGGTGGGGGTCGCCGCAGGACTGTTGGCCATGGCACTGGCCTGGCTGGCCCGGGGTTCGGCCGGGATCGGAAGGCTGACCGAGATCGGCCCTGATCCGCTATGGACGGGAGTCTGGCTTGCCGCGGAGGTGTGTGCCGGCGTCGTGATCGGTTACGCTGCCGGACCCTGGCTGGAGCGTGAGCGGGCTGCAACGGAGGAGGCCTCGGAACTCGTCCACTAGACGCCCGGACCTGTCAGCACGCTAGGGAATCTGTGTGGGCAGCGAGCCTTCGAGCTGCACCCGGCAGGCCGACCTTGCCTGGTCCGTCAGCGCCCGGGCCAGGCAGGCCTGGTAGTCGCGTACTTCCGTGAAAAACAGTGCGGTCACGAGGATCAGCAGCATCAGGATCGCGGTGACCACCAGCCCGGCGATGGTGCCGATGAGGACAAGCTTTGACTCCCGCAGCCGTGCGGCGCGGACCAGCAGGACAACTCCGAGGACCAGGCTGGCTACGGTGAGGAACGCCGTCAGCCAGAGGTAGTTGACGTCGAGCTGGTAGACAAAGAACGCTCCCAAAACGGATACGACGAACATCCGGAACAGCGTGTGGGTCCTGGCCAGCGAGGCCTTTGCCGCCTCGCTGAGCGGAGGTTTGGTCCGCTGCTGCTGCGCCGGTTCCGGAGTGCCATTCATGTTTTCCAGCCTACGCGAGCGTGCCCATAAGCTAGACCAATGCGCATCGTAGTCCTCGTTTCCGGAACCGGGTCCAACCTCCAGGCAGTCATTGACGCGGTTAAGGCGGGGGATCTCGACGTCGAAATTGCGGCTGTGGGTGCCGACCGGCCGGGTACCTACGGCGTGGAGCGCTCCGCAGCGGCGGGAATCCCTACGTTTGTGGTGGACTTCAAGGCGTACCAGGACCGGGCCGAGTGGAACGCCGCATTGACGGAAGCTGTTGCCGCGTTCGAGCCGGATGTTGTGGTGTCCTCCGGGTTCATGCGGATCGTCAGCCCCGAGTTCATCGACGCTTTCCATGGGAAGTACCTCAACACCCACCCGGCGCTGCTGCCGGCCTTCCCCGGAGCCCACGGAGTGCGGGATGCGATGGCGTACGGCGTCAAGGTCACCGGCTGCACCGTGCACTGGGCCGATGCCGGAGTGGATACCGGTCCTATCATCGCCCAGGAGGCCGTGACCATCGAGGACGGCGATACCGAAGAAATTCTGCACGAGCGCATCAAGGTGGTGGAACGCCGGCTCCTGGTGTCCACCCTGGCAGACCTCGCAACCGCTTCCCCTTCCCCCTGACTCAACTAACTGGCACTTAACGTCGTGAAAACCCAATTTCGCGACGTTAAGTGCCAGTCACATTCGCGGTCCGCCCGCTCCTGTGGATAACCCGAGGGGTTGCGCCCCCGTTCTTGCAACCATGGGGCATGAGGATTCCCCCGCAGTTGCCCGCAGGTCTCGGCACAATTCCATTCACGGTCACTGAAGCAATTGACGCCGGAGCCAGTGTTGGGCGTCTCCGCTACAGGGGCTTCTCCATCCCGTCACGGGGAATTCGTGTCCCTGCATCTGCGACGGAGGACAACAATCACTCAAGCATCCGGCCTTACACAATAGTCACGGCATTTTCTGCCGCTTCCCACGCAACTGCATTTGTCCTGTGGCAATTTCCTGGTTACCTGCCGGGCGTCGGCCGTCAGACCATCCATATCTCCCGCCCGGATACCATGGCAATTGTCCGGCGTCGGGGTGTCACCGGATACGTCGGCCAATTCTTTGATGACGAGATCGTAAGCTGCGAGGGGCTCCTCGTCACTTCGAGAGTCCGCACCTGGCTCGACTGTGCCCGTAGGATGTCGGTAGACGAAATCACCGTTGTTGCCGACCACTTGCTAAGAGAACCAAGACCGGCGCTGGAGGGACGTGATGCCCCCTTCGCAACGATGGAAGATTTGGAAGAGATGCTGGACCGGCACAAGGGAACGCCAGGTATCCGGAAAGCCCGGCTCGCTTTGAAACAAGCACGGGTCGGGGCGGATTCCGCGCCGGAGACGAGGCTGAGGCTGGCACTGGAATATGCAGGCGTGCCAGAACCGGAACTGAACGTGCCAACTGTCCTGGGGGCCGGCGTCGTACGCCAACCTGACCTGAGCTATCCGGAACAGAAAGTTGCCGTGGAGTACGACGGCGAGGTGCATTCAGACACGGCCAGGATCATCCGGGACATCACCCGCGAGGAAGACTACACGCGGGCTGGTTGGCTCATGGTTCGAATCTCGAAGCTGCATATGGAGAACGAGGCCAAGGCCGCGGTGCGCAAAGTCAGCCGGGCGCTCCGATCGCGGGGTTGGATGCAAAGCGACTCGCAATTGACGTCGTGAACGGGTGATTTCACGACGTTAAATGCGATCCAGTTGGGAGGGGGAGGGGTCACTCGAGCCGGCGCTGCTTGGTTTCCGGCGAGAAGAAGGCCATCCACAGCACCGATACGAGCACCAGGCCGCCGGCCAGCGCGAAGGACGTGGCCAGGCCCAGTTCCGGCCAGAAGTAGCTGGCGAAGATCAGCGGGCCGAAACCGGCACCGATCCGCGAGAACGTGGACGCCCAGCCGAAGCCGGTACCCCGCAGTTCGGTGGGATACAGCTCGGACACATAGGCGTAAAGCACAGGAATGGCCACCTGCACCACAAATCCGAATACCAGCAGCCAGAACACCGCCGCGCTCGGGATGTCCACCACAAACGCCACGATCACCAGGGTCAGCGCGGACAGCGGGCCGGTGATCGCAAGGATCCATTTGCGGCCCACCCGCTCCACCAGCAGGGCAGCAACGATCACGCCCAGCAGCCCGACGGCGGCCATGGACGCCGTGGTCACGAACGCCTTGTACTCGGCGAACCCGGCCCCGATCAGGATCCGCGGCATCCAGGTCAGCGACAGGTAGTAGACAAGCAGGATGCTGAAGAACAGGGCCCAGGCCGCTGCGGTGATCTTCCAGTTGAACTGCCAGACGGAGCGGAGCTGGGTCCACGCGCTGCCCGCGGAGAGCCGCGGCACGTCCCTGGCATCGGGCAGGCTGTATACCCGGGCTTCCGCCCCAGTGGCCTCCACAAGGCCGTCAATGACCCTGGCCGCTTCCTCCCGACGGCCCTTGCGGATCAGGAACAGCGGGGATTCCGGAACGCTGCGGCGCACCCAGAACACCAGCAGCGCAGGCAGGACCATCACCAGCATGGTCAGCCGCCAGTCACCGTACAGTGCCACCAGGCCCGCCGAGACAAAGCCGGCCAGCGCTGCGCCGATGGGCCACCAGCCGTCCATGGCCGTGAGAACCCTGCCGCGCTGTTTCCGGGGCGTGAACTCACCCACCAGCGCGTAATCCACCGGGATGCACCCGCCCAGGCCAAAGCCGGCCATGAAGCGGAAGACGCAGAACCAGACGAAGTCGGGGGAGAAGGCACCGAAAACGGTGAACAGCGAGAAGATCAGCAACGTGGCCGTGAAGGCCTTCTTGCGGCCGATGGTATCCGCGATGGTGCCCCACACGAAGGCCCCCAGGGCCATGCCGATGAGGTTGGACGTGCCCACCCATGCCACCTCGCCCGGAGTCAGCGCCCAGTGTGTTGAGAGCAGCGGAATGAGGATCCCGTTCAGGGTCACATCCCAGGCATCGAACATAAAGCCCAGCCCGCCGATCAGGAAGATCCTGCCTTGGACCTTCCATCGCCATGGCAGTTCCTGGACCACCTGCTCCCCGCTTGGCACAGTGGTGTAAGTATTCATCGCAGCCTCCTGCGGAAAACTCTAGTCGCGTGCACCGGCCTTCATACTCCGGAGGACTCACGGGTCAACTGGCGCTTCACGATAAACTGGCCGTATCCCCACCAACCGCGGCGCTGTTCCGCGAGATAAGACGGAGACATTTGTGAGCTTCACGCAGCATGAGCGCGTATCCATTGACCGTGTTCCCATCCGCCGGGCGCTGATCTCGGTCTACGACAAGACCGGTCTGGAGGAGCTCGCACAGGGCCTGCACGCAGCGGGGGTGAAGCTTGTCTCCACCGGGTCCACGGCCAAGAAGATCGCCGCCGCGGGGATCCCGGTCCAGGAGGTCGAGGAAGTCACCGGTTCGCCGGAGATGCTGGACGGCCGGGTCAAGACCCTGCACCCGCGCGTCCACGGCGGCATCCTTGCCGACCGCCGCGTGGCAGCGCACATGGAAACCCTGACTGCCATGGAAATCGAGCCTTTCGACCTGGTGGTGGTGAACCTCTACCCGTTCGTGGAAACGGTGAAGTCCGGCGCCGCCCAGGACGACGTGGTGGAGCAGATCGACATCGGAGGCCCCGCCATGGTGCGCTCCGCCGCGAAGAACCACGCCGCCGTCGCAATCGTGGTGGATCCCTCCTTCTACAGCCAGGTGGTCACCGCAGCCGCTGAAGGCGGCTTCGACCTCAAGACCCGGCGCAGGCTGGCCGCCAAGGCGTTCGCCCACACCGCCTCCTACGACAATGCAGTGGCCACCTGGACCGCCAGCCAGTTCCTGGACGAGGACGGCGACGGCGTCATCGACTGGCCAGCCTATGCCGGCCTGTCCCTGGAACGCTCAGATGTCCTGCGGTACGGCGAGAACCCGCACCAGCAGGCGGCCCTGTACGTGGACAAGGCCGCGCCCGTCGGCATCGCGCAGGCCGACCAGCTGCACGGCAAGGCCATGAGCTACAACAACTTCGTGGATGCCGACGCCGCGCTCCGCGCCGCCTTTGACTTTAGCGAACCGGCCGTGGCCATCATCAAGCACGCCAATCCCTGTGGAGTGGCTGTCGGTTCCGCGGACGCCGCCGACCCCATCGCCGATGCGCACGCCAAGGCCCACGCCTGCGACCCCGTGTCCGCGTTCGGCGGCGTGATCGCCGCCAACCGTCCCGTCACTGCAGGAATGGCAAACACCGTCAAGGACATCTTCACCGAGGTTGTCATCGCCCCGGGCTTTGAGCCGGAGGCCGTGGAGATCCTTTCCACGAAGAAGAACATCCGCCTGCTCGCGCTTCCTGAGGGCTACGGCCGGTACCCGACCGAAATCCGCCAGGTCTCCGGCGGCGTTCTGGTGCAGGTCACAGACAAGGTGGACGCAGACGGCGACAACCCCGCCAACTGGACTCTCGCCGCCGGCGAGGCCGCGGATGAGAAGACCCTCGCTGACCTAACCTTCGCCTGGACCGCATGCCGCGCCGCCAAGTCGAACGCCATCCTCCTCGCCGCCGACGGCGCCGCCGTCGGCATCGGCATGGGCCAGGTCAACCGTTTGGACTCCTGCCGCCTCGCCGTGGAACGGGCCAACACCCTGGGCATCAAGGTGGAGTCCGACGTCGACGGCGCCGGCGGTGCGTCCAATGCCGACGCGGGCGGGGCACCCCAGCGGTCCCGCGGCGCCGTTGCCGCCTCCGATGCCTTCTTCCCGTTTGCCGACGGCCTGCAGATCCTGATCGACGCCGGCGTCCGCGCCGTGGTGCAGCCCGGCGGATCCGTGCGGGACGAGGAAGTCATTGCGGCAGCGAACGCGGCCGGAATCACCATGTACTTCACCGGCGCCCGCCACTTCTTCCACTGATCCCCACCGGCGCCCTAACCTCGCAAGTCCGCACCGGCTCCCAGCCCTCGCAAGCTCCGGGCCGGGGCCCTCGCCGGAGCGGCTCCACGGCCAGGGAACCCGGCCGGCGCCGGCCCAGTCATAACGACGGCGCCTGCCCCCGCGAAGGGGACAGGCGCCGTCGTTGTTTCCTGCGGCAGGTTTAGGGCGAGGTTTCGGCCGCGCCGCCGCCCGTGTCACCAGTGTCTGCGTCCCTCTGATCGAGACGCGCACCTTCCGCCGGAAGCCGGAGCTCCCGCGGCTTGGCTTCCGCCATCCGCTGCCTGGTCCAGTACTCGAGGATCTCCTCGCGGGTCTGGCGCACGTCGCTGCGGGTCACGGGATCCCGGCCGCTGGAGTCGCTGCTAGGAGACTGCTGCACTGTTGTAGGTCGCCTGGATGACGGTGCCCCAGTAGGGGCCGTACATGAATTTCGAACCGCTGTAGCCGTAGCTGTTGACGGTGTTCTGGGTGCCGGCGGAGCTGGTGCCGATGAACCACGGGCCGCCCGAGGACCCGCCCGTCATGTCGCAGGGGATGCCCTGCGTGCCGAACTGCGGATTGGTGGTGTCCGGGGTTGCCGTTCCGGTGCAGCTCTTGAGGGTCTGGCCGTCGAAGGGCGATGCTGCGGGGTAGCCGAAGGACTTGTAGGTGAGGCCGCGCGCCTGGTTGAACGCCACTCCCGATCCGCCCACCACGTCCGTCAAAGTCTGGTTGTCCAGCTTGTCCATCACTGCGAAGCCGGTGTCGTAGGCCATGTCGCCGGACGCGCTCCACTGGGTGGGGGCGTGGTAAGACCGTGCCGTCCACTTGCCGTAGGGCGCGGCGCCATTGTTGTAGGCCGGAACAAAGATGAAGTTGGTGGCGAAGGCGCCGGGGCCGTCGTTCAGGCAGTGGCCGGCCGTGGAGACGGTGCTCTCGTTGACCGAGGCAACAGCGTTGGCGGAACAAACATAGTTGGCTCCGCCGAGGGTGAAGAACACCTTGCCGATGTGCTTGACCGGAGTCTCGCTGACCGCGATTGTCTGCTTCCCCCGGGTGGACTTGACCTCGCTGCTCTTGCCCTTTTCAACCGCCTTCGAGCGGTTGCCCCGCTCCAGTGCCTTACTTGCCAGGACATCGCCCGGGATGGCGGCGCGCATCTTGTCCGCCGTCCAGTACTCGGCCGCACCGGCGCCCTCGACGGTGATGCTGACGACTGAGGGATCCTTTTTGTCATTGAAACCGGCCGGCTTGGCGGTGGCTGCGCCGGCGGAGGCAAGTGCCAGAACGGCGGCCGATGAGAGGCTCAGGAGGCCCGTGGCGAGTGACCTGGTGCGTGTCATTGTTGTCCTGTCTGAACGGGGAATCGGCCCCGGGGCGAGCCGGAGAGTGACCTAGCAAATTTATCGTCATATGACAAATTTGTAAATAGTAGTGACGTTTCATGTAGCGCTTCCAGGCGCCTCTCCGGGGCGTCGAGGACGGGAAAGTACGACGTCGGCCCCGCACCCGAGTGCGTGCCGCCGTCGTCCGTTCTCCATCGCTGTAATCTGCTCACCGGCGGGGTAATCATGAACGGCCGGTACGGTCCAATTCCCCGTCCTCGGGTAAGTTGTAGGTGGTGGAACAGACCGACATTCCACAACCAAGCCGACCCACAGGGAGACGCCCGCGCATGTCCAAGATTATCTACACCCACACCGACGAAGCGCCGATGCTGGCTACCTATTCGTTCCTGCCCATCATCGAGGCGTTCGCTTCGACCGCAGGTGTGGAGGTGGAGACCCGCGACATTTCGCTCGCCGGCCGCATCATTGCCCAGTTCGGTGACTACCTCACCCCGGAGCAGCAGATCGGTGACGCCCTTGCTGAACTGGGTGAACTGGCAAAGACGCCTGAAGCCAACATCATCAAGCTGCCCAACATCAGCGCCTCCATCCCACAGCTGAAGGCCGCCATTGCAGAGCTGCAGGGCCAGGGATACGCGCTGCCGGACTACCCGGACAACCCCTCCTCGGACGAAGAGACGGCCATCCGCTCCCGCTACGACAAGATCAAGGGCTCCGCCGTGAACCCGGTCCTGCGTGAAGGCAACTCGGACCGCCGCGCCCCGCTGTCCGTCAAGAACTACGCGCGCCAGAACCCCCATTCCATGGGCGCCTGGACCGCGGACTCCAAGACCAACGTGGCCACCATGGGCAAGGACGACTTCCGCTCAAACGAGAAGTCCGTGGTCATCGAATCCGAGGGCACCATCGCCATCCAGCTGGTCCGCGAGGACGGTTCCGTCAAGGTCCTGAAGAAGGCCTTCCCGGTGCAGGCCGGCGAGGTTATCGACGGCACCGTTATGCGCGCCGCGGCACTGGATGAATTCCTCAAGGCCCAGGTTGCCCGCGCCAAGGAAGAGGGCGTGCTGTTCTCGGCACACCTGAAGGCCACCATGATGAAGGTCTCCGACCCCATCATCTTCGGCCACGTGGTCAGGGCCTACTTCGCCGAGCTCTTCGACACCTACGGCAAGCAGCTCGCCGCCGCAGGCCTGAGCCCCAACAACGGCCTCGCCAGCATCCTCAGCGGACTCGAGGACCTGCCGGAGGACGTCCGCGAAGGCGTCCAGAACCTCATCAAGAAGGGCCTCGAAGAGGGCCCCGCCCTGGCCATGGTGGACTCGGACAAGGGCATCACCACCCTGAACGTGCCCAGCGACGTTATCGTGGACGCCTCCATGCCTGCGATGATCCGCAGTTCCGGCCACATGTGGGGCCCGGACGGCAAGGAAGCCGACACCCTGGCAGTCCTGCCGGACAGCTCCTACGCCGGCATCTACCAGGTTGTCATCGACGACTGCCGTGCCAACGGCGCCTACGACCCCACCACCATGGGCACCGTGCCGAACGTTGGCCTGATGGCGCAGGCGGCTGAAGAGTACGGCAGCCACGACAAGACCTTCGAAATCCAGGAACCGGGCACCGTCCAGATCGTGGACGGCTCGGGCAACGTCCTGATCGAGCACCAGGTCTCCGCAGGCGACATCTGGCGCGCCTGCCAGACCAAGGACGCCCCCATCCGCGACTGGGTCAAGCTGGCTGTCACCCGCTCCCGTGCATCCCAGACTCCGGCCGTGTTCTGGCTGGACGAGGACCGCGCGCATGACGCCAACCTCATCGCCAAGGTCAACGAGTACCTCAAGGAACACGACACCGAGGGCCTGGACATCCAGATCATGTCTCCTGTGAAGGCCATCGCGCACACGCTGCAGCGGATCCGCAAGGGCGAGGACACCATCTCCGTGTCCGGCAACGTCCTCCGCGACTACCTGACGGACCTGTTCCCCATCCTGGAACTGGGCACCAGCGCCAAGATGCTCTCCGTTGTTCCGCTGATGAACGGCGGCGGCCTCTTCGAAACCGGCGCCGGCGGTTCCGCCCCGAAGCACGTCCAGCAGCTGCTCCAGGAAAACCACCTGCGCTGGGACAGCCTGGGCGAGTTCCTGGCGCTGGCAGTCAGCTTCGAGCACCTGGCCACCACCGCCGGCAACGCCCGGGCACAGGTCCTGGCTGACACGCTGGACCGTGCCACCGGCACCTTCCTGCTGGAGAACAAGTCCCCGAGCCGCCGTGCCGGCGAGCTGGACAACCGCGGCAGCCACTACTACCTTGCCCGCTTCTGGGCTGAGGAACTGGCCAAGCAAACGGACGACGCCGACCTGGCCGCCGCATTCAGCCCGGTCGCCGAAGAGCTGTCCTCACAGGAGCAGACCATCGTGGGCGAGCTGGCAGAGGTCCAGGGTTCCCCGGTGGACATCGGAGGCTACTACAACCCGGACGACGCGAAGGCTTCTGCCGTGATGCGCCCGTCCGCCACGTTGAACAAGGTCATCGCGAGCCTGAGCTAGGCTGGGCGGCTGCCGCAGGCAGCTGAAGGCAAAGAGGCGGCGTCCCGGGGTGTCCCGGGGCGCCGCCTTCTTTGTTTTTTGGTGTTGTTAACGGGCCGCCGGCGCCTCTGTCCGTGAAGCGCCGTCGTCCCGAACATCGGGGCCCGGACGCCCTTCCCGTCCGGACTGCAGGGTTACACCGACCCCGGCCGCCATCACCAGCGCGACGCCCGCGAGTGCGGTCAGTCCCGGTGCCTGTCCAAGCACCACAAAGCCAATGGCCACGGCGATGGCGGGCTCCAGGCTCATCAGCGTTCCGAACACGGACGCTTTCAGGCGGCGCAGGGCCAGCAGCTCAAGGCTGAAAGGAATCACCGGCATCAGGAGCGCCAGACCGGCTCCAACAAGCAGCAGCTGCCAGTCCAGCCGGCCAACTACGGCCGGGCCCACCAGCACAGTGGTGGCAGCGGCGGCGACCGGCAGGGACACCGCCAGCGCCTGAAGGCCATTGACCTCATCGCCGGCGCGCTGCGTCAGGAGGATATAAGCGGCCCAGCACGCGGCCGCTCCGAGCGCCAGGAGCACACCAATGGGATCGCTGCCGCCGCCATTCCATGGCTCGGTCAATGCGGCCACTCCTGCCGCTGCCACCAGGGCCCACCACCGGCCGGCCCCGCGGCTGCGGACCACGGCAACAGCCAGAGGGCCGAGGAACTCCAGCGCGCTTGCGGTTCCCAACGGGATGCGCACGGCCGCGGCCATGAACATCAAGGTCATGCCGGCCGTCGCCAGCCCAAGCAGGATACATGTGACCAAGCCGGACCGGCTCAGGGGGGACCGCCACGGCCGGGTGAAGGCCAGGAGGAACACTGCAGCCCAGGCAAGGCGAAGCCACGAAACTCCCTCTGGACCCAGCGCATCCGAAAGCCCTACCGAAGCGGCGAGTCCCAGCTGGACACAGCACATCGCTGCTCCTGCCATTGCTGTTCCGGTCTTTGCGTTGTTGCTGCCCTTGCCTGAAGAAGTCACCCACTTAGTAGAGCGGGTCCATACTGTTGACGTCCACGTGACGATAGTGAACACACCGTCCGTAAATGACGGACAATAAGTTGCATGGAAACCCGCAGCCTGGAAGTCCTCCTGGAACTTGCCCGCCAGGGGTCGATGCGCAACGTCGCCGACTCCCTGGGCACCACCACGTCCACCGTGTCCCAGCAGATCGCGGCCCTGGCACGTGAAACGGGCACGTCCCTTCTGGAACCCGCAGGCAGGGGAGTTCGCCTGACCCCGGCCGGCCGGCGCCTGGTGGACCATGCGGTCACCATCCTTGCAGCAGTCGGCGCTGCCACGGCAGAACTGGATCCGGAGGCCGAACCCGAGGGAACGGTCCGTGTTGCCGGTTTCGCCACCGCAGTCCGCAAGGTGCTGATGCCCGTCGTCGGTATCCTGGCCGGCACGCACCCCCGCGTGAAGATCGAAGTGCGGGAGCACGAACCGGCTGAAGCACTGGCACTCCTGGCCGCTGACGCCGTCGACCTCGCCCTGACCTATGACTACAACCTGGCCCCGGACAGCAACGGCAGCACCTACGATTCACTCCATCTGTGGAGTACCCCGTGGAGCCTGGGCATGCCGGAGGCAGCAGCGGTGCGTGGCACGGCTCCAGAGGTTTTCCGCCTCCTGAAGGACAGCGACTGGATCGGCAACTCCCGCAACCGGGCAGACGAGGAAGTCCTGCGACTCATCTCATCAATGGCAGGGTTCGAACCCCGGATAAGGCACCAGGCCGACAGCCTTGACCTCGTGGAGGACCTGATCTTGGCCGGCATGGGAATCGGCCTCCTGCCGGCTGACTGGCAACCCCGCAACGGGGTGGCACTGATTCCGCTCCGGGAACCCGAGGTTGTGGTGCGTGCCTACGCCCGGACCCGGCACGGCAACAACAGGTGGCCCGCACTTGCGGCAGTCCTCGCCGGTGTCACCGGGGCGGTGGAGAGCCCTGGGGACTAAACCCAAGCCCGGGCTGCTGGGCCGACGTCCTGCCCTGCCTTCCCGGAAGGGTTCAGTCCTTGCCCTTGCCCTTGTCCTTTTCCTCGTCTTTCTTGTCTTCCTCTTTGTCCTGCTCCGGGACGGGGACCGGCGCAGGCTGGGGAATCACGGGCGCCGGTGGTTCCGGCAAGGGCGACGGAGACAGGGCTGCTTCGGCCGCCGCCTTTTCCTCAGCCGCCTTGGCCTCTGCCGCCTTTTCCTCAGCCGCCTTCGCCGCTGCCGCCTCAGCCGCCTGCGCCGCTGCCGCCTCAGCTGCGGCGATCACATCCTTGAGGTCGGCCCGGACCGCGGTAGCAATGGTGGTGATGCTGCGGCGGCGTTCCTCGGAAATGTCACCCCTGCCCTGCGCGGCCTCCAACTCAGCCTCGAGCCCTTCGAGGGCCTGCAGCGCAGCAACGGGATTATTCTGCGACGACGCCTGTGTCACCTCAAGTACACGGGCCTGGAGCTGCCGTGCGGCATCGCGCTGCAGGCCCGTTTCCTGTGCGCCGCAGCCGGCCAGCAGACCCGCGGCCAGCGAGCCGGCCAGGCAGGCAGTTAACAGGCGTTTACCTTGTGCAAGCCGCAGCCTCACGGTTCAACGCTCTTCTGGAGCTCCTCCAGATGGTCTCCCAGCACCCCGGTCACCTCTGGATAGGGCACGACGTCGGCGGGAGACTGCGCGGACAGCGTCATCATGACGGCGGCCACCGCAGCCGCGACCACCACAAGGCTCAGAACCACAGCCAGCCAGAAGCGCTTGGTCCGGGCTTGCGGATGCAGTGACTGCACCGGGTCAGAATCAGCTGCCGCCTTGTCCGTGGCTACAAGCCGGTTCTCCTGCGCAGCGGCCTCCCGGATCTCGTCCACTGATTCTTCGGCAGTGATGGACGGGGGATGGAACGGCATCGCGGGCAGCACACGCGTAGTTTCGGGCGCCAGTTCCCCGGGCGTGGACGCCGGTGAGACGAGGGCCTGGCGCAGTGCCACCTCGATATCCGCAGCAGCCGGCCTTTCCAGGGGCTCGATCGAGGTCATGGAGCGAATGAGGTCGGCCCACTCCTTCGGGACGTCATCAGGGATCTCGGGGGCACGGTGCAGACGCGCGACTGCCGATTCCACTGCACTGCCCGGATACTCCACTGTTCCCTTGATGCACTCAAGCAGCACGAGGCCGAGCGAGTAGATGTCGGTTGCGGGCGAGAGCGGCTGGCCCATCGCCTGCTCCGGGCTGAGGTAGGCGGCAGTGCCCACCATGGTTCCGGTGGCCGTCAGCCTGGTCGAGTCGACGATCCTGGCAATGCCAAAATCGGTCAGCTTGGGGCGGAGCGGTTCGCCGGGCCGGATCTGGACCAACAGGATGTTGGCCGGCTTGATGTCCCGGTGAATGATGCCCAGCCCGTGGACATATGCCAGCGCGTCGGCGATCCCGGCGCCAATGACTGCCAGTTCCTCCAGGGGGACCGTGCTGTGCCGGATACGTGTCCGCAGGTCCTGGCCCTCCACCAGTTCCATGGTAAGGAACGGCCGGGGTTCCTCCGGTATACGGTTATCAATGCCGGCGTCGAAGAGCGTGACCAGCCCGGGATGATTCAACGTGGCCAGCAACTGGATCTCTGCTTCCTGGCGCTTCAGTTCTTCAGCGTCAGGGGCCTGTGGAGCGAAAAGCTTGAGGGCAACATCACGGCCCAGGTTTTCGTCCCGGGCAGAGTAGACCGAGGACATCCCGCCGCGGCCAATAACTTCGCCCAACCGATAACGTCCGCCGACAACTTCATTCGTGATGGAGCTAGGCGATTCCGCCACCATGACCGTTCCTCCCGGTGCGCCGCGGCACTCTCGTACACAAATTATACGGGCGCTACGGTGAAACTCACGATTGGCCTTGGCAGTTCCGGTCAGGCACACCGGCGGTCCGGCGGCGAACTTCGGGGATTTCGCCGCCGGACCACCGGCCACAAGGACATGTGTGCTGAGGACATGTTTGCGTTTGCTTTATGCGTTTTCCTGGGCAGACCTCCCTTCCCTCAGCCTGCTGGCTGCAGCCGCTTCAAGCGCAAAGTGCAGGCGTTGTCAGAAGCTTTGGAGCCAGCTAGGACACCCGGCGCTTGCGAAGCATCAGGAGTCCGGCCGCCAGAAGCAGCAGGGCGAGCGGGGCCAAAGAAGCGTCCACGCCCGTGTTGGCGAGGGCGGTGCGGCCCTGGCCTGGCGCGCTGCGCGGGGTGGTGTCAGCGGCAATGGCACCACCAACTGCAGTGGAACCTGCGGGGGCTACCGAGAAGCCGCTGGTACCGGTTGTGCCGTTTTTCCCGCCGTTGGTGTTGCCGTTGCCGGTATTCCTACCGGAGGTGCCGTTGTCCGTACCGTTTCCTGTGCCCGAGCCATTGCCCGTGCCGGGGTTGTTGGTGCCGGTGCCAGGGTTGTCGGTGCCGGGATCAACAGTGCCTACGCCGCCGGTGTTACCGTCACCCGGATCCGTGCCGGGGGTTTCGGTGCCGGGGTTCTCGGTGCCCGGGGTGCCGGTGCCGTCACCGATCAGGCCGAGACCGAGGTCAACGTCCAGGCCCGCTCCCAGGTCCAGTCCGCCGCTGCCGCCGGTGGTGCCGTCTGTGCCGTTGCCGCCGAGGTTGATGTCGACGACTGCGTCTACGACGGTCTCGAGTCCGCCGGTGGTGCCGTCAGGGCCGTTTGTTCCCAAGCCGACCAGGGTGACGTCGAGTGCAGCATCTACAGCGGCGCCCAGGCCACCGGTCGTGCCGTTGTG
>NZ_VAHN01000011.1 GCF_005796205.1 Pseudarthrobacter sp. NamE2 | reverse complement strand
AGCGCACCCGGACCTGGTGCCCGTTTGCCGCGAAGTGTTTGACGGCATCCTGGGCACCAGGCCGAACCAGCTCGGGAATCTCCGCGAGGACGTCATCCCGGACGACCGCGCCCTGATCGACATCGCCTCCCTGCACGGCACCATCACCGAACAGGGCATCCGCAACAACATCGAAGTGGGCATCCGGTACATCGAATCCTGGCTCCGCGGCAATGGCGCGGTGGCCATCCACAACCTCATGGAAGACGCCGCCACCGCCGAGATCTCCCGCTCCCAGCTCTGGCAGTGGATCTACGCCCGGGCGATCACCGACCACGGCGAGATCGTCACGCACGAATGGGTCGAAGAGCTCCTAAACGAGGAATTCGCCCGGCTGGAACGCTTCGACGGCGACCGCTTCGAGGACGCCCGCGACATCTTCGAAGAAGTCACCCTAGCCTCCGACTTCCCGTCCTTCCTCACCCTCCCCGCCTACGCCCGCTACCTCACCGAAGCACGGGAAAGGGCAACAGTGGAGGAACTCGCCGCAGCCTAACCAGGTGTCCGTCGCCGGGCCGGCACGCTCACTCGCAACAGGCACCCCCGAAATCCGGGGCGCCGGCCCGGCGGCGGAGCATTCCACAACCCGCCGTCTATTCCGACGCTCTCTCACTTAATGCAGGAATTTCCGGATCGCTCTCTCACTTCCCAAGGGAAAGTGAGAGAGCGATCGTTCTTTTGCGACGTTAAGTGAGAGAGCGTCGGAAGGGGGTGGGGACGCCCGACGGCGGGACACGCCTCAGCGGCCCTTCGGCACCTTCCGCACGGAGAGGGTGGTGGCGATGAAGAAAGTCAGCACCGAGGCGAGGATGACCAACAGGGCAGGGGTCCAGGAGCCCGATGCGTCATGGACAAAGCCCACCAGGGGCGGCGCCACGGCAGCAAGGGCGTAACCGAGTCCCTGGACGGTGGCGGACATCCGGCCCGCCGACGCCTGGTCGCGCGCCAGCCGGATGATGGCGATGAAGATGGCAGTGATGCCGCCGCCCTGCGCGATGCCGCCTGCCACGGACCACAGCCACCAAAGCTGCGGCGCGAGCAGCAGCCCCGCCGGCACGGCCGTCCACAACGCTCCTACGGTGACGGCCACCGCCGTCGTACTCATGAATTTGGCGGCGAAAGGCACCCCCAGGGCGCCGACGATCGCGAGGATCTGGAAGATCGAGGAAGCGGCGCCGGCCTCGGCGGCGGTCATGCCCAGTTCGTCGTGCAGGTAGCTGGGCAACCATGCCGTCACGCCGTAGTAGGAGAACGCCTGTCCGCCAAAGCCGGCAGTCAGTCCCGCGGTGATCCAGCCGGCTCCGGCCAAGCGTTGCCGGCTGTTATTCCGGCCGTCCTCCGTAGATGCCAGGAACGCGCTGCGGGGCCCCACGGCCAGGGTCCAGACCAGGACGGCGGCTACGGCCGCCACGGCAACGGAACCCAGCGCGAACCGCCATCCCGCAACGGCTGCCAGTGGCGCTGTGAGCACAGACGTCAGGAACGAGCCGATGTTCAGGGCCGCAGTGTAGATCCCCATCGCAGTCCCCTGCCGCATGGGGGAAAAGTCACGGCGGATGATCAGGGGCGCAGCAATGTTGCCCACGGTGATGGCGACGCCGATGAGCACGGTTCCGGCCACCACCAGTGCCGGCCCGCCTGACGAACGGACCAGGACTCCCGCCAGCACGCCAAGGATTGTGAGGGTGACCGCGAACTCTGCGCCGAATTTCCGTGCCGCCAGGGAAGCCAATGGTGCCGCCAGGGAGAAACAAAGGACGGGGATGCTGGTCAGCAGCCCCAGCATGACAGGTGAAAAGGCCAGCTCCGCCTGGATCAGGCCAACCACCGGCGCAACCGCCACGAACGGACCGCGCAGGTTCAGCGCCAGCAGGCCTATGCAGGCAAGCAGGATCCAGCTGCGGGGAAGGCGGGCGAGGGACCGGCCGCTCACGCGGCGAAGAGCGGTATACGGAGTTTCATCAGTTCCATTGCTATCACGCTTACTGTTGCGCGGTTCCCGCACTCCTTATGGGCACCTGCCATACGATGAACATCACGCAGGAACTCCGGGACGAAGGACACCGCCATGCAGCACCGCCTTGCCATCCTTGACGACTACCAGGCCGTGGCGCACGGCTTCGCGGACTGGGCGGCACTCGAGGCCGAGGGCGTCACCATCACCACGTTCCGGGAACCCTTTGCTTCACAGGACGCCCTGGTCTCAGCGCTGGCCGACGTGGCCATTGTTGTGGCCATGAGGGAACGCACCCCGTTCCCGCGTGAGGTCTTTGAGAAGCTGCCGGCCCTTCAACTGCTGGTGACCACCGGGATGGCCAACGCCTCGATTGACCTTGCCGCGGCAGCGGAGCATGGAGTGACGGTTTGCGGCACGCCCGGCTCCCCCACCGCCGCTCCGGAACTGACCTGGGCCCTGCTCCTCGCCGCGGCGCGGCACCTTCCCGCTGAAGAGAACTCGCTGCGGGCCGGGACCTGGCAGTCCACCGTCGGCTTCGAGATGTCGGGCAAGACGTTGGGCATCGTGGGGCTGGGGAAAATTGGCCGCCGGGTGGCAGGCTACGGGCAGGCGTTCGGCATGGAGGTGGTGGCATGGAGCCAGAACCTGACGGCCGAGGCAGCGGCGGAAGCTGGAGCCCGGCTGGTGTCAAAGGAGGAACTGTTCCGGTTATCGGACGTGGCCACGCTCCATCTGCGGCTCTCTCCACGCTCAGAGAACACTGTCGGCGAGGACGAGTTGCGGCTGCTCGGCCCCGAAGGCATCCTGGTCAACACGGCCCGGGGACCGCTCGTGAACCAGGACGCGCTGATCCGCGCACTCAGCCAGGGCTGGATCCGCGGCGCAGCCCTGGACGTGTTCGACCAGGAACCCCTGCCGGCCGGACATCCGCTGCTGGCGGCGCCCAACACGGTCCTCTCCCCGCACCTCGGATACGTCACCCAGGAAAGCTACCGGCAGTTCTACGGCGGCGCCTTTGAGGACGTGACCGCCTGGCTGGCAGGCTCGCCCGTCCGCACCATTTCAGTCTGACAGCACAAGCAGGCCAGGCCGCAGTTCCTGCAGCTGCAGCACGAGCCAAGGACTGAACGCCCATGGTGCCGCCTCCGATGCCGCCACCAAATCCGGTGCAGGCACCCACCGGTACTCGCAGACCTCAGACTGCCGTGGCCTCAGGCCACCGGCAATCGTCGCGGTGAAAACAGGGCACACTTCATTTTCGACAATGCCATTCGCGTCCACAGCCTTGTACCGAAAGTGCGGGAGACATTGTTCCACATCGGATATTTCCATCCCGAGTTCCCACCGGGCCCTGCGCCGGACAGCACCAATGATGCTTTCCCCCGGCGCCGGGTGCCCGCAAAAGGAATTAGTCCAAACCCCGGGCCAGGCAGTCTTGGTGAGGGCCCGCCTTGTAACCAGAACCCGCCCCGCTTCATCAAACACATAGCAGGAAAAAGCCAGGTGCAAGGGAGTGTCCTCGTGATGGACCTCCCGCTTCGGCGCTGAACCGCAGTGTTGTCCCTCTGCGTCCAGCAGTACCACCAACTCCGGGACCGGATCCTCAACACCCACCCATTCCTCCTTCCGCTATAAGAATCGCGAAAGCCGGGCCGCTGTATGCGATGACAGCCAGGCCCGGCTTTCGGTTGGAATAACTTAGGCGACCAGTGCTAGAAGCGGAGCGCGCGCAGGTAGTCGTAACCCACCCGGGCCGTCTGCAGCGGTGTAACGTCCGGCTGGTCGTTTTCGACGATGAACTCCTTCGGAGTGTGAGCCCGGAAAATGCGGGCAAAGTCGATGGTTCCGGTGCCCAGGTCGGCAAAATCGCCTGCGGCGGCACGGTCCTTCACGTGGTACTGCAGAACCTTCTGTGGAGCCTGAAGGATGGTGTCAATTGCAAACTGGATGGGGTCTGCTGCTCCCACGCCCACGCCGCCGGTCACGGCCCAGTAGAGGTCGACTTCAAGGTGCACCAGCTTGGGGTCGAGGCGGCTGGTGAAGATGTCCCAAGGAGTGAGTCCGCCGCCGAGGTTGGTAGTGAACTCGTGTGCGTGGTTGTGGTAGCCATACTTCAGGCCGGACTGCCGGGCAACGGCTGCTTCCGCATTCATCTGGTCCGCCCAGCGGCGCCAGTCGTCGGCAGAACTGGAAACCAGGTACGGCACGTTGATGTGCGTCTGGCCGAGAGTCACCGCATTGGCGATCTTTTTCTCCAATGCGGCGGGAGTCGCGCTGATTCCGTCGTGGCTGGAGGAAGGGGTGATGCCCAGTGAATCGAGGGTTGACCGCATCGCTTCGGCAGTGCGGCCGTACAGGCCGGCGAGTTCAACCTTGGTGAATCCGTAGTTGGCGAGGCTTGCCAGCGTGGCGTCGATGCCCTCACCGCGCATGATGGAACGTAGCGTATAGAGCTGGATGCTGATCAGACCCGGGGCAACAGGCCTGCCGGCAGCCTGGGCGGCAGGAGCCGCGACAGCAGTGGTGCCGCCAATACCGGCGAAGCCGACGCCCAGGCCGGCTGCCGCTGCTCCCCTCAGGAAGTTGCGGCGGTCGACCCCCTTCTCTTCCAAAGAGCGACGAAGGGCGCCTGGGGCATTAAATCCGAAGCACATAAGTTGCCTTTCCTGGCAGTGATGACGTTCCCCCACCGGCTTGGGGAGAAGCATGCGAAGCTGCAACGCAGCGGTTGAATAAGAGGCTCGCGCAGCTACTGACATTAGGCTGGGCGGCGAACCGCCCACATTTAGTTGCCTCACCCACAACGACGTCGCCATGAGTTCATGCACTGCCGTTTGCCGCTGATCAGTAACAGACACGAAGGGAGCAGGAACTCAGGGCTGCAGCTGTGGTGCGAGCTTGTGCTGACTGATTCCTTGGATTCGCGCGCTTTATTTGCGCTCCGAAACCCAAGCCGAAAGTGTTGGCTTCCGGCCTGGCCGGGCGGCGGCGGCAGGTACTCGAAGTATCGTCTCCGTCGACCGGGCTTCTGGCTTGAACACTATTCCGGGGCTTTGTTGCCTGTCAAGCAAAAGTCAAAGGAATACCAGGAGAAGTTCGGCCCCGCCTAGCCAGCAGCGGCTCCGGTCAGGCCCATAACCATGGCGTCGATGCGTTGCGGGGACATGGCGTGATGGATCGCAAGCATGCTGGCGCCAAGCACGCCGGCATCCAATCCGGAGGTGGACTGCACGATCTGGAGGTGCTGCGTGGCCAAAGGAATGGTCCGGGAGTAAACCACCTCGCGGATGCCCGCTATGAAGTGTTCACCCGCTAACGCCATGGAACCGCCGATGACGATGACAGACGGGTTGATCAGGCTGACGCAGGCGGAAAGAACCTCGCCCACGTCCCGCCCCGCCTGGCGGACAGCGTGCACCGCTTCTGTCGCTCCGGCACCGACCAGCCGCACAACGTCCTCGCTGGTACTCGCCTCCAGGCCCAGCGCACGGAGCTTCGTCGCCACCGCGGGCCCTGACGCCACTGCTTCGAGGCAGTCCTTGTTTCCGCAATGACAGGGAACCTCGGAACCGTTCTGCACGCGGATGTGTCCGATATCCCCGGCAACTCCGTCCGCGCCGCGCTGCAACATGCCGCTGGAAACAATGCCCGAGCCGATGCCGGTGGCAACTTTCACGAAGATGAGGTCGTCGACGTTCGGCCAGGCAACATTGCGCTCCCCCAGCGCCATGATGTTCACATCGTTGTCCACGAGGACTGGAACCTGGAAATGGCCCTGAAGATAGCCCGGGACGTCAAAGCCGTTCCAGCCAGGCATTATCGGAGGATTGATCGGCCTGCCTGTCCGGTGCTCCACAGGCCCGGGGAGTCCAATTCCAATGGCAAGGAGGTCTGCCATGTCCCTTCCGGAGTCCCTGAGGAGTTCGGCAGCGAGTTCAACAACAGCCTGCAGGACGACGTCGGGGCCCTTAATAACCTCGATGGAGCGCCCTGCCTCCTTCAAGCGGTGTCCGGTGAGATCCGTAACAGCAAGACGCAGGTGGGACGCGCCAATGTCCACTCCCAGCACAATCTTGCTGCCCGCCTTAAGCGCGATCCGGGAGGAAGGACGGCCCCCCGTCGAAACGGCGTCGTCCACAAAGCCGACAAGCCCCAGTTCCATGAGCGCCTCGATACGGAGCGTGATGGTGGAGCGGGCGAGCCCCATCTGTTCCGCCAGTTCGGTCCGGGTGCGCGGGCGTCCATCCCGAAGAATCTGGAACAGTTCGCTCGCCCCGGACGAACCCAAACCATTAAAGGTACTTATGTCACTCATCGACTAATTACAGCACACCTTTCGACGAAACGCCCGCACTCTGCGGCCTTCGCCACCTCCCGCAGCCCTTCCTAAAAAACACCGGATGCGAAGCAGGACAGCTCGACATCCCGGGCGCGTTGGCCAGCGAAACCGCCGCGCTATTCGCCCTAACTGCGACACAAGAAGTCACGCATATATCGATATGACAAGAACATTCGTTGTTTGCTGTCATTAGTCGTGTTAGGTTTCTTTGTGATCGGCACCACGTTCGTCACGGGCGTGACCGGTGGGCCACGACGGGCGCATCACCGCTTCAAGGAGGAAGACATCACATGGGAACATCAGCTGAGGACAGCACGGGCGTAGTCCCGCCGGCACTACCCGGGGCCCGCGCCTACAGCAGGACGGGTATGTGGCTGGTGGGCGCGCGTGGGTCTGTAGCCACCACGGCAACAGTCGGCCTCGCCGCCATTACGGCCGGGCTGGCGAAGGCCACCGGATGTGTGACGGAGCAGGAGCGTTTCGGCGACGTGGAGCTTCCCGGCTTCGCGGATTTCATCGTGGGCGGCCATGACATCAGCGATGTCTGCATGGCCAAGCGTGCCGAGGCACTCGTCGAATCGGGCATGCTGCCGCCCCACCTTGTTGAAGCGGTCCGGCCCCAGCTCCTGGAGGCCGACCAGCGCGTGCGGCCCGGCTACAACCCCGGACAGCAGTTGGAGCCGCAAGCGGAGGTAGCGCGCCGCCTCGCCCAGGACATCATTGACTTCAAGCATGCCAACGGCCTCGACCGTGTGATCGTTCTTGACGTCGCTTCCACCGAAGCGCCTGTTGAAGCGCTACCTGAGTTCATGGACGCAGACCTCCTGCTGGCCGCACTGGAGGATCCGGCACGGCCCGTACTGCCGCCCAGCTCCGTCAGCGCCTACGCCGCCATCCTCGCCGGTTCTCCCTACGTCTGTTTCACTCCCTCCACCGCGCTCAACCTGCCTGCACTCCGTGAACTGGCCGGCCGGAACGGAATCCCGACTGCCGGACAGGATGGCAAAACGGGACAAACGTGGCTCAGGTCCGTCCTGGCTCCCGCATTCGCCGCACGCGGGCTGCGTGTCCTGTCGTGGGCGGGGACAAACCTCCTCGGCGGCGGCGACGGCGCCACCCTTGCCGATCCGCTGGCCGTGTCCGGAAAGCTGCAGTCCAAGAACCGCGGCCTCCAGGAACTGACCGGAGGCGCAGCCACCCCGCTGCACATCGACAATGTCCAGGACCTGGGCGAGACCAAGGTGGCCTGGGACCACATCAACGTGGAAGGGTTCCTGGGTTCCCGGCTCACGCTGCAGACCACCTGGACCGCGTACGACTCCATGCTGGCTGCGCCCATGGTGCTTGACCTCTCGCGGCTCATGGCCCTGGCCGACGCGGCAGGGGAAAAAGGCCACATCGCAGCTCTCGGTTTCTTCTTCAAGGATCCGTGGGGCAGCGACGACCACGCTTTTGCCGACCAGGCCCGCAACCTCGTGGAGTGGGCAAGGACGGCCAGCGCCAAGGCCGCCGCCGGCACCGGGAGCCCGGAGCAGCAGTGAGCCGCATCAACGACTACCTTGAACTGGTCCGGGCACCGGCTGTCCTGACTGTCCTCGGCGACACCCTGGCAGGTGGTTCGGCAGCAGGACACGCCCTGTGGGGCCGCAGGGCCGTCCTTCCCCTGGCAAGTGCCTGCCTTTACGCAGGCGGCATGGCGCTCAACGACTACGCCGACCGCGCAACCGATGCAGTCGAGCGCCCGGAGCGGCCCATCCCGTCCGGACGCATCACGCCCGGCAAAGCCCTCACCGCCGCCGCGGTCCTCACCCTGGCCGGGCTCGGCCTGAGCGCCGCCGGGGGCGGCAGGCGGGCACTCGCGGTGGGACTTCCGCTGGCCGCCGCCATCTGGACCTACGACCTGGTGGCCAAGCACCATGCGGTGCCAGGTGCCCTCACCATGGGCAGCTGCCGCGCACTCGACGTCCTGATGGGGGCAGGGTCCGCCCACCTTCGCCCCGCGCTCGGTGCCGCAGGCATCATGGGCGGCCATACTGTCGCTGTCACCTTGCTTTCCCGCGGCGAAGTGGCGGGAACAACCACGAGGACGGCTTCCGGCGTGGCCACCGGCACCGGCCTTATTGCCGGCACCCTGCTTGCGGGTGCTGTACCCACTTCCGCAGGCTCCCGGAGCCGGTTCCTCACCGTGCTGGCAGCAACCGCCGCCTACGCCGCCACGTGCGCTCCCTCCCAGCTGCGGGCCGCCCGCAACCCCGAGGCGGAAAATGCCCTGGAAGCCACCAAGGCAGGCATCCGGGCGATGATCCCGCTGCAGGCAGCGCTCACGCTTCGGCAGGGCAACACTTCCGCAGCAGCGGCGCTTGCGTCACTGGACCTGTTCGGCAAGGCCCTGCGGTCCCGGCCCGGAAGAACGAGGATCAGCGAGTCATGACAACAACCGCCCCCGCCATGCCCTTCAGCCTGGGGTACGGTACCAACGGTTTCACCGACCATCCGCTTCCGGTGGCGCTGGAGCTCCTCGCCGAGCAGGGCTACGGGGCGGTGGCTTTGACCTTGGGCCACCCGCACCTGGACCCCTTCGCCGAAGACCTGGACGACCAGCTTTCATGGCTTCGGGCCCGGCTCGATGAGCTGGGGTTCCGCATTGTCATTGAAACGGGCACGCGCTTCCTGCTGGATCCGCGCCATAAGCACAGGCCTGCACTGGTGGATGAAGAGGCGGACATCCGCCTGGCCTTCCTGCGCCGCGCCGTGGACATCGCAGCGGTCCTGCAGGCAGAATGTGTCTCGTTTTTCTCCGGCATCCTACCGGCGGACACCAGCCCCCAAACAGGCTGGCAGCGCCTGATTTCCCGGGTGGCGGACATCGTTGACTATGCCAGGGAAAGAAACGTCGTTGTCGCCGTCGAGCCTGAACCCGGCATGCTGGTCCAGACCGTCGCCGATGTGTTGCGCCTGCGTGCAGAACTGGGTAACCCGGACAATCTGCGTGTGACCGTGGACATCGGGCACTGCGTGGTGGTCGAGCCCGGCGGTGTGCGCGGGGCGCTCCTGGAGGCTGGCCCGCTCCTGGCCAACGTGCAGCTGGATGACATGCCCGCGCACGCCCACGAGCACCTGCCGTTCGGCCAAGGCGCCGTTGACCTGCCCCTCGCGCTCGCCACGCTGGCCGAACTGGACTACCGCGGCGTCGCCGCCGTCGAGCTGCCCCGGCACTCCCACGACGCTCCGGGGCTTGCCGTGCGGAGCATCATGGCGCTCCGGGCCGGCTGGGAGGCGTCAGGACCCGCCAGGGAGTTGGACCGCTGGCTTCAGGAAAGCACGACGGCGGTCGCGGCCGACAGCGGTGCGCTCGCCAAAATCTTCGCCACGGCCGGCCGCCGCCTGGGCCGCGGTCCCCTATGGCCGGATACAGATCCGGCAGGCGTTCTGTTTGGCACCACCAGTGACCATGGACGCGGACTGCTGATTGCCCGGCTCCCCGACATCCTGCCCGCAGACGAACTGGCCGAAGCCCTGCTGGCCCTCTATGACGGCGGCGATTCCTCCGAACGGCGCGGCGTCCTGCGGGGACTGGGAGCTTTGGCTGCCGCTTCGCCAAAGCTGCCCGCCGCCGTCGTCACCGCAGGACTCCGCCTGACCACGGAGGCCCTGCGGACCAACGAAAGCGGCCTGGTCGCTGCCGCCACCGGGCCATTCGCCGCCGCATACCTGGACCAGCACAGCTGGCGCCACGCCGTGCTGAAGCTGGTCTTCCTTGGGATCAGTCTCAGTGCCGTCGCGGACCTCGCTGAACGCTCCGATGACGAGCTCGCCCGGATGGCAGCCGATTTCGCAACCGAACGCCGCGCGGCAGGCCGGCCTGTTCCGGCGGACGTCCAGCTGCTCCTGGCGTCCTCGCCCCGCACTTCAACTTCTTCTTAAGGAAAGCCCGCCATGCGCATCTTTGATCCCCACATCCATATGACAAGCCGCACCACGGATGATTACGAGGCGCTCTATGCCAGCGGGGTACGCGCCCTCGTGGAACCGGCTTTCTGGATGGGACAGCCCAGGACAAACGTCGGCTCCTTCATCGACTACTTCGACTCCCTGCTGGGCTGGGAGCGGTTCCGGGCGGCCCAGTTCGGCATCCGCCACCACGCCACGATTGCGCTGAACCCGAAGGAAGCGAATGACCCCCGCTGCGTCCCGGTCCTGGACGAGATCCCGCGATACCTCGTCAAAGAGGGCGTGGTTGCCGTAGGCGAGATCGGCTACGACTCGATGACTCCCGCCGAGGACGAGGCGTTCAGCCGGCAGCTTGAGCTGGCGCGTGAATACACGCTGCCGGCGATGGTGCACACCCCGCACCGGGAAAAGCTCGCCGGTACCCGCCGGACGCTGGACGTGGTCCGCGAATCCGGGATTGCACCCGGCATGGTGGTGGTGGACCACCTCAACGAAACGAACGTGGAGATGGTGAAGGACGCCGGAGCCTGGATGGGTTTCTCCATCTACCCCGACACCAAGATGGACGAACAGCGCATGGTGGCCATCCTCCAGGCATACGGAACGGAAAAGGTGCTGGTGAATTCCGCTGCCGACTGGGGCCGCTCCGACCCCTTGAAAACCCTCAGCACCGCCAATGCCATGCTTACGGCAGGCTTCACCGCCGACGACGTGGACCAGGTTTTGTGGCGCAATCCGGTCGAGTTCTACGGCCAGAGCGGCCAGCTGATCCTCGATCCCATCCCGGGGTTCGATGCCGCGGAACTGCCGGATGCTGCCGCAGGCTTTGAGGGCAACTCCGTGCTGCGGGGGGTGCGCGCCTGATGCTCCTCTCGTACTGCACCAACGTCCACCCCGCCGAGGACTTTGACGGCGTGATCCGGCAGCTCCGGGACTATGCCGGCCCCATCCGGCGCGAGGCCGGCCTTGAAACCCTGGGCATCGGGCTGTGGCTGCCGGCAGGGCTGGCCCGCCAGATAGCCGGGAGCGCCGAAGACCGTATGGCCCTCAGCGGCGTCCTCGACGCCGAGGGGCTGGAACTGCACACCATCAACGCCTTCCCCTACGGCGGTTTCCACAATGAGGTTGTCAAGCTGGACGTCTACAAGCCGACGTGGGCGGAACGTAAGCGGTTGGAGTACACGCTGGACTGCGCCGAGGTACTGGCGGCCCTGCTCCCGGAGGACACAGCCGGTTCAATCTCGACGCTTCCACTCGCCTGGCGTACGGACTGGACAGACGCCGACGACGACGCCGCGACCCTCGCGTTCGCCGAGCTGAGCTCACGCCTGCGGGACCTCCGCGAGCGGACGGGAAAGACCGTGCGCGTCGCCGTCGAGCCTGAGCCTGGCTGCATGCTCGACACCGTCGCCGACGTCGTCGGCTGGCTGGCATCCCGGATCGAACGCGGCATCGATCCGGAATTCGTGGGACTGTGCGTGGACACCTGCCACCTGGCTGTTTCATTCGCTGACCCTGCCGGTGCCATTCGCCAAATTGACGCAGCGGGGCTGCGCATCGTGAAGGTCCAGGCGTCAGCGGCGCTGCACGTCCCGGATCCTTCGGATCCGGCGGCACGCGCGGCCCTGGTTTCCTTTGTTGAACCGCGCTACCTGCATCAGGTCCGGGAGGCGCAGCCCGCCGGGGTAGTTCCGGCCGACGACCTCGACGAAGCCCTCAGGGACCTGCCCGGGGAAAGCGCGTGGCGCGTCCACTTCCATGTCCCGCTCCATCACGTGCCGGCGGAACCACTGGAAACCACCGTCGACGTGCTTCGGCAGACGGTTGCCGACGTTGCCCGGCTGCCGTACGGGCCTGAAGTCCACCTCGACATCGAGACCTACACCTGGAGCGTCCTGCCCGGCTCGTCCGTGGGTATCACCAACGGGATCGCGGCCGAGATCGCGTGGGCGAAGTCCAACCTGCTGGACCCCGCCCCGGTCCCATGACCCGGCGCCGCCCGCCCTTACCCAAATCCTGCAAGGAAGAACCGTGAAACCAGTACTGCTGCTGAACGTCGTTGGCCTGACAGCCAAGGCCCTGCGCCGGATGCCCCGCCTGTCGCGGCTGGCGTCGCAGGGTTGGTCCTCGGAACTGGCCACGGTACTGCCGGCGGTGACATGCACGGTCCAGTCCACAATGCTGACGGGCCTTGCGCCGGCACAGCACGGCATCGTGGGAAACGGCTGGTATTTCCGGGAACTGGGCGACGTCTTCCTGTGGCGCCAGCACAACATGCTGGTAAGCGGCGAAAACATCTGGGAAGCCGGCCGGCGGGGGCATCCCGGATACCGTGCAGGGAACATCTGCTGGTGGTACGCCATGGGAATGACGACGGACCTCACGGTGACGCCCCGGCCCATCTACCACGCAGACGGCCGCAAGTCCCCCGACGCCTACGTCCGGCCTGCAGAACTGCACGGCGAACTCGTCAGCCAGTACGGCGACTTTCCGCTTTTTCAGTACTGGGGTCCGACGGCGACCATCCGCTCCACCGAATGGATCGTCAGCTCCACCCGGCACGTCCTGCGGACACAGTCACCGGACCTGCTGATGGCGTACCTGCCCCACCTGGACTACGACCTGCAGCGGTTCGGGCCGGACGGACCGCAGGCTGACCGCGCGGCCGCCGAACTGGACCGCACCCTGGCGCCGCTCCTGGACGAGGCCGAAGAGCGCGGCTATGAGGTCATCGCGGTGGCCGAATACGGGATTGAGGAGGCGCGCAAACCGGTGGACATCAACCGCGTCCTGCGCCGGGAGGGCCTGCTGGAGGTATATATCCAGGACGGCAGGGAGCAGCTGGATCCGTGGACTTCACGCGCTTTTGCCGTTGCCGACCACCAGGTGGCACACGTCTATGTCTCCAACCCATCCGACCTGGAGCGGGTTGCGGCGCTGCTGCGGGCAACCGAAGGCGTGGACGAAGTGCTCGACCGGGAAGCGCAGGGCCGCTATGGGCTCGATCACGAACGGTCCGGAGAACTGGTGGTCGTTGCGGAGCCGGCCGCCTGGTTCACGTACTACTTCTGGCTCGACGACGACCGGGCACCGGAATACGCACGGGGCGTGGATATCCACCGGAAACCGGGCTACGACCCTGCCGAACTCTTTTTCGACCCGGCGGACAAGATGGCCAAGGCAAAAGCCGGCCTCAACCTGGTCAAGAAGAAGCTGGGACTGCGTTACGCCATGAGCACGGTGCCCCTCGACCCCAGTCACGTGCGGGGCACCCACGGGAGGCTCCCCGACTCGGTTGACGGCACACCCCTGCTGATCAGTTCCAGTGCAAAAATTCCCTCTTCCGTCGAAGCGTCCCTAAGTTCCGGCCGGCAGGTTCCGGCCGCCGCGGTAAAGAACCTGGTCCTGCAGACCCAAGGCATTTCCAGCTAGGCCTTGTTTGCCCAATGGCGTTACTAACGCGCCTGAAGCAACAAACGCGCCGCGAGCCTTGGCGCGCTGTCATGCGCCTTTTTTCTGTGGCCTACGGGGCGAGATCGAAAGGAGTCGAAAAAACTACAGCACTTTGTTTACTGAAACCACTAGGTAAACCGCTGCACTTCAATTAGCGTTTCAGATACCGAGTCCGGCTGGTCCGGCTCCTCAAAGACGAGCAGAAAGTAAACGATGACAGTCAATCGACACGGGATAGCGAAAGCGGGGGCCGGCCTCGCGATGGCGGCCCTGCTGGCCACCGCATTTGCGGCCGCACCTGCCCAGGCAAAGCCGGGAGATCCCGCTCCGGGTGTAGCCCCGGCAGACAGCAGCTTCCAAAAGGTGAACTTGAACGACACCCCGGGCGAGCCTGTGGACCTGGCGGTGCTGCCCAACAACAATGTCCTGCACACCACGCGCGGCGGTGAGGTCTGGCTCAACGACGACAAGACCGGCCTCAATACCCTGGCCGCAAAGCTGGACGTTTACGAACACGACGAGGAGGGCCTGCAGAGCATCGCGCTCGACCCCAAGTTCGGCACCAAGGGCAACAACTGGGTTTACCTGTACTACTCTCCTCCGCAGGACACCCCCGTTGACGACCCCGCCACCCCCGGCGTTAATGAAGGCGACGCGCCCTTCACCGGCACGGCAGCAGACTTCGAAAAGTTCAACGGCTCCCTCGTGCTTTCGCGGTTCCAGTTCAACGGGTCCACGATCGATCTCGCCACCGAACAGCAGATTATCGAAGTGCCCGTGGACCGAGGCATCTGCTGCCACGTCGGCGGTGACATCGTATTCGACGCCGAGGGCAACCTGTACCTCTCCACCGGGGACGACACCAACCCGTTCCAGTCCGGCGGCTACACCCCGATCGACGAGCGCCCCAACAGCAACCCCGCACTCGATGCGCAGCGGACGTCTGCGAACACCAACGACCTGCGCGGCAAGGTCCTGCGCATCACGCCCAAGGACGGCGGCGGCTACACCATCCCCGAAGGCAACCTGTTCCAGCCCGGCACTCCCCAGACCCGGCCCGAGATCTACGTGATGGGCCTGCGCAACCCCTTCCGTGTCGACCTCAACCAGAAGACCGGCGAACTGTACATCGCGGACTACTCGCCTGACGCACGTTCCGCCAACCCCCTCCGCGGTCCTGCCGGCACCGGCAAGTGGATGTCAGTCACCGAACCTTCCAACTACGGCTGGCCCTACTGCGCCACCGCAGAACTGCCGTACGTCGACTACGACTTCGCAACCGGCACCTCCGGTGCGCCCTTCAACTGCGCTGCCCCCGTCAACGAATCCCCGAACAACACCGGCCTCCGCGAGCTCCCTCCGGTTTCCCAGCCCCAGGTCTGGTACTCCTACGGCGTTTCGGCCGAATTCCCCGAGCTGGAAAGGGGCGGAATCGGCCCGATGGCCGGCCCCGCCTACGATTTCGACGAGAAGGCAACCAAGGGCAGGGCTCCTGTCGCCTGGCCGTCCTACTACGACGGCAAGTCCTTCTTCTACGAGTGGACCCGTGACTACATCAAGGCCATGACCACGCAGAACGGTGACCTGGTCTCGATTGAGAACGTCGTCGACTCCCTCGTCGTCGACAACCCCATCGATATGGAGTTCGGCCCCAACGGCGCCCTGTATGTCCTCGAATACGGTGATGGCTACTTCGGTGAAAACCCTGACGCGCAGCTGTCCCGGATTGACTACATCGGCGCAAACGGCAACCACAGCCCGGTGGCAGTAGCCGCAGGAACACCTACCGCCGGCGCATCACCGCTGACCGTACAGTTCTCAAGCGAGGGCACTGCCGACGCTGATGGCGACAAGATCCGCTATGAGTGGGACTTCAACTCGGACGGCATCGTGGACTCCGAGGAAGCCAACCCCACCTACACCTACGAGGAAATTGGAACCTACACCGCAAGCCTTCGGGTCATCGACCTGGGCGGCCAGCACCGCGGCCGTCACTCCTCCGCGGAGGTGGCCATCGAGGTAGGCAACCAGGCACCGGTTATTGAATTCATCAGCCCCGTTGCAGGCCAGCCGTTCCAGTTTGGTGACACCGTCAGCTACGAGGTCCGCGTGACCGACGACCAGCCGGTTGACTGCTCGCTGGTCAAGGTGAGCTACATCCTCGGCCACCACACTCACGGCCACCCGCAGACCACCACCTCGGGATGCACCGGTACCCTGACCACAACCGTGCCCGAGGGCCATGACCCCGCCGTGGACGATCTCTCGGCAGTCTTTAGCGCAAGCTACACTGACGCCGGCGATGCCGCCTCGGCCCCGCTGACCGGAACCGCTGAGGTAGTCCTCCTGGCTACCAAGTGATGCCTTCCGGAACGCCGTTGGCCGCACCTGGCGGCTAACCTGCGGCGGAAAGGCGGACCCTGTCCCAGCTTCGGCTGGGGCAGGGTCCGCTTCTTTCTTTTGCGGCAGCTGCAGTAAGGCTACGTGGACGCAACAGGCGTGCTGCCGCCGTCGTGCTGGGGACGCAGAAACCCGGCCGGATCACGGAGGAGTGGTTCGAAGGCAAGCTCGGCAGCACCCACGAGGATGGGGTCCTCACCAAGAGGCGCCAGCTCAATAGACACGTTCTCCCGCGGACCGCGGGTCCCCGGGGTGCGCAGGGCAGCGTCCAGGGCGCCCGGCGCCGCGCGGACGAGGATCCGCAGGAACCCTCCGAGCACAATCAGGGAGGGATTCAGCAGATTGACGACGCTCCTCAGGCCGATGGCGAGCAGCTGGACCTGCCGCTCGATGATGTCCCGCAGGTCCTGCGAGGCTGATTCATCCTGCAGTTTTTCCAGCACGGCCTCTTCCAGGTTCTCCGTCTCCCCTGCGGGAAGGCCAACCGCCGCAATGAGTTCTTCACGGGTAATTTCCGCTTCAAGGCACCCGGAGGACCCGCACGTGCATCGGACACCGCCGGAGCGGACGTGTGTGTGGCCCAGCTGTCCGGCAAATCCGGTGGCTCCACGAATGAGCCGGTTCTCGCTGATGACTCCCCCGCCAATGCCGCTTGCTCCGCCGTAAAGGTAGACGAGATCGGAAGCACCACGGCCGGCACCGAAGGTCGCCTGCCCTCGTGCGCCGGCAACAGCATCGTTTGCGGCAGTCACTGGAAGCTTCAGGGCGGCGGCCAGGAGCGCCGAAAGCGGCTGGTCCCGCCAGCCAAGATGTGGCGCCTCAATGACAGTTCCATCTTCTGCATCGACCAGTCCGGGGATGGCAAGCCCGACACCCACAATCCGGTGAGGTGCAGGCAGGGAGGTACGCATGCCGGTGTAAACCGCCGTCACGATGTTGACGACTTCCGCTACGGACGGTGCGCGTACTGTATGGAAACGAACAGGATTGACGATGTGCCCGCCCAAAGAGACAAGGGCAACACTGACGACGTCGAGGTCAGGGTTGACCGACAAAGCCAGAGTTCCCGGGCCCGGCTGGATCATGATGCTGGGGCGGCCAAACCCCTGAGCCTGGTCCAGGTCAGTCTCCTCCACCAGGCCGAGCTGAACGAGTTCGCCGACGAGGGCGGCGATGGTGGACCGGTTAAGTCCGGTGGCCCGCGTAAGCTGGGCGCGGGAGACGCCGGACATCGAGTGCACCAGGCCCAGCACGGTGGAAAGGTTGTGTTGCCGGGTGGAATCGCGGTTGTTCCCGAGGGTGCTGCCGGACAACCCCCGCCGAGCGCGGTCCTCCTGCGGTGGCGACGTCATTCCGCCATGATATCGGCAGAATCGGCCTGATCAGCGAGGCGGAACCGGTCGACGTGCACCTAGCATGGGCGGAGGCCGGAGATGACGGAAAACAGCATGTTTTCAAGGCTCCTGCGCAGCGCGAAGGGCACCGGGTCACATTCGAGGTGCATAACAGCCAGGTGGGCGTTCTCCGTGGCCATAGTGATCGCGTAATCCTTGGCACCGCAGGCCACCAGGACGGACCGTACGTACCCGGCGTCTGCAGCCGTCATATCCGGGGAGCCGATGATCGGAGCAATCTCCGCCCATTCCGGCCTGGCAGCGGCGTAGGAAAGCAGGGCGGTCCGTTTGCCTTCCCTGAGGTCCCCCCAGTTGGTTTTCCCGGTTCGGCTTTCATTGCCGAAGACGCCCAGTACGTCGTCAGCTACCTGGTAAGCGATACCTGCGTAGCGGCCGAAGGAAGTAAGTGCGGTCACCGCCTTTTCCGGCGCCCTGGCCAGCACGGCCCCGGCCTGGAGCGGAGCCTCAAAGGAATAGACTGCCGTCTTTTGGTGGGCAGTCTTGGTAATGTCCGCGATTGACGGCATTCCGGAGGTACTGCTGAGCTCGATATCAAGGACCTCTCCGCCTACGGACGCGAATACAGCGGTATCGAGAATGTCGTACAGCCGCTGCCGCACGCCGGCCGGTGCGTCCAGTGACGTCAGCAGCCGGTAGGCGCCGGAGAGTGCCAGGTCTCCGGCGAGGACTCCAGCCGCCACCCCGGCGTGTTCTGCAGCTGCAGAGGAGGCGCCGGCACGAAGTGCACGGTTCCGGTAATGGCCCGACACATTGGGAATGCCGCGCCGAAAGAAATCACGATCAATCACGTCGTCGTGAACGAGAAGCGCGCTGTGCAGGAGCTCGTAGGAGGCGGCGAGCGCTGCGGCACTGGAAAAATCCGTTCCGCCAAGTTGGCGGTAGGCCAGCATGGCCAACCGCGGACGGGAACGCTTCCCGCCCGCGGTTGCCCTTTCAAGTGCTTCCCAGAGCTGGAGGTAGGCCGGGTCCACCGAGACGGCCCGCAGCTTGGCGTCAGCGAAGAACTGCTGCAGCGTATCCTCGACGAGCCCGAGGTCCGTACTGCCGCTCGGCGCGTAGTCTGCGTTCAGGAAACCCACTGCAGCCCTTCCACTTCGTCGTCGCCCCGGCCCCGGCCCTACGCCTTACGCGGCCTTCCGCAGGCCTGGCTTTTCCCTCTTGCGCGGCCCGCGAGCCGCAAAACGCTGCTGCAGGAGGACTGCGACCACGATGATCAGGCCCTTCGCCAGTGCCTGGACGGAGGTGTCTAGGTTGTTCTGGGTGAAGACGTTGGTCAGGGTGCTGAAGATCAGCACGCCCAGGACTGTGCCCATGATCGTTCCGCGCCCGCCGATGAGGAGCGTCCCGCCAACAACGACGGCGGCAATCGCGTCGAGTTCGTAGAGGAGGCCGTGCGTGGAGGTGCCCGCTGTGGTACGGCCAAGCATCATGACGCCGGCGATGCCTGCTGCCAGTCCGGCAAGCACGTACAGGTAGACGAGGTGGCGCTTGACTTTGATGCCGGCCAGCCGGGCTGCTTCAAGGTTTCCGCCGATGGCAATCGTGCGGCGGCCGAAGGTGGTGCGGTTCAGGAGGAACCATCCCGCGATCGCCACGATGACGAAGATCCAGATCAGGAGCGGGACGCCCAGGACTTCAGCTCGCATGACCCGCAGGAAGTCGCGGTTGGTCACAATCTGGGTGCTGCGCCCGGAAATGAGCTCGGCAAGTCCTCGTGCCCCTACCAGCATGGCGAGCGTGGCAATGAAGGCCACCACGTTGCCGTAGGCGATCACCACTCCGTTAATCAGGCCGGCGACCACGCCAACGGCGAGTGCGACAAGAACCATGAGGATCCAGGACGATTGAGTGGCAGCCATCTGGACGCTGGTCAGGCTGGCGATAACGGTGGTCAAGCCCAGGACCGAACCCACGGAGAGGTCGATGCCGCCCGCTGTGATGACAAATGTGACGCCGATGCTGATGACACCAATGATTGAGGCGTACCGAAAGATGGTGAGCATGTTCTCAAAGTTGAGGAACCGGTCTCCACTGGTGACGGCACCAACCACAAAGAGCAGCGCAAGGGCGATCACAAGCCCCAGGCTCCGGCCGGCAGGCCCCTTCAGGAGATTTTGGAGGGGGTTTGCCTTGGATGTGGTGTGGCCGGCCGGGGCTTCGATGACCGGCTCGGCCACCTTGGTGTTCTGCTCGCTCACGCGGCACTTCCCTTCATGACGAGGTCGAGCACTCCGTGCTCGTCGATATCGCTTGCTTTCGTTTGGGTGAGGACTTTGCCGTCGTCGATGACCAGGACATTGTCAGCGAGGCCCAAAACTTCCTCTATTTCGCTGGACACTACGATGATCGCCGTTCCGGCTGCCGCAAGTTTGCGGATGAGGGCGTAGATCTCGGCGCGGGCACCGACGTCCACACCCCTGGTGGGCTCGTCCAGCAACAGCACCGGCGTGCCGTGGACCAGCCAGCGGGCGAGCAGGATCTTTTGCTGGTTCCCGCCGGAAAGCGTGCGGGCAGGACGGTCCGGGTCAGCCGGGCGCAGCTCCAGCGCGGTGATTTGCTCACGTGCTGCCCCACGCTCAGCAGACTCATTCAAGTACCCGCCGCGTGCGAACCGCTCGAAAGTCGATAGCGTCACGTTCTTGAAGATCGGCTCGTCCAGGATCAGCCCCTGGCTCTTCCGTTCCTCGGGCGAAAGGCCAATCCCGGCGTTCACAGCGGACGTCACCGACCCGGGCCGGAGCACCTTGCCCTGTACGGAAACCTTGCCGGAGGAAGCCTTGCGCGCACCGTAGATGGTCTCGAGGATTTCGGATCGCTTGGAGCCGACAAGGCCCGCGAAACCAAGGATTTCACCGGCCCGCACAGTGAAGCTCACTTTGTCGAAGTGTCCAAAAAGCTCCAGGTTGTCCACTTCGAGCACTACCGGGGCGTCCACCGGGACCGGTTTTCTCTCCGGGAACACATTCTCAACGTCCCGGCCCGTCATCAGGCGGATGAGTTCGGACTTTGGTGTATCCGTGACATTCAGGCCGTTTGCCGTGCTGCGCCCATCCTTGATCACCGAGATGCGGTCGCCGATCTGGCGGATTTCCTCGAGCCGGTGGGAGATGTAGACGACGGCGATGCCCTGCGCTGTGAGTTCACGGACCACGCGGAACAGGTTGGAAACCTCTCCGGAGTCAAGGATGGCGCTCGGTTCATCCATGATGATCAGCCTGGTATCCCGCGACAGTGCACGGGCCATGCTCACGATCTGCTTGTTGGCCGCGGACAGGGTGCCTACTTCCGTGGACGGGGAAAGGCCGCCATGCCCCAGCCGCTTGAGGAGGGTCCGGGCAATGGCGTTCGCCTTTTTCACATGGAGGACACCGCCGGTGGCGCGCTCGTGGCCGAGGAAGATGTTTTCGGCCACAGAAAGCCCGTCAACGACATCGAGCTCCTGGTACATCGTGGCGATGCCCAGGTCGAGAGCCGCTGTGGGGCGGGGAAGTGTAATCGGTTTGCCCTCCCAACGGATCTCGCCGCTGTCGGGCTGGTGGACGCCGGAGAGGGTCTTGATGAGGGTGGATTTGCCGGCTCCGTTCTGTCCCATGACGCAATGGACTTCTCCAGGAAGCACCTGCAGATCGACACCCTTAAGCGCCTGCACTCCAGCAAATCCCTTGGTGAGTCCCCGGACTTCGAGCAACGGCCGTGGCTGATCTTCTTCGAACATGCGATGAACCTAACACATTATGTCGGCGATCGGTACAAGGTCGTCGATTTATGCCAATCTTCTGTTATTGTGACAGCAGTCACGCACACTAGCGGGCATGAAAAGAGCATGCTGCAGCAGGCGAAGACGCACCTAACTCATTGAGGAGAAACACATGCTTGCAGTTCGTACGGGCCGGAAGATGCTCGTCACCACCGCTGCCTTTCTTGCTGTCGGCGCCCTTGTTACCGGGTGCACGGAAGGTGACAGCGGTACCAACACGCAGCCCACCAACGCGTCGGTTGAAGGTAACCAGGCCCAGGGTGACACCGTAGTCATCGGCTTCTCGGGACCGGCCGCTGACCACGGCTGGCTCGGAGCCATCAACTCCGCAGCCATTGCGGAAGCAAAGAAGTACGGGGACATCGACCTGCGGGTCGCCGAGGGCACCAACGACGCGAACCTGCAGATCAGCCAGGTGGAGCAGTTCATCAACGACCGGGTGGACGCCATCGTGCTGCTGCCCACCGACGGCGCCGCGCTGACGCCGGTTGCCACGCAGGCCATGGAAGCCGGCATCCCCGTGATCAACGTTGACCGCGAGTTCTCCACTCCGTTCGCGGCGCGCACCACCATCCTGGGCGACAACTACGGAATGGGCGTCAGCGCCGGGACCTACATCTGCGAAAAGCTCGGAGACAACAAGAACGCAGTCGTGGCGGAGATCGCCGGCATCGACTCACTGCCCCTGACCCAGGACCGGAGCAAGGGCTTCGCCGACGCACTGGAGTCGTGCGGCCTGAACGTGGACAACCGCGTTGCAGCCGATTTCACCGTCCAGGGCGGCGAAGCGGCCACCTCGCAGCTGCTGTCCGCAGCCCCGAAGATCGACGCCATCTGGAACCATGACGACGATCAGGGCATTGGCGTGCTGGCTGCCATCGACAATGCCGGCCGCAAGGAGTTCTTCATGGTGGGCGGAGCCGGATCGGCCAACGCCATGCGCGAGATCCAGTCCGACGAGAGCGTCCTGGACGCAACCGTCATTTACCCCTCCACCCAGGCCGCTGACGGCGTCCGCCTGGCACGCCTGGTGGTCCAGGGCAAGGCCATGAGCGATTTGGTGGAAGTGGAAGTTCCGAAGCGCATCGTCCTCAACGCTCCGGTTGTCACCAGCGAGAACGTTGAGCAGTACCTGCCCACCGGCTTCGAGTCGTAGGACCGCCGGGTGTGGGGCTCCGTGCCGCAGGCAGGGAGCCCCACACCCATTCAACTGCTTCACCACCAATCGCCGGACAAAGAGGAAACAATGCTGAACGACGTACCATCCCTGAGGGTTGCCCTGATCGGAAACGGATTTATGGGTGCTGCCCATTCACAGGGATGGCGGGTTGCACCGCGGTTCCATGACCTGCCGGCGAGGCCGGAGATGACCCTGCTGGTGGGACGCAACGCCAGCGGTGTGGAAGCCTCGGCGAGGAAATGGGGTTGGAAGGAGTCGGAGACCGACTGGCGGGCAGCCATCGCCCGTGACGACATCGACGTCGTCGACATTGTGACGCCCGGCGGCTCGCACGCGGAAATCGCCATTGCCGCTTTGGAAGCGGGCAAGCACGTGCTCTGCGAGAAGCCGCTTGCAAACACGCTTGAAGAAGCCGAGGCCATGGCTGCCGCCTCCGACCGGGCCGGGAAAGACGTCTTCGCCATGGTGGGCTTTACCTACCGCCGTGTTCCTGCGGCGGCTTTTGCCAGGGACCTGGTGCAGTCGGGAGCGATTGGCGAGATCCGCCAGGTACGTGCGGCGTACCTGCAGGATTGGCTGGTTGACCCCGAGGCGCCGCTGACCTGGCGGCTGCAGAAAGACCACGCCGGTTCCGGAGCGCTCGGGGACCTCGGCGCGCATGCAGTGGATCTCGCACAATTCATCACGGGCCAGAAGATCACCGGCGTCAGCGGTCTCCTGAACACCTTCGTCCATGAGCGCCCCCTGCTTGGGCAGGCTTCAGGGCTGGCCGGCACTGCCTCAGCCGGGCGCGGCCGGGTCACCGTGGACGACCTCGCGCTCTTCAATGGCCGGTTCGACGGCGGCGCGGTGGGTTCGTTCGAAGCCACCCGGATGTCCACCGGCCGAAAAAACGCGCTTCGTATCGAGGTTGCGGGCTCTACCGGCGCCGTCTCCTTCGACCTCGAAAACATGAACTCACTCGGTTTTTACGACGCCACCGCACAGGAGACCCGTCAAGGCTTCACCAACATCATGGTCACCGAGCCCGCGCACCCCTATTTGTCCGCCTGGTGGCCTGCGGGGCACACGTTGGGTTACGAACACGGATTCGCCCACCAGGCGAAAGACTTCGTGGAAGCCATCGCGGAACGGCGCCGGCCGGAGCCGTCCTTTGCCGACGGCCTGCAGGTGCAGAAGGTACTCCACGCCGTGGAGCGCAGCGCGGAGGCGGACAGCGTATGGACCAAGACGATCTAGTCCCGGACCACGCTCTCCGCTCTGTAAGCAGTAAGTCAGCCAACCTTGTCCGGCAGCAGCATCAGCTCTCTATCAGTTCCACGTGCACGACTTATGCTTGACCGTCCGGGAAAAGCCCTCCTACCTTTGCAGAGGATGGACATGCACCGGACGGCGCATGCCAATGACGCCAGGAGACATATGTCCTACTCACTTCAGCTCTACACCCTCCGGGATGCCCTCGCCGAGGACCTGCCCGGAACCATCCGCAGGGTGGCCGATATCGGATTCGGACAGGTGGAGCCCTACAACTTTGTTGCCATGGCCAGGGAACTCGGAGCAGCGCTGAAGGAAAACGGGCTGACGGCTCCGTCCGGCCACGCGCCCCTGCTCACCCAGGACCAGGACGAAATCTTCGCTGCGGCGAAGGAACTGGGCATCACCACAGTCATCGAACCGTACGTCCCGGCCGGGCAGTGGCAGAACGCGGAGGACATCAGGGCAACAGCGCAGAAGCTTAACGCCGCGGCGCGGAAGGGTGCCGGGTACGGCATCCGGGTGGGGTACCACAACCACCAGTGGGAGCTGGAGTCGATGATCGAGGGCCGGACGGCGCTGGAGTACTTCGCGGACCTGCTGGATCCCGGGCTGGTGCTGGAGGTGGACACGTACTGGGTGGCTGTGGGCGGCCAGGATCCGGTGGACATCCTCACCAGGCTGGGTGACCGGGTGAAGCTGATCCATATCAAGGACGGCCCCCTGACCACGGACACCAAGGCACAGCAGCCGGCGGGCCAGGGCCGGCTTCCGGTAACAGAGGTCATTGCCGCGGCAACGTCACTCGAGGTGGGCGTTGTGGAATTCGACGATTACTCCGGGGACATCTTCGAGGGCATCACCGAGAGCCTGTCCTTCCTCACCGCCTCCGGCGAAGGGATCAAGGCATGAGTATCCCCGCACCATCCACCCGCAAGGGTCCGGTAGGCGTGGGGGTCATCGGCGCCGGCAACATCAGCAAGCAGTACCTGGACAACCTCACCGCCTTCCCGGACCTTAAGGTCCATGTCGTCACCGACCTCTTCCAGGAGGCCGCGGAGGCACGCGCCAAGGAGTACGGCATCCCCGAGTGGGGCGGGCCCGAAAAGGCACTGCAGCACCCGGACGTCGAGATCATCGTCAACCTCACCATCCCCGCCGCACACGTGGAGGTCGCCACCGCTGCCGTGAACGCCGGCAAGCATGTCTGGACCGAGAAGCCCTTCAGCCTCGACCGGGAATCCGGCCTGGGCCTGCTCAAACTCGCTGACGCCGCCGGCATCCGCCTGGGCACCGCCCCCGACACCTTCCTGGGAGCCGGACTGCAGACCGCCCTCCGCCTCATCCAGCACGGCGACATCGGTACTCCGCTCACCGCGATGACCACCTTCCAGACCCCCGGCCCGGAATCCTGGCACCCCAACCCCGCGTTCCTCTTCCAGTACGGCGCCGGACCGCTGTTCGACATGGGCCCGTACTACCTCACCACCCTGGTCCAGGCCTTCGGCTCCATCCGCAAGGTGGCCGCCGTCGGATCCAAGGCAAAAGACATCCGGATGATTGGCTCCGGCCCCAAGGCGGGTGAGGAATTCACGGTGGAGGTACCCACCCACGTCTCGGCGATGGCCCAGTTCGAGTCCGGCGCCTCCTCGCACAGCGTCTTCTCCTTCGAGTCCCCCCGGGTCCGGATGGGCTTCGTGGAGATCACCGGCACCGAGGCCACCATCTCCCTGCCGGATCCGAACATGTTCGACGGCGACATCCGGCTTTGGCGCGCAGGGGACGAGGACTGGACCACCATCCCGGCCGCCGGACCGGCGAACGGCCGCGGCATGGGCGTGCTGGACATGGCCCGCTCCCTCCGCGCCGGTGTCCCCCACCGCGCCACCGGAGAACTGGCCTACCACGTCCTGGACAGCATGGTCTCCATCGCCGAGTCCATGGAGTCGGGCACCTTCGTCGACGTCGCAAGCAACGCACCGGCCTCGCCGGCCCTCCCCGAAAACTGGGCACCGGAGACACTCACCCTTGGAACGGACGCATGAGCCCGCGCACGGGCAACACCGGCCCGCTGGGCGTCGCGATGATCGGTTACGCCTTTATGGGCAAGGCGCATTCGAATGCGTGGCGGAACGTAGCCGGCTTTTTTGACGTCCCTGCTGTCCAGCAGAAAGTGCTGGTGGGGCGGGACGCCACTGCTGTGGCTGAAGCTGCAGGGAAGTACGGCTGGGCTGAATCAGCCACGGACTGGCGTTCGGTCATCAGCCGGGACGACATCGACATTGTGGACATCTGTGCCCCGGGCTGGATGCATGCCGAAATCGCCGTCGCCGCACTCGAAGCCGGCAAGCACGTCCTGGTCGAAAAGCCGCTGGCCAATACGCTGTCCGAGGCCGGACTGATGGCAGGCGCAGCGGCGAAGGCGCGCGCCGCAGGCATCCAGTCGATGGTCGGCTTCAACTACCGCCGCGTCCCCGCCCTCGCCCTCGCGAGGAAACTGATCGCCGAAGGCCGGGTGGGCACCGTCCGGCACGTCCGCGCGGCCTACCTGCAGGACTGGCTCACGGACCCCCAGGCTCCCATGACCTGGCGGCTGCGGAAGGAAACCGCCGGTTCCGGCGCCCTGGGCGACATCGCCTCGCACGCCGTCGACCAGGTCCTGTTCCTCCTTGGGGACCAGGTCACGGAAGTCAGCGGCAGGCTGCGGACCTTCGTGGACCGGCGCCCGGGCCCTGACGGCCCGGAGGACGTAACGGTCGACGACGCCGCCTGGGCCACCCTGTCCCTCGCCTCCGGAGCAATCGCCTCAGTCGAGGCCTCCCGGGTGGCCACCGGCCGGAAGAACAGCCTCACCATCGAAATCTACGGCGACAAGGGCGCCATCCTGTTCGACCTGGAGAACCTCAACGAACTCCGCTTCCTCGACGCCACCGCCCCGGCCCGGGAACAGGGCTACCGCCGGATCCTCGTGACCGAACCCGACCATCCCTACCTCCAGGCATGGTGGCCGCAGGGCCACATCATCGGATGGGAACACACCTTCACGCACCAAATCCGCGACTTCCTCACCGCCATCCAGGACGGAACCGAGCCCTCGCCGTCGTTCGAAGAAGGACTGAACGTCCAATACATTTTGGACGCCGTCGAGGAATCCGCCGCCGCCCGGAGCACCCTGATCAAACTGCCAGCCGAAGGAGCCTGAAATGCCCCGCCCGTTCACCCTGTTCACCGGCCAGTGGGCCGACCTGCCGTTCGAGGAAGTCGCAAAACTGGCGTCCGGCTGGGGCTACGACGGACTCGAGGTCGCAGTGTCCGGGGACCACCTCGATGCCTGGCGCTGGGACGAGCCCGGCTACGTGGACTCCAGGCTCGAGATCCTGGACAAGTACAACCTCAAGGTTTGGGCCATTTCCAACCACCTCACAGGCCAGGCCGTGTGCGATGACCCCATCGATTTCCGGCACCAGGGCATCGTCCGGTCCAGGGTCTGGGGCGACGGCGACCCCGAAGGCGTCCGGACCCGCGCCGCCGAGGAAATGAAAAACACCGCCAGGCTCGCCAAGGCACTCGGTGTGGACACCGTCGTCGGCTTCACGGGTTCCGCCATCTGGCAGTACGTCGCCATGTTCCCGCCCGTCCCGGAAAAAGTCATCGAGGCCGGCTACCAGGATTTCGCCGACCGCTGGAATCCCATCCTGGACGTCTTCGACGAATGCGGGGTCCGCTTCGCCCACGAAGTCCACCCCTCCGAAATCGCCTATGACTACTGGACCACCGTCCGCACCCTCGACGCGATCGGCTACCGCGAAGCGTTCGGCCTGAACTGGGACCCTTCGCACATGATGTGGCAGGGCATCGACCCCGTCTCCTTCATCTGGGACTTCAAGGACCGGATCTACCACGTGGACTGCAAGGACACCAAGGTCCGCCAGACAGGCCGCAACACCGTCCTCGGCTCCCACCTGCCCTGGGGCGACCCCCGCCGCGGCTGGGACTTCGTCTCCGCCGGCCGCGGTGACGTCCCCTGGGAAGCCTCCTTCCGCGCACTGGCCGCCATCGGCTATGAAGGCCCCATCAGCATCGAATGGGAAGACGCCGGCATGGACCGCCTCCACGGCGCCCCCGAAGCCCTCGCGGCTTTGAAGAAGTACGACTTCCCCGCCTCCACCACCAGCTTCGACGCCGCCTTTGCAAGCAGGGACTAACATGCCCAACCACAACAGCGGCACCTCCGACGGACAACTCCGTTGGGGAATCCTCGGCACCGGCTTCATCGCCGGACTGCAGGTCCAGGATCTCCTCGACAACGGATTCACCGTCCAGGCCGCAGGTTCGCGGTCCCTCGAAACGAGCAAGGCGTTCACCAGCAGGCACGGCATCGCCACCGCCCACGGCAGTTACGAGGACCTGGTTGCCGACCCGGACGTTGACGTGGTGTACGTAGCCACGCCGCATGTCTTCCACCACGCCAACGCGCTCCTGGCCCTGAACGCCGGCAAGCACGTGCTGGTGGAAAAGGCCTTCACAATCAACGTACGGGAAGCCCGGGACATCGTGGACCTTGCCACGGAGAAGGGGCTCGTTGCGCTCGAGGCAATGTGGACCCGGTTCCTGCCGCACATGGCGCACCTGCGGAAGATCCTGGCGGACGGCTTGCTGGGCGACGTCCGCAAGGTGGTGGCCAGCCACAACCAGGACCTGCCCAAGGACCCGGCACACCGGCTGAACGATCCTGCATTGGGCGGCGGAGCCCTGCTGGACCTTGGCGTCTATCCCATCTCGTTCGCCTTCGACGTCTTCGGCGCCCCGCAGCGGATTCTCGCGTCTGCCGCCATGGCAGCCACCGGAGTGGACCGGCAGACCGCGGCGATCTTCGAGTACGCCGACGGGCAGCAGGCCCTCGTGGACTGTGCACTGGACACGGCCGGAAACAACCGTGCTGCCATCATCGGTACAGCGGGGTGGGTAGAGATCGACTCTGTTTGGTACAACCCCGTCCCGTTCACCCGGTACGACATTTCAGGCAACGTTGTGGAGCGGTTCGATCGACCCGTCAAAGGCAGGGGCATGCAATACCAGGCGGCGGAACTGGAACGGCTGGTCCGCGAGGGGGCCACGGCGGGCAACCTCCTGCCGCCCTGCGAGAGCGTAGCCATCATGGCTGCCATGGACGAGATCCGCCGCCAGGTCGGCCTGTCGTACGACGCCGACCGGCAGCTTTAGGGGGGCACGGCGCCTTGAGCCACACCATCCGAAAGGCAACGGCGGACGACGCCGGGGCGCTGGCTGCCCTGGCGGCCGTCACCTTCCCGCTCGCCTGCCCGCCGTCGTCGTCACCTCAGGACATCGCGGACCATCTGGCCAACACGCTAAGTGAGCGGCACTTCCAGCGCTACCTTGCCGATCCGGACGTCACCATCCTGGTGCTGGACTCCGGCGGCCGGCTTAACGGGTACAGCCTGCTGGTGAACCGGGAGGCATCGGACCCGGACGTGGCAGCCGTACTGACTTTGCTGCCGTCGGTGGAGCTCAGCAAGTGCTATGTGCATCCCGAGTACCACGGCCTGGGCGCGGCCGCCGAGCTGATGCATGCGAGCCTGCAGGCGGCTGCCGCCGCCGGCGGGGCCGGGTTCTGGCTGGGCGTCAACAGCCAGAATGCGCGGGCCATCCGGTTCTACGAAAAGTCCGGATTCCGCAAGGTGGGAACTAAGACGTTCCAGCTGGGCAGCACGGTGGAGCATGACTTTGTGCTGGAGCGCGCCGTTCCCTGACCGGCGCTGGTCAGTTCCCAGCCCGGGCTGGACTGCCGCCCGCCGGGTGGTGCAGCAGCCGATCCAGGGGCGGGCGCGGTTCGGCCAGCAGCTTCAGCCCAGGGGGAAGTCCCTCGATGGCGCCTTCGGTACCCAGGGCACTGATGGTGACGCGGGAGCTGTCCAGCAGGACGTTTTCCGCCCGGAAATCTCCCGAGTCTCCGGGGAATATCGGGGCGAGATGGACCACTTTACGGGTGAAATCGGGATCGAAGCGCAGCAGGATCCGTGCCAGCTGCACCGGTGCAGCCGCCGCCCAGGCCTGCGGGGAACACGCGGTCGGGTAGGGAACGGGACCCGGAAACTCCCCGCGGTCGAAGCCGCAGAACAGCTCAGGCAACCGGCCGTCGAAGTGCGCGGCCGCTTCGAAGATACCGTCCGCCACCCGACGGGCCTCTTCCACGTATCCATACCGCATCAGGCCGGTGGCCACGAGGGCGGTGTCATGCGGCCACACGGAGCCGTTGTGGTAACTGACGGGGTTGTACGCGCCCATGTCCGAGGCCAGGGTCCGGATTCCCCAGCCGGTGAACATCTGCGGCGACATCAGGTGCTCCACCACGGAGGCCGCTTTCTCTTCGTCCACAATGCCCACCCACAGGCAATGGCCGATATTTGAGGTCAAGGCATCCACCGGGCGTTTGTCCTTGTCCAGCGCAACCGCGAAGTACCCCTTCTCCGGCAGCCAGAATTTTTCGTTGAAGGCAGTTTTCAGCTGGTCGGCGCGTTCCGCCCAGTGGTTCTCCAGTTCGGTGTCCCCGCTCCAGCGTGCCAACAGTGACCGGCCAACGTAGGCAGCGTAGACGTAAGCCTGGACTTCGCAGAGGGCTATCGGCGCCTCAGCCATGGTCCCGTCCGCGAAATTGATTCCGTCCCAGGAGTCCTTCCAGCCCTGGTTGATCAGCCCGTGGGTATTCGGCCGAAGGTACTCCACGAACCCGTCGCCGTCGCGGTCGCCGTATTTGTCAATCCAGTCGAGTGCCCGGTCGGCATGCGGCAGCAGGGAGTTGATGATGTCTTGGGACAGTCCCCACCTGCTCAACTCACTGATTAACGCCACAAACAGCGGAGTGGCGTCTGCCGTGCCGTAGTACGCGGTCCCGCCCAAAGTCAGGCCGGCAGTCACGCCAAGGCGTACCTCGTGCGGGATCCTGCCGGGCTCTTCTTCGGAGTCCTGGTCAACAATCTTTCCCTGCAACCCGGCCAGGGTCTGCAGCGTACCGGCGGCAAGGTTGGGATCGACCATCAGGCTCATGTAGGAGGCCAGGATCGAGTCCCGGCCGAACAGGGCCATGAACCATGGAGCGCCGGCAGCGACGGCGGCGCGTTCCGGATGGTGCGCCTCGAAGATACGCAAGGACCCGAGGTCGCTCTGGCTGCGGTTCAGGAGGTTTTGCAGGTTGGCATCCGCCACGGTGATCCGCGGAACGTTCTCTTCCCATGCCCTGTGTCGGCGCACGCCCTCCCGGTGATGTGGCGCTCCGACCTCCGAAAAAGCTCCATCCGGCGCTTTTCCGTTGACCAGCGGCACGACAATCAGGCTGGTGGTCCATTTGCCGCGGGCAGGGATGCTCGCCGTGAACCGCAGTCCCTCCGCAGTGGCAACAGCGCCGCGTGCACGGACAGCCGTAGCGCGCTGCTGGCCGTTGCGCACCGTCTCAATGATGAGCTGGTCACCCTCTGCAGTGCGGGTGGCTTCCACCCCCCGTGTGGTGCGTCCGCCCTTGACATCGAAGAGATCGGCCTGGTCTGCATCAACGATAAGTTCAATGTCGCAGTCAACATGCTCGCCCGAATAGTTCTCCAGCGTGATGTCGTCCTGCAGCCCAGGACCAATATGCCGCACTTGCCGGACCACAAGCGGGCTGTCGAACCTTCCCTCAGGCCACTTGGCCCGGCTAACGAAAGTGGCCTGGAAGGGGTGCGGACGCTGGGCGACCAACGGCTCCCTCAGGGAACCGTTGATGCGCAGCACCCAGTGGGAAATGATCCGGGTGTCCTGGAAGAAGGCGCCGTTCGTGCCGCCGTCGGATGTGATGTCACCCGTACCGGAGGAGATGCAGAACGACGAACCCTCCACCACCGTGACGGATCCGGATTCTGATGCGGCTGCCTCAGTGTCTTCATTCCAAGCGGTCATGGGTTCGGTTCCCTCCCAGCGGGGCAAATGCTGTTCGCGGACCCGATTGCCGGGCCCGCTGTCCCCTATAGATTCTGGTGCACGGCAACAGCATCCGGAAGCCCCGCCAACGTCCGCCCTTCCAGCAGGTCGCGGTACAACTGCAAATGCTCATCCACCATCCGCTCCGCGCCGAACCGTTCCTCAGCCGCCTGCCGGCAGGTGGCACGGTCCAGGGCGGCAGCGGCCTCGACATAGCCCGCCAGTTCCACCGTGTCACCCAGGAAACCGGTCCTGCCGGGTTCGATGATTTCCGGGGCGGAACCGATAGGGGTGCCAATGACGGGTGTGCCCGTAGCCAGCGCTTCAATCATGACCAGGCCAAAAGGCTCGGACCACTGGATGGGGTTGAGGAACGCCACAGCCTCACCCATCAGCCGGTACTTGGCGGCGTTGTCGATCTCCCCCACGAATTCTTCGTTGGGACCAAGCATTGGCTCAATAACGTCACGAAAGTAGCTGACCTCGTCATCCTCGCGCATCTTTACGGCAATCTTCAAGGGCATGCCGGCCCGGCGGGCGATGGTGATCGCTTCCAGCAGGCCTTTGTCGGGGCAGGAGCGGCCCACAAAGCAGAGATAACCTCCGCGGCCCGATCCCACGGGTACCGCTGACATATCCATCCCGTGGTGGATCACCCGGGTGACCGGAACTTCGGGGGCGTGCGAGGCCTGGTCCCGGGAGATGGCGATAATCGCTTCCTGCCGCCCGACAGCACGGTAGATATCCACGGCGTCCTCGCCAATGAGGTTGTGGATGGTGGTGACTGTGGGGACCCCCTGTGGCCGGTGGAGGTACAGCGGCCCGGCGAGCGTGTGGTCATGGATGATGTCAACGTGCTGCAGCCCGTCATAGGCACGGGCGACATGGCTGAGTTCCGAGAGACTGAAGTTCAAGGCGCCCGGCGAGGACGGGCGCATCCCCGGCACCCTCGGCACCGGGCAGGCGCTGTCCGACGGTGCCGCCAACAGGACCTCGTGCCCGGCAGCCGCGAAGCCCCGGGCAAGCGTGTCCACAACCCTTTCGGTTCCCCCGTACGTTACCGGTGGAACAGGAATCCATGGTCCTGCAACCAGCCCTATCCGCATCCTGGCCTCCAGGTTTTGACAGGCCGGGCTCCCCAGCTGGCCAGGCATATTACAGCCGCAGGACCAGGCCGGTCCGCGGAGTTTTCAAAGCGTTGGCGTCTGCTTCGCCTAAATCCGACTATTACCCAGTATCGGCCCGCCCACAAGACTTGCATGTGAGGTTTCTAACAGCGGCCGCCGGAATGGCTCCCGGAACCACAAAGTTATCGACCACATGAAGATTGAGATCTGGTCCGATGTCGCGTGCCCGTGGTGTTACATCGGCAAACGACGCTTCGAAGCAGCCCTGGCCGCCTTCCCCCACCGCAATTCAGTTGAGGTCACATGGCGGAGCTACCAGCTGGACCCTTCCCTGCCGGAGCACTATGACGGCACGGAGCTCGAATACCTCAGCACCCGCAAGGGCCTGGCCCCGCAACAGGTGGAGCAGATGTTCGGCCACGTTGCCCAGCAGGCCAGGGACGAGGGCCTGGATTACCACTTCGACAAGGTGGTGGTGGCGAACAGCTTCACCGCGCACCGCCTGCTCCACCTGGCAAAAGTGCACGGGAAGCAGGATACGGCCAAGGAACGGCTGCTCAGCGGCCACTTCGAGCATGGCAAGGACATTGGCAGCCGCGAATACCTGGAGTCCCTTGGCGCCGGCCTGGGCATTGATGCGGCCGAGTTGGAAGAACTGTTTACCACGGACAAGTACGCGGACCGCGTCCGCTTCGACTTCGAGGAGGGCCGGTCGCTGGGCATCAGCGGTGTCCCGTTCTTCGTCATCGACCGCAAGTTCGGCCTCTCCGGCGCCCAGCCCGCAGCAACGTTCACCGCGGCTTTGCACCAGGCCTGGCAGGACGCCAACCCGCTGGTGCTGGTGGACTCTGCCGACGGGGGCGCCTGCGGCCCTGACGGCTGCGCAATCTGATTCCGCCGCACGTTAAGCAGGCGGTTTACTGACACATAGCGGTAAAGTGTCTGCATGCCAAGGATTTCAGCGGCCAGCAACGCCGAACAGCGCGCCGAAACGCAGCGCCGCATCCTGACGGCCTTCGGCGAACTCCTGTTTTCCCACGGCCTGCCCGGCCTTACCATGACCGACGTGGCACGGCACGCCGGCGTAGGCCGCACCGCCGTCTACAACTACTTCGCGGACATCGAAGAGCTGCTCATCTCCTACGCCCTGGAGGAGACTGAAAAGTTCCTCGCTGAGCTGCGCGAATCCCTCGAGCAGCTCGACAACCCGGTGGAGCGGCTGGCCCTGTACGTGCGCGCCCAGGTGGTGGACCTCAGCCGCCGCCACCTCCCGCCGGGACCTGCCATGGGCGCCGTCCTGTCGCCGTCGTCCTTTGCCAAACTGGCGGACCACGTGGGTGAGCTCAGCGTCCTCCTGGAGGGCATCCTGCGTAACGGCATGGAGCAGGGCTATCTTCCGGTGGCGGACGTGGGCCAGCAGGCGCAGCTGATCCTGGGCACTCTTTCCTCCAGCGCGGCACGGGGCAGCGACGAGCCCGAGGAGCTTGAGGCGCGCGTTGCCAGGACGGTGCGGTTCATCCAGCTGGGCGCCGGGGCACGGTTCGACGACGCCGGCCGCCCGGTCCGGCTTGTCCCGCTTCCCGCCGCCAGCTGAGTCAGCGGGTGGGCACGGCCGTAGGCATAACCGGCCGCGGCTCCGCGTCCGCCTCCCGCCGGTTTTCCCGGGGGCAGGCGAGTGCGCCGGGAGTCTGGTCCACGAGGTCCGGCGGCTGGAGGGCGCTGTAGTCCCTGGAAAGGATCACGTCCACGCTGCCGTCCGTCCGGCCGTCCTGGAAGTAGTCGGACCCGGGCAGGTTGCGCTGGACGGTGAACGCGGCGGACTGCCCCGCAGGGCCGGAGATCACCGCTGCCACACCCCGGTAGCCGGACTCGACGTTGGACACCGCTGCAACCGCAAACTTGCGGGCAAGGAACTCGTCCGCCACGGAGCGTGCAAGGCCCGCCCGGCTGGTCGAGTTGTAGACATTGAGGTTGACCTGCTCGTGCGGCATGTAGTCGAAGGTGCCGGCGGGGCAGGCGGTCACGGTTTCCTCGGCCGGTTCCGCAGCAGGGATGGTGAACCGGCCGTTGATGATCGCCAGCGCGGTGATGATGCCTGCCGCGATCAGTCCGATGAGGAGGACCAGCACGATCCCGTGCAGGACGCGGCGCCGCACCCGGGCGGTATCGTCGGTTTCCTTGGCTGCTGTATCGAACGTGGCGCGCAGCTCCGGCCCGCTCACCACGTGGTGGCCGTGCAGGACACTGGCGTCCTGCACCTTCTTTTTCCTAGCCATCGAGCACCAGGACCCGGGCGTGGATCGCGGTGCGCTGATGCAGGGCCGTCCGCACGGCGCGGTGCAGGCCGTCTTCCAGGTACAGGGTTCCCTGGTACTGCACCACATGCGGGAACAGGTCACCGAAGAACGTCGAGTCCTCGGCCAGCAACGCTTCCAGGTCCAGCGTCCGTTTGGTGGTCACCAGTTCATCGAGCCGGACCGGCCGCGGCGGCAGCGACGCCCACTCCTTGGGTGTGGTGTAACCATGGTCGGGGTAAGGGCGGCCCTCGCCCACAGCTTTGAATATCACCCTGCCACCCTAGGCATCCTGCCAAGGGGAGCGAAAGTACCCTGCCGCGCCGCCGCGAGGTTGTAGCCAAACGGTGACCATGTCACAGGCGTTGATTTTCTGTTACCGGTTCAGGAACCTTCAGTTGCTGCTGACAGAATGGGCGCATGACAGCCTCCCAGTACTTTGCCGTGTCCGCACCAGGTGTCCGCCTGCCCTCCACGCCGCCCCTGGCGCTGCTGCTGGACGTGGACGGGCCGGTGGCAAGCCCGCTGACCCGCGACGTCAAACCGGAGATCATCGGCGACCTGGTGGCCCTGGCTGCCGCCGGCATTCCGGTTGTTTTCAACACCGGCCGCTCCGACGCGTTCATCCGGGAACAGGTCATGGAACCCATGATTGCCGCGGGGATGCCGTCCGGCACCATCATCCATGCTGTCTGCGAGAAGGGTGCGGTGTGGTTCAGCTTCACCTCGGCCGGACCGGGCCCCATCCACGTGGACCGGGAACTGGCCGTGCCGGCGGCCTACGGTGATGACGTCCGGCGCATGGTGGCGGAGGACTATGCCGCACATATGTTCTTTGATGAGACCAAACGTGCCATGGTGTCCGTGGAGCAGCACATCGGTGTCCCAAGCGCCGATTACCTCGCCGAGCAGAAGCTCTTCGACGCCGACGCCATGGACCTGATGGCCCGGCACGGACTGGGCGTGGTCCGGCTGGACCACCATGCACCTAATTCCGATGACGAGGTGGACTACCGCGTGGACCCCACCATCATTTCCACGGACATCGAGTCCGTTCGGCTGGGGAAGGACCTGGGCGCCAGCCGGGCTGTTGAACTGCTGGCCGCGCAGGGCATCACCCCGGCAGCGTGGCGGACCGTGGGTGATTCCCGCACGGACTACGCGATGGCGGACTGGCTGCACCACAACGACCATGCAGTGAAGCACGTGGACGTGCGCCCCGCGGACGGCGTCCCGCCCAAGCCGTACGACGTCCTCACCGCCGCTGACCTTGGTCTTGAGGCCACAGTGATCCATGACGACGCCGGCGGCGCCTTCCTGCGCAGCTGGCGGGAGGCGCTGGGCGCTTAAGTCCCGGTCAGGGAGTCCGCGGCAACGTCCTGTTTCCTCCGCGCGGATATCATGCAGGTAGACATGCCTACTTCCAGCAGCACGGAGAAAACCATTACAGAAGCACCGGTACAGGACGAGGTCTACTTCGGTGGCCAGGCGTCCGTAGAGGAACAATTTCACGAGGAGGCCACGTCCGCGGCTGCGGAGCGGCGCCTTAAGCACCGGCCTGACGTCATCCGGCACCGGGGACGTTACGCGCTGATCAATTACAACAGGACCCACTACCAGGCCATGGTGGAGGACCTGCTGTTCCTGCGCACCGTCCTTGCGGACGCCGGGCTGGCGTACCTGCTGGTCCGTGGCAACAACGACCGGCCCGTCATCGCCCTGGACTGGAAAGACCGAAAGAAGCTCCGGGCAGCCCTGGTGGCGGCTTGCCGGAATGAACCGTTTTATTCCATGACGGTGGACGCCAAGAAGAAGAGCGCTGTCCTGGTGGCCGACGGGGAGCTCTCCACCAGCAAGCAGACGCGCATCTTCCGCTTGTACCGGCCGCGGGTGGAGCCCGGGGGCGGCTTCGAATTCGGCGCCTCTGCCGGCGTCCAACTTGAGCTCTGGTCCTTCGAAGGCGAGGAAATCATCCTGCCGATCGAAAACTCGCTGACCCGCAGGACCCTGCTCCGCCAGGACGCTGTCCGCGGCACTGTGGAACGCTACGGGCACACCTGGCCCACCATCGAAAACATGTTCGCGGACCACGCCAGCGATATCAGCTTCGACATTGATATTGTTTTCTCCTGGGTGGACGGAAGCTCCCCCGAGTACATCGCCGCCCGGCGCGCCCAGCAGAAGGGCCACGTACTGGGCGAAGGCGACGACCACGAAGCGCGCTTCCGGCAGATCAACGAACTCAAGTACGCCCTCCGGTCCGTCTACATGTTTGCACCGTGGATCCGCCGGATCTTCATCGCCACAGACTCCCCCGCCCCCGCCTGGCTGGCAGACCATCCCTCCGTGACGATTGTGCGCAGTGAGGAGTTCTTCGCCGATCCCTCAGTGCTGCCCACCCACAACTCGCAGGCCGTCGAATGCCAGCTGCACCACATTGAGGGGCTCTCGGAGCACTTCCTCTATTCCAACGATGATATGTTCTTTGGCCGCCCGGTCAGCCCGGATGTGTTCTTCACGCCCGGCGGGATCACCAAATTCATCGAGGCGGAGACCCGCATCGGCCTGGGTGAGAACGCGGCGGAACGGAGCGGGTTCGAAAACGCGGCCCGGGTGAACCGCAAGTTGCTGTGGGACCGGTTCGGCCGGATCACCACCCGCCACCTGGAGCACTGTGCCGCCCCTCTGCGCCGCAGCCTCGTCTCCAAAATGGAACAGGAGTTCCCCGACGAATTCCGCAAGACGGCAGCCAGCCGGTTCCGTGCGGCAGATAACATCTCCGTCACCAACTCGTTTTACCACTACTACGCGCTGCTGACCGGCCGCGCGGTCACCCAGACCGCTGCCAAGGTCCGCTACGTGGATACCACCATGCGGACAGGGCTCAACTACCTCCCCAAACTGTTGTCCAAGCGGAACATGGACTTCTTCTGCCTGAACGACGGAAGCTTCCCCGAAGTGCCGGCGGACGAACGGGCAGAGGCGGTCACCGACTTTCTGGAGAAGTACTTTCCCGTCAAGGCGCCGTGGGAGAAGTAACCGGCAGCGGGTACCACTGACGTGGCTGGGGGCCGGTTCCGCATGGAACCGGCCCCAGCCATAGTTGCTTCCTAGCGTCCTGTGGAAACGCCCACCCTGGCGTTGCTGCGCTCCCTGGTCTCGGGGATCCGGATGCCTGCTGCTTCCAGCCGCCGTGCGGTTTCTTCCGCGGTCACGTACTCGCCAACCGTCGTCGAACTTCCCAGCGGGACAACGGAGTGGACAATGGTGTGTTCGTAGACGTGGACCAGGTTGAAGGCCTGGCCGCTGTCCTGTCCGCGGGTGCCGCCGACCGGAACGTTCAGGTCCTGGGTGTAGCAGCTCGCCGAGGCCACTGACACGGGAATGCCGGCAAACATGGCGTTGGTGGAGTAGTGCAGGTGGCCGGCAAGGATGGTCCGGACGTCCGAGTTCCGCACCACTGCCGCCAACGAGGCCTGATCGCGCAGCTCCACCAGCACGGACAGGTCCAGGACGGACGGGACCGGCGGATGGTGCAGGGCCAAAATGGTACCGTCCGGCGCCGGGGTCTCCAGCTCGCGGGCCAGCCACTCCAGCTGCGGGCCGCTCAGCTCGCCGTGGTGGAATCCTGGTACGGACGTGTCCAGGGTGATGACACGGAGGCCGTTGATGAAATAGCTGTTGTCAACAGGGGCGTCGCTGCCGGCCTCATCCAGAAGGCCCTCGCGAAAGTGCGCACGGTTGTCGTGGTTGCCCATGGCCCAAATGATCTGCGCGCCCAGCTCCTCGCAGGCCGGGCCCACGATGGCCCGGAGTTTTACGTAGGCTTTGGGATCGCCCTTGTCCGCGAGGTCACCGGTGAAGATGACAGCCTCCGGCCTGGCCCCGGACGCCCTGACTTCCTCGAAGAGCTGGGCAAGGCGGGCCTCGCTGTCAACAGCCCCGTACAGGGGATCCGGGCCGCCCACCAAGTGGGTGTCGCTGATGTGTAGTAGGAAGTGGCGTGGCCGGGGGTGCTCGGCCTCGATGTGCTCCATTGCTACCTCTGTGGTCGGTGGGAAACGGCGCTTCCCTTGTACCCTTCAGTAATATTTATCCAATCAGACATTTGGCAAACTTTGGGCAAATCGCCGTAACCAATGTGGAAAAAGATAAAAGAACTGCGCTTGTGCTGACTACGTTCGGCAAAGGGCGCTGTCAAGCAGGGACACCGTCGCCCCGTTCGGCGACTGTCCGCGCTTGAGCGGCGAGGCAAAGTTCCAGCAGCCGGAAACCTGCAGGTTCCGGCAGTATTCGTCCTGTACTGCTCCAGGGACCCTAAAAGCTTGGCTCTGACGTCGGCTCCGCCGGAAGCGGGTCGGTTGTCGGGGTGATTGATGGTGCCGGGGCAACCGGGGAGGGCGTCGGCTTTACGGGAGAAGGTGCTGGCTCAACCGGCGAGGGCGCGGACTCAACCGGGGACGGTGCAGGTTCGACCGGCGAGGGCGCGGACTCAACCGGGGACGGTGCAGGTTTGACCGGCGAGGGCGCGGGCTCAACCGGGGACGGGGCAGGTTCGACCGGAGAAGGCGCCGGCTCTACGGGGGCTGGTGCCGGGTCAGTTGAAGGCGGCACTGGTTCCGTTGCCGGGGGTGTCGTTTCCGTCGGTGGCGGCGTGGAGTCAGTCGGAGTGGGCGTGGCTTCCGTTGGCGGGGGCGCTGGCTCCGTGGGGGTTGCGGCGGGGTCGGTTGGTGACGGGCCTGGCTCATCCGGAGTCGGCGAAGGCGACGGCGTCGTGTCAGTTGGTGACGGCGACGGCGTCGTGCCAGTTGGTGACGGCGACGGCGTCGTGCCAGTTGGTGAGGGCGAAGGCGACGGCGTTGTGTCGGTCAGCGAAGGTGATGGCGCGCCTGGCGATTCGGAAGCCTGGGGGAAGGGTGTCGATGAGCCTGCCGGTGATGGAGGGGACGGCGTTGATGCCGTTCCCGACTCTGCCGACGAACGCGCCGTCGTCGTCTCTGCTTCCGCTTCGGGCAGCAAAGGTGCGGTGCTCTTGATTCCGGGCGGTGTCCAATTTAGCCATTCATCCCCTGGACTGCCGGAGCCGGGGGTGTAGGAGTACAAATCAGGGGTTCCACCACCGGCGAGGGCTTTGAGACCAACCAGTCTCCACTTGAGTGGACTTACATGCGCGCCGTTCAGGATGGTTTCAAAGTGCAGATGGCAGCCTGTTGACCAGCCCGTGCTGCCCACACGTCCGACGATCTGGCCCACCTGGACGTCGTCGCCCCTGCGCACGGCCACGGATTCGAGGTGGTTATAGGTGGTTACCAGTCCGTTGCCGTGATCAATTTCGACGCGGTTTCCGCCGCCCCATGGATGCCATCCTGCGGCCCGCACAACCCCTGAATCGGCGGCGTAGACACTTGTACCGCAGGGGGCCGCGTAATCCTGCCCTAAATGGAAGTCGCCGGCCGTACCGGTCAACGGGCTGATCCGGAACCCGAACGGTGAGCTGGGAATAAGCAATTGAAGAGGCGCCATCAGGAACCCGGCGGCAGGCCTGACAATTCCGGACAGCCCAACAGCCGGCAGTGCCGGCGTGTCCGGGGCGGAACCAGTGACCATTGGACGCGGGAACTGCAGCACTGCGTGCGGCTCGCTGGGCACCCCGTGCGGCTCGGACCCGAGGTTGAATCCGTCCGGTGCGCGAAGTACCACGCCGGCGGCTTCGGTTGCCGGACGCGGGGGTTGTGGAGCGGTGTGCCCGTTCCCGGAGGCAGGAGAGCTTCCCGCCGTCGGCCCGGTAGCAGACGACACCTGCCGCGGCTCAAGGGTTCCGGGCAGGTTGGCGACGGAAAACGACACGGCCAAAGCACCGGTGGCGGCAAGAAGGCGCGTGGCCGGAAGGGGACTCCTCCGGGAGTTTTTGCCCAGATCCCGGCCCCGATGCATGTCCAACAGAATGACTCCAACAGGCGTCTACCCGCACCATTTCTAGACGGTTCCTCCCATGTGACCACACGGCTTCGACGCATGTGAAGGTCCGCAGTGCAAATTGCGGGTTTTTATGGGAGTCCACTTCCTAATACCTAGCCCTTCTCTGGTCTCCCTAAGGGGACTCCGCCCATTGGCAGGGCGACAATGGGATATGGACAGTTTCCTCCGGACATGGCAGGACGAGCTCAAAAAGACCTTCACGGGTAAATCAGACGCGCCGCCCGACTGGGCACTCCAGCTGGCGGAAGGCGATGACCCCGGATACCACCTCCCGGGGTCGGCAGTCTGGGCGGTGCATGGTTCCATGTCCCCCATCGTTGCCGGGATCCGGACCCTGCTGATGCAGTCCCTGCACCCGGGCGCCCTTGCCGGAGTCCACGAGCATTCAAATTTCCGCGATGATCCTCTCGGCCGCCTGGCCCACACCATCCGCTGGATCTTCACGGTGACCTACGGTTCCAGGGATGCCGCGGACGAAGCCTCGCGCAGGGTGCGCCGGCTCCACGAAGCGGTGCAGGGTGACTACAGCGACGGGCGCGGTGCGGTTCGCAGCTACAGCGCGAATGATCCGGAACTGGCCAGCTGGGTCCACCTCACTTTCACGGATTCCTTTTTGGCGGCTCATAAGATCTGGGGCCATGCCATCCCCGGCGGACCTGACGCCTATGTGCGGGAGTGGGCACAGGCTGGCAGGCTGATGGGCGTGGCCGGCCCGCCGCTGACCGAGTCGGAGATGCGGCACCAACTGGACGCCTGGTACGCCAGCGGCGAGCTGCGTGTTGACGAGCGCGTGGCCGAGACCGTCGCGTTCATCCGCGACGCACCGCTGCATCCCCTGCTGCGCCCCGGCTATCGGGTTCTTTTCGCCGGGGCCGTGTACAGCCTGGAGCCAAGGTTCCGGGAGATGCTGGGGCTCAAGGTCCCGCGGCTGGGCCCGTTTCCCCTACCCGTGAGGTTCGCCACCACAGCCGTTCTCGGCGTCGTCCGCCTGGCTTTGGGACCCAAGGGACCCAGCGAGCTGGCAGCAAGGTCACGGCTGCGGCGGCTCGGCCTGCCCGGGGCGGACCTGGAATAGCCGCTCCCGCTCTGGAGGCCGACGTTGCACCGGCACCGCGGCCGGAAACGCAAGAACCCGGCCCCGCCAAGGCGGGACCGGGTTCTCGACCGGCGGAGAATGGGGGATTTGAACCCCCGAGGGCGTTAACCCAACACGCGTTCCAGGCGTGCGCCATAGGCCGCTAGGCGAATTCTCCATCTGCTTCTGAATCAAAAGCAGGTACTAGACTACCTGATGTTTTGCGCATCGCCCAATTGGGCTGCGCAAGCCGTCCCAGACGGCCTCGGTTCCAGCCCTGCGCGGCGGATTTTCGGGCTTAACGAGAAATGGACGCCCCCAACGCGCCCATTCCCTTGGTACCCGTTGAGCTGCCGGGTCCGGCCCCGTTCAGCCAGGCCACGCAGCTCACAATCTGGAGATTGCCCCAATCGGTGTACATACCCATGATCATCGGTGGTGCGGGGATAAGCAATGGAAATCCGCCGAATAGTCGGAAGCTTGCGGCACAGTTGAATCCATGACAGTGCTGCATGCCCTGGTTGTCTATTCCCCCACAAGCCACACTGCGGACGTTCTGGCTGCTATCGGTGACGCCGGAGCAGGCAGGATCGGAAACTACTCCCACTGCTCCTTTGTCACGCCGGGCACCGGATGCTTCATCCCCGGGGAGGGAGCTGATCCATTTGCGGGAGAGCCCGGCCGCGCGGAAGAGGTGGCCGAAGACCGGATCGAATGTGTCGTGGAGGAGCATCTCCTGCCGGCAGTGATTGCCGCTTTGCGCGCAGCCCACCCGTATGAGGAGCCTGCCTTCATGAGCTGGCCGGTGCAGGGCTGGCGGCAACAAGCCGATTCGAGTCGCGCCTGATGATCGGGTAAAGTATCTGACGGCCCCTCATGTGGCGTCATCCTGTTGAACTCCCCCAGGACCGGAAGGTAGCAAGGGTAGACGGGCTCTGGCGGGTGCATGGGGGGTCTTTACTATTCCCCCACAGGGCGGCAGGATGTCGGCCCGGATTGGTAGGGTTTTCTCCGTGACAGTTACCACCGCCCTCTACCGCAGATACCGTCCCGACTCGTTCGCCGACGTCATCGGTCAGGAGCATGTCACCGAGCCGCTCATGACGGCTTTGCGGAAAAACCGGGTCAATCACGCCTACCTGTTCTCCGGCCCCAGAGGTTGTGGTAAAACCACCTCCGCCCGCATTCTCGCCCGTTGCCTCAACTGCGCCGAGGGCCCAACGGATATCCCCTGCGGCCGGTGCCCCAGCTGCATCGAGCTGGCCCGGGGAGGGTCAGGGTCACTGGATGTGATCGAAATTGATGCCGCCAGCCACGGCGGGGTGGACGACGCCCGGGATCTGCGGGAACGGGCCACCTTCGCCCCAGTCCGCGACCGCTACAAAATTTTCATCATCGACGAGGCCCATATGGTCACCTCGGCAGGATTCAACGCCCTGCTGAAGATTGTCGAAGAGCCGCCGGAACACATCAAGTTCATTTTTGCCACCACGGAGCCAGACAAGGTCATCGGCACCATCCGCTCCCGCACGCACCACTATCCGTTCCGGCTCGTCCCGCCAGAACCCCTTATGGCCTACCTTGAGCTCCTGTGCCAGCAGGAAAACGTACCGGTAGCCCCCGGTGTCCTGTCACTCGTCATCCGCGCCGGCGGCGGATCTGTCCGGGACTCCCTCTCCGTCCTGGACCAGCTCATGGCCGGCGCCGGCCCCAACGGTCTTGACTACGAGCTCGCGGTAGCCCTGCTCGGTTACACCCATGCATCCCTCCTGGATGACGTTGTTGATGCGCTGGCCGCCTCTGACGCGGCCACGGTCTTCCGCGCCGTTGACCGGGTCATCCAAACCGGCCACGATCCCCGCCGCTTCGTGGAGGACCTCCTGGAACGGTTCCGCGATCTGATCATTGTCAAGGCCATGCCGGAAAGTGCACAGGCCATCCTGCGCGGCATGCCTGCGGACCAGATCGCCCGGTTGCAGGCCCAGGCGCACAACCTGGGGTCGGCGGAACTGTCGCGGGCGGCAGATGTCACAAACACAGCACTCACCGAGATGACCGGCGCCACCTCCCCGCGGCTGCACCTTGAACTGCTCTGCGCCCGCATCCTCCTGCCTAGTTCCGAGCAGAATGAGCGCGGCCTTGCCGCCCGGATCGACCGTGTGGAACGGCGCTTCAACTACGCAGGGAACGACGTCGGTGCTCCCGCTGCCCAGACGGCCGAGGCACCGGCTGCCGGGAAGGCTGCAGGTACCTCCGGCCCCCCACAGCCGCACGCTCCGTCGGCGGAACCAGCCCAGCCAGCAGAGAACGGGCCGGCAACCGATGCACCGCGCCGGGAGGCGCCGGCTGCTGCCGCGGGCACAGCTTCGGGTGGCCCCGGCAGGGCTTCCATCACTCCTCCCCGCGTCAGCACCAGCGACTGGCCGGTGGAAGACTCCTCCCCCGCGCGGCCACCTGCAGAACGGCCGGCACCCGCTGGCCCTGGTGCCGGCAGCGCAGGCAATGCCCGGGAACCCGCTGCCCGCGAACGCACGGCCCCTGCATCTGCCGCCCAGCAAGCTTCCGCACGTCTCGAACCGCACGCTGTTTCCGGAGCTGAGGCGTCCGGCCCTGCCCACCAGGCGGGTACTGCAGCCGGTGGACAGATTGCGGCTGCCCCCGAACAGCCCGCGGCTGCGCCCCCGGGCATGGGCGACGTCGAGGTCCTGCGGCGTGCCTGGCCGGACGTCCTGCAGACGCTTGCCAGGATCAAGCGCAGCACGTGGGCGCTGGTGGAACCCAACGCCCAGGTGGCATCTTTCGACGGAACCGTCCTCACCCTGTCATTCACAACGCCGGGGCTCGCCGGCGCCTTCGGCAGGGCCGACCATTCAGAAAACCTCCGGCAGGCCGTCCATAAGACTGTGGGCATCGACTGCCAGATCAACGCAGTTGCCGGTGGCGCCAGCCAGTCGAGCTCTGAACCAAACCCAAAAGCACCGGCCAGCCCGCCAGCGGCGGCGGCCACTTCAGCTGACGTCGCGTGGGGCCTTGCCCCTGCGCCTGCGCCGGCCGCCACCAACGCACCGGCGCAGGCTCCGGCCTCCGTTCAGGTGAAGGCACCGGTGCAGTCGGCGGCCAGGGTACAGGCGGCTCCGGCTCCGGCAGCCCGCGAAGAAGCTGCCGCACCGCAGGCGCGTTCCGGGGCAGTTCCCCCTTCCCCGGTCCGCATGCAAAGCTCGAACTCCTATCCGGATCCGGGCGGTGACTACTCCTACTCGGATGACGACTGGGGTCCGCCGCGTGATGAGGACGCTCCCCCGCTCGATGAGGAACCCCCTGCGGACTGGGAGCCTTCTTCCGCGGAAAGTGGGACCCGGCTCCCGGCGGCGGGCCGGAATACTGACGCCTTGGGTGGGCGGAGCCAGCAGGGCGGCCGCATGCAGGAAGTTGCAGCGCCTGAGCCTGCACCGCCGGCACCGGCAGCACCCGGGCGGGCGGGCGCGAATGAAACGGTGCACGATCCCTGGTCCCGTGCGGTGGAACAGTCACCCGGCGTATGGCTGGTGGGCACTGAAAGCAATGTCGGCCGGCACGCCACTGTCGCCGCCATCGCCGGGGAGGCCGCCGGGCCCTCCACCACGGCGCATTACGAGCCGGCCACCGCCCAGGTACCACCATCGATTCCGGTTACATCGCTGGGAGCTGCAATCGAACCGGATTGGGGGCCGGCCCCGAACGGGGCCGCGTCGCCTGGACCCGGTCCGGCATGTGCGCCGCAACCGGAGCCTGCCCAGGTCCGGGCACCCGAATACGCCATGGCCTCCGCTGCCCCTGTGGCCGGTCCGGCCGCGGCCCCGCCCACACGGCCTGCTCCTCCCGTTCCTCCGGCGCCAGCACCGTCCATGGCAGGTGCATCCGCACCGGCCGCCGCCCCTGTAGCGGCAAGCAACAGCGCCCGGCAGAGCCTCTACCAGAGGCTGACCAACAGTCCGGAAGCCGAGGCCGGACGCGCCAAGGCGCCCGCGCGGACAGCAACGGCCGCCGACAGCTACGTGCAGGACATCCCGAGTGCGGACGACGAAACCATTGAGGAGTCAGGTGTGTTCGGGCGCGCGGCAGTGGAGCGTATTCTGGGCGGAAAGCTGATCGAGGAGCGCGCCGCCGACGGCAGCCCCCTGCCGCCGCGGTACTGACCGGCCTGCCCCACGGGGTACCGGTCCGGCCACTCCGGGACCTGGCGCCTAACCCGCTATCCAAACCAAGCTAAAGAGGGAACTGTGTACGAAGGTGCTGTCCAGGAGCTGATCGACGAGCTCGGACGCCTTCCGGGCGTCGGGCCGAAGTCCGCCCAGCGGCTGGCGTTCCACATTCTCGAGGCGGACCCGGAGGACATGAAGCGGCTGGTGGAAGCCATCACCACCGTCAAGGACCGCGTCAAGTTCTGCACTGTCTGCGGGAATGTCACCGAGCAGGAGCTCTGCAACATCTGCCGCGACCCCCGACGGGATACCGCGGTCATCTGCGTCGTCGAGGAGTCCAAGGATGTCCTGGCCGTGGAGCGGACACGATCTTTCCGGGGGCGTTACCACGTGCTGGGCGGTGCCATTAATCCCATCGCAGGCATCGGGCCCGAGCAGCTGCGGATCCGCGAACTCCTGACCCGGCTCAATGACGGCGCCATCCAGGAAGTCATCATTGCCACCGATCCCAACCTGGAAGGCGAAGCGACGGCGACCTACCTTGCGCGCATGCTCAAGACGATAGGCATAACCGTCACCAGGCTTGCATCCGGCCTGCCCGTCGGCGGCGACCTTGAATACGCCGATGAGGTCACGCTTGGCCGCGCCTTCGAGGGCCGGCGCAATGCCCTCACCTGATACGCCGCATCCGTCCCGGCCGGGTGGCTAGGTCCCTGACCGATCACGACGCCGGGCGGCGGCAGCGTGCGCACCGGCCAGGAGCGCGCCTGCCAGGACTGCCTGCAGCAGGAGCCCCACCGCGGCCACGGGCATCCGCACCGCATCCGGGCTGCGCGGTTCCCCGTTCACGCAGGGGACCTGCGTCCCGTCTGCCGCTTCCTGGAAGGCCGACGAGAGCCACCCCAGCAGCTCAGGACCTGTTCCGGGCTGCCCGGCCAGCATCACGAACACCACGCCGGGGCTTACGGCAGGCAGCCACATAATCCGCTCTGTGCGGTATACCTCCATTGTCCCTGCCGGTATTCCCGAGCATTCGTAGGCGGTGGGCGTTCCGTCCTCTGACCGTTGCACATTCAGGGCAACGCTGACCGGTTCTTCCGACCGCACGGCAGGGACCAGGAGGGACCCGGCAACCACGGTACCAAGAATCAGGAACAACGCCAGCAGCCAGCCGAAGATGCGCCGGCGCACAGCTCCCCGCCCAAGCGCCGCTACCCCTGCCCCCATGCTTCCGAACAGGACACCCTCCGCCGCCGCTATGCCGGCTGACACTGCCGCCACCGTTGCCGGCAGGCCCGCGGCGAAGGCCTGGACCAGCAGGGTCAGGAGAATAAGCACCGCGAGCACCAGACCCTGCAGAGCGGTGGTGAGCACGGCAGGAAACATGCGGGCGCCGGGAATCCTGCTTGCCACCCGGGCGTATGAAGTTATGCCCCACTGAACCGCCGCCATCGCGGCTGTGGCAGGAAACAAAAACCCCACCAGCAGGTACATGAGCTCCGGAACAGGCAGCCACTCCGCTGATCCGTCGGCTGTTCCCGGCAGGAGCACAAGGCCGGCCGCCACCATCCATGTGGTGCAGACGGCTCCCACGGCTGCTGCCCAGAAGCGCAGGGTCCGCAGGGTCACCGCCCAATCGGCCGCGGCCGTCAGCACTTCGGCCCGAAACCCGGAGCCGACGCGCCGGGAGGCGCCGTCGTCACCCTCGGACTGGACCCGTCCGCCCTGCCGGGGACCAATCGGCTCAAAGTAGTGCTCAGTAACCGGGTCAAGAGCGGCATCCCGTTCGTGGGCCATGCGCAGCCCCGCCTTTCCGTGGACAGCCCCAGCCCCGGTGATGGCCGGTCAGACCGGCCCTGGTGGTACTACTGCCTCCATGCTGGTCCAGCCCGGCCACCCTGTCCAGGCATGGCACCGGACCCCGCCACCGGCCTACACGATGCCGGGTGCCGCGGGCCAAGCGCCGGGCAGGGGTCCGGAGCGCGCGCCAGCCCGGCGGCCTGCCGGCTGAGTTCGGGTCACAATTCCACGCCGCACTGCACGCGGCGATAAACTGTCGGAGGAAGTCCCGCCGTTCCGGCGTCAGGCTGCCTGGCCTCCACACCGATCCAATGAAGGTACGCGCATGAGTACGCCCACCACCGAAGTGCACAAAGCAACCCAGCCGCAGGTGCTGCCCACGGGCCGTGCGGTGACCAAACAGCTCATCGTGCAGAAGTTCGGCGGGTCCTCGGTGGCTGACGCAGACGGCATCAAGCGGGTGGCCAAGCGTGTGGTCGACGCGCAGGAGGCCGGCAATAAGGTAGTGGTTGTGGTCTCCGCCATGGGTGACACCACCGACGAACTCCTTGACCTCGCCGCGCAGGTGACCGATTCCGCTCCCGCCCGTGAATTGGACATGCTGCTGTCCGCAGGCGAGCGCATCTCCATGGCGCTGCTGGCAATGGCCATCAACAAGCTGGGTGCCTCCGCGCAGTCCTTCACCGGATCCCAGGCCGGCATGATCACGGACGGTATCCACGGCAAGGCCCGGATTATCGACGTCGATCCGCACCGCATCCGCACCGCACTGGATAAGGGCAACATCGCCATCGTGGCCGGCTTCCAGGGTATGAGCCGGGCCACCAACGAGATCACCACGCTGGGCCGTGGCGGCTCGGACACCACGGCCGTGGCGCTGGCAGCCGCCCTGGAAGCCGACGTCTGCGAGATCTACACGGACGTTGACGGTATCTTTACCGCCGATCCGCGCGTGGTTCCCTCGGCACAAAAGATCGAGACCATCTCCAGCGAGGAAATGCTCGAGCTGGCCGCATCCGGCGCAAAGATCCTGCACCTTCGCTGCGTCGAGTACGCCCGCAGGTTCGGCGTGCCCCTGCACGTCCGCTCCTCATTCAGCCAGCACGAAGGCACCTGGGTCATCCCCAGCGCCGAAGACAAGATCACCACACAAGAGGGAGTTGCCTTGGAGCAGCCAATCATCTCCGGCGTTGCACACGACCGTTCCGAAGCCAAGGTCACCGTTGTTGGTGTTCCGGACATCCCCGGCAAGGCGGCCGCCATCTTCCAGGTCATCGCAGACGCCCACTCCAACATCGACATGATCGTGCAGAATGTGTCCACGCACGGCACCGGCCGTACGGATATCTCGTTCACGCTGCCGATCGTTGAGGGCGCCGACGCCCTCGCCGCCCTGCACGCGGCGCAGGACCAGATCGGCTTCGAAAGCATCGAGTACAACGAGCAAATCGGCAAGCTTTCGCTGATCGGTGCTGGCATGCGCTCCCACCCGGGGGTTTCCGCCACATTCTTTAAGGCCCTGTCCGACGCCGGCATCAACATCAACATGATCTCCACCTCGGAGATCCGCATCTCCGTGGTCACCCACGCCGACCTGCTGGATGAAGCGGTGCGCGTAATCCATAAGGCATTCGGCCTGGATGTCGAACAGGAAGCCACCGTTTACGGCGGCACTGGCCGGTAGCCTGGCTGCGTAATTACGTCAAAAGCCGGTCCGCCATTCCGTATTATCGGACGGCGGACCGGCTTTTGACGTTAGTGCGGGATGCCGGGCCGGTTGCCTAGGTATACCGCTCAAGGTCCTCGCGGCGGACAGCGTAATGGTGGCCGGACGAATCGGTTTCCACCACGAAGTGCGAGAGATCCTCCTCGGAGGCCTGCTCGAACTCGTCATGCTTGTGCACTACTGGCGAATCGACGTCCAGCCGGGCGGCAGGCCCGAAGAAAAACCGAAGCCTCTCCGTAACGTTCATTAACCCGCTGACTACATGTGCCACTGTTTCCCACCCCCTTCCCGGTAATCGGGCCGAAAGCTGCTGCCTCATGGGGGAGGCAGTGCCCTAATTTTACGCCCCCGGGCAGGAAACGGAGCCGGGCGCAAGGCAAACCGGGGCCTGCAAGGCGGCCCGCGGAACCAGTGCCGGCGGATCAGCGCAGGGACTTGTCCTCCGGGTTGCGGGGCACCACATAAGTACTGCCGTCCGGCCGGGAAACCGTTTCCCACTGCTGCGTTTCCGCCTGGCGCTGCGCCAGCAGCCTGCGGTTCTCATCGGTCATTTCGTGCACCAGGGAGGAGCGGTTGGCCGGACCGAAGATTGCGCGCAGCTTGCCGGTAGCCCGCATGAAGCGCTGTGATGCGCTGCCCTTGTGTTCCACGTTGCCCTTGCCCATGTGCCGGCTCCTTCCGCTGTCACTGCTGCGCCTAAACTGTGCGCTAATAATTAATGCACTGTCAATTGGAGGCGCCATGACGACTGCCGTAACGCCAGCTGCGGCGCAGGAAGAGGACCTGCTCCTGGAACACCAGCTCCGTTTCGCCCTGACGGTGGCGGCCAGAAGCGTTGTGGGGGCCTATAAGCCCGTCCTTGAGAAGCTCCACCTGACCCACCCGCAATACCTCGTCATGCTGTGCCTGTGGGAGAACAGCCGCGGACGGTGCGGAACATCAGTGAAGCACTGGCGCAGGACCCGGCCACCATCTCACCCCTCCTGCGCCGGCTGGAGGCCGCTCGGGCTCATCACCCGCGGCCGGGCCAATGGCAACGAGTGCGCGTTGGCCGTGGACCTGACGGCCTAGGGAGCGGCCCTGAGGCAGCAGGCCCTTGAGGTTCCAGGCACCATGATGGAACGGCTTGGGCTGACCCGGAGCCAGGTCACCGAACTGCACGCGTCCATGATGGGACTTATTGCCGCAACCTCGGAGGGCAATTCCTGACCGCCCCCAGGGCCGGGAGGACAACGCTTGCAGCTAGAATCGAAGGATGGGAAGGCACCCGTCAATGCGTGAGATATGGCCGCAGCTGGCAGCACTGGCAACCGCTGCCGCATTGTTGTCGTCCTGCTCAACCGCGCCGGTCGGCGGCTCCGCTGCGTCTTCGGCCCCGGTTACGTCCCCGTCAGCGGCAGCCGGTGCCACGCCGTCGCCATCTCCAGACACGGAAACATCCGTCCCCGCGCCCGCCCCCGAAAACTCCGCGCCTCCGGCAGGTCCCGGGCAGGGCAACGCGGAGCTCGCTATCACGGTCATACCCGCTGAGGGTGAGCCGGAGGTCAGCTACACGCTGGTGTGCGAGGCCGGCGTACCGGCCGCAGAGAGCAGCCATCCTGCACCTGACGCTGCCTGCGCTGCCATCCAGGAGAACCCCTCCTTGCTGAGCCCCAACACCCGCAGCACTGCGCAGGCGTGCACGCAACAATACGGCGGGCCCCAGACGGCCGCCGTCTCCGGCGTTGTGGACGGAGTGGCGGTGGACGCGGAATTCGCGCGTACCAACGGCTGTGAGATCAGCGCCTGGGATGCGGCCAGGGATGTCCTGGGCCACGCCGGTGGAGCAGCTTAGGGTCCTGGCGGCGGACGAATGGCGGGCACTTGAGGATGCCCACCAACAGCGTGTCAGCCGCTACGCCGACCCCTACCTTGCACGGCGCTCCGCCGGGCAAAAGCACCCCGTTGAGGACTTCCTCTTCACCTACTACACCCAGAAACCCGGACAGCTCCGCCGCTGGCATCCCGGTGCGGGCACCATCCTGCTGGGGGACAAGGCAATAGCCCGCGCTGAATGGAAGCACTACAGGAGGCTCGACGACGGCGCGCTCGCCTCTCTGGGGCTGCCTGCGGGCAGCACTGCGGTTACCGTTGACGTGGCCGGCTTCCTTGCCGACCGCAAGGAAGCGGTGGCGTTTGCCGGAATCATCCTCCGGAACACCGCAGCCCGGCCCGCGCAGTTTGGCTGCTTCGGCCTGCACGAGTGGGCGATGGTTTACCACCAGGACAGGTTCGACCTGCGGCACGAATACCTTCGACTGCGGCTGGGATCTGCAGGAACGGACAAGGTGGTGGAGGACAACCGGATCCGCTGCACGCACTTTGATGCCTTCCGCTTCTACACACCTGATGCCACTGTCTTGAACGAGTTCGCACCGAGCCGCGAAAACCAGCGGCACATGGAGCAGCCGGGCTGCCTGCACGCCAACATGGACCTGTACAAGTGGGCCTACAAGCTGCTGCCCCTGCTTCCAAGTGAAATGGTCATGGACTGCTTCGAACTCTCCTGGCGGATCCGTGCCATGGACATGCAGGCGTCCCCTTACGACCTGGAGGAGTGGGGCTATCCCGCGATCGCCATCGAGACACCGCAGGGCAAGGCCGCCTATGTGGAACACCAGCGCTCTTTCGCCGCCGAGGCCGCGCTGCTGCGGCAAAGGCTCGCCGGGGCGCTGTCCGCCGCAACGGCGGTCGAAGCCCGATGATCAACCTGACCATCAGGCTAAGGGAGGACCCGGGCTCCGTCGAACACGTATTCCGGCTGGCAGCGGAGGACGGGATACTCTCCGACGCCACCACCCTTCCAAACGCGGAAGCAGCGCTGATGGTGGTGCAGGAGTTCGGAGAGCGGATCTTTTTCCCGCAGCCCGGACCGCCCCGGCTCTGCACGCAGCAGTATGGCGGACCCCAGGTGGCGGTGGTCACCGGAACCTTCCATGACCGCCCGGTGGAAGCGGTGTTTAAGCGGACTGACGGCTGCGAAATTTCCCGGTGGAACACCATGGCGCCGCTGTTCGGCGGTGGACGGGACGTCTGACGCGGGGCACGGGTTAACGGAAGGACCCCGGGCGGTGGCTGCCGCCCGGGGTCCTTTTCTTTTCGATTAGCTTGTCAGGCCGCCGGCACAGTCTGCGCCAGGGCAATGGGAGAGCCGCCGGCCGGAGCCCGGACAGCCGCGGCCCCCACCTGGACGGTGATCCAGGTGCGGATACCGTTGCCGCCAAGGGTCAAGCGCGAGGCATAGGTCCCGTCGGCCAACCCTGCCCAGGAGAGAGCGGCTGAGGTGGCAGTGCCGTTCGGAGCGCTGATGGGGTTGGGTTCCACCGCAAGGTTTCCGGCACTGCCGGTGAAAGTCACGGCCTGGACGGTTGCCGTCGCCGCCCCGTTGTCCGGTGTCGAGTACAGGTTTGCCACAATGTAGTACGTCCCGGCCCGCGGTGCCTCCAGGTCCAGGAACTCGCCGGCGGACGCCGTTGCCACCTGCGTGGCCGTCAGCCCGCCGGAACCATTCGGCCCATATACCACCATGTCCCAGTCAACATCCTCGGGCTGGGCCTGGATGCCCAGCCGGGCGAAGGTTGCATTTTCCGGAACGTTCACCTGCAGCAGGGCATTATGCGTGTCATTGGTGGGCGCGTACTCACCCGGCGTCTTGGTGATGGCAGTCTGGCTCAGGGGTGCCAGACCTTCCACCCCCACCGGGATGGGCGTGCCCGAGCCCGAGACCAGTTCCATGGTTCCGCTGCCGGAGCCGGCGGGGGAACTGAAGGAGAACGACGGCGCGATCTGGGCGTCCACCGGCCGGACGGCCAGGGGCGAAGTCACAGTGCGCGGGCCCTTCCAGGTCAGCGTGCCCGTGCTGAACTTGCCTATTGGACCATTGACGTTCCGGATGGTCAAAGTCACCTCGCGGGTCTGGCCCGCCTTGGCAAAGTTGAGTGACTGCGGTTCCACCTGGACGTTGAAGCCCGGCAGGTCGATTTCAGGACGGTACATACCGGGCACCAGTGCGGTCAGCTGGCGTTTGACCTGGACTTCGCCCACCAGGCTGCCCAGGGCGATTGACGGCACATTAAGGTCGCGGGCGGCGATGGCTCCAGCCTGCGGAGCACCCGTCTCCATTCCCTGGCCGTTGAGGAAGCCCAGCCAGTCCCGGATGCCGGAGTTGTAGACGAGGCCCGGATCGAGGACGCGCGTGGAGTCGATGTGGCCGGCTCCGCCCTGGAACGGATCCCTGTTGGGCGAGCCGTCCGGATGGACCAGCGGGTAGGCCGTGGTCATCATGGCGGACTTCACCGTGGCCGGCGTCCAGGCGGGCTGCCTGCTGAGAACCAGGGCGCCGAAACCTGCAATGTGCGGAGCTGCCATGGAGGTGCCGGACATAAAACCGAACTGGTCGCCGCCGTTGCCGATGGTGGAGACGCCGGCCAGCACGTTGACCCCGGGGGCTGCCACGTCCGGCTTCAGCAGGTCACTTCCTGAGGCAAGTGTGGGACCGCGTGAGGAGAAGCCTGCGATCTGCGGCGCCGGTGCAGCCGGTTCGCCCGTCAGGTCGCCCTTGACCAGGCTGACTGTCAGCCCGGGGTTTGCCTCAAGCTTGGACTTCATTTCCAGGCTCTTGGGTGCATTGACGTGGACGGTGGGCAGCGCATGGTTGTCCGCGTCCTCCGAGCTGCTGGTGAGGTTTACCAGGATCATCCCTGCCCCGCCCTTGTCCAGGACTTCCTGGCTTTTTGCCGTCCGGTCGATCACACCGCGGTCGCACACGACCACCTTGCCGGCCACCTTCGCCGGGTCCAGTGAGCCCGGTCCACACAGGTTGGCGCCTGTTGCTCCCGCCGCCGCAGCACCGGCGGCGAGGATGACGGACTTGTCCACCACCTCCGCCTTCATGATGGACGCACCGCGGTACAGCGAGCCGTCGGAGACCTTGACCGTTCCCAGCAGGTCGCTGGGGAATGTGGAGGCTGCGACGGTGGTGAGCCACGGCGAGGCGTGGTTGACGGTGGACGCCGTGGGCCCGGAGTTGCCGGCGGAGGCCGAGACGAAGACCCCGGCAGCGGCAGCGTTCAGGAATGCCAGGGCCACAGGGTCAACGGTGCTGTTGTTGTTGCCGGAGATGGAGTAGTTGAGGACGTCGACGCCGTCCTTGATTGCAGCCTCCACCGCCTCCACCGAGGCGGAGGAGTAGCAGCCGCCGGTGTCCGGGTTCGTGTCTTCCCAGCACACCTTGTACACGGACACCTTGGCGGCCGGCGCCACCCCGGAGCTCTTGCCGAAACCGGATCCGTCGATGACCTGCTCCACGTTGGCGTTGCCGGCGGCAGTGGTAGCCGTGTGGGTGCCGTGGCTGCCGACGTCCACAGGCGAGATCAGCTCTTCGGGGGCACGGTTCCCGGGCGTGACGTACTGGAGGAACGAGTCCGCGAAGTAGCGGGCGCCGATGACCTTGGAGTTGCACAGGGAGCCGTCAAACCACGCGCCGGTTCCCTCACCCTTCTGGCAGTCACCCTCGAAGGTGGTGCCGTCGGCCTTCAGCATGGCTATATTGCCGTCGGCGGTGCGGTAGGGAACGCCGACCTGGGCAGGACCTTGGAGGGGCTGCACCGGGTCGCCCTGCAGGAAGGGGTTGTCGGGAGCGTAGCCGGAGTCTATGACGCCCACCACCACACCCTTGCCCGCGTTCGCTTCGCCGCCGAACTGCTTGGCCCAGGCACCGTTGGGGCCGGTGAGCCTAAGGAAATCCGTGGTGGTGTAGTCCAGGCTGTTTTCCACGTCCGGGGCTACCGCCAGGACCCGGTTGTCCTTTGCGAGGGCAGTGGCCTGCGCTGCGGTGAGCGCAGCCGAGAAACCGTTAAGGGCCGCAGTGTAGTGCTTGGCAGGTGTGACGCCCTGGCTTGCCGCCACTTCACGCTGCTGCTTGCGGAGGTGCGCGTCATAGGCCTTGTAGTTGGCACTGCCGGCGTCAAGCTTCCTTCCCTTCTGCGGCTTGGTCGCCCCGAGGCCGGGAGTCTCCCCCTCATAGGCTGCTGCAGCAGCGCCGGCCAGCACCACAATGTACCGGCCGTCCTTGAACTGCGCAGCTCCCGGACTGGTTGCGGCCGTCCCCTTGTCCTGGCTGGCCGGCGCCGCAAGGGCGGGACCTGTGGCCATTGCGCCCAGGAGGAACGGCAAACCGACGGCCAGGGCCGCCGCCTTCCGGAATCCCCCGTCCCGGATGGGGTTTCTTCCAGTTGATCTCACGTGCAACCCTTTCATGATGTACCGGCCCACCAAGTGCTGCGGACCGGAAACGACAGGCATGGCACATCGAGTTACAGATCTTGTAAACCGGTGAGACCAACCGGTTCAAACAGTACAGAGTGAGAGCGGAATATGACATAGGGCGTAACCGGGTATTTTGCGCCTGTCACAGGAAGCCTGGGGCATGGACGGCGAGCACGAAAAATGGCGCCCCCGGGGCGCCCTATGTCACTGAAGAAAGAATCGGGATCGGCTTACTGCCGCGGCGTCCGGACAACGTCGCTGATCCACTGCCGCGTCTTCTCGTCAACGGGACCGGCAACCCGATTCTGCCGGGCCAGCCGGTCCGCCTTCACCTTCTGCAGCACCATCCTGCCGAGGCCCGCGAACACGGCCGCAGCGACCATCGGCAACAGGACGGACTTCGATTTTTCTGTCATTCAGCAATCCTAGTGAAGCCGTCCCGGCAACTCCAGAACCAGGGCCTGCGAAGCCCCCTTGTGGCGCAGGCAAGCGCTGAAGGAGGCTGCAAACCGCCGAATACAGGTATGGCCATTCCGGCCGGTAGAATGGTATGGCAAGCTCGCGGAGCGCCCGTCCTCACTGTTGACCACATTGTCCCCAGCACCCCGGTACGGCGTGAGACGGCATCACTCCGCTGCGCCCTTACCCAAGCTCACGCACAGGAGTTACCGGATGCCCCGGATCGTTGTTGACGTCATGCCCAAGCCCGAGATTCTGGACCCGCAGGGGAAGGCAATTGTTGGCGCTCTCCCCCGGCTGGGCTTCACCAGCTTCAGCTCTGTCCGCCAGGGCAAGCGTTTCGAACTGACGGTCGACGGTGAGGTGACCGAGGACATCCTGGCCCAGGCCCGCGACGCCGCTGCCACCCTCCTCTCCAATCCCGTCATCGAAGACGTCGTCAACGTCGAGGTCGTCGAGGCCTGAGATGACTGAACTTCCCCTGCTCGGCGAAGCCATCGCCGTCGCCGCCGAACCGCGGCTGGCCGGCGCGCGCATCGGCGTTGTCACCTTCCCCGGGACCCTTGATGACCGCGACGCCGCCCGTGCCGTCCGCCTCGCCGGCGGCACCGCCGTCGAACTCTGGCACGCCGATACCGAACTTGGCGACGTGGACGCCGTCGTTATTCCCGGCGGCTTCTCCTATGGCGATTATCTGCGCGCCGGCGCCATCGCCCGTTTCGCCCCGCTGATGTCCAGGATCATCGACGCCGCCAACAGCGACGCGAAGCTGCCCGTCCTGGGCATCTGCAACGGCTTCCAGATCCTCACCGAATCGCACCTGCTGCCAGGTTCGATGATCAAGAACGACCACCTGAAATTCCTGTGCCGCGACCAGGTCCTGCGGGTGGAGAACAACGCCACCGCCTGGACGCTGGACTACCAGGCGGGCCAGGAAATCACCATCCCGCTGAAAAACCAGGACGGCCAGTACATCGCGGACGAGAAGACCCTGGATGCCCTGGAGGCCGAGGGCCGCGTGGTGTTCCGCTACGTGGGCTTCAACCCGAACGGCTCCCGCCGCGACATCGCCGGCATCTCCAACGAGGCCGGCAACGTGGTGGGCCTCATGCCGCACCCCGAGCACGCCACCGAGCCCGGCTTCGGCCCCGAATCGCTGGACGGCATCGGCGGGTCGGACACGGACGGCCTCGGCTTCTTCACCTCCGTTTTGACCAAGATTGTGGGAGGCGACAAGTGAGCATCGAAACCACCAAAAAGTTCAACATCGACACCGTCGAGAACGCCGCTAAGACCCCGGACACCGAGCTGCCCTGGGCCGAGCTGGGCCTGAAGCAGAACGAGTTCGACGAGATCGTCAAGGTCCTGGGCCGCCGCCCCACCGGCGCCGAGCTGGCCATGTACTCCGTCATGTGGAGCGAGCACTGCTCCTACAAGTCCTCCAAGAACCACCTGCGCCAGTTCGGCGAGAAGGTGACCCCGGAGATGAAGAAGGACATGCTGGTGGGCATCGGCGAAAACGCCGGCGTGACCAACCTGGGGGACGGCTGGGCCGTAACCTTCAAGATCGAATCGCACAATTCGCCGTCGTTCGTTGAGCCTTACCAGGGCGCCGCGACCGGCATCGGCGGCATTGTCCGCGACATCATCTCCATGGGTGCCCGCCCGGTTGCCGTCATGGACCCGCTGCGCTTCGGCGCCATCGACCACCCGGACACCGCGCGGGTAATGCACGGTGCTGTTGCCGGCATCGGCGGCTACGGCAACTCCCTCGGCCTGCCGAACATCGGCGGCGAGATGGTCTTTGATTCCGTGTACCAGGGCAACCCGCTGGTGAACGCGCTGGCCGTTGGCGTCATGCGCCATGAGGACATCCGCCTGGCCAACGCTTCCGGCAAGGGCAACAAGGTGGTCCTGTTCGGTGCCCGCACCGGCGGCGACGGCATCGGCGGCGCGTCCGTCCTGGCCTCCGAGTCCTTCGACGACACCAAGCCGTCCAAGCGCCCCGCCGTCCAGGTGGGCGACCCGTTCGCCGAGAAGGTCCTGATTGAGTGCTGCCTGGAGCTGTTCAAGGGCTCGCTGGTTGAGGGCATCCAGGACCTGGGAGCGGCAGGCATCTCCTGCGCCACCTCGGAGCTGGCCTCCAACGGCGACGGCGGCATGCAGGTTGAGCTGACCTCCGTGCTGCTGCGCGACCCCACGCTGACCCCGGGCGAGATCCTGATGTCCGAGTCGCAGGAACGCATGATGGCCGTGGTCAAGCCGGAGAACGTGGAAGCGTTCGAGGCCGTCATGGATAAGTGGGCTGTTGAGTACGCCTGGCTCGGCGAAGTGACCGACACCGGCCGCCTCATCATCACCTGGGACGGCGAGGTGATCGTCGACGTCGATCCCCGCACCGTTGCACACGACGGCCCGGTCTATGACCGTCCGTACGCCCGGCCCGAGTGGCAGGACGGTGTCCAGGCTGACACGTTCACCGGCTCTGTGCAGGACGCCGGCCGCCCCTCCGCTCCGGCCGAGCTGGCCGCCGCCGTGACCGAGCTCGTGGCATCCCCGAACATGTGCTCTAAGTCCTGGATCACCGACCAGTACGACCGCTACGTGGGCGGTAACACCTCCATGGCGTTCCCCGACGACGCCGGCGTGGTGCGCGTGGACGAGGAGACGGGCCTGGGTGTTGCTTTGGCCACCGACGCCAACGGCCGCTACACCTACCTGGATCCGTACCACGGTGCGCAGCTGGCACTGGCCGAGGCGTACCGGAACGTCGCCACCTCCGGCGCGGTTCCCATGGCCGTCAGCGACTGCCTGAACTTCGGTTCTCCCGAGGACCCGGACGTCATGTGGCAGCTCGCCGAGGCCATCCGCGGCCTGTCCGACGCCTGCCAGGTGCTGGGCATCCCGGTCACCGGCGGCAACGTGTCCCTGTACAACCAGACGGGCACCACCCCCATCCACCCCTCCCCCGTGGTGGCGGTCCTGGGCAAGCTCGACGACGTCGCCCGCCGCACGCCGTCGGGCTGGCGTGAGGACGGCCAGGCGATCTACCTGCTGGGCACCACCGCTGCCGAGCTGGACGGTTCGGAGTGGGCCAACCTGCGCGGCCACCTGGGCGGCCAGCCGCCCAAGGTGGACCTCGAGGCCGAACGCGCCCTGGGCGAGATCCTGATCAACGCGTCCCGCGACGGCATGATCGACTCCGCGCACGACCTCTCCGAGGGCGGCCTGGCCGCAGCCCTGGTGGAGTCCTCCCTGCGTTACGGCGTCGGTGCCCGGATTGCGCTGCAGGACATCCTGGACCGCGACGGCGTGGACCTGTTCACGGCGTTGTTCTCCGAGTCGCAGGGCCGCGCCATCGTGGGTGTCCCGCGCTCGGAAGAGGTCCGGTTCACTGACATGTGCAAGGCCCGGGGTTTCGCCCACGCCCGTATCGGCGTGGTGGACGCGGCCAGCGGAAAGCTGGAGATCAACGGCGTGGACAGCATGCCCCTCGATGCCCTGCGCGAAGCCCACGAAGGAACCCTGCCGAAGTACTTCGGCTGATCCTCCCCACCTAACGCATCCTCCCCACCCAACGCAACCGAACCGCGGCGGTCCGGACCTCGCACCCCACACGGGCGCAGAAGTCCGGAACCGCCGCGGTTCGGCTTTAATCAACCTATGGGCAAGGTGGCGAGGTTCCTGGCACTGCTGATGCTGCCGGCCCTCGTCATCGTCGCGGCGGCGCCGACTCCGCAGGTGCCTGAAGACGGCTACCCGCGCAGCATGGCTGCCCTGGGCGACTCCATCACCCAGGCCAACAATGCCTGCTGCGGCCCGGGCGACCGCCCGGAACAATCCTGGTCAACAGGTAGCGGCGCGGACGACGGCGTTATCAGCCACTACGAACGGCTCCTGCAGCTCAATCCCGGAATCAGGGGACAAAATTTCAATAACGCCGTCAGCGGGGCGAGGGTGTCCGACCTGCCCCGCCAGGCAGCCGCAGCCGCCAGCCAACAAGCCGAATACGTGACGATCCTGGTGGGCGCCAACGACCTCTGTGCGGCTTCAGCGGGAAGCATGACGGCGGTTGACGCCTTCCAGGCCAGTGTGGACGAGGCCCTGGCCATCCTGGACCGGATGCGGCCGCGACCGCTGGTCTTCGTGAGCAGCATTCCCAACCTTTACCAGTTGTGGGATGTCCTGCAGGACGACCCTGCCGCACGGGCAGCCTGGTCCGCGGGACTTTGCCCGTCGATGCTCGCTGGCTCCAACACGGAGGAGATGCGCCGGCAGGTGGTCGAGCGCCAACTCGCCTTCAACGCGGTGCTGGCAGAAACCTGCGCGCGGTACGAGCGCTGCCGTGATGATGGCGGGGCTGTCTACGCCCACACATTCGCTGCCAGCGACATCAGCACCCTCGACTACTTCCACCCGGGTGTCAGCGGCCAGGCCCTCCTTGCCGGGATCACCTGGAACGAGGCCTGGCAACGCTGACAGGATCAGTCCTCGCTGTGCAGCTCCCGTTGCCGGGCGCTGAGGAGTTCGATCTCGGGGCGGCCGGCCACAAAGCGGTCGACGGCTTCAAGCACCTCCACGAGGTGCGCCCGGTCTGCTGCCACCATGCCCACGCCGACTTTGGTGCGCCGGTACTGGTCGTGGTCCCCCACCTCGGCGACGGACACATCAAAGCGGCGCTTGAGTTCGGCGAGCAGTGGCCTGATGACGGACCGCTTTCCCTTCAGGCTGTGGACATCGCCGAGCAGGATGTCGAACTCGATCCAGCCGATCCACATCAGATGGTGAGCTCCCCCATCCGATCCCAGCCATCGCCGTCGAGCTGGCGGCTGATGATCCTGGGGGTTTCGGCGAGGGCCTGGCGCATGTCCTCAAGGCCCTTCCTGAAGTGGTCGCTGTTGACATGGTCGCCCGCCGCGTCGTCCTTGAAGGCCTCAACCAGGACGTACTCATCCGGGTCTTCGAGGCTGCGGGACCATTCGAACCAAAGGTTGCCCGGCTCCGCGCGCGTTGCCCGCGTGAAGTCGGCAACGAGGTCCGGCCACCGCTCCGACCAATCCGGCTTGACCTTGAACTTGACGACGATGAAGATCACGGGGATGTTCCTTCCGAGGCGAGTTGGCGTGCCCCTTCAATGTACCGGGACGTTACGTAGCGCTGTGCCGCCCGGGTCACGAGTCCGCCCGTGGCATAAAACCAGTTGGCCGGCTTGCTGAAAGCCGTGATCCGGAGGGACACATCACCGGCTTTGTTAATGCGGACCTCAAACGATTCCTCGCCGCGCGCCGGGTGGCCGGGCAAGGTCCCGTAGCCGAAGCCGGCTGACTGGGGCGTGCCGTCCGGCAGCGGCTCCCGGACCCACACCACCTGGCATGGGGCAGGCAGCCGGAAGGGTCCGATGCCGAATCCGCTCACCACGCGTGCACCGGGCACAACCGTTGGTGAATCCGCCTGCACGCGCAGGCCGGCCCGCCGGTGCAGGTCCCAGGCGAGGATCCCAACTGCCACGCGGCGGTAAACGTGCATCCCGTTGCCCAAATGCGCCTCTTCCAAAACCTGGGCATACCCCTGCGGCACCGTCCCCTGTTCGGTGCTCCCCACACCCGGGTAGTTCAACGCACCTTTCGCCACCTGCCTGCCGGTCAAGAGCCCCCACCTTCGGAGCCTGCGAGCCGCGCCCAGCCCAGCTGTTCCTGCTGCTTCCGGCTCAGTCCGGCAACAACGAGGTCATAGGAATCCTCCACCATGTCGCGGACCATGCTGTCCGGCAGCGAACCGTTCAGCCGGACGCCGTTCCAGTGGGTCTTGTTCATGTGCCAGGCACCCGTGATCTCTGGATGGGCGGCGCGCAACTGCACCGCCAGGGACGGCTCACACTTGAGGTTCACGTAGAAGTCACGAAGATCCAGAGAGGACAGTGCGAACAGCTTTCCTTCCTGCCCGCCGCCGGCGGTCCGCGCCCGCACCTTGAATACAGCCGTCTCCGGTCCAAACGGATAGTCCTCGTAGGTGCCGGGAAACGAGAGGCAGATTGCCCTTAGCGCGTCAGGGTCCATGCAAGACAGCCTATAAAGCGGGCCGGAGCGGTGCTAGTCTGCGAGGATGTCACACGATCAGGGCCCCATACCTGTTCTGGACCTGAGCACCGCAAGGCAGCCCTACGGGTCTTTCAGTCCGGAATTCATCGAGCAGTTGCGCTACGCCACCCATAACGTGGGCTTCTTCCAGGTCACCGGTTACGGAGGGTCCCCGGGGCAGGCCGAACACCTGCTGGACGTGATCCGGCGTTTCTTCGACCTGCCCCTCGAGGAGCGCCTGAAGCTCGATAACCGGCTGTCCCCGCACTTCCGCGGATACACACGCATGGGCACGGAGGTGACCCAGGGCCGGGCGGACGCCCGGGAACAAATCGACTACTCCCCCGAACGTGAACCTGTCATCGACTACCCGCCGGATGAGCCGTACTGGCTGCTCCAGGGGCCCAACCTGTGGCCGGACGAGTCCCTTCCGGAGCTGAAGCCCGCTGCAATGGAATGGGCCGGGCTGATGTCCACGGTGGGCATGGAACTGCTGCGGGCCATCGCTGTATCCCTCCAGCTTCCCGAAGACTACTTCGACGAGCCTTTCCGTGACGCCCCGGCGTGGATGGGGAAACTCGTGCACTACGTAGGCGGCGTGGTGGAGGAAGCCGGCGACCAGGGCGTGGGCTCGCACGCGGACTACGGTTTTGTCACCCTCCTGCTGCAGGACCAGGTGGGCGGACTTGAAGTGCAGCCTCCCGGCACGTTGGGCTGGCTGCCCGTTGAACCCATTCCCGGTGCCTTGGTGGTGAACCTGGGCGAGATGCTCGAGGTGGCCACCGAGGGATACCTGGCGGCCACCATCCACCGCGTGCAGGCTCCCCCGCCGGGCGTGGACCGCTACTCCGTGCCCTTCTTCTGGTCGCCGCGGCTGGACGCAGTCATCGAGCCTGTCCCGCTGCCGCCGGAGTTGAAGGCGGCGGCCAGGGGCATCACGGACGATCCCGCCAATCCCCTGCTGGCCACCTTCGGGCTCAACATGCTCAAGGGCCGGATGCGGGCGCACCCGGATGTGACCGAACGCCACTACCCGCACCTGCTGAAGCGATAGGTACGCGTTTCCGCCCTAAAGTCAGAGGTTGTACCTCCAGGCCTGCTGCGCCGGGCAGACATCCATCACCACGTCCAGCCCGGCGGCCTTTGCCCGGGCCACCGCGGCCTCGTCGATAACTCCCAGTTGAAGCCAGACGGACTTCGCACCCACCGCAATCGCCTCGTCCACCACGCCACCCACCCGTTGGGAATTAACAAAGCAGTCAACGACGTCGATGGGGTGCTTTTCAGCGGGAATGTCACGGAGGCTGCGGTACCCCTGTTCGCCGTGCACAGCATCGCCGGGCAGGTTAACGGGGATGATTTCCATCCCCATGCGGTCCCTGATGAACAGTGACGTGTCGTAGGCGGCGCGCCACTTGTTGGTGGTGAGACCCACGATTGCCCACCGCCCCTTGGTCCGCATCAGGCGTTCGATGACAGCGGGATCGTTAATGTGCGGCATGCACCCAGCCTACCTGCGGGAACGAAGCCACCTGCCAAATGCCCGCGCGCTTCCTGAACTATCGTTGGAACTTCTGGAGCCAGGCATCCACGGGCGTTCCGGCAGGATTTCCGGAAGCAGCCCGGGCCGGCCGGAGGACTTCTGCCAAGGGCTCCACCAGACGCCTGACCGGGCCGTCGCTTTCCCCCGCCGTGCGTGCTTTGGCCGGGACGGCAGGATCTGCGCCTTCCGGCTGTCCGGCACCAGGATTGGCCGGTGCCGGACCTTTCCTGCCGTCCCCGTCATACACGCGGGCCGCGCCCTGCCCGCTGCTGTCCGGGTTGCCGGCCCCGGCGTTCGATGCCAGCGGCGGCGGATTCCCGGCCGCCATAACGGGCAGCCCGGACTGTGGTTCTTCGGCTACGGGCAACTGCCCGCCGGCCGGTTCGGGAGTATGGCTGCCGGCTGGTTCAGGATCCACTACCGGAGTAGGCGTAGGAGGGACCTCAACCACCGATGACACGGCAGCGGGGTGCAGGAAATCAGGTTCCGGCAGCTGTGCCCGGATGGACCAGGAGGGCGTCCAGTCTTCGAGCATGTCCTGCACCGAAAAGCTGTTGCCTGCCTGGACGGAAACGGCTGAGCTGGCAGCAACGCCGCCAATGCCGGTCCCCATCCCGGCCAGCAGGGCAAGTCCCAGGGCAGTGGGACGCATGAAGGGACGGCGACGGCGGCGTGCCAGTTCGTCTGCAGGCGCACCGGCGGCGGTGATCAGCCTGGCGAGGTCACCGGTTGGTTCGGGGGCAGGAAGGGACGAAAGCGATCCGATCGAAAGCTGCTTAACGGCGCCGGCGCTCTTGCCCATGGCCTCTGCTGACTGGTCCACGGTGAGACCGGCCACGAGGCGGAGCGACAGGACCTCCCGCTGGTCGTCGGCAAGGCCGTCCAGGAGGCCGAGGACCTCCTGCGGCGCTATGCGTTCCAGCACCTGGGTTTCCGCCGAGGAATCCTCGCGCTGGTCCAGGTCCGGTTCAAGGGGCAATTTCACGGGGACGCGACTTTGCCGGCGGTGGTCGTCCACCATCCGCGCGTGGGCCACCGAGAAGAGCAATGTGCGCAACCCGGCTACGCCGCCTTGGACCGAGTCGAGCCGCGGCAGGACGGCCAGGAACACTCCCTGCATTGCGGCCTCTGGATCCCCGACTCCCCGGGCCGTGAGATAACCCAGTACCTGTGATGCATAGGTCCGGTAAACGAGGCTGAAGACGGCTTGGCGGGGTTCGTCCCGCAGAGCCTCGTCAGTCAGTGCATCGGTCCTGGACGTAGTGCTTTCAGTCAAGGAGGGATGCCGGCTGGGTTGGCAGTCCACACCGGGAATGCCTTTGCCCCGCCTTACTTCACCCTTCAGTAACTGGCGCGTCCGGAACCGCCACGGGCGCTACCGGTCCGGCACAACGCAGCTGTCCCTGCCACCGGCAATGAAAGAGCCGGCCTGGAACGTGATGGGGGACATGTTCCAGGCCGGCGCTACATCTGGGTAATCGCTGCGGAGGCCGAAAGGGTTACGCGGTTATTGAAAAACTTTTAAGAATGTTTGGACGGCGCTGCGCTCAGGATGCCAGGACGCGGATCCAGTGTGGTGTAGCGGCCAGTTTCCGGGGCCCTGCGGCAAGGGCGGACGAGTGTGCTTTCACGGGCATGCGCACGCCGCAGTCCGGCTGGGCGACGGATACGGGATCAGCAGCAGGAGCCGGGCGGGCAACCGCACCTGAGGGGCAGAGGTCCGTGACGAGCCCCGTGCCGGCGCACTCCCGGACTGCGGCGATCCCGGCTGCCACCGCGGTCTTATCCTCGAACGGTCGTGAAACGGCCATAACTGTGCCGTCAGGGCCCAGGAGGCGGAACCTGAACAGCGACTCTGAGTCAACAAACACTTCAAAGTTCCCGGCCATAGCGAATCCTTCCGGTCTGCGGGATCCTGCTGGCGACGTCGTCGTGCCGGATGGTCCGGTCGCATCGCTGCGTTGTCTTCCGCGGGTTGTGGGTGGAACCGTCTGGTGAGCAATTCACCTGGTGGTTACGAGTGTGCGGTCCGCACCGCACCCCCAACAAGACCGGGCAAGTAAAGCCTGTGTAAATTGCATGCACTCGTAACCCTCCTGAACCCAAAGGCAACGGCGGGCCACCCGCAAGGGTGACCCGCCGCCGTCGTCTCCATCCGCTCCCCAGCCTCGCAAGCTCGGCCAGGGAACCCTGCGGGCGTGGGCCCACACGTCAGTCGTTGATGAGGTCGTTCACCACGATGGTCTGGTCCCGGTCCGGCCCCACGCCGATTGCGGAGAAGCGGGTACCTGACAGCTTCTCCAGGGCAAGCACGTAGTTGCGTGCGTTCTCCGGAAGGTCAGCGAGCGTCCGGGCACCGGTGATGTCCTCGGTCCAGCCGTCGAAGTACTCGAAGATGGGCTTGGCATGGTGGAACTCGGTCTGCGTCATGGGCATTTCGTCGTGGCGGACGCCGTCCACGTCGTAGGCCACGCAGACGGGGATCTGTTCGATGCCGGTAAGGACGTCCAGCTTTGTGACGAAGTAGTCCGTGAAGCCGTTGACGCGGGAGGCGTGGCGGGCCAGGACGGCGTCGTACCAGCCGCAGCGCCGCGGGCGGCCTGTGTTGACGCCGAATTCGCCGCCGGTCTTCTGCAGGTACAGGCCCATGTCGTCGAAGAGTTCCGTGGGGAAGGGCCCGGCGCCGACGCGCGTGGTGTACGCCTTGATGATGCCGATGGAGCGGGAGATCCGGGTGGGGCCGATGCCTGAGCCCACCGACGCGCCGCCGGCCGTGGGATTCGAGGAGGTGACGAACGGGTAGGTGCCGTGGTCAACGTCCAGGAATGTCGCCTGGCCGCCTTCCATCAGGACAACTTTGCCTTCATCCAGCGCGGCGTTAAGGACCAGGGTGCTGTCGATGACCAGGGGGCGGAGGCGCTCGGCGAAGGACAGGAAGTACTCCACGATCTCGTCCACCACCACGCCGCGGCGGTTGTAGACCTTGACGAGCAGTTCGTTCTTCTGGCGCAGCGAGCCTTCCACCTTCTGGCGGAGGATGGACTCGTCAAAGACGTCCTGTACGCGGATGCCGAGGCGGGCCACTTTATCCATGTAGGCGGGACCGATGCCGCGTCCGGTGGTGCCGATGGCACGCTTGCCGAGGAAGCGTTCGGTCACCTTGTCCAGGACCTGGTGGTATGGGGCAACCAGATGGGCGTTGGCGGAGACGCGCAACTTGGAGGTGTCGGCGCCGCGGGCCTGGAGGCCGTCGATTTCCTGGAAGAGTGCTTCGAGGTTCACCACGCAGCCGTTGCCGATGATAGGGACGGCGTTGGGGCTGAGAATGCCTGCCGGCAGGAGTTTGAGTTCGTACTTTTCACCGCCTACGACGACGGTGTGCCCGGCGTTGTTGCCGCCGTTCGGCTTGACGACGTAATCGACGCGGCCGCCCAGCAGGTCGGTGGCCTTGCCCTTACCTTCGTCGCCCCACTGGGCTCCTACGATCACAATTGCTGGCATGGGATCCTCCCCCATTCGTTCGGGCTGCCCGGGCCCGGCCATTGCGTGGCGGTCCGGCCGGCGCCGTTCATGAGAATGCCCCGAGTGGACCGGCTTTCCGCCGTTCCGCAAGGGAACAGCAGCGCGATGGCCCCGGGGCTCTTACCACCCAAGTTTAGCGGATGGCCGACTTTGTCCACTGGTGCCGCTCTTGCGCTCCTTTACGGAAGGTAAAGGAGCGAAAGAGCAGCACGCCGCGGTTTTACTCGTCGTCGGCTTCCTCACCCGGCCGGGACGTCTGTTCGGCAAGGCTGTCCCAGAAGGAGGTGTCGGCGTCGGCGATGGAACCGTCCGCGATCGCAGCGGCGGTGGCCGTCAGGGTGGTCACCGTCTGCTTGATCAGGTAGCCGTTGCTGCGCAGGCCCAGGGCGTAGCCGTCCAGGTAGTGGTCTGACATGCCGCGCATCTCGAACAGCAGTGTGGCAATGCCGTATTCGACGGCGAGGCCGTTGCGGCTGATGGTCTCGGCGCTGCCGCCCACGTATTTGCCCAGGTGGCCCCAGCCCGTGGAGTCAACGTTGTCGAAGACCACGGCGCCAAGCTGCTTGGACCTCTCGACGACGGCAGGATCGGCCTTCGGGGTGGTGGGGTACAGGATGGAACCGGACACCAGTTCACCGTCCCGCTGGCTGCGCGTGCCCTGGTGGTGCAGGTCGATCATGTAGTCGATGTGGTACTTGCTCATGACGTTGTTATGCAGCGCCTGGGTTTCGGGCTGGATCTTGGCTACGTGGTCCCGGTTGAGGTCCACTCCCTCGGCGTTGTAGCGGGTCATGTTGCGGTCGCCCTTTGCGATGTAGTCTTCCAGCGAGAAGTTCACATCGCCCATGGCGCCGTCGGCGTTGAGCATGGGGACCACCAGGATGTTCACGCCTTCCAGGATGTCAGCGGACTTACCGGTCCCCAGGTGCTTGATGAACTGCAGCGCCCCCTCGGTGGTGAGCTGCTCATTGCCGTGCTGCTGGGTCAGGTACAGAATGGTCGGCTTGGCCGGGTCCGAGATGTACTTGACCAAATGGATGTCGCGGCCTTTGACCGTCTGCCCGATCACTTCCAGCTCCATTGCCGGCTGGCGGGCGTCCTGGTCCTTCAGGAAGGAAACCATCTGGTCATAGGTGGCCAGCTTGGAGGTGGTGATCTGGCCGTTGCCGTCGTAGTTCGGCCCCTCGCCCACGGCGTGCGCCAGCGGAGCGGGACCGGCCAGGACGGCCAGTGCCAGGGCTCCGGAAACGGCAAGGGTCTTGAAGGATTTTTTCACAGTGCGTTACCTCTTTCGAGTGCATAGGTGCTCCAGTCCGCCATGTCCCCCATTTCGAACTGTGACAACAGCCAAGCAAAGTAAACGCTTTCTGTCAATCAATTCGACTAATTAGTCGTCCCGCCGCGTACGCCCGAACTCATTGCGGCCAATGCCGCGCGTGAGCAGAACCCTGCCGACGCCGAGGGCTTCAATGAGCTCCTGGCAGCATCCGTGGTGGACCTCGTGCAGCGCCAGCAAAGCGTGGGCGTGGACATTGCCAATGACGGCGAGTACGGCCACGCCATAGCAGCCGCTGTCGACTACGGCGCCTGGTGGTCCTACTCCTTCGCCCGGCTGGGCGGGCTGGAGCTGGACAATGATGCCAAGCGGGCAGTGGAACCCAAGGAATCCAGCCCAGGCAACGTCCAGCTCACCGGCTTCATCCGCCGCCGCGACCGCACCATTTTTGCCGAGGCCTACAACGATCCCGCCAGCGGCATCTTCACGGGCGGCCCCAAGGTCACCGGTCCGCTGGTGTACACCGCCCACGAGGCCGTTGCCTCCGACATCGCGAACCTCAAGGCAGGCCTTGAAGCTTCAGGCCTGAAGGAAGGGTTCGTTGCCGCGCTCTCCCCCGGAAGCGCGTCCCGCATCACCAACGGGTACTACGCCACGGAAGAGGAGTACATCTACGCCTGCGCCGATGCGCTCCGCGAAGAGTACAAGGCCATCATCGACGCCGGCCTCATCCTGCAGATCGATGACCCATCCATCGCCGAAAACTGGGACCAGATCAGCCCCGAGCCCAGCGTCAAAAACTACCTCAAGTTCACGCAGATCCGGGTGGAGGCACTGAACTACGCCCTCCGCGGCTTCCCCGAGGAAGCAGGTCCGGTTCCATCTCTGCTGGGGCTCCTGGCACGGCCCGGACACTACCGACCTCCCCCTTGCGGACCTGGTGGACACGATGCTGCAGATCAACGCCGGCGGCTACTCCTTCGAGGCTGCGAACGTGCGCCACGAGCACGAGTGGCGCGTCTGGGAAGACACCAAGCTCCCCGAGGGTAAAGCCATCATCCCCGGCATCGTGTCCCACGCCACCAACGTGGTAGAGCACCCCGACCTTGTGGCGGACCGGATTGTCCGTTTCGCCGAGGTTGTGGGCCGTGAAAACGTCATCGCCTCCACGGACTGCGGGCTGGGCGGAAGGGTCCATCCGCAGATAGCCTTCGCCAAGCTCGAGTGGCTCGGAGAAGGAGCGCGCCGCGCCACCAAGCGCCTCTGGTAACCAGCCACCTGCTCAAACCGGATACGCCGGCTGTGCCTACAATCACCGGAAGGCCCAGCCGGCGTTTCCGTTCCCGGGGCTTGCTAGACTGGACAAGGCCGGCCAAGAGCCGGCCCACCCCAAATCACCGCCGCTGATGCGTCGCGCCCTCGCGCGCCCAATTCCGCCGGCGGAAAGCACCGCCAATCCCCGCAGGAGAACCAGCAGTACATGACAACCCTGGCCCCCGAATCCTTCCATGAGCAGCTCCTCAGCCGCCGCTACGAACCCAACGTCGCCGCCGTCAACGAGCTGTGCGATTCCCTCCAGGAAGCCAGGCCCGGCAGCGTGGTGCCTTATGCGGATCCCATGCACGACGTCGAAGAATGCCGGATCGTCAGCCTGTTCTCCAACATCGGCGAGGCGGACGAGTCCGGCTTCATCACCGCCGGCGACCAGGACGCCGCCACCCGCATGCTTGGCATCCAGTGGAAGCTGGGCCTGCGCCCCGAGTACGTTATGCCGTGGAACGTGCACCCCTGGCACACTCCGGGTAAGCCCAACGGCAAGTTCACCCCGGACCAGATCCAGGCCGGCCTCAAGCCGCTGCTCAAGTTCCTGGCGCTGGTTCCCCGCGCCTCCGTCATTGTCGCGCACGGCACCGAGGCAAACCGCCTGGCCAACCTGTTGCTGAAGACCGAAGTGCCGCTCCTCTGGCGGCGCGGCCTGAAGACCTACAAGGTCCGTTCACTGAGCGGCCGCGCCTTCGCCGGTTCCCCGGCCCGCCAGGAGGAGTACCTCCAGGAAATGCGCGTAGCCTACGCCGACGCCATGGCCCGCACGGGACTGCAGCGCCCATAAGTCGGTGGTTGAGCCTGTCGAAATCCAGGTTTCGACAGACTCAACCAGGACGGAATAACGACGACGGCGGGCGGTCACCTTTCCCGAAAGGTGACCGCCCGCCGTCGTCTCCACCCGCTCCCTAGCCTCGCAAGCTCGGCCAGGGAACCCTGCGTGCGTGGGCCCGGAAGTCAGTAGCCTTCGATCGCAGCCTTGGCTGCGGGATCTGAGTCCTGGAGGAACTTCGCAATGCGCTCCGGCTCTTCCGCCTCGCCGATGGCGGCCGAGGCCCGGCCCAGCGAGTACAGGGCGCGCAGGAACCCGCGGTTGGGCTCGTGCTCCCACGGGATGGGACCGGCGCCCCGCCAGCCGTTCCGGCGCAGGGAATCCAGACCCCGGTGGTAGCCCACGCGGGCGTAGGCGTAGGAGTCGATGGTGCGCCCCTCCGTCCACGCCTCTTCGGCGAGGATCGCCCACAACAGGGACGACGTGGGATGCTTGGCCACGAGGTCCACAGCTTCCTGGCCGAGGGCCAGGTGCTGGTACACCTCAGTCTCCGCAGGCAGGAGCGTGGGCTCCGGACCCATCAGGTTCTTGCGGAACTCGTCCGACATCTAGAAGGTCTTTCCGGCCGAGCCGAGCTGCTTGGTGGCCTCGACCACGCGGGCTGCCAAACCGGCTTCGGCGGAGGCGCCCCAGACGCGGGGGTCGTAGGTCTTCTTGTTGCCCACTTCGCCGTCGACCTTCAGGACACCGTCGTAGTTCTTGAACATGTGGTCGGCCACCGGGCGCGTGTAGGCGTACTGGGTGTCCGTATCGATGTTCATCTTGATGGTGCCGTAGGAGACGGCGTCGGCAATTTCCTGGTCCGAGGAACCGGAGCCGCCGTGGAACACCAGGTCGAACGGGTTCTCCTTGCCGATCCTGGCGCCCACCTGGGCCTGGATGTCCTTCAGGATCTCCGGGCGCAGCTTCACGCCGCCGGGCTTGTACACGCCGTGCACGTTGCCGAAGGTCAGCGCCGTGATGTAGCGGCCGTTCTCACCGGCGCCCAGGGCCTCGACGGTGGCCAGGGCGTCCTCAACCGTGGTGTAGAGCTTTTCGTTGATCTCGTTCTCAACGCCGTCCTCTTCGCCGCCGACAGTGCCGATCTCAACCTCGAGGATCATCTTGGCGGCAGCCGTGCGCTCCAGCAGTTCCCGGGCGATGCGCAGGTTCTCCTGCAGCGTCTCGGCGGAGCCGTCCCACATGTGGGAGTTGAACAGCGGGTTGCGGCCGGCCTTGACCTCGGCCTCGGAAGCGGCCAGCAGCGGCAGGACAAAGCCGTCCAGCTTGTCCTTGGGGCAGTGGTCCGTGTGCAGCGCGATGTTGACGCCGTAGTTCTTGGCCACCTCGCGGGCAAAAGCTGCGAAGCCCAGCGAACCGGCAACCATGTCCTTGGTGGACGCGCCTGACCAGTACGCGGCACCGCCGGTGGACACCTGGACGATACCGTCCGACTCAGCCTCGGCGAAACCGCGCAGCGCTGCGTTCAGCGTCTGCGAGGACGTCACGTTCACGGCCGGGTAAGCGAAGCCGCCGGCCTTCGCGCGGTCGATCATCTCGGAGTAGATCTCTGGGGTTGCAATGGGCATGCTGACTCCTATGCTGAGTTTCGTTCGAGGGCTGGTAACCCGAAGAGCGCTGTACGGCTAGCACCCATCCTAGCGATATCCGCCACAGCGCCGGAGGATTCGGGTCTGCGGGCGGTAACACTCCCGCGAGTTGGCATTCGGCGCCGGATTAGCGCTGGACGTGCTGGTTGAAGACGTGCCGCCGCACCCACGCGTGCATGGCAATTGCCGCGGCGGAGGCGGCGTTGATGGACCGTGTGGACCCGAACTGCTCAATGGACAACGTCGCCTCCGCGGCCTGGTGCACCTCCGGCGTCAGCCCGGGGCCCTCCTGCCCGAATACCAGCACGCAGTCCCGCGGCAGGTCGTAGGTCTCCAGCGGCACCGAGTCCGGGAAGATGTCCACCCCGATAATCGCCAGGCCCTCCCCCTGCGCCCACGCCACGAAGTCCTCCACCGTGGGGTGGTGGCGGACGTGCTGGTAGCGGTCGGTGACCATGGCGCCGCGCCTGTTCCACCGCCGTCGTCCGATTATGTGCACTTCCTTGGCGAGGAAGGCGTTGGCGGTGCGCACCACCGTGCCGATGTTGAGGTCGTGCTGCCAGTTTTCGATGGCCACGTGGAAGTTGTGCCGGCGCGAGTCCAGCTCCGCCACGATCGCCTCGTGCTTCCAATAACGGTACTTGTCCAGCACATTGCGCCGGTCGCCGTCGGCCAGCAGGTCCGGATCCCAGTGGTCGCCTTCGGGAAGCTCACCTTCCCAGGGCCCGACGCCGACCTCCGCCTTGGGTGCCCCGGCCTCCTCGGGCTGCGGGTTGGCGGGGTCAGGCATGCCAGGCGTTTGGTCCACCCCTCAACACTAGACTGGACCACTGGACCAATCATCACCGGTGGAGGCAAGCGTGGCAGAAGCAGACCAGGTAGTTAGCAACCCGGCGGTTTACCGCAGCGGCCAGGAGATCGAGTGCTGGCTGACGGACATGGACGGTGTGCTCGTGCACGAAAACCAGGCCGTTCCCGGCGCCGCGGAGCTCATCCAGCGGTGGGTGGACACGTCCAGGCGTTTCCTGGTCCTCACCAACAACTCCATCTTCACGCCCCGCGACCTGGCCGCCCGGCTCCGTGCCTCCGGACTTGAGGTACCGGAGGAAAACATCTGGACCTCCGCCCTGGCCACCGCACAGTTCCTGAAGGACCAGGTACAGGGCTCAGGGTCCGGCAACCGCGCGTACACCATCGGCGAGGCAGGGCTGACGACGGCGCTGCACGAGGCAGGTTTCATTCTCACCGACCAGGACCCGGACTTCGTTGTGCTCGGCGAAACGCGCACGTATTCCTTCGAGGCCATCACCACCGCCATCCGCCTCATCCTTGCCGGAGCACGGTTCATCGCCACCAACCCGGACGCCACGGGCCCGTCCAAGGACGGCCCCCTGCCGGCAACCGGCGCCATCGCCGCCCTCATCACCAAGGCCACGGACCGGGAACCCTATGTGGTGGGCAAGCCCAACCCGATGATGTTCCGCTCCGCCATGAACCAGATCGACGCACATTCAGAGACGACCGCCATGATCGGCGACCGCATGGACACGGACATCATCGCCGGCATGGAAGCCGGCCTGCACACCGTCCTGGTCCTGACCGGCATCACCCGGCGCGAGGACATCGGTGCGTACCCGTTCCGGCCCAACCAGGTCCTGAACTCCGTGGCCGACCTCAAGAACCAGATCTAGAACACGCTCACCCGGGAACCGCCGCGGGGCAGCGGGAAGAACCCGTCCAGCAGCGCCTCCAACAGCGGGTTGTACACGTTGGGGTTCCAGCCGGGGCTGGCGTGGGCCGGGGCGGCGCCGGTGGTCTGCAAATCCGTGGACACCATGTTGTCCTTGTACGCCACCGCCCAGGCCTCGGCTGCCGTCTGGTAACGGACAGTGCGGTCCCTGGGGTTTCCGATGTACGCCATCTTCGCATCGCCGATCTTCCCGGCGAAGCGGGCACCATCGAAATGGTAGATGTACGCGGACTCCGTCTGGACCAGCACGCTGGACGGTGCGATCGGCGACAGCTGCTCCAACGTCTGGTCCAGGATCTGCCGCCAGCTTCGCTCATCCTTGTGGATGACCCGTTCACCCAGCTCGTATCCGCCGCGAAGGGTGGACGGGAACCGGAAGCCGCGCTCGTAAAGGAACACCACGCCGTCGAACCAGCTCTGGTCCAGGACGTCGTGCTTGCTGTAGGGGCTGCAGTCCAGCACGATGAATTCCACTTCCACGCCGTGGATCTCCAGCAGGCGCGCCGCCACCTGCGTAGCCACCATCCCGCCAAAGCTGTGGCCGTAGAAGTACAGCTTGGTGAGTTTCTGGGCCCGGACGTACTCGATCACTGCGATGACCACGTCGTCGATGTCCAGCCCCTGGTTGGAATAGCCGACGGCGGCCAGCCGGGCCCGCTTGTTGAGGGAGCCGCGGAGCGAATTCAGGATCCACTGGGCTTCCTCCCAGCTGGTTTTGTAACCGGGAAACAGGAACCAGCTGGCATCCGGGTAGTACAGGTCCGCGAACTGGTCGGAAACGGGGAGGATTTTTTCCGTCTGGCGCTGCGACTGGACCTGGCGGGTGAGGAGCATGTCCGCGGCAAGCAGGCCGGAGGCGCCCGCCCCGGTGAGGAAGGCGCGGCGCGAGAACTGCTTTAGGGCAGCGGCGTCCGTCAGCAGGCGTGCTGCGGGTGCGCCGCGCCGGTCCTGCGGATTTACCTCCCCCTCATACGGCACGCCACTACCGTAGGCACAACCGAAGACACCCCCGCAAGGACCGGAGTGTAACCATTCAATGACGCCAGGTCAGCTGGCCGCCTGCCCTTCGGCTGCCGGGAAAGGTTCCTGTGGATCCTGCTGGCGCCGCAGGATTTCCTGGCCGATGTCGTTGTACCGCCCCAGCAGGTCCGGTCCTCCAAACGCGCTGGGGTTATCCAGCAGCGCGAAGAGGGAGTCACTGGCGTCCAGCAGTTCCTCGTCCGAATACTCAACCAGCGCCCGGCCAAACAGCTCTTCAAGCTTAGCGGCCGGAAGATCCGGAAATTCGTCCATCCTGTCCAGCAGCAGGAAAGGGCCGTCGTCGTCCACGAGGACCAGGGGCCGGGCAACCGGGGCTGCGGGTAGTGCCGCAGTTTCAGCGGCAGGTGTGAGGTGAAGGGACACGCCGGGGCTGGAGATGCCGGGAGTGGCGTGGACGTCCATTGCCGTCAGATCGGCCCGCAGCCCCGCCAGGGCGGGGGATTCGACCAGTGCGGCCTGGGAGAGGTCCACGCGGATATGCGAGCGCAGCCCCATACGCCTGATGCGGCGGATGATGTGGATAAGGTCGGGGCGCGATTCGTGGGTGAGGGTTCCCCGGACGTCGATGCGGACGGTATCGGCGGGGACATCCAGGTGAACAAAAGCGCTCAGGGCCCGGTCCATAGGTACTCCAAAAGAAGGTCTATGGCTGTCGGCTCAACCTCGGCAAGCCTAACCCCCTCAGGAGCCGGGCACAACCCGCCGGTAACATGGGGCCGCATCGGCAGCTGCTGGCGGTTCCCACCGCGGCATGGGCCGGGGCGGGTCGGGGCCAGCCGGGAACCGGCTAAGAGAGTCCCAGTTCGTCCTTGCCGAAGGCGAACAGATAGGGGACGCCCGCTTCGGCTTCGATCTTTTCCTTGGCCCCGGTATCGCGGTCCACAATCACGGCCACTGCTACAACGTTGCCGCCTGCCTTGCGCACGCCCTCCACGGCGGTCAGTGCCGAGCCGCCGGTAGTGGACGTATCCTCCAGGACCAGCACCTTCCGGCCTTCCACGGAGGGGCCTTCCACCTGGCGGCCCATGCCATAGGACTTCTGTGCCTTGCGGACCACGAAGGCGTCCACGGTCCGGCCGGCGTCGGCAGCTGCGTGCATCACTGCGGTGCCAACGGGATCAGCACCCATGGTGAGCCCGCCGGCACATTCGAAGTCGATGCCGGCCTCGTCCGCCAGCGCCAGCATGACCTGGCCCACCAGCCTGGACGCCTCATGGTGCAGGGTGATGCGGCGAAGGTCGATGTAGTAGTCGGCTTCCGCTCCGCTGGAGAGAATGACCTTGCCGCGGACCACGGCAAGTTCCTTGATCAGTTCGAGCAGGCGGGCGCGGGCGGCTGCAGAGTGCACTGCAGTCTCACTGGGGGAAGTCATGCGCTCCAGTTTAGTGGGTCAGCGGCGGGCGAAACCGGGGGCGTGTTCCGGACGGGGGCCGAACGCGATGAGCCGGGGCAGGACACGCCTCACCACAGGGGCGTGGCGCACGATGAATTTCACTACCGGCTGGACCGCGGGCGTCCTTCCGGAAAACAGCGGCACGAACACTGCCCGGTGCATGACGCGCTGGACGGTCTGCACAACAACAGTGGGCATCCGGCGCCGGCGTTCCACGGCGGCCAGGCTCTTCACGGGCACCTTCCCCCGGCGCAGGTCCGGCACCAGGAGTGCCGCGGTGGCGACGGCATCCTGGATGGCCAGGTTGATCCCCACGCCGCCCACAGGGGACATCGCGTGGGCGGCATCGCCAATGCATAGGAAGCCATCCACGTACCACCGCCGGAGCCGGTCCAGCCGGACGTCCAACCAGTGCAGGTCGTCGAGGGAGCGGATGGCGCCAACGCGGTCCGCGAGGTCCGGGCGCAGGCTGGCGATGCGTTCCCGGAAGCGTTCAATTCCCTCGGCCCGAATCCTGGCGTCGTCACCCTTGGCGCGGACGTATCCCATTTGGTAGTAGCCCGTCCGCGTCAGGGCAATCATCGCCTCCCGGTCCCCGAAGGCAGGCATGACTCCGGCCACCACCCCCTCTTCGGAAGCGTGCCTCGGCAGCTTGAACCACCAGGTGTCGAAGGGTACCGGGAATTCCTTGGGACGCAGCCCTGCCGCCCGGCGCAGCACCGACTTTCGCCCGTCGGCGGCCACTACCAGTCCGGCCCGCAGCACTCCCTCGCCGCTGTGCGCCCCGTCGCCGCCTTTCCGGTAGCGCACTCCGGCGACGCGGCCGCCGTCGAACTCCAGGCCCGTGGCCTCATGCTCCATCAACAGCATGAAAGTGGGCTCTGCAGCCGCTTCAGTAGCAAGGAAATTCAGGAAGTCCCATTGCGGCATCATCGCGATGTAGTTGTAGGGAGGCTTCAACATCGTGAAATCGCCGAGCGTGACCGGTTCCGCTCCTGGAACAGGGAGGGCCACCCGGTCCAGCCGACTCTGGGGCAGTTGACGGAAGCCCTCCCCCAGCCCCAGCTCGTCCATGAGCCGGATGGTGGAAGGGTGGACCGTGTCGCCGCGGAAGTCCCGCAGGAAGTCCCCGTGCTTTTCGAGGACAACAACTTTTACCCCTGCCCTGGCCAGCAACAGGCCCAGCACCATGCCCGCCGGTCCGCCGCCCACAACAACGCATCCCGCCTGCTCCATGAACCCACGCTACGCCGGGCAGCACTTACTGCGCAGCAGCGGGCGCGGCGGCTAGTGTGGATCACATGCGCGAACTTCAGGCGAAAATCATCGAAGAAATGGGCGTTCAGCCCCGGATCGATCCCGCAGGGGAGGTGCGCAAGCGCGTCACATTCCTCAAGGACTACCTCAAGGCCACGCAGACAAAGGGCTTTGTCCTGGGTATCTCGGGCGGCCTGGATTCCTCCCTGGCCGGAAAGCTCGCCCAGCTCGCCGTTGAGGAGTTGGAAGCCGAGGGCGTGGAGGCCAATTTTGTGGCCGTGCGGCTGCCCTACGGCGTACAGCATGACGAGGAGGATGCCCAGGCGGCGCTGGACTTTATCCAGGCCAAGACTGAATGGACTTTCAACATCTCCGCGGCCGTGGACGGGTTCGAGGATGAGTTCGAGAAGACCGTGGGCACCGAGATCTCAGACTTCCACAAAGGCAATACCAAGGCCCGCACCCGCATGATCGCCCAGTACGCCCTGGCCGGCGAGCACAACTACCTGGTGCTCGGCACGGACCACGGCGCAGAGTCCGTCACCGGCTTCTTCACCAAGTATGGCGACGGCGGCGCGGACATCCTGCCCCTCTTCGGGCTGAACAAGAGGCAGAACCGGGAGCTGCTGGCGGAGTTGGGCGCCCCTGCCCGGGTATGGGACAAGGTGCCCACCGCTGACCTGCTGGATGACAAGCCCGGCCGCACCGACGAGGACGAGCTTGGCTTAAGCTACGACCAGATCGACGACTATCTGGAGGGCCGCGACGTTCCGGATCACGTCGCGGAACTTATTGAGCAGAAGTACCTGCGCACCCGCCACAAGCGCACCGTTCCCGTCACCATCTTCGACACCTGGTGGAAGCACGAGGGCCCCGAGGAGCCCCGGGCAGGTTTGTAGGCCTGTAGCCGAAACCAGCCCACTTTTGGGTAGCACGACGGCGCGGCGCACCGGAAAGGTGCGGCGCGCCGTCGCCGTTTACCGGCGAAGTTGGGCTGCTTCAGCGTGCCTCCCCGCCGCCCAGCTGCTGGGTGATCCGGTGTGCCTCCGCCATCAGCAGGCCGCCAAGTTCCTCCTGCCGTTCCGGCCGGAAGCGCGGTTCGATGCCGGTCAGTGACAGGGCCCAGGCGGGCCGGCCGGAGCGGTCGAATACAGCAGCCCCCATGCCCCAGCTGCCTTCCAGGACCAGCCCCGGGTTCACCGAATAGCCGTGCAGCCTGGTCCGGGCGAGGTTCTCCCTGACGATCTCCTCGGTGTGGTGCACGGCGTACGGCCCGGCATGCGCCGGCCAGTCCTTCAGCAGGTCCTCCTGTTCGGCCTCCGGCAGGAACGCCATGATGGCCGTCCCGGCTGACGCCACACCGAGCGGAAACCGGACACCTTCGTGCAGCACGAAGGACCGGACGGGAAAGCTGCCCTCCTCCCGGAGCAGGCAGACTGTCTCATCGCCGCGGCGGATCGAGAAGAAGGCGCTCTCACCGGTGGCTTCGGCCAGCCGGCGCAGGCTGGGCCTGGCGATGTCCTCCAGGGGGAAGCGCGCCGAGGCCACCGAGCCCATCAGGAGGATCTCGGGCCCCAGGATCCAGTTGCGGGTGGCGGAATCCTGGTCCAGCAGTCCTTCAGAGGCCAGTGAGGTGAGCAGCCTGTGGACCGTGGGTCGGGTCAGCCCGGACTCCCGGACCAGGACTGCCAGCGGCATGCCCTCGGCACTGCGCCCCACCAGCCGTAACAATCCGGCGATCCGGCTTACCACTTGGGCGCCCTGGACGGGTGTACTGCTCATTTTCCGCCTTTACTGTCCACAATATGGAGAACACAGCGTCTCCGGTCCACAGTGTAAAAGACCGCTGATAAACCTGCAAAGAGAACATTGACAGACCCTTTTCCGCACCCGTAACGTCCCCTTAAGAAGCCCTGCTGTCCACAAAGTGGAGCAGTGTCCCACAGCTCAACGAGGAGACGCCATGACTAAACTTCAGCAAACCGCAGCCGCTGCCCTGGAAGGGGTGCTGCATGACGGAATGACCCTTGCCGTGGGCGGCTTTGGACTCAGCGGGATCCCCGCTGACCTGATCGAGGCAGTCCGTGATTCCGGCGTGCAGGACCTGACGGTGGTGTCTAACAACATGGGTGTGGACGGCAAGGGACTGGGCATCCTGATCGAGGCCGGCCAGGTCCGGAAGGTCATCGCTTCCTACGTGGGTGAGAACAAGCTGTTCGCCGAGCAGTACCTCGCGGGCAAGCTCGAGGTGGAGTTCACGCCGCAAGGCACCCTTGCTGAGCGGCTCCGCGCCGGCGGGGCAGGCATCCCGGCCTTCTACACCAAAACAGGCGCCGGCACCCTCGTCGCGGAAGGCAAGCCGCACGAAGTCTTCGACGGCGAGACGTACGTCCGGGAGCGGGCCATCACCGCCGACGTCGCACTGGTCCACGCCCACACCGCGGACACGGACGGCAACCTCATCTACCGCTACACAGCCCGGAACTTCAACCCGGTGGTGGCTACTGCCGGAAAGGTAACCATTGCCGAAGCCGAAGTCATCCTCCCCCTCGGCGGACTGGAACCCAACCACATCATCACCCCCGGCGTCTTCGTCCAGCGCCTGGTGCGGGCCACCGCACGGATCAAGGACATCGAACAGCGGACCGTCCGCACGCGCAGTGAAGCGCTGGCCGGCTAAACCACCACTTACCTAAGGAGAACCCCATGGCCTGGACCAGGGATGAAATGGCCGCCATCGCGGCCGAGGAACTCAACGACGGCGACTACGTGAACCTGGGCATTGGCATTCCCACCCTCGTCGCCAACAACCTGCCCGACGGCGTCCGGGTGGTCCTGCAGAGCGAGAACGGCCTTCTCGGCATGGGCCCGTTCCCGTACGAGGGTGAGGAGGACGCGGACCTCATCAACGCCGGCAAGCAAACCGTCACCGTCCTGCCCGGCGGCAGCATCTTCGACTCCGCCACCTCGTTCGGCATGATCCGCGGCGGCCACGTCAAAGTGGCTATCCTGGGCGCCATGCAGGTGTCCGGCAGCGGCGACCTCGCCAACTGGACCATCCCGGGCAAGATGGTCAAGGGCATGGGCGGCGCCATGGACCTGGTGGCCGGGACCCCGCGCGTCGTGGTCCTCACCGAACACAACGCCAAGGACGGCAGCGCCAAGATCGTCCGCGAATGCACCCTGCCGTTGACAGGCCTGAGCTGCGTGGACCGGATCATCAGCGACCTCGCCGTATTCGACCTGGTGAAGAACGACGACGGCGGGCGGCAGCTCACGCTGGCCCGTTTGGCGCCGGGGGTCACCGTGGAGGAGATCCGCGAAAAGACCGAAGCGGAATTCGATGTCCAGCTGGAAAACGAGGAAGTGGCGGCATGAGCCTGCAAGAACAGTTCGGCAAGGATGTCCTGATCACCGGATGGGGGCACAGCCCTTTTGGAAAACTAGCCGATGAGACCCTGGAATCCCTGATCGTCAAGGTTGCCACCGATGCCATCAGCACCGCGGGCCTCGAGCCCGGGCAGATCGACGAAATCTATGTGGGCCACTTCAACTCCGGCATGGTGCCGCTGGCCTTCCCGTCCTCGCTGGCCCTGCAGGTCTCACCGGAGCTCGCGAACGTGCCGGCAACACGCGTGGAGAACGCTTGCGCGTCCGGTTCGGCAGCGTTCCAGCAGGGCACCAAGTCGCTGCTGGCCGGCACGGCCGGGACGGTTTTGGTCATCGGCGCCGAGAAGATGACCCACGCCGGGGCCGACGTGGTGGGGGCGGGCCTGCTCGGAGCCGATTACGAGATGGCCGGCAGGCCGTCCACCACCGGTTTCACGGGCCTCTTCGCCGAGGTGGCCCAACACTACGCCAAACGCTACGACGCCGAGGGCAAACTCGGCGACGTCCTCGGCAGCATCGCAGCCAAGAACCACCGCAACGGCGTGGACAACCCCTACGCCCAGCTCCGCAAGGACCTGGGCGAAGAGTTCTGCCGGACGGTTTCGGACAAGAACCCGGTCGTCGCCGATCCCCTCCGCCGCACGGACTGTTCGCCCGTCTCGGACGGTGCTGCCGCCGTCGTGCTGTCCACTGCGCCCACCGGCGGCGCAACTGCACCCGTGCGGCTCGCCGGATTCGGCCACGCAAACGACTTCTTCCCCGCCGACCGCCGTGACCCCACAGCCTTCGAGGCCACCCGGGTGTCCTGGCAGCGCGCCCTGGCGATGGCCGGCGTCGGACTTGAAGACCTGGACCTCGCAGAGGTGCACGACTGCTTCACCATCGCCGAACTGCTCATGTACGAGGCCATGGGACTCACCGAAGCCGGCCAGGGCGCCCGGGCACTCGAAGAAGGCTGGGTGTACAAGGACGGGAAACTCCCTGTCAACGTCTCCGGCGGCCTCAAGTCCAAGGGGCATCCGGTGGGTGCAACGGGCGTGTCCCAGCACGTCCTCGCGGCCATGCAGCTGACCGGAACCGCCGGCGCCATGCAGCTGGCCAACCCGCGCCGCGCCGCTGTCCAGAACATGGGCGGCGTGGGAATCGCCAACTACGTCAGCGTCCTCGAAGCGGTCTAACCCCTTGAGTTTTTGTCCAGATATGCAGGCTTGAGGGGCCTTTAGCCCTGCATATCTGGACAAAAACTTCCAGCCCGACGGGGGTTAGCGGTTTCGGATCAGGGCCGCAATCCCGGTGAACCCCAGCCGCTCGGCGTTCTGTAATGCGGTCCTGCCTTCGGGTTCGCGGATGTCCGGATCAGCACCGGGCCGGAGGAGCAGGCGCACCACCTCCTGCTGGCGTGGGCCGTAGTGACGTTGCTGCCGCCGCTGATCAGTCCGGCCACCGGGGGCGCCTTGTTCGCTTTTGCTGCGGCAACCAGTTCCTGGTCAAGCCGCGGCTGTTCCGCCTCCGAAAGAGCTGGCGGGGCTGACGTGGCGGGCGCCGCCGTCGTGCTTTCGGCGGCCGTAGGCGCCGGCGTTGCCCGCCACGGAAACACCGTTCACCTTGAGCGGGACACCGCCGGCCAGGAAAAGGGTACCGGGGAGGCGATCCTGGTGTTCACCACCTACAATTCGGATGTCGACATCGTGCGGGCGGTTGATGCCGGCGCCATGGGCTATCTCCTGAAGGACGCGGCGCCGGACGAGATCTTCGCCGCCATCCGCGGCGCAGTGCAAGGCAGGAGCGTCATGAGCCCGCCCGTGGCATCCCGGCTGTTTCAGCAGCTGCGAAACCCGGACGAGATCCTGACGCCGCGCGAAGCCGAACTGCTCAGCCTCCTTACGCAGGGCCTCAGCAACCGCGAACTGGGCCATCGACGGTGAAAACCCACCTCGCCCACATCTACGCAAAGCTCGGAGTTGAGACGAGGACTGCGGCAATCACCACCGCGATACGCCGGGAAGGCATGCGTTGAAGACGCCATACCGGGCAAGACCCTTGCAAGCAGGGCGTTGTCCCCGTACTTTGGGGACTGCGGGGGACGTTCTCCGCGCACTCCGGCCTGACGTGCCGGGGGGAGAATCAGAGTCACATGAAGGAATGCAGCCATGGCAACAGGCACAGTTAAATGGTTCAACGCCGAAAAGGGTTTTGGCTTCATTGCCCCCGATGACGGGTCCGCTGACGTTTTCGCCCACTACTCGGCAATCGCCACCAGCGGTTACCGCTCCCTGGACGAGAACCAGAAGGTCGAATTCGATGTGACCCAGGGCCCCAAGGGCCCGCAGGCAGAAAACATCCGCCCGCTCTAAAGCTTGGAAAGTTCCGGCCCCCGGCCGGAGCACCCTTCAGCGGCCCCTCCGGCTCATGCCGGCGGGGCCGCTGTTTCATGCCCGGACACCAGCCCCGGCCGACGCGCATGTTTGGGATAATTGGAGCATGACCGGAAATGCCCGGGACAAGGATCCCTGGGAAGAGTTCGATGCACTCGGGCCTGCCGCGCCGGACCGGGTTCCCGGCTACCCCGGCGGTGAGCCCCAGGGCTTCGGCTTCCGCACGGGCGTGCGGAGCGCACGTGTAGCCGTCGGATTCGCCGCCTACACCCTGGCACTGGGCACCATCCTGGCCCTGACCGGCTGCATCGTATTCATCGCCCAGGAGCAGTGGCTGCTGGTTGGGCTGATGCTCCTCATCGAAGCGGTCTTCATCCTCGCGTTCACCCGGCTTGTTGCCCAGGCCCGGACCCGGTCCCCGCGGCACCGGCCCGCCCGCTAACTGCTTACCTTTGTCCCTTGACCTTGACGCTGCGTCAACACCTACGCTCGAAACCATGGAAGACAGCATTGCCGGGCCGGGAAGGGACTGGTCCATCCAGGACGTGGCCCGGATGGCCGGCACCACCAGCCGCACGCTCCGGCACTACGACGACGTCGGGCTCCTGAAGCCCAGCCGGGTGGGTGGCAACGGCTACCGCTATTACGACGGCGCCGCCCTCCTCCAGCTGCAGCGGATCCTGCTCCTTCGCGGGCTTGGGCTGGGGCTGCCGGCCATCGCGGAGGTCTTCCAGCAACACACGGACACAGTGCAGGCCCTGTCACGCCACCTGGAGTGGCTGCGGCAGGAACAGGAACGGCTGTCCCTGCAGATCCGGTCCGTCCGGCAAACGATCGAAACAGTACAAGGAGGAGGCGAACTCATGGCGGAGAAGATGTTCGACGGCTTTGACCACACGCGGTACAAGGACGAGGTGGAGGAGCGGTGGGGCAAGGACGCCTACGCCAAGGGTGATTCCTGGTGGCGGGGCATGGGTGATGACGAAAGGCAGGAGTGGACGGCCCGCTCGGAAAAACTGGGGCAGGACTGGGTGGCTGCCGCCGGATCCGGTGTGGCCGCGGGCAGCCCTGAAGCGCAGGACCTGGCCAAACGGCACGTTGATTGGCTGAAGTCCGTCCCGGGTACCCTGGCCGCGGAAACGGGCGGCGACGTCAAGGGCTACGTAACGGGCCTCGCTGACATGTATGTTGCCGATCCCCGTTTTGCGGCGAACTACGGCGGAGAGTCCGGCGCCGGATTTGTCCGGGACGCGCTGCGTGCCTATGTGGAGCAGAACCTCTAGTTGCGCGGCCCGCGGTCCCGGGCGCACGGAACCCCGACTCACCAAAATCTTTGGTTGGCCGGGGCGTGACCGCGTCAGCGCAGCCGCTTTCCTGCGGCAGCCGCGGCCCCGGCCAGCGCGGCTGCCGTGAGAATCCTGCGCTGGGCGGTCCGGCGCCGGCCGTGCCAGTTGCCGCCGACGGACCCCTTCCTGATTGATTCGGACGTCCGGTGCAGGTTGCCCGGGGTCACCGGGGCAGGCTTGCGGCGGGGCAACTGCTTCCTGTCCACCTGCCGGGCCGCGGCCGCTTCAACCCTTTTCGGCGTGACTTTGTGCAGCAGGACCAGCAGGCGCCCGGCCAGGCCGCCCACCACTGTTTCGCGGCGCGGGCGGGCGATGACCTGGACAACTGCCTTCGCAACCCGTTCGGCAGTGTAGACGGGGGGCATGGGCGCAAGCCGGCGGCCACTGTAGTTGGCGGCGTGCTGGTAGAACGGCGTGTCGATCGTGGCGGGCAGGACGGTGCACACCTTCACGCCGGACACACCTTCAAGTGCCAGTTCCGAACGCAGGCTGACGCTCAGCGAACGGACCGCGGCCTTGGACATGGAGTAGGCCGCGTTGTAGGGCAGCGGCGTTTCCCCTACCACGGATGCCACGTTGACCAGGACACCCGTTCCTTGCCCTGCGAAGCGGTTCAGGGCCGCACGGGCCCCATTTACGTAGCCGGAGATGTTGACGTCCAATACCCGCTGGAAGTCCGCGGGCGGGATCTCGGTCAGGCGTCCGAAGGCTGCGACCGCTGCGTTGTTGACCCACACATCCAGGCGCCCGAACTCCGCCACGGCACGTGCCGCAAGGTCGTCCACCATGGCCGGCTCCGTCACATCGGTGACCACGGCAATGGCCTTCGCACCGCGTTTCCTGCACTCCCGGGCAACCGACTCAAGAGCCTTTCCGCCGCGCGCTGCCAACACCAGCCGCGCCCCCTTGTCCGCGCAACGGAGGGCGGTGGCGCGCCCGATCCCGCTCGACGCACCGGTAATCACAATGACTGACTTTTTGACGCGCATCCGGCTTCCCTTCCTGCTTCCTCATCGAGGAGGACAGAACAGTAAGTATGCTTACCGCTTCGATGCTAGCGAGGCCCGGCTCAGAGGACAACGTTCCAAACCGATGGGCGCCCCGCTATATTCGCGGGGTTGCGAAGTCAGCGGTTCGCCTTCGCGCGCCGAAAGCGCCGGACCACGAGCAGCACCACCGTGATGACCAGTGCCGCGTACACGGCGTAGTTGAGGAACCGGGAGTACTCTTCGATCAGCCTGTACTGGGTGCCCAGCAGGTAACCGAGCCCGATCAGCGCCCCGTTCCACACGCTGCTGCCGGCCAGGGTGTACAGGCTGAAGGTACCCAGCGGCATGGCGGACGCGCCGGCGGGAAGCGAGATGAGGCTGCGGACCCCGGGGAGCAGGCGGCCGAAAAAAATCGATGGCCTGCCGTGCCGGCGGAACCATGCCGCAGCATGCTCGAAGTCCTCCCTGTCCACGAGCGGAAGCCTGGACAGCCCGCGAATGGACCGCTCCAGCCCCAGTTTCGCCCCCAGCCAATACAGGAGCAGGGCGCCCGCGTAGGCACCCAGCGTGCTGGTGACGAAAACCAGGACCAGGTTAAGGGCACCCTGCCGTGCAAGGTAGCCGGCCAGGGGCAGGATCACCTCGCTGGGTATGGGCGGGACCATTGTCTCGGCCAGGGTGAAAGCCCCTACGCCCCACTCCCCCAGCCTGTCGATGGCCCGGGCGGCAACGCCTACCAGGCCTCCAAGTCCGTCAGTCGGACCGGCCGGCTCCGCGGCTGCTGCTCCCCACATGATGTCTCCCCAATGTCCGCGGCATCGCCTATGCGTTTTCCTGCGGTCCTGTCTACCTTACGGGCCTGAAGGCAACCTGACAGCCCCGCCATGCCCCCTACCGTCCGGAGGAAGGCTTGGCCCTGACATGCATCCGCTCCCCCTGGGTTCCAAAAAGGCTGAGGAACTCCACGGCCCTGCCGTCCGCCCTGCCGAACCAGTGCGGGATGCGCGTATCGAATTCCGCTGCCTCACCCGGCCGCAGGACGAGGTCCTGGCTGCCGAGCACCATGCGCAGCTTGCCGTTCAGGACGTACAGCCATTCGTACCCCTCATGCACCTTGGGGCTGGGTGCTTCGAGTCGGCCCGCAGGCAGGATGTGCTTGTACGCCTGGATGCCGCCGGGTTTCCGGGTGAGCGGGATGATGGTCATGCCGTGGGCCTCGATGGGCCGCAGGTGCACCCGCGGATCGCCCGTTTCGGGCGCGCCCACCAGTTCATCCAGCGGCACCTGGTAGGCCTTGGCCAACGGCAGGAGCAGTTCGAGGTTGGGCCGGCGCTGCCCTGCTTCCAGCCGGGACAGCGTGCTCACGGATATTCCGGTGGTTTCAGCCAGCTCGGCCAGCGTGATGTTGCGGGCCAGGCGGAGGGCTTTCAACCTGGGACCAACGGCGGCCAATACGTCGTCAAGGTTTTCGTCCACACGGTCATTTTGCCAGAACAGCAAAATACTTTGCCACTTGGCGAAGCGGGATCGAGCATGGATGCATGACTGAACGAACGGAAACAATGTATGACGTTGTAATCGTGGGTGGTGGCGCCGCAGGCCTGAGTGCGGCCCAGATGCTTGGGCGCACCCGCCGATCTGTGGCGGTGGTGGACAGCGGCGAGCCGCGCAACGCCCCGGCCGAGGAAGTGCACGGCTTCCTCTCGCGCGATGGGATCAGTCCGGCGGAACTGCTGGCCGTGGGGCGGGCAGAGGCAGAACGATACGGCGCGGCCATTGTGCCGGGAGAAGTGGTCGCAGCCGCCGGTGACGTGCACCGGGGCTTCGAAGTAACGCTCGACGGCGGCGCGGTGCTCCGCGGGCGGCGGCTCCTGATTACTACCGGGCTGACGGACGAGCTGCCCGATATCCCCGGGCTTCGTGAACGCTGGGGCAAAGATGTCCTGCACTGCCCGTTCTGCCACGGCTGGGAGGTGCGCGACCAGGTGATCGGGGTGCTGGGCACCGGGCCGTGGTCAGTCCACCAGAGCCTGCTGTTCAGGCAATGGAGCAACAACATCACGCTGTTCCTGAACAACACCGTCACCCCCGGCGACGGGGATCTCGAGCAAATGGCGGCACGGGGAATCAAGGTGGTGGAAGGGGCGGTGGAAACCCTCAGGGTAGAGGGCGGCTTCCTCCGCGGCGTCGTGTTGGCGGGCGGACCGGAGGTGGCCGTGGACGCCGTGGTGGCGGGGTCGCGTGTCCATGCCCGACTTGGCGCATTCACCGGCCTGGGCCTGAGAGCCACGCCGCACCCGATGGGCATCGGCGACTACCTCGAAACCGACGCCGAGGGCGCCACTGCTGTTCCGGGTGTTTGGGCTGCCGGCAACGTGACGGACCTGCGGGCCCAGGTGCTGGCGTCCGCCGCCTCCGCGGCGTGGACCGCCGTCGTGATCAACAACCACCTGATGGCGGAGGAACTGGAACGTGACCTCCTGGCCTACCGGACTTCCGCGGCCCTCACCGGTGCCTGAACGCGGGTTCCCGCTTCTCCGTGAACGCCGCCATGCCTTCCTTCTGGTCCTCGGTGGCAAACAGCGAATGGAAGAGCCGGCGCTCGAACAGGACCCCCTGGGCAAGTCCGGTCTCGAAGGCGGCGTTCACGGCTTCCTTGGCCGCCATGGCCACCGGTTTCGACTTCGAGGCGATGACCTCGGCGGCTTTGAGGGCTTCATCCACCACGTCCTCGGCAGGAACAACACGGGATACCAGGCCGCACCGGTCGGCCTCCTCCGCCCCGATGAACCGGCCGGTGAGGATGAGATCCATCGCCTTGGCCTTCCCCACGGCCCGGGTGAGGCGCTGCGACCCGCCCATGCCGGGGAGCACGCCCAGGTTGATCTCCGGCTGCCCGAACTTGGCGTTGTCGCCGGCGATGATGAGATCGCACATCATGGCCAGTTCGCAGCCGCCGCCCAGCGCGAAGCCGGACACGGCGGCGATGGTCGGAATCCGCAGCCGGGTGAAGTCCTCCCAGCCGCGGAACCAATCCGCCGCGTACATGTCCATGTAGCCCTGGGACGCCATTTCCTTGATGTCGGCCCCTGCTGCAAACGCTTTGCCGGAGCCGGTGATCACCACGGCACCCACGCCGGAATCGGCATCCATGGCGGTGGCGGCGGATACCAGTTCCTCCATGGTGGCCCTGTCCAGTGCGTTCAGGGCATGCGGCCGGTTGAGGGTCACCAACCCCACCCTGCCCCGCTGCTCCACCAGGATGTTGGCGTACTCCGTCATTCAGGACTCCCGTCGTCGTGCGCTGTTGCGGCGTGGTGATGCCCCTGGGCCCGGGCGCCGGGCGCCCCTGATTCCATGTGCCCGGCAATCTGTTCCGACTTCTTCCGGATGTCCGTGATGATCCCGGAGAAGTCCCGGCCGGCACCGCCTTCCGCGGCAAACGTATCGTAGATTTCGGCGGCGAGGGGGCCCATCCGGCCCGCCACCCCGGTGCTGCGCAGGGCGTTGACCGCGAGATTGAGGTCCTTGGCCATCAGCGCGCCCGCAAAGCCGGGCTGGTAGTCGCGGTTTGCCGGGCTGGCGGGAACTGGCCCGGGCACAGGGCAGTTGGTGGTCAATGCCCAGCACTGGCCCGATGCTGCTGATGCCACGTCGAACAGGGCCTGGTGGCTCAGGCCCAGCTTCTCGCCGAGCACGAACGCCTCGCTCACCGCGATCATCGACACACCCAGGATGAGGTTGTTGCAGACCTTCGCCGCCTGGCCGGCGCCGTGCGTCCCGCAATGCACCACGCGTTTGCCCATCACCTCCAGCAGCGGCCGGACGGCGTCGAAATCCGCTTCTTCGGCGCCCACCATGAAGGTGAGGGTGCCCGCTTCCGCACCCACCACTCCGCCGGAGACGGGCGCATCCACCGACCGGTGCCCGGCGCCGGTTGCCAGGCGGGCAGCTTCCCGCGCCTCATCCACATTGATGGTGGAGCAGTCCAGGAACACGGTCCCTGGATCCGCCGCGGCCAGGAGCCCTGGCTGCCCCGCAGTCCCGCGGTAGGCGTCGAGCACCTGCTGGCCGCTCTGGAACATCGTCAGCACCACGTCGGCGCCGGCCGCCGCTTCCGTTGCGCCCGGTGCCACCGGGATACCGTTCGCGCGTGCCTGGTCGAGGGCTGCCGGAACCACGTCGAAGCCGGCAACGGAATGACCGGCACTGACAAGGTTCGCGGCCATGGGTCCGCCCATGTGCCCCAGGCCCAGGAACGCCACGGTATACGTCCTAGACATGGTCCGCCTCCTTTACCGGCAGGTCCCCGCCTGCCTGCAGGTCCAGTTCCCTGCCGCCGGGTTCGAAAAAACGGGCGACGTGTTCCGGCAGCACCCTTCCGAGGCCGGGTGGATTCCAGCGCGGCGTGCGGTCCTTGTCCACCACCTGCGCACGGATTCCCTCCCGGAAATCCGGGTGCGTCAGGAAATGCAGCCCGGCCCGGTATTCCTGGGCCAGAACCTCGTCCAGCGTCAGCGTCCTGGCCCGCCGCAGCGATTCCAGGGTGACCTTCACTGACGTGGGTGATTTCGCTTCTATGCTGTCGGCGGCCCGGGCAGCCTCGGCCGCGCCGTCGCCCCGCCAGGCGCGGAGCCTGCCCACGATGTCCCCGGCGTCGTTCCCGGCGTAGCAGGAATCGATCCACTCCCGCTGCCCGGCCAGGGCAGAGGGCGGTGCCTCCCGGGCGCAGCGTCCGACGGCGGCTTCCGCGCTTTGGTCCTCCAGCGCGGCCACGAGGCGGGGCAGCTCCGAGGAGGGGACGAAGTGGTCGGCAAGCCCCAGGTACAGCGCGTCAGGTCCGTCCAGGTGGGCGCCCGTCAGGCCTGCATGCGTCCCCGTTTCCCCGGGTGCGCGGGCCAGCAGGAAGGTGCCGCCGACGTCGGGGGCGAAGCCGATCGTAGTCTCAGGCATTCCTGTCCTGGTCCGTTCGGTGACTACCCGGACCGAGCCATGCGCGGAGATTCCCACTCCCCCGCCCAGCACCAGGCCGTCCATCAGCGCCACGTAGGGTTTGGGGTAGCGGGCGATTAATGAGTTCATGCGGTATTCGGTCTGCCAGAAATCCGCCGTGCGTGCTCCGCCCTGCGGAATGTCCTGGTAGATGGCCACGATGTCACCGCCTGCGCACAGGCCCCGCTCTCCGGCGCCCTGCACCAAAACCGTGGCAACGCCGTCGTCGTCCGCCCATGCCGTGAGCTGCCCCAGCACCGCCTCCACCATGCCGGCGGTGAGCGCGTTGACCGCCTTCGGCCTGTTGAGCGTAATGGCCGCCAGCCCGCCCCGCCGCTCAAACAGCACGTCGTTTCCGTTCGGTGCAATGTCTGTCATCAGCTTCCTTCCGGCATGACGAAGCTGGACCCCTGCCGTATGCCGGAAGGCCAGCGCGTGGTGACGGTCTTGGTTTTGGTGTAGAAGCGGAAGGCGTCCGCGCCGTGCTGGTTCAAGTCGCCAAAGCCGGAGGCCTTCCAGCCGCCGAACGTGTAGTAGGCCAGCGGAACCGGGATGGGGACGTTGATTCCCACCATGCCGACGTCCACCCTGGTGGCGAAGTCGCGGGCGGCGTCACCGTCCCGGGTGAAGATGGCCACGCCGTTGCCGTACGGGTTATCGGTGCACAGCCGGAGGGCTTCCTCATACCCGGCCGCCCGCACAACGCTGAGGACGGGCCCAAAAATCTCGTCCCGGTAGACGGCCATCTCCGGGGTGACTCGGTCGAAAAGAGTGGCGCCCAGCCAGAAGCCGTTCTCGTGGCCCTCCACCGTCAGGCCGCGCCCGTCGGCAAGGAGGGCTGCGCCGTCGTCAACGCCTGACCGGATGTAGCCCTCTATGCGTTCCTTCGCCGCTGCAGAGACCACCGGCCCGAAGTCGGAGTCCGGCGACAGGCTGTGGCCCACCCGAAGTTGCTTGACCCGGTCCTGCAGCTTCGCCACCAGCTTGTCCGCGGTTTCTTCGCCCACCGGCACGGCCACGGAGACGGCCATGCACCGCTCGCCGGCCGAGCCGTAACCGGAGCCCACCAGGGCGTCCGCGGCCTGGTCAAGGTCGGCGTCCGGCATGACCACCATGTGGTTCTTGGCGCCGCCGAAGCACTGGGCCCGCTTGCCGTGCGCGGTGGCGGTGGCATAGATGTACCGGGCGATGGGGGTGGAACCCACAAAGCCCACCGCCTTGATCCGCGGGTCCTCCAGCAGCGCGTCCACGGCTTCCTTGTCCCCGTTGACCACGGTGAAGACGCCGTCAGGAACACCTGCCTCGCTGTACAGCTCGGCCAGACGGAGCGGCACCGACGGGTCCCGCTCCGAGGGCTTGAGGATGAAGGCGTTGCCGGCGGCCAAGGCAGGCGCCGACTTCCAGAGCGGAATCATGGCGGGGAAGTTGAAGGGGGTGATGCCCGCCACCACGCCCAGCGGCTGGCGGAGCGAGTGGATGTCGATGCCCGGGCCCGCGTCCGTTGAGAACTCCCCTTTGAGCAGGTGCGGAGCCCCGGCGGCGAACTCCACCACTTCCAGGCCGCGCTGGATGTCCCCCTTGGAATCCGCGAGGGTTTTACCGTGTTCCGAGGACAACAGCCGGGCCAGTTCGTCCATGTTCCGGTTGACCAGGTCCACGAATTTGAGCAGGATCCTGGCCCGCCGCTGTGGATTGGTTCCCGCCCATGCAGCCTGAGCCTCGCACGCGGTGGTTACCGCGCTGCGCACCTCGTCCTGGTCGGCGAGCGGGACCCGGGCCTGGACGTCGCCGGTACAGGGGTCGAAGACGTCGGCGAAGCGTCCGGAGGCGCCTTCCACGTGCCGGCCGCCGATGTAATGGGAGAGCTCGCGCACCATGGCTGATGCTCCTTCGCATTGGTCCAGTTGGATGTGGCCCAGGTCATGCCTGGTTGCGAATATACCCGGGCTTCCCGGCAAGTTCCATGGACCCGGCACGGCTTGGAACCGGGGAATTCGGAGCGTTCCGCGTTGCTTTACCCCCGGCGCGGCCGCCACGGTAAGTTAGGAACTGTGAAGATCGCTACCTGGAATGTAAATTCGCTCCGTGCCCGCGCCGACCGCGTTGAAGCCTGGCTTCAGCGCAGCGACTGCGACGTTTTGGCCATCCAGGAGACCAAGTGCAAGGACGACAACTTTCCGTGGGAGCTCTTTGAGCGCATGGGCTACGAGGTGGCCCACTTCGGAGTGAACCAGTGGAACGGCGTGGCCATCGCTTCACGTGTGGGGCTGGAAGATGTGGAGCGCACCTTCCTGGACCAGCCCGCCTTCGGCAAGGCCGGCAAGGACCCCGTCCAGGAAGCCCGTGCGATGGCCGCGACCTGTGCCGGGATCCGGATCTGGAGCCTGTATGTACCCAACGGCCGCTCCCTGGACGACGAGCACATGCCCTACAAGCTGAAGTGGCTTGAGAGCCTGAAGACGCACGCGCAGGGACTCGTCGCCGAGAACCCGCAGGCCCAGGTGGCGCTGATGGGTGACTGGAACATTGCGCCCTTCGATGAGGACGTTTGGGACATCGACCTCTTCGTCAACAACAGGTACACCCACGTCAGCCCGCCCGAGCGTGCCGCGTTCCACGCGTTCGAATCCGCCGGCTACACCGACGTTGTCCGCCCCTACACTCCCGGGCCCGGCGTCTACACCTACTGGGACTACACGCAGCTGCGTTTCCCCAGGCGCGAAGGCATGCGGATCGACTTCGTCCTTGCCTCCCCTGCTTTGGCCAGCCGGGTGACCGGCGCGTCCATCGACCGCGAGGAACGCAAGGGCAAAGGCGCCTCGGATCACGCCCCCGTGCTGGTGGAACTGGCAAACTGATGGCAGCCACCTGGACCCAGCAAAGGAGACCGCAATGACGGGAAACCTCTACCGGGGCCAGGCAGGCCTGCCGTTTTCTTCCACCCTCCGCGTCTACGAGCCGCTGGAGGCTTTCCCGGAGGAACAGCGCCCGGCCATCCAAGCCGCCGGCGCGCGCACCGCCTCGCGCGCCGCCGTCGAGAACGCCGAGCTGCTGGCGTCTTTGGGGCGCATCACCCGTTCGGGCGGCGATCCCTTCCCCACCGGGCGCACCGACTTGGTCCGCGTCACTACTGCCCCTGCCGCCCAGGACGGAGCGTCCGACGACGGCGCTGACGCAGAGCCGGTGCTCCTCTACTGTCCCAGCCAGTTGGTCCTCCGGGCCGGGCTGGCCGCCAACGCGCTGATGGAAGGGATCCACGGTCCGCTCGCGGAGCTGCTGATCCCGGAAGAACAGCGGGACAAGCACCAGGAGCGGATCGACCAGGTCAAGGCCCGGGATGGTTCCATCCGCGTGCACACCCGCGCCTCCACCTGGGGCATCCCGTTCAGCTGGTTCTCCCTGTTCATGGAGTCGGACCACAAGGACGTTGTGGAAGCCGCCGGCCGGATCCTCACCGTCCGCGTGTGGGCGCCCATCACCGAGGCACTGGAACGCGCCCGCTACGCCGTGGCCAACCTGGCACTGGCCGCTCCCGACCTCGACATGCTGGACGACCTTGCCCAGCTCACGGAGTGGCTTGAGCAGTTCCATGTGGAATCGATGGTGGAGCTGGACTACGGGGCCGTGGCGGACAAGGTGTACCCGGACGATTCGCCCATGGACATCCGGCTGGGCATTGAGTGCCTTGCGGAAGGGGACATGACCGGCGCCGCAGCTGCCTATCGGCGGCTCGCGTCCCGCTGGATCCCCATCCGCCAACTGGCCCGCGCGTCCTGAGCCTGGCCTGCGTCTTGACCGGGGGAACGCCCTGATTCAGGGGCGCTGATCCATGGGCGGCGCTGTGGTCCGGCGCACGATGAGCTCGTGGGGTGCAACCGCTGACTGCACCGATCCGGCCACGCCGTCCAGTTCGTCCAGGAGCATCTTGGTGGCAAGCTCCGCCTGCTCGTCAGGCCGCTGGCCGACGGTGGTCAGTCCCATGGCGTCGGCAAAATCATGGTTGTCGATGCCCACCACCGAGAGGTCCTCCGGGACGCGGACACCGATCCGGGCCGCCTCGAAAATGACGCCCATGGCCATCTCGTCCGACGCGCAGAAGATGGCGGACGGCTTGGGACCGGGCTTGGACCAGAGCCGGCGGAACGCTTCCTGCCCGCTTCGGACGGTGAAGTCGCCCCATTCGTCCCACTCGGGCGGGGTGGGAAGGCCTGCCGCGGCCATCACGTCCTTGAAGGCGAGGATCCGTACCCGGGGAACATCGAAGTTCAGGTCCGTCTCGTCGTCGCCGTGCAGCAGTGCGATGTCCCGGTGGCCCAGGTCGATCAAATGCCGGACCGCTGTTGAGGCGGCGGCGTAGTCGTCGATGCCGATGTAGGCGCATTCCTCCACGTGGCCGCCCACCACCACCAGCGGGATGTCGATTTTCTGCAGGTGGTCCAGTTCTTCGTGGGTCAGTGCCATACACAGGACAAGCAGGGCATCGATCTGCTTGTAGACCATGGTCTTGCTGAAAAGCCGTTCCCGGTGGCTGCCGTGGCCGCCCAGGTTGAAGAGCGAGAGGTTGTACTGCCGTGCATGAAGCTCGCGGTCGGCGCCCTCGATGGCTTTCGAGAAGAACCACCGGCTGACGAACGGGGCCAGGACCCCTATGGTCTTGGTGCGGCCTGTTGCCAGGCCGGAAGCCGAGGAGGAGGCCACGTAGCCGAGGTTTCCGGCCACCTCAAGGATTTTCTCCCGCGTGGCCGGCGAGACCCGGGGCAGCCCCCGGACTGCGCGGGACACGGTGGCCGTGGATACACCCGCGGCTGCAGCCACGTCCTCGATGCTGACTCCGTTGTGGCCGCCCCGTTGGGATCTTTCTGTTGTGCGTGCCACGGCGTCCCCTCAATTACTCCTTGCAGCGTAAGGCTGCTTGCCCCTCGTAGCCCCCGGCGCTTCGTATCTTCGCACTCAGCGGCAGTGCAGTGTTAACTGCGACAGGACCGCCCCTGCCCTGTTACCTGCGATCCGGGAGCTTCCGGCGCAGCCGCACCATGCCGTACAGGGCAAGGAGCGTTGCCAGCAGGCCAAGGGCCCAACCAAGGGCAGGCTGCGCTGTCACTTCCATCCAAACGGTGACCACCAGCAGGACCAGGGCCCAAAAGCCGAGGAACCCGATGATGATGTCAAAATCCTCGCCGGACCGGACCCGCCGGCGGTTACTTCCCGCCCCCGGGTTCCGGGAGCGGGAAGCATCGCCCGTCACTTGACTGCACCGGCTGTCAGGCCGGCCACAATCTTGCGCTGGAAGACGAGCACCAGGATCACCAGCGGAATGGTGACGATGGTGCCCGCGGCCATGATGGCGGTGTACGGGATCTGGTTGGGTTGCGCACCGGCGAAGCTGGCGATCGCAACCGTGACCGGCTGGGTGGCCTCGTTGGACAGCTGGCTGGCGATCAGGAACTCGTTCCACGAGGAGATGAACGCCAGGATTGCCGTGGTGAAGATTGCCGGAGCGGCAAGCGGCATGATGACCTTCCGGAAAGCCTGCCCCTGGGTGCAGCCGTCCACACGGGCTGATTCTTCAAGTTCCCACGGCATCTCGCGGAAGAAGGACGTCAGGGTGTAGACGGTCAGCGGCAGCACGAACGAAATGTTCGGGATGATCAGCGCCTGGTAGGTGCCCATCCAGCCGATGTTGGTGAACAGCTGGAACAGCGGGGTGATGAGGGCAACGCCCGGGAACATGGAAGCGCCCAGGATGAAGCCCAGCACCAGGTACTTGAACCGGAAGTTCAGCCGGGCCAGGGCGTAGGCCGCGAAGACACCGATGATCAGCGAGATCACCGTCACCGTGACACCAATGATGATGCTGTTCAGCAGGGCCTGGCCGAACCGGTTGCCGAACGAGGTATCGAACGCGGTGAGGAAGTTGTCCAGGGTCACGTGGGTGGGCCACGGCGTGGTGTCGTAGGTGAAGCCCACTTGGCGGAACGCGGTCACCACCATCCAGTACGCCGGGGCCAGGCACCAGATCAGGATGACGGCCGCACTGATGTACGTGCGGACGCTTGCCCATTGTTCCCGGCTCTGCGATGCCCTGCTTGCAGTGCCCTGCCCGGCACCAACGCTGGAGGAAGCAGTTGCAGTTGTCATTTCTTCCCCTTACCGGTTGCCCCGCTCTGTTCCACCACGTTTGCCCCAAGGAAGCGGACAAAGATGAACGCCACCAGGAAGATGATCAGGAACGTGATGGTGGACAGCGCGGCGGCTGAATTGAAGCCTTGCCGGATCTGATTGATCACCAGGATGGACAGCGTAGTTGTGTTGTTCGCGCCGCCGGTGAGGATGTACGGAAGATCGAACATCCTGAGCGCGTCCAAGGTTCGGAACAGGATGGCCACCATGAGTGCCGGCTTCACCAGCGGCAGCGTGATCAGGCGGAACCGCTGCCAGGCGCTGGCGCCGTCCACCTTGGACGCCTCATAAACCTCGGCAGGAATCATCTGCAGGCCGGCAAGGATCAACAGCGCCATAAACGGCGTGGTCTTCCAGGTGTCGGCGATGATGACCGCCCACTTGGCCGGCCATTCGCTGCCGGTCCACAGGATGGACGCGCTGAACACTTTGTTGATGATGCCATTGAAGTCGAACATGAAGAGCCACAGCTGGGCCGTGACAGCAGTGGGGATGGCCCACGGAACCAGCACCGCTGCCCGCACCAGGCCGCGGCCTTTGAAGCTTCGTGCCATGATCATGGCCATCCAGAAACCAAGGACGGTTTCCAGCGCCACTGTGATAACGGTGAACAGGAAGGTCGTTCCGGTTGCTGACCAGAACTGGCCGCCCAAGGTGCCGGGCGGACAAGCCACCGTGCCGCCACCGGGAGCTGCACACTGCTGGCCCAGCCAGTTGACATAGTTCTGGATACCCGCGGGCCCGCCTGCAGTGAACAGGCCGGTTGCCGGGTCCAGCCCGGCGTCCTTCTGGAAGGACATCACAATAGCACTGATGATCGGGTAAACGATCACGACGCCCAAGGCGATGATGGTGGGAGCCAGCAGCCAGGATGCCCACTTGCCCTGGCTGAGGATCCTGTTGTCTTCACCTACGCCCTTGGGGCCGTGATGAACGGCGGGGGCGCCCGACGCCGGCTTGACCGGCGTCGGGCCCAATTCGGTTGCCATGGCCTTACTGCGATCCTGCGCCGGCCGACTCGATGGACTTCTGCATGTCTTCAAGAGCCTGCTTGGCGCTCTTTTCGCCCTTCAGCGCCGCGTACGAGTTCTCCTGGATGGCCTGGGTGACCGCCGGGTAGAACGGGGTGACAGGACGCGGAACTGCATTGGCGATCGACTCCTGCAGCACGGTGAGGTACGGCAGCTTGGAGACCAGTTCCTGGTCCTCGTACAGGGAGCTCAGGACGGGGGCGAGGGACGCCTGGTTTGCAAAGAATTTCTGCTGTTCCTCACTGGTGAGGAACTTGATGAAGTCCAGGGCTGTCGCCTTGTTCTTGGAGTAGACGCTGATGGCCGCACTGTGGCCGCCGAGGGAAGAAGCACCGGGTCCATCCTTGCCCGGCAGTGGCGCCATGCCGAACTTGTCCTTCACCTGCGAGGAACCTTCAGTGCTGATCAGGCTGTAGATGTAGGGCCAGTTGCGGTGGAACAGCAGCTTGCCTTCCTGGAAGGCGCGGCGGCTTTCCTCTTCCTGGTAGGTGATGGCCTCTGCGGGGATGTTGCCGTTCGCGAAAGCCTCCACCAGGTTGTTCAGGCCCTCCTCGGCCTCCGGGGTGTTCAGGCTCGGCTTGCCCTCGTCGTCCAGCACGGATCCGCCTGCGGAGTTGATGGCCTCGGAAGCGTTCACTGTCAGGCCTTCGTACTGCTTGAACTGGCCTGCGTAGCAGCCGATGTTGTTTTCCTTGGCAATGGAGCACATCTCCATCATTTCGTCCCACGTCTTGGGGGGCTCGGGGACCAGATCCTTGCGGTAGTAGAGGATGCCGCCGTCCGAGTCCTTGGGAGCGGCGTACAACGTGCCCTTGTAGGAGGCCGACTCGACGGGCGCCTCAAGCATGCCGTTGGTATCGATCGCCATCTTGTCCTTGAGCGGCTGCAGCCAGCCCTTTGCGGCGAATTCCGCCGTCCAGACCACGTCGACACTCACCACGTCATAGTCGGTGCTCTTGGCCTGGAAACGCTGGACCAGGTCATCGTGCTGCTGGTCGGCCTGGTCGGTCTGCTCCTTGAAGGTGACCTTCTCGTCCGGGTGCTCGGCGTTCCACTTTTCGATCAGCGGACGCACCACGTTGTTGTTGTCCTTGCCCTGCACGTACGTAATGGGACCCCGGCCATCGAGGTTTGCCTCGGCGTCGCTCCCGCCGCCCGTGGTCCCGCCGCCTCCGCCGCCGCCACAGGCGGTCAGCGTCAGGGCAAGGATGCCGGCAGTGGCTGCCGGAAATAGGAATCTAGGGGTTTTCATTAGCTTGAAGCTCCTCGCTGAGTAACAAGTAAGTCGACAGTGCGCTTGCTAGTGAGGTTGATGTGGTGACTGTCACACTAGTAAGGTTGCTGCGTTCGGTGCAAGCGTTTACATCAAAAAGTTATCTCAGGGGAACCAAATGTCCAAGCAGACCTTTCCGGTTTCCGGCCAACCCCCTCAATGGTGGGCCGATGCCGTTGTGTACCAGATCTACCCGCGTTCCTTTGCGGACGGGAACGGTGACGGGATGGGCGATCTCCGGGGCATTATGGACCGCCTGCCCTACCTTGAGAAGTTGGGCGTTAACGCAATCTGGTTGTCGCCGTTCTATAAATCGCCCCAGGCCGATGGCGGGTACGACGTTGCGGACTACCGCCAGGTGGACCCGCTCTTTGGCTCTTTGGCGGATTTCGACGCGATGTTGCTGGAGGCTCACCGCCGGGGGCTGAAGGTGATCGTGGACCTCGTGCCCAACCACACCTCGGACGAACATGTGTGGTTCCAGGAAGCGCTGGCGGCGGAACCGGGCTCGCGCGCCCGCGACAGGTACATCTTCCGCTCCGGCAAGGACTCGGTTCCCGGCTCCGGCGACGGCAACAGGCCACCCAACAACTGGAAGTCGATCTTCGGCGGTCCCGCCTGGAGCCGGGTGACGGAGGCGGACGGTTCACCGGGCGAGTGGTACCTCCACCTGTTCGACACCAAGCAGCCCGACCTCAACTGGGAAAACCCCGAGGTCCATGAGGAGATGCGCTCCGTGCTGCGCTTCTGGCTTGACCGGGGCGTGGACGGTTTCCGGGTGGATGTGGCGCACGGCATGGTCAAGGAAAAGGGCCTTCCCGATTGGGACGGCGCAGCAGCCATGGTGGAGGGGACATCGGCCGTGCCAAGGGAGCCCGCCCCGCCCGGTGACGCCCCGGGCGCCCATACCGACGCCGAGGAACCGCACCGTGCGGTGTCGCCGGTCTACCCACCGTCGCCCTTCTTTGACCAGGACGGTGTCCACGATATCTACCGTGACTGGCACCGGGTCCTGGCCGAATACGGCAGCGACAGGATGATGGTGGCCGAGGCGTGGGTGGAACCGGCAGAACGGCTGGCCCGCTATGTCCGGCCCGACGAGATGCAGCAGGCCTTCAACTTCGATTTCCTGCTGGCGGGATGGAACGCCGAGCGCATGGCAGAGGCCATCGACGCCTCCCTGGCAGCGGCGGCCTCCGTGGGCGCGCCCTGCACGTGGGTGCTGAGCAACCATGACACCGTCCGGCATACCACCCGGTTCGGGCTCTCCGATCCCACCACGTTCCCGAAAGGCATTGCGGCGGACGATGAACAGCCGGACGCAGCACTGGGACTGGCCCGCGCCCGTGCTGCCACCCTCGTGTCATTGGCGCTGCCTGGCTCAGCGTACCTGTACCAGGGCGAGGAACTCGGTTTGCCGGAGCACACTACGCTCCCGGCAGACGCCCGCCAGGACCCCACCTTCTTCCGCACGCAGGGCGCCGAAACAGGACGCGACGGCTGCCGTGTTCCGCTGCCCTGGGCCGCGAAGCTGCCGGGCTACGGGTTCGGGACCGCGGGCAACGGGAGCGCACAGCCGTGGCTTCCCCAGCCCGAAAGCTTCGGTCCCCTCGCCGCCGACGTTCAGGACGGCGAGGAGGGATCAACCCTCGAGCTGTACCGTGCTGCCCTTGCTTTCCGCGCCGAACAGAATCTGGGCCGCGGCAGCCTGGAGTGGGCGGAAATCAACGCGCCGGAGAGCGGGCTGCTGGCATTCCAGAACGGGGACGTCCTGGTTGTTGCCAACATGGGCTTTGCGTCCGCGCCGGTTCCGGAAGGGTACACAGTGGTGTTGGCCAGCGGCCCCGTTCCCGCCGGGGAGCTGGCAACTGTACGCGAAGTTCCGGTGGATTCGGCCGTTTACCTGCGCCGGGAGTGACGTGTCAGCGGACGCGCTCGGCCCTGCCGAAGCGCGTCCGCGCTCCGGCAGCGATGTGGATGAGCACCGGGGTTTCCCTGCCCACCACCGCTTCAAGGGCGGACAGCAGTCCGGAAACCTCGGCAGCCAGCAGGTGGGGTGCCACCCCCTGCCGCGGCAGGAGCCGTACCTTCAGGGCGGGCGAGCCCTTGACGCTGTACGTGGTAACGCTTGCCCCGGCCAGGTCCGGGCGCCCGGCGAGTGCGTGCTTCAAAGCCTGCTCCGCCACTCCCCCGCCAACCCGCACATCGCCGGGAACCTCGCCGGGATCGTACTCGGCGGCCAGCAGGTTGTCCCGGCCTTTGCCCTGCTGGGCGATCCAGGCCACCATGAGCCCAATCAGCAGCAACAGGGCCAGCGCCACCAGAATCCAAAGCCAGCTTTCGCCCCGTCCCGGGAACCTGGTGGCGTTGAAGGCCTGGTTGATCCCGGCCCACACTCCCGGGGACCAGGATTGCCACCAGTTCGCGACCGCCGGCGCGGTTGCCAGGAGGACCAGCAGGAGACCGGCAGCCAGGAGCACCAGTCCCAGCAGCGTGAGCAGGATGCGGTTCAGGAGGCTTGGGGTGCTGTTCATGCGCCCACCACTCCTGACGCCGTCACGTTGATACGTGCTGAGGGTGCCGGCTCCAGCGCCATTTGCCCGAGCTCGTCTTCAATGGCGGCCAGGACCGTGCCTTCGTCCACCGGCACTCCTGACGTGGGCCGGACGTTCACCAGTACCTGCCGCTGGGAGACCACCACCATGACCTGCTCGGGGGTCACGTTGGCCGCAAGCTGGGCACGACGGGCGAGGGAGGAAGCAATGACTTCGTCGTCAACGACGACGGCGGGACTTGCGGCGGTCAGCCCCGCTCCCGGAAGGAGGTGGCGGGCACGCCGGCCCGGCAGGATGCCGTTGAGGAGGAAGACCAGGCCGGCCATGGCCACGACGCCGCCTATGGCGGCCAGAAGCAGCGGTGATATCCCGGCAGGGAGTTCCACAAGCCGTTGCGCCGCCACCTGCGGTTCGATCAGCCACGCGGGCTGGCCGATGGCATGCACTGCTGCTTCCAGGAGACCGTACGCGGCCAGCACTATGACCAGGACCGCGGCGACCACGGCCACGGCCGCACGTGACGAGTGGGTCTCCCGATGCAGCACCCGGCGCATGTCCGGGCCCTGGCCGCTGCTGCGGCGGCTCTGCCTGGTGCGGGACTGTTTGGTCCCGGCGTCCACGCTGCTGCTCACTGGACCCGGCCTCCTTCATGAATACTGGCGCCGCTGATCCTGATGTCCACGCGGCTGAGGCGGGCACCACTGAGTTCCGTGACGGTCTCAAGAATGCGGGCTTTTGCCTGGACGGTGCGTTCCCAGATGGAACCGCCGAAAGCCTGGACCCGCCCGGGGTCCAGGGCCACCGCCCTTAGCGGCGGGATGCTGATGGGCGTGACGAGGGACAAAGCCAGCAGGCCGTCGTCGTCCGTCCAATTTGCCCTCACATCCTGGGGGTCGACGCCCAGGGCAGAGGCCGCCGCAGCCTTGGCCAGGCTGGTCAACGCCTGCGTGCTGATGCGGTTGTGGCCGCTGAATGCCTGCCCCCGCACGGCCGGGGCGGGCGTGCTCATGATGAGGAACGCCGGCCGATGATGGCGTCGAGGACCCCACGGAGGTCCAGCTTGCCCTCGGCGGCGCGGCCCAGGAGCGCACCTATGGCTATAAAGAGCAGGGACACCAGGAAACCCCACAGGCCGAACTGGAGGGACATAAAAGCCACAAAGGCGCCCATCACGGCACCTGCAACAGTGAGGTTCACAGCAGCGCCTCCCGTTCGGTGGTGCCTGCAGGGGATGGTTTTACGGGAGGAGGCACATAGACGTCGGTGACTTCGACATTCACTTCGATGACCTGCAGTCCCACCAGTTCCTCCACCGCCCGGTAGACAGCCGCCCGCACCTGGTTGGCGAGGGCATGGAGGGGCGTTCCGTAGCTTGCCACCAGGTTGATGTCCACTGCCACCTGGGTTTCGCCTACCTCGGCATGGACGCCCGCCGCGTGGTCTGTGCTGCTGCCCACTGCGTCACGGATGGCGCCAAGCGCCCGGGACGGACCCGAGCCAAGGGAGTAGACACCCGGCACTGCGCGTGCCGCTATCCCTGCCACTTTGGCTACGGCTGTCTCGGAGATTACGGTGCGGCCAAGGCCGGGAACAGGCGCTGCGGCGCCATGGACGCCCTGCCCGGGTTGCGGATTCTGGTATTCCATCAGGCACTCCCCCTTCTGTTGATCCAACCCTATCCCCAGCATGCCCGGATGTGCTGGTGCCCCGAGGCGTTGTGGCTGAAGGGGCCGGGCGGGGGCGTCCCCCAAGGACACCCCCGCCCGGGCGGAGCCGCGCGCCTCGACCGGCATCACGGCAGGAACCGCGGTTTATTTGTAGTGGCCTTTGCCGCCGACCTTTACGTTGGTGGGCAGGTAGCCGAACGGGCCGAGGCCGTTCTGGCCGAAGCTGCGGTCCACCTGGGTGACGCCGTTCTTGAAGTTGATCTTCACCGTGGGTGACAGTGACCCGCCCCGGACGCCGTTGACGTTGTCGATGAACGACTGCACCAGGCCATTGGGCTGCACGTAATGCGAGTAGGCCTGGAACTGGCGGCCGTTCTGCTGGCCCGAGATGGTCCCGCTCGGGTTGTTGGCCGGCAGGTTGAGGTCGGTCGGGGAACCAAGGGCCAACCCCGAGTTGTTCACGGGCTGGTAGTCCGAACGGACGCCGTCGCCCACGAAGCCATAGACTCCGTCCGGGCCGCGCATGCCGTCCGCGTAGGTGAACTGGTGGCTGATTGTGTACAGGTAGTACTTGTTCCTGCCGTTTTCGTTCTGGATGAAGATCTGCGGCCGCTCAGTCTGGTCGTTGACGCAGTTCGCGGACAGGATCGGCGGGAGGAAGGACCACTTGGTCAGGTCCTTGTTGTCCGCCACGGCCAGGCCCACGTTTCCGGTCTGGTAGTAGGCGCCACTGCTGTTCACCCCGTTGAGCGACTCTGCGTTGGCGTCGCCCTCGCGATAGCCCAGGTCCTCCTCGGTGCAGCGGTACTCGCCGCGGTTGCCGGCGGTGTTGCCCTCGAAGACCATGAAGGTCTTGCCCGGGTGGGCGGGGTCGGCGAAGGTGAACGGGTCGCGGAACGCGAAGCCGGGGTTCTGCTCCTTGTTCTGGTACATCTTGCCGTCCGGCTCCAGCAGCTTGGTGTGCTCGAAGCCGTCGAACCACACGCGCTCCTCGTTGGCGTGGATATTGCCCAGCGCCTTGGCGATCGCGGCGTCCGGGGCAATCCCCCCGCCGCCGGCGTTGCGTTCAGCCACGTCGTGGAAGGTGGTTGCGGTGTAGAACACGTTGACGTGGTTGCCCTGCATCAGGCGGGTGGAGCCGGACCATTCGGTGTTGCCGATGGACGAGCCGTCCACGAAGAGGTGTCCGCCGTAGTTCCACTTGTCCTTGGCCGGATCGGCGTTGGTCTTCCGGTAAAAGAAGCCGATGCGGGCGTTCCAGTGGCGCTGGTCGAAGTTGTACCCGGCGTGGCGGTCCGCGACGAGCGAGAAGATGACGTCGTAGCCCTTGTAGCTGATCTGGTTGGCGTGCTCGTCCGTCAGGGACCAGGTGTCCCAGACCCACACATCCTCGTTCATGGCGGGGAAGTCCTCGGGGATTTCCGGCATGGTGACGTCGGGGCTCATGGAGTTCTGGCCGGGAGCAACAGAGGGATTGCTCTGCGCCATGATCTGGCTGGCATCGGCGCGGGTCCACTTTGCGGTAAAGTCCGACGCCGGGTCGAAGGCCTGCTGGGAGTGTTCCGTGGGAAGCGGGAACCCGGGGGTGGGGGCAGGCATCTGCTCTGAGGCAGGCGGATCGGCGGGCTCGTTCGCCTGCGCCGACGGCACGGCCAGGAAAGCCGAAGCCGCAACGGATGCCGCCAGTGCCGCGGCGGCAGACCGCCACCGCAGCGTCCGGGGTGATTGGGGGTGCTTGTGCATGGTTGCTCTTCTCGCGGAGTTGAAACTGTTCGTGGAAGACGGGCGGGCGCCCTGGTTCCTCCGCACTCCGGCGTCCCGGTAACACCGCAGGCGTCATCGAGGACGCCTTCGTGTCGAGGGGCGGGACCTGGGTGGGGTCCCGGTGCGGGCCCTTGCGGATACCGGGGATATCCGGGCCGGGTTACACGCTAGGCAGCGCCAGGGCCGGAACTCAAACCATGTTTCGTGGGCCGGAAAACCTTGCCGGACCTCGTTGTGCAAGCGCTTACGCATTCCACAGCGCGCGCGTGCCACACCATCTGAAAGCCGTCAAATGTTTCTTTCCTGAAGTTGCGAGGGGGACAAATCCCACCTTTGGAGGCCAAAAACAGGTGAAGGGAAGCGCCGGCGCAAAAGAACAGGCGCTTCCCCTTACGATCCTGCAGAGGGCTTGCCGAGCGGTTCCGCGGCCTAAAGGGGCCGGCTTCCCCGAGCGGGATTCTTGGCCCCGGACGGGGTATCTGCTGCCGCCGGAGCGACTGAAGTAGCCAGCCGTTCGGCCAGCTGCGCCTCCACGGCTTCGGCCACGTGCTCCTGCACGGACTCGTGGAGCTGCCCTGCAACGTGCTCCTGGTAGTGCTCCTGCACCGAATCCTGCATGGAATCCTGCATCCGCTCGGTAACCTGGGCCGCCAGCTGGTCGCGGGCCAACCTGCGCTGGGCGCGCATGAAGGTTTCGTGTTCCACGTGGAAAGCACGGGCGGTGGCCACACACATCAGAATGATCACCACGCTGAAGGGCACTGCGGTAAGGATTGCTGCGGTCTGGATGGCTTGGAGTCCGTTGGCGAGCAGCAGCACAATGGCTACTGCAGCAGCGGAAAGGGCCCAGAAGATGCGGAGCCAGTTCTTGGGTTCCACATCCCCTCCGGTAGAGATCATGCCCATGACGAGGGCACCCGAGTCCGCTGAGGTGATGAAAAAGATGGCAATCAGGAGAACGGCGCCAATGGTCAGTAGGGTTCCGCCCGGCAGACTGCCCAGCATGGTGAACAAAGCCCCCTCGGTGTCCACACTGCCGTCCTCGCCGATCAGGCCCCCGGCGCCAAACAGTTCGCGATGGATCGCCGCGCCGCCCATTACCGCGAACCACAGGAATCCTACGGTGGTGGGGACCAGCAGGACCCCGGCTACGAATTGCCTGACGGTGCGGCCCTTGGAAATCCGGGCGATAAAAATGCCTACGAATGGTGCCCAGGACATCCACCAGCCCCAGTAGAAGGTGGTCCAGGCCGCCTGCCAGGCCTCGCCCTCCGCGCCGGAGAAAGCCAGGGTATTGAAGGTGAGGCCCACGACGTTCTGGAGGTAATTGCCGATGGACTGGACGAACTCACGGAGGAGGAACAAAGTGGGCCCCGTGAACAGCACAACCAGCATCAGCAGGGCGGCCAGGACGAGATTGGTGTTGGACAGCCACTTCATTCCCCTGCCGACTCCTGAGACCACGGAAATGATGGTCAAGGTGATAATGCCGAGGATCAGGCCGATCTGCGTCATGGTGGTGGCCTGGAGGATGTTCGCCTGATCCAGTCCCGCGGAAATCTGCAGGACACCGAGGCCGAGCGACGTTGCGACGCCGAACAGCGTCCCAACAAGCGCAACGACGTCGATAACATTGCCCCAGCCGCCGGCCACGCGCTTGCTGCCCAGGAGGGGCTCAAGCGTCCAACGGATGGAGATGGGCCGGTTCTTCCGGTGCACGGCGTAGGCGATGGAAACGCCCACCACAACATAGATTGCCCAAGCATGCAACCCCCAATGCAGGTAAGTCTGCGTCATGGCCTGCTGGGCGAGGACGATGGGTGTTCCTTCGACTCCAGGACGCGGCGATGCGAAGTGGTTCAGGGGCTCGGCCACGCCAAAAAAGACAAGGCCGATTCCCATGCCTGCCGCGAACAGCAGCGCGAACCAGGACATGACGGAGAACTCCGGCTCGTCGTCATCCTTACCCAACTTGATGTCCCCGTAGTGGCTCAAACCGATCCAGAGAGAGAAAGCGACGAAGAGCGCGACGGCTGCCACGTAGTACCAGCCGAACCAATTAATGACGTTCCCCTGGATGGCCGAGAACATCGCAGTTGCCGCCCCGGGGAAGACAGCCGCAAAGAGGACGAAGGCCAAGATCGTTGCGGCGGCAGGCCAGAAGACCCAGGCGGGCAGCTGCCTTGTGCCGCGGCCGGTTGATTGCTTCGGTCCCCCGGCCGGCGACCCTTTCCCGGGCGCCGGCCGCCCTTTCCCATCCTGTTGGCCGGTTGGGCCTGCGCTGCGTATGGCGGACATTCTGCTCTCCTTAGGCTGCTGGAAGCGTTCAAATTGCTTTTGATATCAAACTCTTGTGTATTCGTCTGTAGTCCGTGCCCCGAATGTGTTGTGTGCACCGGTGCGTTTGCGGTGCGGCCATTTGGACCGGTGAAACGGGCCTTAAAGCAGAAAAGCACCAGTTCCAAAGAACTGATGCTTCCCAGTGGTGGCTCCGACCGGCGTCGATCCGGTGACCTTTCGATTTTCAGTCGAACGCTCTACCAACTGAGCTACAGAGCCTAGGTGACTAGTCACCTTGAGAGCCGGAAATGCTTCCAGCAATCAGAGCGACCCTGACGGGACTTGAACCCGCGACCTCCGCCGTGACAGGGCGGCGCGCTAACCAACTGCGCTACAGGGCCTTGCGTTTCTTGCTTTGGCAGTATTCCTACTGCTTTTTTCAAGGCTTCCAGCCTACCAGACTTTTTTAGCCTGTCTGACCAGTTCCTTGCGTACCCCCAACGGGATTCGAACCCGTGCCGCCGCCGTGAAAGGGCGGTGTCCTAGGCCGCTAGACGATGGGGGCCAGAACCTGTCCGGAACAAAATAAAAGGCGTAAAGCAAAGCTTTCCGTCTTTGTCCTCTGCGTTTCTCCGAACGGGACTCCACAACTATAGGGCCTACTCATGGAATATCCAAAATCGGTCAAAAACAGCGTGCCTGGGCGGGAAAGACAGGTGAAGATGGACGGATGGATGCCGTTGCAGCGCTCAATGAGATTGCCTTTTGGCTGGAGCGCGGACGCGCTGCCACGTTCAAGGTCCAAGCTTTCCGGAAGGCCGCCGCCGCCATCACCCCCCTGGCTCCGGAGGAAGTGGCGGCACGGACCAGGACCGGCCGGCTGAAATCCATGAAGGGCATCGGCGACCGGACGTACCAGGTCATCCAGCAGGCAGTGGCAGGCGGGGTCCCGGACTACCTGGCGGACCTCCGCGAAAAGGGGGCCCAGCCGCTGGCCACCGGCGGTGCGGAGTTGCGGGATTCCCTCCGCGGCGACCTCCACAGCCACAGCGACTGGTCCGACGGCGGTTCCCCCATCGAGCTGATGGTCGCGGCCGCCGAGGTGCTGGGGCGCGAATACCTGGCCCTCACGGACCACTCGCCGAACCTCACCATCGCCAACGGCCTGTCCCCGGAACGGCTGCTCAACCAGCTGGACGCGGTGGCCGCAATCAATGCCGACGGCCAATCCGCGGGGGACGGCCGGCCGCACAGGGTGCGCCTGCTGACGGGCATCGAAGTGGACATCCTTGAGTCGGGCGAGCTGGACCAGGAGCCGGATCTGCTGGACCGGCTGGACATTGTGGTGTCCAGCGTCCACTCGAAACTGCGGGCGGACCGGAAAACCATGACCCGGCGCATGCTGGGCGGGATCACTGCCCGGCACACCAACGTCCTGGGCCATTGCACGGGCCGGCTGGTCGAGGGCTCGCGCGGGACGCGTCCGCCGTCGGAATTCGACGCCAAAGAAGTCTTCGCCGCGTGCGCCGAGAACAATGTGGCGGTGGAAATCAACTCGCGGCCCGAGCGGCAGGATCCGCCGGACCCGCTGATCCAGCTCGCCCTCGAGGCCGGCTGCCTGTTCTCCATCGACAGCGACGCACATGCGCCCGGGCAGTTGGACTTCCTCCAGTACGGTGCTGAGCGTGCCGCCCGCAACGACGTCCCGGAGGACCGGATCATCACCACATGGCCGGTGGACCGGCTGCTGGAGTGGGCAGCAAAGTAGCCGGAACGGCAGCCCATCCCGGCTGGGGAAAAGGCTAACCGACGGCGTCGGCCAGCTTCTGCCGGAAGTCCGCCTTGGTGGTTAGGGTAAGTTTCTCGCCGTTCAGGAAAAACGTCGGCGTGCCGCTCACGCCCAGGGCCTTGCCGTCCGCGATGTCCGCCAGCACGCGTTCTTCCGTCCGTTGGTCAGCCACGGCGGCGTCATACAGGGCAAGGTCCAGCCCGAGTTCCTCCGCGTACGTGCGGAACAGCGGCGCCTGGGACTGCTGGCTCCCGGCCCACTGGGGCTGGGTCTCGAACAGCCGGTTGGCCATCTGCTGGTATTGGCCCTGCTGCCCGGCGGCCTCGGCGGCCAGCGCCGCCTGCCCCGAGTTCGGGTGCATGGACAGCGGAAAGTGCCGGTGCACAAACGTTATCCGGTCCCCGAACTCCGCTTTGAGCTCCTCCACCACCGGATGGATGGAACCGCAGGAAGGGCATTCGAAATCGAGGAACTCCACCAGCTGGGCCTTCTCCACGGAGGGTGTAGTGAGCCGGTGGCTGTCCGCCCGGACCAGCTGTTCGGAGCCAGGAACAGGCGGCACGGCCTGCTGCCTGCCTGCTGTGAACATGGCGTACCACGCAAGCCCGCCCGCCACAGTCACGGCCAGCAGGATCCAGATAATTGTTCTGGCTAGGCGTGCGGAATCGCGGGGTGGAGCGGGGTTTGAGACCATAACCCGCATCCTAGCCGAGGGGCCAGGCAGCACCGGCTCAAGGTAGGCGCAACTTTGGCAGGAAGTTGGCCAGACGTGGCCGATTTCCGCCAGCCACAGGCTCCTTCGCCCGGATACATTGGCTCCATGGCATCAACCACCCCCGCCGATACCACGGAATCCGTCACGCCGCCCGCGCCCGCGCCGGTCAAGGCCCTTGGCGTGGCGGCCATGATTGTCACCGTGGTCCTGTGGGCCTCGGCCTTCGTGGGGATCCGTGCCATCGGGCCGCACTTCTCCCCCGGCTCCCTGACCCTGGGCAGGCTGGCGATTGCCGCCGTCGTACTTTCCCTGCTGGTCCTGCCGCAGCTGCTGAAGAGCCGGTACATGCCGCGCGGACGCGAATGGTGGCCCATCCTGGCGTACGGAGTGATGTGGTTCGGCGGCTACAACGTGGCACTGAACGCCGCCGAACACGTCCTGGACGCGGGCACCAGCGCCCTGCTGATCAATGTCAACCCCATCCTGGTGGCCATCATGGCGGGGGTTGTCCTGAAGGAGGGCTTTCCCCGCTGGCTGCTTATCGGCAGCATGGTGGCGTTCGCCGGGGTGGCGCTGATCGCGGTGGGATCTTCAGGCCAGGCGGCGGGGCAGGTTCCGGGGGCAGGGGAAGGCACGACGGCGGACATGGCGGGCGTGGCGCTCTGCCTCCTTGCCGCCGTGCTCGCCGCGGTCAGCGTGATTGTCCAGAAGCCGGTCCTGCGGAAGGTCCCGGCAGCGCAGGCGACGTGGTTCGGGATCCTCGTGGGGGCACTGTGCTGCCTGCCATTCACCGGGCAGTTGGTATCCGAGGTCCAGGCGGCCCCGGCGGAGGCGACCGCAGGCCTGGTCTACCTCGGCATCTTCCCTACCGCAATTGCCTTCACCACCTGGGCCTATGCGCTCTCACTCGTGGACGCCGGGAAACTGGCAGCCACCACGTACCTGGTGCCGGGCACCACTGTCCTGATTTCGTGGCTCCTCCTCGGTGAGATCCCCACAACCCTGGGCCTGGCGGGCGGCCTGATCTGCCTGGTGGGGGTGGGCCTTACCCGCCGCCGGATCCGCCCGCGGCCCGGGTATCAGGGCGGTTTTCAGCGCTAAGGTCGTGGTATGCCTGCCAGCCTCCCGCCCGGCCTTCCCATCATTCCTGAAGGTCCTCACGAACCTATTGGCTTCCGCATGTCCGCGGACGAGTTTGAGGCAGCCGTCTCCGACGCCCTGGACAGCATTCCGGAGAGGCTGGCCCGCGCCATGGACAACGTGGCGGTGTTCATCGAGGACGACTACGTGCCCCGGCCGGACGAAGATCCGGACACCGTCCTGCTGGGAATCTACGAGGGGGTTCCGCTCACCGAACGCGGTTCGTGGTGGGACGCCGGGTCCCTGCCGGACCGGATCACGATCTTCCGCGAGCCCATCCTGGAAATCTGCTCGTCCCGCGAGGACGTGATCCATGAAGTGGCGGTGACAGTGGTCCACGAGGTGGCACACCACTTTGGCATTTCCGACGACCGGCTCCACGAGCTGGGCTGGGGCTAGCCTTGTAGGCATGGGACACGACCACAGCCACGGCATCACCGCCACCGCCACGGGCCAGCACCGGAAGCGGCTCGTGGCCGTCCTGGCGATCACCGTTGCGGTGGTCCTCATCCAGGTGGTTGGCGCCATCCTCTCCGGGTCGTTGTCGCTGCTGGCCGATGCCGGGCACATGCTCTCCGACGCCGCCGGGGTGACCATCGCGCTCCTGGCCGCGTGGATCGCCGGCCGGCCGGCCAGCGACGCCCGCACCTACGGCTACCAGCGGGCCGAGGTGCTCGCCGCCCTGGCCAACGCGCTCATCCTGGTGGTGATCTCGGTGGTGATCTTCACCGAAGCGGTCCGCAGGATCGGTTCCGCGCCCGAGGTGGAAACCGGCATCATGCTCTTCGCCGCCGTCCTCGGCGCGGTGGCGAACATCGTGTCCCTGCTGATCCTGCATGGTGCGCACCGGGACAGCCTCAACGTCCGCGGGGCATACCTGGAGGTCCTCGGCGACCTCCTGGCTTCCTTCGCGGTGATCGCCGCGGCGGTGGTGATCATGCTCACCGGGTTCAATGCCGCGGACACCATAGCCTCGGTGGTGATTGCCGTCCTGATCCTGCCGAGGGCCTGGAGCCTGCTCCGCGATGTAGTAGACGTACTGCTGGAGGCGAGCCCCAAGGGCGTGGAAGTACAGATGATCCGCGAGCACATCCTGTCCGTTGACGGGGTGACCGACGTCCACGACATCCACATCTGGACCATCACGTCCGGCGTCCCGGTCTTCTCCGCCCATGTGGTGGTGGAAGACGGGGTACTCAACGCCCGCGGCGCGGACCAGCTGCTGGACAAGCTCATCACCTGCCTGGGCTCGCACTTCGACACGGACCACTGCACCTTCCAGCTTGAACCGGCCAGCCACTCCGAACACGAGGCGCGGCAGCACGCCTAGCAGCACGGGTCAGCTCAGGACGTCCTTGGTCACGAACCGGCCGTATGCGAGCGCCCCGAAAACCGCAATGTAGCCGGCCTGCAGCAGCGCGTTGTCGATGAAGGAATCCCACAAGAGCGGCTGGCGGAGCATGTCACCGAACCCCAGCCAGTAATGGCTGAACAGCCACGGGTGCAGCCATTCAAGCTGCGGCAGCTGGTCCAGGACCTGGGACACAACGGAGGCCACCACGGTGGCGGCCATCGCCCCCACCGGAACAACCGTAAGGGTGGAGAGGAACAGACCGACGGCGGAGAGGCCTGCCAGCGAAACGGCCAGGTACGCGGCGATCAGGAGGATCCGCACGGCTGCTTCCGCCGGCTGGATGACGTCTCCCGACAGCAGCGTGACGGGACCCACGGGGAAAAGGGCCGCACCGATGGCCGCGCCCGCGACGCCCACGGTCAACGGCGCCACCACACAGAACACGAGCGCACCCGCATATTTGACCAGCAGCAGCCGCACGCGCCCTGCCGGTGCCACCAGCAGGTACCGCAGCGTTCCGTGGCTTGCCTCGCCCGCAATCGTGTCCCCGGCAACCACACCCACGGTGAGCGGCAGGAACAGCGGCACGGACACCAGCATGGCCGTGAATGCAACAAACAGCCCGTTCTGGCTGATCCGGTCAAGGAATGCCGGTCCGCGGCCCGGCGGCACCGTGGAGGAAACCCGCACCGCGACAGCCACCAGCACAGGAATGGCGGCGAGCGCCAGCAGCAGCGCCCACGTACGGCGCCGCCCGAAGAGCACCCTGAGCTCGGACAGCATCAGTGAGAACCCGGATTCCTTCGCCCGGCCCGCCTGCTGGACGGCCGCTCCGGAAAGCTCCGCCGGAATGCTACTGGGCAACGTCAAACCCCTCCCCCGTCAACGCGACAAAGCGGTCCTCCAGGCTTTCGCGTTCCATCGTGAACCCCCGGACCCGGATGCCGGCACCCACCAGGTGTCCCACGATGTCCTCGGGGAGGTGGCCGCCGTCCGCGGACGGTGCACCGAGCCCGGCGAGGAGGACGTCACCGTCGGGCTCAACTCCCCCGCCCTCCGGCACCAGGCCCAGCCGGGTGAGGACGGTGCGCGCGTTTCCGCCGTCGGGCGTCACCAGCCGGATCCGGACGTGCCCGGCGCGGCGCAGGTCGGCCAGCGGTCCCTGCGCCACCAGCCTGCCGGCGCTCATCACGGCAGCGTGCGTGCACATCTGTTCCACCTCGGCCAGCAGGTGGCTGGACACAAAGACGGTTGCGCCGTCACGTGCCAGGGAACGGACCAGGTTGCGGACTTCGCGGGTGCCCTGGGGGTCAAGCCCGTTGGTGGGCTCGTCCAGGACGAGCAGGTCGCGGTGCGAAAGCAGCGCGTTGGCTATGCCCAGCCGCTGCTTCATTCCCAGCGAATAGGCATGGACCTTCTTGCCGGCAGCGTGTGAAAGCCCCACCCGTTCCAGGGCCAGGTTGACCCTTGCCCTGCGGGTGGCAGGCACGGTGCGGGGGCCTGCGGCATCCAGCCGGTGGAGGTTCCCGGCTCCTGACAGGAAAGGGTAGAACGCCGGCCCCTCCACCAGCGCTCCCACCCGTGGCAGCACGTCGCGGAACCGCGCCGGCATCTCCATGCCCAGCAGGCTGACGGTCCCGGCCGACGCCGCGGCAAGCCCCAGCAGCATGCGGATGGTGGTGGTCTTGCCGGAACCATTGGGGCCGAGGAAACCGAACACGGAACCCGGTGGCACGGCGAGATCCACCCCGTCCACGGCAACCTGGTGGCCGAAGCGTTTGGTCAGGCCCTGCGTCTCGATGGTCAGCCCGGGCGTACCGGAGCCCGTACCGCCTGCCGGGCTCACGGAGCCGCCGAGGCGGCAGCCTGCAGCTGGTCCGGCGGCACCATGCCGGCAAAGATGCGGCCGTCGTCGGCGATCAGGACATTGAGGAGCGTCGTGGACAGCAGCCGCCCGCCGGGAACGACGACGGCGGCATGGGCGAGCAGCGGATCCCTCATCAGGGATTCAGCCAGCGTTCCGCCCGCTGCCGCGGCAGGGATTTCCACCACGGCTTCCCACCCCTTGCCGGTAACAGACGGGCGGGCGGGGTGTGTGCGGATGGCGGTCAGTTGCTCGGGTGTGATGATCATGCCCGGGGCCCGGAAGCTGAGCGGCCAGCGGGGGGAATCCGCTGCCTGCAGTTCCTTCACCGTGCTGCCCGGCGGCGGCACGAAGGTAAAGAGCGAATCGTCCGGCACGTCAAGGGACAGGCTGGTGAACCCGGCGGTGTAGGAAGGCGCGGCTGCACCCCGTGGGGTCACCTCGACGGACAGTGGCATCCCGGTTTCGCCGTCTACGGCGATGGCAACCTGGCCCACCAGGGTTGCTTCCGTGCGCGGCTCAAGCAGCAGGTTGTAGGCGGTGCGGCCTGCCACTTCCACGTCTTCGCCCACCGTGACGGCCGTGGTGGGGTCAACTTTGGCGAGGAGGTTCTCCGCGATGTCCCCGGGCGTGGGCAACTCGGCGGCACCCGGTTCCGGGCGGTCAGCAGGCGGGGTGCCAGGGGCCGGCTGGTCCGGGTGGACAGGCAGGGGCAGGTCCTCCGGCGTGGCGGGCAAGGTCACGTGTGCCGTGGAGTTGTCCTTGGAGGAGTAGAACCAGACGTCCCGGTCCCGGCGGACGAGGTCACGCTCAGCCAGACGGTCCACCAGTTGGAGTCGGACCTTGGTTTTGCCGTCCATGTACACGCGTGCAGTGCGCTCCCCCGTGAGGAGTTCGATCATCGAGGCTGCTCCGCCGGCTGAAGCCGGCCCGGAAGACGGTCCGGCCGGCAGTTCCGGCAGCCCCACGTCCGAGGACTGCTCGATAGTGCCTGAGAACGTGTGGGCCTTGTGCTCCTGGACCGCGGCCAGGACTTCTGCGGGTGTTTTTTCGGGCAGGGGGTTGCCGGCACGTGCCGGGATGGTCCCCGCCAGGACACCGGCGGCGATTATTGCAGGAGCGGCGACGGCTGGAATCCAGCGCACCCATGAGCCCATAGCTCAAGATTACGCCTGCGGCGGCGGCAGGACACGTGCCCGAATCCCCTCCTCAGGGTAATTCCGCCGCCGCCCAGCCGTCCCCTTCGGGCCGTGCCGGCACTACGGTGCCCGAGCCGCCGTCGACCGTTATTCTCTGCCCCGTGCTGATCCTGGCCGTCGCGTCCGGCACTCCAACCACGGCCGGGATGCCGTACTCGAGGGCCACCAGGATCTCGCCGGGCTCGAGGCGCGCACCCACCGGATCGAGGATCACCCGGGCGGGGGCGGTGACGGATCCTGCGGACGCGGGGCTGCCCGCCAGTGCCCCCGGCACCCCGCTGCGCCGGCAGCGTGCAGCGCCTCGGGCTCGGTGCCGTCAGAGAGCAGCACCCGCGGGATGCGCCGGCGCCCCAGTTCCCATTCGTAGGAAGCCCTGCGCTCCGCCACCAGCCTGCGTATGTCCCCGGTTCCGCCGTCGCCCTCCTGCCCGGAAACCGCACGGGCGGCCTCGCCGAAGTCCACGAAGAAGATGTCCTCCGGTTTTTCCAAGCGCCGGCAGCGGCCAGCGTGGCCGTCAGGCGGCGTCGTCGAGCATGGGCCCGAAACGGGACCGGTCCGCCAGGCGTGGGTCATCCCGGTCCGGGACCACCATGACGGGACCTTTGGCATGGTGCAGCACGCCATCCGAGGTTGATCCCAGGAGCATTCCCGTGAAGCCGCCCCGGCCGCGCGTACCCACGACCACAAGCTCCACGTGCCGGCTGGCTTCCACCAGGACATCCACGGGCGAGCCGTCGAGCAACTGGGACTCCGTGGGAAGACCGGGATAGTGGCTGCGGAGCCAGGCCATTCCTGCATCAAGGGTCACCTGGATGTCTGCGAAAAGCGCCTTCCGGTCCATTGGCGCGGGAACCCAGGCCAGCGAACCGCTGTACTGGGGCACGGCGCACACCACCCGGAGCGTGGCGCCGAGGCGTTCGGCCTGCTCGGCTGCTTCCAGGACGGCGACCCGGGCCTGTTCGGATCCGTCCACGCCCGCCACCACCACGTTTTCGACGCGCTGGTGCCCGGCCTTTGCCTGTTCGGCCTTGATGCGCCGGTCCTCCGTGGTCTCCCCCAGCCGGTCCGAGCAGACGAGCGGCACGGTTACCGTGGGGCATTTGGCGTGTGCGGGCAGGGCGCTGCTCACGGAGCCCAGGAGCCGGCCCACGAAGCCGCCGCGTCCTCGGGTGCCGAACACCAGCAGCTCCGCGGTATGCGACATGTCCAGCAGCACGCCCGAGGCATCGCCGTTCTCGACGGAAGAAGTCACTTCGATGTCGTAGGCGGACACCTTCTGGAGCGCCTGCCTGACGATCGCCTCGGCGCCCTCGCGGATGACGGAGTCGTCGACGGTGGCGTAGCCACCGTCCAAACCGGAGGCAGCGAAAATCGGCACCGAGTAAGCAGTGACAACATGCAGGGGACGACGGCGGCGCTGTGCTTCACGGGCTGCCCACACCAGCGCGCACTGGCCATGGTCGGAGCCGTCGACGCCCACCACGATCCCTTCGGGTGCGGCAGAGGTTCCACCACCGTCCCGGGCCGGGTCCGGATGCAACTCTTGTGCGCCCATGGGGCCGCCTCCTTGCGCTGTGCCTGCCAGATGTTGCGGCTATTCTGCCAGAAGCGGGACGTTCCCCGTGCACCTCGCCAACAGCCGCAAGGCACCTGTGATACGCCCGCTTCCGCTTCTCACTATTCTCCGTCGCGTCCTGCTTAGCAAGCGCGTAACGCCGCCGTGATCCACACGTTATCCACAGCCTTTCCACACCGTTTCCACGGCCCCGCGGGGGTCTTTCCACAGGCCGTCGGAAAGCGCGTTCACCGGCAGAAAAATGTTGGTGATTTGGGCTACCCATGGCTGGAAATGTTCTGTAGTCTTCCAGACATTGTTGGTCGGGGACGCCAGCTTCAACTTCCGTTGGCAGCTGCCTGCCAACGTGCTGCGGCCGGACTTTGGGGAACACGGGACGCGCGCCGGCGAGGATGCCGGCACCTGCCGAAACTTCGAAGGAGGGAAACTGTGGTGTCAAGCATGCCTGGAAATGCCGGGACCGAACAGACCACCACCGTGATCATAGGGACAGGCCTCTCCGGCCTGGCCGTTGCCGCAGAGTTGCGGCGGCGCGGAATTGATTCCATCGTGGTGGACGGACTGGACATCCTGGGTGCGGCCCAACCGGCGAACACCACGTCCCTGCAGCGCTGTGATGCGGCCGACTCCGGTACCCTGCGGGAACGGAATGAAATCCTCCGGCACCTGCGCAACTACGCGGCCAGCCACCAGGTGGATGTGCGCAACACCACCCGCGCGGTGCAGCTGACCATGGTGGCTCAGTCCCCGCCCGAGGCCGCCCAGCCGCAGTGGGAGGTCCACACTCCCACCGGCATCCTGGTGGCGGACCATATTGTCCTGACCCGGTGCGCCCACAGCCAGCTCCGGCGGATGATCAACGACTTCGGCATCGCCGTGGGACGGAACCTGGCGGCAGCCATGCGGGCCATCGGTATTTACCTGGTGGGCGTTGGCGAACTCATTACCCCCTCTCCCAAGGAGGTACTGCGCCAGGCCAAAACAGTGGGCCAGGCCATCTCGGCCAAGGTCCATCCGGACACGGTGCCAGCTCCCGCAACGGGAAGCTTTGCGATGCTGACCTGCTAGCTTGCCGTCCGGCTACTCCCCGCTGGCCTGTTCTTCGCCCCCTACGGAGAGCCGGCGCCTGGCAATCACGGCCAGGGCCGCGAGCAGGCCCAGGGCCGCCGCGGCGAAGACCACAATGCTCCACTGGAACGGCTCGCCGGAGTCTGCCGGCACGGACGGTTCGGCGGTTACCCCGGGCTCAGCTGTGCCCATGCCCGGAACTGCAGCGGGCGCCGTCGTGCCTGTTGCCTGGGGCGTCCCCCCTGCCGCGCCGGCCGCGGTGAAGCCGAAGCTGCCTTCGATGGGGTGCGAGTCCGAGCTGACCACGCGCCAGGACACCGTGTACTCGCCCGCAAGCCCTCCAGCCCGTAGTTTCTGCGACGCCACGTTGTCCACGATCTGCACCGGGCCGTCCGCCCATTCCGTGCCTGCTGCGTCCTTGATGGAGATGGAGGCGCCGATGCCAAGCGGGTTGTTGTTGAAGGTCACCGACACCTGTTCCGGCGGGGCAGGCAGGGAGGCTCCCTGTGCCGGGTTGCTGGATTCGGCAGCGTCATGGGCGGCGGCGGGACCTGCAAAGCCCAGGGCGGCGGCAAGAAAGAAGGAACCGAGCAGGAGGCTCAGCAGGTGGCGGCGGATGGGGCGCATGCGGGGACTGCTCCTTGTGTTGGCTTCCTTACAGACTAGGGGAATTTGCCGGCCGTCCCGCCGCAGCGCCCATAGGATGCAGTTATCCCCAAACTCCCCCGGAGGACTCATGCTTAAGCAAGGCTCTGCCCTCGACCGGTATTTCAAGGTCACCGAGCGCGGTTCCAACTGGTCGCGCGAAGTCCGTGGCGGCTTCGCCACGTTCTTCGCCATGAGCTACATCGTGGTGTTGAACCCGCTGATCCTCTCCGGGCCCGATTCCAGCGGCAACTCGCTGGGATTCACCGCTGTTGCGGCTGTGACCGCGTTCGTCGCGGGGATCCTGACCATCCTGATGGGGGCCTGGGCCAAGCACCCGTTCGCGCTGGCCACCGGCCTGGGCGTCAACGCCTTCGTTGCCGTCACTGTTGCCACGAACCCCGGCCTCACCTGGCCGGACATGATGGGCCTGGTGGTCCTCTCCGGCGTCACCATGCTGATCCTGGTCCTCACTGGTTTCCGCACCGCTGTCTTCAAAGCCGTTCCGGACGGGCTCAAGACCGCGATCGTGGTGGGCATCGGCCTGTTCATCGCGCTGATCGGCCTGGTCAACGCAGGCTTTGTCCGCCGCATTCCTGACGTCGCCGGCACTACCGTCCCGGTGGGACTGGGTTTTGAGGGCAAGCTCCTGGGCTGGCCGACGGCCGTGTTCGTCTTTGGCCTGGTGCTCACCATCGCGCTGGTGGTCCGCAAGGTCAAGGGCGCCATCCTGATCGGCATCATTACTTCCACCGTCATCGCCGTGCTCCTGGAGTTGACCCTGCACATCGGACCCAGCGTGCAGGAAGGCAAGCCGTTCAACCCGCAGGGCTGGTCCCTGGTGGCACCGGCGTTCTCCGGATGGGCTGCCCCCGACCTGTCCCTGCTCGGCAAGGCGAACCCGTTCGGCGCGTTCGAGCACCTGGGCTTCGTGGCCGCCACCCTGCTGGCCTTCGTGATCCTGCTCAGCATCTTCTTCGACGCTATGGGCACCATGGTGGGCCTGGCGAATGAGGCGGGCACGGTGGACGAACACGGCAACATTCCCGACGTCGACCGCGTCCTCCAGGTGGACGCGCTGGGCGCGATCGCCGGCGGCGGCGCCTCCGTGTCCTCCAACCAAATCTACGTCGAAGCCGGCGCCGGCATCGGCGAGGGCGCCCGCACCGGCGTGGCCTCGATCGTCACCGGCCTGCTGTTCCTGGTGGCCATGTTCTTCACGCCGCTCATCAACCTCGTCCCGTTCGAAGCCGTTGCCCCGGCACTGGTGGTGGTGGGCTTCATGATGGTCTCGCAGGTGGGCAAGATCGACTGGCAGGACTGGGGCATCGCCATTCCCGCGTTCCTGACCTTCACCCTGATGCCCTTCACCTACTCGATCGCGAACGGACTGGGCGCCGGCTTCATCTCGTTCGTCCTGATCCGCACGTTCCAGGGCCGGGTCAAGGAAATCCACCCGCTGATGTGGGCGGTGGCGGGGGCATTCCTGCTGTTCTTCGCAGTCGGACCCATCGAGGCTGCACTGGGCATGTAGCCCTAGACGGGAGTGTTCGGGGCGAGGCCCTCGTCCCCGGACACAGCCCGGGCCTTCTGCTCGCGGAGCCGGTCCAGCCGGTTCATCAGCGGTGACGTGGTGGCGCCGTGGATCACAATGGACAGTGCCACCACCAGGCCCACAAACCCCCACAGCCACTCCGCCTGGTCCCCGAACTCTCCCTTGCCCAGCGCGTAGGAGAGGTAGTAGAGCGAGCCGATCCCGCGGATGCCGAAGAACGAGAGGGCGATGCGTTCCCGGGGGCCCGTCTTCCCGCGCAGCAACCCCAGCCATCCCGCCAGCGGCCGGACCAGCAGCAGGAATGCCAGCGCCACCAGCACCTCTGCGATCCCGACTTCCGCCAGGAGCCCGCGGGCAATGGCTCCGCCGAGCAGGACCAGGATCACCACCGTCAGGAGCCGTTCCAGCTGCTCCACATAGGAGTGCAGGATGCGATGGTAGCCGTGTGTGCGTTCCGCCGCGCGGATGGTCACAGCGCAGACGAACACTGCGATGAACCCATAGCCCTCCACCATCTCCGTCAGCCCATAGGCCAGGAATGTCGCGGCCAGCGCCACGAAGCCTTCCGAGTGGTTGGACAGCCTTAGGCTTTCCTTTCGGGCCGAGAAGAAGAGCCGCGCCAGCAGCTTTCCGGTGAGGAATCCCAGCAGGAGGCCGACTGCCAGCCGCCACAGCACGTCCACGGCAAACCATTCGGGGAACCAGGCGGCCGGGGAGGCTCCCACGATACTGATCGCTATCGCCAGATAGACGAACGGGAACGCCAGTCCGTCATTGAGCCCCGCTTCCGAGGTGAGGCCGAACCGCACCTCGTCTTCTTTTTCGGCGCCCTCCTCCTCATCGGCAGGCTCCCCAACTTGCACTTCGGAAGCCAGCACCGGGTCAGTGGGTGCAAGGCTGGAGGCAATGAGCAGCGCAGCGCCAAGGCCCAGCCCCAGGAACCACAGGCCCAGCAGCGTCAGGCTGATGATGCACAGCGGCATGGCGATTCCAAGGAGCCGCCACGTGGTGGACCAGCTTCTTCGTCCCGGCGGCCGGTCCAAAGCCAGCCCGGCACCCATCAGCGAGATAATGACGCATATCTCCGAAAAGTGGGTCACGAAGTCGCTGTGTGCCAGCGGATCCGGGTCAGGAAGCGTCGGGATCAGGGCGAAGGCCGCCATCCCGGCTCCCAGGAACACCATTGGCATGGAAAAAGGCATGTCGCGCAGCAGTTTCGGCAATACGGCCGCGATGAACACCGCCACGCCGGCGGCGGCAAACAGGATGCTGGGGGCTTCAAACACGTGCTGTTCTCCGGCCTGGTTGGTTGCGCCATCAGGCGCGGGCAAGGGTGGTACCTTCCGCAGGGAGGGATTGCACCACCATAGCCCGTACCCTTTATCGCCCGGTTCTTGCATTCCAGACACGTCGACGGCGGCGCGGCTGGTTTTACGTCCTGGCATGGGGTGAGCTTGAAGCATGGCTTTCGTGAAACCTGCCGTTGACCTCCCGCCCCAGCCCTGGACCGGACGGTTTGATGGGGACGGCCCGGAGCACCGCCGCTGGTGGCAGGCGGTGGCACCGTTTGCCGGTGCAACCGAGGGTGCAGCAGGCGGGGCGGCGCCGTCGGTGCCCGGTTCACCCTCCAGGCCAGCCGCCCTGCTGGGCTTCGCCAGTGACGAAGGGGTGCGCCGCAACAAAGGCAGGACCGGAGCTTCCGCCGCGCCGGCCGCCATCCGCAAGGCTTTGGCGCCCCTGGCCTTCCACCTCGACCGGACCGTGCTGGATGCCGGAGATGTGTCGGTGTCCGGAGGCAGGCTGGAGGATGCCCAGGCGCGGCTCGGGAACGCGGTGACGGAGCTGCTCGACGCCGGGCACCTGACGGCGGTCCTGGGCGGCGGCCATGAAACAGCCTTTGCCAGTTACCTGGGGGTGAGCGCGTGCCGGGCGGTGCAGGAGGGCAGCCGATTGGGCGTGCTGAACCTGGATGCCCACTTCGACCTGCGTGACGAGCCGGTCCCGACGTCCGGAACGCCGTTCCTCCAGATGGCCCGCGCCGAAGCCGCCGCCGGGCGCGGTTTCCGTTACGGCGTCGTCGGCATTTCCGAGGCCGGCAATACCCGGGCCCTTTTTGACACCGCCCGCCGGTTGGGCGTGCCGTACCTGCTGGACGAGGACTGCGAGGCTGACCGGGTGCGCGCGTTCGTGGCATCCTTCCTTGCGGACATCGACGTGCTGTACCTGACCATCGACCTGGACGTGCTGCCGGCAGCAACGGCCCCCGGGGTCAGCGCCCCTGCGGCTTTTGGTGTACCGCTGCCCGTCATCAGCGCCGTGTGCCGGCAGGTGGTGCTGAGCGGGAAGCTGATCCACCTGGACATCGCCGAACTCAACCCGGCCTTCGACGTGGACGGCCGGACGGCGCGGGTGGCAGCCCGGCTGCTGGACATACTGCTGCGCTGACGTCTCCGGCCTTCGGGCGCGCACCGGACCATGGCGTTTTTCGACTGATAAGCATGCTGCCTATCATGATGCTGAACAACCTGGTGGAAGGAGCGGCCAATGAGGCGCGGCAACATCCTGGCCTTTATGCTGGCAGCGCTGCTGGCCCTTTCCGGTTGCGGCGCCTATCCGGCGGACCCGGAGGGCACCCTGGACCGGGTACGGGGAGGGACGCTGCGTGTGGGCGCCAGCCCGAATGGCGACTGGGTACGCATCCCTGCGGGCAGCGACACCAGCCCGGTCCGGGTGGAGGGCATCGAAGCCAACCTGGTTGAACGGTTCGCGCAGCAACTGGGGGCCGGCGTGGAATGGGTGGTGGGAACGGAACAAGGCCTGGCTGAAGAGCTGAAGCATGGCGGGCTGGACCTGGTGATAGGCGGGCTGGATGACAAGACGCCGTGGGTTTCCCACGCCGGATTGACCCGTCCCTACGCGGAGTCAAAGGACCAGCGGGGGAACCTGCACAAACATGTCATGCTGGTGCCCCTTGGCGAAAATGCCTTCCTGCTCGAGCTGGATAAGTTTTTGCTGGAAGAAAAGAAACAGCCATGACCGGTCTCAGCAGCGGTGGCGCCCTCCGCTTCGGACATACGGAACTGCCGGCGGAGCAGCGGGAGGCACTGCGCAAGGCAGTCAAACTCGAGTGGGCCACCATGGGCTTCCTTGCCATCACCACCACCCTGGTGTTTCTGGTACTGGGCAATTCCCAGGCGATGAAGGCGGCTTGGATTGAAGATCTCCTGTCCTTCCTTCCGCCCCTTTCCTTCCTGCTGGCCACCCGCATCATCCGGAAACTCCCCTCCGAGGACCACCCCTACGGCTACCACCGGTCCACCGGTGTTGCACACCTGGTAGCCGCCGTGGCCCTCACCGCCATGGGTGCCTACCTGCTCGTCGAGTCCGGCCTGGGACTGCTCAAGGCAGAACATCCCACGATTGGCGGAATCGAACTGTTCGGAAGCACCATCTGGCTGGGTTGGCTGATGATGGGCGTCATGCTTCTTACCGCGGCACCACCCGTCTTCCTGGGCAGGGCCAAGATGAAGCTCGCCAAGAAACTGCACGACAAGGTTCTGTACGCGGACGCAGACATGAACAAGGCCGACTGGATGACGGCTGTGGCGGCAGTGGCCGGCGTGGCCGGAATCGGTTTGGGCCTGTGGTGGGCTGACTACGCGGCGGCATTGGTTATTTCCGCCAGCATCCTTCACGACGGGATCCGGAACACCCGGGCCGCCGTGTCCGCCCTGATGGATAAACGGGCCATGACCTACGACGACAGCGAACCCCACCCGCTCGGCCGGCAATTGGATGCCTATCTCCGGGGGTTGCCCTGGACGGAAGACGCCCGGTCACGCATCCGGGACGAGGGGCATGTGTTCCACGTGGAGTCCTTCGTGGTCCCTGCGGGTGGGAGCATGCCGGGCCTGGAACAGCTGGAGCAGGCGCGCGAGGCCTGCATTGCCATGGACTGGAAGGTCCAGGACATGGTCATCGTCCCGGTATCGGAACTTCCCAACGAATTCCTGCCCGGCCCAACTTCCGGCGGCGAGCGCTGAACCTTCCGACCGCGCCATCCGCCGCTATGCCTTGAGCAGGTACCTGCGTTCGGGGCGCCCCACCCCGTACTTGAGGCGGACCTCGAGGAGGCCTTCGTCGTGCAGATACTCAAGGTAGCGCCGGGCGCTGACCCGGGATGTACCCAACTGTTCGGCAACCTCCGCAGCCGACAGGTCGCCGTCGGCCTCCTTCAGCGCCGCCTCCACCAGCTTCAGTGTTTCCACGCTGCAGCCCTTGGGCAGCGGCCGCTCGGTGCGGTCAAGTCCAAACACCCGGTTGACGTCCGACTGCTCGGCCACGTCCTTGGAGGAGTCAAGCCCCTGGTAGGCGCTGCGGTAATGCTCCAGCCGCTCCTGCAGGTCGGTCTGTGAGAAAGGCTTGATGAGGTAGTGCACAATGCCGCCGCGCAGCGCCTTCCGCACCATCTCCACTTCCCGGGCAGCGCTGATCACCAGGACGTCGAGTTCCGGGGCGACCCCGCGCAGCTGCTGCATGAGCTCCAGTCCGTTGATGTCCGGCAGGTGGATGTCCAGCAGCACCAGGTCCGGCTGGAGGCGTTGGGTTTCGACGACGGCCTGGGCGCCGGTGTGCGCAGCACCCACCACGGTGAAGCCGGGCGTCCGCTGGATGAACCCGGCATGGACTTTGGCCACCATGAAGTCGTCATCGACAATCAGGACCTTGATCATTTCCGCGCACCCCTTGTGAAGCGGGCCGTGAAGACGGCTCCGTTGTCATTGTCCACCGTCAGGTCGCCGCCGGAGCGGCGGCACACCACGCGGGAGAGCGCCAGGCCGAACCCGCGGCCGCCCTCCCGCATGGAATCCTTGGTGGTGAACCCCTGCTTGAAGATGTCATCCGCTGCCCCTGCGGGTACCCCGGGCCCGCTGTCCCGGACGGTGAGCGTGACCTGGCCGCCGCTGTCCTCCACCAGCACCTGCACGGATGCCGCACCCGCCCCGGAGACGGCGTCGAACGCATTGTCCACCAGGTTGCCCGCCACCGTGACCAGGTCGCGGGAAAGTTCATCGCTGACGGGCGCCAGCCGGGATTCAGGATCCAGCAGGAGCGCGACGTTGCGTTCAGTGGCCTGGCTGGACTTCGCGATGAGCAGCGCGGCCAGCGCGGGATCCTGGATCCGTGCGGTCACCTCGTCGTTGAGCCGGGTGCGGTCCACCGTAGCCCCGTTGACGAACTGCACCACGGAATCATAGTCGCCGATCTGGATGAGCCCGGAGATCACGTGCAGCTGGTTGGCAAACTCGTGGGCCTGGGCCCGGAGGGTGTCCGTGGCCGTGCGGGTGGTTCCCAATTCCTGTTCCAGCTCCGACAGCTCCGTCCTGTCACGCAGTGTGGTGACGGAGCCTATCTCCCGGCCGCGCGACCGGATGGGGACGCGGTTGAAGACCACCAGCCGCTCCCCCACGAGCACCAGCTGGTCGGGCTCTTGCTGGTTCCGGGTGAGCACCACCTTCACTGCCGGGTCAACGGGAAGGGAGGCGAGCCTCTTGCCCACGCAGTCCGCGGGCAGTCCGAGCAGCTCCCGGGCACTGCCGTTGGCCACGGTGATCCGCTCGTGCGGGTCGAGGGCCACTACGCCTTCCTTGAGCCCGTGGAGCATTGCCTCCCGGTTCTCCACCAGGCCGGTGATCTCGCTCGGTTCCATGCCCAGGGTCTGCCGTTTAACCCGCCGCGACAGCAGGAATGATCCGGCGATACCCAGGATGCTGGCCACACCCACATAGGTCAGCAGGTTCGGGACGGCGTCGCCCAGGCGCTCCAGCGTGGTGGGGTAGTTCCTGCTGATGGCGGCGATACCGATCATCTCTCCGGCGTCATTCAGGACCGGGACGTGCGCGGACAGCATGGCGGCCCCGGACCCATCGACCACCCCGGTCCAGGCGCGGCCCTCCATGACCCGGCTCTCCCCCAGCTCCAGCTGCTGGCCCAGAAGGCTGGGATCCGAGGAGGCAACGACTGTCCGGTCCTTTTTGGCCAGCGCCACCTGGCTCGACCCGGAGACGGTACGGATGGATTCGGCTACGGCGGGAAGCGCGGCTCCGGTCCGGGGCTCGGCGGTGGGCAGCAGTTCGCGCACGGCCGGGTTGCTGCCGAGGGCCTCGGCGGCGGAGAGCGCACGGCGGCCTTCCACACGTTCGAACGTGGCGGCGGACTGGGCCAGCGAGATGGCGACGACAGCCACCAGCACGGCCAGGACTATCAGCAACTGCAGCACGAGGTACTGCCCCGCGAGGGACATCCCTCTTCGTCGAGTCACTGCTTGGATTCCTTTAGTGGTGGTCTTGATGCCAAGGGTATGCGCACAGTCGCACGGACTCCGCATCACGCCCGGCGTACCGGAACTATACCCCAGGCACCGCCCGGCCGGCGGGGACTTCGGCGGGAGCGCCGGCCCGGCCACGGTGGGGCTCCGGAAACGTGAACGAAATGAACTTAACTTTCTCTGCGTACATAAGAGTGACCGGCATCACGGCGGAACCTAGCATCGAATCACCAAGTCAGTCCTGCCCGTTTTTCAGAGAAGAGGAACACCATGCGCCAGATCCGCGCATTGCGTATCGCCGCCGTCGCCGCCGGCATCGCCCTGATGGCCACCGGCTGCGGTGCCACCGGCAATAGCTCCACGGGTTCGGAAAGCTCCGGCGCCGCCGCCGGGCCCATTACCGGACTTCAGATCATGGTCCCGAACACCCCGGGCGGCGGTTACGACACCACTGCCCGCGCAGCGGCCAAGGTCCTCGAGGACGAGAAGATCACCAGCAACACCGAAGTGTTCAACCTCGCCGGCGCCGGCGGTACCGTCGGGCTGGCCCGCGTGGTCAACGAAAAGGGCAACGGCGATCTCGCCATGCTGATGGGCCTGGGCGTGGTGGGCGCCAGCTACACCAACAAGTCCGAGTCGAAGCTGACCGAGACCACTCCGCTGGCCCGCCTGATCGAAGAGCCGGGCGCCATCATGGTCAGCAAGGACTCCCCGTTCAAGACCATCGACGACCTGGTCAAGGCGTGGAAGGCAGACCCGGCTTCCATCTCCGTGGGCGGAGGTTCCTCCCCCGGCGGACCGGACCACCTGCTGCCCATGCAGCTGGCCGGCGCGGTGGGCATCGACGCCACCAAGGTCAACTTTGTCTCCTACGACGGCGGCGGCGACCTCCTGCCGGCGATCCTCGGCAACAAGCTCGGCTTTGCCGCCTCCGGCGCAGGCGAGTACCTGCAGCAGATCGAGTCGGGTGAAGTACGAGTCCTGGCCACCAGTGGCGAAGAGCGGCTCGAGGGCGTCGACGCGCCCACGCTGAAGGAATCCAACATCGACCTGGTGTTCACCAACTGGCGCGGCATCGTGGCCCCTCCGGGCATCAGCGAGGAGGACAAGGCATCCCTGATCGCCGCCCTCGAGAAGATGCACGCCACCGAAGGCTGGAAGGAAGCCCTGAAGACCCACAGCTGGTCCGACGCTTTCATCACCGGCGACGAGTTCGAGTCCTTCCTCGCCGAGCAGGACAAGCGGGTGGCGGACGTCCTGACGAAACTGGGCCTGGCGTGAGCTCACTGGCCACTGGTCTGAAAGGCCGTGCCGAGCTGGGGGTCGCCCTCCTGCTCGGCGCGGCCGGCGTCCTGGTTTTCCTCGATGCCAACCGCTTGTCTGTCCCCTACTCGCAGTCCGATCCGGTGGGGCCCAAAGCCGTTCCGTATATCGTTGCCGGACTGCTGATTGTCTGTGCCGTACTGCTCGCAATCAACGTCCTGCGCGGCGGCAAGGGTGAAGCCGAAGGCGGCGAGGATATCGAACTCGGCCATCCGGCCGACTGGAAAACCGTCCTGCCCCTTGCTGGCGCTTTCATCCTTAATATCCTGCTGATCGACTGGGCCGGCTGGGTCATCTCCGGCACGCTGCTGTTCTGGGGCAGCGTCCTGGCACTGGGCAGCCGCCACTACATCCGGGACGGCATCATCTCAGTGGTCCTGGCACTGCTGACCTTCTACGGCTTCTACCTTGGTTTGGGCATCGCACTGCCGGCCGGTCTCCTGGAAGGGATCCTCTGATGGACGTCTGGTCCTCACTGATGGACGGTTTCGCCACCGCCCTCACCCCCATGAACTTCCTCTACGCCGTAATCGGCGTCCTGCTGGGCACCGCCGTCGGCGTCCTGCCGGGCCTCGGCCCGGCCATGACCGTCGCGTTGCTCCTGCCTGTCACCTACGCCCTGGAACCCACCAGCGCCTTCATCATGTTCGCCGGAATCTACTACGGCGGCATGTACGGCGGCTCCACCACCTCCATCCTGCTGAACACCCCCGGCGAGTCGTCCTCGGTGGTGACGGCGATCGAAGGCAACAGGATGGCCAAGGCCGGCCGCGCGGCCCAGGCGCTTGCGACGGCGGCCATCGGCTCGTTCGTTGCCGGCACCATTGGCACGGCCCTTTTGGCCGTCTTCGCCCCGATAGTGGTTCAATTCGCCGTCAGCCTCGGCGCCCCCAGCTACTTCGCGATCATGGTGCTGGCCCTGCTGGCCGTCACCGCCGTGCTGGGTTCGTCCCGGCTCCGCGGTTTCGCCTCGCTGGGCCTTGGCCTGGCCATCGGCCTGGTGGGCATCGACTCCGTCACCGGCCAGCGGCGCCTTACTTTTGGCCAGCCGCTGCTCGCCGACGGCCTTGACATCGTGGTGGTGGCGGTAGCCATCTTCGCCGTGGGTGAAGCACTCTGGGTGGCAGCACACCTGCGCCGCACTCCCCTGCACGTCATCCCGGTGGGCCGGCCCTGGATGGGCCGAAAAGACTGGGGCCGCTCCTGGAAGCCGTGGCTTCGCGGGACTGCCTTCGGCTTCCCTTTCGGCGCCCTGCCCGCCGGCGGCGCCGAAATCCCCACGTTTTTGTCCTACGTGACCGAGAAACGCCTGTCCAAGCACCCCGAAGAATTCGGCAAGGGTGCCATCGAGGGCGTGGCGGGACCGGAAGCTGCCAACAATGCAGCCGCCGCCGGCACCCTGACCCCGATGCTGGCCCTCGGTTTGCCCACCAACGCCACAGCCGCCGTCATGCTGGCCGCCTTCACCACTTACGGCATCCAGCCCGGGCCCCAGCTCTTCTCCAGCCAGGGACCGCTGGTGTGGGCACTGATCGCGAGCCTGTTCATCGGCAACCTGCTGCTCCTGCTGATCAACCTGCCCCTGGCGCCGCTGTGGGCCAAGCTGCTGCAGCTGCCCCGCCCGTACCTCTACGCAGGCATCCTTTTCTTCGCCACCCTGGGCGCCTACTCGGTGAACCTGCAGGCGTTCGACCTGGTGATCCTGCTGGTGCTCGGCGCGCTCGGGTTCATGATGCGGCGCTTCGGCCTTCCGGTGCTGCCGCTGATCCTCGGCGTCATCCTTGGCCCTCGGATTGAAGGCCAGCTGCGCAAGACCCTGCAGCTCAGCGCCGGCGACCCCGTTGGCCTGTTCAGCGAGCCGATCGCCGTCGTCATCTACATCATCGTGGCCCTCATCCTGGTCTGGCCGCTGCTGTTCAAGCTGATCCGGCGCAACCGGCCGGCGGCGGCAGCAGTGCCGACGCCCGCAGACGCAACCGAAGCCCGTGCGAGGCGCGCGGACGCAGGCGACCACGGATCGCACGAGGTGCACGTACATCACTCAGACAACAAGGAGCGGTCATGACCATCGTGGTGGGATACGTCCCGACCCCCGAAGGCGAAGCAGCCCTCACGCAGGCCATCGCCGAAGCCCGGAAGAACAACACAAAACTGCTGGTGATCAACTCGTCCAAGGGGGACGCACTGGTTGACAACCGCTACGCCCAGGAGCCGGAGATCCAGAGCATTGAGGACCGCCTGGCCACCCAGGGCATCGACCACGTGATCAAGCAGCCGGTCCGTGGACACGATGCCGCCGCCGAGGTGCTTGACGCCGCGGAAGAACACAACGCGGAGCTGATCGTGATCGGCCTGCGCCGCCGAACCCCGGTGGGCAAGCTGATCATGGGGAGCGTGTCCCAGCGGATCCTGCTGGAGGCAAACTGCCCCGTCCTCGCCGTCAAGGCAGGCTAGGCGCCTCGACCAGCGCGGTACAGTTCCTGGCGCTGGCGGCCCAGCCCGTCCACCTCTACCTCCACCACATCGCCCGGCTGGAGGTAGGGGAAACGGCCGCTCAGCGCCACCCCCTCTGGAGTCCCGGTGAGAATGACATCACCGGGCTCCAGCCGCATGTACTGGCTGCAGTGGTGGACCAGCGTGGGCGCGTCGAAGATCAGCTCCGACGTCTTCGACTCCTGCCGCGGTTCGCCGTTGACCCAGCTGCGCAGGGGCAGGTTCCCGCCGTCGATATCGTCCACCGGAACCAGCCAGGGGCCCAGTGGGGTGGAGCCGGGCAGGGTCTTGCCCTTGGTCCACTGGCCGGCCGCACCGGGAAGCTGGTATTCGCGCTCCGAAAAGTCGTTTGCCGTGACGTAGCCGGCGATGCACCGCCGGGCGGCTTCTGTGTCCGGCAGGTAGCTCCCTTCCCTGCCGATGACGATGCCAAGCTCCACCTCCCAGTCGAACTTGCTGGAGAGCGGCGGGACCGCGGCCGGATCGTACGGTCCGGTGACAGTATTACCGGGCTTGAGGAACATGACCGGAACCTCCGGCGGCGCGGAGCCGGATTCGGCCGCATGGGCCGCATAGTTCATGCCGATGCCCACCAGGGCTCCCGGCCTGGCCACAGGAGCACCAACACGGAGAAGCTCCGCCCCTTCCAGGGCGGGCAGCGCTCCGGCCGCCAGCGCTTCCCGGACCTTTTGCAGGCCGCCGGCCGCCAGGAAAGCACCGTTCACGTCCCGGGTCAGGGGCAAGAGGCTGAAGTACCGCCGGGAGCCGTCGGCGGCGTCCACCATTACAACCGGCTGTTCCTTGCCGGCGTCGCCCAGGCGCATGATTTTCACGGTGCAGCTCCTTTGATCCCGCGGTTCATTGGCGAACGGACTTCCATCGTGGCCCTGCGGTTGCACTGCCGCCAAATCCGCGGTTTGTGACTGGCCGCCGTTGGGCGAGACCCCACCAGGGCTGTTTGAATCATCTTTGCTCGGGGTAGGAAACAACAGTCATCTGACATTTGTCCCGGCAGCGGGTAAACTGGTTCGGCCCTCAGGCATGAGACACAGAAAGTTCAGCACATGACTACAGCCACTCTGGAACGCATCGCAAAGCCCGCGCAGTTCCCGGAAGAACCGGTAATCCGGTCCATCGACCTGAAATTCACCAGCGGCCGCGACGTCAACGCCGGGCTGGAAGACGCGGTTGCCGAACTGATCGAGGTCGCCAGCAAGGACGCATCCTGCGGCATCCTGGTGACCCGGCTCAACCCGGGACGCTACACCGTGGCCCTGGATGAATCAGTTCCGTTCGGCGAGACCTACGAGGCCTTTGCCGCCTGATCCGCCGCCGGCCACCAGGCTAGAACCACGAATCCCCGCCTTGCTTTCCGGCAGGGCGGGGATTCGGTGCTTGATTCCTTGGGACTGACTGCTAGCCGCGCCGGACCTGCACGCCGTCAGACTTCAGGAAGAGCTGCTTCTCTGCCGGACCTGCCGGCACAAGCCAGAGAACGTTGCCGCTCTGGGAAATTTCTTCCACCTCCCCGGCGGCTACTACGTGCGCATGCTTGATGATCTCGACATGGTCGCCAACCTGGAGGGTTTTCCAGTCGGACACCGTGGCGGAATGGGCATTGCGCCTCGACAGGACTGCCCCACGTGCTTTCATGTGAACTTCTACCCCTTTGTATACGTTCTGCGCCACAGCCTCTTTGATGTGACTTTCACTACAACTTCAGTTCTACTACACTCTCCGGCCCCGGGCGGGCCCTGTCGCCGGAAAGTCCATTCCTTGGACACGCCCCGCCCGTATGCCGAATCTTCTTCGGGCTCAGGCCAGGGTTCCGACGGCGGATTCCGCTGCCCGGAGCACCTCGCCTGAGTCCACCAGCTTGTCAGCCGCTCCGAGTTCCGGTGCAAGGAAGCGGTCCGTCCCCGGCCCCTCGACAACGTCCCGGAGGACGTTCACGACGGCGGCGCCCGCCGGTCCCGGCGTCAGGACACCGCCCGAGAGCTGCGTCCTGATATCCAGGGCACGTGCGGCTGTTACCAGTTCGATGGCCAGGACGCGGCGGAGGTTGTCCACGGCTTTCCGGAGCTTCCGGGCGGCGTGCCAGCCCATGGACACGTGGTCCTCCTGCATGGCGGAGCTCGGGATGGAGTCCACGGACGCCGGCACGGCCAGCCGCTTGTTGTCCGAGACCAGCCCGGCCTGCGTGTACTGCGCGATCATGAGCCCTGAGTCGACACCGGGGTCCGCTGCGAGGAAGGCGGGCAGGCCATGGGACCGGGCCGGATCCAGCATCCTGTCGGTCCGGCGCTCGGCGATGGAGGACAGGTCGGCGACGGCGATGGCAAGGAAGTCCAGGACGTAGGCCACCGGTGCGCCGTGGAAGTTGCCGTTGGAGCTGACGCGGCCGTCAGGCAGCACCACGGGGTTGTCGATGGCGGCCGCGAGTTCGCGGGTGGCCACCAGTTCGGCGTGGTCAACGGTGTCGCGGGCGGCCCCGGCCACCTGCGGGGCGCAGCGCAGCGAGTAGGCGTCCTGCACCCGGTTGTCCCCCACCTTGTGGGAGGCAACAATCGGGGAATCCGACAGGACGCGCAGCATGTTGTCCGCGCTGGCGGCCTGTCCGGGGTGCGGCCGCAGTGCTGCGTGAAGCTCGGGCAGGAACACCTGGTCCGTGCCCAGCAGGGCCTCGACGCTGAGCGCGGCGGTGATGTCCGCCGTCGTCAGCAGCTTGCGGAGGTCCACGATGGCCATCAGGAGCATGCCCAGCATGCCCTCGGTGCCGTTGACCAGGGCGAGGCCTTCCTTCTCGGCGAGGATAACCGGCTGGATGCCGTGCTGCGCCAGCAGCTCGGCAACGGGCGGCTCTCCGCTCCCGCCGTAGCGGGCGCCGTCGGGCCCTTCCGCCTCGCCTTCGCCCATCAGGACCAGGGCGCAGTGCGAAAGCGGGGCAAGGTCGCCGGAGCAGCCGAGCGAGCCGAACTCACGGACCACGGGGGTGACGCCAGCGTTGAGGACGTCCACCATGGTCTGCAGGACCACGGGGCGGACGCCGGTGCGGCCGGAGGCCAGGGTCTTGGCGCGCAGGAACATGATGCCGCGCACCACTTCCCGCTCCACGGCCGGGCCCATGCCGGCGGCGTGGCTGCGGATCAGGGACTTTTGCAGCTGGGTGCGCAGGTCGTTGGGGATGTGCCGGTTCGCCAGCGCCCCGAAGCCCGTGGAGATGCCGTAGGCGGGGGTGTCGCTGGAGGCGAGGCTGTCGATGTGCGCGCGGACCTTGGCGACGGTTTCCAGGGCTTCCGGGGAGATGGCGACCTTGGCGCTGTGACGCGCGACGGCGACAACATCCTCAGGCGTGACGCCGCCGGCCCCGAGGGTGACGGTCAGCGGTTCATGGGTGGTGATGGTCATGGTTACTTTCCTTTTGGGGCCACGCGCGCAGGGTTCCCTGGCCGAACTTGCGAGGTTAGGGGGCGCGTGGGGATGGGGATGCGGACGCCGCGTTCCTTGGCGACGTCGAGGGCGCGGTCGTAGCCGGCGTCGGCGTGGCGGATGACGCCCATGCCGGGGTCGTTCGTGAGGAGGCGCTCGAGCTTCTCCGCGGCAAGCTCGGTGCCATCGGCCACCGACACCTGGCCGGCGTGGATGGAGCGGCCAATGCCGACGCCCCCGCCGTGGTGCAGCGAGACCCAGGTGGCACCGGAGGCGGTGTTGAGCAGGGCGTTCAACAGCGGCCAGTCGGCGATCGCGTCGGAGCCGTCCGCCATTGCCTCGGTTTCGCGGTAGGGCGAGGCGACTGAGCCGGAGTCCAGGTGGTCGCGGCCGATCACGATGGGTGCCTTGACCTTTCCTTCCTTGACGAGCTGGTTGAACAGCAGTCCGGCCTTGTGGCGTTCGCCGTAGCCCAGCCAGCAGATGCGTGCCGGCAGGCCTTCGAATTCCACGCGCTCACCGGCGGCGTCGATCCAGCGGTGCAGGTGCTTGTTGTCCGGGAACAGTTCCTTGATGGCCCGGTCCGTGACGGCGATGTCCTCCGGATCGCCGGAGAGGGCCACCCAGCGGAACGGGCCAAGGCCCTCGCAGAACAGCGGGCGGATGTAGGCCGGAACAAAGCCGGGGAAGTCGAAGGCACGCTCGTATCCGCCCTTGCGGGCCTCGTCGCGGATGGAGTTACCGTAGTCGAACACCTCGGCGCCGGCGTCCTGGAATTCCACCATGGCCTGCACGTGCCGTGCCATCGAGGCCTGGGCCTTCTTGGTGAAGCCCTCCGGGTCGGCCTCGGCTTCCCGGTGCCATTCATCCACCGGGATACCCTCGGGGAGGTAGGACAGGGGATCGTGGGCGGAGGTCTGGTCCGTGACGATATCGACGGTCAGTTCGCCTGAATTGTGGCGGCGCAGGATCTCCGGGAAGACCTCGGCGGCGTTGCCCACATAGCCCACCGACCAGCCGCGGCGCTCTTCCTTGGCCTTGAGCACCTTGGCGATGGCGGTGTCGAGATCCGTTTCCACCTCATCCAGGTAGCGCTTGCCGGCGCGGCGGCGCAGGCGGGTCTCATCGACGTCGACAATCAGGCAGGCGCCCTCGTTCAGGGTGACGGCGAGCGGCTGGGCCCCACCCATGCCGCCGCAGCCGCCGGTGAGGGTCAAGGTGCCGGCGAGGGTGCCGTTCTCGTCCCCGGTGAGCTTGCGGGCGATCGCGGCGAAGGTTTCGAAGGTCCCCTGCAGGATGCCCTGGGTGCCGATGTAGATCCAGGACCCGGCCGTCATCTGGCCGTACATCATCAGGCCTTCGGCCTCGAGCCGGCGGAACTCTGGCCACGTTGCCCAGTCGCCCACAAGGTTGGAGTTGGCCAGCAGCACGCGCGGCGCCCATTCGTTGGTGCGGAACACACCCACGGGCTTGCCGGACTGCACCAGGAGGGTCTCATCCTTTTCCATCGTCTCCAGGGTGCGGGTGATGGCGTCGAACGCGGCCCAGGAGCGGACGGCGCGGCCGGTGCCGCCGTAGACCACAAGGTCGTCCGGCCGTTCGGCGACCTCCGGGTCCAGGTTGTTCATCAGCATGCGCAGCGGGGCTTCGGTCTGCCAGGACTTGGCAGTGAGCGCAGTGCCGCGGGCTGCTTTGACCGGGCGGGCACCGGTGGTGAAATCGGCGGGTGCCATGGTGGCTCCTTTTCATCGTGTGTCTGTGATGGCGAAAAACTTCTGTATCAACTAAAGCCCTTTACCGGAGGGCCAAACAGGGGTTTTGGCGGGGCGCTGTCCGGTATTCCAGACACAGTCACCTTTCTGTTGCGCTATAACTTTTGGTCCCTAAAAGGGGTTTAGGAGCCATAAGTGATAGAGCATGTGAAGGTTATTTTGCGGGGCGCCCGTGGAGCCGGACCGACAACTCGTCGGCCACTTTCTGGACCCGGGCGGCGAGCACCGGCCACTCTGCAGGCTCAAGTTTGTCCTCCAGGAAGGTGACGGCGACGGCGGCCGTCGGCCACCCCACATGGTCCGTCACGGCGGCTGCGATGGAACCGAAGCCAGGGGTCACCTCGCCATGCTCGGTGGCGTAGCCGCGCTGCCGCACATGGTCCAGATGCGAGGACAGCGCCGAGTACTTCATGATTGCGCCCTCCACCTCGTGCCGTGCCGTGAAGGCGGCTGTGTTGGGGTACAGGGCGCGGACCTGCGATTTGGGAAGTGCGGCAAGGATGGCCCGGCCGCTGGCCGTGAGGTGGCTGGGAAGACGAACGCCGACGTCGGTCACCAGAGAGGGACGGTTCTTGGCCCGTTCCTCCACGATGTACAGCACGTCCCGGCCGTGCAGGACGGCGAGGTGGGCGCTCTCCCCAAGGGCATCCACGAGCGAGGCGAGCAGCGGCCGGCCCAGGCGCGAGAGCGGCTCCTGCCGGGAGTACGCCGAACTGAGCTCGAAGGCGCTGATGCCCAGCCCGTAGCGTTGTTCCTCGTGCAGGTGCAGGACGAATCCATTGGCCTCCATGACGCCGAGGAGATGGTAGACACTGGACCGTGGCAGGCCCAGGGTGGAGGCGATCTGCGAGGCAGCCATCGGACCGCGCCGCGAGGCCAGCAGCTTGAGGATCCGCAGCGTGTTCTCCGCAGCAGGCACCTTGGACGCCGCCCTGCCCTCACGCGCGGCCGGGGGCTGCGCTTCCGCCACCACCATGTCATCTCCTTCCTCGGGGGCTCCCGGCCCTGTCCGGTATCCCATACACAAGGATGCGCCCTCCACCACAAGGCCTACTACGGATATAAGAAAGGCGTGTCCGGAATCCCAGACCTGCATGAGGCACGGGAATGGAAGTCTGAGATGAAAGACACCAACTGCCCGTGAGGCTGATCACGTCCGGCCCGGAAGTGGTCTGCTGGTTACCGGCCCACCTCCCAAAGACGAGAAGGTAAACGTATGCAAGCAGCACCATCCCCAACCAGGCACGAGAGTCCGGCCGGAATGCAGTCCCCCGCTGCCGCCGCTGGAAGCGTCCTCAACCGGGGCCTCAATGTCCGCCACATCCGCTTCATGGCCCTGGGCTCGGCAATCGGCACCGGGCTCTTCTACGGCTCCTCTTCCGCCATTCAGAAAGCCGGCCCGGCGGTACTCCTGGCGTACATCATCGGCGGCGCTGCCGTCTTTATGGTGATGCGCGCACTTGGTGAAATGGCCGTCCGGCACCCGGTATCCGGCTCCTTTGGACAGTACGCCAGCCGGTACCTCGGACCGCTGGCCGGCTTCGTGACCGGCTGGACCTACGTCTTCGAAATGGCCATCGTTGCCATCGCCGACGTCACCGCCTTCAGCATCTACATGGGCTTCTGGTTCCCGCAGGTAGAACGCTGGATCTGGATCCTGGCGATCATCTTCTTCCTGGCCGCCCTAAACCTCTTCAGCGTCAAGGTCTTCGGGGAACTGGAATTCTGGTTCTCGCTAATCAAGGTAACAGCCATCATCGCCATGATTGCCGGCGGCGCCGCGATCATAGTGTTCGGTTTCCAGGCCGGAGGGTCCACAGTGGAACCGGGCCTGGGCAATCTCGTGGAGCACGGCGGCTTCTTCCCCTTCGGCTTTGAGGGGCTGCTGGCTTCCTTCGCCGTGGTGATGTTCGCCTTCGGCGGGATCGAGACGCTCGGAATCACCGCCGGCGAGGCCGACAACCCCAAGAAGGTCATTCCGCAGGCGGTCAATACCGTCCCCGTGCGCGTCCTCCTGTTCTACGTCCTGACACTCGGGGTCCTGATGAGCCTTTTCCCATGGGACGCGGTCGGCAGCAACGGCAGCCCGTTCGTGCAGATCTTCAGCGGCCTGGGCATCCCGGCGGCGCCGCATATCCTGAACGCCGTGGTGATCACCGCGGCCCTGTCGGCGATCAACAGCGACATTTTTGGTGCCGGCCGCATCCTTTTTGGCCTGTCCCGCCAGGGCCACGCTCCCGCCGCATTCGGCCGAATCTCGCGGCACGGCGTCCCGTGGATGACCGTGGTGATGATGGCCTCGATCCTTCTGGTGGGCGTCGTCCTGAACGCCGTCATTCCCGAGGACGTCTTCGTGATCATCGCCTCGATCGCCACCTTCGCCACCGTCTGGGTATGGGTGATGATCCTCGCCTCGCACGTGGCAATGAAGCGGGACATCGCCCGCGGCAACCTGCCGCCGTCGGAATTTCCGTCACCGTGGTGGCCCGCCGCTTCCCTCCTCACCATCGCGTTCATGGTGCTGGTCATCGCGGTCCTCGGCGCATTCGAGGACACCCGGACCGCCCTCTACGTGGGCGGCGCCTGGCTTGTCTTCTTGGTCCTCGCCTACCGCTTGTGGGTTAAGGGGGACGGACGACGGCGGGCCGACCTCGTGGACGAGACCTCGCCGCTGCCGGTGCTAACGTCCGCCCGCAGCAGCGAATAGACCGTGCCGGTGCCGGTTGCGGCCTGCCCGAGTCAAACATCAGGCATGGTGCCGCTATCCAACGTTCTGGCGTCTTCGCTGGCTTCCGTGGTGCTCATCGTCGTTCCCGGACCCAGCGTGCTGTTCGTGATCGGCAGGTCGCTCGCCCTCGGCAGGAAGGGTGGCGTCCTCACCGTCCCGGGCAACGCCAGCGGACAGCTGCTGCAGGCGGCAGCCGTGGCACTGGGCATCGGCACCGTGGTGGACCAGTCGGCGGGACGCTGGCCCTGACGGGCAACAAATCGTGATACCCGAAAAGCGGCAGGTGCCTGGCTCTCAAACCCGGGGCCGGGCACCTGCCGCCACCGCGCCTGGCTAGGCCGATGCTGCGTCACGTACGGTGACGCCCCGTCCGGCGAAGTCGGCCAGGCTACCCGCGTACGCAGCGTGGTTGGCACCCCAAGTACTGCCTGCCCAAAACATGAGTACCTGTTACTGGTGTGACTGGTGTGAATAGCGCATAGCTTGGGCGTAAGGTGCCGGCCGGAATGGGAGGACCATCCTCTGCTGGGAGCGTTCAGGCCATCAGCACCGCTAGCGGCGGCTGCCGCCCAAGGAGTTGGTACGCATGGTCAGAAACGAGCTGGAGGACTTATCCACCCTGGGACGCCCCATCAGCTTTGGCGCTGCCGTGGCCAGGACGTGGGGCAAGGTGCAGAACAGTTTCCGCCCGCGCTCCCCCTACCGCGCCGGGGATGCCGTGGTGGGCGATGACCCCTTCAACGGCAGGCGTGAAGGCGTCGTCGTCTCACACCGGGGAACGTCCGTGGGCATCCACACCGCCCACGGTGTCTTCTTCTACGACCACCGGGTGGTCAAGCCCCACGATTAACCCACAAACCCCGGAGTTTCCGGACAGTTACCGTGACTTGGAAGGCTCCCAAGTCGTGGCACCTGCCCAAGAACTCCAGGGGTGGGGCGCAGTGGCGGGGGGCTAGCTTGCCGACCACCCGCCGTCCATGGTGTAGCTGGCGCCGGTCACCATGCCCGCATGGTCTGACGCGAGCCAAGCCACGAGGGAAGCCACCTCCTCCGGTTCCACCAGGCGCTTGATAGCGGACTCGGTGAGCATCACCTTGGCCAGGACCTCAGATTCGGGGATGCCGTGCACGGCCGCCTGGTCGGCGAGCTGCTTTTCCACCAGCGGGGTACGGACGTAGCCGGGGTTGATGCAGTTCGACGTAACGCCATGCTCCCCGCCTTCCAGTGCCGTCACCTTGCTCAGCCCTTCCAGGCCGTGCTTCGCGGAAACATAGGCGCTCTTGAACGGGGAGGCCCGGAGGCCGTGTACGGAGGACACGTTGACGATGCGGCCGAACTTGTTGGCGTACATGTGCGGCAGCGCGGCCCGGACCAGCAGGAACGGCGCCTCCAGCATCAGGGTGAGGATCCGCCGGAACTGCACCGGGTCAAATTCCTCGATGGGGCTTATCCGCTGGATCCCGGCGTTGTTCACCAGGATGTCGCAGTCCAGGCTCAGGGTGGCGAGCGCGTCCACATCCAGCAGGTCCACGGCCCAGGATGTGCCGCCCACCTCATCGGCGAGGGCGGCGGCGCCGGCGGCGTCGACGTCGGCCACCACCACCTTTGCCCCATGTGCCGCGAGTTCCCGCACGCATGCTGCCCCGATGCCGCTGGCACCGCCGGTGACCAGCGCCTTGCGTCCGTTCAAATCATGTTCCATTGCAAATCTCCTTCGTGCACCCGGCGGCCGGCCGGAACAGGTCAGCGCGTGCTGGCGGGCAGCAGGCCTTCGCGGGCGGCGTCGGCCTTGTCCACGTCCTCCAGCGCGATGCCCTTGGTTTCGCGCAGGCTCAGGACGGCGACTGTGGTGACGGCGCAGGCGACCACCAGGTAGACGGCGGTGGGCACCCAGGACCCGGTGTCCTTGAGCCACTGGGTGGCCAGCAGCGGGGCCAGCGAACCGGCGAAGATCGAGGTCACCTGGGAACCGAGCGAGACTCCGGCGTACCGCATGCGGGTGGGGAACAGTTCGGCCATGATGGCGGGCTGGCCGGCGTACATAAAGGCGTGCAGGCACAGGCCGATGGTCACGGCAAGCACGATGATCACGGCGTTGCGGGTATCGAACATCGGGAAGGCGAAGAACGGCCAGGTGGCTCCGCTGATGGCACCCACCAGGTAGACGGGCTTGCGGCCCCAGCTGTCCACCAGGCGACCCACCTGCGGGATGACCAGGAAGTGGATGACGTGGGCGATCAGCAGTGCCAGCAGCAGCGACGAGGTGTCGTACTTGTGGACGTTCTTCAGGTAGACGATGGCGAAGCTGACCACCAGGTAGTACATGATGTTCTCCGCGAACCGGAGGCCCATTGCCTGGAGGATGCCCTTGGGGTACTTGCGGATGACCTCGCCCACGCCGTAGCTGACGGCCTCTTCCTTCTCCACGAGTTCCTTGGCCTCCAGGAAGATCGGGGCCTCGGTCACGTGGGTGCGGATGTAGTAGCCCACGAAGACGATGACGGCGGAGAGCCAGAAGGCCACGCGCCAGCCCCAGCCAAGGAACGCCTCGCTGCTGAGGATGGAGGACATCACGAAGAGCACCAGCGTGGCCAGCAGGTTGCCCACCGGCACGGCCGCCTGGGGCCAACTGGACCAGAACCCGCGCGACTTGTTCGGGCTGTGCTCGGCCACCAGCAGGACGGCACCGCCCCACTCACCGCCCAGCGCGAAACCCTGGATGAAGCGGAGGAACACCAGCAGCGCCGGCGCAAGGTACCCGATGTCCGCGAAGCCGGGCAGGCAGCCCATCAGGAAGGTGGAGACGCCGATGATGATGATGGTCAGCTGCAGGGTGGGCTTGCGGCCCAGCTTGTCGCCGATCTGGCCGAAGACGATGCCGCCGAGCGGACGTGCCACGAAGCCGACGGCGTAGGTGATGAAGGCCTGGATAATGCCGTCCAGTTCGTTTCCCGTGGAGGGGAAGAAGTACTTGCCGAACACCAGGGTGGCGGCGGTGGCGTAGAGGAAGAATTCGTACCACTCCACAACGGTGCCCACCATCGAGGCGGCCACGATCTTCTTCAGCCCCGATCCCTTGGCTGCGGACCCGGCGGCATCATTTGCCGGGCGTTGCTCTACACTCACTGGTTCTCCTTAGGTGTCCACGATGACACGTGCTGTGATCTACAGCACTAACGACTTTCCTGAGTATTGCTGCACAAACAAGGCGCTTCAATGACCAAAGCGGCACCAGTTGTGTGCAAAATTGCAGATATGAACGCCAACCCGGATGACTTGATGGTCCTGCTCGCGGTGTCCCGCTCTGCCAAATTTACGACGGCGGCCCAAGCCCTGGGCCTGAACCACACCACGGTGTCGCGCAGGATCGCCGCGCTGGAGAAGGCGCTTGGCGGCAGGGTGCTGGCCAGGGCGACCGGCGGCTGGGAGCTGACCGAGCTGGGCGGGGAGGCTGTCCGGGTGGCCGAGCAGGTGGAGGCTGTCCTGGCCACCCTGGGACCGGCCGGCAAGGCACCCGACCCCATTACCGGCGTCGTGCGCATGACGGCGACGGACGGGTTCAGCGCCTACATCGCCGCTCCGGCAGTGGCACGGCTGCGCCGGGACCATCCCGGGCTCAGCGTGGAGGTGGTGACCATGACCCGGCGGGCACTGCAGCAGCGCTCGGGGCTGGACATTGAAGTGGTGGTGGGCGAGCCGCAGGTGCACCGCGCCGAAGCAGTCCGGCTCGGTGAGTACATGCTGGGCATGTATGCCTCCCGCGCCTACCTTGCCGAGCATGGCACGCCCGCCACCGTGGAAGAGCTCAACGAGCACCCGCTGGTGTACTTCGTGGACTCGATGCTGCAGGTGGATGACCTGGACGCGCCGCGCCGGCTGGTTCCGGCCATGCGGGACGGGCTGACGTCCACCAACGTCTTCGTCCACGTGGAGGCCACCCGGGCCGGCGCAGGGATCGGATTCCTGCCGTGCTTCATGGGCGACCTGCACGATGACCTGGTCCGGCTGCTGCCCGGCCAGATCGCGGAGCTGCTCCCCTACTGGATGGTCCTCCGACCGGACTCGCTGCGCCGTCCGGCCGTGGCCGCCGTCGTGCAGGCGCTGCGGGACCGGATGGCCGAGCACCGGGACGCCCTGCTGGGGCGGGGCTAGTGCTCCGCCGGCGGGTCGTGGCGCACCGGCGATCCTGCGGCGAAGGCGCGGACCTGGGCGTCGTTCCAGATATGGGCCGGCACCGCTCCGCCCAGGAGCCGCCGGGCCAGTTGCGGGTCATCCCCGAACGGCACGTCGCTGCCGGCCATCACCATGTTGCCGTAGCGCCGGCCCTTCAGCATGGCGGGGTCGGCGATGATGACGGTATGTTCGAACGATGCCGCGATCGTGGCGGCGTCCTCCCGCGCGCTCCTCAGGTCAGGGGAGTCCCCGGAGTTCACGACATACATCCCCCCCGGGGCAAGGACCCGCCGGACGTGCTGGTTGAACTCGGCGGTGGTCAGGGCGCGCGGGGTCAGGGCGCCGGCAAAGACGTCCCGGACGACGAAGTCCCGGGTGTCCGGAGTGAGGGTTTCGGTGACCGCCCGCGCTTCTCCCACGCGGATGCGCAGCGCCGGGGCCTTGGGAAGATCGAACCAGCCGCGCACGTACTCCGCCAGCTTCCCGTCGAGCTCCACCGCCACCTGCCGCGCATCCGGGTACACGGCGGCGAAGTAGCGCGCCAGGGAGCAGGCGCCGCCGCCCAGGTGCAGGCCCCGCAGCCTGTGCGGGGCGCTCCCTGGAGCGGTCGACGGCGGCCAGCGGGACTCGATCAGCGCCGCCATCCACCGCATGTACTCGAACTCGAGGAACAGAGGATCGGCAAGGTCGATGTGCGAGCTCATTACGCCGTTGATCTTCAGGAGCCAGCCGGTGGAGTTGTCCTGGTCCGCGATAAGTTCGCAGTCGCCGGTATCAATGTAGTGCACACCCTCCACCGGCCCGTTGGCTTTGGTCCCCTTCGGTACTTCCGCAGCGTCCGCCGTCGGACGGGCGCCCCGGCCCCCTGACCTTCCGCGTTTCGCCATTACCCGTGCCGCGCCTCAGTCATGGTTCAACCCTAGACGACCGGCGAGGCCACCCGCGGCGAAGGCCTTAGCTGGCCGTCGCTGCCCCCTCGCCCTCCCTGATCCGCTTCACGACGGCCGTGGTGGAGCGTTCGGCCACATAATCCAGGATGGCCACCCGGCCGCCGCACTCCTCCACGGCGGGCGTCTCGGCGAGCATCTCCGGCGTGTAATCCCCGCCCTTGGCGTAGACCTCCGGGCGGAGCTGCCGGATGATCGGTTCGGCGGTGGGGGTATCGAAGACCGTCACGTAGTCAACGCAGCTGAGCGCGGCCACGACGGCGGCCCGGTCGGCCACAGCGTTGATCGGCCGGCCCGCACCCTTGAGCCGGCGGACGGACGCATCGCTGTTGAGCGCCACCACCAGGATGTCGCCGAGCTGCTTTGCCTGGTTTAGGTAGCGGGTGTGGCCGCTGTGCAGCACGTCGAAGCAGCCGTTGGTCAGCACGATCCGCTGGCCCTGGGCACGGTGCACCTCGATCTGGCGCTGCAGTTCGTCCGCGTCCAGTGCGGTGTCCGCGAAGGCCTTCAGGTAGCGGCTGAGCTGTTCTGTGCTGCAGACCGAAGTGCCCGCCTGGTGCACCACCACGTCCGCGGCCGACTGCGCCAGGTCCAGGCTTGCGGTGAGCGGCAGGCCTGCCGAGCGGGCCAGGGTGAGGGCGGCGACGAACGTGTCGCCCGCGCCGGACGCCTGCTTTTCCGCTGCCGGCCGTGCCCACGTCCGGTGCCGGACGCCGTCGGGAGTCAGCAGCACTGTACCGTCGCGGTCCAGCGTGACCACCACGGCACGGGCACCGGTCGCCTCAAGCAGCGCCCCGACGTGCCCGCCCACGGCGTCCACCCGGTCCTGGCCGTCGGGCAGCCGCCGGTCCAGCAGCCGGGCCGTTTCCTGCGCATTAGGGGTGACCAGGTCAGGGCGAAGCGGAGCCCAAGGGCGGGGATCGTGGGAATCGACAACCACCAGCGGCCGCCGTACTTCCCCGTCCCGGGCACCCACGGCCTCCACCAGCCCGTCGTGAACGACGCCGGCCAGGACCCCGTTGCCGTAGTCGCACACCAGCACGGCGTCCTGGCGTTCGACGGCGGAACGTACCGAGGCGGCGAGCGCAGCCAAGGCCTCGGCCGGCACGGTCTTGGCCGAGTCATCGAGGCGCAGCATCACCTGGCCGCCGCTGCTGATCCGGATCTTGGTGGTGGTCACCATGTCCGGATGCAGGTGCAGGTGCCGGACGTCGATTCCTGCCGCCACCAGCTGGTTCCGCAGGTCCACGCCGGCGTCGTCGGTCCCGATGATTCCCGCTACGGCGACCCTGGCGCCCAGGGCGGCCAGGTTCATGGCGGTGTTGGCCGCCCCGCCGGGGGCGGACTCGCGCTCCTGCAGGTCGACCACCGGAGCCGGCGCCTCCCGGCACAGCCGCTCGATGCTGCCGCTCCACCAGCCGTCCAGCATCACGTCGCCGATAACGAGGATCCGGGGTTCCTCGGCCGCGAGGCGCCCTGGCAGCCACTCGGCAAGCGCCCGCTGGGTGGAAAGGTCCACTGCTGACGGTCCGGCACCCTCCAGGCCGGCAGGCAGGGATTCCGGGGCCGGGGTCATGGCCGGCCCTCGTCCTGCTTGCCGTTGGGAGCGGGTGGCGCAGCGATGTGCACCACCTTCACCTGGGTGAACTCGTCCAGCAGCTCCGGGCCGTAGCCAAACCCGTGCCCGCTTTCGCCGCGTGGCTGGGCTGCGCCGCCGGGGGCGCCGCCAAACACTTCGTTCACCTTGACCGTTCCCACCGGGAGGGATGCCACTGCCTGCTGGATGTGCGCGATGTTGCCGCTAAGGACTGTGGCGGCGAGGCCGTACTTGCCGCTGCACGCAAGGCGCAGGCCGTCGTCGAACGTCTTGACCACCTGCACCGGGGCCACCGGGCCGAAGGTTTCCTCCGTCATGACCTGCATGTCGTCGGTGCAGCCGAGCAGCACCGTGGCGGGGTAGAACGAGCCGGGTCCGTCCGGCAGGGCGCCGCCTTCCACCGCCCGTGCGCCCTGCTGCAGGGCGGCTGCAACCTGGGTGTGCACCTCGTCCCGCATGCGCAGGTCCACCAGCGGCGCCACCGTGCCGTTACTGTTCCTCAGCGCTGCTTCGGCTTCCAGGGCCGAGCAGAATTCCGCGGCGATGGCCTCGTGGACGTAGATTCGTTCCACCGCCGTGCAGATCTGGCCGCTGTTGCTGAACGCGCCGATGGCGGCCTGCCCGGCAGCCCATACGGGGTCCACATCGCTGTCCACCAGCAGGGGGTCGTTGCCGCCGTTCTCCCGGAGCACGTGCGCTCCGGTCATCGCTCCCGCCTGGGCGATGCGGGTACCGGACGCGCTGGAGCCGACGTGGGCCAGCACGTCCACCTTTGCCTGTGTGAGGAGCTCCCCTACCTTGGCGCCGCCGGACACCGTAAGGAAAACGCCGGGCGGGAAGGCCGGAGCCAGGACCTCGCCCAGCGCCTCGCCCAGCCGCGGGCAGCGCTCGCTGGGCTTGTGGATGACCGCGTTGCCGGTGACCAGCGCCGCGCCGATCAGGCCGCAGGCCACGGCGACGGGATCATTCCAGGGGGTCAGGAGGACAGCCACGCCACGCGGTTCGGCAACGGTGTAGTCCGAGGCGAGCCGGTTGCCGCGGAGGCTGTGGCCGCGGTGCACCGGGCCCAGTTCGGCGTACTGTTCCAGCGTGGACACACCTGCGGCGATACCGGCCAGGGCTTCCTCCACCGGGCGGCCGGTTTCGCTGGCGTTGAGTCCGGCCAACTCCCGGGCCGCAGCGTCCAGTGCCTTGGCGGCGGCACGGAGCGCAGCGCCCCGTTCTGCAGGAGCGGTGGCTGCCCATTCACCGGCGGCGCTTCGGGCCGCTTCCACGGCTTGGTTTACGGCGCCGGGACCGGCTTCAGGCACGGTCCACAGGACCTCCCCCGTGCGCGGGTCCCGGATGGTGATGCCGGAGCTGTTGGCGGCTTCCCGGCCGGTAGTGGTTTCGGTGGCTGTTGTGGGCATGGTTGTCCTCCCGTCGGTTTGTGCTGGGCCGGTTGCGGGTTTAGGGCCAGGAGCCTTCTTCCTCATGGCAAATCAGCATCTCGCGGACTTCACAGCCCTTCGGCTGGGACAAGGCGAACAGGATGGCCTGGGCGACGTTTTCGGGATCGTTGAGGCGCGAATCGTCCTGCGGCTTGTACTGCTCGGTGCGGTCGTCGAAGAAGTGGGTCTTCATGCCGCCGGGAATCATGGTGGTGACGCCGATTTCCCCGCCGGTTTCCGCGGCGAGCGCGTGGCTGAAACCAACCACCCCGAACTTGGAGGCGCAGTAGGCGGTGGCGTCGGAGACTGCACGCTTGCCGAGGGTGGACGCGACCGTGACGACGCGGCCATGGGTGGACTTAAGGTAAGGCAGGGCGGCGCGGACCACCGAGACCGTGCCCATCAGGTTCACGCCGATGACCTTCTCCCATTCGGCGGCTTCGACGTCGGCCAGCTTGCCGCAGCGGTCAATGCCTGCAGCGGTGACCACGGCGTCGAGGCCGCCCACGGTTTCGGCGGCTTCGCGGACGGCTGCCTCCACGGCAGGCCGGTCCGCGACATCCACTTCAAAGGCCTTCACGCCGGAGACGCTGCTGATATCGCGGTCCAGCACCACCGGGGTGCCGCCGGCCTTGAGCACGGCGTCGACGACGGCGGCGCCCAGTCCGGAGGCTCCTCCCGTGATCAGTACGCGGCCGGGGAAGGTGGACTCTGCAGTCATGGTGTTCCTTTCAGAGGGGAAATACAACGGATGGAGCTAAGGGTGCGGGGTCAACTCACTTTGGCGAGAGCATCCGCAAGTCCGGTGGTGGAGCGTGCCGGGTGGTAGGGGACGGTGAGGCAGCGTCCGCCCCAGCTTTCCACCAGGTCGGCCTCCGGAAGCCGGGCGCCCTTGTAGTCGCCGCCCTTGACCCAAATGTCCGGGCGGAGGCGTTCGAGGGCGGCTTCGGGGGTGTCTTCGTCGAAGACCAGCACTGCGTCGACGCACTCCATGGCGAGCAGCAGCTCGGCCCTGTCGTGCTGGCCGATAATGGGACGTTCCGGTCCCTTGAGCCGCCGGACCGAGTCGTCGGAGTTCAGGCAGACGATCAGGCAGTCACCCAGTTCGCGTGCAGCGGAGAGGGACCGGACGTGCCCGGCGTGCAACAGGTCGAAGCAGCCGCCGGTGGCCACCACCGTTCCGCCGTTCTTCCGGACCGTCCGCGCCAGCAGCAGCGGCTCTGTGGGACGGCGCCCGGCGTAAGGGCGTTCCGCTGCAAGACGCAACCTGGATTCGTTGAGGGAGGTGGTGGAGGATTCCTGGTCCGCAACCCCTGTCGCCCGGTCCGGCAGTGCGGACACACCGCCTGCGGCGAGGAAGTCGGCTGCGTCCTGGACCGCCAGCGCGGCAGCTTCCTCGAGGTCCCTGCCGGCCAAAAGGTGTACTGCCAGTCCGGCCGCCAGCCGGTCGCCGGCTCCACAGGGGTCGCCCGCTTCCACGCGGGGCGCGGGGACCGGGTGCGGGACCGGGTTGCCGTTCCTCAGCAGGACGGCGCCCTGTTCGCCCTTGGTGACCAGGACGGACTGGCTTCCCCAGTGCTCCAGCAGGATCCGGCCGGCCTCCGCAGCCTGGTCCTGGTCCCCGCTGCCGCCCTGCGGCGCCTTGTGCGCCAGGGCCTGGGCGGCCTTGACGGCTTCGGACAGGTTGGGGGTGACGACGGCGACGCCCGGCACGGGCTTCGGGCCGGAGGGGTGGGGGTCCCAGATGATGGGCACCTGGCCGGCCTGGCGGGACAGGAGTTCCCGGAGCCGGGGGTTGGCCGCCACTCCCCTGCCGTAGTCGGCCACGATGATGACGCCCGCCTCTTCCACGGTCTGGAGCATGGCGGGACTGACCTCGGGAACGGGTGTCTTTTCGCAGCCCTGGTCGAAGCGGACCACTGCGTGCGATCCGGCCCGGACCCGTGTCTTCACCGGCGAGGGGTAGCCGCTGGGCCCTGCCACGAGGCGCACCCCGGCGAGGTTGTCCTGGAGCTGCCGCCCGGCGTCGTCGTCGCCCAGTACTGTCACCAGGGTGACGGGCCAGCCTTCCTCGGCCAGCATCCTGGCCACCAGGCCGGCACCCCCGGCACGACGGCGGACGCCTGAGACGTCCACCACCGGGACCGGGGCATCGGGGCTAAGGCGGGTGGCCTCGCCCGAGAGGTCCACGTCCAGCATGACGTCGCCAACCACCACCATCCTCATGCCCGGCCACCTCCGTTCGGCAACCCGGCCTGGGGCAAGCCTGCTTTCGGCTGCCCGGCAGCCGCCACGGGCGTGGGGCTGCGGCGGGCGACTTCCAGGTCGAACGCCCGGCACACGGCGTGCAGGGCGATCAGGTGGCCTTCCTGGGCGTTGGCGTTGAGCGCGTCGATCATCACTGCCTCGTCGCACGCCTCGGACAGCGGGTTGGGTCCCGCACCGGTGAGCGCCCACGTTGCGACATTGAGCCGGGACGCCGCCTCCGCGGCGCGCAGCAGGTTGGGGCTCTTGCCGCTGGTGGACAGCAGCATCAGCACGTCGCCGGAGCGGCCGTGCGCCCGCACCTGCCGGGCAAAGACGTCGTCGAAGCCGTAATCGTTGGCGATGGCGGTCACGGCCGAGGACTCGGCGTGCAGGGAGATCGCGGAGAACGGGACCCGCTCGCCGTCGAACCTTCCCACCAGCTCCGCGGTGAGGTGCTGCGCCTCGGCAGCCGAACCGCCGTTGCCGGCAGCGAGGAGCCGCTGGCCGCGCAGCAGCCGCTGGGCCAGCTCAACACCCCAGGCCGCAAGCCGGCCGGACTGGCTGCGCAGCGAATCAAGCGCCGGCATCACGTTGTCCAAGTGAGTCCGGACTGCTTCGGCACTGTCCGGGTCCACGAACGCAGCTCCCGGCAGCACGGCGGGCAGGGCAGGGGCGGTGGCGAGCACCCGCAGGTCGGATTCCCTCAGGGACCATTCAGCAGTCACAGCGCTGCTCCTTCCATCGGGACGATGCCGGCAGGGGTTTCCGCCATGGCGGCCTGGTAGGCCTTCTCGGTTTCGGCAGCCACCCGGTCCCAGGAGTACCTGGTCCGCGCGCGCCGCTGGCCTGCTTTCCCCAGCTCGGCCCGCAGGTCCGGATTTTCGAGCAGCAGGGCGAGCGCCGACGCGATGGCTTCGGGATCGCGCGGCGGCACGTGGAGGCCGGTGGCGTGGTCCACCACCGTGTCCCGCAACCCGCCAACGGCTGCCGCCACGACGGGAACACCGCAGGCCATGGCTTCCAGCGGGACGATGCCGAACGGTTCGTACCACGGTGCGCACACCACGGCGTCGGCGCTGCGGATGATTCCCGGCATTTCCGCACGGGACACCTGGCCCTGCAGCGACACCTGGTCCGCCACGCCGAGTTCGCCGGCAAGGTCCAGCAGGCGCCGCACCTCGGGGTCGGCGTGCAGCACACCCGAGTCCCCGCCGCCGCCCACGATCAGCAGCTCGACGTCGTCAAAACCCGCCTCGCGCAGGTAGGGCAGGGCCCGGATCACCAGGTCCACGCCCTTGCGCGGCACCAGCCGGCCAACGGACAGGATCCGGTAGCGGCGCTTGCGGGCCGGGGCGGGTCCGTCGGCGGAGAAGAAGCCCAGGTCCACGCCGCAGGGAGCGATGGAGATCTTGCCCGTGGCGATACCCATGGCCTTCAGTTCGAAGACTTCGTCCGAACAGGTGGCGATGATGCGGTCCGCGGAGCGGCCCACTCCCGGTTCCAGCCAGCGGCGTTCGGCCGGGCTGGTGTCCTCCGCCCCCTGGTGCCGCCGCTTCACCGGGCCCAGTGCGTGGAAGGTCTGGATGACCGGGACGCGGTACCCGGAGTCGGGACGCCTGGCGGCATCCAGCGCGGCGAGCCCGGACATCCAAAAGTGCCCGTGCACCACGTCCGGCGGCCGCTGGCCCCAGTCCATGGCCACGCCGTCGGCCAGCTCCCCCATGTAGGGCAGCAGCTCATCCTTGGGAACATGCCGCGCAGGGCCGGCGTCGACATTGACCACCTCGAGCCTGCGGCCCACCTGGACCCGGGCGGGAAGCTCCGTCGCATCCCTGCGGGTATAGACGGTGACATGGTGGCCGCGCTTGGCGAGCGCTTCGGAGAGCGCGGCGACGTGGACGTTCTGTCCGCCGGCATCCACTCCACCCAGGGCCGCGAGGGGGCTGGCGTGCTCGGAAATCATGGCGATTTTCATGACAACTTCCCTTCTCGGGCGGGGACGAGGATCCGCTCGTCCTGGTGCCCGTTGACGGAGTGCTCCGTGCCGGAGTGCGCGTTGCCGGAGTGCTCCTGGATAAAGCGCCCGGCCAGTCCGGGCAGGTCCGCCAGCAGCTCGTCCCAACGGTTTTGGAAAGTGGACAGGCTGTAGCGCTCCAGCGCGGCCTCGCGGGCGGCGAGGCCCCGCCGTCGGGCCTCCTCCGGGTTGGCGACGAGCCGCTGCGCGCAGCGGACCAGCTCGTCCATATCGGCTGAGACGGCGCCGGCTTCCGGCGGCACCGCCCGCGGCGCTTCGGTGCTGGCCAGGGCCACCACCGGCATCCCCAGGTGCATGGCCTCGAGCAGGGACAGGCCCAGGGAGGTCCAGCGCATGGGGTGCACATAGACGCGGCAGCGGGCCAGTTCCCGGTGCAGTTCAAGGGTTTTCAGGTCCCCGCGCGCAGTCAGCCTGGACGGGTCAATGCCGGTGGCGGCAGCAAGTCCGTCCGTTTTCATCCCGAACACCTGCAGCGGCGCTACGGCGGCGAAACCGGCCAGCAGGTCGGTCCCGGTCACACGTCCGCGGCGCACCGGTTCGTTAATGACCACGCCCAGCTCGGCCAGCTCTCCCGTATACAGCTGCCCGGGGTCCGGGATGCCGTGTTCAATGACCTTGGTGGGGGCGGAACCGTTGTCCCACGCAAGCCTGTTGAAGTGCGTCACGTGGACCAGCGGGATCGTCCGCTGGTCCGCCAGCGGGTGGCTGGTGAAGGGGAAGTTTCCCTTGGGGGTGTTGTGCTCCACGTAGACCGCCGGCAGGTCAACACCCGGGGTCCGGCCAAGCAGCCGGGTCACCTCCGCGATTTCCTCGGGGCGCTGGAGGACGACGGCGTCAACGGCGTCGGCGTCGAGCGCCGCCACGTCCACCTCCCGCACGGACGCCGGCCAGTCCCTGCCGGCACGGCCCAGTCCCCAGGCACCACCTCCCGGCAGGACAGGAAGCAGGTACTCGTGACGGCCGCGGACAAACGCGTCCGTCCAGGAACCGTGAACATGCCAGAGCAGGATTTTCATCTGTTGCGGGCCTTTCTACGGGTGCTGACGTGGGTGCTGAGGGAGCTCACTCCGCCGATCAGGCGTTCCACCGCTGCAACCACGTCCTCCGGGGACACAGAAGCCAGGCAGGGATGGCCCGGGACCGGGCAGACGCGGGCGCGGGTCATCCGGCAGGGTGCGTTCTGGTCACCGAGCAACTCCAGCGGCACCCCATAAGGTGCCCAGCGGATGGCCGGCACCACGGGGGAAAAGAGGCAGGCGACAGGCGTGCCGACAGCGGCGGCGAGGTGGGCGGGGCCGGTGTTGCCGGAGACCACTGCCTGGGCTCCTGCCATAACACCGGCCATGGCATGCAGGTCCGTGCGCCCGCCGAGGTCCAGTGCGGACGGACCGGCAACCGTGGCGGTCAGGGAGGTTTCGTTCGGGCCGCCCGTCACCACCACCCGGTGCCCGGCGCCCTGCAGGAGCTCGACGGCGGCGGCGTGGTGCAGCGGCGGCCAGGCCCTTGCGGGGACGGCGGCACCCGGATGGACCACGATATACGGACCGGTTCCGACGAGGTCCTGCACGTCCGGCACGGAGGCCACGCGGAGCTTGCCGTCGTCGCCTGCCGGGAGCCGGAATCCGGCTGCCTCGGCGATACCCAGCGCCCGTTCCGCCTCGGGCTGGTCCTCCGGAAAGTCCTCGCCCGGTTTCAACCGGACATCCAGGAGGGAACCGGCGTAGTCGGTGGACGCGCCCGCGATCCGCTCCACCCCGGCCAACCGGAGCAGCAGCGCCAGCGGCAGCGGTGACTGGTGGAAGGACGTCAGGATGACTGCTTCGGTGATCCTGGAGTTTCGGACGTAATCGATCAGCCGGTCGGCATGCGGGCCGGTCATCTTCGGCGCAGGGTTCATGATCCAGGGGCTGTCCCAGCTGTACACCTCCGCGACGCCGGGCAGCAGCCCGGCTGCAGCCTCCCCCTGCCGGCCGCACAGCATCACCACATGGTTCGCGCCGCTGCCGTCGGGGTTCCTGCCGTGCGCGACGGCACGGACAGCCGGGCCGGCCAGGAGGACGTCGCCCATGCTGTCCAGCCGTGCCACAAGGACGCGGCCCATCAGGGCATTCCCTGCAGCAGTCCGACGGCGGATGCCAGGTCCCGGGCCACCAGCCGGGCCGCGGCCACCTCCTCGGTCCGGGTTACCGGGGTGGGAACCAGCACGCCTGTTGCCCCCGCAGCTTCCGCGGCCCGGACATCGGCTCCAATATCACCAATCAATGCGGCCTCGGATTCGGGGATCCCCAGTTTGCGGCAGGCGCTGTGGACCATGCCGGGCGCCGGCTTGCGGCAGGCGCAGCCGTCCTGCTCCGCGTGCGGACAGACCTCCCACACATCAAACGGTCCCAGGAGTTCTTCCACCCTGGCGTTGACTTCCGCCACCTGCGCCCCGGTGATAAGGCCGCGGGCGATGCCTGACTGGTTACTGACCACGCCGGTGGCGATCCCCTCGGCCCGGAGGCTGTCCAGCACATCCTTTGCACCGGGCATAGGCATGACCAGCGCGGGATCACCGTTGTATGGCACATCGACAACCAGAGTCCCGTCCCGGTCGAACAGGACAGCGCGCAACGTGGAGGTTTCGGAGCTTCCCATATCCACCCCGTTCCCTCCTCCTGCTTCTCCTAAACAGGGCCGCAGGCTTTTCTCGGCTTTCGGACCGGGAAGATACGAGCCGTTGAACAGGCAAGATAGGAAATTATGGGATGCAGTTGTCGCTTTCCGGAACCCGGAAGCTGCCCTCCTCAGGCTTGATGCGGGTAGGTGGGTGTGCGCTTTTTAACGGGTCAGGCAGGATTGACAGCGCTGGGGGCGGAGCGCAATGCGGCAGTGCCGGAGGTTCGGCCCGTCCTGGTTGCACGCCGCGGCCTGCCGCTGGCGGCATCTCCGGCAGCGCCACCCAGGCGGGAGCTGCTCTCCAGGCGGGAGCTGTTCTCCAGCCGGCGCTGGAGTTCCACCAGGACCCGGGCCAGCCGCCGTGAAACCTGCATCTGCGACATGCCCAGCCGCTGCCCCAACTGCACCTGCGTCTCCTCGCAGAAATAGCGGCGGTACAGCAGTTCGCGGTCTGCTTCGTCCAGGTCCTGCATCGCCTCACGCAGGCAGGCCAGGTCTTCCAGGCGCTCCAGCGGCGTTTCCGGGCAGGCCAGCACTTCTCCGATGGACGGCGCATCAGAATGCGGGTTGACGGCGTCGAGGGAGTCCGGATGCATGCTGCTCGAGGCCGAAATGGCTTCCTGGACTTCCGCGGGGTCCGTCCCAAGCTCGCCAGCCAGTTCCTCGACGCTGGGGTTCCGGCCCAGCGCCTGCGTCAGTTCCGGCTCGGCCCGGAAGAGCCGGGTCCGGAGGTCCTGGATGTGCCGCGGCGGGCGGACTACCCAGGTCCGGTCGCGGAGGTACCGCTTCAGCTCACCGGTGATGGTGGGTGCGGCGTAGGCGGGAAAACTTTCGCCCTTGGTTTGGTCAAACCCCCGGGCCGCCTTGACCAGGCCCAGGTAAGCCACCTGGTTGAGGTCGGCCCGTTCGCGTCCCCGGGCCTCGAAGCGGCCGGCGAGGGCTTCGGCCAGGTCCAGGTAGCTCAGGACCAGGTCGTTCTCGAAGGTTTCCCGCAACCGTCCTGAGGTGGCGGCCGAGGGGTTCCGGTGCGGGAGTTCTGGCTGTTGCCTGTGGTCTGGAGTAGCATCCACGGCAAGCGCGGCAAAGTATTCGGGCATTATCGATAGATTCCCTCGGTCTGGTTCCGAAAGCCTGCGGCAAGACTTAGAAGTAGGAAATCATAAGGTTGCTTATAAAACAATCCTCGCCGCTATAGGCTCACGAAGTCAGCAGCACCACCCACCCCGCCCGAGGAGTCCCCTTCATGCGCATCGCCATCACCGGAGCCAGCGGAAATGCAGGGACAGCGCTGCTGCGGAACCTGCAGGGCCAACTGTCCCTGAAACCCGGCAGCCTGCAGGTGAAAGGCATCAGCCGCCGGCTGCCGGACCAGTCCCGCGAGCCCTATGCGGGCATTGAGTGGCACACCCTGGACGTTGGCGTCGAACGTGACAAGCCCCTATTGGAGGCGGCCCTGCAGGGCGTGGATTCGGTGGTGCACCTGGCGTGGCAGATCCAGCCCAACAGGGACCTGGAGCAGCTGTACCGGACCAATGTCGAGGGCACCCGGAACGTCCTGGAAGCGGCCAGGCGGGCAGGGGTCAAGCAGGTTGTTTGCGCCTCCTCCGTGGGAGCGTACAGCAAGGCCCCCAAGGACCGGCGCACGGACGAGTCATGGCCGGCGACGGGTATGCCCGGCTCGCATTACAGCCGCCATAAGGCAGAACAGGAGCAACTCCTAAACCGGTTCATGGAAGCCGAGCCGGGCATTGCCGTGGCCAGGCTGCGGCCGGGGTTGATCTTCCAGGGTGACGCGGGCAGTGAGATCGGCAGGTACTTCCTGGGGCCGCTATACCCGCGGATCCTGCCGGCCGCGCCCCGGGTTCCGCTGCTGCCCGCGCCGGACAACCTCATCTTCCAAGCGGTCCACGCTGACGACGTGGCGGATGCATACTGGCGCGTCATCGACCAGCGCGCCAGCGGGGCCTTCAATATCGCCGCCGAGCCAGTTCTCACATCCAGGGAGCTCGCCTGGATTCTCGGCGCCCGCAGGATCCTGCCGGTGCCCATGAGGCTGCTCCACAAGCTTGTGGGCCTCGCCTGGACACTGCGGCTGGTGCCCACCGATTCCGGGTGGGTGGACATGGCGGCGGGTGCCCCCATCATGGATACCGGCCGCGCACGCCGGATCCTGGGCTGGGAGGCCCGCACATCATCCGTTGACGCCGTCAAGGAAGTTCTTGAGGGCATGGGAAAGGGGAAGGGCGTAGGCCCTTCCCCCGTCCTCAAACCGCGATGACCACGTATCAGATCCCGGACCGGGGATTGTCCCGGTCCCGGCCGGCATCGGGGTCCACCTCATCCGCCTTGCGGGTGTGGCTGTCGATATCAGACCGGAGCGATTGGGCCTCCCGGGATGTCTGATCCGCTTCCTGCTTAAGCCGGGCAGCATTCACCTGGGCCTGCTCCGCATCCGCACGTGCACGTGCTGCTTTTGCCTCGCGCTCCCGCGCGTCGAGTTCCATGTTTTCTGCCTCACGGCGGATTTCCGCCGCTTTTTCCCGATGCGCTTCTTCCCGTTTTTGCTGCAGGGCTTTCCTGCGCCGTCCGGTTGCAAGCAGCAGCACAATCAGCACCAGCACAACAATGGCGACCACAACCCAAACCCATGGAGCTGTTTCCAAAATTTCCACCACTTTCCACTTCGACGTGACCGGGCAGGCCTGCGCCATTCCGGCTGACACTACTGAATTCGTTACAACTGGTTTAGCAAGGGTACTTACCTTTTATTAGTAATCATGCTTATTATTTTACGGCCAGTATTGCTGGTTCTTGATCAACAACCGGCCTTCTTGGAAAGAGAGAGCGAAGATGACAGAGAACCAATGGCCCGAGGATCCTGCTTACACGGCTCCCCCGGCCTCTACGGGAATTCCGGGCGAGCGGACTGCCACTAGCTTTCCAGCCGCCGCCACTCCGCCGGCCGGGGTTACGCAGGCCGGTGACACAACAGGCGGGTCCCGGAAGGACGCGGCAAAGGAAGAAGCAGCGGATGTAGCCCGCACGGCGAAAGAGTCGGCCCAAGGCGTGGCGCAAACGGCCAGGAGTGAGGCCGCGAACATCGCATCGGAGGCGAAGTCGGGTGCGCAGGACCTGTTGCACCAGGCAAGGCAGGGCCTCAG
>NZ_VAHN01000010.1 GCF_005796205.1 Pseudarthrobacter sp. NamE2 | reverse complement strand
TGAGATGCTGGCCCGCCGTGGCGAGGTGGACGCCCAGGCCCCGGTCAAGGCAATCGAGAAGTACCGCCTGCACAACGTCAATGCCGGCACCACCGGCAACGCCGGAGGCGAGGCCTAACCCTCCCCCGGAGTTTTTGTGCAGCTAAGCTGACTTCCGGGCCCCGGAACCCGGCATATCTGCCCAAAAACTCCCCAGCCAAGGCGTGAACGACGGCGGCCCCCACCGTAAGGCGGGGGCCGCCGTCGTTCGTCAAACCGAGCGTAAGCGGTGTGACGCAGGACAACGCCGATTGTAGCCTTCGCACAAATGGAGCTTGCCGGGCGCTACCCGTATGCTCAAAGAATGCCAGCACCAGCCAACCCGTCCGCGAAGCGCAATCCTGCCCAGGCCAGGGTCAGCCCGGAAAAGTCCGAAACCCTCAAAAGGCTGCGTGCGAACGTCGGGCAGCTCTCCACCACCACAATGCGCAAGCTGGAACAGTCGCTGCCCTGGTACAGCCGGCTGAGTGCGGATGAACGGTCGGCACTGGGCATGGTGGCGCAAAACGGAATCGCGGCCTTCGTCACCTGGTACGAACGTCCGAGCTCGCCGTCGTGGATCCTTACCGACGTCTTCGGCACGGCACCCACGGAACTGACGCGGTCAATCAGCCTGCAAAAGGCGCTGCAGCTCATCAGGATCGTCGTGGAGGTGGTGGAAGACCAGGTACCGGACATTGCCCCGGAAGCCGACCAGCCGTCCCTCCGGGAAGCCGTGCTGCGCTATTCACGGGAGGTGGCTTTCGCCGCCGCAGACGTCTACGCCCGCGCCGCCGAATCCCGCGGCTCGTGGGACACGCGCCTTGAAGCGCTGATCGTGGACGCCATCCTCCGCGGCGAAAACACCGACGCGTTGCGGTCCAGGATCGCGGCGCTGGGGTGGAAGGCGCAGGAGCGCTTCACCGTCATGGTGGGCAACTCCCCCTCGGAACCCAGCGCCAGCTACGTCAGCGAATTACGCCGCATGGCCGGGCGCTACGCCGAAGACGCCCTCGTGGGCATCCAGGGCGACCGGCTGATCCTCATCCTCGGAGGCGTCCAGGACAGGGAAACGGCCTACGTGAAATTGAGCGAAATGTTCGCCCCCGGACCTGTTGTGTACGGCCCCGAGGCAGGGTCCCTCCTTGAAGCAAGCGGCTCCGCCCAGTCCGCCTTTTCGGGACTTACCGCGGCCAAAGCCTGGCCGTCGGCGCCGCGGCCGGTGGCAGCGGATGACCTGCTCCCCGAACGTGTGATCTCCGGCGACGACGCGGCGCGCCGGTCCCTCGTCAAGAACATCTACCGCCCCCTCCTGGCCGCATCAAACGGCCTTGTGGAAACCCTGGGTACGTATCTTGAACTGGGACATTCCCTGGAGGCCACCGCACGGGAACTCTTTGTGCATGCGAACACTGTCCGGTACCGGTTGAAGCGGGTGTGCGACGTGACGGGATGGGATCCGCTGCTTCCGCGCGAGGCTTTTGTCCTGCAGGCCGCGCTTGTGGTGGGCCGGCTCTCGGCCCCGCCAAAAGCCGCCACGGAGCGTCAACCGTCGCGGAACCAGCCCTGAGTCGTTGTAGACTTCCTACAACTCGACTCTGTGAGCTTGGTGCGGACAAACACCGTTGGATCACACAGGAATTTGGAAAGCTGGTTACGTGCTTGCAATAGTCTGCCCTGGACAGGGCTCACAAACCCCGGGTTTTCTGGCCCCCTGGCTGGAACTGCCCCCGGTGGCAGGCCACCTGGCCGCCTTGAGCGATATCGCCGGCCTGGACCTCATCGCCCACGGAACCACCTCCGACGAGGAAACCATCAAGGACACTGCCGTAGCGCAGCCCCTGATCGTTGCGGCCGGCCTTGCGGCCGCTGCTTCCCTCTTTGATGTGGACCTCAACTCCCTGCCCGTCATCCTGGCCGGCCACTCGGTGGGTGAAATCACTGCATCTGCCCTTGCCGGGGTCCTGACGGAGCAGGAAGCCATGACGTTCGTCCGCGAGCGGGCCAACAGCATGGCAGCTGCAGCCGCCGTCACCCCCACGGGCATGAGTGCCGTCGTGGGCGGAGACCCTGCCGAAGTCCTGGCCGCAATTGAAGCGTCGGGTGCAACCCCGGCCAACGTTAACGGCGCCGGCCAGACCGTGGCCGCAGGCACCTTCGAACAGTTGAAGGCCCTTGCGGACAACCCTCCCGCCAAGGCCAGGGTCATTCCGCTGAAGGTCGCGGGCGCCTTCCATACCAGCCACATGGCCCCTGCTGTCAGCGCCCTGAAGGCGCTTGAGCCGCGGCTGAAGCCGCAGGCGCCATCCGTTCCCCTGCTGTCCAACTACGACGGCGGCGAAGTCACCAATGGCCCTGCCGCCGTCGAAAGCCTTATCGCCCAGGTTTCCCGGCCGGTGCGCTGGGACCTTTGCATGGAAACCCTCGTCCGGCGCGGCGTCACCGGCGTGATCGAACTGGCTCCGGCAGGCACCCTGGCCGGCCTCGCCAAGCGCGGCATGCCCGGCGTCAAGACCGTCGCGGTAAAGACTCCCGACGACCTGTCCGCCGCCCTTGCACTCTTCGCGGAACTGGAGGGCAGCAAGGCATGAGCGTTCCCACGCTGAAACAGGCCCCGATCCAGGAGCACACGCGCATCCTCGGGCTGGGGGCCTACCGTCCCGACGTCATTGTCACCAATGAGGACGTCTGCCAGTGGATCGATTCCTCGGACGAGTGGATCCGCCAGCGCACGGGGATTGTGACCAGGCACCGCGCCAAGCCGGATGTCAGCGTCATCGACATGGCCGAGGGTGCTGCCCGCGAGGCGATGGAAAAGGCCGGAATCCAGGCCTCCGACCTCGGTGCCGTCATCGTGTCCACGGTGACCCATCCGTACGCCACGCCGTCGGCTGCCGCGAGCCTTGCCGACCGCCTCGGCGCGACGCCTGCTCCTGCCTTCGACATCTCCGCCGCCTGCGCCGGCTACTGCTACGGGATTGCCCAGGGCGATGCCCTGGTCCGCTCCGGAACGGCCAAGTACGTGCTCGTGGTCGGGGCAGAAAAGCTGTCCGATGTCATCGACAACCGGGAACGCACCATCTCCTTCCTGCTGGGTGACGGTGCCGGCGCCGTGGTTATCGGCCCGTCCGACGTGCCGGGCATCGCCCCGAGCGTGTGGGGCTCCGACGGCAGCAAGTGGGACGCCATCGGCATGACCCGCTCCATGCTTGACGTCCGCGACCTGGGCCTGGCAGCCCGCCAGTCCGACTCCACCGGCGACCTCGCCCTCCTTGAAGAAGCCCAGGAGCTGTATCCCACGCTCCGCCAGGACGGCCAGACGGTCTTCCGGTGGGCCGTCTGGGAAATGGCCAAAGTGGCCCAGCAGGCGCTCGAGGCAGCCGGCGTGGAGGCCGATGACCTGGTGGCCTTCATTCCCCACCAGGCCAACATGCGCATCATCGATGAGATGGTGAAGAAGCTGAAGCTGCCGGAGACGGTTACAGTGGCACGGGACATTGCCGACGCCGGCAACACCTCCGCTGCATCCATCCCGCTGGCAACCCACCGCCTGCTGCAGGAAAACCCTGGGCTCAGCGGCGGGCTGGCGCTGCAGATCGGCTTCGGTGCCGGGCTGGTCTTCGGCGCGCAGGTAGTTGTCCTTCCCTAGAAACCCCAAGGGGCCGCATCCGCGGCCCGACCCATGTCCGGCAGCCCCCTGCCGGTAAAACGAGAAAAGGAGCCACCAATGGCTAGCAGCAACGAAGAGATCCTGGCCGGCCTGGCTGAAATCGTCAACGAGGAAACCGGCCTGGCCACCGAGGCCGTAGAGCTGGACAAGTCCTTCACCGAGGACCTGGACATCGACTCCATCTCCATGATGACCATCGTGGTCAACGCCGAAGAGAAGTTCGGCGTGCGCATCCCGGACGAAGAGGTCAAGAACCTCAAGACCGTTGGTGACGCTGTCAGCTTCATCGCCGGCGCACAGGCCTAGTCAGGGCCTTCACCGCTTTGCCTGGCGGGGCCGCCGGTCCGGATGACCGGGCCGGCAGCCCCGCCGTATTTTTCTTCCTCCGGCCCTGAGCCGGGCAGCAACTGCGGGACCCTCCGGGACGGAGACGGAATCCCCAACCGACGAAAAGAGCGATCCTTTGACACGCAAAGTAGTCATTACCGGCCTGGGCGCCACCACGCCCATTGGCGGCGACGTACCCACGATGTGGAACAACGCGCTCAAGGGGGTCTCCGGTGCCCGCACCCTGGAGGACGACTGGGTTGCCAAGTACGAACTCCCGGTCCACTTCGCCGCCCGCTGCAGCACTCCAGCCCTGGATGTGCTCAGCCGCGTGGAGGCCAAGCGGATGGACCCTTCCACGCAGTTCGGCGTCATTGCAGCGCGCGAGGCCTGGGCTGACGCCGGCATCACCGACATCGACCAGGACCGCCTCGCCGTGGCCTTCGCCACCGGCATCGGCGGCGTCTGGACACTGCTGGAAGCCTGGGACACGCTGAAGGAAAAGGGCCCCCGCCGCGTCCTGCCCATGACGGTCCCCATGCTGATGCCCAACGGTGTCGCCGCCGCCGTCAGCCTGGACCTTGGTGCGCGGGCCGGTGCCCACACCCCCGTTTCCGCCTGCGCCTCCGGCACCGAAGCCATGCACCTCGGCCTGGACCTCATCCGGTCCGGCAAGGCTGACGTAGTGATGTGCGGCGGCGCGGAAGCAGCAATCCACCCGATGCCGCTTGCCGCCTTCGCCTCCATGCAGGCCCTGTCCCGCCGCAATGACGAACCGGAGCGCGCTTCGCGTCCGTATGACACCGCACGCGACGGTTTCGTGATGGGCGAAGGCGCAGGCGCGCTCGTCCTCGAGGCCGAGGAACACGCCCTCGCCCGCGGCGCCCGGATCTACGGTGAGCTGGCCGGTACGTCCGTGACCGCCGACGCCTACCACATCACTGCGCCGGACCCCGAGGGTCTTGGTGCAACCCGTGCCCTGAAGGCGGCGATGTTCGACGGCCGGATCCAGGCCGAAGACGTGGTCCACGTGAACGCCCACGCCACCTCCACTCCAGTGGGCGACAAGCCGGAGTACATCGCCCTGCGGGCCGCCCTGGGCAAGCATGTGGACAACGTGGCCGTCTCTGCCACGAAGTCCCAGATGGGCCACCTCCTGGGCGCGTCCGGCGCAGTTGAAGCAGTCCTTACCGTCCTCGCGGTGCATGACCGCAAGGCCCCGGTCACCATCAACCTGGAAAACCAGGACCCGGAAATCCCGCTGGACGTCGTCACCTCCGCGCGCGACCTGCCGGCGGGGAATATCGTGGCATTGAGCAACTCCTTTGGCTTCGGCGGCCACAACGCCGTCATTGCTGTCCGCAGCGTTTGAGACGTCAGGGCCCGGCCCGCACACAAGGGGAGGCCCCGCCGGCTTGGCGGGGCCTCCCCTTTGCTATGGAGTGCTGTGATGCCCGCGACATTCCAGGCCACGGAACGGACGTACGACGGCGGTCAGCCCACCTGGTGCAGCCAGCGCACAGGAGCGCCCTCGGCTGCGTGCCGGAACGGCTCAAGCTCCTCGTCCCAGGCCTCACCGAGGGCAAGCGACAGTTCGTGGTACACAGCTGCGGGATCACCGGCCCCGGACTCGTAGGCGTACCGGATACGGTCCTCTGAGACCATGATGTTGCCGTGGACGTCCGTGACGGCGTGGAAGATACCGAGTTCGGGAGTATGGGACCACCGGCCACCGTCGACTCCGGGGCTTGGTTCCTCCGTGACTTCAAAGCGGAGGTGCGCCCAACCGCGGAGAGAGGACGCCAGTTTGGCCCCGGTGCCGGGGGACCCGGTCCAGGACAGTTCGGCACGGAACATTCCGGGCGCGGCAGGCTGCGGGGTCCACTCAAGATCCGTCCGCTTGTCCACGACGGATCCGATAGCCCACTCAACATGCGGGCACAGGGCCGTAGGGGCCGAGTGAACGAAAAGTACACCGCGGGTCATTGCAACAGACATTCCATCCTCCATAGCTCTAGGTACGTCTTCCCCTACGACCTTGTGCCTGGATGGAACTGCTGCGCCCTGCCCAGCGGGACTTGCTGCCTGATTATTCAATTGTCCGGAATAAGGTGTGTCCGGTCTCGCCGTACCGCTCAAGCCTAGGGCTTCAAGCGGCACTTGAAAGTTGCCGGACGTGACTCTTATTGTGCCGTACCCTGCAGAATTACGCCAGTGCGATTAGCGCACCTGTAGTCATGCCCGTGGGTGCGCCTGCTGATAGCTTCTGCGAAGCCTGTCCACGGAAACGTGCGTGTAGATCTGGGTGGTCGCGAGGCTGCTGTGGCCCAGGATCTCCTGCACCGCCCGCAGGTCGGCCCCGCCGTCGAGCAGATGGGTGGCGGCGGAATGGCGGAGTGCGTGCGGCCCTGATGCCGACGTGTCGCCCAGTGCTTCAAAGAGTCCGTTCACCAGTTCCCGTACCTGCCGCTGGTCGACGCGGCCGCCCCGGGCGCCAAGGAAGAGCGCAGGGCCGCTGTTGTCTTTGGCCAGCAGCGGGCGGCCGCGCCGCAGCCAATCGTCAACAGCCACCGCCGCCGGAACGCCGTAGGGAACGGTACGTTCCTTGTTGCCTTTGCCCAGCACGCGCAACGTCCGCCGATCCGGATCCAGGTCGTCAACGTCCAGGCCGGCGAGTTCACCCACGCGCAAGCCCGTCGCGTAGAGGAGTTCAACAATGGCACGGTTGCGGACGGCCAGTGGCGCACCGTCGGCGGCCGCTTCCTCCATCTGTGCCAGCAACCGCGTCATTTGTGACGTTTGCAGGATCCCGGGCAGCGACCGTTCACGCTTGGGCGCCTTCAACCGGAGGGCCGGGTCCACTGCAGTCCGCTCTTCCCTGAGCGCCCAGGCGGTGAAAGAGCGGACAGTGGCGGAACGGCGGGCGAGGGTGGAGCGCGCGGCTCCGGACTGGCTTTGGGCACCGAGCCAGCGGCGAAGTGTTCCCAGGTCAAGATCGCTGATCCCGGTGGCGCCTTCCGAGGCGGCATGCGTTAGGAGACTGCGCAAGTCCGCCAGATAGGCACGCCGGGTGTGGTCCGACATGCCCCGCTCGCCCGACAGGTAGCCCGCGAACGCAACCAATGCCTCGTCGAGGTCCGGGGGCAGTTCCACATTTTCCACTCCTTAACTGTCGCAGTGTTGGTCCCTGAAGCGGGAGCCGACACGGTCCCGTGCAGCAGGTACTTGGCCCCGGGCTGCCGGTCACACCGACCCCTTGCCCCGTTTCCAGCCGCCCCGCTCCGATACGGCCAGGCCGAGCAGGCCCAGCCTCCCGAGTCCGGCCCGCACCGACTCCTGTCCCAGGCCGGCAACCGCGGAAAGCTTTTCGATGGACGTGGTTGACCTGAGCGGCAGCGCGTCCAGAAGGATCAGGTCCTCAAGGGTCAGCCCGTCCTGGACCTGGGCAGCGGCCTGGCGCTGCCCAGGTAGCGAAACCCCGCTCGGCGAGGCCAGTTCCACGATTTCGGCAGCATCGGTAACGCAGACAGCTCCCCCATCGCGAAGAAGACGGTGGCACCCGGCGGAGTTTGCGCTGTGGACGGAACCGGGCACTGCGCCAACCGCCCGCCCCAGGGTTTCTGCATGATGGGCCGTGTTGAGTGCCCCGGAACGCCACCGCGCCTCGACCACCACTGTCACCGCGGACAGGGCTGCGATCAACCGGTTCCGCTGCAGGAAACGGTACCGGGTTGGGGCTGAGCCCGGGGGCACTTCGGCCAGCACGGCCCCCTGGTTGCCGACGGCCCTCAGGAGGTCCTCATTTCCGGAGGGGTAGTACCGGTCCACGCCCCCTGCCATGACCGCGATCGTAGGAATGGCGCCGGAACCTCCGGCCAGTGCTGCACGGTGGGCATGGGCGTCGATGCCGTATGCTCCGCCGGACACCACGGTATATCCGCGCTGTGCCAGCGAGTAGGCGAAGTCTCCGGTGACTGATGCCCCGTAGCTAGTGCTGTCCCGGGATCCAACCAGCGCGATGCAGCTGTCCGCTCCGGGAAGCGGCTGTTCCTGGCCGCGCCACCACAGGCAGATGGGTTCCTGGATCCCGAGGTCGGATAATTGGCCCGGCCACAGTTCGTCAGAGGGCACGATAAGCCGGCCACCCAGCCGTGCCATGGTGGCCAGGTCGCGTTCCGGCGCCAGCTCCGGAATCCGCGGCTGCCAGCGTTTTAGCGCCGCGGCAAGACCTGTCCAACCCGGCGACGGGCCGTGGTCCGCGAGGAGCGCAGTGATGTCCCGCTCGAGACCGGACCCCGGCTTCAACTCACCGGTGGCGATGCCGAGGGCATCGACGGCACCCGCCACATGAACGAGCGCAAGGCCGGCAGCGTCCTGCGGCTCCATCAGCCGGGACAGCGCCGCCCTGGCCAACCGTTCCCTGTCCATGGTTGCCTGGCTCATGCCGCTGCCACCGCAGACTGGCGCAGGCCCAGGGCCTGTCCGATATCGTTCGCATCCGGCGTGTCCCGGTGCGCCAGATCAGCGATGGTCCACGCCAGCCGAAGCACCCGGTCGTAGCCCCGGGCGGTGAGTACCCCTCGCTCCAGGGATCGGTCCAGGATCCGGGTGGCGGCGGGCGCAAGCCGCAGTTCGCCGCGCAGGATCCGGCCCGGCACCTGCGAATTGGTTTCCAGCCCAAACGCCTGGAGCCGGTCAAGCTGCCGGCAGCGGGCGTCGCGCACCCGCCGTGCAACGGACGCGGTGTCCTCCTCCGCCCCGGCCTGGCCGAATTCAGCAAGTGACACCCGTTCGACCTGAAGCTGGATGTCCACCCGGTCGAGCAGGGGTCCGGACAGCCTGGCAAAGTAGCGCCGGCGCATGACCGGGGTGCAGGTGCACTCCAGCCCCTTCCCCGATGCTTTTCCGCACGGGCAGGGATTTGCAGCAAGCACCAGTTGGAAGCGGGCAGGGTAGGCGGCGGTCCCTGCTGACCTGTGGATCACCAGTTCTCCGCCTTCCAGTGGCTGCCGGAGGGCGTCCAGGACCCGGCGTTCATACTCCGGCGCCTCATCCAGGAACAGGACTCCCCGGTGTGCCCGGGACGCCGCCCCCGGCCTGGGCAGCCCCGACCCGCCCCCGATGATGGCAGCCGCCGTGGCGGAATGGTGCGGGTTCTCAAAGGGCGGCCTGCGTAGAAGCTGCACTGACGACGACGGGAGCCCGCAGAGGGAGTGGATGGCAGTGACTTCCATCGATTCCTGGTCGCCAAGATCCGGCAGCAGGCCGGGCAAACGCTCCGCCAGCATGGTCTTGCCGGCGCCGGGCGGGCCGGTCAGCAGCAGGTGGTGTGCGCCCGCCGCGGCAACCTCCAGGGCGTGCCGGGCATCTGCTTGCCCCGATACGTCCGCCATGTCGGGGAAGGCCGTTATGTCGGCTGGCCCGTCGTCCTCCTCCTCATCGTCGGGCTCAAAGTCCAGGGCAAGGTCCTGGGGATCGGCACCGAAATCCAGCGCCAGCCTCGCGAGGGTACGGTATCCCCGCACCATTGCCCCGGGTACCAGTGACGCCTCGGCCAGGTTTGCCTGCGCCACCACGATTTCCGGATACCCTGCCTGCACAGAGGCCATAACGGCCGGTAGGATGCCTCGCACCGGACGGAGCCGCCCGTCCAGCCCGAGTTCTGCGATGAACACGGTACGGCCCGTGGGTTTGATGTCGTTGGCGGCCCGGAGTACGGCCATGGTGACGGCAAGGTCGAAGCCGGAGCCGCGCTTGGGCAGTGAGGCAGGAATGAGGTTGGCGGTGATCTTCCTCCGGCTCAACGGGATGCCTGAGTTCTTCGCGGCGGACCGGATCCGTTCCTTCGCCTCGTTCAGGGAGGCATCCGGCAGTCCCAGGATGATGAACGCCGGAAGGGTCTGGCCAATGTCCGCCTCGACCTCCACCACGTAGCCGTTCAGCCCGACCAGCGCAATGGAGTAGGTGCGTCCCAGTGCCACTTACCCCACCCCCTTGAGGTGCTCCACCACGGGCGTCCCCCCGCCGTCGTCAATGACAGCGATGACGTCCACGCGCCGCAGCGGCATCCGCAGTTCACGATCGCGGCACCACGCCGAACCAAGCCGGTGCAGCCGGGCGAGTTTTTCCGCTCCCACAGCTTCGAAGGGATGGCCGTAATCAAGGGAGCGGCGTGTCTTTACTTCCGCGATCACCAGGGCATCGCCGTCGAACGCCACGATGTCTATCTCGCCCTCAAGGCAACGCCAGTTGCGTTCCACCACCAGCATGCCCAGGGATTCAAGGTAACCGGCGGCAAGCTGCTCGCCGTGCCTGCCCAACAGGTCTTTCGATTTCATGTTCTACCTCCGCAACCAGCCTGCTGCCGGGTGGTCGCGAAGGACAGGGAGCTGTATCCCTATGTGGATGGGGCGCCGTGTGGAGGAAAAGTGGGCACCCGGCTCAGGCTAATTGCCCAGGTCCACGTCCTTGGGCATGGCCAGTTCCTCGTTCCGTGGAAGTTCTTCGACGTTGACGTCCTTGAACGTGAGGACGCGAACGCTCTTCACGAACCGTGCGGAGCGGTAGACGTCCCATACCCAGGCGTCCTGCAGTGTCAGGTCGAAATACACTTCGCCATCGGCGCTGCGGGCCTGCAGGTCCACATGGTTGGCCAGGTAGAAGCGGCGTTCAGTTTCGACGACGTAGCTGAAGAGCCCGACGACGTCCCGGTATTCACGGTAGAGCTGCAGCTCCATGTCGGTTTCATAGTTTTCAAGATCTTCAGCACTCATGCTTCCATCTTGCACCATCTCCCCTGCCGGGGGCGCCGGGCTGACAGTGTCAGTCCGGGACTGAGCGTTCACTGCGGGCAGGGCCGCCGTCTTCCAGTCCCCCATCGAGGTTGGCAGCCTCCAAGTCGGCAGCGTCCAGGTCCGCGCCGTCCACGTCATCAGCGTCCAGGTCCGCGCCGTCCACTTCATCAGCATCCAGCAGGTCCCCGCCCAGGAGGCGCCAGCTGACGCGGTGGTAGGGGGTGGGCCCGGCGGTGCGCAGCGCGTCCCGGTGCGACGCCGTCGCGTAGCCCTTGTTGATGTCCCAACCAAAGCCGGGGTACTCCGCGTGCAGTTCCCGCATGGTCCTGTCCCGTTCCACCTTGGCGATGACGCTGGCGGCAGCCACGCTCAGGCACTGCATGTCCGCCTTGATTTTCGTGTGCACCGGGGCGTCACAGCTGACTTCCACGGCCGGCGGGTCGAACAGGGACAGTTGGTCTGCAGGAGACAGCCAGTTGTGGTTTCCATCAAGCAGGACCAGGTCCGGCGTGACGCCTGCTGCGAGGACTTCCTGCCACGCACGGGTACCTGCCAGGCGGAGCGCGGCGATTATGCCGATAGCGTCAATTTCCTGTGCACTGGCGTGCCCTACCGCCGCCGCTACGCTCCACCGTCGGACCAGCGGATCCAGCCGCTCGCGCTCGGCGGGGGCCAGGAGTTTGCTGTCCCGCACCCCTGCCAGCGGCTTCTGGCGCTCAAGGTCCACGACGGCGATGCCCACACTCACGGGACCGGCCAGGGCACCGCGCCCCACCTCGTCCACACCGGCAAGGTACCGTACGCCCTGCGCCTTAAAGGTCCGCTCGTGCCGCAGCGTAGGTGCGGTGCGGGAGGCGGGCACCTTTGACGAGCCGGAACGGGAGCGCGCCGGTGTCGCCTTGGCCGGACTGGCCTTTACTGCCGGAGACATGGTCAGGGAGCCGCCGGTACGTCCCGGAATACGTCCGGGTAGTTATCCAGGGTGGTGATCCGGCTGAGCGGCCAGGCGATGACAGCGGCCTTGCCCTCAAGATCGTCGAGGTCTATAAAGCCGCCGTCGGAGTCCATGTGGGCGCGGGAGTCGGCGGAGTGGTTGCGGTTGTCACCCATCACCCACACCTTCCCTTCGGGCACAACGACGTCGAAATTCCGGACTTGCGGAACTTCGGCGGGATTGATGTAGCTTTCGTCAATCGCGGTTCCGTTGATGGTCAGTTTACCGCCGGCGTCGCAGCACACCACGTGGTCGCCGGGCAGCCCGATGACCCTCTTGACCAGGTGTTGTTCGGAGTTGTCGGGAAGCAGTCCGACGAATGTCAGTCCGTCCTGCACCCACGTGAACGGCCCTAGTCCTTTTTCCTCAACGGGCGGGAGCCAGCCCTTGGTGTCGCGGAAGACCACGATGTCCCCGCGGCTGAGCGAAAACGGTTCAGGCACGAGCAGGTTGACGAAGATACGGTCATCCACGTCAAGCGTGTTCACCATGGATTCGGACGGGATGAAGAACGCCCGGAACAGGAATGTCTTGATCAGGAAGGACAGGACGACCGCGATGACCACCACCGTGGCGATCTCCTTCAGCCAGGCGAACACCTGGCTGCCGGACTCCTTTCCGGCCGCCCTGGCAGCGGAACGGGTTTCCGCGGGCGCATCACGGTCGTCAGCCGGGGCGGCTGCCTCCCGGTCCTGGCTTGCGGGGGTCCCGGAAGCGCCGTCAGGACGGGGTTCCGGTGTCCGCGGGTGGTTCTCGGGCATCTACTGTCCGTTCTGTGTGTTTGGTTCCGCGGCAGGCGGCCGCGGTACTGCAGCAAATCTATCAAGCGGCCAGATGATCTGGACCGGACGTCCGATGACGCGATCCACGGGCACCATGCCGCCGCCCGGTGCGCCCAGCAGGCTGCGGGAGTCAGCGGACAGGGAACGGTGGTCGCCCATCAGCCACAGCCGTCCTTCCGGAACCAGGGCGCTGAATTTTTGTGTGCTGGGGGCGTCGCCGGCGAACAGGTATGGCTCCTCCAGCGGTTCACCGTTCACGGTGATTTTTCCTTCTGCGTCGCAGCAGATGACGGTGTCCCCGGCTACTCCAATGACCCGTTTCACGTAGGTGGTGTCGCTGCCGGTGATGCCCAGCCACTGGGTCACTCCGGCGGCCGCGTCAAGCAGGGGTCCCTTCCCGCTGTTGAGCGGCGCGAAGGTGCCCCGTCCGTCGAACACCACCACATCGCCCCGCCGCACGGGCCCGGATTCGAAGGCCGTCCGGGACACCAGGATGCGGTCCCCGCCTTCAAGTAGGGGCTCCATCGATTCGGACGGGATGAAATAGATGTCCAGCCACAGCGACCGGACCAAGCCGCTGACCGCCAGGGCCAGAATCAGCGCCAGTAACGCAAAACGCCAGCCCGTTCCTGCGGGCTGGCGTTTCGTCTGGTCCATGGTCCGTATCCTGGCGCTGGTGCTGAGTGGCTCCGGCGCTGGCCGGATACGGCTGCGGCCCAGCCTTCGTACGTCCGAAAAGGGACTTACTTGGCAGCGGCGGTGAAGTCGCGCTTTTCCTTGATCTTCGCAGCCTTGCCGCGCAGTCCACGCATGTAGTACAGCTTGGCGCGGCGGACGTCACCCTTGGTGACAACTTCGATCTTTTCGATGATCGGGGAGTGGACCGGGAAGGTACGCTCAACGCCGACGCCGAAAGAGACCTTGCGGACCGTGAAGGTCTCGCGGACGCCGTCACCCTGGCGGCCCATGACGAAGCCCTGGAACACCTGGACGCGCGTGTTCTTGCCTTCGATGATGTTCACGTGGACCTTGAGGGTGTCACCCGCGCGGAACTCGGGAACATCGGTGCGCAGCGAAGCTGCATCTACGGAATCGAGAATATGCATGATTGCACTCCTGGTGAACGCCACAGGTCATTCACTTTGGGTCACGGCTGCAAAGCCCGGGCGCAGGCGCCGGAAGTCGCTGCCGAAAGCTAAGTGGTCCGGCCGCTTCAATTGTTGACGGGGCCGGTTGTCAGGCTGTTGGTTTCGCTCCCCCTGTGGCAGGCGCGGACCCAGCAGACACAAGGATTAATTATGCCCCATACGGGACGGATTGGTTAATTCCCGCTCCGGTGGCGGAGGCGGCCGTCGACGACGTCGTACCCCAGGTTTTGAAGTTCGGCGCGGTCGGCACGTGCCAGGCTTCCGGCGTCGAACCCCTCCAGGAGGTCTGGGCGGCGGGTGGCGGTCCGGCGGAATTGCTCGTGCCGGCGCCATTGGGCGATTTTGCCGTGGTTGCCGCTCAGCAGCACGGCAGGTACCTCGCGTTCCCGCCACACCGCCGGCTTGGTGTACACGGGGTACTCCAGGAGCCCGTCCGAGTGGGACTCCTCCACCAGCGACTCAGGGTTGCCCACCACCCCGGGGAGCAACCGGCCTACGGCTTCCACGATGGCCAGGACGGCCACTTCCCCGCCGTTGAGGACGTAGTCGCCAAGGCTGACCGGCCGCACGTCGAAGTGTTCGCCTGCCCATTCGATGACCCGCTCGTCGATGCCCTCATAACGGCCGCAGGCGAAGGCCAGGTGGCTTTCTTCGGCAAGCCCGTGGGCCATGGCCTGGGTGAAGCGCTCCCCCGCCGGGGACGGCACGATCAGCACAGGCCTGCCCGCACCTTCCGGGCGTTCATCCAAGATGGCGGCCAGTGCCTGCGCCCACGGTTCGGCCTTCATCACCATGCCTGCGCCCCCGCCGTAGGGGGTGTCGTCCACGGTGCGGTGCCTGTCGCTGGTGAAGGCACGGAGGTCGTGGACGTGCAGGTCAAGGATGCCGTCCTGCCGGGCCTTGCCGATCAGCGAAAGTTCCAGCGGGGCCAGGTACTCGGGAAAGATGCTGACGACGTCGATCCGCATCTAGTCCCTGCCTTCGCTTTCCGGGGCGGAGGCTTCGTCCGCGTTCAATTCGAAAAGTCCGTCCGGCGGGGTGAGGAGGATGTAACCGGCCTCGATGTTGACTTCGGGCACGATCTGTTCCACGAACGGGATCAGGATCTCCCCGCCGTCAGGTGTGGTGACCATCAGCAGGTCCTGTGCGGGCGCGGTGTTCAGGGCGGTAACCTTGCCCACCACCGCATCCCTTACGCGCGCCTCAAGCCCGACGAGTTCGTGCTCGTACCAGCCTTCGTCATCGTCGCCCTCGTCAAGGTCTCCGGTTTCGATGAAGAGCCGGGCCCCCCGCAAAGCCTCCGCCCGGTTGCGGTCCGCCACTTCTTCAAAGCCGAGCAGCAGGATGTCCTTGTTCCAGCGGGCGCTGCGGACGGTCAGAGGACCGGAGGACGCAGGTTCCACGACGAACTCGGTGCCCGGGACGAAGCGGTCCTCCGGAGCGTCCGTCAGGACCTCGACGGTCACTTCCCCCCGGATGCCATGGGGCTTGCCGATGCGGGCCACCTGAAGCTGCATAAGTTCCTCTGTTCGGATTGGACGTTGTTCGGAAAAGACTCCGGCCCCTCCACCTTGCGGTGGAGGGGCCGGAGCAAAAGACTGATACTGACGTGCGCTCAGCGGCGGCGGTCGGTGTCGACGACGTCGACCCTTACCGGCTCGCCGCCTGCCAGGGCTGCCACCACAGTGCGCAGCGCGCGTGCCGTGCGGCCCTGGCGGCCGATCACCCGTCCCAGGTCGTCCTGGTGGACACGCACCTCGAGGGTATCCCCGCGGCGGTTGCTCTTCGAGCTGACCTGGACGTCGTCCGGGGAATCAACAATTCCGCGGACCAGGTGCTCCAGCGCGTCTGCCAGCAAACTACTCAGCCTCGGTGGTCTCTGCTTCGGCGTCGGCCGGAGCCTCGTCGGACTTGGCTGCCTTCTTGGTGATGGCCTCCGGGATGATTACGGAGCCCTTCTCGGGGGCAACGAAGGCTTCCTTCTCAGACTTGGTCTTGAGGGTGCCTTCCTGGCCCGGCAGGCCCTTGAACTTCTGCCAGTCACCGGTGATCTTGAGGATCGCGGCAACCTGCTCCGACGGCTGGGCGCCGACGGACAGCCAGTACTGGGCACGCTCGGAGTTGACCTCGATGTACGAGGGCTCTTCGGTGGGGTGGTACTTGCCGATCTCCTCGATCGCGCGGCCGTCACGCTTGGTGCGTGAGTCCGCGACGACGATGCGGTAGTACGGTGCGCGCATCTTGCCGAAGCGCTTAAGGCGAATCTTTACGGCCACTTTTGTGGTCACTCCTGTTTCAGAAAAGGGGGTGAACCCGGCTTTCTGCTCCCGTGGGGCGGGCCGTACTTGCGGGCTCGAGGGACAGGATCCGGACGCGGAGAGAGGGGCCACGCAGATCGAGTACCTGTTTATTGTGCCAGATCAGCGTCCGGATTTCGACTTGACACTGCGCAGGCCGGCGGAAGTCCGGCCGCAGGATTTCAGGCGGACCAGACGTACAGCCCCGTGCGTTCGGAGTCGTCGAGGCTGCCGGCAAGCTCCGCCACCTGCTGGACATACGTCCGCGCCCGGCCGGCGTCGAAAGGCATGTCCTCCTGGGCCGCCCACTGCTCGGCGACGTCGTCCAGGACGTTGCCCTCGCCTTCGGTTTCATAGGTCAGCAGATCCGCCAGGGCGCGGACCATGGCCGGCGGGACGGCGAGAAGCGAATCGCTGGCGACATCAACCATGGTCAGCTCGTAGTCGGCGCCGCCGGCATGGACAGCGGTCCCGGCGATATCCCCGAGCTGCTCAACTTCAAAGTCACTGATGTCCGGGATCCGGACAGCGCCCTGCGCGGCAGCAGCGCCGCCTTCATCGAGCTGGCCGGCCCGCTTGAGGGCGGCATCATGGGTGGCGACAAAGATCTCGGTAAAGCCCATCGGGTGTCCCTTTCTTCCGTCGAAAGTGCGGCGGCCGGGCAGGCCTCCCGGCCGGCCGTTCCCGCTTCAGCCTAGTACGGCGGGGTCCGGTTCAGCGCACTGCCACCCGGATGTTGTTGCGCCACGGATCCTGGAACCGCAGTTCCGCGCCCGTGTGGTGGGACGGCACTCCGGCGGCCTTCAGGCGGTCCGCGAGCGCGCTGACGTCGTCCCCGGAAGGCACCTCGATCAGGACCTCGCCCAGGCCCAGGGTGTCCTTGCGGGGCCCCGCGCCGCGGCTGTTCCAGACGTTCATGGCCATGTGGTGGTGGTAGCGTCCGGCGGAGACGAAGAGGGCCTGCCCGTGCCAGCCGGCGGTCTTCTCGAAGCCGAGGATGCCGACATAGAAGTCGCGGGCGGACTGGACGTCACCCACCTGGAGGTGGACGTGGCCCACGCCGGCCGCGGTGTCCCGCTGTCCTGCAAGGGACTCTTCCGTGAGGTGCTGCTCAAGGTACCGCTGCGGCGGAAGCGCCAGGCTGTCCATCACCACGTCGTCGCCGTTCCATGACCAGTTGCTGCGGGGCCGGTCCCAGTAGAGTTCGATGCCGTTGCCCTCCGGATCGCTGAAGTAGAAGGCCTCACTGACGAGGTGGTCGGCGCTGCCGGTGAAGGAGCGGGGCTCGTACTGCGCTGCCGTTGCGATGGTTGCAGCAAGTGAAGCCTGGTCCTCGAAGAGCAGTGCGGTGTGGAACAGGCCCGCCTCTCCCCTGCCCGGAAGGTTCAGCCCGGGTGCGGGCGCAAGGTGGACCAGGGGTTTCTGCAAGCGGCCCAGGTAGAGCCCGCCGTCCTGCTCGGCCACCACCTCGAGGCCCAGCGCGCGCTGGTAGTAGTCGGCCATAACCTTCATGTCGCCGACCTTGAGCATCACGGTGCCCATGGTGAGGTCGGCGGGAAGGAGATCCCGGCTGGTGGGTTCTGCTGACATTGATCGCTCCTGTGCTGGAGGCCGCCCGAGGATGGGCGCGGCCCGTCACAGTTAAAATTACTTGAAGGTTCAATTTATTCCAAGTGCTTTGCACCTGGGGAATCAGGGAACCTCGCGTCCTGCCAGGAGTACGTGTGACGGTTGCCGCACGGCATCCGGCGCCTTCCGCGGATCCTCCCGGTAGAGCACGACGTCGGCCCGCGCGCCTTCCTGCAGGCCCCGCGCCCCGAGCCATTCCCGGGCGGACCAGCAGGCAGCGTCCAGGGCAGCCGTCATGGGCAGTCCCGCGGAATGAAGGGCAAGGATCTCTTCAGCGATCCTGCCGTGGCGGATGACGCTGCCGGCGTCTGTTCCGGCGTAGATTGCCACTCCCGCGTGGTAGGCCTCCCCCACCCGCTCCAGGCGCCGTTCCCACAGCGCCATCATGCGGTCCGCATACCGCGGGAATTTCGGCTGTGCCTGCGCGGCGATGTCCGGGAACGTGGCGATGTTGATCAGCGTCGGCACGATGGGCACATCCTGCTCCACGAACCGCGGTATGTGCCGGGGCAGCAGCCCGGTGGCGTGCTCAACGCAGTCAATGTCTGCGTCCAGCATCTGGTCCAGGGTGTCTTCCGCGAAGCAGTGCGCCGTGACCCGCGCTCCTTCGTCATGCGCCGCCCACACGGCGTCACGTACGACGGCGGCAGGAAACGAAGGTGCCAGGTCGCCGGCCTGGCGGTCGATCCAGTCCCCGACGAGCTTCACCCAGCCGTCGCCGTCACGCGCCTGTTTCCGCACCGCCTCCACCAGGTCTTCCGGTTCGACCTCGTGGGCGAAGCCGCGCAGGTACCGCCGCGTGCGGGCCACATGGCGCCCGGCACGGATCAATACCGGGAAGTCGCGACCGCCCTGCATCCAGCGGGTATCGGCCGGAGAGCCGGCGTCGCGGACCAGCAGGGTTCCGGCCGCGAGGTCGGCGCGGGCCTGGCCTGCCGCCGTGGCGGCATCAACCGGGCCGCCGGGGCCAAGCCCGATGTGGCAGTGCGCGTCGACCAGGCCTGGCAGCACCCAGCCGGCCAGGACACGGTCCGGTGCCCGCCCGGGGTGGACGAAGGTCAACACGCCGTCCACGGACCACAGGCCCTGCCGCTCCGTGTCCGGCCCGGTCAGGACAGGGCCGCTGAACTCGATGATTTCCGGCATCCGACTCCCTTTTCTCCGCGAGTCAGGCTAGCACCGCCAATGTGACAAAGCCCTCCGAACCGGCTGTGGTAGCTTCGTTGCTGACCACACGGGTGCCCTTGCAGGGGCTGAGATCGGGCTGATGCAGCCTGCGACCGTCGAACCTGTCCGGGTAATGCCGGCGAAGGAAGTGAGTATTCATTGAGTACACCAAAAGAACAGCTGAGCCCTGCCCACAACCAGCCGGGAGCGGCCCCGGCCCCGGTTACCCAGTCCCTGAAGTCGCATTCCCTGGCGTTCGCTGAGGACACGGAGTACGGCATCCGGGTTCCGGTGACGGAAATTTCACTGGAGCCGTCCCCGAATGGCCAAGCCAACGCGCCGTTACGCATTTACCGGACGGCCGGTCCGGGCAGCGACCCGGTCCGGGGCCTTAGCCCTTTCCGGTCTGAATGGATCCTGGCGCGGGGGGACACCGAGGCTTACGGCGGCAGGGAGCGGAACCTGCTCGACGACGGCCGCTCGGCCGTCCGCCGCGGAGCCGCCTCAGCGGAGTGGAAGGGCACGCAGCCGGTGCCGCGCCGTGCCGTCGATGGTAGAACCGTGACGCAGATGCACTACGCCCGGCAGGGCATCATCACCCCGGAAATGCGCTTTGTGGCGCTGCGCGAGAACTGCGACGTCGAGCTGGTCCGCAGTGAGCTCGCGGCTGGCCGGGCCATCATCCCGAGCAACATCAACCACCCGGAATCCGAACCCATGATCATCGGCAAGGCATTCCTGGTGAAAGTCAACGCCAACATCGGCAACTCCGCCGTGACCAGTTCCATTGCCGAAGAGGTGGACAAGCTGCAGTGGGCAACCCAGTGGGGCGCCGACACGGTGATGGACCTGTCCACCGGCGACGACATCCACACCACCCGCGAGTGGATCATCCGCAACTCCCCCGTCCCCATCGGCACCGTCCCCATTTACCAGGCCCTGGAAAAGGTCAACGGCGAGGCCAACAAATTGAGTTGGGAGGTCTTCCGGGACACCGTCATCGAGCAATGCGAGCAGGGCGTGGACTACATGACCATCCACGCCGGCGTCCTGCTGCGCTACGTGCCCCTCACCGCCAACCGCGTGACCGGCATCGTCTCGCGCGGCGGCTCCATCATGGCCGGCTGGTGCCTGGCGCACCACCAGGAGAACTTCCTCTACACGCACTTCGACGAACTGTGCGAAATCTTCGCCAAGTACGACGTCGCGTTCTCACTTGGCGACGGCCTGCGGCCCGGTGCGACGGCGGATGCCAACGACGCCGCCCAGTTCGCGGAGCTGGACACGCTCGCCGAGCTGACGCAGCGCGCCTGGGAATACGACGTCCAGGTGATGGTGGAGGGGCCAGGCCACATCCCGTTCCACCTCGTGCGGGAGAACGTGGAACGGCAGCAGGAACTCTGCAAGGGGGCGCCCTTCTACACACTGGGCCCGCTTGTCACGGACATTGCGCCTGGCTACGACCACATTACGTCCGCCATCGGGGCCACGGAGATCGCAAGATACGGCACCGCGATGCTCTGCTACGTCACCCCAAAGGAACACCTGGGCCTGCCCAACAAGGACGATGTGAAAACCGGCGTGATCACCTACAAGATCGCAGCACACGCAGCCGACCTCGCCAAAGGCCACCCCGGCGCGCACGAACGCGACGACGCCCTGTCCAAGGCCAGGTTCGAGTTCCGCTGGCGCGACCAGTTCGCCTTGTCCCTGGATCCCGTGACGGCCGAGGCGTTCCATGACGAGACACTCCCCGCCGAGCCAGCCAAAACCGCGCACTTCTGCTCCATGTGCGGGCCCAAGTTCTGCTCCATGCGGATCAGCCAGGACATCCGAAACGAATACGGGTCCGCGGAAGCCCAGGCAGCCCGGGTGTCCGGCATGCGGGAGAAGAGCAAGGAATTCATGGCGGCCGGCGCCAAGGTGTACCTGCCGGAGCCCCGTGTCCCGGCAGGAGGGTAGCGGCAGCAGCGGCGCGGCCTGCCCGGTGGCTAGGAGGCCCGGGCCGGCCGGGTCCTGCTGACCTCGGCGATGAAGGAGCGGATGGCCCGGTCGCCGTCGGGGGTGTCCTGCGGCCGGTGTCCGCCCGGCGAGATCCGGTGCCATGCCCCGGTTTCCTGCAAGTAGCCGGCGATCTCCTCATAGAGGGGTTCCCATCCGCCCGTGAGGACCAGGGTGGGGACACCCGGGACGATGTGCAGCGGAGCCTCCCAGGACGGCGCCTGCAGACGCAGGCGCCGTCCGGCGCGTTTTTCCTCCGCGGTGGCGGGTTCCTGAAGGTCCGTGGCGTAAACCCTCCGCACAAACTCGCGCTGGAACTCTTCGTCAGTGAGCTGGTGGCGGCGTTCGAACAGCGGCTGCATCAGCGCGATGTGCGCTGCGGTGGCGGGCAGCTCCGCTGTAAGGGACAGGCAGGCCGGCTCCACGAGGGTGAGGGAGTAGACGAGGTCCGGGCGTTCGACGGCGGCCATCATGGCTGCCACGGCGCCCTGTGCGTGTGCCACGACGTGTCCGCCGGCGGCGCCGCGGCCATCATCAGCGAGTGACCGCAGCACTATTGCGGCGTCCTCGGTAAACGAGGACTCCACGGGTTCCGCGACGGAATCGAAGCCGTAGCGGCGCAGGAAAAGGGCATCGTAGGACAGAGCCATGCCGTGCTGGCGCGGCCAGGCAGCGGCGCCGAAGCTTCCGGCGCCGTGCACGAACACTACCCTCTGCTTGAACATGTCCCAACCCTATTCCACGGCGCCGACAGTCCAACCAGGTAGCGCCAAGTGTCGCTTTGACCGCTCAAAACGACAGTTGGCGCTACTCAGTCGGGGCACCGCTACTTGCCGAGGAACTTATCGAAGCCCTTGGGCAGGTTCAGCTGGGACGGATCGAAGTCACCGGACTGCTGGCCGAATGCGGCGCCGGTGGGCAGGGCCTTGGCGGCGTTGGCGCGGCGGGCCTCGGCTTCCTTGCGCTCCTGGGCTGCCTTGGCCGGGTTGCCCGACTTTGCCTTCTTCTTGGGCGCGTTCTTGGCGTTCTTGCGCGCTCCGCCGCCGGCGCCGGGCAGCCCCGGCATCCCGGGCATTCCCGGCATGCCGCCCTGGGCCATCTTCTTCATCATCTTCTGGGCCTGCGCGAACCGCTCCAGCAGGCCGTTGACCTCGGACACGTGGACGCCGGAACCACGGGCGATGCGGGCACGGCGGGAGCCGTTGATGATCTTGGGGGCCAGGCGTTCGTGCGGCGTCATGGAACGGACGATGGCTTCCACGCGGTCGATCTCGCGCTCGTCGAACTGCTCAAGCTGCTGGCGGATGTTCTGCGCGCCGGGCATCATCATGAGCATTTTCTTCATCGAGCCCATATTGCGGATCTGCTGCATCTGGGCCAGGAAATCCTCGAGGGTGAAGTCTTCCTGGTCGGCGAACTTCTTCGCCATCCGGGCAGCTTCGTCTTTGTCCCAGGCCTTTTCCGCCTGTTCGATAAGGGTGAGGATGTCGCCCATGTCCAGGATGCGCGATGCCATCCGGTCCGGGTGGAACAGCTCAAAGTCGTCCAGACCTTCGCCCGTGGAGGCGAACATCACGGGCTTGCCGGTGACCGACGCAACGGACAGCGCGGCACCGCCGCGGGCGTCGCCGTCGAGCTTGGAGAGCACGATGCCGGTGAAGTTGACGCCCTCGTCGAAGGCCAGAGCCGTGTTCACGGCGTCCTGGCCGATCATGGCGTCGATGACGAACAGCACCTCGTTCGGCACGATGGCGCGGCGGATCTGGCGTGCCTGCTCCATCATGTCGGCGTCCACGCCGAGGCGGCCTGCGGTGTCAACGATGACGACGTCGTGGAGTTTCTGGCGGGCTTCCTCGACGCCGGCGCGGGCCACGGCCACGGGGTCACCGGCGGGCTGGTCGAGTTCGGTGGAGGTGGCTCCGGGATGCGGGGCGAAGACCGGCACCTTGGCGCGGTCGCCCACCACCTGGAGCTGGGTGACGGCGTTGGGGCGCTGCAGGTCGCAGGCCACGAGCATGGGGCTGTGGCCCTGGGACTTCAGCCACTTGGACAGCTTGCCGGCCAGGGTGGTCTTACCGGCACCCTGGAGGCCGGCCAGCATGATGATGGTGGGGCCGTTCTTGGCGAGGCGGATACGGCGGGTCTCGCCGCCGAGGATCTCCACGAGTTCCTCGTTGACGATCTTCACGATCTGCTGGCTGGGGTTCAGGGCGGCCGAAACCTCGGCGCCAAGGGCGCGCTCCCGGACCCGGCCGGTGAATTCACGGACCACGGGCACGGCAACGTCGGCGTCCAGGAGGGCGCGGCGGATCTCGCGGACTGTGGCATCGACGTCGGCCTCGGTGAGGCGGCCCTTGCCGCGGAGATTCTTGAAGGTTGCTGTCAACCGGTCAGAGAGTGAATTGAACACGCGCGGTGCACTTCTTTCAGGAGATGATCGGGACTCGACTATCTAGGGTACCAAGTCGGGCCTGCCAGATGGCATGCTGGCAAAATGACGAGCCCAACTACTGTAAGAACCCTGCTCATCCTCGGTGCCTCTGGGGACCTCACCGGGCGGCTGCTCCTTCCGGGCCTGGCGCGCCTGGTGTCGCGGGGCCGGGCTGCAGGCCTTCGGCTGGCCGGGGCAGGGTCCGACCCCTGGACCCCGGAACAGTGGCGCGAACGGGTCCGGACATCTTTCGCGGCTGCCGCGGATGCCGCCGGAACCGAAGGGCGGGAAGCGCTGAGCGCGCTGGAAAAGGACACGGTCTACCACCAGCTGGATGTCACCGCAGCCGGAGCCCTCGCAGCCCTGCTGAACAGCCTCGAAGGCCCCGTGGCCGTCTACTTCGCCCTTCCGCCGCGGGTCAGCCAGCTCGCCTGCGAGTTCCTGCGCCCTGAAGAGGTGCCGGCCGGCACCCGCCTGGTGATGGAGAAACCCTTTGGTTCCAGCGAAGAGTCGGCGCGTTCCCTGAACCGGACCCTGGTGCGGCTGGTCCCCGAGGACCACATCCACCGGGTGGACCACTTCCTGGGCAAGGCCACGGTGCTGAACATCCTGGGACTGCGCTTCGCCAACAACTTCCTGGAGCCCGTCTGGAACCGGCAGCACATTGAGAAGGTGGAAATCATTTTCGATGAGGACCTCGCCCTGGAGGGGCGGGCCCGCTATTACGACGGCGCCGGGGCGCTCCGGGACATGATCCAAAGCCACCTCCTGCACATCATGGCCCTGCTGGCCATCGAGCCTCCAGCCACCATCCGGGAGCGCGACCTCCGTGACGCCATCTCCGCCGTCCTCCGCGCCGGCAGCGTCAACCAGCCCTTCGCGGCGTCCACCAGGAGGGCGCGCTACACGGCGGGAACCGTCGCAGGGAAGACCGTACCTGACTATGCCAGGGAAGAGGGCGTGGACGCAGGCCGTGGTACGGAGACCCTCGCCGAGATCGAGGTGATGATCGACAACTGGCGGTGGAAGGGCGTCCCCTTCATCCTGCGCTCCGGCAAGGCACTGGGCGCCAAGCGCAAGGAAGCTGTTGTCACGTTCCGCCCGGTGCCGCATTTGCCCGCCGGTTTCACCGGGGTTGATTCGCCGAACCAGCTCCGCATCGGGTTCGGGCCGGACACCCTTCAGTTCGACGTGGACGTCAACGGTCCCGGTGATATCTTCAGCCTCAGCAGGGCGACCCTTGAAGCCCAGCTGAGCGCCTCGGAACTCCTGCCGTACGGTGAGGTCCTCGAAGGTGTCCTCACCGGCGATCCGCTGCTCTCCGTCCGCGGCGACACGGCGGAAGAGTGCTGGCGGATTGTCGAGCCGGTGCTGGCGGCATGGCAGCAGGAAGCGGTCGTGCTGGAGGAGTACGACGCCGGCTCGTCCGGACCTGCAGCGTGGCCCGCCACGCCGCGCCGGAAGTAAGCCGCGGCCCGGCGGGCTGGACAAGGGCCGCAGCAGCACGCAGCAGGGCGGGCGGGGAACCTTCCAGTTCCCCGCCCGCCCTGCTGCTTGTTGCTGGCGGAAGCCCCCTAGATGGCGGCCACTCCCCGCTCGCCGGTACGGACCCGGACGGCCTCGAAGACATCCACGGTCCAGACCTTGCCATCCCCTGCCCGGCCGGTGTTCGAGCTGGCGATGATGACGTCCAGGATGTCATCGGCCTGCTCGTCGGTGGCCAGCACCTCCACCCGGATCTTGGGCAGGAGGTCCACGTTGTACTCGGCACCGCGGTAAACCTCGGTGTAGCCGCGCTGCCGGCCGTAGCCGCTGGCTGCGCTGACCGTCAGGCCCTGTACGCCGTATGACTCCAGTCCTTCCCGGATGGCCTCGAGCTTTTCCGGCCTGACGATTGCGGTGATCAGTTTCATGCCCCCACGCTTTCCTTGCCTGTTGCTGATTCGTTCTGCTGACCAGCCGGTGCGGGCCGGTCAGCGGGATCCTGCTGGGTCTTGCCGGTGATCACGTCGTGCAGCGGCTGGAAGGTTCCCCCGTGCCCGCCGACCCCGAACTCGTATGCCGTCTCGGCGTGCAGGCTGAGGTCCACGCCCACCGTTTCCTGTTCCTGCGAGACCCGGAAGCCCATGGTCTTGTGGATGGCCAGGGCGATGATTGCCGTCAGGATGGCGGAGTAGGCGATGGCGATGCCGGCAGCTGCGAGCTGTGCCCACATCTGGGCCATGCCGCCGCCGTAGAAGAGGCCGCCGCCCACACCGTCGGTGGGGAGGGCGATGAAGCCAAGGGCCACGGTGCCGATGATGCCTGACACGAGGTGGACGCCGACGACGTCGAGCGAGTCATCGAATCCCCAGCGGAACTTCAGGCCGACGGCAAGGGCGGAAGCGATGCCGGCCACCAGGCCGAGGCCGAGGGCGCCGACCGGGCTGACGTTGGCGCAGGCCGGAGTGATGGCAACGAGGCCGGCGACGACGCCGGAGGCTGCACCGAGGGAGGTGGGGTGGCCGTCGCGGATGCGTTCGGTGATCAGCCAGCCGAGCATGGCTGCGGCAGGCGCTGCGAGGGTGTTGACCCAGATCAGGCCGCCCTGCTCAGCGGTGGTGGCTGCGCCGCCGTTGAAGCCGAACCAGCCGAACCACAGGATGGCAGCGCCGAGCATGACGAAGGGGATGTTGTGCGGGCGGTGGTTCGGGTCCTTGCCGAAGCCCTTGCGGTTGCCGATGATCAGGACCAGGACCAGTGCAGCAACACCGGCGTTGATGTGGACCACGGTGCCGCCGGCGAAGTCGATTGCCGGGCCGAGGGCCTGTCCCACGGCGCCTTCGGGGCCGAACAGTCCGCCGCCCCACACCATGTAGGCCAGCGGGCAGTAGACCAGGGTGACCCAGACCGGGACGAAGACGCTCCAGGCGCCGAATTTGGCGCGGTCGGCGATGGCGCCGCTGATCAGGGCCACCGTGATGATGGCGAAGGTGGCGGCGTAGCCAACCTTGATCAGTCCGTCCGGCGTGTCAATGCCTTCCAGGCCGAACGTGGCGAACGGGTTGCCGACGATCTGCATGAAACCGTCGCCGGAACTCATCGACGCGCCCCAGAGAACCCAGACTACGCCCACCATGCCGATGGAGATGAAGCTCATCATCATCATGTTCAGTGCTGCCTTGGCACGGGTCATCCCGCCGTAGAAAAATGCCAGGCCCGGTGTCATGAACAGCACGAGCGCTGCCGCCACCATGAGCCATACGTGACCTGCGGTAAGTTCCATGGTGCACGTCCTCTCTTCTCGTTCTTGCGGAAGTCCTCCGCCTGCCAACGCCGTTTTGCGTCCTGTAACGAGTGTGTCCGCGGCGTGTTTCACCCGGAGAGGAATTAGATTGCCGCCCTGTTACAACAACCTCTAGGAAGTAAATGGTGCATATCCGCCTTGTTACGGTTGTGTTTCATCACTTTCGCCGGGCACGGATGCCCCACTCTGCAAGGAACTGCGGCCCATGACAGCACCACCCCGCGGAAGCGGCGCCACGGCAAGGATCCTGGCGCGCCTTCGGCCCCGGCGGGAGAAGCTGCCCCGGGACATCAAGGTGATGCTGGCCGCCGCGTTCCTGATAGCGCTTGGATTCGGGCTTGTTGCGCCCGTATTGCCGCAGTTTGCCACCACATTCGGAGTGGGAAACACGGAAGCAGCCGTGATTGTGGCCATTTTCGCCTTCATGCGGCTGGTCTTCGCGCCTGCCGGCGGGACGCTCATCGGCCGGCTGGGTGAACGTCCGGTCTACGTTGCGGGGCTGCTGATCGTGGCCGCGTCGACCGCGGCCTGCGCCTTCGCGGCTGACTACTGGCAGCTGCTGCTGTTCCGCGGACTCGGCGGCGCCGGCTCCGTGATGTTTACGGTTGCGTCCATGGCGCTGGTGGTGCGGCTGGCTCCGCCGGAAAGCCGTGGCCGTGTTTCCGGGGCCTATGCGTCGGCTTTCCTGATCGGCAACGTGTGCGGACCGATCGTGGGCGGACTGCTTGCCGGCTACGGACTCCGGGTCCCCTTCCTCGCCTACGCCGCGGCCCTGGTGGTGGCCGCCGTCGTGGTGCAGACCCAGCTGAGCCACGAGCGCCGGGGGTCCGGGGAACGGCAGAAGCAGGCCCCTGATATGCCCTTCGCGGAGGCTCTAAGGGTGGGGGCATACCGGTCGGCATTGTTCTCGAGCTTCGCCAACGGCTGGGCGACCTTCGGGGTCCGGATGGCCACCGTTCCCCTTTTGGCGGCGGTTGCGTTCGGTTCCGGTCCGGAAGCTGCAGGCCTGGCGCTGGCTGTCTTCGCCGCCGGAAACGCTGCGGCCCTGACGTTTTCGGGGCGGCTGGCCGACAGCCTCGGCCGCAGGCCGATGATGGTCTATGGCCTTGTTGTGGCAGGGTTGGCGACGGGGGGCATCGGCTTCACCCAGGACCTGCCGTGGTTCCTGGCCGCCTCGGCGCTTGCCGGCGTCGGCTCCGGATTGTTCGGTCCGGCACAGCAGGCCGCAGTCGCGGATGTGGTGGGCAACGCGCGGTCAGGCGGCAAGGTTCTGGCGGTCTACCAGATGACGTCCGACGTCGGCGCGATCATTGGGCCCGTCCTCGCCGGCGTGCTCGCGGACCGGCTGGGTTTCGGCTGGGCTTTCGGCGTGACCGGGGGCATCATGCTGGTGGCGGCCTGTGCGTGGCTGGCCACGCGGGAGACCTTGCGGCCCGCCACGGCGTAAGACGCGGAAAAGCCCGGCCGGGACGCCCCCGGCCGGGCTTTTAACCTGCCTAGTTCAGCAGTGCGTCAACAAAGCCTTCGGCTTCGAACGGGGCGAGGTCGTCAGCGCCCTCCCCGAGGCCGATCAGCTTCACGGGGACACCCAGGGTCTTTTGGATAGCCACGACGATGCCGCCCTTGGCCGTCCCGTCCAGCTTGGTGAGAACGATGCCGGTGATGTTGACCACCTCGGAGAAAACCCGCGCCTGGTTGAGCCCGTTCTGGCCGGTGGTTGCATCCAGGACCAGCAGGACCTCGTCCACCTCGGCCAGCTTCTCCACCACGCGCTTGACCTTGCCCAGCTCGTCCATGAGGCCCACTTTGTTCTGGAGCCGGCCGGCAGTATCGATCATGACAACGTCGACTTCCTGGTCAATACCGGCCTTGACGGCCTCGTACGCTACCGACGCGGGATCGGCGCCGTCAATGTCCGACTTCACGGTGGGAACGCCAACGCGCTGGCCCCAGGTGGCCAGCTGCTCGGCGGCGGCGGCGCGGAAGGTATCCGCGGCCCCCAGCAGGACATCCTTGTCCTCGGCAACCAGCACGCGGGCCAGCTTGCCCACGGTAGTGGTCTTTCCCACGCCGTTGACGCCCACCACCATCATGACGGCCGGCTTGTCCGCGTGCCGCTGGACGTTGAGGCTGCGGTCCATCGTGGGGTCCACGAGCTTGACCAGTTCTTCCCGGAGCAGCTTTTTGACCTCGTCAGGGGTGCGCGTGCCGAGCACCTTGACGCGCTCGCGCAAAGAGTCCACCAGCTGCATTGTGGGTTCCGTGCCAAGGTCCGCCAGCAGCAGCGTCTCCTCCACCTCGTCCCAGACGTTTTCGTCGATCTTGTCGCTGGAGAGCAGGGCCAGCAGGCCCTTGCCCATGATGTTGTTGGAGCGGACAAGCCGTTCCCGCAGCCGCACCAGCCGGCCGGCCACGGGCAGCGGGGTTTCGACGGGGATGACTTCCAGGCCGGCGGCATCATCCGGAACAGTGGTGGTGTCCAGGTCTTCGACGTCGCCGTCCGCCGGCGCCTTCCGGTCCACCGCAGGTGCCGGCCGGTCCGCGACCAGCGTGCTGCCGCCGGTCTTGATGTCGGGGTCGTTGGCGTCACGCGTACCCGGGTACCGGGTGATATTCCTCCGCGTCTTGACCAGGACCGGAATCAGCCCGCCTATGACCGCCAGGGCAGCAACGATGGACAAAATAATGGGAAGGATGTCATTCACTCCCCTAGCTTCTCACAACAGATCGGGCCCTTTTCCCGGCAGGGCGGCCGTTGTTCCGTCGCGGTGCGGTGCGTTTCCGCCCGAAGCTACGCGTCCGCGCCCAGCCGCTGGCTGATCACCGTGGAGACGCCGTCGCCCCTCATCGTGACCCCGTAGAGCGCGTCCGCCACTTCCATGGTCCGCTTCTGGTGGGTGATGACGATGAGCTGGCTGGACTCCCGGAGCTCCTCGAAGATCGTGATCAGCCGGCCCAGGTTGGTGTCGTCCAGGGCGGCCTCCACCTCGTCCATCACATAGAAGGGCGAAGGCCGGGCCTTGAAGATGGCGACCAGCAGGGCCACCGCCGTCAGGGAGCGTTCGCCGCCGGACAGCAACGAAAGCCTCTTGATCTTCTTGCCGGCGGGCCGGGCCTCCACCTCGATGCCCGTGGTGAGCATGTCGGCGGGGTCGGTGAGGACGAGCCGGCCTTCACCGCCGGGGAACAGCCGCTCAAAAACCCTGGTGAACTGTGCCTGCGTATCCTCGAAGGCCTCGGCGAACACGCGCTGGACCCTGTCGTCCACTTCCTTGATGATGTCCAGCAGGTCCTTCCGGCTCGCCTTCAGGTCCTCAAGCTGCGCGCTGAGGAACTGGTGGCGCTCTTCCAGCGCTGCGAATTCCTCCAGCGCCAGCGGATTCACCTTGCCGAGGCTGGCGAGATCGCGTTCGGCTTTCCGCAGGCGCTTCTCCTGCTCCGCGCGTACGTAGGGCTTTCCCTCCCGGATCTCCTGTCCGCCGGCATCCACCGGGGTGCGCAGGGCTGCCCACTTGTCGCCGCTGTCCTCTGCCGGAACCGGCACCGGGACATGCGGTCCGTAGTCTTCCACCAGGGCCTCGGCGGTGATTCCAAGTTCGTCAACGGAGCGGGTCTCCAGCGCTTCGATCCGGGCCCGCTGCTGGGCCCGCGCCAGCTCGTCGCGGTGGACATCGTCCGTGAGGTCGGCGAGTTCCCTGGCCAGGGCTTCGGTGGCTGTCTTGGCTTCCTTCAGGGCCTGGTCGCGCTGCTCGCGGTTCTCCTCGGCGAGGTCGCGTTCGTGCGTGGCCAGGGCGACGGAGACATCCACGTGGCGGAGTGCCAGCTCCACGGCCTCGGAGACTGCAGAGGAACGCCGGGCCTGGATGCGGCGGAGCCGCGCCCGTTCGGCGGCTTCCTCTCGGGCGCGGCGTTCGGTGGCTGCAGCGCGCTCCAGGGACGCCACCCGGTTGCGGGTGGCGGACAACTGTTCCTCGGCGCTCCGCAGGGAAAGCCTTGCCTCCACCTCGGCGGACCGGGCGGAGGACGCTGCCTGCGCGAGGGCATCGCGCTGTTCCGTGGACGGCTCCTGCTCCATCGGCACCTCCTGGGCGGCGGCGAGGCGCGCGGTGATGGCAGCGAGGGCTTCCTCCTCCGCCACCACATGTGCTTCTGCCCTGGCCAGTGAAGCGGCCAGCCGGTCGCTTTCACCGACCGCGCTGCGGAGCACCGAGTTCAGGTGGCCCAGGCGTTCCGCCACTGCCGCGAGGCGCGCATCGGAGTCGTGCAGTTTGTCGAGGGCGGCGTCGGCCCGTTCCTGTGCCCCGGCGCGCCGTGCTTCCGCAGCGGCGAGAGCGAACCTGTTTTGCTCGATGGCGGACGTGACCTCCGACAGCTGCTTGTCGGCGTCGTCCGCCGCTGCCTGGACTTCAAGCAGCGAGGGAGCCTTTGCCGATCCGCCCGTCACCGACACCGCGGTGAAGACGTCACCGGCAGCGGTAACGGCGGTCAGCGCAGGCTGGCTGGACACGAGCGCTGCGGCAGCCCCGGCGTCGGGAACGACGGCGGTCCGGGACAACAGGTGCCGGGCCAATGCCGTGTACGGACCGCCGCCGTGCAGCAGGCTGCCGGCCGGGCGGGCACCTGCGGGCAGGATACCCACGGCTGTTCCCGGGACGACGTCATCCGCAGCAGACTGCAGGAGCAGCGAGGCCCGGCCGGCATCGTCGGTCTTCAACAGTTCCAGCACCGCCGCTGCTGTCCCGGAGTCCCGGACCAGGACAGCTTCGGAGGCTTCCCCGAGGGCTGCGGCGATGGCCGTTTCAAAGCCGGGCTCCACTGTCAACTCCCCGGCAATACGTCCCTGGACGCCCGGGATCCCGGACTGGAGGACATGGCCGGCGCCGTCCTTGCGGTCCAGGGCCAGTTTCAACGCATCCCTCCGTGCCGCCAGGGCATCACGCTTCCGGATTCCCTCACTGGCGGCTGCCTTGAGGTCGGAGATTTCTGCAATGACGGCGTCCAGCGCGGCGCTTGCGGCCTCGTAGTCGGCGTCGAGGGTTTCTTCGCCTTCCTCAACGCCCGCCACCTGGTTTTCCAGGGCCGTAAACTCCTCCTGAGCGCGGGCGCGCCGCTCCACGCCGGCAGTGAGCGCCTCCCGCAGCCTGCCGAGTTCGGCCTGTGCGGATTCAACCCGTGACCGGGCAGCTGCCACCTGCCCGGCCAAACGTGCCAGCCCTTCCCTCCGGTCAGCCACAGCACGGAGTTCAGCGGTGAGCCGGCGGTCCTCCGCATGCGCGGCCTGCTCAGCCTCGGCCTTTGCCGCGGTGGCGGCTTCCAGTGCGCTGCGCCTGTCCACAATGGACCGCTCAAGCTCTGCAAGCTCCGCGCGGACCCTGGCAGCCTGCCGTTCCAGCTGGTCCGGGTCCCGGCCGGAGGCAGGCGCGGAATCGGCGGAGCCGAGGAGCCGGCTCCGCTCGCGGGCCAGCGATCCCAGCGAACGGAGCCGCTCGCGGGCTGAGGACAGCTGGTACCAGGTATCCCTTGCGGCATTGAGCTTAGGCGTGGCCTCGGCAGCCAACTGCTCGAGTGTTGCCTGTTGCCTCCTCCCGGCCTCGAGTTCCTGTTCGACGGCGGTCCGACGCGCCTTCAGGGCGGCCTCGTCAGCCACATCCTGTTCCAGGGCCAGCTGCAGCTGGACGAGGTCGTCGGCGAGGAGCCGGGCGCGGGCGTCCCGGACATCGAACTGGACCCGCTGCGCCCGCCGGGCAACCTCGGCCTGTTTGCCAAGCGGGGTGAGCTGGCGGCGGATCTCGCCCGTGAGGTCGGTAAGCCGCTGCAGGTTGGCCTGCATACCCTCAAGCTTGCGGACCGTGCGTTCCTTGCGGCGGCGGTGCTTCAGGATGCCGGCCGCTTCCTCGATGAAGCCCCGGCGGTCCTCCGGTGTGGCATGCAGGACGCGGTCCAGCTGGCCCTGTCCCACGATGACGTGCATCTCCCGGCCCAGGCCGGAATCGGACAACAGCTCCTGGATATCGAGCAGGCGGCAAGCGGCGCCGTTGATGGCGTACTCGGACCCGCCGGTGCGGAACAGGGTCCGGGAGATGGTGACTTCGCTGTACTCGATGGGCAGGGCACCGTCGGTGTTGTCGATGGTCAGCGATACCTGGGCACGCCCGAGCGGAGGGCGGCCCGATGTCCCCGCGAAGATGACGTCTTCCATCTTGCCGCCGCGGAGTGTCTTGGCCCCCTGTTCGCCCATCACCCAGGCGAGCGCGTCGACGACGTTCGACTTGCCGGAGCCGTTGGGGCCGACAACCGCGGTGACCCCGGGTTCGAAGTCAAAGGTGGTGGCGGACGCAAAAGACTTGAACCCCCGGACGGTAAGGCTTTTGAGGTGCAAGGCTTTGGGGTCTCCTGGGTGGCTGTAGCTGTCGCGTCGCAGTCCCAAATCTACTGCGTTGCGGGCAGAAATCCCGGACGCGTGCGGCCTGTCCTGTGGATTGCCTGCTACCAGCGTCCGTTGCGCGGTCGGGGCTGGCACACAGGGCAGGTGTGGGACGAGCGGTTCATGAACTGTTCCCTGCGGATGGTGGCGTGGATTCCCGCAGCCGCGCACCGCGTGCACGGCTCCCCTTCACGGCCGTAGGCATTGAGGGAGCGGCCGAAGTATCCGGACGCACCGTTGACGTTGACGTACAGGGAGTCGAAGCTGGTGCCGCCGGCTGCGAGGGCGTCCACCATCACTTCACGGGCGCTCTGCAGGACCCGTTCGGCTTCGCTTCTTCGGAGTGTGTCCGTTGGCCGGGCGTAGTGCAGCCCGGCACGCCAGAGCGCTTCGTCCGCGTAGATATTGCCGATGCCGGAGACCAGCCCCTGATCCAGGAGGGCCCGCTTGAGGCCGGTTTTACGCTTGCGGAGCCGCCGGTAGAACTGGTCAAAGGAGAAGTTCGGGTCCAGCGGGTCGCGGGCAATGTGCGCGGCCTCTTCGGCGATCAGGGGAAGGGGGGATTCCGCAAGGCCTCCCGGACCGCCGTCGTCCGTGGGTACCAGTGAGGTGACGAACAGGCCTCCAAAGATCCGCTGGTCGACGAAGCGCAGCTGTTCCGGCATGCCGTCCCGGGCGCTGAGCCGGAGGCGTACCTTGAGATGTTTCTCGTCCGGCACGTCCGGGTCCTGCATGAGAAGCTGCCCGCTCATTCCCAGGTGCGCCATTAGCGCCGCTGAGGGATGCGGGTTACTCCCGGGCGTTCCCGGGGCTCCCGGGCTGCTGTCCAACAGCGGCATCCACAGGAACTTCCCGCGACGGACAACATCGGCAACGACGGCACCTTCGAGGTTGCCGATGAAGTCTCCGGGACCGAGCGCGTGCCGGCGGATGGAGCGGGCATCAAGGACGTCGACGGAGTCGATGGTCCGCCCGCGGACCCAGCTCACCAGGCCGCGGCGGACCACTTCCACCTCGGGGAGTTCGGGCATGGGCTACTTGGCGGCCACGGAGCCGGCGGGACCGCCGGCATCTCCGGCAGAACCGGCGGCGGTGAGGACGCGCCAGGCGTCGGCGGCGGCTTCCTGCTCCGCTTCCTTCTTGGAGTGGCCCATACCTTTGCCGTAGGCGTTCCCGCCAATGTTCAGGACCGCAGTGAAGGTCCGGGCGTGGTCGGGACCGGCACCGTCAACGGCGTAGTGGATGGTGCCCAGCTGGCGGCTGGCCGCCAGCTCCTGGATGCTGGTTTTCCAGTCCGTTCCGGCGCCGAGCACTGCCGCATCCTTCAGCAGGGGCCCGATCAGCCGCATGACCAGCTGGCGGGCGGTCTCGATATCGTTCGACACGTAGGTTGCACCAATGAGCGCTTCCATGGTGTCGGCGAGGATGGATGCCTTGTTCTTGCCCTCGGTGAGCTTTTCGCCCTGTCCCAGGTAGATGTAGTCCCCAATGCCGAGGCTGCGGCCGATGTTCGCCAGGGCACGCGTACTGACAACGGCTGAGCGGCGTTTTGCCAGATCGCCTTCGGGAAGGTCCGGATGGTCCCGGTAGAGGGCGTCCGTCACCGAGAAGCCGAGGATGGAGTCACCCAGGAACTCCAGCCGCTCATTGGTGGGTATGCCGCCGTTTTCGTAGGCATACGAACGGTGCGTGAGCGCAAGACGAAGCGTCCCGGCGTCAATAGAGACACCGAGACGCTTCAAAAGCTCTTCAGTTGAAGACATCAGGTCAGCCCGAGCGGCCGATTAGACGTCAGCGACCTTGCGGCCCTTGTACTCAAGGAACAGCGCGGTGCCGGCAGAGTCAGTGACGACCTTGGCCTGGTGCGGCAGGCTGTAGGTGACCTGGCCGTTCTCGACGGTCTTCACCAGGTGGGGGGCGGTCGCCTTCCACTGCGAGCGACGGGCGCGGGTATTCGAGCGAGACATTTTCCGCTTGGGAACAGCCACGGCTAACTCATTTCTCTCTAGACAAACACGTACAGATCAATTTTGCCGGTCAGGCTTAGCCAGATCAGCTAGGGCAGCCCAGCGAGGATCCAGGACCTCGTGGTGGTGCCCCGGCTCGTCTTCCAGGCGGACTCCGCATTCGGAGCATAGGCCCTGGCAGTCTTCCCGGCACACCGGCTGGAACGGCAGCTGCGTAACAACCGCGTCCCGCAACACCGGTTCAAGATCGATTAGATCGTGCTCGACTCGACGTTGCTCTTCATCACCTTCTTCGTACGAAAGCTCGGTGCCTTCGTAGAAGAAAAGTTCCTGCACATTGACCTCAAGGTCATACTCAAGGGGATCCAGGCATCGGCTGCACTCACCGGTTACTTCGGTGAGCACGGTTCCTGATACCAGGATTCCTTCGTGTACGGCCTCAAGCCTCAGGTCCAGCTCGACATCCGAGCCTTCCTGAACGCCAATGAGCGGCACACCAAGGTCACTTGGTGCGGGTACATGTTCCTTCAGCGTCCGCATGCTTCCCGGGCTGCGCCCGAGGTCCTTGACGTCGAACACCAAGGGCGAACCAGCATCTCTTTTAATGAGAACTCCTGTTGAACATATGACCGACGTACCATCTTAGCCTGAAGAACCACAGGGACTCAAACCGGCATACCGGCTGCTCAGAGGTACCGGACAAGCCTACCGTCTTGGCTGCTGATCTGCCGCAGACTCGCCAGCGAGCATCCTGCGGTGGACGGACCGCGGCACGTAATCGGACACGCTGCCACCAAGGCTTGCCACCTCTTTGATAAGCGTGGAAGAGAGGTGGACGTAGTGGGCCTCGGCGGGCAGGAACACCGTTTCCACCCCGCTCAGCTGGCGGTTCATGGTGGCCATGGGGAGCTCGTAGTCGAAATCCGACGACGAGCGCAGGCCCTTGACGATGGCGGAGACACCGCGCTGGCGGCAGTACTCGGCAAGCAGGCCATCCCCCACAGGCTCAACCACAATGCCCTTCAGCGAGGCCAGGGTCTCCCGCGCCATGTCCAGCCGTTCGTCCAGCGTGAACCTGTACTTCTTGGCGTAGTTGGTGGAGATCGCCACGATCACCTCGTCGAAGAGCCCTGCGGCCCGCGCAATCACTTCAAGATGGCCGTTGTGGATGGGGTCGAAGGATCCGGGGCACACAGCTCGTCTCATGCTTTGAAACTACCCCATGAAAAGCCCGGGATACCATGACTGGATGCATCCTCGACGGGAACTTTCCGCACCCACGGCTCCTGCTCCCTGGCAGCGCACGGCACTCGGCGCCAACCTCCTGGCGCCCGACGGCGGACTGGGCGTCACCATTTTTGAGGAGATGACCAGCCTGGCCCTCGAGACCGGCGCAATCAACCTGGGCCAGGGCTTCCCGGACGAGGACGGTCCCCTGGAAATCCGGGAAGCCGCACGGGCCGCCATCGCGGCAGGAGCAAACCAATATGCCCCCGGCAAGGGCATCGCCGAACTGCGCGAAGCCGTGTCCGCGCACCAGGAACGCTTTTACGGACTCACCCCCGACCCCGCGACGGAAGTCATCGTTACCACGGGCGCCACCGAAGGCATCGCAGCCTCGCTCCTTGCCCTCGCCGGTCCCGGCGACGAGGTGCTGACCTTCGAGCCCTTCTACGATTCCTACGGCGCTGTCATCGGGCTCTCCGGGGCCACCCACGTCACTGCGCCGCTGCTGGCTCCTGATTTCCTGCCGGACATGGCAGCGCTCGAGTCCGCCTTCAACGGGCGGACCCGCGTGGTGCTGCTCAATAATCCGCACAACCCTACCGGGGCTGTTTTTCCGCGGCAGGTGCTGCAGCGGATACTGGAACTGGCGGAACAGCACAACAGCGTCGTCGTCACGGACGAGGTCTATGAGCACCTGACGTTCGGCGTCCGCCACGTTCCCGTCGCATCCCTGCCCGGGGCTGCAGGGCGCACCATCACCATTTCGTCGGCCGGAAAAACGTTCTCCCTGACAGGCTGGAAAATCGGCTGGTTGTCCGGTCCGGAAGATCTGGTGGCCGCAGTCCGGACTGTCAAGCAGTTCCTGACCTATAGTTCGGGGACCCCGTTCCAGTCGGCCATCGCCGCTGGCCTTGCGCTGCCGGATGCCTTCTATGACGGGATCGCGGCAGACCTTGAGCGCAAGCGGGACATCCTCAGCGCAGGCTTGCGCGCGGCAGGATTCGACGTCTTCACGCCGCAGGGCACCTACTTCGTCAACGTAGACACCGCCCCGTTGGGAATCACCGACTCCGTGGACCTGGCCAGGCGGCTTCCAGGGCTTGTCGGCGTTGCAGCGATACCGGTGCCCGTGTTCTGCCATCCCGAGGGGGCTGACCGGACGCGGAGCCTGCTCCGCTTCGCGTTTTGCAAGAAGACGGCGGTCCTGGAGGAGGCCGCCGGTCGGCTCGCAACGCTGGGCCGAAAGCTCTGATGTCCGGGGGCAGCCGGGGCCCGGCGGCCAGGTTCCTGCGCACCACCGGCCAGCACGCCTCCATCGAACCGGATGCCTTCACTGAAGGCAGCTACGTGCTGAGCATCGGTGGGGCCGAGCAGTCCCATGTCAACCTGGCCCACCCCGAGGAGATCTTTTACGAGTACCTCCGAAGGATCGGACACCTGGTTGACCTTGCCGCGCCTTCCGGAGCCCCGGTCCGGGCTTTGCACCTGGGCGCCGGCGCCCTGACGCTGGCCCGCTACATCCAGGCCACCCGGCCAGGGTCCGTACAGTACGCCGTCGAGCTGGAACGTGAGCTGCTTGACTTCGTCCTGCGGCAGCTCCCCCTTCCCGAAGGAACGGACCTGCATACCATCACCGGTGATGCCCGGGCGGCACTCGGTCAGCTGGATCCTCAATCCGCCTTCGACGTCGTCATCCTGGACATCTTTTCGGGGCCGGACGCTCCCGCCCACATCGCCTGCACCGATTTCTACCGGGAGGTACAGGCAAGGCTTGCGCCGGACGGGGTGCTGATTGTCAACGTGGGCGACGAGCCGGGTCTGACGCTTGTCCGCAGCCAGGTGGCGGCCATGCGGCAGGTGATGACGGATGTGGCGGCCTTTGCCGAAGCAGGGATGTTCCAGGGACGATACCCCGGCAACATCATCCTCGCCGGAACCCAGGTGCCCTGGCCCGGTGAGTGGACGGCGGAACTGGCCGCCCGGGGACCCCACCCCGCCACGGTCCTTGCCGGCGTGGACCTGGATCCGTTTACGGGTCAGCCGCGGCCGTAGTGCTGCGTGGCGGCCTGGACACCTACGGCCCGGCCGTTTCCGCCTCTTCCACCGCCGAAATATCGTCCCGGTCAATGGCATCCGGAACGTACGGTTCGGCAAACCACAGCCTTGTTTCCCCGTATTTCTTTTCTGCGAAGCGGGTGAGCGCTTCCGGCCATTCCGGTTCAGGAGACCGGGACGAGCGTTCCACCACAACGACGGCCGACGGCGCCAGGTGCGCGGCGAGCTTGGAAAGCACGGCGGACAGCGCCGTCTCCTCCAGGGGATAGGGCGGGTCGAGGAAGACCAGGTCCCACGTGTCCCCGGGGGTTGCCCGGTCCAGGAACGGTTCGACCTTGGACCGGTGGACCGTCACGGCCTTGCGCCCCAGGACGCCATTGAGGAGGTCGGCGTTCCGCTGGCAGACGGCGCTTGCCTTGGCGTCGGATTCCACGAGCTCCACTGCCTGCGCACCCCTGCTCCCGCTTTCCACCCCCAGGGAACCCGAGCCGGCGTACAGGTCGAGCACCCTGGCACCGGCGATGACGTCGAACGCGTCAAGCCGGGAGAACAGCGCCTCCTTGACGCGGTCGGTGGTAGGCCTGGTAAGGGAACCGGGAACGGCAGACAACGGCGTGCCGCCCGCCGCTCCGGCGATGATCCTGCTCATGGGGTCCCCCCGGGTATGCCTGGTCCCGCGGACTGCGCACCGTCCGCATCCAAGGTTCGGTCAGCCGCGCTCAAGGAACGCCTCCTTCTCCGGATTGAGGTACTTGTCGATGGCATCGGCCAGTTCCGGGTGGCGGGACAGGAGGGGGTCCTTGCCCACAATGTCCTGTGCATCCTCCCGTGCCCTTGCAATGACGTCCCCGTGTTCCAGGACGCGCAGCAGTTTCAGGGTGGAGCGCCCGCCGGACTGGGAGGCTCCCAGGATGTCACCCTCGCGGCGGAGCTTCAGGTCTTCATGGGAGAGCACAAACCCGTCAGTGGTGGAGGCCACTGCTTCAAGCCGCCGCCGGCTGGGGTGCCCCGGTTCCAGTGCCGTGACCAGCAGGCAGGTTCCCGGCAGGCCGCCCCGGCCCACCCGGCCGCGAAGCTGGTGCAGCTGCGAGATACCGAAACGGTCAGCATCCAAAATCACCATCAGCGTTGCGTTATGGACATCGACGCCCACCTCGATCACTGTGGTGGAAACCAGCAATTTGACACTGTTGTCCACGAACCCGGCCATGGTGGCAGACTTCACCTCGGGATCCTGCCGTCCGTGCAGCGGAGCCAACGGAACCCCGGAGAGGGACGGCTCCGCGAGCAGGTGTTCGACGACGGCCGTCACCGACGCCAATTCGCGTGCGTTGTCCTCCCCCTCCAGGCCGGCGGGCTCGGCCTCCCCGGGGCTGAAGTCGCCGTCGTCATCGGTGCCGATCTTGGGGCATACGACGTACACCTGGTGGCCGGCGTCGATTTCTTCGCGGGCACGTGCCCAGATGCGCCCGGCCCAGGCGGGGTTCTCGGCGAGCCCCACCAGGTGCGTGGTGATGGGAGCACGGCCCTTGGGCAGCTCATCGAGCATGGATGTCTCAAGGTCACCGAAAACCGTCATGGCAACAGTGCGGGGAATGGGGGTGGCGGTCATGACCAGGAGATGCGGCGGCTTCCGCGCTTTCGCCCGCAGAGCGTCGCGCTGCTCCACGCCAAACCGGTGCTGCTCGTCCACCACGATCAGGCCAAGGTCATAGAACGAGACGTTGTCGCTAAGCAGGGCATGGGTCCCGATGATAATCCCGGCCGTGCCGGAGGCTGCATCCAGCATGGCCCGCTTGCGTGCCGCCGTGGGCATGGACCCGGTCAGCAGCGTGACCTGCACGGAGGCACCGTCCGCTCCGCCCAGGGGACCCAGCAGTCCGTCCCGGGACAGCGGACCGAGGGTGCGCCGGATCGATTCATAGTGCTGGGCGGCCAGGACTTCGGTGGGTGCCAGGAGCGCCGCCTGTCCCCCGGCGTCAACCACCTGCAGCATGGCCCGTAGGGCCACCACCGTTTTCCCGGAGCCCACTTCGCCCTGCAGCAGGCGGTTCATGGGGGTATCGCGGGCCAGTTCCATCGCCAGCGTCTTTCCGACGGCGGCCTGCCCGTCGGTCAGCGAGAAGGGAAGGCTGCGGTCAAAGGCTGCCCGGGCTCCGTCCTCCACGGGGCGCCTGGCGGTAGCTTCCTCCGCCGCCAGCTGCGCCCTGCGGCGGGCGAGGGCGGACTGGAGTACGAACGCTTCCTGGTAGCGGAACCTGTCCCGGGCCCGCGTCCAGGCAGTGGCGGACTCGGGGGCGTGGATCAGCCGGTAGGCCTCTGCGAGGGGAAGGAAATTCTCTCGCTCAGCGACGGCCGGTGGAACCGGGTCCGGCAGGGATTCAAGGTCGGCGGTTTCGAGCAGCGCCGTGATGACTTTCTGGATTTTCCAGCTGGGAAGCTTGGCGGTTGCCGGGTACACCGGGATGGGCATGGCGGCGAGCTTACCGGCGTCCTGTCCGCTGGAGGTGAAAGGGTCCTCATCCAGGACGTGGTAGTCCGGATTGGTGAGGCCAAGGGAGCCTTTGAAGCTGGTGACCCTGCCCGAGAACAAGGCGCGCCGGCCGGGCAGCAGTTCCGCCTTGGCGCGGTAGGCGTTGAAGAAGCTGATTTTGAGCGTGCCGGGAACTTTGCCGCGGTAGTCCGTGCCGCCAACGAGCCGCAGCCCCGACTGGCCGTCGTCGTCCGAAATGACGACGTCGGTGATGGTCCCCTTGCGTGCCCGCATGCTCCGGGTGCTGGTGGACAGCACCCGGGCGATGAGTGTGACGTCCTCGTCGCGGGGAATCCCGCTGATGGGCGTCAGTTCGCCACGGGTGAGGTACCGGCGCGGGAAATAGTTCAGCAGCCCCGCCACTGTGGTGATGCCCAGGTGCTTCTCGATGACGGCGGCGGAGCGTTTGCCGACCCGTCGTTCCAGGGGCAGGTCAAGCTCAGCGTTCATGCCCGCCGGAGTTCACAGCGTCGACATCCGCGTTCCGTGGCTGCGCGAGCTCGCTGATGCTCATTTGTGCCGGCTCACCCAGGGAGCGGATGATGGCGACCACAGGGCCCGCGTCGGGAACATGGACATGCACCCGCCACCGGTAGTTGCCGTGGTCATCCGCACCGCTTCCCACCTGGCTCATGATGACTGATTCGCCAATCTCGTCGAGCCGCTGCCGGAGGGTCGCGGCGTTCAGGGGCGAGAGGCTGATGGTGCACATCACCTCGACGCCGTCGTCGTCCGGCATGTCGGCGTGGATGTGGGGATCGGCGACGTCGTAGCCGTGCAGCCCGTCGAGGAGTTCGCTTTGCAGCTCCTCACCGAGGACGGCGGAGCGGAGGCAGTCGAGGATCAGGAGCATTCCAACGCCTCCGGCGTCCACAACGTGGGCCGAGGTCAGCGCATCGAGCTGGTCCTCGGTCTGGATCACCGCCGCGAGCGCACCTTCGACGGCTGCGTCAAGGGCAAGGCCAAGCGCGTGGTTGCTGTCGTCTCCGTTTTGTCCCGCATCCACGGCTGCCGCTGCCCGTGCCGCGGCCTCCATAACGGACAGCATGGTGCCCGGTACAGGATCGCTGAGGGCGGACCAGGCACGGATCTGTGCCCGGTTCAGTGCCGCCGCGAGCAGTGTGGACGTAAGCCGCGTGTGTCCGGCGAGGGGTTCGGCGGCTGCGCACAGGAATACCGAGAAAAGGGTTCCGGAATTCCCCCGGGCCTCCTCCAGGGCAGCCTGCCCGGCGGTCGCAAGCAGGGCTCCCACATCGGTCTGGGCGGGCTGGTCGCCGTCCGCGGCCAGGGAGCGGGCCGCGGCGCGGACTGTCAGGTAGAGGTTGGTTCCGGTATCCCCGTCCGCCACCGGGAAGATGTTGATGGCGTTGAGGCGGTCACTGTGATTGCCCAGGGTGGTTTCAGCCTTGCCCAACCACCTCTTCATCGCCTGCGCGTTGGCGGCAACCTTAGTGTGCAAAGTGATCCCATCCCCCGGTGTCCGCGGACCGGCCCGCAATCATGACGCCCGGGCCTTCATCGATTCCCAGTGCTTGTACCGAGCCTATCGCAGTGAATCCCGGAGGCAGCTGCACGCCGGAAGGGAATGTGGCCAGCAGGCCGTGGTCCTCGCCTCCGTCCAGCACCCAGCCGACTGCGTCCGCTCCCAGCAGCCCCGCGGCAGGCTGCAGGCCGGCTGCCAGCCGCGCCACCTGTTCCGGGTCGAGATGGACGGCGGCCTGGCTGGCCACTGCCAGCCTCCGGCTGTCCCGGACCAGTCCGTCAGAGACGTCGAGCATGGCGGTGGCGCCACCTGTCCTGGCGGCAGGACCCGCGGCAAGGGGCGGCCGGGGCCTGGACTGCAGGCCCAAAAAACGGAGTTGCTCCGTCGTGAGGGTGTCCACGCTGTGGGACGATTCGAGCAGCGCCAGGCCTGCGGCGGCATGTCCGGCGGTCCCTGCCAGTGCCAGGACGTCGCCCGGCCGGGCTCCGGAGCGGAGGACGGCGTTTCCACCGTCCAGCGTTCCCAGGACTGCGACGGTGACGGATATTTCGCGTCCCCTGCCGAGATCGCCTCCTGCCACTGAACAGCGGTCCGCCCCCAGTTCCCGGATGCCGGCCGTCAGTCCGTCCGCCAGGCCTTCAACCCAGCTGACCGGTGTGTCCGGTGGAAGGGTCAGGCTCACGACCATCGACGTGGCGGTTGCCCCCATGGCGTTGATGTCGCTGAGGTTTTGCGCCGCGGCCTTCCAGCCGACGTCGAAGCCGCTGGTGCAGTATCCGTTGGGCCAGTGGAGACGGAAGTCCTGGTCCTGGACCTGCGTATCAATGCTGATGACGGTCCTGCCGTCCGTTGCGGCCACCACGGCGGCGTCATCTCCCGGACCCAGGAGGGTGGCTTCGGAGTGACCGCTGCCCATCGAAAGCCGGGGAAAGATCCGGGCCAGCAGCTCGGCTTCGGAAAGCCCGGCAACAGCAAGCTGCTGCGCGGAACCCGTGCGGGCGTGGCCGCTGCTGTTTAAGGACGTTTCAGGCACGGCACTACGCTACAGCGCGGCGGCGACAATCGCGGGCGGGCCGGAAAACCTGTGCCCGTGTGGTGGGCGGCGGACGGCAGAGATTGGCCTTGCCGGGTCCATATTCGGGATGATGGGTTGATGCACCGTCCCCGGCTTTCCCTTCCTGCCCGTGCCGCCACTATGGCCCTGACCGGGGGCCTGGCCGCTGTTGTGGCCCTCACAGGCTGCTCGTCCGCCGTCGACGTTCCCGCAGCCGGTGACGCTGCCAATCCTGCATGCGCCCCAATGATGGTGTCTCTGCCGGACTCGATCGGGGAGGCCAAACTAAGGAAGACCAACAGTCAGGCCACCGCAGCGTGGGGCGATCCGTCCCTCGTCATCCTCCGCTGCGGCGTCAACGCCCCCGGGCCGACGACGGACCGCTGCGTGACGGTCAACGGTATCGACTGGGTGATCAAGGAGGGCGACCCTGTGTGGACCTTGACCACCTACGGGCGCGAACCGGCCACCGAGATCCTGATGGATCCGGACAAAATCAGTTCGGCGACCGTGCTCGCCGACCTCGCTGCCCCGGCCGGCGAGGTACCTGCCACGCGGGGCTGCGTGGGGCAGGAAGAGCTGCAGGACCTGCCGCAGAGCCAGTAGGTGGACGGGGCCCGGAGGGTGGGATTAACGGAGCCCGGTTTTCCTGTTCAACGCAAGGTAGATGAGCTCGTCGATCAGGTCCGGGTAGCTGAGCCCCGACGCGGCCCACATCTGCGGGTACATGCTCTTGGGCGTAAAGCCGGGCATCGTATTGATCTCGTTGATGATGATCTCGCCGTCGGGCGTGTAGAAAAAGTCCACACGGCTCAAACCCTCGGCACCGATGGCGTCGAACGCCGCGGCCGCCAGCTCCCTCACCCGGGCGATGGCTTCCTCGGGGATATCCGCAGGGCAGCTCAGCGCAACGGCGTTGTCCTCAACGTACTTTGCCTCAAAGTCATAGAACTCGTGGGTGCCGCCGGCAACGGAAATTTCACCGGGCATCGACGTGCGGGGCGCGTCGGTCCCCCGGCCCTCGAGGACTGCACACTCGATTTCGCGGCCCATGATTCCCGCTTCGATGACCAGCTTGAGGTCGTGCCGGCGCGCGGCTTCGATGGCAGCGTCCAGCTGTTCGAGGGAGTCAACCTTGGAGATGCCCATGGAAGAACCCGCCCTTGCCGGCTTGACGAAGACCGGGAAGCCAAGGCGGTCCACCTGCTTACGGACAGCTTCCGGGTCCTTGCGCCACTGCCGGTCGGTCACCGCGATGTAGGGGCCAACGTGCAGTCCGGCAGCTTCAAAGACCACTTTCATGAAGTGCTTGTCCATGCCGACCGCGGAGGCCAGCACTCCGGCCCCCACGTAGCGTGTGTCGGAAAGCTCCAGGAGCCCCTGGATGGTGCCGTCTTCACCGAACGGTCCATGCAGCAGCGGGAAGACCACGTCAACAGTCCCGAGTTCCTGCGGGACCTCGTTGGGCGCCGCCACGATCAGCTGGTGCTCTCCCCCTATTTCCGCCAGCGTGACGGTCTCGGCCGACGGCGCCACCTCGGGCAGCGACGACCCGGCAAGCGACCACTGGGAGGTGTCCGGGGACGCCAGGACCCACTGCCCGGATTTTGCGATCCCGATGGGGATGACGTCGTACTTGTCTTTGTTGATGGCGCCCAGCACTCCGGCCGCCGTTACGCAGCTGACGGCGTGTTCGCTCGAGCGTCCGCCGAAAAGCACCGCGACCCGGGGCTTGGACGGGTTCCCTGCGGTCTGGTTGTTCTGGGACATCGTCAGTAATCGCCTTCAGGTTTCAGTTCCCGGGACAACAGGACGGGCCCCAGTTGGTCAACGGACAGTTTGCCGGCCAGGACAGCCACCACCGCGGCGGTGATGGGCATGTCGACACCGAGCTTGCCGGCCAGTTCGTGCACGGCCTGGCCGGACTTGATGCCTTCGGCGGTCTGGGTCATCTTCTGTCCCACCTCGTCCAGCGTCAGGCCCTGGCCGAGCAGGCGGCCCGCGGTATGGTTCCGGGACAGCGACGACGAGCAGGTTGCCACCAGGTCCCCCAGGCCGGCAAGGCCTGCCATGGTCTTCGCGTCACCGCCGAGTGCCAGCGCAAGGCGCGAGGTTTCCGCAAGGCCCCTTGTGATGACGGAAGCCTTGGTGTTGTCCCCCATCTGCTTGCCCTCGCAGATGCCCACGGCCAGCGCGATGACGTTCTTGACGATGCCGCCGATTTCCACCCCCACCACGTCAGACGTTGTATAGGGCCGGAAGTAGGGTGCCGTGCAGCTCCTGGCGATCCAGCCCGCAACGGCGGAGTCGGAACAGGCAACCACGGAAGCGGTGGGTTCCTCGCGCGCAATTTCCATCGCCAGGTTCGGGCCGGAGACGACGGCGATCCGGTCCGCGGGCACCCCCAGTTCCTGGTTGATGACCTCGCTCATGCGGGAATCGGTGCCGAGTTCGAGGCCCTTCATCAGGGATACGACGACGGCCCCTGGTGCAATCAGGTCCTTCCATCCGCGCAGCTGGGGGCGCAGTGACTGGGCGGGTACTGCCAGGACAACAAGGTCCGCCCCCTCCAATGCCTCAGCCACATCGGTGGACGCCGTGATGCCGGCCGGAAGCGCGATGTCCTTGAGGTACTGCGAATTCCGGTGCCGGCCATTGATCTCATCCACCACTTCAGCACGGCGCCCCCACACCCGGATGCTCCGGGGGGAACCGGCCGCCGCGGCGGCATCGGCAAGGATTTTCGCAAACGTGGTTCCCCACGACCCCGCGCCGAGCACGGCTACGGAACGGGACGAGCCCGCCAGTTTGCCCTCCAAGGTCACTGTGCATCCGCCCCGTTGCCGGGCTGCTGCTGACCGCGCTCCACGAAACGCCCGTGCTTGGCCTGCTGCTGCCGGGTCGGATCCCAGCGCTCCGCAGGCGGCTGTTCGCCGCGGAGCTCCGCGAGGAGCGCCGTGATGGCATCCATAATTGCATCGGTGGCCGCCGTAAGGGTGGCCTTATCCAGGGGCCGGCCGGAGAAGGCGCTGAGATCCACCGGGTCGCCAACCACTACCCGGGACAATTTCCGCGGAAACAGGTGAAACTTTTTGCCGTAGCGCGGGAACACTTCGTGGGCGCCCCAGTGGGCAATGGGAACCACCGGGATCCCGCCTTCGAGGGCAAGCCTGGCGGCGCCCGTATGACCCTTCATCGGCCAAAGGTCCGGGTCCCGGGTGAGCGTTCCTTCGGGATAGATGATGATGGCCCCGCCCTCGGCGACAATCTCCTGGGCGACCTGCAGGGAGCGGTTGGCTCCCGCCGTCGAACGCTCCACCGGGACCTGCTTGGTGGCCCGCAGGAGCCAACCCAAACCAGGCACATTGAAGAGCCCGGATTTGGCGAGGAAGTGCGGAGCGCGCTTCCGGTTGTAGAGCATATGGCCCACCACCAGGGGGTCGATCTCGGTGCAGTGGTTGGGCGCGGCGATGAATCCGCCAGCGGGAAGCTTTTCGGTACCTTCCCACTTCTTACCCATCATGAGGTTCAGCAGCGGGCGGGCGATGGCTGCGATGAACATGAATGTGGCCCTGCTTTTGGCCGATTCCTTCACGGTCCGTCCCGTTACTTCGTGGTGGTGATGTCGAAATCGGCACCCAGCCCGGCGAGCTTTTCGGTGAAGCGCTCGTAGCCTCGGTTGATGATGTCGATGCCTGTCACACGGGAGGTTCCCGTGGCCGCAAGGGCGGCGATCAGGTGGCTGAACCCGCCGCGGAGGTCCGGCACGTCGATATCCGTTCCCTTCAGCTGGGTGGGACCGGAAATTACCGCCGAGTGGAGGAAGTTGCGTTGGCCGAACCGGCACGGGACACTGCCCAGGCATTCGCGGTGCACCTGGATGCTGGCACCCATCCTGATCAGGGCATCCGTGAAGCCGAAACGGTTCTCGTAAACCGTTTCGTGGACGATGGACACACCCTCCGCCTGGGTAAGCGCCACAATCAGCGGCTGCTGCCAGTCGGTCATGAAGCCGGGGTGCACGTCCGTTTCCAGGACCAGCGGGTTGAGCTTGCCGCCCGGGTGGTAGAAGCGGATGCCGTCCTCGCCGATGTCCATCCCGCCGCCAACCTTCCGGTAGGTGTTCAGGAAGGTCATCATGTCCCGCTGCGAGGCGCCTTCCACAAAGATGTCGCCGCGGGTGACCAGGGCAGCGGAGGCCCACGACGCCGATTCGTTCCGGTCCGCCAGTGCGCGGTGGTTGTAGCCGCCCAGGTCGCGGACGCCCTCGATCCGGATGGTCCGGTCGGTCTGGACGCTGATGATGGCGCCCATCTTCTGCAGCACGGCGATCAGGTCGATAATCTCGGGCTCGGTGGCCGCGCCGGACAGCTCCGTGATGCCCTCGGCGCGGGTGGCGCTGAGCAGCACCTGCTCGGTGGCACCCACGGAGGGGTAGGGCAGGGAAATTTTCGCACCGTGCAGCCCCCTGGGCGCTGAAATGTGGATCCCGCCCGGCCGCTTTTCAACGACGGCGCCAAACTGGCGCAGCACGTCCAGGTGGTAGTCGATGGGCCGGTCACCGATCTTGCAGCCGCCCAGGTCGGGGATGAAAGCTTCACCGATCGCGTGGATCAGGGGCCCGCACAGGAGAATGGGAATGCGTGAATCGCCGGCGTGGGCGTCAATCGCCGTGCTTGACGCCGTCTTGGCGTCGCTGGGATCGAGCGTGAGGTCGCCGGTTACCGGGTCCTTGGCCACTGTCACCCCGTGCAGCTGCAGGAGCGAGGTGACAACCTCCACGTCCTTGAGCTCAGGCACGTTCCGCAAAACCGAGGGTTCGTTGCCCAGCAACGCGGCCACCATCGCCTTGGGAACCAGATTCTTTGCCCCCCGGACGCTGACGCGGCCAGTAAGCGGGACTCCGCCGCGGATTGTCAGAACACTACTCATATACCGGTTTCCTCACGATTACTCGCCCCCATAATCCTTGCAAAGGCTCCAACCCAGCATAGGAGGTCGCGTTACCGAACCGAAATACGCGGGCCCCGCCAGCATGGTGTGGCGGCGCCCGCGTATCAGGGATTGCTGGCTGGGATTGGGCTAGGAAACCTTTGCCGGCAGGGTTTTCGGCTTGAAGGAGGGGCGGGTTGCCTCGTAGGCCGTGATGTCCGCCTCATGCTGCAGGGTGAGACCGATGTCGTCGAGTCCTTCCAGCAGGCGCCAGCGGGTGTAATCGTCGATGGCGAAGGGCGCAACGATGTTGCCGCACACCACGGTCTTGGATTCCAGGTCCACGGTAACCTCGGTGCCGGGGGCGTTCTCGAGTTCCTTCCAGATCAGTTCGATGTCGTCCTGCGCCACCTGGGCGGCCAGCAGTCCCTGCTTGCCGGAGTTGCCGCGGAAGATGTCGGCGAACCGGGAGGAGAGGACCGCCTTGAAGCCGTAGTCCTTGAGGGCCCAGACGGCGTGCTCCCTGGAGGAGCCGGTACCGAAGTCCGGGCCGGCCACAAGGACCGATCCTGCCCGGAAGGGCTCCTGGTTGAGGATGAAGGTAGGATCCTTCCGCCAGGCGGAGAACAGCGCGTCCTCGAAGCCGGTGCGGGTGATCCGCTTGAGGTAGACCGCCGGGATGATCTGGTCCGTGTCAACGTTGCTCTGGCGCAGCGGGACGCCAATGCCGGTGTGCTTGGTGAACTTTTCCATGGGTCTGTCCTAGGCTGCGTCGTTGGTGGGGATGGCGGTTCCGGCGGGTTCAGCCACCGGCTCGGGGGCGGGGCCGAGGTCCGACGGCGAGCTGAGCGTGCCGCGCACGGCCGTCGCTGCCGCCACTACCGGGGACACCAGGTGGGTGCGTCCGCCCTTGCCCTGGCGCCCTTCGAAGTTGCGGTTGGAGGTGGAGGCGCAGCGCTCCCCCGGCTCCAGCTGGTCCGGGTTCATACCCAGGCACATGGAGCAGCCGGCGAACCGCCATTCGGCGCCGAAGTCCTTGAACACCCGGTCCAGGCCCTCGGCCTCGGCCTCCAGGCGGACCCGCGCGGAGCCCGGCACCACCAGCATGCGGACTTTGGGGTCCTTTTCCCGGCCGCGGATGATGTCGGCGGCAGCGCGGAGGTCCTCGATCCGGGAGTTGGTGCAGGAACCCAGGAAGACGGTGTCCACGCGGATGCCCTTCATGGGGGTGCCGGCCTCGAGCCCCATGTACTGCAGGGCACGCTCGGCGGCTGCCTTGGCGTTCTCATCGCCGAAGTCCTCCGGGGACGGGACGGACTCGGACAGCGACACGCCCTGCCCGGGGTTTGTGCCCCAGGTGACGAACGGCTCCAGCGTGTCGGCATCCAGGTCCACCTGGGCATCGAAGGTGGCGTCGTCGTCGGTCTTCAGCGTGTTCCAGTACTCGACGGCGGCGTCCCAGTCCGCGCCTTCGGGGGCGTGCGGGCGGCCCAACATGTACGCGTACGTGGTCTCATCCGGTGCCACCATGCCGGCACGCGCACCGGCTTCGATGGACATGTTGCAGATGGTCATCCGGGCATCCATGGACAGGGCGCGGATCGCCGAACCGCGGTATTCCAGGACGTATCCCTGCCCGCCGCCGGTGCCGATCTTGGCGATGACGGCCAGGATGATGTCCTTGGCGGTCACGCCGGCGCGCAGGGTCCCTTCGACGTTGATGGCCATGGTCTTGAACGGCTTCAGGGACAGCGTCTGGGTGGCCATGACGTGTTCCACCTCGGAGGTTCCGATGCCCATCGCCAGCGCACCGAACGCCCCGTGGGTGGAGGTGTGCGAGTCGCCGCACACCACTGTCATGCCCGGCTGGGTAAGTCCAAGCTGCGGACCCACAACATGCACAATGCCCTGTTCGGCGTCGCCCAGGCTGTGCAGGCGGACGCCAAACTCGGCGCAGTTGTTGCGCAGGGTCTGGATCTGCGTGCGGCTGGTGAGGTCGGCGATAGGCTTGTCGATGTCCAGCGTCGGAGTGTTGTGGTCCTCCGTGGCAATCGTCAGGTCCGGCCGGCGGAGCTTGCGACCGGCAAGGCGCAGGCCTTCGAATGCCTGCGGGGACGTCACTTCGTGGACCAGGTGAAGGTCGATGTAGAGAAGGTCAGGCTGGGCATCGGCTCCGGCACCGTCGCCTTTGCGCACCACGTGCGCGTCCCAGACTTTCTCGGCCAACGTCTTACCCATGGCCATCTCCCTTCACTGCTGTTTGGCTGATGAATCCAACTGAATCAGGACGGCTTACACTGCGCCAGCCGAAAGATTTGCATCTCAGATACTGAGACGGCAATATCATTACATGGACAATTCTAGTGGAGTCGGTGTCATTGATAAAGCTGCCCAGGTGCTTGATGCACTCGAGGCCGGCCCCACGACCCTTGCGCAGCTGGTGGCGGCAACCGGGCTCGCGCGGCCCACTGTCCACCGCCTCGCGCTGGCCCTTGTCCACCACCGCCTGGTCAGCCGGGATATCCAGGGACGCTTTGTCCTGGGCAGCCGCCTCGTGGAGCTGGCATCGGCGGCCGGCGAGGACCGCCTTATTGCCTCCGCAGGGCCGGTCCTGATGCAGCTGCGCGATGCCACCGGTGAGAGCGCCCAGATCTTCCGCCGCCAGGGTGACTGGCGCGTCTGCGTGGCCTCGGCCGAGCGTCCCATCGGCCTGCGCGACACCATTCCAGTGGGCACGCAGCTCTCCATGAAAGCCGGTTCCGCGGCCCAGGTGCTCCTCGCGTGGGAGGACCACGACCGCCTGCTGGAGGGACTGCAGTCCGCCCGCTTCACACCCACCGTCCTGGCAGGCGTACGACGGCGGGGCTGGGGCCAGAGCCTCGGCGAACGCGAGCCGGGGGTCGCCTCCGTCTCTGCACCTGTGCGGGGGCCTTCCGGCCGCGTCATCGCCGCGGTGTCCATTTCCGGCCCTATCGAGCGGCTTACGCGGCAGCCGGGCAGGCTGCACGCGGAAGTGGTGTGCAACGCCGGCCGGATCCTCACCGAGGCGCTGCGCAAGAACAACGACTGACGCGTCCCTCCTTTCAGGCTGAAGGATGGCAGCCCGAAGCAGGCCTGGCTACCCCGCCGCTTTCCTGAGTGCCGTGTTGAAGGCGGCCAGCCTGCTGACTTCCACCTCCACGGGTTCGACGATGAGTTTCCCGGCCACGAAGGCGACAGCAGTGTGCAGGCGCTTGCGTGCCCGCCTGGCCCGTGCACCGGCCGCCCCGGCGGCAATGAAACGGCCTGTCAGTGCGAGGACGATACCCAGCACCACACCCAACAGGAGCATCAGCGTGGGCACCGGCCAGCCTTCCACGCGCGGCACCTCCGGCACCGGCATCTGGAAGTATCCCAGCCCCGCCAGCACGCCCAGCCAGCCCAGCCCTCCCAGCACCGTCAGCAGTGCCAGCCACTGCACCACATTGAACAGGCCCCACCACCACGACTTGCGGTTCGCACCCAGATCCGCCCCGGCAATGGCCTGGTCCAGGGCATCGGGCAGCCGTTCCCGGCCTTCCCGGGCAGCGCTCCTGATAGCAGCACGCCATGGTCCCGGCGCTCCCGCACTGGCGGCATCGGCAAAGGCACGCACGGCTGCGTCCGTCCGGGCCCGCTCGGGTGCACCGGCAACCGGCAGGGAGGTGCGGTTCAACTCCGCGGAAGCATCACTGCGAAGATTCAGGCGGCGCAGGGGGTCGGGGCGGAACCGGGCAAGCCACCGGGTGACGGGCCAGCCGGTGCGGCGCAGCGACTCGAGCCGGTAGGACCGGGACACGGCGCGGACCACCACGGGCACGTTCGCCGCCACTGCGAGTTCATCGGCCAGGCGGTCCTTTGTTGCCGGCCGGACCCCAGCAGCGTCCCCCTCCCCCGAAGCAGCGTGAAGATCCGCCGTGGCCTTGGTGATGTCCGCAGCCAGCCGCTGCGACTGCGCCTTTCGCTGCAGGGCAACCCGGCGTATGTCGGCCCGGAGCGCGTCGATACCGGCACCGGTCACCGCTGACGTGGCCAGCACGCGGACCTTGCCGAGGCCGTCGCGCGAGAGGATGTCCCGCAGGGATTCAAGGACCGGGGCAACGTCGCGTTCCGGGAGCCGGTCCGCCTGGTTGAGGACCACCAGTGTGACGGCCCCATGGGATGCCAGCGGGGCGAGGAATCCGTTGTGGACAGCAGCGTCCGCGTATTTCTGCGGATCCAGGACCCACACCATGACATCAACGAGGCCGACCATCCGCTGGACCACCTTGCGGTTGGCTTCCCTGGTGGAGTCGAAATCAGGCAGGTCCAGCAGGATCAGCCCGGTGTCCTCGTCGGCAAAGCCGTCCACGGGAGCGGCGTGGTGCCGGCTGCGCACGTCCAGCCAGTCGAGGAGGGGCTCACTGCCGTCCACTCCCCATACCCCTGCCAACGGTTCCGATGTTGTGGGACGGCGCGCTGCCGCCGTCGCAATCTCCGCTCCGCTGACGGCGTTGAAAAGCGACGACTTTCCGCTGCCGGTGGCGCCAAAGAAGCCCACCACTGTGTGGTCTGCGGACAGGGAACGGCGCGAGCTGGCGCGTTCAAGGACGCGCACAACGTCCTCGAGTGCCTCGTCCGGAAGGACGCCGTCCCCGAGTTCCCGGGCATCGTTGAGCGCCTGCAGCCGGCCGTCCAGCCGGGAGGACTCCCGGCTTCCGCTGTGCCGGCTCACGCGCTGCCCGCCAGCCGGGCAAGGGCATCGGCATGCGCGGTGAGGGCGCTGTCCGCGATGTCCTGCCTGTCCGGCAGCCGGGACAGGAACTTTTGCTGCTCTTCATCGAGCAGCCGCCGGCAGCGGACCGCGAGGTCTTCACGTGCTTTCTCAGCCATGCGCCGGACCGCATCCTCGCCGAAGACCGCTTCGAGCAGGCGCTGGCCGACGACGGCGGTCCCGCCGGCGACGCCGATCTCCAGGCCGGTCAGTCCCGCAGTCATCGAGAACACCACAATCATCAGCGCAGCTCCCAGGCCGTTGATGCCGAAGGAGAGCCAGCGCGCCTGCGTCCGCTTACCCTGGCCCTCAGTGCGGATGAGCTCCATGAGCGCCTCCTGCCAGGCCCGGATTTCCGCCGCCGCCCGGTCGGCGAAGCCGGCGGAAGCACCGGACAGGTCGTCTGTGCCCAGCAGCCGGCGGCCGGCGGGGTCGGCCCGCCAGCGCTGGTCCGTCTCCTCGGCGGCATTGGCGGCCTCGTCCAGGATCACGGCCTGCAAACCGGTTTCGATGGCCGCCTCCACGCGGACCGCGGGCGGCGGTTCACCCCGGAAGAAAGCCCCAAGCCGGTCCCGGAAGCGTCCCACGTTCTGTTCCAGGCTCCGGAAGAACTCGCCGGTGCCAACGAAGTCCTGCCAGCGCGCCAGCACTTCGCCGCGCAGGAGCGCTCCGTCCCGTGTAGCCTCCATGATGCGTCCGGCGGCATCCCCGTAGGCCGAGACGGCCCCGGCTTCAAGGCCGGCAGCTGCGCGCTGCTGTTCGCGGGCCGCCTGGGCGATCCGGGAGACCCGTTCTGCCAGGGCGCGGACGGCCCCGTTCAACGTCCGGCGGGCCACGTCCGAACGGCCGGCGGTATCGGCAGCGAGGTCCTCCAGCCACACCCGCAGCGGGCGGACCATCCCCTCTGGCAGCATGCCCATGGGATCCAGTGTCGTCTCGGGGATGATGAACAGTTGCGCGCCGCCCAGGCCTTCCCTGTTGAGGAGGGCCCGCAGGTCTTCGCTGACCTCCGCCTCCGCGCCCGGCGGCACCCGGTCCAGCACCACGGCCACCATGATGTCCCGGGCGGCGGCGTTCAGCAGCAGCTTCCAGGGGACTGCGTCGGCGTACCGGTTGGCCGTGGTGACGAAAATCCACAAGTCCGCGGCGGCCAGCAGCTGCCCGGCAAGCTTCCGGTTTTCATCGGAGATGGAGTCGACATCGGGCGCGTCGAGGAGGGCAACACCGCCCGGCACGGCGGGGTCCGCAAGCAGCACCAGCGAGGACATGGCGCCAACATCCGGTTCGGCACCGGCGCGGCTGGACGGGACATTGCCGCCGGCGAGGACGCCGCGGATCCGGCTGAGGCCGGGAAGGACGCGCTGGCCCTCGAACCACGCCGCTTCGGACGGGTTGTGCAGCAGGATGGGCTGGCGGGTGGTGGGGCGGATGGCGCCGGCACGGGTGACGGGATGGCCAACGAGCGCGTTGACGAGGGTGGACTTGCCGGCGCCGGTGGAACCTCCGACGACGGCGAGGAGCGGGGCGTCCAGGCTCCGGTACCTCGGCAGGATGTAGTCATCAAGCTGGCGCACTGCGCTGGCTGCCTCGAGCCGGGCATGCTCCGCATCCGGCAGTGCCAGCGGCAAGGTCACGTCCGCAAGACCGTCCCGCACACCCTCAAGCAGCGCCACGGCGCCCGCGGCAGGCTCCGGCCGGGCGTGGTCATCGTGCTCGTTGCGGGAGGTCACAGGAACATCATGCCAGTTGGGAAGTCCATTCGCCGGAACCGCCGGTCCCGGGAACACAAAATGGCCCCGGGCTGATGCCCGGGACCATTCCTTGGTGACCCCAGCGGGATTCGAACCCGCGTTACCGCCGTGAGAGGGCGGCGTACTAGGCCGCTATACGATGGGGCCGTGTACTTCCTGCCAGCGTTTCCGCTGGTCAAGCTCAGTGATTGTTTCACACACCGTGCTTTGGTTTCAAATCGGCGGACCGTTTGGAACCGTTCTGTCCTGCTGCCGTATTGACCTGCAGACCAGAGCTGGGATACCAGGACTCGAACCTAGAATGACGGTACCAGAAACCGTAGTGTTGCCAATTACACCATATCCCAATGGCACTTTCGGGCGGGTTTTCAGGGCCTTCACCCTGCTCCGTGCCCCTCAGCACGAGAAATTACTCTACCCGAGACTTTCTGCCCGCACAAATCGGCCGGGTGTGATCTGGGTGACCAGCTGGTCCAGGGAAGCGACCATGGCGCCGTCGTACCCCTGTGCGGGCTCCCCTGTGCGGTTGAGCCAAACGCCCAGCAGGCCTGCCGCCGTCGAACCTTCCGCGTCCAGCAGCCGGTTGTCCCCCACGTACAGCGTTTCGGCCGCAGGGGTACCCAGGAGCCGGACGCCCTCAAGGTAAATCGCGGGATTGGGCTTGGGCACCCCAAGGGTGTCCGTGCCCACCAGGTGCGTCACCCGGTCCAGGCCGGCGCCGTCCAGCTTTGCCCGCTGGTAGTCGTGGACGTTGTTGCTGACCGCTCCGTAGGGGATGCCGGCGCTGTCCAGGGCGTCGAGCAGGGGCAGCACGTCCGGGAAGGGCTTGACGTATGCCGGCTGCCTTTGGATGTAGGCGCTGAGCCACTGGTGCGATTCCTCGCCGTCAGCCAGTTCCACGCCAAAGTGCCCAAGAGCCGCGCGGCCGCGGAGCAGCCGTTGTTCGTTGAACGTCAGCTCACCGGCCAGGTACTGGTCGTAGTAATGCGTGGTCTCATGGGTGAAGATGCGGCCGAACCGCTCCCACCCGGCCTTGTCCAAACCGGGCAGGAGATGTTCGCTGACCTCGCGCAGGGCGGTGGTCATCGAGTACTCGAGGTCCACCAGGGTGTCGTCGATGTCGAAGAGGACGCCCCGTACGGTGCCGAAAGGAGTTTCCAGGACGCCGCCGTGCGCCTTGCCGGGGGCAGTCATCAGCCGCGGAAGGTCCGGAGCCGGCGCAGGGAGGACTCCTTGCCCAGGATCACCATGGATTCGAACAGCGGGGGCGAGATCCGGCGGCCGGAAACTGCCGTGCGGACCGGGCCAAAGGCGAGGCGCGGCTTGATGCCAAGGTCCTCCACCAGTGCCTGCTTCAGCGCGGTCTGGATGTTCTCCGCGGTCCAGTCGTCCACCGGTTCGAGCGCCGCGATGGCAGCATCCAGGACCTCTTCCAGGTTCTGCGGCAGGCCCTTGCGGGCATCATCAGCGATGTCGATGGCGTCGTCGGCCTTGAACAGGAAGGCCAGCATCTCCGGGGCCTCGCCCAGCAGGGTGATGCGCTCCTGGATCAGCGGAGCCGCCTCCGTAAGGATCTCCTCCTCGCGGTCCGTAAGGATTTCGCCCACCAGGTCCGCAGCGCGCAGGTAGGGCGCCAGCCGCTCCCGGAAGTCCTCCGGAGAGAGCATCCGAACGTGCGTTCCGTTGATGGCCTCGGCTTTCTTCAAATCGAAGCGCGCAGGGTTGCCCAGGACGTCATGGATATCGAAGTGCTCCACAAGCTGGTCCACGGTGAAGATGTCCTCGTCCGCGCTCAGGGACCAGCCCAGCAGGGACAGGTAGTTGAGCAGGCCCTCCCGGATGAAGCCCCGCTCACGGTGCAGGAAGAGGCTCGACTCGGGATCGCGCTTGGAAAGCTTCTTGTTGCCCTGTCCCATGACGTAGGGCAGATGCCCGAACTCGGGCATGTACTTAGCCACGCCAACCGCGTGGAGCGCGCGGTACAGCGCAATCTGCCGCGGGGTGGAGCTGAGCAGGTCCTCGCCGCGGAGGACGTGCGTAATCTCCATCAGCGCGTCGTCCACCGGGTTCACCAGGGTGTAAAGCGGTGCACCGTTGGCGCGCACCACGGCAAAGTCGGGGACCGACCCGGCGCGGAAAGTGATTTCGCCGCGTACCAGGTCGTTGAAAGTGATGTCCTCGTCCGGCATGCGGAGGCGGAGTACTGCCTCGCGGCCCTCGGCCTTGTACTGGGCGAGCTGTTCCTCGGTCAGGTGCCGGTCGAAGCCGTCATAGCCGAGCTTGGGGTCCCGCCCGGCCGCGCGGTGGCGGGTTTCGATCTCTTCCGGGGTGGAGTAGGACTCGTAGATGTACCCGCCGTCGCGCAGCCGCTTGATGACGTCCTGGTAGATGTCGCTCCGCTGTGACTGCCGGTATGGTTCGTGCGGCCCGCCGACCTCGACGCCCTCGTCCCAGTCGATGCCCAGCCACTTCAGTGCCTCCAGCAGCTGGTGGTAGCTCTCCTCGCTGTCCCGCGCCGCGTCGGTGTCCTCGATCCGGAACACCAGGGTGCCCTTGGTGTGCCGGGCGTACGCCCAGTTGAACAGGGCTGTCCTGACCAGCCCCACATGCGGGGTGCCGGTGGGCGAGGGGCAGAAGCGGACCCGGACCGGGGTATCGGCGGTCACGGGCGGGATGGCGGCAGCAGGCGGTACAGAAGCGGTAGTCATAGTGGCTTCAACTTTACCGCCTGCCCTGCCCCCTTCCCGGCCCGGTGGACCGGCTTAGCGGCGCACGACGGGGTTGGACAGCCGTCCGATCCCTTCGATCTCCACCTCGATGCGGTCGCCCGGGCTGACCAGGCCAACACCGGCGGGTGTTCCGGTCATGATCACGTCACCGGGGAGCAGGGTGAACGCCTGGGAGACCACGGACACGAGTTCCCGGACTCCCCTGATCATCTGGCTGGTGCTGCCGTCCTGCCGCAGTTCGCCATTCAGGCGGGCCTGGATCTGCAGGTCCTCGGGGTCAAGGTCCGTCTCGATCCACGGCCCCAGCGGAGCGGAGGTGTCAAAGCCCTTGGCGCGGGTCCACTGCAGGTCGGACTTCTGGACGTCCCGCGCGGTGAAATCGTTGCCGCAGGTGTAGCCGAAGATGACGTCATCCACACGGTCCTCCGGTACGTCCTTGCAGATCCGGCCGATTACCACGCACAGTTCCGCCTCGAAAGAGATCTCCTCGGAGAATTCCGGCAGGATCACCGGGTCACCGGGGCCCACGACGGCGGTATTGGGCTTCAGGAACAGGAGCGGCTGCGCGGGCACCTCGTTGCCCAGCTCGTGTGCGTGTTCCACGAAGTTGCGTCCCACGCCTACAACCTTGCTGCGGGGGATGATGGGCGCCAGCAACCGGACATCCTCCAGCTTGTGGCGGACGGAGGTGCGCTCCACTCCATTGAAGAAGGGGTCGCCGTGGATGACAGTGATTTCCTCACTGCCGGGCTCTCCTTCAACAACGCCGTACAGGGGATCAGAATCGACAACAAACCTGGCAATACGCATGGCCCCTACCCTACCGTTCCGCGCAGTGGCGGCCTGTCACCGGCCGGATGCCTGCCCGGCTTCCTTGCGCAGGTAATGGAGCTGGGCGGCGACGGACTGTTCGGCTGCCCGCCGGACGGAAGGTACGACGTCGGAATAGACGGCGTCTGCCACCTCACCGGCGGTTGCGTCCCGGCCCAGCCGGTCGAGAGCAGCACGGATCTGGTCCAGGCGGTCCTGCCGGTGCAGGCGGTAGTCCCTGGCGACGGCCTCGAGCGACGGCAGGACCGGACCGTGCGCGGGCAGGACTGTGGCCGGCCCCAACGCTTGGAGCCTTTCCAGTGTGGCGAGGTAGCTTCCCAGGGTGCCGTCGGGAAAGTCCAGCATGGTGGTGCCCCTGCCCAGGATGGTGTCCCCCGTCAGCACGGAGCCGTAAACGCCGTCACCGGGCAGGTGGAAGCACACGGAATCGGACGTGTGGCCCGGGCTTGCCAGCACAGTGATTTCCACTCCGGCAGCATGGATCACCTCGCCGTCCCGGAGCGGCTGCCCGCCGCCGTGGCAGTGGGCAGGGTCCGCCGCACGGACCGGCGCTCCCGTCAGTTCCTGCAGCCGGGCGGACCCCGCGGTGTGGTCGGCGTGGCGGTGGGTGACGAGGATCAGTTCAACGTCTCCGGAGTCCGCCAGTGCCCGCAGGTGGGGTTCCTCGAGCGGGCCGGGGTCCACCACCGCCACCGAGGGAGTCCCGGGGGCCTGCAGCACGTAGGAGTTGGTCCCGTCCAGGCTCATGGGCCCGGGGTTGGGGGCAAGGATGAACCGGGTCAGGCCGGAACTGCGCTGGAGCAAGGGTGCGGGCGGTATGGCACTCAGGCCAGGCGGGTCAGCCAGCCGTGGGTGTCCGGCACCGTTCCGGTCTGGATGCCCAGCAGCTTCTCGCGGATGGCCATGGTGGTCTCCCCTGCTTTGGCGTCCTCGGAGCCGATGAATTCGGTGGCGTCCTTCAGCACCCCGATGGGGGTGATGACCGCGGCGGTGCCGCAGGCGAAGACTTCGGTGATTTCGCCGGAGGCCACGCCCTCGCGCCACTCGTCAAGGGTGATCTTGCGCTCGGCCACCTCCCGGCCCATGTCCTTGGCCACCTGGATGACGGACATCCGGGTGATGCCTTCCAGGATGGTCCCGGTCAGCGCGGGGGTGACGAGCGAACCGTCCTTCATCACGAAGAACACGTTCATGCCGCCGAGTTCTTCCACAGCATCGTCATTGAAGTGGTCCAGGAACAGCACCTGCTTGCAGCCGTTGGCCTCGGCCTCCTGCTGCGCGATGAGCGAAGCGGCGTAGTTTCCGCCGCACTTGGCGTCACCGGTACCGCCACGGCCTGCCCGAGCGTATTGCCGGGAAATCCAAATGGAAACCGGCTTGAGTTCGCCGCCGAAATAGTTGCCCGCCGGCGAGGCGATCACGCGGAACGAGACCTCGCGGGCGGCACGGACGCCCAGGAAGGCCTCCGTGGCGATCATGAACGGCCGCAGGTAGAGGGCCTCGCCGTCCCCGGACGGCACCCATTCCCTGTCGGCTGCAACGAGCTCGCGGATGGCTCCCAGGAAGTATTCGGCCGGGAGCTCCGGCAGGGCCAGCCTGCGTGCGGATTTGTTGAGGCGGGCGGCGTTGGCTTCGGGACGGAAGGTCCACACCGAACCGTCAGCGTGCCGGTATGCCTTGAGCCCTTCGAAAATTTCCTGGCCGTAGTGGAACACTGCCGCGGAGGGGTCCAGGGTGATCGGGCCATAGGCCTCAATCCGGGGATTGTGCCAGCCGCCGTTGCCGTCCGCATCAACGCTGTAGTCCACGATGGCGGTGTGGTCGGTGAAGTGGTTGCCGAATCCCGGGTTCGCCAGGATGGCTGCACGCTCTTCAGCAGATTTCGGGTTGGCCGAAAGGTGCTGGTTGAATTCGACGCCGTGGGCAGTCTGGGTCATGGTTCCTCCACGATCGGCCACCCCGGGTTCAGCGCTGAACGGCAGGGCAGCATTTGGTAATTCGAGACAAGCTTACGCCCGATGCCGGCAGGCCCGGCGCTACAGGCCTGCTGCGATGGCGTCGCCGACGGCACTGGTGCTGCGTGCGCCGCCGTCGCGCTTTTCCACGTCGGCCACCACTGCCGCTTCAATCCGATTGGCCGCCCGGGTGTAGCCCAAGTGGTCCAGCAGCAGCGCCGCGGAGAGGATGGCTGCCGTGGGGTCTGCCTTGCCCTGGCCGGCGATGTCCGGGGCGGAGCCATGGACCGGTTCGAACATTGATGGCGCGGTCCGGTCCATGTTGATGTTTCCGGACGCCGCCAGGCCGATGCCGCCGGTGACTGCCGCGGCGAGGTCGGTCAGGATGTCGCCGAAGAGGTTGTCCGTGACGATCACGTCGAAGCGGGACGGATCGGTGACCATGAAGATGGTGGCCGCGTCCACGTGCAGGTAGTCGTGGGTGACCTCGGGGAATTCCTTGGCAACGGCTTCGACCGTGCGCTTCCACAAATGGCCGGCGTAGACCAGGACGTTGTGCTTGTGGACCAGGGTCACGTGCTTGCGTTCGCGTGTGCTGGCACGGCGGAAGGCATCGCGCACCACACGCTCCACACCGTGGGCGGTGTTCAGCGAGACTTCCGTGGCCACCTCGTGCGGAGTGCCGGCACGGAGGCTGCCGCCGTTGCCCACATAGGGTCCTTCGGTTCCTTCCCGCACCACAATGAAGTCGATGCTGCCCGGATTGGCCAGCGGGCTGCCCACCGTCCCGTAAAGCCGGGACGGCCGCAAATTTACGTAGTGGTCCAGGCTGAACCGCAGTTTCAGGAGCATTTCGCGCTCGATGATCCCGGACGGGATACGGGTGTCACCCGGCGCCGCGCCCACCGCACCGAAGAGGATGGCATCGCGGGTGCGCAGGTCCGCCAGGACTTCGTCCGGGAGGGTTTCACCGGTTTCGAGCCAGTGCTCGGCTCCGAGCTTGTAGTGCGTCTGCTTGAGCTCCACGCCTTCAGCGGCCACGGCCTTTTCCAGTACTTTGACTGCCTCGGCGATGACCTCAGGGCCAATGCCGTCGCCGGGAATTACTGCAAGATCGATGGAGGATGCGCTCATGCTTTCAGGGTAGCCAAGTCATCCATATGGCGGTCAACGCGTCTCAAATCTTGAACAAGAGCGCCCTGCGCCTACACCTCTGCCGGCTCCTCATACCTGGGGAAGACAGGGGTGGGTGCGGGCAGGGCCGTACCGGCGGCGATCGGCGTCGCGATGGCCTGGAACTGCCGCGCATCCCCCTCGGCCTGGCCCAGCGCCTCCAGCAGCCTGGCCGCGGCATTGGGCATGACCGGCTGGGCGAGGATGGTGACGATCCGCAGCACTTCCAGCGTCACGTAGAGCACGGTGTTCATGCGTTCGACGTCGGTCTTCCGCAGGACCCACGGGGCCTGCTCGGCAAAGTAGGCGTTGGTGTCACCCAGGACGCCCCAGATGGCTTCGAGGGCACGGCTGAATTCCTGCTTGTCGAAGGCCGCCCGGGCGGCTTCGAGGAGTCCCCTGGCCTGCTCAAGGATTGCGGTGTCCGCGGCAGTGAATTCGCCCGGGACGGGAACGGCGCCGGCGCAGTTCTTGGCAACCATCGAGAGGGAGCGCTGGGCCAGGTTCCCAAAGTTGTTGGCGAGGTCGGAGTTCATCCGCCCCACGATCGCCTCATGGTTGTAGCTTCCGTCGGCACCGAAGGGAACCTCACGGAGGAAGAAGAACCTCACCTGGTCCAGGCCGTACTGTTCAACGAAGTCGGCCGGAGCCACCACGTTGCCCAGCGACTTGGACATCTTGACGCCGTTGTTGTGCAGGAAGCCGTGGATCATGACCCGCTTGGGCAGTTCCAGTCCGGCACTCATCAGGAACGCCGGCCAGTAGATGGCGTGGAACCTCGAGATGTCCTTGCCGATGATATGCACGTCGGCGGGCCAGAACTTCCGGAACTTCTCCGAATCGATGTCCGGGTACCCAACACCGGTCAGGTAGTTGGTCAGCGCGTCCACCCACACGTACATCACGTGCTTGTCGTTGCCGGGAACGGGCACTCCCCAGTCGAAGGTGGTGCGGCTGATCGAAAGGTCCTCCAGCCCGCGCCGGACAAAGCTGATGACCTCGTTGAACCGTGACTGCGGTGCCCCGAACTCGGGCTGCGCCTCGTAAAGGGCCAGCAGCTTGTCCTGGTAGGCGGACAGCCTGAAGAAGTAGCTCTCCTCGGCCGTCCAGGTCACTTCGGTGTCCGTCTCTTTCGAGTACCGCACGCCGTCGTCCTTGACCACGGTGTCGTCCTCGCCGTAGAAAGCCTCGTCCCGGACGGAGTACCAGCCCTCGTACTTGGACAGGTAGATGTCGCCGTTCGCTTCCATCTTCTTCCAGATGGCCTGCGATGCCGCGTAATGGTCCGCGTCCGTGGTCCGGATGAAGCGGTCGTAGCTGATCCCCAGGGCCGCGTGCGTCGCCTTGTAGATCTCCGCATTCCGGTCCACCAGTTCCTTGGGGCTGATGCCCTCCTTCTCAGCCGTCTGGGCGATCTTCATCCCGTGCTCATCGGTGCCGGTCAGGAACATCACGTCATAGCCGTCCAGGCGCTTGAAGCGGGCCATGGCATCGGTGGCAATGTACTCGTAGGCGTGGCCGATGTGCGGTACGCCGTTGGGGTAGGTGATGGCCGTGGTGAGGTAGAACGGCGTTTTCTCTGAAGCAGTCACGGGCGGACGGTTACCTTCGGTGCGGAGGGACAGGCTAGATCAGTTCAGTCAGGGTATCGCTGAGCCGGACCAGTTCGTGGTCGTGTGACGCCACCAGGACGGCAATGCCATCGTTCGTGGTGTCCTTCAGGATGCTGATGATGCGGTTGGCGGAGGCACGGTCAAGGCTTGCGGTGGGTTCGTCAACCACCAGGACCCTGGTGCCCAGGATGAGGGCCCGGGCGATCGCGACGCGCTGGCGTTCGCCGCCGGACAGCTGCGCGGGACGGTGCCGCATCCGGCGGCCCAGGCCCACCAGGTCCAGGAGGTCCTTGGCCATGTCCCGGCGCTGCTCCACTTCGCCGTCGGGTACGGCAGGCAGCAGGACGTTTTCGAGGGCGCTCATGCCGTCGATCAGCGCGCCGCCCTGGTCAACGTAGCCAATAAGGGCCCGACGGCGGTCGGCGATTTCGTCATCGCCCATGCTTTCGAGGGAATCGCCTTCCCAGAAGACGCGGCCCGACGTCGGCAGCGTCAGTCCCGCGCCGACGGTCAGGATGCTGGTCTTGCCGGAGCCGCTCCGGCCGGCGACGCAGTGCATTTCGCCGGCGTGCAGCGTCAGGTCGAAGCCCTCCACGACGCTGACCGGCTCGGCGCCGCCCTTGCCTCCGCCGTAGCGGATAGTGATGTCGCTCAGTTCCAGCGGGGTGGCGTGGTCCGCCGCCTTGACGATGGTGTTGGCGCGGGTCTGCAGGGGAACCTCGCCGGAGCCGCTCCTGCGGCTCCGCTGGACATGGGTCGGGTTTGTCATTGGACCACTTTCGTTGAAATCGGTATCCAGCAGAGAACAGCGATGAGGCCTGCTACGCCTGCCCACAGGGCGGCGTAGGGGGCCAGGAGCAGGCCGATGCCGAGGGCGCCCAGCACGCCCAGCGGCAGTGCCACGGTTCCCACCAGGGCATTTTCGAACAATCGGACCTGGCGGAGCATATCCGGGTTCCAGCCCATCGCCTCCAGGATGCCGAGGTACTGGCGCTTGGCCTGCAGCTCGAACCGGCCCGTCACCAGGGTCAGGACCAGGCCGACCACCACGCCGGCGAGGGCCAGCAGGATGCTTGGCAGTGCCACGGCCGCGGCCGCGAGACCGCTGAGTGCGCTGGCTCCGGCGGCGCGGGGGATGTCGATCAGCAGGGCCACCAGTCCGCCAACAGCGGCGCCGAAGACGCCGACGGCGATGGCCAGCGCGAGGGTGTTGAACTTGTTGGTCCCCAACTGCCTGTTGGCGAACGTCAGCGGCGAGTCCACCGGAATCAAACGTTCGTCATGCTGCGGCTCCTGGTCGATGACGTCGCGGTGGCGCAACTGCCGGGCAGCGAAGAGGGCGGCACCCGCGTACAGGACCAGCACTGCAACGCAGACCAGCGCCGTGGAAACGCTCCAGCTGACCAGGCTCAGCACCAGGCCGGCGGCGGCCAGCAGCACGGCTCCGACGCCGAACTCCTCGAGGACCCAGCTGCGGATCCGCCGCTGCGTCCAGCCCATGGCACGGAGGGTGCCCGCTTCGCTCCGGCGCTTGCGGATGTAGCTCACGGTGGACGCGCCGGTGAGCAGGGCGGCACCGCACAGCGTCAGGAACAACAGGGTGACATTGGTGCCGGACAGCGAACCGGTAACGGCTTCCGCAGCGTTCTGCCGGACCCAGGACTGCTGGACGGTGCCCAGGGGGGATTCCTTGCCGGCGTCGTCCTTGGAGTAGCCGGGGACAAAAATGCTGGCATCCTCGCGGGCAGAGCCGGCAACGACAGTGGCTTCCAGCCCCATGGCCCGGATATCGCCGGCGAGCTTCTCAACCTCGGGCTGGGCTTCCTTCCAGCTGCCCGGCGCCTTGGCGCGGACCCGCACGGCGTCGATGACGTCCGCGTTTTCCGTGTAGCCCCGGGCCGCCGCGAGGCCGTAATAGTCGGTGATGGCGCCGGCGGACTGGCTGGCCAGGCCGGTGGCGCTGAGCGACGGCTCGAGCTCCTTGGGATCAACGTCCTTGCCTTCGGCGTCCTCCACCAGCGTGAAGGGGGTGGGGTCGTACCCGCCCAGGGGCAGCTTGTTGACGTCGCCGGCCGCCTCTGCAACCGCCGCCGGGTCGAAGGTTCCGTAGACCATGGGAAGCGGCGCCGCGGCCTGCTCCCCCGCCGCCAGGTTCTCGCGGTAGGAGCGCTCGTCCACGGGTTCGCGCTGGGTCTGGTCCACCGGCGCACCGTTGGCACTCTTCTCCGGCAGGCGGTTGACCGTAACCCACTCGCCGGGAACTGCCGTCTTGCCCACCGCGCCGTTGGCAGCGGCCTCGCCGTCGGTGTACTTCGGCGCCGCGGCAAAGTCCGTGCTCCACTTTGCCGGGGTGTACAGGCCCTGGTTGAAGTTTCCGCCGGCACCCAGGAGGGATGAATGGTCCGTGGAGCCCGGCCAGGACAGCACGAAGGGCTCCTTCGAAACGAACGGCAGGTAATCCTTGCCCAGCGAGCGGGAAACGGTGCCGACGTCCTTGACTACCTTGCCGGCGTCGTTAATTTCCTCGATCTTGACGTTGTACGTCAGGTCCAGCGACGTGCCGGAACGGACGATCAGCGGAATGGCCTGGGAGTCCGCAGTCAGCTGGCCGCTGCGCCTTGCCTGCTGGTACTGGGTCATCATGGGCGCCCAGTACTTGAGCTTCACGCCCAGGAAGTCGGGGCCCTCGTCCAGCTGGTCCAGGCTGATACCGGTGGTGAAGAGGCCCTCGAAGTAGCGTCCAATGGCACCGGCGTCGCGGGCGTCCGCGGGCGGCGCCTTTTCCAGCGGTGCCAGGAAGTCGCCCGCGGAACCCAGCAGGGCCCGTTCGGCGGCGGGGTCCACTGCCACCACGGATTCCGTGACTTCCGGCGCAAGCGGCAGGGACACCGACAGGTTGAAGAGGTTGTGCTCGGAGCCACCCGCAGGCGCCGGGAACTTGATGCCCGTTTCACCCTCGGGAGCAGCGATGCGGATACTGCTGCCGCCGGCCGCCCGCTCCTCAACGAGCTTTGCCTTGCCCAGGCTTCCTTCGGCGGTGGACTTGAACAGCGTCTGCTCGGAAACGCCGTCGGAGCTCACGGCGCTTGCGGTGAGGCGGTATTTCTTTGGCTCGTCGCTGAGTACCGACTCGGCGGCAGGCCACTGCTCCGGGGCGGTGGCACCCGCTGCCTGGTCGGCAGTGGCGGTCCCGGCAAGCCCGGCGTTGTAGCCCAGGTAGTCCATGGCGTCCAGGCGCGGGGACTCCAGGTTCTGCGTCACGCGCGAGACCAGGCTGATGGGTGCGGCCACGGACGTGCCGGAAAGCTTCCTGATCGACTCCAGCTGCTCAAAGCTGATACCGCCGGTGCCCGTGGCGATCTCGGGCTGCAGCAGTGCCCCGGCAGGCGCCTTGGCCTGGACCAGGACGTCGTACAGTCCCCGTGAATTTTCATCCACTGTCCGGTTGAGTGCAGCCTGCGACTGGCTTTGGACGAGGACCGACAAGCACATTGCTGCGATCAAGATGGCCGCGGTCAACAGCAGCACTTTGCTTCTGATGAACCTCTGGACGGCGTTCATGGAACTCCCTGAAACCTGGATTGCGTGCGCACAAACGTGTCCGTTCGCGGCGGGCATGGACGACTACGGACGGATGTGCAAAAAATATTGGCCGGCCTGCCGGCCCGGTCCTGAAACAGGACCAAGCCATTGTAAGCAGACCGGCCAACCATCTGCGGCTGCCGCCGGGACACGCCGGGCGGCAGCCGCGGGTACGGCGTTTCCCTGGAACCCGGGAGGCTAGTCCTCCAGGTCCACTTCGCGGACCATCTCGGCACCGATGCCTGCCTTGATGGCGTCCAGGACCTGCTGGGGCACGGAGCTGTCCACGGTAAGCAGCGCGAGCACCTGGCCGCCCTGGTCGTGGCGGGCCACCTGCATGCCCGCAATGTTGATGTTGTTCATGCCCAGAATGTGGCCGATGGTGCCGATGACACCAGGACGGTCGGTGTAGCCGACCACCACGACGTGCTCGCTGATGGGGATCTCGACCTCGAAGCCGTTGATGCCCACCAGCTTCTGGATCTGCTTGGGGCCGGTCAGGGTGCCGGCCACGGAGATCTGGCTGCCGTCGCTGAGGGCGCCGCGCAGGGTCAGGACGTTGCGGTACGACTCGGTTTCCGGGGTGGTGATCAAGCGGACGTTGATGCCGCGCTGTTCAGCGATCACCGGTGCGTTGACGTACGAGACCTGCTCGGTCACCACATCGGCGAAAATGCCCTTCAGCGCTGCGAGTTCCAGGACCTTGACGTCGAGCGAGGAGATTTCGCCGGCCACCTCGACGTCGAACTGGGTCAGCGAATCGTGGGTCAGGGCGGTAAAGATGCGGCCCAGCTTCTCGATCAGCGGGATGCCCGGGCGGACGTCGGGGGCGATGACGCCACCGGCCACGTTGACGGCATCCGGAACCAGCTCGCCGGCGAGGGCCAGACGGACGGACTTGGCCACGGAGACGCCTGCTTTTTCCTGGGCTTCGTCCGTGGAGGCACCCAGGTGGGGCGTCACGACCACGTTGTCCAGCTTGAAGAACGGAAGGTCGGTGCTGGGCTCCTTGGCGAAGACGTCCACGCCGGCACCGGCAATCTCGCCGTCCTGCAGGGCCGTGAAGAGCGCGTCCTCGTCCACCAGGCCGCCGCGGGCAACGTTGACAACGTAGGCGGTGTTCTTCATCTTCTTGAAGGCGTCGGCGCCCAGCATGCCCACGGTTTCAGGGGTTTTGGGCATGTGGATCGTGATGAAGTCGGACTGGGCCAGGAGCTCGTCCAGGGTGACCAGCTGAACGCCGAGCTGCGCGGCGCGGGCGGAGGTGATGTAGGGATCGTAGGCAAGGATTTTGGTGTCGAAGCCCTTCAGGCGGGCTGCCACCAGGGCACCGATCCGGCCCAGGCCGATGATGCCGATCTTCTTTTCGAACAGTTCAATGCCCGTGTACTTGGAGCGCTTCCATTCGCCGTCCTTGAGGGCGGCGCTGGCCTGCGGGATGTGGCGGGCAAGGCTGAGGATGTGGCCCACGGTGAGTTCCGCGGCGGAGACGATGTTGGAGGTGGGCGCGTTGACAACCATGACGCCGGCCTGGGTGGCGGCCTTGATGTCCACGTTGTCCAGTCCCACGCCGGCGCGGGCGATGACCTTGAGGTTCTTCGCGGCGGCGATGGCCTCGGCGTCCACCTGGGTTGCGGAGCGGACCAGGATGGCGTCAACGTCGCTGATCGCCGTGAGCAGCTGGGACCGGTCCGCGCCGTCGGTCTGTCGGATTTCAAAGTCCGGGCCAAGGGCCTCGACGGTGGCGGGGGAAAGTTCTTCGGCGAGCAGTACTACGGGTTTTGACACGGCTGATCCTCTGCGTTGCAGTCCTGGGGATGGAAACAAGTCTAGGCCGACGGAAAGGCCGGGCTCACATTGTTAAGAGTGAGCCCGGCCTCACCTGGGCATTGAAGGGGTACGTCCCCGGCAGCAATTAGCGCGCTGCGGAGCCTTCAACGTAGTCCACGTCCTGCTGCTGCCAGGAGAACAGGGCGCGCAGCTCGCGGCCGACGGCCTCGATCGGGTGCTGCTCGGCCTTGGCGCGCAGTTCCTTGAACTCGATGCCGCCGTTGTCCTGGTCCTCGATGAACCGCTTGGCGAAGGCACCGGACTGGATGTCGGCCAGGACGGCCTTCATGTTTTCCTTCACCTCGGGGGTGATGACTCGCGGGCCGGAAACGTAGTCGCCGTACTCGGCGGTGTCGGAAACGCTCCAGCGCTGCTTGGCGATGCCGCCTTCCCACATAAGGTCAACGATGAGCTTGAGCTCGTGCAGGACCTCGAAGTACGCGATCTGCGGCTGGTAGCCGGCTTCGGTCAGGGTCTCGAAGCCGTACTGGACCAGCTGGGACACGCCGCCGCACAGGACTGCCTGCTCGCCGAAGAGGTCCGTTTCCGTCTCTTCGGTGAAGGTGGTCTTGATGACGCCGGCGCGGGTGCCGCCGATGGCCTTGGCGTAGGACTTGGCCAGCTCCCAGGCGGAACCTGAGGCGTCCTGCTCGACGGCGATGATGTCCGGGATGCCGCGGCCGGCTTCGAACTCGCGGCGGACGGTGTGGCCCGGTGCCTTCGGGGCGACGAGGATGACGTCGACGCCCTCCGGTGCCTGGATGTAGCCGAAGCGGATGTTGAACCCGTGCGCGAAGGCCAGGGCCTTGCCCGGGGCGAGGTTGTCCTTGATGGACTCGTTGTAGATCGAGCGCTGGTGCTGGTCCGGCGCAAGGATCATGATGACGTCGGCCCATGCGGCGGCGTCGGCGACGTTCTTGACGGTGAAGCCGGTGTCCTCGGCCTTTGCCTTGGACCGGGAACCTTCCTGCAGGGCGATCACGACGTCGACGCCGGAATCGCGCAGGTTCAGCGCGTGGGCGTGGCCCTGGGAGCCGTAGCCGACGATGGCAACCTTGCGGCCCTGGATGATCGACAGGTCGGCGTCGTCGTCGTAGAACATTTCAGTCACTTGCGTAACTCCTCTTGAGTGGTTTTGTAGATACGTACTGGTGGTGCTGCGGTTACGGGCGGCGGTCCGCCCCAGGCAGTCGCCTAGGCGGAGCGCAGCGCCCGGTCACTCATGGAGCGGGATCCCCGTCCAACGGCCAGGGTGCCGGACTGCACGATTTCGCGGATGCCGAAGGGCTCCAGCACCGAGAGCAGTGCCGTGAGCTTATCGGGATGGCCAGTGGCCTCAATGACAACGGAATCGGTGGAAACGTCTACCACTGAGGCGCGGAACAGGTCTGCAGCCTGGGTGACCTGCAGGCGTGTTGCGGCATCCGCACGTACTTTGACCAGGATGTGGTCGCGTTGTACGGAAGATTCGGAGGTCAGCTCAACGATCTTGATGACATTGATCAGCTTGTTGAGCTGCTTGGTGACCTGTTCGATCAGGTCGCCTTCTGCGTCGACCACCACCGTCATGCGGGAGATACCCGGCACTTCGGTGGGGCCCACGGCGAGGGAGTTGATGTTGAAGGCGCGGCGGGCGAAGAGGCTCGCCACGCGGGTCAGGACGCCGGGCTTGTCTTCAACCAGGACGGAAAGTGTGTGGCGGCTCATGGTCAGTCCTCTTCTTCCCATTCCGGGGTCATGTTGCGGGCAACCTGGATCTGGTCATTGCTCACGCCGGCGGGCACCATCGGCCACACCATGGAGTTGGGGCTCACCACGAAGTCGATGACCACGGGGCGGTCGTTGATCTCGAGTGCCTTCTGGATGGTGGCGTCGATGTCCTCATCGCGTTCACACCGGAACGAGGCGCAGCCGTAGGCCTCCCCCAGCTTGACGAAGTCCGGGATGCGGACGGTGTCATGGCCGGTGTTGAGGTCCGTGTTGGAGTAGCGGCCCTCGTAGAAGAGGGTCTGCCACTGTCGCACCATTCCCAGGGAGGAGTTGTTGATGACAGCAACCTTGATGGGGATGTTGTTGATGGCGCAGGTGGCAAGTTCCTGGTTGGTCATCTGGAAGCAGCCGTCACCGTCGATGGCCCAGACCACGCGGTCCGGCTCCCCCACCTTGGCGCCCATTGCCGCTGGAACGGCATAACCCATGGTTCCGGCGCCGCCCGAGTTCAGCCAGGCACGCGGGCGTTCGTACTTGATGAACTGCGCGGCCCACATCTGGTGCTGGCCGACGCCGGCCACGTACACGCCTTCGGGGCCGGTGAGGGCGCCGATGCGCTCGATGACCTTCTGCGGTGCGGTGAGTCCGTCGTCCGGTTCCGTCCAGCCAAGCGGGTAGGTTTCCTTGAGGTTGTTCAGGAACGCCCACCACGTGGTGAGGTCCGGAGTGCCGGAGGCATCGAACTGCGCACGTACGGCGTCGGTCAGCTCCGGGATGATCTCCTTGACCGATCCGACGATGGGCACGTCGGCGGTGCGGTTCTTGGAGATTTCCGCGGGGTCGATGTCGGCATGGATGACCTTGGCGTTCGGGGCGAAGGTCTTGAGCACGCCGGTGACACGGTCGTCGAACCGTGCACCCAGGGTGATGAGGAGGTCGGCCTGCTGAAGGGCGGTGACGGCGGAGACGCTGCCGTGCATGCCGGGCATGCCCACGTGCTGCGGGTGCGAATCGGGGAAAACGCCCTTGGCCATCAGGGTGGTGACCACGGGGGCGCCGGTGGCCTCCGCAAGGGCCAGCAGTTCGGCGCTGGCGTGGGCCTTGACCACACCGCCGCCCACGTACAGGACAGGCTTGGTCGACGCGGCGATCAGCTTGGCGGCCTCGCGGACCTGCTTGTTGTGCCCGCGGGTGACGGGTCGGTAGCCGGGCAGGTCGATTTTCGGCGGCCAGGAAAAGGTCATCTGTCCCACCTGGGCGTCCTTGGCCACGTCCACGAGGACGGGACCGGGACGGCCGGTGGAGGCCAGGTGGAAAGCCTCGGCCATGACATGCGGAATGTCGTTGGGGTCCGTGACCAGGAATGAATGCTTGGTGATGGGCATGGTGATGCCCACGATGTCGGCTTCCTGGAAGGCGTCGGTGCCGATCACGCCGCTGGACACCTGGCCGGTGATGGCCACCAGCGGCACGGAGTCCATGTGCGCATCCATGATGGCGGTAACGAGGTTGGTGGCACCGGGTCCGGAGGTGGCGATGCACACGCCGACCCGTCCGGTTACCATGGCGTAGCCTTGCGCGGCGTGGCCGGCTCCCTGTTCGTGACGGACCAGCACGTGATTCATGGTGGAGGCCATCAAGGGGTCGTAGGTGGGCAGGATCGCGCCACCAGGCAAACCGAAAATATCGTCGACGCCGAGTTCTTCGAGCGAGCGGACAATAGCTTGCGAGCCGGTCATCACCGTTGGGGGTACAACGGTGTTCGGCCCAAGGACAGGAGAGACGGCAGCAAGGTCGGCGACGACGGCGGCATGGTCAGCCGTACGGTCGGCGCGTTCCGGAGCCTTGGCGGCTCCAGCGGACTTGGTAGCCAACAGCGAGGGGCTGATCGGCGATCCTTTGCTCATCGGACTCTTCCTTGTGGATCATCTGTGGTTTGGAAACAGCGGGAAATAAAAAAACCCCTCAGCCTTGGCGGCTCTTTGAGGGGTTTGCGCGTGACGGTTCGTTACCAGTGGAGGCTAATATGCCACGCGCTTGGTAAGGACGACGACGGTGCCGACGGTAACGAAAGTCATGCGTTCAGTTTTCCCTCTGGTGGGATGGGTGTCAACGAGGCCTCCACCAATCTCACCATGTGGACAACATTGTCCACCTTTTGGCGCGTCTTCCCAACTGGGTAGCACTGACTGTCGTCTTGGACGTCCATTACGACAGTTGGCGCTACCCAGTTGGATCGCCCGGGCCCGCCCTGCTCAACCATCCCGGTGGTTTAGCCCGGCGACGCCTGCCCTAGCCGCAATAGGCGCCGGTGCTGGCGCTGTGCACCAGCTTGGCGTACTTGGCCAGGACACCCTTGGTGTACCGCGCCGGCAGGGGCTGCCAGCCCACCTTGCGGGCTTCGAGCTCTGCTTCGTCCACCAGCAGGTCGAAGCTGCGGGCGGCGATGTCCACGCGGATCCGGTCGCCGTCCTTCACAAAGGCGATAGGGCCGCCGTCCACCGCTTCCGGGGCAACGTGCCCGATGCACAGGCCGGTGGTGCCGCCGGAGAACCGGCCGTCGGTGAGGAGCAGGACGTCCTTGCCCAGGCCCGCGCCCTTGATGGCGCCGGTGATTGCGAGCATTTCGCGCATGCCCGGGCCGCCCTTGGGGCCTTCGTAGCGGATGACGACGACGTCGCCCTTCTGGATCTGCCCGTTGTCCAGCGCGTCCAGCGCACCCTGTTCGCGTTCGAACACGCGGGCGGTGCCTTCGAAGACGTCGGCGTCGAAGCCGGCGCTCTTGACGACGGCGCCTTCCGGGGCCAGCGAGCCGTGCAGGATGGTGATGCCGCCGGTCTTGTGGATGGGGTTGTCCAGCGCGCGCAGGATCTTGCCGTCCACATCAGGCGGGTTGATCGCGGCGAGGTTCTCGGCAACGGTCTTGCCGGTAACGGTGAGGCAGTCGCCGTGCAGCAGGCCGGCGTCGAGCAGCGCCTTCATGATGACGGGCACGCCGCCGATCTTGTCGACGTCGGTCATGACGTAGCGGCCGAAGGGCTTCAGGTCGCCGAGGTGAGGGATCTTGTCGCCAATGCGGTTGAAGTCGTCCAGGGTGAGTTCAACCTCGGCCTCACGGGCAATGGCCAGCAGGTGCAGGACCGCGTTCGTGGAGCCGCCGAAGGCCATGGTGACGGCGATGGCGTTCTCGAAGGCCTTCTTGGTCATGATGTCGCGCGCGGTGATGCCCAGGCGGAGCAGGTTGACCACCGCTTCGCCGGACTTGCGGGCAAATTCATCACGACGGCGGTCTGCCGAGGGCGGGGCCGCGGAACCGGGCAGGGACATGCCGAGGGCTTCACCGATGCAGGCCATGGTGTTGGCGGTGTACATACCGCCGCACGCACCTTCGCCGGGGCAGATGGCCTTTTCAATGCGAGTGAGGTCCTCCATGCTCATCTTGCCCGCGGCGCAGGCGCCGACGGCCTCGAAAGCGTCGATGAGGGTGACTTCCTTTTCGGAGCCGTCCTCGAGCTTGACCCAGCCGGGCATGATGGAACCGGCGTAGAGGAAGACGCTGGACAGGTCCAGGCGGGCGGCGGCCATGAGCATGCCCGGAAGGGACTTGTCACAGCCGGCCAGCAGCACGGAACCGTCGATGCGCTCGGCCTGCATCACGGTTTCAACGGAGTCGGCGATGACTTCGCGGGAAACCAGGGAGAAGTGCATGCCTTCGTGGCCCATCGAGATGCCGTCCGAGACGGAAATGGTGCCGAACTGCATGGGAAAGCCGCCGCCGGCGTGGACGCCTTCCTTGGCGCCCTGTGCCAGCCGGTTCAGGGACAGGTTGCAGGGAGTAATTTCATTCCACGAGCTCGCGACACCAACCTGGGGCTTCGCGAAGTCGTCGTCCCCCATGCCGACCGCCCGAAACATGCCGCGCGCCGGCGCAGCGTGGATACCGTCGGTTACGACCCGGCTCCGGGGTTTGATGTCAGGCTTGTTCTCGGTTTCGATCTGGGTGTCGCTCATAGGGGAAAGTCTATTGCTCCGCGCGGGCGGGAAAGACCGCTGGCGCCCGGATGCGGGCAAAAACGGCGAATATTTTCTTCACATAGTGGACTTTCATCTCGAATATTGAGACGCCGCGTCCGGCGGCGGCTCTGCAACGTGCCGCGCGCCAATCGCGCTGCCGGGTTAGTCCACCCTTTGGGACAAAGTCTGGACAGCTTAAGGCGCCCCACGTAGCGTCGGGGTCAGGACGCCTTGCCATCCTGACTGAAAGGGTTTGCCGTGGACACAGTTTTCTGGGTCATTCTGATCATCGTCGTTGTAGGAATTATTTGGTGGCTGTTGAACCGGAGCAGTTCTTCGGGAGCGCGGCCGGAGACGAAGCCTGCGGATGCAACGCGCGCTGACGGAGCGCTGTCCTCGGGCGGCGCCGCTGCCTCTGCCGATGCAGCGGCAACCGCGGGCAATGCCGGCGCCGCCGGTTTTGGCCGCCCGGCGGAGCCGTCGGCACCCTCCACGGCTGGGGAACCGACGCAGGCTTCCGCTCCTGCCGGCGCCTCCACCCAGGAGCGGAAGGGTTCAGGCGCCACGGCAGTGGCCGGGACGGCCGGCCAGGCTGCCGGGGGCACCAGGGACACGGCAGGGGAAGGTTCACGCGACGAGCGCCGGCGGCAGGACCAGGCCGAATGGGAAACCCAGTGGTCCGAGGCGAGCGGCGGAGCACCCGCCGGGACAACGAGTCCCGCGCCGGCAACAACCGTTGCGCCTGAAGCAGCGGCCAAGGCTGAACCGGGACAGCAACCGCAGGGCGGCGAAACCCGGCCGGCCCACCATCCCGAGTACACCGGGCCGCACGCACCTACCCTGCCGGGCGCCGAGACCGCAGCGCTGGAAGATGCGAACGACGACGGCACTCCCATTGCCGCTCAGGGAACATCCGTGGCCGGCCGCTCCGCTTCAGGGGCGTCGGTTGGGGAAGATTCACCGTCCGGGGCTGCCGCCTCCGCAGGCACCGCCGGCGGCCAGGCAGTTCCGGCCGGCGCTGCCGCCGCGGAACTGCACGACCGCACCCAGTCCTCTGCACTGGTGGAGGAAGGCGCCGACCATACAGCGCAGGACCGGGCAGGGGGTGCATCGGGGGCGGGTGGACTGGCGCCGGAACCTGCCAGCCATCTTGCCGCGCAGGAGCCGTATGGCGAGGGCTCGGCCCCGCCGGCTGCGGACGGCAGCGGCCCTGCCAACTACGGCGTGAAGGGCGATGCGGGCGCGATGGTGTACTACGAGGAAGGACACCCGGACTACGGGCAGACGCGCGCCGATGTCTGGTTCGAATCGGCGGCCCATGCCGAAGCTGCCGGCTTCCGCGCCCCGCGGCGGAGGCGCCTCTAGCCGGCACCCCGGTCCTGTGCCCCAATTCACATTGTCGTGCAGCCTGCCCCGGGGCCCCCGGTCCGACCCTGCAGCCGGGGTCCCGACGGCGGACAGGGCCTGAAAAACCTTGATTTTCCGCTGTTTCTGCCATGGGGAAGGCGAGCCACCCCGCCCTGGAGCGCCCGATTTCACATGCACCAGAAGTTCGTGTAGAGTTTCATGTCGTTGCGGAGGTCAACGGGGAAAGAAAAGCCCTGATGACTGAAACAGAAAAGATGCACCTCTAGCTCAATTGGCAGAGCAATTGACTCTTAATCAATGGGTTCCGGGTTCAAGTCCCGGGGGGTGCACCACTGGAAAACAGCCTCCGGTTCGTGGAAACACGAACCGGAGGCTGTTTTTGTTTTAATCGCATAAATGCACTCCGCCTGAATAGGCCCTGGTCCGCGTGGAACGGGATGATCAAAGGGCAAGAAAAAGGCGTGACCGCAACTGGAAAAGTTGCAGCCACGCCAGGGCGCATCCGGATTAACGAAGCAGGAGCTAAGGGGAATTTTTTACCAAAGCTGCAGCCTCGCCGGGCGTCGTGGCGAACTGGCTCGCGAGCTCCCGCACCACTGCCTTGAGTTCCTGCCGCAGGACCTCGGGGTCAATGGAAGCGGAGGCCAGGACGGAACGCTCCATCTCCACGGCGGCGGCGACGGCTTCCTTCCCCCGTTCGGTCAGGGACACCACATGGCTCCTGCGGTCCGAGGTACTGCGCACGCGCGCGATGTGCCCGTGCGCCTCAAGCCGGCTGAGGGTTTTGCCCATTGTCTGGGCCTGCACGCGCACGTACTGGGCAAGCTGTGCCTGGGTCATCGGACCCTGTGCGTCGAGGACCTCGATGGCGATCACGCCGGCGTGGGTCAGACCGATGGCGCCAAGTTTTTCGTTCCATGAGTGTTCGACGAGGCGCGCCGCTGTGGACAAAAGGCGCCCCGTGGGCCAGTGCTCCATATCAGGCATAGCAGCAAGTATAGCCAAGTGCCGATTAGCACTGCTTCTTCACCCTTACTAGGCTGTTGTGTCCCGCCTGCGACAAGGAGAAAAACATTGGCCGACAGACTCGTTACCGGTGACACAGCGCCCGCGTTCACGCTCAAGGACCCAACTGGCCAGGACATCAGCCTCTCCCCCGGAAATGGCCGCCACACCATCGTCTATTTCTATCCCGCCGCCTCCACCCCCGGCTGCACCAAGCAGGCCTGCGACTTCCGGGACAACCTCGCTTCCCTGCAGTCCGCCGGTTATGACGTGGTTGGAATTTCCCCTGATCCTGTTGCAAAACTCGCTAAGTTCGCCGAAAAGGAAAGCCTGAGCTTTCCCCTCCTGTCTGATGAAGACCATGCGGTTGCGGAGGCGTACGGCGCGTGGGGCGAAAAGAAGAACTACGGCAAGACCTATGAAGGCCTCATCCGTTCCACCGTCGTAGTGGACCCGGACGGCAAGGTGTCGCTGGCCCAGTACAACGTCCGCGCCACCGGACACGTGGCCAAATTGCGCCGCGATTTGAAGCTGGACGCCTGACGCTCCGCGTCCCGGCGCGGCCGCTCCGGCGGCGACGCTACAATGGGACTGGCGTCCGCCGTCGTACTCTTTGATGCGTTACTGCGGCAGGAAGCCACGCGCGAGTGGTGAAATTGGCAGACACGCAGGATTTAGGTTCCTGTGCCTTCGGGCGTGGGGGTTCAAGTCCCCCCTTGCGCACAATCACGTTGATCCCCCGGTCTTGTACCGGGGGATCTTCGTGTTTCGGCTTCCTTTGGCCGCAGCACGTTGCCACGAAACCGCAATGAATTCGTCCTCCTGTAAAAAATGCCGCGCTTCCACCCATCCGGCTTCGCGCACCACACGAATAGCAAGTGAGACACCGGCCACAGGCAGGTGCCCGTCGGAAAAATCCGCAAGCACCGCAGACAACAGTCAGCGGCAGGCATACCGCCATAATTCAAGGAGAATTCAGATGCAGACAATCAAGCGCACAACTTTTACCGTCGCAGGCGTTGCAGCTGCCGCTCTGCTCAGCCTGACCGCCTGTGGCGGATCCGGGACTACGTCAGGCGCATCCGCCCCGGCTGACTCGCCCTCGGCGGCAGCCTCGAGCATGGCACCGTCCCCGTCGGCCACAACGTCCGCCGCCACGATGGACCCGGCAGCGAACCTGGTGGGCCCCGGTTGTACCGCTTACGCCGAGCAGGTTCCCACCGGCGCAGGATCCGTTGAGGGCATGGCCCTCGATCCCGTGGCCGTTGCCGCCTCCAACAACCCGATCCTGACCACCCTTACATCTGCTGTTTCCGGCAAACTCAACCCCAAGGTTGACCTCGTGGACACGCTCAACGGCGGCGAGTTCACCGTCTTCGCCCCAGTGGATGACGCCTTCGCCAAGATCGACGCCGCCACCATCGAGACCCTGAAGACGGATGACGCCCTCCTGAGCAAGATCCTGACCTACCACGTCGTTCCCGGCCAGGTCACCCCCGACAACATCGCCGGGACGCACGAAACCGTCCAAGGCGGCTCGGTGACCGTCACCGGCAGCGGGGACGCACTTAAGGTGAACGACGCCAACGTGATTTGCGGCGGCGTCCAGACCAAGAATGCCACTGTCTACCTGATCGACTCTGTGCTGATGCCGATGTAGCAGCACCTGCAGGCCGTCTGTTCCTGCCGGTAAGCCGGGGGTGGTTCCACAGGAACGCCCCCGGCTTTGCTGTGTGGACACGTTCATTCGCCGGACCGTTCAGGGGTGTCCATTAGACTGGGTCCCGGCCCGCAAGCGGCGGAGCCGGCAACATCCAGAGGTGATCCACGAGTGCCCAGCAGTCCATCGCGGCGGACGGTCCTGACGGCCGGCGCTGTTTTCCTGGCGCTGGGGGCAACCTCGTGCACGGCCGCACCATCGCCCGCGCCCTCCCCTGATTCGCCGAGCGCCACCACTCCCGCTGAGCCCACTGCCACCTTCAATTTCGGCACTGCCGCCCAGCCGCTGGGGCTGGACCCGGCGCTGTCCAGTGATGTGGAGTCGCAGCGCATCACCCGCCAGATCCTCGAAGGACTGGTCGGCGTCGACCAGACCACCGGCAAGCCCACCCCGCTGCTGGCCACCGAGTGGAGCGAGTCCAATGAAGGCCGCTCGTATACGTTCAAGCTCCGCACCGGCGTCACGTTCCAGGACGGCACGCCGTTCAACGCCGACGCCGTCTGCGTCAACTTCAACCGCTGGTTCGCTTTTTCACCCGACCTTCGCAGGCAGGCTCCGGGCAGCTCGTTCAAGGGCGTCTTCAAGGCACATTCCGATGAACCGGAACTGTCCATTTTCAAGAGCTGCACCGCGGTTTCCGCAGACACCGTACGGATCGACCTGACTCAGCGGTTCACGGCGTTCCTCCAGGCCCTGACCCTGCCCGCCTTCGCCATCGCCTCGCCGGCGGCCCTGGCAGCCGGGACCGCGGACGTCCTCGACCAGACCCGCGGCGGGCCCCCCTTGTCCGTCTTCGGCACCAACCCGGTGGGCACCGGACCCTACCGTCTCGCTTCGTGGGACGCGGAAAGCGTCACCCTGGCCAGCAACCCGGCCTACTGGGGCGACCGCGGCCAGATCGCCACCATCAATTTCCTGGCGTACAACCATCCGCAGACCCGGCTCCAGGCCCTGCTCGACGGCAAAATCGACGGCTACGACGCCGTGACCGTAGGCAATTTTGACCAGCTCGTAAAGCGCGGAAAGCAGATTGTCCAGCGGGATCCGTTCTCCGTGATGTACGTGGGCATCAACCAGGACATTCCGGTACTGCAGAACCTCAAAGTCCGGCAGGCCCTGGAGTCGGCCATCGACAAGGAAACCCTGATCCGGAAGTTCTTCATCGACAACACTGCAAGGGCCACGCAGTTTGTCCCGCCGAAGATCAGCGGCTTCAACAATGACGCCCCGGAACTGGGCCACGACCTTGGGAGGGCGAAGGAATACCTCAAAGAGGGCGGTTACGCAGGCGAGGAACTGAAGTTCTACTATCCGCTGAACGTCACCCGTCCCTACCTGCCGACTCCCGAGAAGGTCTACGCCGAGATCAGCCGCCAATTAACTGCCGCCGGGTTCAATATCCGGCCGGTGCCCGTGGAGTGGTCCGAGGGATACCTCCAAAAGGTCCAGTCGCCGGGCGACCACGCCCTCCACCTGCTCGGCTGGAACGGCTCGTACTCCGACGCGGACAACTTTGTAGGGCCCCTCTTCGGCGAGAAGAACGGCGAGTTCGGGTACCAGGATCCGCAGATTTTTTCCAAGATCAACCGCGCCCGCGGGCTGCCGGAAGGCCAGGAGCGCGATGAGCAATATCACACCATCAACGCACAGATTGCGGCCACCATCCCGGCCGTTCCCATCGCCTTTCCCATCTCCGCCCTGGCGTTGTCGGACCGGGTGCTCAGCTACCCCGCGTCGCCGGTCTTAAATGAAGTTTTTACGAAGGTGCAACTAAAGCCTTGACGGGCTGGTCCAATTTCAGTATGCGGGCCGCGCGGGGATATTCTGTGACAGCCAGAGCCGCTGCAATCGGAGACTGATCGTGACCTTCATTTCCAAGACCCCACATGCCGACGTTGTCCTGATTGGCGGCGGCATCATGAGCGCCACGCTGGGGGCATTTCTCAAGCAGCTGGAGCCGGACTGGACGATCTCCCTGTTCGAGCGGCTGGACCAGCCCGGCCTGGAAAGCTCCGATCCCTGGAACAACGCCGGCACCGGGCACGCCGCGCTCTGCGAACTCAACTACTCCCCTGCAGCCAAAGACGGCTCGGTGAACCCCGCCAAGGCGCTGCTCATCAACGAACAGTTCCAGCTTTCCCGGCAGTTCTGGGCCCACCTGGTGGACCGGAACCTGATCGGTTCGCCCAAGGGCTTCATCAACACGGTGCCCCACATGAGCTTTGTGATTGGCGAGGACCACACGCGCTTCCTGAAGACACGGTACGAGGCGCTGAAGCAGCACACCCTGTTCCGCAGCATGGAATACTCCGAGGACCACGGCCAGATCGCCAAGTGGGCTCCGCTGATCGTCAAGGGCCGGGACCCGCAGCAGCGCGTCGCAGCCACCCGCGCTGCCGAGGGCACCGACGTGGACTTCGGCGCACTTACCCGCGAACTGACCAGGTATTTGGGGAACAACGGCGTCGAAATCAACTACGGCCACCAGGTCACCGGCATCTCCCGCGCGTCCGGCGGCGGCTGGGACCTTTCGCTGAAGTACCCCAAGTCGGGGGAACACGGCAAGATCCATGCCAAGTTCGTCTTTGTCGGCGCCGGCGGCGGCGCGCTCCACCTGCTGCAGGCCTCCGGGATCCCGGAAAGCAAGGGCTACGGCGGTTTCCCGGTCTCCGGCCAGTTCTTCCGCTGCACGGACGAAAACATCGCCGCCCAGCACAGCGCGAAGGTCTACGGGCAGGCGTCCGTGGGTGCCCCGCCCATGTCCGTGCCGCACCTTGACACCCGGTACGTCAACGGCAAGCGTTCGCTGCTGTTTGGCCCCTACGCCGGTTTCTCCACCAACTTCCTCAAAAACGGCTCCTACCTGGACCTGCCGCTGTCCATCCGCCCGGGCAACATCATCCCCATGCTTGCCGTGGCCAAGGACAACATGGACCTCACCGCCTACCTCGTTAAAGAGGTGGTCAAGAAGCACGACCAGAAGGTCGAGGCCCTGCGTGAGTACTACCCGGAGGCCAAGGGCGGGGACTGGGAACTGATTACCGCCGGCCAGCGTGTACAGATCATCAAGAAAGATCCGCAGAAGCGCGGCATCCTGCAGTTCGGAACTGAAGTGATTGCCGGCCGTGACGGCTCCATCGGTGCGCTTCTTGGGGCATCACCCGGAGCTTCAACCGCTGTCCCCATCATGATCGAATTGCTGCAGAAGACGTTCCCCAAGAACTTCAAGGGCTGGCAGTCGAAGCTCAAGGACATGATGCCCGGCTACGGCGTGAAGCTGGATGAAAATCCGGACCTCGCCGTGGAGATCGAGCAGGCAACTGCCAGGTCCCTCCAGCTGGAGACCGTTTCCGCCACCCGCTGACGCCGCCCGGGGTTGGCAGCCGGCACCCCACGGGACCCCACCGGTTCCCCAACCTCCAGGAGCTCATGCGATGTCCCGGCTGGCCCACCTGTCACTGGCAAACCGGGCACTGATCGCGCTGATCACCGTCTTCGCTTCGGTGTTCGGCGTGATCACCATGTCATCGCTGAAGCAGGAACTCATTCCCTCAATCGAGTTTCCCCGGATCACGGTGCTGACCGCCATGCCCGGGGCCTCTCCGGAGGTGGTGGACAAGCAGGTGAGCGGCCCCCTGGAGACGGCGCTCAACGGCGTGGAGGGGCTGGAATCCACCTCTGCCACGTCCCGCAGCGGAGTTTCCCAGATCACCATGGTGTTCACCTACGGTTCGAACCTGGACCGGGCGCGGGCCCAGATTGACCGTGCCATCTCTAACGCCAAGCGGACCCTGCCCGAGGACGTCCAGCCGCAGGCCATCGCAGGCAGCATCAGCGATTTCCCCATCGTGTTCCTGGCAGTGTCCTCGGACAAGCCGCTGAGCGGGCTCAATGCCGACCTCCAGCGGCTCACTGTTCCGCGGCTGCAGAAGATCGATGGCGTCCGGGGCGCCGACGTCACCGGTGGTGCAACCCAGCACATCGAAATCCTTCCCCGCGCGGATGCCATGGCCGCGGCAGGTGCCACCATCCCCTCCATCCGGGACGCACTGGCCAACAACGGCGCACTGGTGCCGGCCGGAACGCTGGAGGACCAGGGCAGGACGCTGTCACTGCAAATCGGCAGCCCGGTGGATTCGCTCGACGCCATCAAGGCCCTGCCGCTCTCCGGCGCCAGGAATGCCGCGACCATCGGGTCGGTGGCGGACGTGTCCATCCAGGACGATGAACGCACGTCGATCACGCGCACCAACGGAGCGGAAACGCTGGCCGTTTCCGTCACCAAGAAGCCGGAAGGCGACACGGTGGCCATTTCCCACGCCGTGCGGGACATGCTGGACGACCTGGAGGCCGAACTTGGCTCCAACGCCACGTTCACGCCGGTCTTCGACCAGGCTCCCTTCATCGAGAAATCCATCAAGGACCTCACAACCGAGGGCCTGCTGGGGCTCGGCTTCGCCGTCGCCGTCATCCTGGTCTTCCTGATGTCCGCCCGGTCCACCCTGGTAACCGCCGTCTCCATCCCGCTGTCCCTGCTGGTCACCTTCATCGGGCTGTCCGCCACCGGCTATTCCTTGAACATCCTGACCCTGGGCGCGCTGACCATCGCCATCGGCCGGGTGGTGGACGACTCGATCGTGGTCATCGAGAACATCAAGCGGCACCTCACCTACGGCGAGGAGAAAGTCACAGCCATCCTGACGGCCATCCGGGAAGTGGCCGGTGCCATCACGGCGTCGACACTGACCACGGTCGCCGTATTCCTTCCCATCGCGTTCGTCGGCGAATTAGCCGGAGAACTGTTCCGGCCCTTCGCCCTTACGGTGACCATGGCGCTGCTGGCCTCGCTGCTCGTTTCCCTGACCATCGTTCCGGTCCTCGCCTACTGGTTCCTGCGCACTCCCGGCGGCGCGGCGGAAGGACTGCGGGCGGAGTCGCCGGCAGCGCGTGCCTTCGCTGCGGAATCACGCGCGAAGGCGCAGGAGGCCGAACAGCGCAGCAGGCTGCAACGCGGTTACCTCCCTATCCTCACCAAAACCCAGAAACACCCTGTCATCACGCTGGTGGCCGCGGTGCTGGTGCTCGGCGCCACGGCAGCCATGGCACCGCTCCTGGCCACGAACCTGCTGGGCAACTCAGGGCAAAACAGCCTGACTGTCCGCCAGGTGCTGCCGGCAGGAACGTCGCTGGCCGACACGAGCGCCGCGGCGGTCCGCCTGGAGGAGGTGCTCCGCGGCATCGACGGCATCCGGGACGTCCAGGTGACGTCCGGAAACGCCCAGGCCGGTTTCGCCGCATTGGTGTCCACCGGGTCCTCGAACTCGACCTTCACCGTGGTGACGGACGACAAGGCGGACCAGGTGCAGCTGCAGGACACGGTCCGGTCCGAACTGGCCAAGGTACCGGATTCCGGCAAGATCTCCGTCGGCACTCAGCAGGGCGGTTTCGGGACGTCCTCCACGGTAGACATCACCCTCAAGGCGGCTACCACGGCCGACCTTCAGGCAGCGAGTGACACCATGGTGGAAGCCATGACCGGGGTGCCCGGCAGCAGCGAGGTGGAAACCAACCTGGCAGCAACCCAGCCGGTGGTGCAGGTGAAGGTGGACAGGGCCAAGGCCGCGGCAGCCGGCCTCAACGAGGATCAAGTTGCCGGCGTCCTGGCCTCCACCATCAGCCCGATCCCCGCCGGCGAAGTCCGGATCGATACTGACGATTTCCCGGTGCAGATCGGCGAGGGAAGGAAGTTCACCAGCATCGATGCCGTCCGGAACCTCCCGCTGCCCGCAGCCGCCGGCCCTGTGACGCTGGCGGGAATCGCGACCGTCGAGCAGGTGGACGTGCCCGTCTCCATCACCGCCAGCAACGGCCAGCGCACCGCCAGGGTGTCCGTGACGCCGTCGGGCTCCAACCTCGGTGCCGTCAGCGCAGAGGTGCAGAAGCGGCTCGCCGGCGTGCAGCTGCCGCCCGGAGTGACCGCGGAAATTGGCGGCGCCACCACCCAGCAGGCGGAGTCCTTCCGCCAGCTTGGCCTGGCGCTGCTGGCGGCCATCGCCATTGTCTACGTCATCATGGTGGCCACCTTCAAATCCCTGGTCCAGCCGCTCATCCTGCTGGTGTCCGTTCCCTTTGCGGCCACGGGCGCCGTCGCACTCCTGCTGGTGACCGGTGTCCCGCTGGGGCTGCCGTCCCTGATCGGCATGCTCATGCTGGTGGGAATCGTGGTCACCAACGCGATTGTGCTCATCGACCTCATCAACCAGTACCGGCAACCGCGCGGCGGCCGTCCCGGCATGAACGTCGAGGATGCCATCACGCACGGGGCGAGGCAACGCCTGCGGCCCATCCTGATGACGGCGCTGGCCACGGTCTTTGCGCTGACCCCCATGGCCCTGGGGCTCACCGGCGGCGGGGGCTTCATCTCGCAGCCGCTGGCAGTGGTGGTGATCGGCGGACTGGTCTCCTCCACCGCCCTCACCCTGGTCCTGGTTCCCGTGCTCTACCGGCTGGTGGAGGGCCGGCGGGAAAAGAAGGCGCTGCTCCGGGAACTTCAGGAACGCCCCGAATTCGGCGCCGGCGCGGACGTGGATGAAGAGTTCCACGACTGGACCACCGGCATGGTTCCGAAGGTCAGCGGCAGGCGCGCCGCCCCGGGAAGCCCGGAGTAGCAGCAACGGAATAATTCCGGCCGTGCCGCGTTGCACCCGGCGATAGATGCAAATGCATCTAAATTGGTTTACACTTAAACCGGCCAGCAAGTCCAGCAACGGAAGGGCACATCATGCAGATCGGTGTTTTTAGCGTCAGCGACATCACCGCGGACCCCACCACGGGCCGCACCCCCACTGAAAACGAGCGCATCAAGGCCTCCGTGGCCATTGCCAAAAAGGTCGAAGAGATCGGGATGGACGTCTACGCTTTGGGCGAGCACCACAACCGGCCCTTCTTCTCCTCCTCCCCCACTACAACCCTCGCCTACATCGCCGCCCAGACCGAGCGGATTATCCTCTCCACCGCCACCACGCTGATCACCACGAACGATCCCGTGAAGATCGCGGAGGACTTCGCCATGCTTCAGCACCTCGCGGACGGCCGTGTGGACCTGGTGCTGGGCCGCGGCAACACTGCCCCCGTCTACCCGTGGTTCGGCAAGAACATCCAGGACGGCGTTGAACTGGCCATCGAGAACTACAGCCTGCTGCGCCGGCTGTGGGACGAGGACACCGTGAACTGGTCAGGCAAGTTCCGCACGCCGCTGCAGAACTTCACCTCCACGCCGCGGCCGCTCGACGGCGTCGCCCCCTTCGTCTGGCACGGCTCCATCCGCACTCCCCAGATCGCGGAGGTGGCCGCGTACTACGGCGACGGCTTCTTCGCCAACAACATCTTCTGGCCCAAGGAGCACTACCAGCAGCTCATCGGCCTCTACCGTGAACGCTACGAGCACTACGGGCACGGCAAGGCGGACCAGGCGATCGTGGGCCTGGGCGGACAGTTCTTCATGCGGAAGAACTCCCAGGACGCCGTCAGGGAGTTCCGGCCCTACTTCGACAACGCCCCCGTGTACGGACACGGGCCGTCGCTGGAGGACTTCACCGCGCAGACACCGCTGACCGTCGGCAGCCCCCAGGAAGTTATTGAGAAGACCCTCACGTTCCGTGAGCACTTCGGCGACTACCAGCGCCAGCTGTTCCTGATCGACCATGCCGGGCTGCCGCTGAAGACTGTGCTGGAACAGCTGGACCTCTTCGGCGAGGAGGTCCTGCCCGTCCTGCGCAAGGAGTACGCTGCCCGCAAGCCCGCGCACGTCCCGGAACCGCCGACGCACGCCGCCCGCGTGGCCGCACAGCTCGCTGCGCAGGACGCCGAGAAGACCACTGCGGAGGCGTGATGGCTTCCGGAGGATCCGAATCCCCCGTCCGCCTCGCGGCGGAGACCTGGGAGTCGCTGTTCCGGGCCCAGGTGGCGGTAATGCGCAAGCTGCAGTCCGCCCCGGCATTCCGGAAGCTCGCGGTCAACGAGTACGACGTCCTGTTCACGCTGTCCCGCTGTCCCTCCGGCTGGCTCCGGCTCAACGAGCTGAACGACAACGTCCTCCTGAGCCAGTCCAGCCTCAGCCGGCTGGTGGAGCGGCTGGAGAAACGCGGCCTGGTGGCCCGCATGCCGGCCCCGGAGGACGGCCGCGGAATCCTGCTCAAGCTCACCGACGAAGGCCGCGAACTGCAAAAAGAGATCGGCCGCGAGCATGTCCGGGACATCTCCGCGGTGGTGGGACCGGCGCTGACACCCGCTGAGCAAAAGGAGCTGCGGCGGCTGACTGACAAGCTGCGCAACTCGCTGGGCAAGCGCTAGCCGGGCAGGACCGGCTGTCAGCCCAGTTGCACCAGCCGGCCGGAGTCCTCGTCCGGGAGTTCGCCGTCCACCACGGCGGTGACCCGCAGCTGGTTCAGGACCAGGCTTCCGCCCACGGTGGAGAGGAAGGCGGTATCCGACGAATCCCGGCCTGCGGTGATCCGCAGCATCGACTCCCGCGGGGCCAGCCCTGTGGGGTCGATGACGTGCCAGGCGCCGTCCACGTAGGCTTCGGCCACCGCATGGAAGTCCATGGGTTTCAGGCCGGGGGCGTAGACGGCCGCAAGGCGCGCCGGAATGTCTTTTGACCGGAGCAGGGCGATGGCGAGGTGGGCGAAGTCCCGGCACACACCGCGCCGGCTGAGGAGTGTCTCCACTGCACCGTCCGTGCCGCGGGAGGACCCGCTCAGGTAGCGCAGTTCATTATTGACCCAGTCCCTGACCGCGTGCAGCAGCCCGGCAGCCGAAACGGTGTCAAACTCGGCATAGGCCGTGGGCAGCAGCCGGTCCGATTCCGCGTAGCGGCTGGGACGGACGTAGCGGATGCGGTCCGCCAGGCTGGCCTCTTCCGGTTCGCCCCGGCCTGCCACGGTGGCCGTGTACTCCACGTCCACCTCGGCGGGTTCCGCAAACTCCATGTAGTGGAACCGGCCGCCGTGGTGGTCGGAGATTTCGGTCAGCGGGATCTCCTCCCCTCCAGACGTGACGGAGAGGGTTTCCGCAAAGGAGGAGTAGCCGCTGTTCCTCGCCACCGCGATGGCCATGGCCACCTTGGTGTTGGCTACGGTGCGAAAGGCCAGGCGTGCGGAAACAGAGCGTTCCATGGATCTCCGGGGGTGTGGGTACGGGGAAGCCTCCGCCGGCTCCGGCACCTGTGGGTGCCGGGAACGGGGCTAGTTTTTGATCTCCAGTGACATTAGCATCCGCTGGACATTGGCGAATTCCGGGCTTTGGCGGACGTATTCCGCGGCCTGGCCCAGGGTGTCGAACGCCTTGGCGGGAGCCACCTTTTCCTCCGGCGCGAATGCTTTCAGCGAGACCACATCGCCGAAGGACCAGTCCCCCTTCCCGGCGGGCCCGCGCACGATGTTCCGGAGCTCGCAGGCCTGGTTGTCCGCACCGCCCACGACGTTCGTGATGCCGTACGAGCCGAAGTACTTGTAGCCCTGGATGACCCGGAACACCATCCGTGGCGGAATGGTGCCCTCCCCGCCCACGGCAGACACTTCCACCGGCAGGCTGCTGATCACCGTATAGGGCCGCCGCGAGCCGTCAGGGCAGTCGGCGGACGACGGCGGCAGGCCCGTACGCAGGGCAGCCACGAAAGTGCCGTCAGGCTTTTTCACCTCGACCTTCAAAGCGCCCGGCAACGTGCCTTCGTCCGGCACGAGCGACTGGGCGATCCAGTCCTGCGGCAGCTCGAAGCTCACTGTCTTTGCCGGGTCAGAGTACGTTTTCCAGGCGGCGGCGGTTGCCTGCCCCCGGGTTCCCGGAGGGGTGGCAGCAGGGGTGGCAGAGGCGCCGCTTGGGGCCGGCGACGCCGTGTTCCGGCCGGAACCAGCGGTTGGGGTGGTGTCCGGCCCCGCCGTCCAGACCGGGCCGCCGGCCTGCTGGGAGGAACACCCTGCCAGCATGGCAGCCGCCAGCAGCACCACACTGGTTCCCAACGGTCCCTTCGCCTTGCTCCGCATGGATCCAGCCTAATGGCGGGCACCTTCCAGCAGCCGGTACCCGCCTGGCGTTTCACGCCCGGCCGCCCTGACAGCGACACGGGGCACCCGCTGCCGTCCCTCCGTCGTACCGGCAACCCCGGGTGGGGGCTAGGCTGGGGGATATGGCGGATCAGCACAGTACGGCCGAAGAAAACCCCGCGGACATTTCCGCTGTTGACATCGCCGACTGGCGGCTGCGCACCTTTGCGCTGTACCAGAATGTCCGGAAGATTGCCGCTGAAAGTCCTGCGGAAGCTCACTCCCACTGGCGGCACCAGCGGGACCTGATGTTCGCCACCCACCCCGCCTCCGCACTGACCAGTGAAGGCAAGGCGCTCTTTTCCGGGCTGAAAACCGCAGACTACGATCCCATCTACCGTTTCCACGTGCCGATCACCGGCGAGGGCGCCGGCCGTGAGATGTCGGTAGAGACAGGGACGGACGGCGTGGTCCGTTTCGTCCGGCTTGGCACCTTCGACCTGCCGGAGATGGGGCAGCTGGCAGTCTGGAAGCTGCGCGGCTACGGCGGTGGCATCTTCGTGCCGTTCCGTGATGCCACCTCGGGCCAGCCCGGCGGATCGTACGGCGCCGGCCGCTACCTGCTGGACACCATCAAGGGTGCGTTCCATGGCGTGCAGGGCAGCGGACCGGACGCCACGTTCGTGCTGGACTTCAACTTCGCCTACAACCCGTCGTGCGCCTACAACGAGGCATGGGCCTGTCCCCTTCCGGGTCCGTCAAATCGGCTGGCCGTGGACATCCCGGTGGGCGAGCTGTACTAAGCACACCGTTTCTCCCCGGGGGGCTGTCAGAGGGCAGCCTGTCAGCCGGCGCCCAGGGAACTCACGCTGGTGACAGCGGAACGGACTGCCGCAGCTGCGGTTTCCAGGTCGTCTGCGGTGACCGACGCGTCAAAGCTGAAGCGGACCGCCGTCTGCGCCACATCGGCCGGGAGCCCCAGGGCGGTCAGCACGGGCGAGGGCGCATCCGACCCGGCGGCACATGCCGAACCGCTGGAACACACCACACCCTGGCGTTCCAGTTCCAGGAGCACTGACTCGCCGCTCGTCCCGGGGAAACAGAACGACGCAACGGAGGGCAGCCGTTCGGTGGCGTGGCCGGTGAGGATCGCGCCGGGCACGCCGGACAGCACGGCATGGATAAACCGGTCCCGTAGCGCGGTAACCCTGTCCTGCCGGTCCTGCCGGCCGGCCTGCGAGAGCGTCAGCGCCGTTGCCAGGCCAACGGCCCCGGCAACATTTTCGGTTCCGGACCGCCGGCCCCGTTCCTGGCCGCCGCCGTGGAGTACCGGCTCCACCCGGGTACGGCTCCGGACGTAGAGGACTCCACAGCCCTTGGGCGCGCCGATCTTGTGCCCGGAGATGCTTAGCGCATCAACGCCAAGCGCCCTGGTGTCCAGCGGCAGCCACCCCGCCGCCTGGACGGCATCTGTGTGGAAGGAGATACCGTGTTCCCGGGCGAGGGAGGCGAGCTCCGCGACGGGCTGCACCGTGCCCACCTCGTTGTTGGCGTACATGATGCTGGCGACCGCAGTTTCCGGGCGGAGGGCTGCCGTGAAGGCTTCCGGGGCGACCCGCCCTGCGGTGTCGACGGGGACCACGTCCACGGTAAACCCGTGGAAGCGCTCCAGGTACCGGGCGGATTCCTCCACCGCGGGATGTTCCACGGCGCTGATCACCACGCGGTTCAACGCAGGATCGGCCGCCTGCCGGGCCAGGGCAATACCCTTTACGGCCAGGTTGTCCGCTTCCGTCCCGCCGGAGGTGAACGTCACCTCCCCCGGCCGGCAGCCCAGCACGTTGGCCACGGAGGCACGGGCGCCTGCGAGCGCCCGGGCTGCCTGCTCCCCCAACTGGTGGTGGCTGGAAGGATTGCCGAATTCCCCGGTCAGGTACGGCCGCATGGCTTCAAGCACCTCGCGGCGGACGGGGGTGGTGGCGGCGGCGTCAAGGAAGATCATGGCGTGCCCACCCGGCTGTCAGCTCAATATCCAGGCCGAGGTCCAGTGCGGCCACCGTGTGCGTCAGGGCGCCGACCGAGATGACGTCCACGCCCGTGGCGGCGATGTCCGCCACAGTCTGCAGGCTGACGTTTCCGCTTGCCTCCACGCGTGCCCGGCCCGCCACCAGGGCTACCCCGGCCTTGAGCTCTTCCACCGTGAAGTTGTCGAGCATGATGGTGTCCACCCCGGCTGCCAGGACCGGTTCGATCTGGTCCATCCGGTCCACTTCCACCTCGAAGTGGGTGGTGTGTCCCAGCTGTGCCTTGGCTGCGAGCAGGAGGCCGGTGAGTTTGGCCGGGTCCCCGCCGGCCATGACCGCCAGGTGGTTGTCCTTGGCCAGGACGGCGTCCGAGAGGCTGTAGCGGTGGTTTGCGCCGCCGCCGCAGCGCACGGCGAACCGTTCCAGGACGCGCAGGCCCGGGGTGGTCTTGCGGGTGTCGGTGATCCGGGCCTTCGTGCCTTCTGTGAGCTGGACGAACGCGGCGGTTTTGGTGGCGATTGCGGACATCCGCTGGACCAGGTTGAGCGCAACGCGTTCGGCCAGGAGGACGGAGCGTGCCGCCCCGCTGACCCTGGCGAGGTGCGTGCCGGCGTCGAACCTTTCACCGTCGGCCGCCAGCAGGTCCACGGTGGTTGCGGGGTCCACCAGCTGCATGGCGTCCCGGAACACAGTGGCACCGCTCAGGACCCCGGGCACGCGGGCGTTCAGGACGGCGGTGGCGCGGGCATCGGCGGGAATGAGCAGTTGTGAGGTGATGTCGCCGGCAGGGGCGTCCTCCGCGAAGGCGCGCTTCAGGATGTCCCGGACGGGCCCCGGGGGGAGGGTAAGGTCCGGCGCAGTGCGGACGCCCGCAGCCGGATCGAGTACCGAGTGTTCAGTCATGGAGGATGCTCGCTTTCGGGCGGAGTGGAATGGTCGCGGAGGTTTTTGCGGGTTCGTCTGCGCGGTAGTGGGCGCCGAGCGGGTCGCGGCGCCGGAGTGCAGCGGACACCAGCAGCTGCGCAGCAAGCAGCAAGTTACGGTCCTCGTGCACGGAAGGGTCGCGTTCCAGCGGCACAGAGTTATCAGGAAGCACGACGGCGGCCCACCGGTTCAAGGTTTCAGCAGCCTCCGCCAGCAGCTCCCCCGACCGCAACACCCCGGCATGCGAAGTCATAAGCCGCCGAAGAGCATCCCGGGAGAACGGCTCCACATACTCACCCCCACCGAAGCTGGCCTGCGGGCTCCCGTGGAAAGAATCAACCCCCGCCGCTGTTTGATTTCCCATGGCGGCACCCAAGGCGGACCCGCGCTCGGCGACTGACGGCGCCCCGGAAGCATGCGTCAAAGGGAGGCCGCCCGCGGCCGAGCTAGCATGCGGAGGGGCGCTGTCAGGCGCCACCCAGCCAAGCGACCACAGAGCAGAGGAGCCAGAAAGAAAATCTTCAACAGCGCGCCGGCCAAAGACGAGTCCTTCGAGGAGGGAGTTGCTGGCCAGCCGGTTTGCCCCCTGGACCCCCGTGCACGCAACTTCGCCGGCAGCATAAAGGCCGGGAACGGTGGTGCGCGCGGAGAGGTCGGTGGTGATTCCCCCCATCCAGTAGTGTGCGGCCGGGGCGACGGGTACGGGTTCGCGGGTCCAGTCGATGCCGGCGTCGCGGGTTTTCCGGGTGAGGGTGGGGAACCGGCGTTCGAGGAAGCCGGCTCCGCGGGCTTCCCCGATCGGGCGGGCGTCGAGGTAGACGTGGCCGTTGGGGTCGCCGAGCTTGGCCAGGTGCAGGGCGATGCTGCGGGACACAACGTCACGCGGGGCGAGTTCGGCGTCGGGGTGGTAGGCGCGCATGAAGCGCCGGCCGCCGGCGTCGACCAGGATTGCCCCTTCGCCGCGGACCGCCTCCGAAATCAGGAGCGGGCCGGAGAGGGCCGCGCGGCTCCCTGCAGCGGTGTCCACGAAGCAGGTTGGGTGGAACTGGAAGAATTCGAGGTCTGCCACGGCCGCGCCGGCGCGGACGGCGAGCGCCAGGCCGTCCGCGGTGGCCACCGCGGGGTTGGTTGTCTGGGCGAAGAGTTGTCCCGCTCCGCCGGTGGCGAGCAGGACGGCGTCGCCGCCGATGCGTTCGGCGCGCCCGCCGCGAAGGTACTCCACGCCGGTGACCCGGCCGCGCTCCCGGACCAGGGCAGTGGCGTGGGAGTTGGTCAGTACCGTCAGTTTTCCTTCCGCCTGTGCTGCGAGCACGGAGCGGATCAGCGCTTCGGCCACCCTTGCGCCGGTGGCGTCGCCGCCGGCGTGCAGAATGCGGGGCGCGCTGTGGGCTGCCTCCAGACCAAGGGCGGGACCGCCGTCGTGCCCTGCATCAAAAACCACGCCGAAACGCCGCAGCCCCGCAATGTCCTGCCGGGCTTCCGCGCACATCAGCGTGACGGCCGCACTGTTGCAGTGCCCGGCCCCGGCCCGCAGGGTGTCTGCGATGTGCGCGGCGACGGTGTCTCCCGGGGCGGGGGCGGGGAGCACCGCCGAAATGCCCCCCTGCGCGTACCAGGTGTTGCTTTCTTCCAGCCCGCCTTTGGACACCAGGACTGCCTCAGCACCGGCATCGGCCGCCAGCAGCGCGGCGTAAAGGCCGGCGATGCCGCTTCCGACGACGACCAGCCGTCGTCCCGCGGCCGTACCGGCGGCATCCCTGGCACCTGGGAACGCAGCGGGTTGCGGCGCCGCTGGCAGGTTCCGTGTCATGACGGCCTGGCTGCGAGCATGCGCTCGAGGGCCGTCCGGGCATTGGCCTGCACGGCCTCGTCGACGGTGATGCGGTTGACCACGCGTCCGGCCACCAGTTCCTCAAGCACCCAGGCGAGGTAACCGGGGTGGATGCGGTACATGGTGGAGCAGGGGCAGATCACCGGGTCGAGGCAGAAGATGGTGTGCTGCGGGTATTCGGCGGCCAGCCGGTTGACCATGTTGATCTCGGTGCCGATGGCGAACGTGGTGGGTTCGGTGGCCGCGGCGATGGCCTTCCTGATGAAGTCGGTGGACCCGGCGGAGTCGGCGGCGTCCACCACCTCCATGGGGCACTCGGGGTGGACTATCACGTTGACGCCCGGGAAGTCCCGGCGCGCCTGCTCGATCTGGCCCACGGTGAACCGCTTATGCACGGAGCAGAATCCGTGCCACAGGATGACCCGGGAATCCAGCAACGCCTGCTCGTCGTTGCCGCCCAGGTCCTTGCGCGGGTTCCACATGGGCATCTGCTCCAGCGGCACCCCCAGGGCCTTGGCGGTGTTGCGGCCCAGGTGCTGGTCCGGGAAGAAGAGCACCCGCTGAGCCCGCTGGAAGGCCCACTCCAGGACGGTCTTCGCGTTGGAGGAGGTGCACACGATGCCGCCGTTTTCACCGCAGAAGGCTTTCAAGGCGGCGGAAGAGTTCATGTAGGTGACCGGGATGACGGGAACCCGGCCGTCGGCGTCGGGCTCGGTGCCGAAAACATCCTCCAGCTGCTCCCAGCATTCGGCCACCGAGTCCGCGTCGGCCATGTCCGCCATGGAGCAGCCGGCGGCGAGGTTGGGCAGGATTACAGCCTGCTCCGGCTTCGAGAGGATGTCCGCGGTTTCGGCCATGAAGTGCACGCCGCAGAATATGATCGCCTCTGCCTCGGGCCTGGTCAACGCCGCGTTGGCGAGCTGGAAGGAGTCGCCCACGAAGTCCGCATACTGGACCACCTCGTCGCGCTGATAGAAGTGGCCGAGGATGACGGCCCGGTCCCCCAAAGCGGCTTTCGCTGCGACGATGCGTTTGGAAAGTTCGGCATCACTGGCACGCTTGTATTCCTCCGGCAGCTGGCCCTGGCGCGGCGTCGTTATCGGGGCAACATCGGCGCTGGATGCTCCAGGGCCGTAGGCCGGCACCCCGGCGAGCGCCTCGGCGAGATCGTAATCCCACGGACCCTTGGCGAGGGCGGGGCTGCAGGTGCTGCCCCTTGCGGCGGCGCCCTTTTCGGCCTGCTCGCGCGTGATCAGCTGGATGGCCGTGTTGACGCTGCTCATGGTGTGCTCCTGTTGTCTGGGTCGAGGCCGGGCCGGCCGGTAAAGCGGTAAAGGCGGGGCGGGCGGTGCTTGCCGCCCTGGAGGAATTCGTCTGTCTCTTCGATTTCGGGGGTGGACTTGAGCTGGCGGCGGAAGTTGGCCGGGTCCAGCTCGCGGTCCAGCACGGCCTCGTAGACTTCGCGGACCTGGGCCAACGTGAAATATTCGCCCAGCAGGTGGTAGGCCACCGAGCCGTAGGCCAGCTTGTTGCGCAGGCGCCAGAGCGCGTAGTCCACAATGGCGTTGTGGTCGAAGGCGAGTTCCCCCAGGCGGTCGGCCCGGAACCACTTCACGTTCTCGGAGACATCAGCGAGCGCCGCTTCCGTCGGCTGGACCAGGGCCCAGTAGACGATGGAGACCACCCGCTGGGTGGGCGAACGGTGCAGGCCGCCGAAAGCGTACAGCTGCTCCAGGTAGCGGGGCGCCAGCCCGGTGGTCTCCCGCAGGCTCCTGGACGCGGCGTCCTGCAGGGACTCGTCGTGGCTGAGGGGCCCTCCCGGCAGTGCCCACAATCCCTTGAAGGGCTCCCTGATGCGGCGCACCAGGGGCAGCCAGAGTGTGGGACGGCCGGACGATTCGCTGGGCCGCAGCGCGAAGATCACCGTGGAGATGGCAAGCGACGGCGGCGCGGCCTGGCGCTCCGACACGTTGGCTGAGCCGTAGTACATTGCCATCCTCCTTACGGCTGCCTTGGCGGGCTAGTTATGGTCACTTTGACCATAACTGATTGTAGGGCCGGTGGCAGCGAATCCGAAATGCTTCCCGTCACACTCCCGGCAGGCGCCTGCCGCGCGACCATCACTCCGGGTTCGGCTGCGGCGCCGTCAGGCGGTAAATTCGAGTGGTCCCAAGAGGACCTCCACCGAGACCCCAAGAAGGTTTACTCCGCATGACAACGAAGTACGCCCCCGCTCCGGCCCACGACCACCTCGGCCACAGCATGAAGCCCCGCCAACTCACCATGATGGGCCTGGGAAGCGCCATCGGAGCCGGCCTCTTCCTGGGTTCCGGCGCCGGCGTCCAGGCTGCCGGCCCTGCCGTACTCATCTCCTATCTGGTGGCGGGCACCCTCATCATCCTGGTGATGTGGGCCCTGGGCGAGATGGCGGCCGCCAACCCCGACAGCGGCGCCTTCTCCGTGTACGCGGAAAGGGCACTGGGCAGGACCGCAGGAGCAACCATCGGCTGGCTCTGGTGGCTGCAGCTGGTGGTCGTGATCGCTGCCGAAGCACTGGGCGCTGCCGGACTGCTCTTCTCGGTGTGGCCGGTGGTTCCGGTCTGGGCGCTCGCATTGGCGTTCATGGTCGTCTTTACAGGCATCAACCTGGCCGGGGTGCGGAACTTCGGTGAGTTCGAGTTCTGGTTCGCCATCCTGAAGGTCGCCGCCATCGTCCTCTTCCTGGCGGTGGGCGCGGCCCTGCTCCTGGGACTGCTGCCGGATGCCGCGTCGCCGGGCCTTGCCAACATCGTTGGCGATTTTGCTCCCCAGGGCCTCGGCGGCATCGCCGCCGCACTGTTCGTGGTGATCTTCGCGTTCGGCGGGACTGAAATTGTTTCGGTGGCCGCGGCCGAAACCGAGGACCCGGAACATAGCGTGGGCAAGGCCATCCGAACCGTGGTGTGGCGCATCCTGGTTTTCTACATCGGCTCCGTGTTTGTCATCGCCGCGGTGCTTCCCGCCACGTCCGAAGGCCTGGCCTCACCCTTCGCGGGCGTCCTTGACACCGCCGGAATCCCCGGCGCCGCCACCGCCATCACCCTGGTTGCCGTCGTCGCGCTCCTGTCCGCCCTGAACGCAAACCTGTACGGCGCGTCCCGCATGGTCTACTCGCTTGCCGGGCGCGGCGAGGCACCGCGCTTCCTCACCCGGCTCAGCGGGGCGAGCGTGCCCATGCTGGCGGTAGGAGTGTCGGTGGCCTTTGGCTTCATCGCAACGGTGCTGGAGCTGCTTTTTCCGGAGAAGATCCTTCCGGCGCTTTTCCAGCTGGTGGGCTCCACATGCCTGGTCGTCTGGGGCAGCGCGCTGGTGTCACAGCTGGTCCTCCGCCGCCGGGCGGACCGTGACGGCAATCCCCTGCCCCTGCGGATGAAGGGTTTCCCGGTACTCACTTTTGTTGGCCTGGCCCTGCTCGGATTGATTTTTGCCGTTGGCTTCAGCGCCGAGAGCAGCCGCGTTCAGCTCTTCGGCACCTTCGCGCTGATCGCGGGCATAGCCGCCGCATGTGCTGTCGCCGCCCGGGTTGCCCGGCGCGTGCCCGGTCCGGCCGGGAACCGCACCGGCAGGTAGAGTGATGCCAGGCACCCAAGCGCCGGGTCCGCCCGGGCGCCGTACTTGATGAGGACACACAGCATGAGCGGCAGGCACACCGGCCAACAGCAGACGCACACCGTGGAGGGTACCGACCCGCAGCTGTACGTGGCGGTCCACGAACCCGGGTCCGATGCCGGCCTGCGCCCGGTCCTGCTGCTGCACGGCTTTTCCTCCTCCTCGAAGCTCAACTGGGAGGACACCGGCTGGATCCAGTCCCTGCTCCAGGCAGGGCGCCGGGTCATCACCGTGGACCTGCCGGGGCACGGCCGCAGCGGCGCGCCCGAGGACCGTGACTCCTACTCCCCCAGCAGGATCCGCGCGGACCTGCTGCAGGCAGCGTTCGACGCCGGCGTGCGCCCCTTGCAGGAGAATGAGCCTGCCAGCGGACTTGACGTTGTGGGATATTCCCTGGGCTCCCGGCTCGCCTGGGAGTTCGGCGCCACCCAGCCGGAGATCGTGCACCGGCTGGTCCTGGGCGGGCCCAACGTCGCAGACCCGCTGGCCGAATTCGACCTCATCGCCGCCCAGGACTACCTGGCCGACGGGACGCCGATTGCCGACGAATCCACCGCACGGCTGCTGAAGATGGCCCTGCTGCTCCCCAGCAACAACATCTTCGCCCTGCTGTCCCTCGTGGAGGCCATCAAGGCCGAACCGTATGACCCCGCCGAAGCCGTCCCGCACGTACCAATGCTCCTGGTGGCCGGTGACCAGGACGAACGCATCGGCAGCCTTCCCAAGCTCGCCGAGCTGGCAGCGGGAGCCGGAGCAACTGCCAAGCAGCTCGTCCTGCCGGGCCGCAACCACACCAATGCCGTGACCAGCAGGGCCTTCAAGCAGGCAGCAATCGACTTCCTCGCGGCCTAGCGCCGAATCTGGCACGGCCCTCGTGGCGGTAGGCTGAAACCAGGTGCACAGGAAGCCTGGAGGATCAGATGGTTACCCGTTTCGAGGACCGCACGGAGGCCGGCGAACGCCTGGCCGCGGTGCTTCCGCAGTTCCGTGAGCGGCCTGACACCCTGGTCCTTGGCCTGGCGCGGGGCGGGATTCCGGTTGCCGCTGCCGCCGCCAAGGCCCTCTACCTGCCCCTGGGAACCGTACTGGTGCGCAAACTGGGCATCCCGGGCCATGAAGAGACGGCGTACGGTGCGCTGGCGTGGGCCCGGGGCCGGACAGTCCGGCTGATCAACAAGCCCCTGCTGGACAGGGTGCTGGAGCACGGTGTCCGCAGCGAATGGCTCGATGAAGTGGAGCAGCGCGAGCGCGCCGAACTACTCCGCCGGGTGGACCTGTACCCCGGAACGGACCATGATCTTGCCGGCAAAACCGTCCTGCTGGTCGACGACGGCCTGGCCACCGGAGCCACCATGAGGGCCGCCATCGAGGCGGTCCGCGAAGAGGGCGCGGCCACAGTGGTTGCTGCGGCACCGGTAGGATCCATCGACGCCGAGGCTTCGGTGGAGCGGGCCTGTGACGCAGTCCTGTGCCTGCACCTGCCCGGCAAGTTCCGCGCCGTCGGCAGCTTCTACCGCCACTTTGAGCAACTGACCGACCATGACGCGATCAGCTTCCTGAAGCAGTAGGAATCCACTGGATTAAACGCCTGACGGCGGGCGGGACCCACGTTGGTCCGGCCCGCCGTCAGGCTTCACCTCATAGAAACGCTGATCAATGATGGCTGACGCCCAGCGGGCGGCCCTTGGTTTCCTTGGCCAGCAGCACGCCGATGACGGAAATGACGCACAGGACCATGATGTAGATGCCGATGGAGCCCGCCCACCTGGTGGCCTGGAGGAGCGACTCGGCGATGGTGGCAGCGAACGCGCCGCCGAGGATTGCGCCGAAGGCATACCCGATGGAGATTCCCGAGTAGCGGACGTTGGCGGGGAACATCTCGGCGTACATGGCGGACATCGGGCCGTAGGAGAGACCGAGGCCCACGGTGAGGACGAACAGTGCCACGCCGTAAAGCCAGATGTCCTTCGTGTCGATCAGGGCGAACATGGGGATCATCCAGGCGAAGACGATGGCGTACCCCGCGAGGAACGTCTTCACGCGGCCAATGCGGTCGGAAAGCCAGCCGCCCACCAAAGTGAAGATCAGCCAGCCGAAGGATGCCAGGGTGGTCGCCAGGAGGACCGGCGGAGCAGGCATCTGCAGCGTCCTGGTGGCGTACGCGATGAAGAAGGCGATGAGCAGGTAGCCGGCTGCGTTGTTGGCGATGAAGATCATGGTGGAGTACAGGACCGGCTTCTTATGGCTGCGAACCAACTCACCGAGAGGTGCCTTGCTCTCCGCCTTGCGGGCGGCCATCTCCTGGAACACCGGGCTCTCGGCCACCGCGCGGCGGATCAGGTAACCCACCACGATCAGCACGATGGACAGCAGGAACGGAACCCGCCAGCCCCAGGCGGCGAATTCCTCCCGCGGCATGCTGCTGTTGAGGAAGAACAGCAGGCCCGTGGCCAGGATCATGCCCACCGGAACCCCGATTTGCGGGCAGGCGCCGAACAGGCCGCGCTTGTTCAGGGGCGCGTGCTCCACCGCCATGAGCGCTGCCCCACCCCATTCACCGCCGGCCGAGAAGCCCTGCACGATTCGCAGGAGGATCAGCAGGATGGGTGCCCAGGCACCGATCTGGGCGTAGGTGGGAAGCATGCCGATCAGGGCGGTGGCGGCGCCCATCATCACCAGCGTGAAAACGAGCATTGCCTTGCGGCCCAGCCGGTCACCCAAGTGTCCCGCAATCACGGCGCCCAGGGGCCGGAACAGGAAGCTGATACCGATCAGGGCAAAGGACAGGATCTGGGCAAGGCCGGGGTTGGACTCATTCAGCGGGGCCAGGAACAGCGGCGACAGCAGCGTTGCGGTCAGCTGGGCGAAGATGAAGAAGTCATACCACTCGATGGTGGTACCAACGAGGGTACCGGCAAGGACTTTGCGCTCCTCCCGGCGGGTGCTGGGGCCGGCAAGGGTGTCCACCTTGGAAGGTGTAGTCATTGAAACTCCATTGTTCATAGGCAGCTGTGCCGCCGGGACGCCTTCAAGATTACCGACAGAACGGTCAGTTAGTTAGTAGGGTACTACGAAAGTGTGAGCCGGGACACGACGAATGTAAATCTTTTACCGGTGGACGTTCCGGCGGCGCAGTTCTATATTTGAACCTGCAGTTCTGTTATAGAAACGCTCCCGTTGTATGGCTCCGCGGCCTGTACTCCGGCAAGCTACCCAGGATGGAGACCATGATTCCCACCGCTGCAGCCCCGGCCGGAGCAGCCCCGGCGCAGGCGTCTCCGTCCCAGACCCTCTCACGGGGAATCCGGGCCCTCGAGATCCTCGCGGCGGCGCCCGCCCCGCTGAGCATCGCGGAACTCGCAGACGCCATGGGCGTGCACCGGTCGGTGGCTTACCGGATCCTGCGGACCCTTGAAGACCACTCGCTCCTGGTGCGGGATGACGCCGGGAAAGTCCAACCCGGGCCGGGGCTTGCCGTCCTGGCCCGTGGTGTTTCCCGGAATCTCCAAACGGCTGCCCTTCCGGAACTGACCCATCTGGCGAACACGCTGGACATGACGGCCTTTGTTGCGGTGTGGGACCACCACGACTGCATCACTTTGGTCACGGTGGAGCCTCGCCATTCGGGGGCCACTGTGGCGCAGCGCCCCGGGACGCGGCATCCGATCAATGCCGGCGCACCGGGCATCGCCATCCAGTCTGCCCTGACCGAGGCGGAGTGGGCCAGGCTGGGCACCGGTGTGACCTACCGTCCGGAGGCCATTGAAGCACGGCGCCAGGGATATGCCGCCAGCCACGACGAAGTGATTGCCGGGGTCTCCTCCCTGGCAGCCCCTGTCCGGGTGCCGGGCGGGCGGCCGGCAGCGCTCGCCGTCGTCTATATCCGCTCCCCGCACGGTCCGGAGACAGTAGGGGCCGCGCTCGCCGGGAGCGCCGCGCGCATCGAACAGCAGCTGGCCTAGCTGGAGGCACGGCCTCCGACTTACCGTTCCTGTCCGCGGCGGAGCACAGCGGCGGCCCAGGCTCCGAGCAGCGCCAGCATCAAGGCTGCGCCCACAGGCACCAGGAAAGCTGCATGATAGCCTCCGGATTCCGCAAGCTGGCCGCCGAGGGAGGAACCCAGGGCGGTGCCGGCCACGATGCCGCTGGCCAGCGCCGTCATAACGGTGCCCAGCCGGCCGGCGGGGGCCAGCACCCCGCCGGCGGCAAAGACAGTGACCATCACCGGTCCAACGGGAAGCCCCAGGACCAGCAGCACCGCCACCATGCCGGCCAGCGATGACGGCACCAGCAACAGCACTGCCAGCGCTGCCATCAGTACGGCCGAAAGGACCCAGCGCCAGCAGAGGCTGAACCGGCGCGGCCAGTAGGCGACCGACAGCGCGGCAGCAGCGGAACTCAGCCCCATCACCGCGTACAGCAGCCCGGCGAGTTCCGAACCCGAGAGACCGGCGGAGAACGAGCTGAGGCCGGCCTGCGTCGCACCGAAGAACGTTCCCATGCAGACCATGGTAAGCACGGGCAAGGCCGCCGCCCGCGGAATCCTGTCGCGGCCCCGGCTTCCGCCGGCCGCGCGGGCCGCCTTGCCAAGCGGCCGTACCGCGTGCCGGGTGGGGTGGTTGGCGAAGGCGGGCACCAGGATGATGGTCATGGCGGCTGCCAGTGCCAGCGGCAGCCAGGGAGCAAGAAGGCTGGCCAGGATCCCCACCAGGGCGGGCCCCAGGACAAACGTCACTTCATCGGCGGTGCTTTCGTAGGAAAGCGCTGTGTCCAGGTCGCGCTTACTGCCGGGCGCCGGCACTTCCGACGTCAGGGCCATCCAACGTACCCGTGCAAGCGGACCCACCTGGGGGCTGCTGGCACCGGCAGCGAACGAGGCGGCAAGGACGCCTGCATAAAATGTGCCGGCAGCATCCAGGCCGGCTGTCGCAAGGACAAGAGCAATCACCGCAACGGTATTGAGAACGGCGGAGGCCAGCAGGACGGGCCGCTGTCCTTGCCTGTCGGCCAGGGCACCCAGAAGCGGTGCACCCATCGCCGAGCCGATGCCGACGGCACCGGCAGCAGTGCCGCCCAAGGCATAGGACCCGCTGACTGAGGTGACCATCGTGAGGGTGCCCACCGTGAGCATGGCAAGCGGCAGCCGGGCGAAGAGTCCAAGGGGAATGAAGCTGCGGCCGGCCAGGTGGGAAAGCCGGGCGAACCTGCCCGCCGGTGCGGTCTTTGCTGTTGCGTCGGCATCATGAGCGCCGCCAGGTGCCGCGGTGTGGGGGGTGCTGGTGGAAGGGTTTGCTGGTGAAGTCAAGGTCCGGGCTCGTTCGATCGTGCGCATCGTCCCTCCTCCCGATGCGCGCAACCCGGTAACTAAAAAATTATAGCGCGCCGGTGCAGCACCGCCTGCACGGGCAAACCCAACGCACGTGAGGCGAGCGGAGGGCAGGCCAGGTCAGGGCAGGGCGTCGAGGGTCTCGGAAATCCGGAGCGTGGACCCGTTTCGCCCCTTCAGCACCTGGAGCTGGGTGCCGATGCGCTGCTTCATCTCGCCGACATGGCTGACGAGTCCCACCACCCGCCCGCCGTCGCGCAGCCCCTCCAGGGCATCCATGACCTGTTCCAGCGACTGCTCGTCCAGGCTTCCGAAACCTTCGTCCACGAACAGCGTCTCGATTTCCACACCGCCCGATTCCTGCTGCACCACATCCGCCAGGCCCAGGGCCAGGGACAAGGAAGCCATAAAGGATTCGCCGCCGGACAGGGTTGAGGTGTCGCGGCGGTAACCCGTCCACTGGTCCACCACTTCAAGGCCCAGCCCCGACTTGGCGCCCCGGGCGGCCCTGGCATCCGTATGCTGCAGCAGGTAGCGGCCGTCGCTCATCGCCACCAGCCGTTCGGACGCCGCCAGGGCCACCTGTTCCAGCCGTGCGGCGAGGACGTAACTGTTCAGGCTCATCCTGTACGTGTTGTCTCCCCGGCCGGCCGCGGCGTCAGCAAGACCCGCCAGCATGGCTGCACGTTCCGCCGGCCCAAGGGCAGCCCCCGCCATGGCTTCATACTCCGCCTTGATGGCGGCCAGGGACTCCAGGCGCCGGCCTGCCAGGCCGGCGGCAAGGCGTGCCTCGCGTGCCTTGTGTCCGGCATCAGCCGCCCCGGTTTGCAGGACGGCAAAGTGTTCCTCGTCCACGGTGTAGCCATCGGACTGTTCCCCGAGTGCCCGCACAATGTCCTCCGATTCAAAGAGTTCGGAGACCCGCACGGCTTCATCCTGCCCCGCACGCAATTCGCGCTCAAGCGCAGCTGCGTTGTCGGCGCCAAGCAACTGGTTCCGGGCTTCGTCAGCCGTGGTGAATCCTGCTTTGGGCAATGCCAGCTCCAGCTGTTCCCGGGCCTCCATGGCCTGGTCCTGCGCCTGGTCCAGCTGCGCCTGTGCTTCCACCGCCTTGCCGAGCACCGCCACCGCAGCCTCGAGCGAACGCAGCCGACGGGACAGGCTGCGGTGGCCGCTGCGCAGTCCGGCCAGGGCCGTGTCCAGCGCGCCGACCTCCTCAGCCAGGCCGTCCTGGGCGGCCGCAACCTGGGCAAGCTCCGCTTCCTTGCCGGCCTTCAAAACAACCGTCTCTGCGATGCCCTCATCCAGGGCATCCAGCCGGGTGCGGACGGAGGTCAGCTCCGTAACGGCGGACTCAGCATCGGCTGCCGCAGCGCGTGCTTCCCCGGCCGCGGTGACGGCTTCCTTTTCCGGCGTATCCCCGCCCTGGCCGGCGAGGACCGCCACCTGCTGGTTGGCCTCTGCCAACTCTGCACCGAGGGCGGTGCAGGCGGTGTCGGCCGCCTCATAAAGCGCGTGGGCGTCCTCTTCCTCCTGGGCAAGTGAGGGACCGCCGGTGCCGGCAGGAGCTGGTGCAGGGTGTTCCACGCTGCCGCACACCGGGCAGGGGCCGTCATGTTCGAGCTGGGCAGCAAGTTCCGCGGCGGCGTTAGCCAGCCGTTCCTCCCGGAGGTCCAGCCAGCGGCGTTTTGCCTCTAGCTGGTGTTCCCGTGCGGCGTCAAACTTCAGCTTGAGCGCGTCGCGGGCGGAGGCTGCGCCGGCGTGGCGGCGGACCACATCCAGGAGCTCGGCCGCCGCTGCCGCCTCCTTCGCACGCAGTGCAGCGGTACCGGCGCGTACCTCCAACGGTTCCACGTCCCGTGCCAGGGTGTTCCGTTGGTCTTCGAGGATTGCCACGCGGTTTGCGAGTTTATCGATTCCCTCAGCCAGGTCCTGCCGCTTTCCTGACAGTGCACTATGCCGTGTCCGCAGTCCCTGCAGCCTGTCCTCGTCCGGCAGCCTTGCCTCAACGACGGCGAGCAGCGAACGCAGGCGCCCCAGCTCCTCCCCGGCAACCCCGGTCAACCCTTGTGCGGAGTCTTCGGCGGAGGCCAGGCGGACTCCTGCCAGTTCGGGTTCCTCAGCGGCTGCGAGGCGCAGCAGGGTAACCGCCGATTCCGCCGCGTTGGCCGCCCTTCGAACTTTGGCCCCGGCGGCATCAACACTGGCCAGATGGCCCGCAAGGACCTCCGCCTGCCGGTGCCGGACAATCCTGGCTGCAAGACTTTCCAGCTGTGGCGCCGCGGACTGCACTGCTGCCCGACGGATTACCGCAGCTTCAAGCCGGCGCCGCCGCTCCCGCCGTCCGCTTTCCTCTTCCACCGCCAGGGCCCGCTCCCTGGCACCGGTTTCGGCGGCCACTGCCAGGTCCGTCAGCTCCCGATGGTGTCTCCCGACGGCAGCCACCAACCATTCCAGCCGTGCCGCCGGGTTGTCGGCAGGCGGAGCTTCCTCATCAAGTTCAAGGGCGCCAGCCTCCGATTCCGCCCGGGCAATGAGAAGCTCGAGCCGGCCGGTCAGTTCGGCAACGTTGTCCCGGGCCTCTGCGGCCTGCCGGGCAAGTTCATTTTCCAGCGCTTCGAAACGCTGCGTGCCGAAGAGCTTTTGCAGGAGTTCCAGCCGGTCGGCGGCCTTGGACCGCAGGAAGGCAGCAAAATCCCCCTGGGGCAGCATCACCACCCGGGTGAACTGTTCACGGTCCATGCCCAGCAGCGCCAGTATTTCGGCGCCGGCTTCGTCGTTCCGCGCCGATTTTTCCACCCATTCGCCGTCCACCAGCTCCCGGAGGAGCGTCTTAACCTGCTGGGTGGTGAAGCCGTTCTTCCCGCGTGCACTTGGCCTGTCCCACGCCGGTGAGCGCGTCACTTCGAAGCGGCGCCCCTGCGCCGAAAACTCACAGGTGACTGCCGGCTCCTGGGCTGGCTCGGCGTGGTCGCTGCGCAAGCGTTTCCCGTCCTGCCGGGCACCCGGAACCGAGCCGTACAAGGCGAAACAGATGGCGTCCAGGACGCTGGTCTTCCCGGCGCCGGTGGGACCGTTCAAGAGGAAGAGACCATGGCCGCTCAACCGGTCGAAGTCGATGTCCTCGGTGCCCGGAAAGGGACCGAACCCGGAAATGCGCAGGTGGTGGATCCTCATTGCGAGGCCTCCAGGAGACGGACGTTCTCGAGGGCGGCGGTCAAAGCTGCCTTTTCGGCGTCGTCCGGGACGCGGCCCCTCACGTGTTCGAGGAATCCGCAGCACACCGAAATGTCATCCGGCGCCTGGGCGAGCCTGCTGCTGTAGGTTGCAGCCGTGGCGGCAGTTCCGCCCTGGGGATCGAAGCCAAGCACCAGGGTGTGCGGGAAGCGTGCGCGCAACCGGTCCATGGCTCGGGCCGGACGCTGGGCGTCCGTCAGGGTGACCTGGCAGTAGGCGGCTTCGGCCCACTCGTGGTCCGGCGACTCCAGGAGTTCAGGGAGCGTGCCCCGAAGGACGGCAAGGGCATGGGGTGCCTCCCACAGGATCTCTTCCACGCCTCTTACCCCGCCGGCATCGATGTCCACCAGCCAGGCGCCTTTGCGGTGCCCGGCCTCGGAGAAGGAGTATGCCAGCGGTGATCCGGAATACCTGACCTCCGGCGACAGGGACTGCCGGCCGTGCAGGTGCCCGAGCGCCGTGTAGCTGAAGCCGTCGAACAGGTCCAAAGGCACTGCCCCTACGCCGCCGATGCTGAGGTCCCGCTCGCTGTCCGAGCTGATGCCGCCGCTTGCGAAGGTGTGGGCCAGGACAACGGCGTGGACAACAGAAGACGCTGCGCGCCGTTCGATGTCCTGCCGGATCAACGCCGTGGCCTCGCGGGTGACCTCGAAATGGGTGGCGTCCACTCCGAGCTGCGCGGCAACCAACCTGGGTTCAAGCCACGGAATGCCGTAGATGGCCAGTACTGCGTCCCGCCCTGCCGGATCTGCGCCCAGGGGTAGCAGCAAAGGCTCGGCGAGGCCCTCCACCTGCGTCCTGAGGTGTACTCCCCCGCGTTCCAGCAGCCTGGCGGCGAAGCCGAGGCGGATGGCAGAGTCATGATTGCCGCTGGTGAGGACCACCTTGGCACCGGCGGAAGTGAGCCGGACCAGGGCTTCGTCCAGGAGGTGCACCACATCGACGCCGGGCAGCGCGCGGTCATATACGTCCCCCGCGATCAGGACCACGTCAACCCGGTGCCGGGACACCGCCTCGACGAGCTGATCGACGAAGGCGCGCTGGGCCTCCAGCATGCCCACGCCGTGGAAGGAACGGCCCAGGTGCCAGTCCGAGGTGTGAAGTAACCGCATATTCCTAAGGTATCGGCCGCCACTGACAGTTTGCGTTACCGCGCCGCCGCGCCCACATCAGCCCTGCTTGCCTTCGAAGAACTCCTGCGCCTCGCTGACACCGGCTGCACTGGCGGAACGGCTGCGCGCCGGCGAAGCATTGCGTGCCGGAGTTTCCGGCGCGGTGCGCTCCGCCGCTTCTGAGCGCTCCTCCCGGGCGTCGCCGTCGGACCCGCCTTCCGGTGCTTCCGCTTCCGGTCCGGCAGCGGCGCCGGCGGGCGAGGAAGCGGCGGGCGCGAAGAGGCGGAACAGCAACCCGGCGACGGCTGCACCCACCAGCGGCGCGGCAACGAAGACCCACAGCTGCGCGACGGCCCAGCCGGAGCTGAATATGGCGGAGGCGGTTGCCCGGGCAGGGTTGAACGGCAGGTTGCCCACCGCCTGTCCCAGCTGGAGCAGGGCGGCGAAGGCAAGGCCGACGGCGATGGGCGCGGCCATCCCGGTGGACCGGCCGCGGGCGGCGGCTCCCAGGAACACTGCCACGATAATGGCCCCGCCCAGGACCTCCAGCAGGAGCACGGCTGCCGGAGGCGCCTGGATAATGGAGTGCTCGCCAAAGCCCGCCGTGACAGTGTCGAACGCGGTCCGGGTGTCGGCGATGCCGGGCAGGGTCCGCAGCACCGCGAACAGCGCGAGCGCACCAACCACGGCGCCGGCAAACTGGGCTGCCACGTAGGCGGCAGCCGCGCCGGGACGGATCCGCCCGGCCAGGAGGTGGCCCAGGGTGATCGCAGGATTGAAGTGCCCGCCCGACACGTGGCCAACCGCGAGCATCGCGGCGGTCACCGCCAGGCCGGCGGCAAGCGCGGCCGGCAAGGGGCTGGACTGCGGGATGCTGAACAGCGGCACCCCGAGCCCGGCCACCGCAAGGAACAGGCTGCCGAACCCCTCGGCTGCCAGCTTGGGGAGCAGGCCGTGCCGGACAGTTTCCGGACCGTCGGGCAGGTCGGAATGGCGGGAGTCAACGGGGGTGCTCATGATAAACCTTCAGGTCGATGGCGTCGAGGTGCTGCTGTCAGGCAACCTGGGCATTATTCCAGCCCATGCTGGAGGTTTACTGGACAATGCCACCATTGCAGGGCGGGCAGGGCGGGACGGCGCAGCGGCCACGGTAAATTTACTGCATGAGCATCGAGACCGGTACAGCCACGCCCACCCTGAAGTCACGCATCCACGGCTGCCTGCTCGGGGGTGCGCTGGGTGATTCCCTTGGCTATGCGGTGGAGTTTGACAGCATCGATGAGATCCGGCGCCGGTTCGGCGGAGCAGGCCTGACGGGTTTTGCCCAGCTGTCCGGCAGCCACTTTTCGGACGATACGCAGATGACGCTCTACACCGTGGACGGACTGGTGGAAGCCCTGGAGTGGGCCAACTCCGGCGTTGCCGCCGATGTCAACGCCTGCCTGTGGCTCGCGTACCTGCGCTGGTTGGCGACGCAGGGCGAGGTTGCGGACGCTTCCGCACCAGTCCCCCAGCCGCGGTGGATCGACGGCAACAGTGTGCTCCGCGAGCGCCGCCACCCGGGGAAGGCCTGCATCTCGGGCCTGGCCACGGGCGAGATGGGCACCGCCACGCGCCCGGTCAACCTGGAGTCCAAGGGATGCGGGACGGTGATGCGGTCCGCCCCGTTCGGGCTGATCCCGCACATCGCTCCCGACGCCGTCTACAAGTTGAGTGCCGACGCCGCCTCCCTGACCCACGGCCACCCCTCCGCCCGGCAATCCGCCGGTATCTTCAGCCTGCTGATCCACAGGCTGGTCTCCGGAGAAGGACTCCGGGAGGCGGCCGCCGGCGTGACGGCCCACGCCGCCACCCTGGCAGACGTTGCGCCGGAACTTCCGGAACGGCTGGAGGCGGCCCTCCGGCTGGCAGACAAGGGCCCCGTGCCGCCGGAGGAACTGGTGCAGGCACTCGGGGAAGGCTGGGTAGCAGAGGAAGCGCTCGCCGTCGCACTGTACGCGGTACTCGCCACCCTCCGGGACGGCGGCGCGCCGGGAGGCCCCGCCGGGCATTTCCGGGCCGCCGTTGCGCTTGCTGTCAACCACAGCGGAGACAGCGACTCCACTGGCTCGGTGGCCGGCAACATCCTGGGCGCCTGCTACGGTGAGGACTGCCTGCCCGCCGACTGGCTGGATGCGCTGGAGGCCCCTGAGGTGATCCGTGCCATGGCGGACAGCATGGTGGCCGTGACAACCGGAGAAGGCTAGGCGGTTGCAGGTTCGGCGAATCCGCCCACCATCTGCAGAAATTCGCCCTCGGACAACACCTCGATCACCTGGCCCCGCTCATGGAGCTCAAGCACACGGCGTGCCTTGCCGGTCAGCCTGCCCGAGCGCAGGTCGGATGCCATAAAGCCGTCGCCCACCACGAGGACCGTGGTCCGTCCGGTGACCCGGCTTTCGGTGCGCGCCCCCACCCCGGCCGAGCGCACCTTGGCCTCCGGACGTCCGATGGACAACTGGCCCGTAAAAACAACCGTCTGCCCGTACAGCGGGTGGCCCGGCCCGGCGTCCGGGTTGGGCTCCGGGTTGATGCCCTCCTCCGGCCACCCTGGCTGGAAGGGACGGCCGAGCGCTGCTCCTATGCTGAGTGCCCCGATGGTCGAACCGGTGGCGACGGCGGCCTGGCTGGGTTTGGAGAGTCCGTCCAGGGCGGGGTCGAACGCCTGTTGCCGCGGCAGCACCAGGCCCAGCGAAAGGTAAAGCTCGGCGAGGCTGTTCGCGTTGTTGCGGCGTGCGATGTCGATCAGGATCCCTGCACAGGCCCGGGCGTCCGCGGCCGCGTCGTGGTGTTTGTCCAGCGGCACACCGGCTTCCTCCGCGGCAAACGGCAGTGAGTTGGACACCAGGGAATAGCACCGCCGGGACAGCATCACGGTGCAGACATAGTCATAAGCCGGGCCGGGCAGGCCGGACACTTCCAGGGCGGAGCGGATCACCCCGAGGTCGAAGGCGGCGTTGTGCGCCGCCAGCACGTCGTCTCCAATGAAGGCCCCAATCTCGGCGAAGAGCTCACCGAAACGTGGCCTGCCCGCGACGTCCGCAGCGGTGATGCCGTGGATCCGAACGTTGTGGTAGTCGAAATGGTCGTGGTTGCGCGGCGGCCGCATCAACCATGAGGCTTCCGCCACGATCCGTCCGCCCCGGACCTTCGTGAGGCCGACGGAACAGGGTGAGCCCCGGAAACCGTTCGCCGTCTCGAAGTCGATCGCAGTAAAGTCCAAACCCACGGCCCCCACCTTACCGCCGGTCGCCCGGCAGACCCGTCAAGTACCCTTGAGTGGTGAACTTTCCTGTGATGAACGACCTCGCCGTGTCCCTGCTGGGCGGGGCAGGACCGGTCCAGCCGCAGCTGGCTTCCTTCCTGCCCGACTGGCTGAACCCCCAGGTCTTCCTGGCCGACCCCGCCTTGGCCCCGTGGGTGGTACTGCTTGTCTGCGGCATCGTCTTCGCGGAAACCGGCCTGCTGGTGGGGTTCTTCCTGCCGGGTGACTCCATGCTGTTTACCGCCGGCCTGCTGGTGGCCACGGACACCATCAAGTTCAATGTGTGGCTGTTCGCCCTGCTGATTGTGATTTCGGCCATCATTGGAAACCAGACGGGCTACTTCATCGGCTCCAAGGCAGGCCCGGCAATCTTCAACAAGCCGGAGTCGCGGCTGTTCAAGCGTGAAAACGTGGAAAACGCCCACGCCTTCTTTGAAAAGCATGGCGGCAAGGCCCTGATCCTGGCCCGCTTCGTCCCGATTATCCGCACCTTCGTCCCGGTCATTGTGGGTGTGGCGCAGATGAGCCGGAAAAAGTTCTTTCTTTACAACGTCATCGGCGCGGTCCTGTGGGGCGGCGGCGTAACCCTGCTGGGCTACCTCCTCGGCGACCGTATCCCGTGGGTGCGTGAGAACTTGGACATCATCTTCATCGTCATCGTCCTGGTTTCGGTCCTGCCGATCGGTATCGAGGTCCTGCGCGGCATATCCGCGAAGCGCCAGGCGGCCGCTTACGGGACGGATCCCGTGGACGAGTTCATCGAGGAACACGCTCCCGAGGACGAGCAGAAGACACCCCCCGTACCCTAGGCGGAAGCCTGCAACCACAGAATGCACAAAAGGTGCGCTCCCGCTGCGGCGGGAGCCCACCTTGTGCCATTAACGCTTCAGGAGTCAACTGCCCGCAGGGCCTCCACGATGGACGGCAGGAGTGCACGGAACGCCTTGCCGCGGTGGCTGATGGCGTTCTTCTCCTCGGACGACAGCTCTGCGCAGCTGCGCTGTTCCCCCACCGGCTGCAACACCGGATCGTAGCCGAAGCCGCCTGTGCCGCGCGGTTCCCGGAGCAGGGTGCCCTCCAGTTGGCCGTATTCCACCACTTCACGTCCCGTACTGCCGTCAGTGGCGGGGACAGCCAGGGCTGCCGCGCAGACAAACGCCGCTGCCCGGTGCTGGTCCGGGACGTCCGAGAGCTGGTTCAACAGGAGCGCGAGGTTGGCCTGGTCATCGCCGTGCCGGCCGGACCAGCGGGCGGAAAAGATGCCGGGCGCCCCGCCCATCACGTCGACGGCGAGTCCCGAATCGTCGGCAATGGCCACCAGTCCGGTGGCCTCGGCAACGGCGCGGGCCTTCAGCAGGGAGTTCTCGGCAAACGTCACGCCTGTTTCGACGACGTCGGGGGCACCTGCCGCCGCCGCGTCCACCACCTGCGTATCGACGTCGAGCCCGGGCACCTGGTTGCGCAGGAGCTCGCGGAGCTCACGAAGTTTTCCCTTGTTGTGGGTGGCGAGAACAAGGCGGGGCCCGTCCGTGCTCACAGGGTGTCCGCCAGGGTCTCGCGCTGGATGGCCGCAAGCTGGGTGGTGCCCAGCAGGGCAAGGTCCAGGAGCGCGTCCAGTTCGGCACGGTCGAACGGTGCGCCCTCGGCGGTGCCCTGCACTTCGACGAACTTCCCGGAGCCGGTGACCACCACGTTCATGTCCGTTTCCGCCCGCACGTCCTCCACATAGGGCAGGTCCAGCATGGGGACGCCGTCGATAATTCCCACCGACACGGCCGCGATGGTGTCTACCAGCGGCTGCGCGTTCCTGGCGATTAGCTTGTTGTCGCGGGCAAAGCGGATGGAATCTGCAAGGGCCACGTAGGCGCCGGTGATGGCAGCGGTGCGGGTCCCGCCGTCTGCCTGCAGGACATCGCAGTCCAGCACAATGGTGTTCTCGCCCAGCGCCTTGGTGTCGATGATTGAGCGCAGGGACCGGCCGATCAGGCGGGAGATCTCATGGGTGCGGCCGCCGATCCTGCCCTTGACGGATTCCCGGTCTGAACGGGTGTTCGTGGCCCGGGGCAGCATGGCGTATTCTGCGGTAACCCAGCCCCGCCCCTCGCCCTTCAACCACCGGGGAACACCCTCGGTCAGCGAGGCGGTGCAGAGGACCCTGGTGTTGCCGAACTCGATCAGTGCCGAACCCTCGGCCTGGTTGGACCATCCCCGGGTGATGCTGATGGGCCGGAGCTGGTCCGGGGCACGGCCGTCGGCGCGCACGATTGGCACTGCAGTTGCTTCAGAAGTCATGCCTTTAGCTTATCCACTGCGGACGCGGCCGGCGGCTACCGGGTCCGGCATCCCGCCAGGCCCAGGCGGGCATCAGATGGTGTAATGCACCCCGGCTACCGCAACCGCCACGTCCCCGCCGAAGGCCGGGCGCGCTTCCGCCATAACCGTCGTCTGGGACGTCCAAACCGGGATGTGCGTCAGGAGCAGCCGCCGGGCACCTGCCGCCGCTGCCGCCTCCCCGGCGCGTTTGCCGGTCAGGTGCACATCCTTGATGTCATTGTCCCGGCCTTCCTCGAAGGCCGCCTCGCACAGGAACAGGTCGGCGTCCTTGGCAGCCTCTTCCAGGCCGGGGCAGGAATCGGTATCGCCGGAGTAGGTCAGGGTGCGCGAAATCCGGTTCCCGTCCTTGTCCGGTTCCACCACTTCCACGCGGAGGGCGTAGGCCTCCTCGATGGGATGGTTCACGGCGAATGGCGTGACGGTGAAGGGACCCACCGTTACGGGTTCACGCTCAGCCCAGTTGGTGAAGTCGAATTCCTCATGCATGCCGGGGTCGAGCTCCAGGCCATAGGCGGTGGCCATCCGGTCCGCAGTGGCGGCAGGCCCCCAAACAGGGATCCGGCCGCGGCCCCAGCCGCCCGGCTTCCAGCGGATGGCGACGTGCAGCCCGCACAGGTCCATGCAGTGGTCCGGGTGCAGGTGCGTAAGAAATATCGCGTCGATGTCCTCGAGGTCCGTGTACCGCTGGATGGCGCCCAGTGCACCGCTGCCCAGGTCCATCACGACTTTCCAGGTCCGCTGCCCGTCGCTCGCGGTCAGGAGATAGCACGATGCGGGCGACCCGGGGCCGGGGAAAGAGCCGGTGCAGCCTACGATGGTCAGCTTCACAGGGCGGAACCTCCCGCCCTGCCGGCGGCGAGGCCGCTGTCCGGGAGCGCCCTTTCCACGAAATTGGAGATCCGGGGACGGCTGCGGGCGCTTTGGGCGGCGGCGATCATCTCCGGAGTGATGCGTGCAAGGCTGCCGGTGGGATACTGCGCCGCCACATGGTCCACGTGCCGGACGGACAGGACCTCCGGGCCCAGGAACCTCCTGGCCAGCGCCTCAAACTGGGCGGCGTCGCCCGTTGCCACGAAGTGGTGTTCCGGCGGGGTTGCGGCAGTGCGCTGCAGCTGGTGCATGGCCAGGGCACGGTACACGTCCTTGGCCGTTTCCTCGGCGCTGGAAACGAGCGTGACGTCGGCACCCATGACGTAGGAGATCACGCCCGTGAGCAGGGGGTAGTGCGTGCAGCCGAGCACCACCGTGTCCACCTGGGCGGCCTTCAGCGGAGCCAGGTACTCCTCGGCGACGGCCAGCAGGGCGGGACCGGTGGTGATGCCGGCTTCCACGTAGCTGACGAATTCAGGACAGGCGACCGACGTGATGGACAGGTCGGGCGCCGCGGCGAACGTGTCCTCATAGGCCCGCGATCCGATCGTGGCGGAGGTGCCGATGACACCAACCCGGCCGGCGCGGGTGGCCGCCACGGCCCGGCGGACGGCAGGCTGGATCACCTCGATGACCGGAATGCCGTACCTGGCGGTGTATCGTTCGCGGGCGTCCCGCAGCACCGCGGCCGATGCCGAGTTGCAGGCGATGGTCAGCAGCTTGACGCCGGAGTCCACCAGTTCATCCATAACGCCCAGGGCGTTGGCGCGGACTTCCGCGATGGGCAGCGGCCCGTAGGGGCCATGGGCGGTGTCCCCGACATAGAGGATGGCTTCGTTGGGAAGCTGGTCGATAATGGAGCGGGCTACGGTGAGGCCCCCCACGCCGGAATCGAAAACGCCGATGGGGCGTGCTTCCAGGGCGGCGGCCTGAAGGTCGTCCGGTTCGGATACCTGTTCAGCTGCGGCTGCCGGATCCATGCTCGAGGCTGTTGTCATGATTATTCGAGGATAGGTGCTCGCCGATGCGTCAGCCATCATCTTGTGGCTTGTGACTCATGTCTAATTTGTCACAGGAACCGCAGGTACCGCGGCGGACAGAGCTTAACGGCGCGTTTCCAGCGACTGCAGCATGGCCTGCACCAGGGACTCCTGCAGCCACGTGGCGAAGTTGTAGACCAGGGCAAGGTAGCTCTCCACGTCCTCCGCCTGGGACCAGTCCTGCATGAGGTGGACGTGTTCGGCATCCTCCTCGTCGCGGATGTCCAGCCGCTCGGCGAGCACCAGCCGGACGTCGTTCAGCGCCATGGACCAGTGCTTGGCCCCTTCCGTCGTCAGTACAATCTCGTCCTTGTCCAGGTCGAGCGCGGCCGCGCGCAGGGCTCCGATCTTTGTCTCCCGCAGCGAACGCTCGGTGAGCTGGCGGAACTCAAGTGATGCGGCGCCGTCGTCCTTAACAACGTTGGGCAGGAGCCGCCGGACCGCCCGGTCCGTGGGCTCGGCGACGTCCATGTCCAGGCCGATGAGCGCAGCAAGGGGGTCCTGGCCGTCGCGCTCCTGGGGCTGGAGCATGGAGATGACGTCGTCGATCAGGCTGCGCAGCAGTTCCCGCTCGGCGGGTTCCAGATACCCGGTGATGCCTTTGAGTCCGTATTTGAACGCCTTAGCCACGTTTCCCCTTGCCCTGGCCCGGTCCGCCAGACTTTCCTGAATTGCCGCCGGGACCGCCGCTGGCTTTTTCCACCGTGGCCCAGAGCCCAAAGCCGTGCATGGCAACCGCATGGCGTTCCACCTGCTCCTTGCTGCCGTGGGCAACAATGGAACGGCCCTTCTTGTGGACCTCCATCATGAGTTTGTTCGCCTTGCTCTCCGAGTAGCCGAAATAGCTTTGGAACACGTAGCTGACGTAGCTCATCAGGTTGACGGGATCGTTCCAGATCACCAGGTTCCAAGGGATGTCGGGAGCGGTCAGGGAGTCGGTGGCCTCCTCCGTTCCGGTCCGGGTGCCCTCCTGTGTATCAGGGCCGAGCGCAACGCTTAAGGTCATCTGTCCATTCTATGGGGAGGATGGGCCCACGCCGGCGAGGGGCCCGCGGCGAAGCGAAGCGAGACGTGGGAGCCGGTGGATGGGCCCACACCGGCGAGGGGCCCGCGGCGAAGCGAAGCGAGACGTGGGAGCCGGTGGGGACTAAAGTGACTTTCGTGAGTACCACTGCCGGCTGGGAGCATCCCCGCACGTCCTTTTACACCGACCACTACGAGCTGACCATGCTGCAGGCGTCACTCCATTCGGGCGCGGCGCACCGCAAGTCGGTCTTTGAGGCGTTCACGCGGCGGCTCCCCGACGGCCGGCGGTACGGAATTGTTGCCGGCACCGGCCGGCTCCTGGAAGGCATCGCGAACTTCCGGTTCGGCGAGGCAGAGCTGGACTTCCTCAAGCAGACCCGTGTGGTGAACGACCAGACGCTGGAATACCTGGCCAACTACCGTTTTTCCGGGGACATCTGGGGATACGCCGAGGGCGAGGCGTACTTCCCCAACTCCCCCATCCTGATTGTCGAGGGCACGTTCGCCGAGGCCTGCATGCTGGAGACGTACCTGCTGTCCGTGCTGAACCACGACAGCGCCATCGCCTCCGCGGCCTCCCGCATGATAAGCGCCGCGCACGGCCGGCCCTGCATCGAAATGGGGTCCCGCCGCACCCATGAGGAAGCGGCGGCATCGGCGGCGCGGGCCGCCGTCATCGCCGGGTTCGACAGCACGTCCAACCTCGAGGCCGGCATCCGCTACGGGATCAAGACCGTGGGCACCGCCGCCCACTCCTTCACGCTTTTGCATGACACCGAGCGGGATGCCTTCGAGGCGCAGATCGCGGCGCTCGGCGAGGGTACGTCCCTCCTGGTGGACACGTACGACGTCGAAACGGCCGTGCGGACGGCCGTGGACATGGCGGGTCCCCGGCTGGGCGCCGTCCGGCTGGACTCCGGCGACCTCGTGGACCAGGCCCAGTGGGTCCGCAGGCTGCTGGACGACCTGGGCAACGAAAACACCAAGATCGTGGTCACCTCGGACCTGGACGAGTACGCCATTGCCGCACTGCAGTCCGCCCCCGTTGATTCCTACGGAGTCGGCACCTCCCTGGTGACCGGCTCCGGTGCGCCCACGGCCAGCATGGTCTACAAGCTGGTCAGCCGTGTCGACGACGACGGGAATTTCGTGTCCGTGGCCAAGGCCGCCAAGAACAAGGCGAGCGTGGGCGGGCGCAAGTACGCGCTGCGGAAACTGAACGAACACGGGATCGCCACGGCGGAAATCGTGGGGGTCGGGCACCGGCCGGAGGATGACGGCAACGACCGGCCGCTGCTGCACCAGTTCATGAAGAACGGCGAATTGATGCCCGGGTGGACGGGGCACGAAGGCGTGCTCCGGGCCCGCCAGCGGCACGCGGACTCGATGGCCGAACTGCCACCGGTGGTCAACCGTCTCCAGCGCGGTGAGGCCGCCATTCCCACCATTTACGAGGAGTACTGATGTCGCGTGCCCTGATCATCGTCGATGTCCAAAACGATTTCTGCGAGGGCGGTTCCCTTGCCGTAAAAGGCGGTGCGCGGGTTGCCGGCGCCATCAGCGATTACGTGGACGCCCACCACAATGAGTTCGACCACATCGTGGCCACGCAGGACTGGCATATCGATCCAGGCGACCACTTCTCGGACAACCCCGATTTCAAGGACAGCTGGCCGCCGCATTGCGTGGCCGGAACCCGTGGCGCCGAACTTCATCCGGACCTGGACACCGAGTACATCCAGGCCTACTTCCAGAAAGGGCAGTACGCCGCTGCCTACTCCGGCTTTGAAGGGCTCATGGCCCCCGAGGACGCCGTCCCCACCGGCGAACGGCAGCCCGGCGACGCCAGCCGCTTCGCGCCGGACGAGGACGCCATTGGCCTGGATGACTGGCTGCAGAGCCATGACGTCGAGGACGTTGTGGTGGTGGGAATCGCCACAGATTACTGCGTCATGGCCACGTCCCTGGACGCCGTGCAGGCGGGCTACTCCGTTACCGTGATCCGGTCGCTTACGGCCGGCATTGCCGAAGACCTGGAAGAGGCGGTGGCCGAAATGGAACTTGGCGGAGTGGACGTAGCCTAGGCGGTTGTTCATGAAGTGGCCGGGCAAAATCACCCGGCCACTCTGCGTCGCAGCAGCTACGTGCGGCCGATGAACCAGTCCTGCAGCTTCCGCAGCCGTGCCTGCAACTGTTCCTCGTTCGCCTGCGCCACGGCGGGGCCGCCGCACACCGTCCGCAGCTTGGTGTGCACCACGCCGTGGGGAGTCCCGGTCCGCGCGGCCCAGGCAGCAACGTTCTTGGCCAGCTCGTTCCGCAGGTCCATCAGCATCCGGTGGTCCGGAACGGCCGGGGCGGAACTCTCGGCGGCAGCTGGGGCCTTGCGGTTCTTCCGGCTCAGCTGCTCATGCTGCCGCTGGCGCAGCAGGGTGCCCACCTGCTCCGCGTCCAGCAGCCCGGGAATGCCCAGGAAGTCCATCTCGTCGTCGGACCCCACCTCGCCTCCGGTGCCGAACTCGCCGCCGTCGAACAGCACCCGGTCAAACGAAGCCTGCGAATCAAGCGCCTCGAATTTGCCCTTGGTAAGGCTGTCGGAGGCCTTATCCTCGCGGTTGGCCTCCGCCATCAGCGAGTCCTCCGGATTGAAGAGGCCGTCGCCGTCCTCCTTCTCCGGCCGGTCCAGGGCGTGGTCGCGTTCGGCCTCCATGGAGTTGGCGAGCGCCATCAGCTGCGGCACGGAAGGCAGGAAGACCGAGGCCGTTTCGCCCCTTTTTCGGGCACGCACAAAACGGCCCACGGCCTGGGCGAAGAACAGCGGCGTGGACGTGGACGTGGCATACACGCCCACGGAAAGCCGCGGAACGTCCACGCCTTCGGACACCATGCGCACGGCCACCATCCAGCGCGAGTCCCCGGCGGAGAACTCCTCGATCTTGCTCGAGGCCTTGGCGTCGTCGGAGAGGATGACGGCAGGTGATTCGCCGGTGATCTTTTTCAGCTGCCCGGCATAGGCCCGGGCGTCCTCGTGGTCGGTAGCGATCACCAGGCCGCCGGCGTCGGGAACCGTGCGGCGCACTTCGCTGAGCCTCTTGTCCGCTCCGGCCAGCACGGCCGGGATCCACTCGCCGGCGGGATTGAGCGCGGTCCGCCAGGCATGCGAGGTGATGTCCTTGGTGACCGCGGCCTCGCCAAGCGACGCCGCCATCTCCTCCCCCGCGCTGGTGCGCCAGCGCATCTGCCCCGAATAGGCCATGAACATCACCGGCCGGACCACGTGGTCCCGCAGTGCGTTCCCGTAGCCGTAGGTGTAGTCGGCTTTGGAGCGGCGGATGCCGTCCCGGTCCTCCACGTACTCCACGAACGGGATGGGCGAGGTATCGGAACGGAAAGGCGTCCCTGTCAGGGCCAGGCGCCGGACTGCAGGGTCGAACGCCTCCCGCAGGCCATCACCCCAGGACAGTGCTTCCCCGCCGTGGTGAATCTCGTCGAGGATCACCAGCGTGCGGGCAGCCTCCGTTTTGGCCCGGTGCAGCAGCGGCTTGCTGGCCACCTGTGCGTACGTGACAGCCACGCCGATGAACCCGCGGCCGTGCTGGCCGTCGGAGTTCTTGAAGTTGGGGTCGATGGCAATGCCAACCCGGGCCGCCGCGTCCGCCCACTGCCGTTTCAGGTGGTCCGTGGGCGCCACGATGGTCACCCGGTTAACGGCACCGGAATCAATGAGGGTGGAGGCGATCCGGAGCGCGAATGTCGTCTTGCCTGCACCCGGGGTTGCCACCGCGAGGAAGTCCCGCGGGCTGTTCCGCATGTAAAGGTCAAGGGCTTCCTGCTGCCAGGCACGGAGTTTCGGGGCGGTTCCCCAGGCTGCACGTTCCGGGTAGGCCGGAGGCAGGGTGGGGCCGCCAAAAAGCGTCTCCGTCACTACTTGTTGTTGCCCGGGTTTCCTCCGGAGCCCTTGCCGCCGTCGTCACCCGGACGGAGGCCCTCATAGACTTCCTTGCAGGTGGGGCAAACGGGGAACTTCTTCGGGTCCCGGCCGGGCGTCCAGACCTTGCCGCACAGCGCAATGACGGGCTCGCCGGTCATCGCAGACTCCATGATCTTTTCCTTGCGCACATAGTGTGCAAAGCGCTCCCGGTCGCCCGGTTCCAGCTGCTCGCGCAGTTCTTCGCGCTCAATGGTGGCTGTGGACGTTCCAGCCCCGGAAAGCTCACGCATCGGGTCGTTTTCGAGAGGGTCCGTCATGCTAGTCATGCCCACCATCTTAGCCTTTCCAGATGGCGGAACGTCCGACGGCGGCGCGTGCGTGCCGCTGCCCGTCACCGCCCGGCCATCGGGCATTTTTCCGGCAGCGCTTCCGCTGTTGCCGGCGCTAGATGCCCTGCCAGTCGGGTTTGTTGTCGTAGGTGTGACGGTAGAAATCCGCGAGCTTCAGGGCAGACGCCGCCGCCTCGTCCAGCAGGACAGTGGCGTGCGGATGGAACTGCAGGATGGACGCCGGGCAGATCGCAGCTACGGGGCCCTCGACGAACTCGCGCACCGCCTGCGCCTTCTGTGCCCCGGTGGCCAGCAGGATCACGTGCCGGGCTTCCATGATGGTGCCCAACCCCTGGGTGATGACGTGGTGCGGGACCTCGGCCAGGCTGTTGAAGAAGCGGGCATTGTCCCGCCGGGTCTGTTCGATCAGGCTCTTGATCCGGGTGCGCGAGGCGAAGGAGGAACCGGGTTCGTTGAAGGCGATATGCCCGTCGGTGCCCACCCCCAGGAGCTGCAGGTCGATGCCGCCGGCCGCAGCGATGGCGTCCTCATAGGCCTGGCACGCCGCGGGGATATCCCGGGCGGCGCCGTCGGGCCCGTGGACGTTGCCGGGAGCGATGTTCACCCTGTCCGTAAATTCCCGCCTGATGACTTCACGGTAGGACTCCGGGTGCCCCGCGGGCAGGCCCACGTACTCGTCGAGGGTGAACGCGGAAGCCCTGCTGAAGTCCAGGCCGCCGGTGTGGCGGTCAGCCAGTTCGTTGTAGACCGGCAGCGGTGAGGACCCCGTGGCAAGACCCAGCACCGCGTCCGGTTTCCGCCGGAGCAGGTCCTCGACGGCGTCCGCTGCCAGTTTTGCGATCTGCCTGCTGCCGCCGAGGATGACCACTTCCATGCTGTTCCTTTCTGCCCTACGCCGGTCAGCGGTTGACGGCCACCTGGGCCAGCAGTTCCGGACCGCGTGCATCAAGCCATTTCCCGCCCAGCCTAACGCCGGCCACAAACAGCACAAGCCCCAGCGCCGGTCCCGCCACGAGGTTGATCCAGCCAAAGAGGCCGTTCCCCGTCACCAGCTGGGCGATGACCAGTGCCGCCTCGGGCAGGACCAGCACCAGCAGGACCAGCATTCCGCCGAACTGCACCGCGAGGGTCTGTCCCACATTGCCTGGCGGCTTCTTGAAAGGACTGTCCCCGGGCAGTGGTACGGCCACCGTGTACCGGGCGGAGACCACGGAGGCGAGACCCAGGCCGGTGAAGAGGATTCCGAGGCTCAGGCCGAGCTGGCCCGGCAGCCCGGTCCAGTCTCCGGTGAATCCTGAATAGCCCACGGCGAATACCACCACCACGGGGAGTGCGAACGCCAGGCAGGCCAGGGCGCGGCCCAACCGGTCGGCCACGCCGCTGACACCCGTTGCAAGATGGAGGGCAAAAGCCGTGTTGTCGTAGGAGACATCCGCCGAGATGGACCAGGCGATGATGAAGGCGGAGATGGGCGCCAGGAAGGCGAGGCTGAAGTAGTCGCCCGTCTGGGCACCCTGGAAAACCAGCACCACGGGCAACAGCGGGATGACCACAAGCGATCCCGAATAGCGCGGGTCACGGAACCAGTAGGTGAGGGACCTGGCCATGACGGCACCTGCCGGCACCGCCGGAAGCAACCCCAGCAGGCCCAGCCGACTGCCCTTCCGCTTGCCGGTGCCGGCATACGGCGGAGTGACGAGGGCCCGTTCCAGCAGCAGTTTCCAGCACCATGCCAGGACGGCAATCGCGGCACAGGACACCAGGAGCTTCAGGGCGGCCGGACCGGACTCCCCCGCATGAAGGTCACCGGCCAGGGCCCACGGAGCACCAAGCGGCGTCCAGGACAGTGCCCGGGCGAGATCCGGCAGGAAGGCCGTGGAGTTGGAAATCCCCTGGCCCACGCCGGCGATGATCGGCCCGAGGAGGACCAGCGGGACCATGAAGGCGACGGCGCTGATGTCCCTGAAGCGGCGGGAGGATGCCAGGCTTGCGGTGGCTGTGGTGACTACTTTCGCAACCACCACACAGGTCAGCACGCCCAGCACTGCCCCTGCCAGGGCGCCCAGCACCGGCAGTACGCCGCGGGACCACGTCACCACCGTGGCCAGGGCCACCAGCGTAGTGGCGAGGCCCGGAACGCCGATCAGTCCACCCAGGGCCAGCCCCGCCAGCATCTGCTTCATGGGAATGGCGAACGAGGTGAAGCGGGCCGGGTCCAGGGTCATGTCCGTGGCGGACGCCACCACCGGAACCACTGCCCAGCCCAGGACGGCGGCGGAACCGCCCAGGACCACCGCAGTCTGGACAAGTGCGGGGTCGGCGGTGCGCAGCAGAACCAGCGCCACCACCAGGGTGCCCACGAGCCCCAGCGCGTAGAGTCCCGCGATCGCGAGCCCCACCAACTGCCACGGGCTGCGGCGGAAGCCGTTGCGCAGCAGGGTCAGTTTCAGCCTTAGAAGGTGCGCAACCATTCCAGCCCTTCCGTGCGGCTGCGGCCGCCCACGAGCTGGACAAAGCGGTCCTCGAGCGACGCGCCGGCCCGGACCTCGTCAATGGTTCCGGCAGCGAGCAGGCGCCCGCCGGCCACCACGGCCACGTGGTCGCACATGCGCTGGACCAAATCCATCACGTGGCTGGAGACGATCACTGTGCCGCCGGATGCCACGTAGCTGTCAAGGATGGACCGGATGTTCGCTGCCGACACCGGGTCCACCGCCTCGAAGGGCTCATCCAGAACGAGGAGCCGGGGCGCGTGGATCAGCGCAGTGGCAAGTGCGATTTTCTTGGTCATGCCCGCGGAGTAGTCCACCACCAGTGTCCCGGCGTCCCGTGCCAGGTCCATGGCGTCCAGCAGCTCGCCCACGCGGGATGCCACCACGTCCCTGTCCATGCCGCGCAACAGGCCGGCGTATGTGATGAGCTGCTCTCCGGTAAGCCGGTCGAAAAGCTTCACGCCGTCGGGGAGGATGCCCATCAGCTTCTTGGCCGCCAGCGGTTCCGCCCAGACGTCGATGCCGTGGACCAGGGCCGTTCCGAAGTCCGGACGCAGGAGTCCGGTTGCCATGAACAACGTGGTGGTCTTACCCGCGCCGTTGGGTCCCACGATCCCGAAGAAGGAGCCGGGAGGGACATCCAGGCTGATGCCGTCCACCGCGATCTTCTCGCCGAAGCGCTTGGCGAGACCGCGCATGGACAACGCAGGAGTGGTTCCGGTGGCGGGTGCACCGGGTGCGGGCACATGCAGTGCCGGGCCGGCCGGATCGGGTTGCGGGGCAGTCATGAAGCCAGACTAGTCCCAGCGGCCCGCCTCCGGGGTCCTCCGGAAGGAGTAGCAAGAAGGGCATACGCGGGCATCTCACCCCGCATTGCGGGCCCGTGCGCCTAGCGCGCCTTCCGGATGCGGATCGGCCCTTTGGCGGACTCCGGATCCACCACGGAACCGCGCTGGGTTACTTCCACCTCGCCGGCGTCGACGAGCCTGCGGGCTGCCTGGCGCACAGGTTCCATGAGGTGGCGCCAGTGCTCCCCGCCCAGGGCACGGGCCACATCGGACGGGCAGATCGTGGCGGAGGCTGCCCTTGCAGCCAGCAGCTCCATGATCTTTGCTTCCAGCTCCTGCCCGGTGGGGCCAGTTTGCCCGGTGCCGTGGCTGCCGGTGCCGTGGTTCATGGGGGCCTCCCGGTCAGAAGGCCCGCCGGGGCAGGGCGCGCTCATACTGCGGGACCCAGCCGATGTCATGGCCGAGTTCGAAAGCCGCCCGGAGCCACCAGTGCGGATCGCGGAGCGCAGCCCTGGCAATCAGCACGGCGTCGGCCTGGCCGGTGGCCACGGCATGCTCCGCCTGCCCTGCAGAAGTCAGGAGGCCCACCGTTCCGGTGGGAATGCCCGCCTCCTTCCGGATGGCAGCGGAAAATCCCGTCTGGTAGCCCGGCCCGGGGGTGATCCGCTGGTGCGCCACCGCTCCCCCGCTGGACACATCGATCAGGTCCACGCCGCGCCCGGCCGCCTCACGGGCCAGCCGGAGGGAAGCGGCCAGGTCGACGCCACCCTCCGCCCAATCCGTGGCGGAGATCCTCAGCAGCAGCGGCATGGAGTCCGGAATCACGGCACGGACGGCGTCCACCACCGCAAGCATCAGGCGGTTGCGTCCGGCTTCGTCCCCGCCCCATTCGTCGTCACGCAGGTTGGTCAGCGGGCTCTGGAACTGGTGCAGGAGGTATCCGTGCGCACCGTGGATCTCCACGGTATCGAAGCCGGCGTCCACTGCGCGCACTGCCGCGGCGGCAAAATCCGCCACCACGCCCCGGATCTGGTCCGTGGTCATCGCCTCCGGAACCGCAAACCCGTCAAAGGCCACCGCGGACGGGCCTACCGTGTTCCAGCCGCCGTCGGCCGCGGGGACGGTTCCGTGGTTGCCGGAGAACGGCCACCAGGTGGACGCCTTCCTGCCGGCGTGCGCCAGCTGTGCGCCGATCTTCGCCCCCGCCGCGCCATGCCGGTGCACAAAGGAGGTAATCCGCTCCCAGGCCTCCGCCTGCGCGTCGTTGTACAGACCGGTGTCCCGGGGGCTGATGCGGCCCTCGGCGTTCACCGCTGCCGCCTCTGCCACGAGAAGCGCGGCACCGCCCGCGGCGAAGGAGCCCAGGTGCATCAGGTGCCAGTCGTGCGGAACGCCCGGTGCGGCGTCGGGATCGCAGCTGTACTGGCACATCGGTGACAGCCAGCCCCGGTGCTGAAGCTCCAACGAGCGCAGCTTCAGCGGCTCGAACAGTGCAGGCACTAGAAGAGGACCCGCGCCAGCGCCTGGCGTGCCTTGGAAACCCGCTCGTCGGAGGCGCCGACCACGTCGAAGAGTTCCAGCAGCCGTACGCGGGCGGTCTCGCGTTCCGGGCCAAAGTTCCTGCCGATGAACGCCACCAGACGGTTCAGCCCGTCCTCGACGTGGCCGCCCGCGATGTCGAGGTCGGCAACGCCCAGCTGGGCTTCCAGGTTGTCCGGTTCGTTGGCGGCCAGCGTGCGGATGGTCTCGCTGTCCTGCGCGGACAGCGGCTGCAGCCTGGCCATAAGCTCCACCTGTGCCAGTCCCGCCTTGGCATCGTGGTCGGAGGGCATTTCCTTAAGCGCCTGCCGGTAGGCCTCGGCGGCTGCCTCGTAGTCACCGGCCTCGATGGCGTCGAAGGCGGCCTGGTGCAGGGGCGGAAGCGGGGCGGGCTCCGGCTCGTTCCCGGTACCGGCATCCAGGCTGCCCGTGACACCGTTGGCGGCAGCTACCTTCAGCAACTCGTCGAAGAGGGCCCGTACCTGCTGTTCCTCCGCACTGCCCTGGAAGAGCGGCACTGGCTGTCCCTTGAGGACGGCGACGGCGGTGGGGACCGCCTGCACCTGGAAGGCCTGGGCCAGCTGCGGGAAAGCTTCAATGTCGGCAGCGCCAAGGACCAGCCTGCCTCCGTAGCTGGCAACCACGCGCTCCAGGGTTTCAAGCATCCGGCCGGACTCGGGAGAGTACGGAGCCCACAGGGCGAAGACGACCGGCACCTGCGCGGACAACTCCACGAGCTGCTGGAAGTTTGCCTCGCTGACGTTGACCTTGAGCTCGGGCCCTCCCGCTCCGGCGGGTGCCCCTTCCTGCCCGCCGTTGCCGGCCGGCGTCCCTGTTCCGGCAGGTGCCGGCCGCTGCTTCAGGGTGGACAGGTCGACGGCGCCGCGCAGGTTAAGCAGGCTGGCAGCGGCTGGAGGGGCTGGGCGGGAAGCAGGCGAAGTCATGCTTTCCACTTTAGCCACTCCGGCCGCTGCCGGAAGTACTGCGCGAACGCGTCTATTTAAAGCTGGCACCCACCAGGCCGCGGGTGGCCGCCACCAGCTTCATGGGGTCGGTTGACCCTGCCGGCGGAACGTACACCGCCACGGACTCGGCAAAGTCCAGCACCATGCCGGTGGTTGTTTCCTTGCCGCCGGCCAGGGCAGCGGCGTCGTCTCCGATGGTGAGCTTATCGCCGGCGGCCTTCGGCGTACCTTCGAAGCCGAAGTTGATCCGGCCCAGGACCAGGGCGCCGCCGTCCTCGGTGCGGAAGACCACCGTGCTTTCCGGGACCACCTTGTGGGTGAAGGAGAAGTTGCCGTTTTCACCGGCCTTCACCACTTCGGCCTGGTAGGACAGCGTGTCCGCGATGTACGGCGAGGACTCTCCTTCCACCAGCTTGTCCTTGAAGGGAGACTCGGCAGTGGTGAGGCGGTCAGCCAGGCCGGAAAGGGCTTCCTCACCGCTGTAGAGCAGGCCGGTCTTGTCTGCCGGAGCAAGCGTCTCCGTGCCGGTGCGGCTGATGGTGGGAAGGGTGGCGCCGGGCTGGAGCGGCGTGGCCTCAACCAGTTTGTAATTCTCGCGCGGGGACTGCTGGACCAGTGTCAGCAGTTGGGGAACCACGTTTCCTTCGCCCTGCGTGACGGCCATGACGGAGCGGGGCCAGTCACGCTCGGTGGTGACAACGGTGGTGAGCAGCTTGGTTGACCGGACCGGCATCCGGGCCTCGTAGGACCCCACCTGCGAACGGATCTTGTAGTTCTGCGTCCGCACTTCCAGTTCGGTCCCGCCGACGCGTCCGGCCAGCTGGGCTGCGTCCTTGGCGGCATCCCCGGCATCGGCGGCACTGGCAACCTGTTCAAGGATGCGCCGGAACTGTGCGTCCAGCAGGACCGGAGCAGCCTCGGCCCCGGCGGCCGGGGCCGAAGTTCCGGAGGGTTCCGGAGCCGGCGTCGCGGCCACCGCGGCTGTTCCCGTGCCGGCAAGCACTGCGGCAGTGAGGCCGGCAGCCACCATGGTTGCGCGCGAGGATCCCGCGGAGCCGGTGCCGGCGGCGGCCTTGGGACGGGCGCGCTGGACAGCGCTGCCGCCGTCAACGCCACCGGCGGGCTTTCGGGCGGACAGCAGCGCCAGCACGATGCCGCCGATGATCATCAGGCCACCAAGGAGCATCAGCGGGATTGCCCACGGCGTGGAAGTGTCGTTGGGGAACGTCATGGATACGGATGCCGGAGCCGGCTGGGTTCCGTCGGAGGCAAGCAGGAGGGTCCAGTCGCCGTCGGCAGGCGGGGTCCAGGAGTACTCGAGTTCGCCGCTGGCGCTCTCGGTGGAAACCCAGAGGTCGGATCCTGCCGGGTTCGGGGCCGCAGCCTCGCCGTCGGAGTGTTCCACCTGCAGGGACTTGCCGTCCTCGGACACCCCGCTGATGGTGTTGTGCGCCGTCTGGCCCACCCAGGCGTCGACGTCGTCGGGCCGGCCCGCGGCCAGCAGGAAGTTCCCGTCACCCTCGATGTTGATCTTCACAGTCCCGCCGTGCAGGGTCCGCAGTTTCTGGTCGATGACCGTCAACGGGGCTTCGGCCGTATCGGCCGGCGCGGCGGCCGTGAAGGTTTCGGATGGAGCCCAGATGGTTTTCTGGCCGATGCCGGCCAAAAGTGTCAGGAGGCCGAGCAGCACGAGTGCGACTGCAGTCTTTAAACGCAAGGGAACACCTATCATCAGCGGGGGTTTGCCTTCCATAGTAACCGTTTTGTTACCACGGACCCTGACCGGCAGCTGCCGCAACCCCTGCGCCGGCCCTTCGGCACGGCCTCCTCCACAGCTCTTGACAAGGCTGCTGATAGTGTTTGCGATGATCATCACACCGGCCCGCCGATGCGTGCCACGGACGGAACAGGCCCCAGAAACCAGTGACTGACAGAACGGACGAGTCCTCCGCGGCATCGGAGAATCCAGGCGGCCAGGAGACTTCTGCCGCCCGGGAGACCCCTGCCCGGGAGGCGCGGCGCAAAGGCTCCGCCGCCGTTGCGCTCGGGCTGGTGGCACGCAGGCTTCGCCAGCCCCTGCCCGGGGCCCAGCCGCGGATCCGGTTCGAAATGCCGCCCGAATACGTTCAGGAACAGGAACCGGCCGGCGCTGCTGCGGACGGCGGGGTGAGCCCGCAGTTCGGCAGTCCCGGCCCGAGGATGTCCCCGCAGCATCCGCTGTACATGGGGTTCATGGGGACGGTCGGCGTGGGGCTTGCCCTGCTGGTGTACTGGATCGGTTCCAACACCACCCAGCTGCTGCTGTGGATCGTGGCAGCGCTGTTCATCGCCCTGGGGCTGGAGCCCGTGGTGGGCTGGCTGGAGAACAGGAAGATCCCCCGTCCGGCCGGAATCCTGGTCTCGGTCACGGTGCTGGTGAGCGCCGTCGTCGGCTTCTTCGCCACCCTGATTCCCACCATCGTGGAGCAGGTGACCGACATCGTGGAACAGGCCCCGGTGTGGATCCGCGACTTCATCAACTCGGAATTTTTCCGCAGCCTGGACGACCAGTTCGGGGTCCGGGACCGCATCACCGAGGAGCTCGACAAGTTCGTCAATGATCCCGCGGCGGTCGGCGGCATCTTCGGGGGCGTAGTGGGCTTCGGTTCCACCGTGGCGAACGGACTGTTCGGCACCCTCATTGTCCTGGTGCTGAGCCTGTACTTCCTGGCCGCACTGCCGGCCATGAAGAGGTGGGGGTACCGGCTGGCGCCGCGCTCCCGGCGGCACCGCGTGGAGGCACTGTCTGAGGAGATCACCCGCTCCGTGGGCAACTACGTGATCGGCCAGGCCTGTGTTGCGCTGCTCAACGCCACCTTCGCTTTCATCGTGATGTCCATTGTGGGCATTCCGTTCGCGCTGCTGCTTGCGTTCGTGGTGGCCCTGCTCGCGTTCATCCCCCTGGTGGGCGGCATGATCGCCGGCGTGGTGGTGCTGCTGGTCTCGCTGACCGAGGGCTGGCAGACCGCCGCCATCTACGGCGTCTGCTACTTCGCCTACCTGCAGTTCGAGGCCTACTTCATTTCACCGCGCATCATGCAGAAGGCCGTGGCCGTGCCCGGCGCGGTGGCGGTCATCTCCGTCATCGCGGGCGGCAGCCTGCTGGGCGTGCTCGGCGCGCTCATCGCCATTCCGACGGCGGCTGCCGTGCTCCTGCTGATCCGTGAAATCTACATCGTCCGGCAGGACCAGCACTAGCGGCAGCCCGGCGGCGGGCCCGCCGCATCCAACATGCCCCGCCTAAACCGGAGCGGTTGCGGCGGGCCCGTCCCACTCCTGGGGCAGGCCGGCAGGTCCGGAACCGGCTTCAGTGACCTCGTCCACAATCTCGTTCAGGACCCGGGAAGCGTACTTCTCCCCCACCCAAAGATGTTTGGCGCCGGCCACGCCCACCACCCTTGCCTGGGGCACCAGGCTGAAGCGGGCAACGGCCTCGGCCGGCTGCAGGAAGTCGTCGTGCTCGGGCACCAGGACCGTCAGCGGCTTGCCGGACTCGGCCCACTGGAGGAGGTGCTTGTCCGTTGCACGGTGCAGCGGCGGCGACAGCAGGACCGCGCCTTCCACCTCCGACGCCACCGGTTCGACGGCCCCGTACATCAGCGCAAGCTCGGTGCCGAAGGACCAGCCCACCAGCCACCGGTTGGGCAGGCCGCGTTCGACGGCGAAGCGGACGGCCGCCTCGACGTCGTACCGCTCCCCGATGCCTTCCTCGAACCCGCCGCTGCTGGTGCCTCGCGGTGAAGCAGTACCCCGCGTATTGAAGCGAAGCACGGCGACGCCGGCCAGGGCGGGCAGCCGGTAGGAGGCCTTGCGGTAGACATGCGAGTCCATGAAGCCGCCGTGCGTGGGCAGCGGATGCAGCGTAATCAGCGTGGCGTTGACCGGCCCGGACTCCGGCAGTGCCAGCTCGCCCACCAGGGTGTGGCCGTCGTCCGTCCGCAACTCGACGTTTTCGCGCCGGGCGGGGAGGACGGTGGACGCACGGATAGGGACGGGGCCCTGGGAGGAGGCAAATTCGTACGACGCCGGATCAAAAGTCATGCCTGCCAGCTTAGCGACAGCGGGGCTTCCCGCGCCCGCCCGCGTCAGCGGTAGCGGTAACTGCGCGACATCCAGCAGTTGGTGTGCCAATGCCGCCGTTCAGCGAGGCCTGCGGCCGGGCCGAAGAGGTGGTCATCCTTCCACACCACCAAGTGCGCCACCCCCGGGAGGACAGCGGTGGAGCATTCAGGGCAGATATAGGTTTTCCCGGCATTCTTCGCGGTCATCGTGCGCACCATCCAGTCGCCGTCCGGAGCACTCTCCCGGCGCGCGATGCCTGCACGGGCACGCTCAAGGTCCAGTTCCGGAACTCCACCGTCCCTTCTTCCGGCACCGCGGCCGCCTGCACCTTTTCCGGAAGCAGGACGGCGGGGACGGTTGGAACGCGGCATGCCTCCATTCTGCCCCAGCCACGCCGCTGCACTGCACCTCCGCACCCTCCCGCACAGCCGTCGTCGGGAGGTGGCCGGAAGGCGGCACGCGGTAGTCTGTACGGCGTGCGACTTGTCATAGCCCGATGCTCCGTTGATTATGTTGGCCGGCTCAAAGCCCATCTCCCCCTTGCCACCAGGCTCCTGCTGGTCAAGGCCGACGGCTCCGTGCTGGTCCACTCGGACGGCGGATCCTACAAACCGCTCAACTGGATGAGCCCGCCCGCCACCTTGCGGGTGTCGTCCCCCGAGGACGTTGACCTTGAACTGGGCGTGATGGAGCAATGGACCGTCCAGTCTGCGAAAACGGATGACCGGCTGATCATCAACATCCACGAAAAGATCAGCGACACGGCGCATGACCTGGGCGTTGATCCGGGCCTCATCAAGGACGGCGTGGAGGCGGACCTGCAGCGGCTCCTCGCCGACCAGATTGAAACGCTGGGCGCCGGCTACTCGCTGATCCGCCGTGAGTACTTCACGGCCATCGGCCCGGTGGACATCCTGGCGCGCGACGCCGAGGGCGGCACCGTTGCCATCGAACTCAAGCGCCGTGGCGACATCGACGGCGTGGAGCAGTTGACGCGCTACCTGGAACTGCTTAACCGCGATCCCCTGCTGGCCCCGGTGCGGGGCATTTTCGCGGCCCAGCAAATCAAGCCGCAGGCAAAGGTGCTGGCCATGGACCGCGGGATCGACTGCATCACCCTGGACTACGACGCCATGCGCGGCGTGGACGACAGCGAATCCCGCCTTTTTTAACTCCACCGCCGGCACCCATAAAGTGGCAACAAGCCCCTGACAAGGCATTTAACCCGGTCTTAACCTAAATTTTGTCCGTTTCGGCGCCAAAAGCGTTGACCCGCGCGAACAGGCATGAAATTCTGTTCTCAGTCTTTGTGTAGGTGTTTTTCATGCTCGCAAGACATGTTGCGAGCGCGAAGCTCCTGCAACCGGCCCCTATTAGTGGGCAGGAATTCAGGATTCTTCTCGCGGAGTAACCCAAGGCCGGTACGAGGTGTGCCGATCTTAAAAAGTTCCACAATGAGGAGAAATAAATGGCACAGGGAACCGTAAAGTGGTTCAACGCTGAAAAGGGTTTCGGCTTCATCACCCCGGATGACTCCGATGGCGATGTCTTCGTTCACTACTCCGAGATCCAGACCAGCGGTTTCAAGACCCTTGACGAGAACCAGCGCGTTCAGTTCGAGATCGGCCAGGGCGCCAAGGGCCCCCAGGCAACCGGCGTCACGCTGGTCTAGCCTTACCGCTCCGGGTTGCAGCAGGCAACCCGCAGCAATGATCCCCGGCAATTTCCGCCGGGGATCATTTTTTGCCAAAATCGCCCCGGCCGCCACTATTTTCCGTGTTTGGAAAATGGTCATACCGCCTAATCGGGGGAAATCCTACTTCACTAAATTCCGCACCAGGCGGGCGCCCTGAGCCAGGGAGAGCCCGGGCAGGTATGCGCGGGTCAGTGCGCGTCCGATCGCGGGAAGATGCAGCGGATCCTGGTAATAGAGGTACAGCGCGCGGTACTCAGGCTTGAACCGGGATTTGAACGCAGCGAGGGACCGGAAGCCGTAGACCGGTTCTAGGGCATGACCCACAAGGTCCAGGATCCGGACCAGGTTCTCGGCACTGTCCCGGCTCCCGGCATCTCCCCCGGTGCCGCCGTCGTTCGCCAGAGGGGACCCGGACAAGGAAATCACTTCCACAGATTCCCGTAGCTCGAGCACAGCGGAAGCGATCAGGAATTCCATGACGCCGGGAAACCCGTCGGCGCCGCGGCGCATTACGTCAAGCGTCCTGCTGACCAGCCGCCCGCCGTCGTACACGGGCAACCAGCTGGTGATCCCGTGGACGGTGCCGTTCCCGTCCACGGCGAGGCAGCACAGGACCTCGTCGTCGTCCAGCTCGTCCACGCCGCCGAGGGTGAAGCCCATCTCAGGGACGGACTTGTTGGCTGCCCACTCCTCGGAGACCTCGGTCAGCCGGGTCCGCAGGGCGGCCGGCAGCGAGTGGTAAGGGCCCCAGACAGCCTTCACGCCCAGCTTCGCCGCCCGGTTCAGCGCGGTCCTGACGTTCTGCCATTCCTTGCCCTTGAACTCAAGTTCCCGGATGGCAAGCCTCGTTTCCTGCGCCACCGGCACCCTGGCGAAACCGCGCTCACGGAGCACCGGCCACATTGAGCCGTCGCAGGAATAGAGCGCCGGGACCAGGGCATGGGTACGGCAGTGCTCCAGGAAGCCCTCCGTCACAGCCTGCCGGGTGTGCGGCGGACCAAAGGCGTCGCCAAGCGTCAAGGCAACGCTGCCATGCTGCTGGTACGCCACTGCGCCCTGCCCGTCAGGGCTGAACCAGTATGTGTTCGGTTCCCACAGCGCCATCCAGGACAGCGGGCCGCCGCCCTGGTGCAGGAGGTCCCTGGCCTTGGACCGGTCCTGCCGGCCGGAGTCGTGGCCGTGCTGGCCGCCCAGCAGCACCGCCCAGACCGCTACAAGGGCGACCACCCAGAACACAGGACCGGAGTAGGCGAAAAGGACTGCCTCGAGGCTGTTCCGGTCGGCAAAAACGCGGTGGTAATGCTGCGGAATGGGCACCGGAACGTACTGGCGCGCCAGCTCCGCGAAGAGACCCAGCAGACCGCCGTCACGCGAGAGGCCGCCGGACCACAGCCAGGCGGCCGTGTAGGCGGTGGCCAGCACCGCCCACGTACCGCCGATCACCGCGGCCAGCGTCCGCCGGGCCGCCGGCTGCGTTTGCACCCTGAACTGCCGCCGGTTCAGCCACAGGACCAGAGCCAGCAGCAACGGCACGACGACGAGAGGCAGCACGTGCGCGAAGGCCGAACCCATGGGTGCCGCCTGGGGGCCGTTCGGACGCGACGGAACCAGGGCGAACAGCGCCAGGTAGACGGCGGCAAGTGCCGTGACGGCCAGCTGGATGGTGATCGCGATATTCAGCGCCAACCTCCGGCCGCGCCGCATGCCGTCGGCGCAAATCAGCAGCAGGACCACAGGAACCACCGCGAGGGCAAGTCCGAAGGGGCCCGCGAACCCCGCCCGCCCTGCTTCCAGGCACGAAGCTTCCACCGTTGCACCGCAGTTGAAGGCAAGCTCACCGAACGTGGGCATGGGATTCAACACCACGTCCCGCAGCAGCGCGAGCGGCCCGGTGGGAGCGCGGGCAATCCCGGTGAGAATCGGCCCTACCGCGAAGACGGCCACCGTCAGGGCCAGCAGGTTTCGCGTCTCACGGCCCGTGGAGCGGTGCCGATGCAGCTTGCCCTGGTCGCCCTGGATCCACCATCCCGCCAGCAGCCCGAGGAGGGCACCGAGCAGTCCAATGACGGTTTCGGCATGCCCAATGTAGAGGACCAGCAGCAGCGAGACTGACACCACCGCGGTCCGGAACCGCCGCTGCCAGAGGACCGGAAGCCGGGCGCTGCCTGCCAGCCCTGCCGCCAGGACCGGTCCGTACGGGCCGATGAGGATGTCGTCCGCCATTCGGTCCAGCCACCCGTCCCCCGCGTATTGGGCCAACTGGGTGATCAGCAGGAACAGTGTGACGGCCGCGAACTGCCCGCCGAAAAGCAGCCCCGCGGCCGCCCGCGACCCGAGTTTCCGCTCGGCCAGCCCCAGCAGGACGATGATCATCACGGACGCCGCCAGGTACGCCAGCGGGTTGGTGGCAAAGAAGAGGCTCGTGAACAGCGACCACCAGTTTCCCTCCCGGAGCCCGGGCCCGCTCACACCGGCCAGGTCAAGCAGGTGTTCCGGGGGTCCGGCCAGGAAGCTGCCCGTGGCGGCACCCGCGCCCAGGAAAACAGCCAGGACTGCCAGGGAGAAGGGGACCGACTTCAGTTCGGTGGCGACGAGCGCCAGCGCCGGACGCACCACGGTGTCCCAGGCCAGCGCCGCGGTGCGGACCTGCTTGTCCGTGCTCATCCCGGAAGGTTCCACTTCTCCGAAAGGAACTCCAGGGCGTCAGCTATCCGCCTGGAGGAAGTGTCCCAGGAATGGCCGGTCTTCTCCACCTCGTGGGCGCGTACTGTGAACCCTGCCTTTTCCGCGGCTGACGCGAGCGTCCGCATGTAGGCAACGAATTCCGGATCGTCCTGCCCGGCCGTGAGGTACAGGCCGCTGCCATCAAAGCGCTGCTGCTCCATGAGGGCAAGCGGGGTTTGCCGGTTGAAGGCGTCGGGGTCCCCCGGGAAGGCGGCGTCGATCGTTTTCTGCCGCTCCTTGGCGATGGCCGGCTCCGCCTCGGCCGAAAAGCCGAGTGCCGCCGGAAACAGCTCCGGGTGCCGGGTGGCCAACTGAACCGCGCAAGTCCCGCCGAAGGAGAAGCCGCCGGCGGCCCAGCGGTTGTGGTCGGGGTCCACTGTCAGGGTGGACCGGATCCACGTGACCACATCCTTGGTGAGGTACGTATCTGCCTGGGCTATCCGGCTGTCCATGCACATCGTATTGGCATTCTGCGAACCGTTGGGATCCGGTATGACTACCACAGGTGCCACGCCGCCGTGGGCGGCAGCCCAGGAATCCATATGGGTTTGGAGTGACCCTCCGGTAAGCCAGTCCGCGGGACCTCCGGGCTGCCCGGCGATGAGGACAAGCACCGGCAAGGCAGGGCGGTTGGCCGCAAAGTAGGCCGGCGGCAAGTAGATGTACGCTTCCCGCGTGGTCATTCCCGAGACGGTCCCCGGGATGGCTGACCTGCGCAGGGCTCCCCCGGCCGGCAGCCCGCCCTGGGGTGCCCACCCGTCCAGCGGGACGCCGTCGGGCCTTTCCGGCTGGCGCTGCAGCCCGTTTTCCAACGGAGGAATCCTGGAGAGGGCGGTGCCGAGGAGGTCGCTGACGGTACGGTTCAGGCCGAAGTACGCGTTGATCTGCACGGAAGAAAGGGCGGCAACCAGGAGGGCGGCCACGATCGCCAATATGCCCTGCCGCCAGTTGCCGCGGGGCAGCCGAAGCAGGGCGAGGAGGACGGCTGCGACGCCCGGCACCACCCAGCCCAGGACGGCGTCCGGAATATTCTCGGGGAATACCGAGAAGACGTTGATGAGGGCCCAGTGGACGGTGGCCACGAGCGCGAAGCCTGCCGCGGCGGCCGCGATGACCCTCAGGGCCCAGCGCCATCCGATGTTGCGGGGCGGAAAGAGGAGGAAGCCGGCGCCTGTCAGGCCCAGGACCAGTGCTGTCCAGTACAGCGGGCCGTCGGTGAGCCGGACGTCGAAAATCCAGTCCACGCGGTCAGCGCCAGGTCCCCACGCCGATGACGGGGCCGGCCTCGAGCCAGGACGACAGGCCCGTGTAGGCGTCGAACTTCATGGCGAGCTTCAGGTCCTGTCCCTCGTAACGGAGTTCCACGATAACGACGTCGGGCTGGACCTTTACGGCTTCGGCGTCCGTCGGCTTGCGGCGGCCCAGCAATTCCAGCGAGTGCCGCTTGAACTTGTGCTTGGGCCGGACACTGAGCGAGAGCAGGCGGAACCACTCGAGGTCGTTGTCCTGATAACGACAAACCCCCATCTGCCAACTGTTTCCAGCCATGCAGATGGAGGCGTCCACCGTGCCGAGGGCACGCCGCAGATTGTAGCGGCGCACCCCCGAAAGGCACAGTGCAAGAATCAGCAATCCGAATGTGATTGCCAGTGCGATGAACGAAATGCCCGGTGCGTCCATCAAGGTGGTGCTAGCGATTCCCAGCGGTAGCCAGGCCACCCAGGTGGGCGTTGTCTGCGACAATCACCACGCGGTTGTTGTCAACGGAGAAGAACCCGCCGTCGACGGCAACTGCGATGCGGTCACCCGATACCGGCTGGATGGCCAGTTCACCCTCGGCCAGGATCGCCAGCAGGGGCGAGTGGCCGGGCAGGATTCCGATTTCACCATCGCTGGTGCGGGCCTTGACCATCTTGGCCGCTCCGGACCACACGAAGTGGTCCGCTGCGACAATCTCAACCTCAAGCTCAGCCATGTTACTTGGTCTGTTCCTGGATCTTGGCCCACTGGCGCTCGACGTCGTCGAGGCCGCCGACGTTGAAGAACGCCTGCTCCGCGATGTGGTCGAGGTCGCCGTCGCAGATCGCAGCGAAGCCTTCAACGGTGTCCTTGATGGAGACCGTGGAGCCCTCAACGCCGGTGAACTGCTTGGCGGTGTAGGTGTTCTGGGACAGGAACTGCTGGATACGGCGTGCACGCGACACGACGATCTTGTCCTCTTCAGACAGTTCATCAACGCCGAGGATGGCGATGATGTCCTGGAGTTCCTTGTTCTTCTGCAGGATCTGCTTCACACGGACAGCCGTGTTGTAGTGGTCCTTGCCGATGTACTGCGGATCCAGGATGCGGGACGTGGACGTCAGCGGGTCAACTGCCGGGTACAGGCCACGGGACGCAATTTCACGGGAAAGTTCCGTGGTGGCGTCCAGGTGCGCGAAGGTGGTTGCCGGGGCCGGGTCGGTGTAGTCATCTGCGGGAACGTAGATGGCCTGCATCGAGGTGATGGAGTGGCCCTTGGTGGAGGTGATGCGCTCCTGCAGCAGGCCCATCTCGTCAGCCAGGTTGGGCTGGTAGCCCACGGCGGACGGCATGCGGCCCAGCAGGGTGGAAACCTCGGAACCTGCCTGGGTAAAGCGGAAGATGTTGTCAATGAAGAGCAGCACGTCCTGCTTCTGGACATCGCGGAAGTACTCCGCCATTGTCAGCGCGGACAGGGCAACGCGCAGACGCGTTCCCGGCGGCTCGTCCATCTGGCCGAACACAAGGGCGGTGTCCTTCAGAACGCCGGCCTCTTCCATTTCGACCCAGAGGTCGTTTCCTTCACGGGTGCGCTCACCCACGCCGGCGAAGACCGAGGTACCACCGAAGTTGCGGGCGACACGGGTGATCATTTCCTGGATCAGCACGGTCTTGCCCACGCCTGCACCACCGAACAGACCAATCTTTCCACCCTTGATGTAGGGAGTCAGGAGGTCGATGACCTTGATGCCGGTCTCGAGCATCTCAGTGGAGCCTTCGAGCTGCGCGAAGGAGGGAGCCTTGCGGTGGATCGGCCAGTGGGCGTCGGCCTGGATCTCGGACTCGGCAACGTCCAGCGGCTTGCCCAGCACGTTGAAGATGTGGCCCTTGACGCCGTCACCGACGGGGACGGAAATGGGGGCACCGGTGTCCACCACAGAAGTGCCGCGGACGAGTCCGTCGGTGGCCTGCAGGGAGATGGCGCGGACGAGGTTGTCACCCAGGTGCTGGGAGGTCTCGAACGTGATGGTCTTGGTCTCACCGTTGAGGGAAATCTCGGTGGTGAGGGCGTTGTAGATCGACGGGATTGCGTCAGCCGGGAATTCGACGTCGACAACCGGGCCGATTACGCGCGCAATACGGCCGGTGGCGCCGGCCGTTGCGGCTACGTTTTCGGTAGCAGTGGCAGTCATCTCTCTCACTTCACTCAGTAGATGGCGTGGGGTTAAGTTTATGCGTTGTGGTGCAGGTTCCGCGGAACGCGATGCTGCGGGCTAGGACGCCAGGGCGTCGGCACCGGCAACAATCTCGGACAGTTCCTGCGTAATTTCGGCCTGGCGGGCCGTGTTGCGCAGACGCGTGTACTTCTTGATGAGTTCCGTGGCGTTGTCCCCTGCGGACTTCATCGCGCGCTGGCGGGCAGCCAGCTCCGATGCAGCGGCCTGCAGCATGGCCGCGAACAGCCGGGACTCGATGTAGCGCGGCAACAGGGCGTCAAGGACCCGCTCGGTTTCCGGCTCGAACTCGTACAGCGGCAGCAGGTCCGACTCGGAGGCGGCTTCCTCTTCCACTACCTCCAGCGGCAGCAGGCGGATGACCGTGGGCTCCTGGGTCACCATGGACTTGAAGCGCGTGTAGACAACGTGGATCTCGTCCACGCCGCCGTCTTCGAAGTCCGCGGCGAAGTCAGCCAGCAGTGCGTCCCCGATTTCACGGGCGGTGCCGAACTCGGGTGCGTCGGTCCCTCCGGTCCAGACCCGCGCGTACTGGCGGTTCCGGAAGTCGAAGTAGGCCTGTGCCTTCCGGCCCACGAGGTAGGTTTTGACTTCCTTGCCTTCAGCGTGGAGAAGCTCGTTGAGACCTTCCGCCTGCTTGAGGACACTGGCGGAGTAGGAACCTGCCAAGCCGCGGTCCGAGGTGATTACCAGGACGGCGGCACGGCGGATCTGCTCCGGCTCGGTGGTCAGCGGGTGGTCGATTTCGCTTTGGCTTGCGACAGCAGAAACGGCGCGCGTGATCGCGTTCGCGTAAGGCAGTGAAGCTGCTACGCGCGCACGGGCCTTCCCGATGCGCGAGGTAGCGATCAGTTCCATCGCCTTGAAGATCTTGCGCATCGACGTGGTCGAGCTGATCTTCTGGCGGTAGACCCGGATCTGGGCTCCCATACTTATCCTTTCCTAACATTCCGTAAACCGGGTGTGCCGGACCCTGTGGATCGGCACACCCGGTGTTCGGAACTAGCGCTTCTGCTTGACGATCTTTTCCTGGTCAACGTCGCCCTCGGAGATGGCATCATGCTCCTCGTGGCCGGCGCCTACCAGGTGGTTGTCACCTTCACCGAAAAAGCCCTTCTTGAACTCCACGACAGCGGACTTCAGCGCCGCGACGGTGTCGTCGTCCAGTACGTTGGTCTGTGCCAGCGTTGTCAGGATGGAGGACTTCCGGTTCAGGTGGTCCAGGAACTCGCTCTCGAAGCGGCTGATGTCCTCAACCGGAACGTCGTCCAGGTAGCCGTTGGTGCCTGCCCAGATGGACACAACCTGGTTCTCGACCGGGAACGGCGAGTACTGGCCCTGCTTCAGCAGTTCCATCAGGCGGGCGCCGCGGGTCAGCTGCTGGCGGGATGCGGCATCCAGGTCCGAAGCGAACATGGCGAATGCCTGCATGTCACGGTACTGGGCGAGGTCCAGCTTCAACGTGCCGGAGACCTTCTTCATGGACTTGACCTGTGCGGCACCACCCACGCGGGACACCGAGACACCCACATCGACGGCGGGGCGCTGGTTGGCGTTGAAGAGGTCGGACTGCAGGAAGATCTGGCCGTCCGTGATGGAGATGACGTTGGTCGGGATGTAGGCGGACACGTCGTTCGCCTTGGTCTCGATCAGCGGCAGGCCCGTCATGGAACCGGCACCCAGCTCGTCCGACAGCTTTGCGCAACGCTCCAGCAGGCGGGAGTGCAGGTAGAAGACGTCGCCCGGGTAGGCTTCGCGTCCCGGCGGGCGGCGCAGCAGCAGCGACACTGCGCGGTAGGCCTCAGCCTGCTTGGACAGGTCATCGAACACGATGAGGACGTGCTTGCCGCCGTACATCCAGTGCTGGCCAATGGCCGAACCGGCGTAGGGAGCCAGGTACTTGAAGCCGGCAGGGTCGGATGCGGGAGACGCCACAATGGTGGTGTACTCCAGCGCGCCGTTCTCCTCCAGGGTCTGGCGGATGGCGGCGATGGTGGAAGCCTTCTGGCCGATGGCGACGTAGATGCAGCGGACCTGCTTGGTCACGTCGCCGGAAGCCCAGTTGGCCTTCTGGTTGATGATGGTGTCGATCGCGATGGCGGACTTGCCGGTCTGGCGGTCGCCAATAATGAGCTGGCGCTGGCCGCGGCCGATCGGAATCATGGCGTCGATGGCCTTGAGTCCGGTCTGCATCGGCTCATGCACGGACTTGCGCTGGGTAACACCCGGCGCCTGGAGTTCCAGTGCACGCGTGGTTTCGGCCTTGATTTCGCCGAGGTCGTCGATGGGCACGCCCAGCGGGTCAACAACACGGCCGAGGAAGGCGTCGCCGACGGGAACGGACAGAACCTGTCCCGTGCGGTGGACTTCCTGGCCTTCTTCAATGCCGGTGAAGTCGCCGAGGATGATGACGCCGATTTCGCGGACGTCGAGGTTCTGGGCCAGGCCCAGGGTGCCGTCCTCGAAGCGCAGCAGTTCGTTCGCCATGACCGAGGGAAGGCCCTCAACACGGGCGATACCGTCACTAGCGGTGGTTACGCGGCCGACCTCTACGCGCTCTGCGTTTCCGGGTTCGTAGGACGCCGCGAACTCGTTCAGCGCATTACGGACGTCGTCGGCGTTGATGGTCAATTCGGCCATCTGCAGTCCCTGCTCTCCTGTTTTTGTGATCACCCGAGGGTGACCGGGGTTTCTATCAGTTGGGTTGTGCTTGTCCGGCTAGCCGGCCAGCTGGCGTTGCAGCTCGCCCAGGCGGGTGATGACCGAAGCGTCGAGCACTTCGTCGCCTACCTGGACGCGGATGCCGCCAATGAGTGACGGGTCAACGTTGATGTTGACCTTCAGTTCCCGCCCGTACAGTGCGTTCAGGCCCGCCTGGAGGCGTGCCAGCTGCGTCTGCGTCAGGGGACGGGTCACGCTGACCGTTGCAATCCAGCGCTGCTGCCGCTTGGCCGCCAGCTCGGCGAACCGTTCCACCAGGCGGGTTGCCTTGATGCCGCGCGGCTGCGTTACAGCCTGCGTGATGAGGACCTTTGCTTCCTCGCTGACACCGGGCACCAGCCTTTCGGCAAGGGCAGCCTTTGCGGCTGCGCTGGCCTGTGGCTCGGACAGAGCACGTTGTACCTCGTGGTTGGAGGCAACAGCCTGGTTGAAGGAGAACAGGTCGTTCTCCAGCTCTTCCAGGCCGGTGATTCCGGAGGCAGAAACGGCCGACTTGTTTTCAGCAACGGAAATGACCACCGTTGCGGCAAGAGTCTCGAGTGCATCGCCGATATCCCGCGCCGATGCCCAGCGTGAACTGGCCAGTCCGCCCGCGATCTCCGCAGCATCGGCGGAGACTTTGCCGCCAACCAGCTGCTTGACCAGTGCCGACTTTTCGTCACCGTTGCGGGACGGGTCAGTCAGGGCACGGCGCAAGCCAGCCGAGCTGTCCACCATTCCCAGAATTCCGAAGAGTTCCTTTGCCAGCTGCAGCGACGCCGTCGGAAGCTTTGCCTCCAGGGCGGCCAGTGCTGTTGCCAGCGATTCGCTCGATACGCCTGCCATTACTTAGCTGCACCTGCGTTCTGGGTCTCCAGATCTGCCAGGAAGCGGTCAACGACCCGTGCTGCACGCGCGTCGTCATCCAGGGACTCGCCCACGATGCGTCCGGCGAGGGTGGTAGCCAGTGAACCCACCTCCGAACGCAGGGCCACAACAGCGGCCTGGCGCTCGGATTCGATCTGTGCATGGGCCTGCGCCGTGATGCGTGCGGATTCGGCAGCTGCCTTCTCCTTCAGATCCGCGAGGATCTGGGCACCTTCGGCGCGGGCTTCCTCACGGATGCGGTTGGCTTCGGCGCGGGCGTCGGTCAGCTGCTGCTTGTACTCTTCGAGTGCAGCAGACGCCTCAGCCTGGGCCTTTTCAGCCTTTGCGATGCCGCCTTCAATGGCCTCGGCACGCTCGGCGAAGGTCTTTTCGAACATCGGGACAACGAACTTGACCACGATGAACAAGAGGATGAGAAAGCCCGCGAGGACAACGCCCATTTCCCAGAGGTTGGGCATCAGGGGGTTGACTTCGCCCTCAGTGGCGGCTGAAGTGATCAGCTGATTCATTTTTCACCCGTCCTTTTCTACTCGGTTCTGTTAGTTCGCTTCGCTCTAGGACTAGAGAACGAAGGCGAAGACCAGGCCGAGGATGGCGAGGGCTTCGGTCAGCGCAAGGCCGAGGAACGCGATCGGCTGCAGCACGCGCTGCGCTTCCGGCTGGCGTGCAACACCGTTGATGTAAGCAGCGAATACGAGGCCAACACCGATACCACCGCCGATTGCGGACAGACCGTAACCTACGAGGTTGAGATTGCCTTCCATTTTTCTTCCTTTCAAGATGCCACCAATGTGGCAGGTTGTTTGGGTTGCTTTATCCCCCCAGGGGGAATTCTGTGTGTGCTTGCCGGGGCAGGCCGGCAGCGGGCCTAGTGGCTGTCGGCGTGCAGCGCGCCTTCGATGTAGATCGCGGTCAGCAGGGTAAAGACGTAGGCCTGCAGGACCATGATCAGCGCCTCGAGCATGTACAGGGCGATCGCGCCGGCCAGGACCAGGAGCGAGGTGCCCTTCAGCAGGATGTTCTCCTGCATCACCAGGAACTCGATGCCGGATCCGGCGATCATCATGATCAGGTGGCCGGCGAGCATGGTCGCGAAGAGTCGGAGGCTGTGCGTGACGGGCCGGACCAGGAAGTTCGAGATGATCTCGATGGGGACCACGATCGGGAGGATGAACCAGGGAACTCCGGAGGGAACCGTGGCCAGCTTGAAGTAGCGGATGCCGTTCTTCTTGATGCCGATGGCGATCCAGGTGACGTAAACCAGGCCGGCCAGGACGTAGGCGCCGCCGACGTGTGAGAACGTCGGGAGCTGGAGCAGCGGGATTGCACCGTAGATGTTGTTGACCAGGATGAAGAAGAACAGGCTGAACAGCAGGGGGACATACTTGATGAAGTCCCTGCCGCCGATGATGTCCTTGGCGATGCCGTTGCGGACGAAGCCGTAGGCGGCTTCGCCGGCGAACTGGAGCTTGCCGGGTACCAGCTGCTGCTTGCGTGCGGCCAGCACGAAGAAGGCGGCGATAATGACGACAGAGAGGAGGACCAGCAGCATCTGCTTGGAGAATCCTTCTGCGGCACCCCACGGCAGGATTGCCGGCAAATGCATTTCGTTAATACCAGGAGGAGTAAACTCTCCTGAATCTTGGGCCGGGAGCGCAAGCGCGATCAACGCGTTTCCTCTCTGCAGTGTCCATCATTGGGCGTTGGGCGGGGTACGGCAGCCTGTCGGCCTGCTGTTCCCCCTGTGAAATTATTTGGCATTCGTGTCGCCGTCCGTGGACGGCCCGCTGGCAGCAGGACGCTCACCAGCGTTTTTCCGGGAACTGGTGAGGCCATGCATGTGGGAAAGGTAAAAACCTCCGACGGCTCCAAGCAGAGCGCCTGCGAGCACAATCCAGCGCGTTCCCCACAGATAATCCAGTCCCCACCCTATCAAACTCCAGACGATGATTCCGCCAATCATGTAGCTGAAGACAGCCATTCCGGCGTTGTATCCGCCGTTGGAATTTACACCGGAGACACCGGGCGCGGAGGTGCCGGAACGGCGCTGTCCGCCGGACGCTTTTCGGGGCTTCTTCGGGTCACGCATCGGGGGCATCCTTGATTTCTGGATCGTTGTAGATCTGCAGCCGTGCCTTGCTGAAACCGTAGAGCTCCGCCGCCTGCCACAGGACGACGGCGGTAACGGCTCCGGCCACGAACCAGCGGCCGACCAGCCATTGCGGGGCGCCGACCACAAACAGTACGGCGGCGAACCCCACCACCTTGACGAAGTACGTGGCGACGAACATTCCGATGGCCCCGGAGGGGTTGTTGCGCCCTACAAAGTGGCCAATCAGGAGGCTGATCCCGAAAAACAGCATCACCAGGAGTCCGCCCAGCACAGCGGAAACGGCACCGGACGTACCTTGCAGCAGGGCCGCCAGGGCGGCGCACAGCACCAGGCCGGACGCCGCGGCTGCGGCGCTGAACTTCAGGAGGTGCAGCCAGAGCGATGTGGCGGGACCGGAAGCACCAACGTGTCCTTTGCCGGACGCAGGGCCGGACTCGGCGTTGGAGGTCATGCGATCCCAATCGTCGTCAGCAAGGCTGGTGGCCTATGGCGGGGTGGAGGGGCAGCTTTGGCTGCCCCTAAATTCTACATGAGATAGAAATTTTCCCGCACCGCCATTACGCCGGAGTTTCGTCGCTCCTGCGGGCAAGGTAGGGCCAGGCCGTGACTAGCCCCATGACCAGGGTGGCGAAGAGGTCCACGGAGAGGACGATCTGCCAGGGGAAAACCGCGAACGCCAATCCCCCGAAGGAAAGCACGCCAGTCCAGAGGTACATCAGGATGACCGCTGTCCGGTGCGAGTAACCGATGTCCAGCAGCTTGTGGTGCAGGTGTCCGCGGTCCGCCGACCATGGGGACCTGCCGCGGGCGGTCCGGCGGACCACCGCGAGGCCAAGGTCCAGCAGCGGGAGGAACAGCACCGCGAACGGCAGCAGGATGGGAATCACGGTGGAGATTCCGTTTGCGCGGTCGTACAGCCCGGAGGTGATCTGCCCCGTGGACACCACGCCGGCGGAGGCCATAAGGAGTCCGATCAGCATGGCGCCGGAATCCCCCATGAAGATCTTCGATGGAAACCAGTTGTGCGGCAGGAAGCCCAGGCAGCTTCCCACAAGAACTGCCGTAATGAGGGTAGCCAGGTCCGAGTAGTCCAGGAGGATGGCGTTGCGATGAACCCAGTAGGCCGTGAAGAAGAACGCAGTGCCGCCGATGATGGCCACGCCGGCCGCCAGCCCGTCGAGGCCGTCGATGAAGTTGAACGCATTCATGGTGGTGACGATCAGCCCTGCCGTCAGCACCACGCGAATGGTTTCGTTTTCCAAATGAATGGGTTCCGGTATCCAGGGCACGATGGTCATCTGGACGCCCCAGACCGCCACGGTGAGTGCGGCTGCGCTCTGGCCGATGAGTTTGATCCACCACCGGATGTCAAGGAGGTCGTCCAAAACGCCTACCAGGACGATCACGGCGGCGCCGGCCAGGACGCCCCAGGGCGAGAAGTTGTTCCGGTAGATGTCCTTGACGAAGAAGGACTGGCTTGCCACGATCAACGCCGCCATCACGCCAAGGAATATTGCGACGCCGCCCAGCCGGGAAACCGGTGTGGAGTGCACGTCGCGGCTGCGGATGGGCAGGTGCAGCTGAAGCCGGTGGCCGATTACCCGGGCGCCCCACGTCGCCGCATAGGACACGACCGCGGCGGTCAGCCCCATGAGCAGGTACATGATCATGGGGTATCGGCCGTTTCGACGAAAGTGGAAATGGATCCGGGGAACAGCATTGGCAGTTCCCCGGCGGGTGGGCTCACTGGCAGGGAATCTGTTCTTCGGTAAATGAAACTTCTCCGTCGCCGAGCGCGCAGCAGGCAGCGCATTTGCCTGTGCGCAGTGCCTTACAGGACTGTATTACAGTGGACTCTAGTCAAAGATACTAGCGCCACCGGCTTCATGGCTTCGCGCCACACGGGCGCATTACGAGCGGGGAAACCCCTGGCAGCCATGCTGAAAGGACCCCATGACACCCCCCATCGCAGTTGCCGCCGTGACCTTCAACCGCCCCAAGGAACTGGCCGTGCTGCTCGACTCGATCAATGCCCAAACGGCCGCGGTGGATACGATTTGCCTGGTGGACAGCGGCACGGAGCCGGCCAGTGAGGTAGCCGGCCGGCACGCGAATGTCGATTACATCCGTTCGGAGGCCAATCTCGGCGGCGCCGGCGGGTTCGCCCTCGCTGCACTGAAGGCAGTGGCCAGCGGAGCCAGGTGGATCTGGATGATGGATGACGACGCCGAACCCGCCGATCCGGAATGCCTTGCCACGCTGCTGCGCGAGGCTGAGGCGCGCGACCTGGAGGCCGTGGTCCCGCTGGTAACAGCGCCGGGCCATCCGGACCGCCTGTCCTTCTTTTTCCGCCTGGACGGCAAGGTCACCCACGAGCGGGCGGAGGTGGAGAAACTGGGCTTCCTGCCCAATGACGGCCACTTCTTCAACGGTGCGCTGATCCGCTCCGACGTGTTCTTCAAGGTGGGGCTGCCGGACATCCGCCTGTTCATCCGCGGGGATGAGGTGGATTTCACCATCCGGCTGCGCAAGGCGGGCATCCGCTTCGGAACGGTGACGACCACCGCCATCAGCCATCCGCATGCATTCTCCGAAACCCGACACGTCTTCGGCGCACGCTGGCACGTCATCGTTCCGGAGGGTGCGTTCAAGCAGTACTACTACTACCGCAACCGCGGCTATCTGATCCGCCGCTACTTCCGGGTCCGTTCTTTGGTGGCCGACGTCGGCGGGTACCTGGGATATTTCCTGCAGCGGCGCGACCCTGCAGGCTTCGTCCGCTGGGCCAGGTCCTTCAGCACGGGCCTGCGCGGCAAGGGATTCGCGCCGCTGGAGGACCAGAAGTTCTAGCCGGGCAGGCCTACTTCCCCCGGTTCAACCGCTTGCGGGCAAGGAGCCACAGCAGCACCCACGGCTCGCCGAACACCCGGTACGCAACCCGCCGCGGATGCACCAGCAGCCGCCATGCCCATTCAAGGCCAAGCCGGCCCAGCCAGCGCGGAGCGAGTTTCTGGACTCCGGCCAGCTGCTCGATGGCCCCGCCCACCGCGCAATACACTGCGGGCGGCAGTTCAGCGAGCCTGCGCTGCAGGACCTCTTCCTGCAGCGGCATGCCAAGGCCCAGCAGGACCAGCTGCGGCTGCTCCCCCTGCAACCACTGCAGGGCTGCCACTTCCAGATCGGCATTCCAGCCTTCACCGGGAAAGCCGGCCACCGCAGCGCGGGGGACGATGGCCTTCAGCCTCGCGACGGCGCCTGCGTTCGCCTCCGCGCCGGCACCGACGACGGCAATACGTTCTAGGCCCTGCACCTGGTCAAGCGCCGGGAGCCAGTCCGTGGAACCCAGGCGGTAATCCATGACAGGTCCGTCGGCATTGCCGGTCCTCCCCCACAGCCAAAGCACCGGTGCTCCGTCCAGGAGCACAATATCGCTCTGCTCGTAGAGGTTACGGAAGCCGTCGTCCGCAAGGGTCAGGGTGACACTGTGCAGGTTGTGCCCGAGGATAGTCCTGGTGGACCCGTCCTGGACGTATCGGGTGAGTTCCGCCACGAGTTCGGGAACGCGGAGCGGGGTGGCATCAACCTCCAACAACGGGATCCGCTGGCGTTCCAGCGTCATCAAGGCTGCTTGCCCTGGTCCGCAGCGGCTTCCTGCGTAGCGGGAACGCCGCTTTCCGGAGTGACAACGGAGGAACCTCCGGAAGCAGCAGGAGCGGCAGGAGCAACCGGAGCGACCGCAGGCTTTTCCTCAACCGGTTCTTCCGCAGCCGGCTCTTCCTCAGCCATGGGGATCTCGCCCAGGCCGAGGACGCCGGGCACGTGCTCGCGGAGCTGGTCCAGGCTGACGGCGCCGTTGCGCACCACGCGCAGCCGGGGCCCGGTGGCGTCCACGATGGTGGACGGAACGGCCAGTGCCCCTTCGGCGGGGCGGAAGCCGCCTTCCAGGTAAACCTCGACCGAGTCGGCAAGCTGCTCGCGGGCAGCGGCAGCCGTTTGTGCCGGAGCATGCCCGGTGCGGTTGGCGGACGACACAGCCAGGGGACCGGTGAGGGTCAGGAGTTCCTGGGCAATCTCGTCGTCCGGCATCCGCAGGGCCACCGTTCCCTTGGTTTCGCCGAGATCCCAGTCCAGGGACGGCTGCGCGTGCAGGATCAGGGTCAAACCTCCGGGCCAGAACGCCTCGGCGAGCTTGCGGGCGTCCGCCGAAACCTCGGCGGCCAGCCCGTCCAGAGCGTTGATACGCGGAATCAGGACCGGCGGCGGCATGGTGCGGCTGCGTCCCTTGGAGACAAGGAGCATGGTGACGGCCTGTGGCGAGAAGGCGTCCGCGGCGATTCCGTAGACGGTGTCCGTGGGAAACACCACGCACTTTTTCTCGCTGATGGCGCGCTGGGCATGCTCAAGTCCCTGCGCGCGCTGGTCGTCAACGGTGCAGTCATAGGTTGTGGTCACTGGCCTATTCTTTCATTCCGATTGGTCCGGTTCCGCGAGTACGGCGCTGGTGGCGCGTTCCTTGTTGTTCAGGTCCTGATGGGTGGTGATGCCGCTCCAGATGCCGGCCCGGGCCATCATGGCGGCGATCCAGCCGGCCTGGACTTCGGCGTGTTCCATGACGAAGTAGCCCCCCGGGCGCAGGAGCCTGGCAGCCGAGGCCGCTGCCGCCGTCGGAAGTTCCATTCCGTCCGCTCCCCCGCCGTACAGCGCCTCGGGAGGGTCGTGCAGCGCGACTTCGGGCTCATTGGGGATGGCTTCCGCCGGAATGTACGGCGGATTGGACACCACGACGTCGAACGTTCCGTTGAATTCCGGCAGCGCGTCCCGGAGGTCCCCCAGGACCAGGTGGACGCCAAGGGGCGCAAGGTTTTTCGCTGCCCACGCGTGGGCGAGCGGGCTGAACTCGACCGCGTGCACCTCGGCAGCCGGGACTTCGTGCGCGATGGACCCGGCGATGGCGCCCGATCCGGTTCCCAGGTCCACCACCCGGGGGGACGGCATGCCCTTGATGCGGTCGATGACCAGCTGGACCACTGACTCGGTCTCGGGGCGAGGAATGAACACACCGGGCCCTACCGCGAGTTCGAGGTAGCGGAAGTGCGCAACGCCCGTGATGTGCTGCAGCGGTACCCGGCCCGCCCGCTCCGCCACCAGTTCCGCATAGCCCGCCGGCGCCGGAGTGTCACCGAGCATCAGTGCACGGAGCCGGCCCAGGCCAACGTTGAGGAGGTGGTCTGCGAGGAGCTCTGCGTCCACGCGGGGAGTGGGGACACCGGCGTCGCGGAGGATGGCAGTGGCCTCGCTGACTGCCGCCGCGAGGGACTGGTCCGGCCCGATGGTCATCCGTTGCGGGAACTACTCGGCCAGGGCGTCCAGGCGCGCCTGTTCGTCCATCTCGATGGCGGACTGGATGACCGGTTCGAGGTCGCCGTTCATGACCTGGTCCAGGTTGTAGGCCTTATAGCCGGTGCGGTGGTCCGCGATGCGGTTTTCCGGGTAGTTGTACGTGCGGATACGCTCCGAGCGGTCCATGGTGCGGATCTGGGATTTCCGCTGTTCGGAGTTGGCGGCGTCGATCTGCTCCTGCTGATGGGCGAGGAGGCGGGCACGGAGCACGCGCATGCCGGCTTCGCGGTTCTGCAGCTGCGACTTCTCGTTCTGCATGGCCACCACGATGCCGGTGGGCAGGTGGGTAATGCGGACAGCGGAGTCGGTGGTGTTCACGGACTGGCCCCCGGGACCTGACGACCGGTACACGTCGATTTTAAGGTCGTTCTGGTTGATCTCGAGTTCTTCCGGCTCGTCAACCTCCGGCAGGACCAGCACGCCGGCGGCGGAGGTGTGAATGCGGCCCTGTGATTCGGTGACGGGGACGCGCTGCACGCGGTGCACCCCGCCTTCGAACTTCAGCCGGGCGTAAACGCCTTCGGCGGGGTCGTTCGAACTGCCCTTCACGGCCACCTGGACGTCCTTGTAGCCGCCGAGGTCGGATTCCGTGGCTGAGATGATTTCGGTCTTCCAGCCGCGGGATTCGGCGTAGCGGGTGTACATGCGCAGGAGGTCGCCGGCGAACAGGGCGGCCTCGTCGCCGCCTTCGCCGCCCTTGACCTCAAGGATCACGTTGCGTGCGTCGTCCGGGTCCCGCGGGATGAGCAGCCGGCGAAGCTTGGCAGCGGCAGCCTCAAGCGAAGCCTCGAGCTCGGGCACCTCGGCAGCGAACTCGGAGTCCTCTGCTGCCATCTCCCTGGCAGCGGCCAGGTCGTCCCGCAGCCCCTCCCACCGGTGGTAGGCCTCAACAATGCCGTTAAGCTGAGCCGACCGCCGCCCAAGCTTCCGGGCAAGCCGCTGGTCAGCATAAACAGCAGGATCCCCCAACTGCGCCTGAATGGAATCATGCTCATCAAGCAGGCCCTGTACGGACTCAAACATCTTTCACAACCTCTTTCGTTCTGCACCCAGTTTAAATCAGGCACAAAAATCGGCGCGCTTCGGTGAGCGAGCCCCGTAAATGCCGTGCGGATGTTCCGCCCCGGGAGTGGCATCGGGCCTGTCGGAGCGTTGCGGCTGACGTACGCAGTACGTCAGCCGCAACGCGAAGGGGCGGGGGCGGAACATCCGCGCGGCACCAACCGCACGAACGCACCGACGCCCGCCCCTTAACTCAGCTACTTGTCGTTATCCGACTTCGCCCCAAGCGTCGTCTTCTGGACCTGCATGAGGAACTCTACGTTGCTCTGGGTTTCCCGGATCTTGTTGGTGAGCAGTTCAAGGCTCTGCTGGGTCTCGAGTCCGGAGAGGACGCGGCGCAGCTTCCACATGATCTTGACTTCCTCGGGCGAGAGCAAATTCTCTTCCCGGCGGGTGCCGGAGGCGTTAACGTCCACGGCGGGGAAGATGCGCTTGTCGGCCAGCTGGCGGGACAGGCGCAGTTCCATGTTGCCGGTGCCCTTGAATTCTTCGAAGATGACCTCGTCCATCTTGGATCCGGTTTCCACGAGGGCCGTTGCCAGGATGGTGAGCGAGCCGCCGTTTTCGATGTTGCGGGCGGCGCCGAAGAAGCGCTTGGGTGGGTACAGGGCTGCGGAGTCGACGCCGCCGGACAGGATGCGGCCGGAGGCCGGTGCTGCCAGGTTGTAGGCGCGGCCCAGGCGGGTCATGGAGTCCAGCAGGACCACCACGTCCATGCCCATTTCCACCAGGCGCTTGGCGCGTTCGATGGACAGTTCGGCCACCGTGGTGTGGTCATCGGCGGGACGGTCAAAGGTGGAGGCAATGACCTCACCCTTGACGGTGCGCTGCATGTCGGTGACTTCTTCGGGGCGTTCGTCCACCAGCACCATCATGAGGTGGACCTCAGGGTTGTTGGTGGTGATGGCGTTGGCGATCGACTGCAGGATGAGCGTCTTGCCGGCCTTGGGCGGGGAGACGATCAGGCCGCGCTGGCCCTTGCCGATGGGGGCCACGAGGTCGATGACGCGGGGGCCGATCTTCTTGGGATCGGTTTCCAGGCGCAGGCGCTCGGACGGGTAGAGCGGAACCAGTTTGGCGAATTCAACGCGGTCCTTGAGCTCTTCGGCAGTCTTGCCGTTGACGGAGGTGACGCGGACCAGGGCGTTGAATTTCTGCCGGTTGGACTGCTGGCCGCGGTCTTCGCCGTCGCGGGGTGCGCGGATTGCGCCCACCACGGCGTCACCCTTGCGCAGGTTGTACTTCTTGACCTGGGCGAGGGAGACGTAGACGTCGTTCGGGCCGGGCAGGTAACCGGAGGTGCGGATGAACGCGTAGTTCTCGAGCACGTCCAGGATGCCTGCAACAGGCAGCAGGACGTCGTCTTCGGTGATTTCGATGTCATCGACGTCAGGTCCCTGGGAACGTCCACGACGGCGGTCGTTGCGGTCGCGGAAGCGCTCGTTGCGGGCGTTGCTGTCGCGGTCCTGGCTGCCGGAGCGGTCGCTGCGGTCGTTGCGGTCACGGCGGTTGCGCCGGTTCCGGCGGCTGCCTCCGTCGGTGTCGTCGCTGTCCTCGCGACGGCCGCCCTCGCGCTGGCCTGCCTCACGGCTGCCTGCGTTGTCGCGGCCGCCGTCGGCGTCGCGGCCACGGCCGCGGCCTTCGCGCCGGTCGCTGCGCTGGCCGGCCTCGGTGGTTTCGGGGGCAGGGGCTTCAGTGCGCTGTTCAGCGGGGGCCTGCGCCACGCCTGCCTGCTCTGCCGCGGGCTGGTCAGCGGGTGACTCAACAGGGGCTTCCTGGACTGCGGCTGCCTCGCCGCGGCGGCGGTTGCGCGTGCGCGGCTGGCGGCGTTCCGGAGCGGCCTCCGCCTCGGCGGCTTCCGGTGCGGCAGGCGCTTCGGCAGGAGCCTCGGCTGCCGGAGCCTCTGCTGCAGCTTCCGGGGCGGACGGGGCTACGACGCCGTCGCTTACCGCGCGGCGGCTGCGGCCGCGGCGGGCGCGGGTGGGCTCAGCCGCGGGAGCTTCGGCGGCAGGCGCTTCCGTCGCAGAAGCCTCGGCGGGAGCGGAGACCACCGGGGCAACCACGCTCTCGGCGGCCTTTTCCGCCGTCTTGGCGGGAACCTTGGTGGCAGGGGTGCCGGCGCGGTGGGCGGAGATGGCCGAAACCAGGTCCCCCTTGCGCATGCGCGAGCCGCCGGAAATGCCCAGCTGGCTGGCAAGGGCCTGCAGCTGGGCAAGCTTGAGGCCGGCCAGGCCGCTGCTCTTGGCGGGAGCTGCCTGTGTCTCGGCAGCGGAAGATGGTAGTTCCACAGCTGGTGACAGCTCAGTGGTTTCGGTCACGAAGGATCCTTCCCCCTCGACGGCGTCCAGACTGGGAGCTGGACGCGATGATTTGATCTGGGCTGCAGTTCAGATCTGCAGCCGGGATGTCGGCCTTGCCGGTTGGATTTCGGCCAGCAGGGCCGGATACTGATTCACCCTGCGCTCCGCCATGGCGGAACGCTGGACTGACGTTCCAGGGGCAGTTGGATGCTGCAGATTCCTGCGTCAGACCAAGCAGGCGGCACCGGAATGCATTCGCAGTAGGAGATCAAATAGCAACTGAGAGCAGGAGCAGATCAGATAGGCGGAATTACCGCCGGTGCATGTCCACCTTAGCACCTTCAACGTCCACTGCGAGCTTCAGCACGCGCCAGGACACATCCGGCGTGTTTGCGGCGGTGAATGATGCGATGAATTCCAGCGCTTCGGCAGCCTTTCCCTCCCCGTCGGCGAGGACCAGGACGGTGGGCCCGGCACCGGAAACGACGGCGGCATGCCCGGCCGAGCGCAACGCGGCGATCAGTGCCGCGCTGGGACGCATCGCCTGGGCCCGGTAGCTCTGGTGCAGGTAGTCCTCGGTCCCCGCCAGCAGGAATTCCGGTTTGTGCGTCAGCGCGTGGATCAGCAGTGCGGCGCGCCCGGAGTTCATCGCGGCTGCGTGGTGTCCCACCGAGGCAGGCAGCAGGGCCCTGGCAGCTTCGGTGGAGAGCTCGTAGTCCGGGACGGCCACAATGGGGATGACGGATTCCGCCACGGTGGCACTGGTGCTGCTGTACTGGTCACTGTCCTGCCATGACAGTGCCAGTCCGCCGAAAATCGCGGGAGCGACGTTGTCCGGATGCCCCTCCAACTCGCTGGTGAGCTGGAGGATCCAGTCCTGTCCGCGCCGGTGCCCGGCAGGCACCATGGCGTTGGCCGCGGATACGGCGGCGACGACCGCGGAAGCGGAAGAGCCCAAACCGCGGCCGTGCGGGTTGACGTTCTCGGCGGTGATCTTCAACCCGCCGTGCCGGAACCCCAGCCGATCGAAGGCGGTGTCCATTGCCCGGACCACCAGGTGGCTGGCGTCCCGCGGCAGCGTGTCGGCACCTTCGCCGCGGAGGTCGAACACGAGCTCGTCGGTGTCCAGGCTCTCCACCGTGAGGGTGTCGTGCAGCGCGAGTGCGAGGCCGAGGCTGTCATAGCCGGGTCCAAGGTTGGCCGTTGTGGCGGGCACCCGGACCGTAACGCGCTGGCCGGACTCGATAAGCTGCAGGCCTACGGTGGCCTGCGAGGTGATGTCCAAGGCTATTTTTCTTCCAGTCCCAGTTCAGCAGCAACTGTCACGACGTCGTTGGGTACCTTGACCGGCTGGACGTCGCCTCCGTCCTCGGTGCGGAGGGCCCACTGCGGGTCCTTGAGGCCGTGGCCGGTGACGGTGATGACGATGGTCTTGCCGGCGGGCACTTCGCCTGCGGCATGCTTCTTGAGCAGGCCCGCCACGCCCGCGGCGGAGCCCGGCTCCACGAAGACGCCTTCCTTGGAGGACAACCAGCGGTGGGCGTTCAGGATCTCTTCGTCGGTGACGGAGCTGATGAGGCCGCCGGATTCGTCACGGGCGCCGATGGCACCGTCCCAGGAGGCCGGGTTGCCTATGCGGATGGCGGTGGCGATGGTGTCGGGCTCGGTGATGGGGTGGCCTGCGACGAAGGGCGCGGCGCCCGCAGCCTGGAAACCCCACATGGCAGGAGTCCTGGTGGAGACGGCGGGAAGGGTCCCCGCGGTGGCGGACTCAAATGGAGCCGAGTACTCCTTGTAGCCCTTCCAGTAAGCGGTGATGTTGCCGGCATTGCCGACGGGGAGCACGTGGATGTCCGGGGCGTCGCCGAGCGCGTCAACGATCTCAAAGGCGCCGGTCTTCTGGCCCTGGATGCGGGCAGGGTTCACGGAGTTGACCAGGAACACCGGGTAGGACTCCCCCAGCTTCCGGGCAATGTCCAGGCAGTTGTCGAAGTTGCCGTCCACCTGCAGGAGGGTGGCGCCGTGCGCGATGGCCTGGCTGAGCTTGCCCATGGAGATCTTGCCCTCGGGCACCAGGACGGCGCATTTAAGTCCGGCGGCGGTGGCGTAGGCGGCGGCTGAGGCTGACGTGTTGCCGGTGGATGCACACACCACGGCCTGCGCGCCGGCTTCCACGGCGGCGGTCATGGCCATGGTCATGCCGCGGTCCTTGAAGGAGCCGGTGGGGTTCATGCCCTCCACCTTGAGGTACACCTCGGAACCGGTGAGCCCGGACAGCTTCTGCGCGTGCACCAGCGGGGTTCCGCCCTCGCCCAGGGTGATGACCCGGGTGGCTGCCGTGACGGGCAAACGGTCAGCGTATTCGCGGATGACGCCGCGCCATTGGTGAGCCACTTAGACTCCTTCTACCCGCAGAACGGATGTAACTGAGTTGATCACGTCCAGGCCCTTCACGGCCTCGACGGTGGCCGCAAGGGCGGCCTCTGACGCGCGGTGGGTGATGATCCGCAGTTCGGCGGATTCCACGTTGGACTCCGTGTCCCGGTGGATGGTCTGCCGCATGATTTCGATGGATACGCCGTGCTCGGCGAACAGCTGCGCAATTTTGGCAAGCACGCCGGGCTGGTCGGCCACGTCAAGGCCGATGTAGTAGCTGGTGACGGCAGCGTCGATGGGCAGCGCGGGAACGTGGCCTGTGGTGGTCTCGGTGCGGGCCGGGCCGCCGAGGACCAGGCGGCGGGCGGCGGAGATCAGGTCACCCAGCACGGCAGAGGCGGTGGGGGTGCCGCCGGCGCCCTGGCCGTAGAACATCAGTTCACCTGCGTTCTCAGCCTCGATGAAGACGGCGTTGAACGCACCGCGGACCGCGGCCAGCGGGTGCTCGCGCGGCAGGAGGGTGGGATGCACCCGGACGGACACGCCCTCGTTGCCGTCGGCGTCGTTCAGCTTCTCGGCGATGGCCAACAGCTTGATGACGAATCCTGCGTCCTTGGCGGCGGCGATGTCCGAGGCGCTGACGGAGCTGATGCCTTCGCAGTGGACATTTTCCAGGGCAAAGCGGCTGTGGAAGGACAGCGAAGCCAGGATCGCTGCCTTGGCGGCGGCATCGTGGCCCTCGACGTCGGCCGTCGGGTCTGCTTCGGCGTATCCGAGACGCTGCGCTTCGGCCAGGGCGTCGGCGAACTGCGCCCCGGTAGTGTCCATCTGGTCCAGAATGTAGTTGGTGGTGCCGTTGACGATGCCGAGCACGCGGGTGATCCGGTCGCCGGAGAGGCTGTCGCGGATGGGGCGCAGGATGGGAATGGCCCCGGCGACGGCGGCCTCGTAGGAAAGCTGGACGCCGGCCTTATCTCCCTCTTCATAGAGGCTGGGGCCGTCCTGGGCGAGCAGCGCCTTGTTGCCGGTGACCACGCAAGCCCCGTTTCGGATGGCGGTGACGATCAGCGAGCGGGCCGGCTCGATGCCGCCCATCAGCTCGATGACCAGGTCCGCGTCCTTGACCAGGGTGTCGGCGTCGGTGGTGAACAGTTCCTGGGGCAACTCAACGTCCCGGCGGGAATTCACGTTCCGGACGGCAATGCCACTCAGCTGCAGGCGGGCGCCGGTACGGGCGGCGAGGGCGTCCGCGTCCTCAAGGAGAATCCGCGCAACCTGGGCCCCAACGTTGCCACAGCCCAGCAGGGCCACTTTCAAGGTTCGCATTTCGGTCACGTCAGGCTCCCATGTCGCGGTTCAGCAGGTCTTCTTCGGTTTCCCCGCGGACAATCAGCCGGGCGGATCCGTCGCGCACAGCGACAACGCCCGGCCGGGCCAGATAGTTGTAGTTGCTCGAGAGGGCCCAGCAGTAGGCGCCGGTTCCCGGTACGGCAAGCAGATCACCGGCTGCCACGTCCTCGGGCAGATATACATCTCTAACAACTATGTCGCCGCTCTCGCAATGTTTGCCCACTACGCGGGACAGTTGCGGGGCGGCGGCTGATGTCCGGGACGCCAGGACCGCTGAATAATCCGCGTCATAGAGCACCGGGCGGGCGTTGTCGCTCATCCCGCCGTCCACCGAAACATACCGACGGGGATACGTAACGTTGTTATCCCCGTCACCTGCGCGGGAAGAGGCCGGAGCATCGACCTGGACGGTCTTGAGCGTGCCGACTTCGTACAGCGTGAAGGTGGTGCTGCCAACGATGGCGCGTCCCGGCTCAATGGAGATCCGCGGCGCCGTGATGCCAAGCTCGGCGCAGGTGGAACGGACGACGGCGGCCATGGCCGTCGCGATTTCCGCCGCCGGGCGGGGGGTGTCCACCGGGGTGTAGGCAATCCCGTACCCGCCGCCAAGGTCCAGTTCCGGCAGGACGATGGAGTACTTTTCCTGCATCGCGGCCAGGAAGCGCAGCAGCTTTTCTGCGGCCAGCGCGAAACCATCCGGCTCGAAGATCTGGGAACCAATGTGGCAGTGCAGGCCAAGGAGCTCGACGCCCGGGTGGGCCGAAGCCGCCGCCACCGCTTCCTCCGCCGCTGACACGCCGGCCTGGTCCGTGGTGTCAGCAGCCATGGAGAGGCCGAACTTCTGGTCCTCGTGGGCGGTGGCAATGAACTCGTGGGTGTGCGCGTGGACGCCCGGCGTAAGCCGGAGCATGACCTTTGCCTGCTCGCCCCGTGACTGCGCGATGTCGCCCACCCGGACGAGTTCGGACAGGCTGTCCACCACGATGCGGCCCAAGTGCATGTCCAGCGCGCGGATGATCTCGCCGTCGGACTTGTTGTTGCCGTGCAGGGCCACCCGCTCCCCCGCGATGCCGGCACGGGCGGCCACGGCCAGCTCACCGCCTGATGAGGTGTCCAGCCGCAGCCCTTCCTCCTCCACCCACTTCACCACGGCGGTGCAGAGGAAGGACTTTCCTGCGTAGTAGACGTCCACGCCGCCGCAGATATCGGCGAAGGCAGCGTCGAAGGAGTCCTTGAAGGCCCGGGCGCGGGCGCGGAAGTCGGCCTCGTCCATCACGAAGAGCGGCGAGCCGAACTGTTCCTTGAGCTCCTGCACGGTGACGCCGCCAACGGACAGTGCCCCGGCGCCGTTCCGTTCCACGCTGCCCGCCCACATGGGCTCCTGCAGGGCGTTCAGGTCCGCCGGGACGGACAGCCATTCCGGCGCCAGCGGGGATGCACTGTTTCCGGTTTCTACAGACATTGCGTTACATCCGTTCCGGCGCGGAAACGCCAAGCAGGTCAAGGCCGTTCGCCAGCACCTGGCTGGTGGCGTCGTTGAGCCACAGCCGGGTGCGGTTGGTGTCGGTCACCGGTTCGTCACCCATGGGGGCGATACGGCAGGCGTCGTACCAGCGGTGGTAGGCGCCGGCGATGATCTCGAGGTGCCGGGCCACGCGGTGCGGTTCGCGCAGTTCCGCTGCCTTGGCGACCACCGAGGGGTAGCTGCCCAGGTACGACAGCAGCTCGTTTTCCGTGGCATCGTCCAGCAAGGAGGCGTCGAACGCGGACCGGTCCACGCCGGCGGCCACGGCGTTGCGGGCTGCACCCCGTGACCGGGCGTGCGCGTACTGCACGTAGAAGACCGGGTTCTCGTTGCTGTGCTTTTTGAGCAGCTCGGGATCGAGGGTCAGTGGAGAATCGGCGGGGAAGCGCGCCAGCGAGTAGCGGACGGCGTCCTTGCCCAGCCAGTCAATGAGGTCCTTGAGCTCGATAATATTGCCGGCACGCTTTGACAGCTTGGCGCCGTTGACGGACACCAGTTGGCCGATCAGCACCTCGATGTTCTTTTCGGGATCGTCACCGGCGGCCGCGGCGATTGCCTTAAGCCGGTTGATGTAGCCGTGGTGGTCGGCACCGAGCAGGTAGATCTTCTCAGTAAACCCGCGGTCCTTCTTGGACAGGTAGTAGGCGGCGTCGGCGGCAAAGTAGGTGGGCTCGCCGTTGGCCCGGATCATCACCCGGTCCTTGTCGTCGCCAAAGTCCGTGGTCCGCAGCCAGACAGCCCCGCCGTCGTCGAACACGTGGCCCTGCTCGCGAAGGCGTGCCACGGCACTTTCGATAGCGCCGGCGTCGTGCAGTTCCTGCTCGGAGAAGAAGACGTCGAAGTGGACGCCGAAGGCCGCCAGCGTGGCCTTGATGTCCTTCATCTGTGCCTCGTAGGCGGCGGCGCGGATGACCGGCAGTGCGGCGACCTCGGTCAGTTCGCGGATATCCGGGTGCGCGGTAAGGACCTCGTGGCCCAAGTCGGCGATGTACTGGCCGGGGTAGCCGCCCTCGGGTACGGGGAGGCCGTGCAGGCGCGAGTAGACGGAGTTGGCGAAGGTGTTCATCTGCGACCCGGCGTCGTTGATGTAGTACTCCGCTGTGACGCTGGCGCCGGAAGCCCGCAGGACGCGCGCGATGGAATCCCCCAGGGCGGCCCAGCGGGTGTGGCCAATATGGAGGGGGCCGGTGGGGTTGGCCGAGACGAATTCCATGTTCACGGTGTGGCCGGCGAGCGCGGAGTTGGTGCCGTACTGGGTGCCGGCTTCGACGATCACCTTGGCGAGGGCACCGGCGGTGGCGGCGTCCACGGTGATGTTCAGGAAGCCGGGACCGGCGATGTCCACCGTGGAGACGCCGTCAATCTCCTTTAGCCGGGCGCTGAGGACGGAGGCGAATTCGCGCGGGTTGGTGCCCGCCTGCTTTGCCAGCTGCAGGGCGATGTTGGTGGCCCAGTCGCCGTGCTCCCGGTTCTTGGGTCGCTCCACGCGCACCTCATCAGGCACAGCTGATGCTGAAAGGGCGATGTCACCGGCGGCTATGGCGTCCTTCAGGCAGGCGGATATTGCTAGGGAGAGTTCTTCGGGAGTCACCCCTCTAGCCTACCGGGGGCCAGTGACAGCAAAGAATTTGTGTGCCGGTTGTGGCCCCCGTCCCGCACACCGGAGGTCCACAAGGAAAACGCAACTGCGGCACAGGGTTGAACCAATAGTCTGGGTTAGGCGTTGACAACACCGTAGACACCGCTTGGAACATGTGGTCCCTATGACGAAACGAGAGCCCTGATGACACCCGCCGCAACCAGAAGCACCTTACGCAAGACTGTTTACGCCGGAATCGCCGGCTTGTCACTCGCCGGAACAGTGGCCGGCTGCGCGCCGTCGGCCACCGAAAACCAGCCCGCGTCCACCGGCAGCAGCGCCGCTGAAACGTCAGCCGCCGCGCCTTCGCCGGGCTCGTCCCCGCTGGCCGGCAGCGGCTCCACGTACAAAGACGGAACCTACAGCGCCGACGGGAACTATGTCTCCCCCAACGGCACCGAGACAGTGGGTGTCCAGCTGACGCTGGCTTCCGGTACGGTGACGGACGTCCAAATCACCCAGCACCCCTCCAACCCCAACACCCGCAAGTTCCAGGGCGAGTTCGCCGGCGGTATCGCTGACCAGGTGGTGGGCAAGAACATCGACGACCTCAACGTCTCCAAGGTTGCCGGCTCGTCCCTGACCAGCGGCGGGTTCAACCAGGCCGTGGAGCAGATCAAGTCGGAGGCGCAGTAGGCAGTGCCGGGCAGGGACTGGGCGAACTTCCCGTTCGAGGGAATCGGTACCACCTGGGAAATTTCCACGCCGCTCCCGCTGGAGGCGCCCCTGCGGGAGCGCCTCCTTGCCCGGGTGGAAGAGTTTGACGCCGGCTGGTCCCGTTTCCGGAACGATTCGCTGGTCAACGCCATGGCCCGGATCCCGGGCACCTACCGCTTCCCGGAGGAGGCCGGCCGGCTCGGCCCCCTCTACCGGACCCTCTACCAGCTCTCCCGGGGCGCAATGACCCCGCTCATCGGTGCCAGTCTGGAGCGCCTGGGCTACGACGCCGGTTATTCCCTGCGCCAGGCGGGCTCACCACTGCCCGCCCCGCCGTGGGATGAGGTCATGGACTGGAGCGGAACAACCATCAGCACCAGTGCCCCCGTGGTGCTGGACATCGGGGCCGCCGGCAAGGGGCTTTTGGTGGACTTGCTGGCGGCTGAGCTGGAGGACGGAGATGTCGAGTCCTACGTCGTGGACGGCAGCGGGGATCTCCTGGTGCGCGGCCTGTCTCCGCTCAGGGTCGCGCTCGAGCACCCGTACAACCCTGCGCAGGCTATCGGAATCGTGGAATTGTCGGACCGCGCCCTGTGTGCCTCGGCGGCGAACCGCCGTGCCTGGGGTGACGGACTCCACCACGTGCTGGACGGGACCACCGGGCAGCCCGTCCGCACCGCTGTCGCCACCTGGGCGATGGCGGACACGGCGGTCCTGTCCGACGCGCTGGCGACGGCGCTCTTTTTCGTTCCGGGCGCCAAACTCCAGGAAGCGTTCGATGTCTCATGGCTGACGGTGTTTTCCGACGGCAGCGCCGCATACTCCGAGGAATTTGAAGGGACACTGTTCACATGAGCCCCGTCGAAACCCCTAGAGCCGGTCCCGCATTGTCCGTCGCCGGGCGGCTGGACACCGCTCTTGGCCGTTTCACGATGTACCGGTTTGTCCTCCTGGTCCTGGCGGTTCTGGCCGTGTACAGCCTGGTGCTGGAGGTTTTGGGCTGGCTGACGTTCGGAATCCCGGAGATGCTGGCCCACCTCGCGCTCTGCCTCGGCCTGACCTATGCATCAAACCGGGCGTTGGCGGCCCTGTTCCGGGTCCGTCCGCATTCGGAGTCGTCAGTGATCACCGGCTTGCTGCTCTACTTCCTCTTCTGGCCGTCGTTCCAGGCCATGGACGTGGCGGGGGTTGCGTTGGCATGCCTGCTGGCGTCGGCATCGAAATACGCCCTCGCCTGGCGCGGCAGGCACATCTTCAATCCCGCAGCCCTCGGAGCCTTTGCCGTGGCCTTCACCGGATTGAACGTTGCCACCTGGTGGGCGGCCACCCCTGCCATGTTGTGGCTCCTCGTCCCGGGCGTCCTCCTGGTCCTCTACCGGACCCGGAAAATGCTGATGGCGACTGTGTTCACCGTTGTTGCCACGTCCATCATCACCGTTGAGCTGCTCCGTGCGGGCATGGCGGCCGGGATGGGCGTCTACCAGGCCCTCGCGCAGCGGCCGGTCCTGTTCTTTGTGGGCTTCATGCTGACCGAACCGCTGACGCTTCCGCCCCGGCGGTGGCAGCAGCTGGTGCTGGCCGCCGTCGTAGGTGTGGTGTTCGCCATGCCCTACAACCTGGGTTTCCTCGCCAATTCGCCGGAAGCTGCGCTGTTGCTGGGTAACCTCCTCGCCTTCCTGGCCGGCCAGCGCGGTGGAGTGAAACTTCGGTTTGCCGGCAGGCGGACGCTGACCCCGAGCACCACGGAGTTCTCCTTCGAGCCTTCCCGACCCGTGCGTTTCATCCCCGGGCAGTACATGGAGCTGGACCTGCCGCACGACAAGTCGGACAGGAAGGGCCGGCGCCGGGTGTTCAGCATGACAGGTGCGCCGACGGAAGGGCTCGTGAAGTTCGGGGTCCGGACAGCTGAGCCGCTGTCCGCCGCGAAGAAGGTGCTCCTGGCGCTGAAGCCGGGTGATGAACTGACAGCCACCTCCGTGGGCGGTGATTTCGTCCTCCCCCGCGATCCGCGCAGGGCGGTGCTGCTCATTGCCGCTGGAATCGGAATCACGCCCTTCCTGTCGCATCTTGCGTCCGGGGGACTCCGGGAACGCGACACCGTGCTTCTTCTCCTGGCCCGGTCCGCGGAGGAAATTGCCTACGCGGAAGAGCTCCGGGCTTCCGGCGTCCGGGTCCTGGTCCGCCTCGCCGACGGTTCAGAGCCACCACCGGACTTCACGGCGATTCCAGGCGGGTACCGGTTGGACGCGGACAGGCTGAAATCCCTGGTTCCGGATATCAGCGGCCGCGAAGTGTACATTTCCGGCTCACCCGCCAGCGTTGCCTCCCTGCGCCGGGCGGCCCGGGCAGCAGGAGCCCGGCGCGTGCACGTGGACTCGTTCTCTGGATACTGATGCCGCGGTTTGGAATGCCTTAGCCCTGTCAATGCCAAGGCGGAGGCACGGCCAAAGCCAAGCGATGTCAGGGTAGAGCCGGGCGGTGTCGCGTCGGTTTTCCCTTGGAGCCCACCTTCCTGCTAAGCTCTAGGACGTCCCGCCGGGAACGGCAGGAAATCCGGATTGCCCTCGTAGCTCAGGGGATAGAGCGTCTGCCTCCGGAGCAGAAGGCCGTAGGTTCGAATCCTACCGAGGGCACCATCGAAGAAGGCAGCCCGGTCACATTGACCGGGCTGCCTTTCTGTTTCCAGCCGAAGCGGTGACCCGCAAACTGCCCGCCCAGCGCCTAAAGCCTGCAGTCGTTCAAAGCCTGCAATCGCTGCCTATGTCGCATCCTGAACAGTCAGCGATAGGAGCCAGTCCGGGAATGGGTCCTCTGGCAGGTCAATCTCCAGAAAGCCCGGGTCATCAGGTATGTCCAGGTCTGGGACATCCGCATCCGCTATGTCCCACTTCCAATCTTCAAACCATGGCGCCCCGCAAGTGACACACTCAGCGGTCAAGTCCGAACCATCCCATCCCGTTTGTTGCCCCACGGCAACTGTCCCAGCGGGGGTAACGGTCACGATCCCCGCGCCTGCTAGCGGCCGCGCCGCTTCCGGTGGACCTGCAGCTGCAGGTGCACCTGTGTCCACGCCGGCGAAGAATGCAGGTACTGGGGCCGGCGGCCATTGGGGTGGTTCCC
>NZ_VAHN01000001.1 GCF_005796205.1 Pseudarthrobacter sp. NamE2 | reverse complement strand
AATCCAGTCCGGCTTGCGCTCCACCGGGACAGCCGCATTACGCTGCTCGATCCGCAGCATCTTCCGGCCTTCAGGTGCCAATGTCACAGGAGAGCTCCTTCGGGGCTTGAAACGAGTGCTTCTTCATGCTTGCGGAACTCTTCCACAAGGCGGTCGACGATCCGGGCGGGGCGGATGTCCCGCCCGGTTTCCAGGGACATCGTGGTCACGCCGGCATCGGTAATTCCGCAGGCGATAATCTGGGCGTAGGGCGCGAGGTCATTGCTGCAGTTGATGGCAATCCCGTGCATGGTGACGCCGTTCAGGACGCGAATGCCGATGGCGGCAATTTTCCGGTCCGGGCCTTTGTCATCGGCCTTGATCCAGACTCCGGCCCTGCCCTTGATGCGTTCTGCCTTGATGCCGTAGTCCGCCATGACGGCGATCATGATGGCTTCCAGTCGCTCAACGTAGTCACGGATACCGGAGCGGTTCTTCAATTTCACGATGGGGTAGGCGATCAGCTGGCCGGGTCCGTGCCAGGTGAGCTTTCCACCGCGGTCCACGGCAACCACGGGGGTGCCGTCGAAAGGCCGCTCGTGGTCTTCGGTGAGCTTGCCGGCTGTGTATACGGCAGCGTGCTCCAACAGCAGCACCGTGCTCGGCGCTTCACCTGCGACCACTTTGCCGTGCAGCTCGCGCTGGCTGTCCCAGGCCTGCTGGTAGTCGACATAGTCGGGGGCGAGACCGAGCCTTGAAAACTCAAGAGTCATGCCTTCCAGCTTAGACCGTGGAGCGCTTCCGGCCGGGTTTAGTGCTTAAGCTCACCACTCTCCACGGGATGTGACCGGCGCGCGCCGGGTACCTGTGGATAACTTCTGCAGACCGTGGCGGATTCGGCTAGACATAGGGGATGGAAGATGCGAAGACTCCAGAGGTTTCCGGATACACCGTCGGGCGCCTGCTGGGCGAGGGTGGTACCGCTTCGGTCTGGTTGGCAACAGAGCAGCGCACGGGCCGCAACGTCGCGCTGAAGTGTTTCCGCGCAGGACCGGGCGGCGCCCATGGCAGCGAAGGCCTGGAGGACGAGGCGATCCGGCGCGAAATCCGCATCCTCTCCGTCCTTGACCACGAGCACCTGGTGAAGGCACACCAGGCCGTCCGGTACGAAGGAGGTCCCGGGGGCGCCGCCCTGGTCATGGACTACGCCTCCGGGGGCTCCCTCGCGGACCTCGTTGCCGCCCGCGGGAGACTCACCGTGGGGGAGACGGTCACGGTGCTGACCCCCATCGCCCAGGCGCTGAACTACCTGCATAACAACGGCTTCACCCACGCCGACGTCTCCCCGGGCAACGTTCTGTTCACCGGCCAGGGCAAAGCCCTGCTGTCCGATGTTGGCATTGCCAGGATGGCAGGTGAGGCCGGGCGTGCTGGAAGTTGGGGAACGGCCGGTTTCCTGGATCCCGCCCCGGTGGATGCGGTGCGGGCGGGGCTGCAGCCGGAACGTGATGTCTACTCGGCCGCCGCCCTCGGCTGGTATTGCCTCACCGGGGAAGTACCTGCGCGGACGGCCGACCGCCCGCCGCTCACCCTGCTCGTCCCGGAGGTTCCCAGGGACCTGGCCGCTGCCCTCGAATCCGGGCTCGCCGAAGACCGGCGGCTTCGACCCACCGCGGCTGCTTTGGCCACTGCCGTCTACCGCAGCGCACCACCCCGTCCGCTTGACCTGGCTGCTGCCGTCCATCCCACCGTCATGCCGGAGCTTGTGACGCGGAGGCACGTGCCGCCGTCGTCCGCTCTGGACAGGATGAACCAAAAGCTTGGCGTCGGGGAGAAACTCGCCGGCTTTCGCCGGCGCCTCCACACTGCCGGTGGGCAGCGCGCGCATCGGCTCCCGTTTCCCGCAGCCGGGGACGCCCCCGCCCACGGGAAACACGCGCTGAAGCCCGGAGCTTCTGCAATGGGCGGAAAAGCGCAGCGTTGGGCCCTTCCTGCAATGGCAGTACTGGCCGCAGCAGCGGCTCTGTGGGGGCTTGCGGGAACGCGGGACCCGCTGCCGCCTGCCTTGGGCAATGCAACCGCGTCCGCGGGAGCGCCGCCGGCGGCCACGGAAGCGCCGGCAGAAGAAGCGGACGCCACCGGGGCTGCCCGCGGGCAGGCTGCGGACAAAGATCCTGCCCGCGCGCTGGCCGGACTTGCAGCCCTGCGGAACCTGGCTTTCGCCAGCGGGAAGCTTGACCTCCTGGAAGAGGTGAACGCTGCAGGGTCACCGGCAGCGCAAGCGGACAAACGGACCGGAGACCGGCTGCGCGATGCCGGCCTTGTGCTGGGCGGTCTCTCAAGCACGCTGTCCGGCGTGGCCACCGAGGACGGGGCCACCGCTGACCGGGCAGTGGTCCGTGCTACCGCCGCTACGTCCGCCTACCAGGAACTGGATGCCCGGGGATCTGTGGTGGCCACAGGGGCGGCCAGTGCCGGCCGGCCCCTCCGGCTGGTCCTCGTGTCCGTGAACGGGGCGTGGCGGATCAGCGAGATCCTCCCGGGGTCGTGAGCGCAGCGTGGGACACCTGTCAGCTGAGCGCGTCCGCGCCTTCCCTGCCTGCCACCCACTGTGCCGCAGCCGCCAAAGTTGGATGCTGCCACCTGAAACCGGCAGCGGCCAGGACTGCCGGTTCCATCCGCTGGCTCGACAACAGCAACTCCTCGGCCAGGTTGCGCATCACCAGCCGGAGCACCGGCGCCGGAACCCTCAGCACGGCCGGGCGGTGCAGGGCGCGGGCAAGGGCAGCAACGATAGCGTTGACATCCCCATCTTCCGGCGCGCAGAGGTTGACGGGCCCGCTGATCCCTGATTCCAACAGGAAGAGAAAGGCAGCGGAAACGTCGGGCAGCGTGACCCACGGCCAGAATTGCCTGCCGTTGCCAAGGGGGCCGCCAACGCCGAGCTTCAGCAGCGGAAGCAGCCGGCCCAGGGCGCCACCGGTGCGGCTGAACACCACACCGGTGCGCGGAACCACCAGCTGCACCCCCGCAGGAACCGTGGCTGCAGCGGCCTCCCACTCCATGCAGATACGGGACAGGACGCCTGATCCTGCCGGCGCTGACTCGCGCAGGACGGTGTTTCCGGCATCGCCGTAATACCCGGAACCGGACTGGCTGATGAAGACCGCGGGGGGAACATCCAACTGCCACATGGCGTTGGCAAGCGTTACGGTGGGGCCCACACGCGAGCTGAACAGCTCCTCAACGCGCTTCCGCGTCCACGGCCGGTCCCCGATGCCGGCGCCAGAGAGATTCACGACGGCGTCCGCCCCGGCGAGGGCGCCTGGGTCCAGCCGCCCGGCCCCCGGGTCCCAGCTGATTTCATCCGCTGAGGCCGCCCCGCGGCGCACCAGGGAGACGACGTCGTGTCCGGCGTTGCGGAAGGTTTCGGACATGGAGGTGCCGAGCAGGCCGGAGGCTCCTGCGATGACGATGCGCATGGTCTATCTCACCACGGACCCGTGCTTCGGTACCTCCCGCAGGGCCGCAGGACGGTTGACTATGATCGAACGATGACCTCTTCGAGCTACTTACGTTTCCCGCATCTGCACGGCGATCTGGTCACATTCGTGGCCGAGGACGACGTGTGGGTCGCGCCCCTCGGCGGGGGCCGCGCCTGGCGCGTCTCCTCGCTGCAGCTGCCCGCCCGCAATCCCCGCTTCACCCCCGACGGAAAGAAGCTGGTGTGGACGGTGGTACAGGGGACGGCGCCGGAAGTGGTGGCAGCGGACGTCGACGGCGGAAACTACCGGCAGTTAACGTACTTCGGGCACAGCACCACCCGGGTCAAGGGCTTCACAGCCGGTGGGGCGGTCCTGGTGACCAGTGCCTTCCGGCAGGCTGAGAGCCGCCACACGCACGCCTACAGCGTTCCGGTGGAGGGCGGGTGGGCCGAAGAGCTGCCGTTTGGACCCGTGGAATCGGTGGCCTTCGGTCCCGAAGTAGGGGACGAGCGGCCCGTGGTGGTGGGCAGCGTACTGTCCCGCGAACCCGCGTGGTGGAAGCGGTACCGGGGCGGCACCGCCGGGAAACTGTGGATCGACACGGATGGCAACGGGGAGTTCGAGCGCCTGCTGCCCGACCTTGACGGCAACCTCGCCGATCCCATGTGGGTGGACGGCCGCATCGCCTTCCTGTCCGACCATGAGGGCTACGGGAACCTTTACTCGGTCCTTCCCGACGGGAAGGACCTGCGCCGGCACACGGACCATGAGGACTTCTACGTCCGTCATGCCGCCACTGATGGGAAGCGCGTCATCTTTGAGTCCGCCGGTGAGCTGTGGGTCCTGCATGACCTTAACTCGGAAGCCGTGCGCCTGGACATCACGCTGGGTTCCGCCTCGCAGTCCCGCCGGCCCGCCCTCCTGAAGGTTGCAAAGCACCTGGGCGCCGTGGTGCCGAATACTGCCGGTACCGCCAGCGCGGTGGAGGCGCACGGCACCATCCACTGGTTGCGCCACAAGGACGGTCCCTCCCGGATCATCGAGGCAACTCCCGGCGTCCGCGGCCGCCTGCCCAGGCCGCTGGCCGACGGCAGGATCGCCTACATTGCCGACCACGGCGGTGTTGAAGCCCTGCACATCCGGGACATTGTGGCGCCGGTGCCGCACACCGCCCCGGCCGCTCCCGGAAAGGACTCTGGTGGGGCTGCAGGCATGCCCGCAACCGAAGCCGACGCAGCCGATGCTCCGCTCCTGCCGCAGCCCGTCCCGGCTGCCGGTGCTGCCGTCCTGGCCGGGGGTGCTGCCTTTGTTCCAGCTGACGACCAGCACGCCGCCCAGGCAGCGGATGCCGGCCAGGCGGACGTTGCTCCGGAAGGTGCTGCGTCCGCGGCGGATGCCCAGTCTGTAGCGGAAGCGGCAGTTGTGGTCCCCCTGTCGTCGCGCGCGAGCTCGCTGGAGACCAGCCCGGACGGACGCTGGGTGGCGGCAGGCACGTCCTTCGGCGAGGTGCAGCTGGTGGACAGCCGGACAGGGGACGTGACGCTTCTGGCCAGCATTGGCGAAGGCACCATTGGGAACCTGGCCTGGTCCGCGGATTCACGGTGGCTGGCATGGTCCGAGCCCGTCACCTCCTTTGGCTCGCGCAGCAGGCTTCGAATGGCGAACGTCGGGCAACCCGGCGCGGACCCCGTGGACGTCACCGACGGACGGTTCTGCGACACGTCGCCGACCTTCACCCCTGACGGCAAGTACCTCGCCTTCCTGTCCAACCGCAGCTTCGACCCGGTGTACGACGGCCATTCGTTCGACCTGTCCTTCCCCAGCCCCATCAAGCCGTACCTTGTGGCACTCGCCGCCGGGACGCCGTCGCCCTTCGGCCCGTCGGTGGCACCGGACGGCGACGAAGCACCCGCCGGCGGCGAAGACGAGGGCACGCCGGAACCGTCCCCGGAAGTGGTGGTTGACCGGGACGGGCTGGCCCACCGCGTCATCAGCGTCCCGGTGCCCCAGGGTAACTACACGTCGCTGGAGGCTACGGACGGAGCCCTGCTGTGGCTGGACCGTCCCCTCGCCGGTGTCACCGGCGACGGCAAGGCGAGCCAGGAGGACAAGGACACCCGTCCCGGCCTTGTCCGGTACGACCTTGGCCGGCGGAAGAAATTCACGCTCGTGGAGGCGCTGGACAGCTACCGCCTCTCGGGCGACAGGGCAACCGTGGTTCTGGTGAACGACAAGCAGGTCACCGCCGTCCCTGCCGATGCCAAGGCGGACGAAGAGTCCGGAAAGCTCGTCAAGGTGGATCTCGGCCGGATCCGGGTGATGATGGATCCGCTCAGCGTCTGGGGCCAGGCCTTTGACGAGGCATGGCGGCTGCAGCGGGACTTCTTCTGGGCCGAGGACATGGCCGGCCAGGACTGGGAGTCAGTCCATCGGCGCTACCGCCCCCTGGTTGACCGCCTCGGCTCGCACGACGACCTGGTGGACCTCCTCTGGGAGATGCACGGTGAGCTGGGTACCTCACACGCGTATGTCCGTCCCGCGCCGGTAACGGAGAACGGCAGCCAGGGCCAGGGACGGCTCGGCGCAGACCTGTCCCACACCCCGGCCGGGTGGGAAATCACCCGCATCCTGGCCGGTGAATCCTCCGATCCGTTGGCTGACTCGCCCCTCGCCCGGCCCGGAGTGGATGCGAAGGCCGGCGACATCCTGCTGGCCATCGACGGCGTCCCGCTCTCCGCGTCCGTCACCCCGGCAATGCAGCTGGTCGGGTCGGCGGGCCGCGCCGTCGAGCTGACCCTACTCAACGGGCCGGGACACGGCGGGGCGGCGGGCACCCGCCGCCGTGTCGCCGTCGTGCCTGTCAAGGATGAGGAACGCCTGCGGTACCAGGAGTGGGTTGCCGCCAACCGCCGGACCGTCCGGGAAGCCTCGGGCGGAACGTTCGGCTACCTGCACGTTCCGGACATGATGGCCAACGGCTGGGCGCAGCTGCACCGGGACCTGGACACGGAGACGGCGCTGGACGGACTCATCGTGGACGTGCGGCGGAACCGCGGCGGCCATACGTCGCAGCTGGTGGCGGAACTGATCGGTCGCAAGGTGACGGGCTGGAGCATGCCGCGCGGGGAGAAACCGCGCACCTACCCGCACCACGCGCCGCGGGGCCCGGTGGTTGTCCTCGCTGACGAGTTTGCCGGCTCGGACGGTGACATCATCACCCAGGTTTCCAAGCTGCGGGGGATCGGGCCTGTTATCGGAACGCGGACATGGGGCGGCGTGGTGGGCATCGACAACAGGTTCTCACTGGCTGACGGCACCGGCGTCACCCAGCCGCGATATGCCAACTGGTTCAGCGGCGGCGTGGGATGGAGCGTCGAAAACTATGGCGTGGACCCGGACATTGAAGTGACCTTCCCGCCGCACGCCTACGCAGCCGGACGGGACCCGCAGCTGGAGTACGGCATCGGCGCGCTGAAGGAGATGATCCAGGAACTGCCCACCGACCGCCCCCCTGCCCGCGAAGGGTACCGGCGGCTGCGTCCGGCGCCGCTGCCTGCCCGCCGCCAGGGGAGCTAGGCCGCCGGTCTTAACGGAAAAGGCCCTGCGTGACCGGACAGACTCCGGCCAGGCAGGGCCTTCTAGGTGTCCGGCAACAGCCGGATCAGGACTGCAGCGTGGCGTCCAGGGTGATGTCGATGCTGGCCAGGGCACCGGAAACCGGGCAGCCCACCTTGGCTTCCGCCGCGATCTTCTGGAACTCCTCCTCGGAGATGCCGGGGATCTTTGCGGACATGGTCAGGTGGCTGCCCGTGATGCCGGTCCCGGGTACGAAGGTGACGTCAGCCTTGGTGTTGACCTCCTCGGGAGCGTGGCCGGCCTGCGCCAGCGCGTGGCTGAATGCCATGGAGAAGCAGGCCGAGTGGGCGGCGGCGATCAGTTCCTCGGGGCTGGTCTTGCCGTTGGCAGCCTCGGTGCGCGCCTTCCAGGTGACGTCGTAGGTGCCCAGGCCGGAGCTGTCGAGCGTAGTGTTACCCGAGCCCGACATCAGGTCGCCGTTCCAGACGGTGTGTGCGGTGCGTGTTGCTGCCATGTCCACTCCTCAAATCGATTTCTACCGGGGCCGGCTGCTGCCACACCCCGCCGTCTCCCATCCTAGGGACTTCACCGGGGGCGTGCATCCGGCATCCGCCGCTGGTGGATTATGACTCCGCAGCCCCGGGAAACGGCGGCGCTGTGTCAGTCCCAGATGGTGGCGATGGCAATGTTCAACAGCGCCAGGCCGCCCACCGCGTGTGCCAGGCCTGGGCTGACCGCCTCTCCCGCCTTGTACTTCCGGCGGCCGATGAAGGCCAGGACGCCGACAACCACGGCAATGACCAGCTTAATGCCGAGCTTGGCGTAGTTGGCGTCCATATCCAGTGCGGGGATGAGCCCCATCAGGACGACGCCGGTGAGGAGCTGCGTCATGGCGCCGTCGAACTGCCGGGGGTGGACTGTGGGCTTCTTCATTTGCCCGATCCAGATGCCCACGATCATTGCCGCGCCGACGATGTGCAGGAAGACCACAATGTTGTAGAGGATGTTCATGGGACCAGTCTAGCCAGTAGTTCTACAGCCTGTAGTAAGGCGCCGGGTGCCTCGGCGACTGGTGGTTAATTAACGACGGCGGCACGCACCGCAGGTGGTTTTCCCACCATTGGCGCGCACCGCCGTCGTCCGTGGCCGGCTGTTACAAACCGAGGTCCGCCTCGAAGGCGCCCTCTTCCAGGCGGGCCTTGAGGGTCTGGAGGAAACGGCCGGCGTCCGCGCCGTCCACCAGGCGGTGGTCGTACGTCAGCGACAGGTACATCATGGAGCGGATGGCGATCGAGTCGTCACCGTTCTCATCCGACACCACAACGGCGCGCTTGACGATGGCGCCGGTGCCGAGGATACCCACCTGCGGCTGGTTGATGATCGGGGTGTCGAACAGGGCGCCCACGGAGCCGATGTTGGTGATGCTGAAGGTGCCGCCGGACAGCTCGTCCGGGCCGATCTTCCCGTCACGGGTGCGTGCCGCGACGTCAGCGATCTTGCCCGCCAGGCCGGCAAGGTTCAGGTTGCCGGCATCGGAGATGACCGGGACCAGCAGGCCCTTATCCGTGTCGACGGCGATCGCCAGGTGCTCGGCGTTGTGGTAAGTGATCTCCTGCTTGTCCTCGTCGTACGCAGCGTTGAGCTTGGGGTGCTGCTTGAGGGCTTCGGCCACCGCCTTGGCGATGAACGGAAGGAACGTCAGCTTGGTGCCGTTCTGGGCCTGGAACGTGTTCTTGGCCCGGGCGCGCAGCTTGGCGATCTTGGTCATGTCCACTTCGTGGACCTGCGTCAGCTGGGTGGAGATTTCGAGGGATTCGCGCATACGGCGGGCAATGACCTGGCGGATGCGCGGTGCCTTCTGGGTGGTGCCGCGGAGCGGGGACGCTGCGGCGGAGGCTGCAGGGGCAGCAGCAGACGGTGCGGAGGCGGCCGGAGCAGCGGAGGCAGGTGCTGCCTTCGCTTCGGCAGCGGCCATGACATCCTGCTTGCGGATGCGGCCGCCGACGCCGGTGCCCGACAGCGACGCAATGTCCACGCCGTGCTGGTTGGCCAGTTTGCGGACCAGCGGGGTCACGTAGCCGGAGTCGGAACCTGCTGCCGGGGCGGCCTGCGGAGCAGACGGTGCTGCCGGAGCCGGAGCAGCCTGCGGCGCGGGGGCCGGAGCTGCAGCCGGAGCGGGGGCTTCCTGCTTGGGAGCTTCAGCCTTCGGGGCTTCCTGCGCGGGGGCAGGAGCGGGTGCTTCCTGCGCCGGCGCGGCCGGGGCGGGCGCCTCGGCCGGAGCAGCGGCGGCACCGGAACCAATGACGGCCAGGACGGAACCGACCTCGGCGGTCTCGTCCTCGCTGACGCGGATTTCCTGGAGCGTGCCGGCAACCGGCGACGGGATCTCGGTGTCCACCTTGTCCGTGGAGACCTCGAGCAGGGGTTCGTCCACCTCAACAGTGTCGCCAACGGCCTTGAGCCAGCGGGTAACGGTTCCCTCGGTCACGCTCTCGCCAAGGGCGGGGAGGGTGACTTCGTGGCCTTCACCGCCGCCGGCTGCAGGGGCTGACGGGGCGGGAGCTTCTTCAGCCGGTGCGGCGGCCGGTGCTTCCTGTGCCGGTGCTTCCGGGGCGGGAGCGGCTGCCGGTGCTTCTGCTGCCGGGGCGGAACCGCCGCCGGAGCCGTCGCCGATGCGCACCAGGGGTGCGCCGACCTCGGCCGTCTCGTCTTCGGCGACCAGGATTTCCTCAATCACGCCAGCTACAGGAGAGGGGATTTCAGTGTCTACTTTGTCGGTGGAAACCTCGAGCAGCGGTTCGTCCACCTCTACCCGGTCACCTACCTGCTTAAGCCAGCGGGTGACGGTTCCTTCGGTGACGCTCTCACCGAGGGCGGGCAAGTTAACGGATTCAGACATGTCGTCCCCGTTCTCCTTATTGGTCTTTAGTGCGATTGAATGCTGCCTGAGGGTATGCATGGTGCACCCGGCCAGCGGCGCCGGGGCACCATGCACGGTGGTGCTGGGGGAGACTAGCCGTGCAGCGGCTTGCCCGCGAGTGCCAGGTGGGCTTCGCCCAGGGCCTCGTTCTGGGTGGGGTGGGCGTGTACCAGCTGGGCCACGTCCTCCGGGTAGGCTTCCCAGTTCACGATCAGCTGGGCCTCGCCCACCTGCTCGCCCATGCGGGCGCCGATCATGTGGACGCCCACCACGGGGCCGTCCTTCTGGCGGACCAGCTTCACCAGGCCGGAGGTGCCCAGGATGGAGCTCTTGCCGTTGCCGGCGAGGTTGTATTCCTGAATCTGCACCTGGTCTTCGCCGAACTTCTCCTTGGCGGCCTTTTCGGTGTAGCCGACGGTGGCGATTTCAGGGTCGGAGTAGGTGACCTTGGGGATGTTGATGTCCTCGACGATCACGGGCTTCAGGCCGGCGATCTCTTCGGCCACGAAAATGCCCTGCTGGTAACCGCGGTGGGCCAGCTGGACGCCCGGGACGATGTCGCCCAGGGCGTAAATGTTGCCCACGCCGGTGTGCAGGCGCTCGTTGGTGATCACGAAGCCGCGGTCGATGGTGATGCCGGCTTCCTCGTACCCGAGGTTGGCGGTGACGGGCCCGCGGCCTACGGCCACCAGGAGGAGGTCTGCTTCGAACGTCTTGCCGTCCACGAGGGTGACCTTGACCCCGTTGTCGTTCTGCTCGACGCCCTGGAAGAAGACACCGGTGGAGAACTTGATGCCGCGCTTCTTGAAGGCGCGCTCAAAGTTCTTGACGATGGTGGCGTCCTCGTTCGGAACGAGGGAGGGCAGGCCTTCAACGATGGTGACGTCGACGCCGAAGGACTTCCAGACGGAGGCGAACTCGACGCCGATCACGCCGCCGCCCAGGATGATGGCGCTCTTGGGGATCGACTCCATGGTCAGCGCCTGGTCCGAGGTGATGACCTTGCCGCCGATTTCGAGGCCGGGCAGCGTGCGGGAGTAGGAGCCGGTGGCCAGGATGATGTTCTTGCCCTTGTAGGCGGTGCCGTTCACCACGATGGTGTCGGTGCCCTGCAGCTTGCCCTCACCTTCGATGACGGTGATGCCCTTGGACTTGATGAGGCCCTGGAGGCCCTTGTACTTGCCGGCGATGATGCCGTCCTTGTACGCGTTGACGGCCGTGATGTCGATGCCGTCGAGGGTGACGTTCACGCCGTACTTGGCGGAGTCACGGGCGTGGTCGGCCAGTTCGGCCGAGTGGAGCAGGGCCTTGGTGGGGATGCAGCCGTTGTGGAGGCAGGTGCCGCCCAGCTTTGCCTTCTCCACGAGGCCGACGGTGAAGCCAAGCTGTACCGCCCGCAGCGCGGCGGCGTATCCGCCGCTTCCGCCGCCGAGTACCAGGATGTCGAATTCTTGCGCAGTTGCCTGATCGGCCACTTAAACGCTCCCTCGCGTGAACGATGACGCGTTTCTGCCGCGCATCATCTGGTCTTGGATCTTGCCCTGCCGTGATTATGTCAGCAGGCCAATTCTCTTGCATTTGTGACTATCGTGGTTCACCTTAGCGAACCACCTATCCATGCTCCACCTTGGCACAGCGTTTGTGGAGCGCTTTGTGTCGAGTGTCACGCCGCTTAGTGGCGGAGGGATCACCCCCGCCACCAGGCGCGCGCACCGGCCGCAGCCTGCCTCAGGCGGCGGCGGCGATGACGTCCTCCACATAGGCCACCAGCGTGCGGACAGTGCACCCCGTTCCCTGCTTGTGGGTGTAGCCGTAGGGGCTTCCGGTGTTAAAGGAAGGGCCGGCGATGTCGATGTGGGCCCACGGGATCCGGCCGCCGTCCTTGTCCTTGCCCACGAACTCCTGCAGGAAGACGGCGGCCGTCATCATGCCGCCGTGGCGTTCGCCGATGTTGGCCAGGTCCGCCACCTGCGAGTCCAGGCTCGGGCGGAGCTCCTCCGGAAGCGGCATGGGCCATACCAGTTCGCCCGCACGGTCTGCGGCAGCCTTGAGGGCGGCAGTGACGGAGTCCGCACCCATGACGCCCGCGGTCCGGTTGCCGAGCGCGATCAGCTGGGCGCCGGTCAGCGTGGCCACGTCGATGATTGCATCCGGGTATTCCTGGCTTGCCGCCACGATGCCGTCGGCCATGACCAGGCGGCCCTCGGCGTCGGTGTTAAGCACCTCGACGGTCTTGCCGCCGAACATCGTGAGGACGTCGGCCGGGCGGGATGCGGCTCCCGAGGGCATGTTCTCGGCGATGCAGAGCCAGGCGGTCGCCTTGACCGGCAGGCCCAGGCCGGCGAGGGCAAGGACAGTATTAAGGACGACGGCGGCACCGGCCATGTCGCTCTTCATGTCGCCCATGCCCAGGGCCGGCTTGATGGAAATGCCGCCGGTGTCGAAGGTGATGCCCTTGCCCACCAGGGCGATTTTGGTGACCGGCCGGGCGGGGGAGTACTCCACCTTGACCAGGCGGGGCTGGCGGGCTGACCCCTTGCCAACACCCATGATGCCGCCAAAGCCTTCCTTTTCGAGCCGCTTCTCGTCCCAGACTGTCACCTTGACGGGAAGGCCCTTGGCCAGGTCCTTGGCGGCCTCCGCGAACGTCTCCGGGTAAAGGTGGCTGGGCGGGGTGTTGACCAGGGAGCGCGTGGCGTTGACCGCCTTGCCCACCAGGGCTGCGCGTTTCAGGGCCGCGGCGGTTTCCTGATGGTCAGCGACATCGGTGAAGATGATGGCCTTGCGGACGGGATCCTTCAGCCCTTCCTTTGACGAACGGAACTCGGTGAAGGAGTAGGCGCCCAGCGCGGCACCTTCGGCGACTGCCGCGACGTCGGCGGCGGACGCCGTCGGGAAGGCGAGCACGACGGTGCCCAGGCCGGCCAGCTGGCGGATGGCGGATCCGGCGGCCCGGCGGAGCGCTTCGCCGGTGGGCGGGGCGGCGTTGACCTTACCCACTCCGGCAAGGACCAGGATGCCCGCGCCGGTCTCGGGGAGGCCGGGCAGGCGGACGATCTGGTCCGCGGCGCCGGTGACGCCCAGTGCTTTGAGCGAGTCGGTGAGTGCTTCGGCGGACTTTGCTGCGAGCGGGTTGGCCAGCAGTACCGGTCCGTCGGTTCCCTGCCCCACGCCGACGACAACGGCGTCGCTTGGGCTCTTCTTCAGGTCGCGGGAGAGGGTACTAAGGTTGATTTCAGTATTCTTGACCACAGGGATGAGTCCTCAATTCTCGAGAGCTGGTACGGGCAGGGCTGCATGTTCGGCGCGCTGCCCCGGCTGCCGGGCACGGCCGTTCCGGACGCCGTCCGGGAATGTTCAGCCCGTGCGGCAGGCCAGTTCCGATCGTAGTCCCATGGCGCCCCGGCGGAAGAATCTTCTGAGATGTGCGCCACACCGCGCGGTGGAATGCCCTGCCGCCGGACCGCGTTGTAATTGATGTCCACCCGCATCCATGAAAGGAACATGCCGTGCTTGAACGGATCTCCGGCTCCCTGCTGGACCCTGACGCGCTCTACGCGAGCAACATTGAGCTGTTCCACAGCCCGGAACTCCGCGGGCTGAACCTGGTGATGGGTTTCACCGGTTTCGCCGACGCCGGGCACGTGGTGAAACAGATTAATGCCGAGTTGCTGGACTCCCTTGACGCCAAGCCCGTAGCTGTGTTTGATGCGGACCAGCTGATCGACTACCGGTCACGGCGGCCGCACCTGACGTTCGTCGAGGACCACCTGCAGGACTACCAGGAGCCGCGGCTGGCGCTATACCGGCTTGTTGACGGCCTGGGCAAACCCTTCCTGCTGCTGGCGGGATTCGAGCCGGACCTGCAGTGGGAGCGGTTCGCCCGTGCCGTGGTTGGCATCGTCGAGAAACTGGACGTCAACCTGGTTACCTGGATCCACTCCATCCCGATGCCGGTGCCGCACACCCGTCCCGTTGGCGTGACGGTGCACGGCAACCGTCCCGAGCTGATCGAGGGCATTTCCGTCTGGAAGCCTACCGTGGAGGTTCCCGCCGCCGTGGGCCACATCCTGGAGTTGCGGCTGGTCGAGGCCGGCCGGAACGTGGCCGGCTATGTTATCCACGTCCCGCACTATCTGGCCGAAGCCGAGTACCCCACGGCCGCCGTTGCCGGCCTTGAATACCTGGGCGCAGCGACCTCGCTGATGCTGCCCACCGACCGGCTCCGCGAGGCCGGCCGCGAAGTGACCCGGCAGATCGCCGAACAGATCGACGCGTCCGACGAAGTGCAGCAGGTGGTGTCCCGGCTCGAGACCCGCTACGACGAAAAGGCCGACGGCATTGTGCGCCGCTCGCTGCTCGCAAACGAAAACGACGAGCTTCCCGACGCCGACGACCTGGGGGCCGCCGTCGAGGCGTACCTGGCCCGGGAGAACCCGGCGCAGTAGGGCATTGCTGCCTGTTCCCCGCCCCGGGCTCAAGGGCGGGGGGAGGCATCCGGGCATAATGAAGACGTGACTGCACCCCGCGCTTGGCTTATCTGGACCGTTGGGATTTTCGGGTACCTGGTGGCGGTGTCGCAGCGGACGTCCTTCGGCGTCGTGGGCCTTGAGGCCACTGAGCGCTTCCATGCCACCGCCTCCGCGATCTCCTTCTTCACTGTCCTCCAGCTCCTTGTCTATGCGGGGCTGCAGATCCCCGTGGGGCTCCTGGTGGACAGGTTTGGTTCGCGGGCCATGATCGCGGGCGGTGCCGTCCTGATGGGCCTCGGCCAGCTCCAGCTCGCCTTTGCCGAGAGCGTCCCCGGCGGCATCCTGGGCCGGGTCCTCGTCGGCGCCGGCGACGCCATGACCTTTATCTCGGTGATCCGCCTGATTCCGCTGTGGTTCGCTCCGGCCCGCGTACCCCTCGTTACCCAGCTGACGGGCATGACCGGCCAGCTGGGACAGCTGGTCAGCGTGATCCCGTTCGCGTTCGTCCTGCACTCGGCCGGCTGGACCCCAGCGTTCCTGATGCTGGCAGGGATGTCTGCCGTGGCGGTGGTCCTGGTGGTCCTGCTCCTCAAGGACGTCCCGCCGGGCACCGACCGGCCGCAGGCGCAGCAGGGGCTGAAAGCTACCGGAGTCTCGCTTGCCCGGGCGTGGCGCCAGCCCGGTACCCGGCTGGGCATGTGGAGCCACTTCACCATCCAGTTCAGCGGCACGGTGTTCGCCATGACCTGGGGATACCCCTTCCTTATTTCCGGCCAGGGGCTGGACGGCGGGACGGTGGCCGCCCTCATGGGGCTGTACGTTGCCGCCGGGATGGCCGTGGGGCCGTTTATCGGACGCTTTGTGTCGCGGCATCCGCTGCGTCGTTCCACCATGGTCCTCCTGATCGCTGCAATCACTGCCGGAGCGTGGGCCGCCGTCCTGTTGATGCCCGGCCGGGCACCGCTGTGGCTGCTGGCGGGCCTGGTGGTAGCCCTTGCCATTGGTGGGCCGGGCTCAATGATCGGTTTCGACTTCGCCCGGACGTTCAACCCTGCGCACCGGATTGGAACTGCCACCGGCATCGTCAACGTGGGCGGCTTCATTGCCGCCCTGATCGCGATCTTCCTGATCGGGCTGGTACTGGACGTCCTTTACGCCAGCGGCTTTTCCAATGCCCTGTATGGCCTTGACCCGTTCCGCATCGCCCTGAGCGTCCAGTTCGTGCTGCTCGGCTCCGGAGCGGCCGCCGTTTTCGCCACCCGGCGCAAGGTACGCCGCCAGATGGCAGCCCAGGGCGTGGTGGTCCCGCCCTTGCGGACCGCCCTGGCCCGGCAACGCCGTGAAAACCTCGCGCGCCGCCGGCAGGCAACTCCTATCGACGGCGACTAGCCCTCCACAGGGCGGGTTGCGCACATAGCGGAATCTGCCGGGGACTGCCCGTAACGGCGGGGCGGAAGCTGGAGCCATGACAGCTCCAGAACGGCTTCGGATATCCGGGCCTGAAGACATCCTCGGGTTCATACCCCACTCGCTGGGCTACTGGCCAGAGTCCAGCCTCGTGGCCATCACGATGCACGGCAACCTGCTCGGCGCAACCCTGCGGCTGGACCTTCCGGGACCGGAGGTCCTGGCCGACCCCTGTAAGTACGTCCGCCTGGTCCTCGGGTACCTCGATGCGGACAAGCAGGCCGACGGCACGCTGCTGGCCTTCTTCACCAGTAAGGGCGGTTCGTCCCCCGGTCCCAAGGTGGTGGACTTCGAGTACGACGCGTTGCTGTCCGGGCTGGACTGCGTTTTGGAAGAGGCGGGTTTGCCCGTTCGGGAGGCCTGGTACATCGGCGATGATTACTGGCGGGACGCCTACTGCACTGACGCTTCCTGCTGTCCGCCCCAGGGAAGGCCGCTGCAGGCAATCCTGGACAGCACCCTGAATGCGGAGATGGTCTACCGGGGCAGCAGCGTGGGCCCTGCACCGGGCGCAAAGGGCGGACCTGTCCCTCCCGTTTCGAGCCTTTACCGGTCCGCCGTCCTGGAAGCACAGGAAGGATGGCGGAAAGTCCTGGACTGCCGCCGGGACAGCCGCGCGCAGTTTGTTGCTGTCCTGGAGGCGTGGGAAGTCCTGCTGTGCCGGCGGAGCGGAGAGCCTTGGCCTCCGGGCGTGGAACGTGACGCCTTCCTGCGGGCGTCCCTGTTGATTCCGGCCTGGCGGGATGCCCTGCTGGTCATGGCCGCGGCCGGAAAGCACGCCGCGGAAGCTGGTGCTGACCAGTTCGGGATCCTCCATGCCGGCACGGGCCCACACCCTGTTGCGCCTCCCGGCGAGCCCCTGGCGGGCAACAGGGCGAACCTCGATGCAGCGGATGCTTGCGCGGGGGACAGCCCTGGTCCCGGGTACGCGGAAGTGCTGATGGGTGTGGCCCCCGCTGTCCCTGACTGGGAACGGCTGAACGCACTGGATCTGGTCCTGGAGCAACTCGCGGCGCTCGGCGGTCCGGCCTCCGCAGCGTCATTGACGCTTCGCGGCTGGATCGCATGGAGCCGCGGCCGGGGATCGTACGCCGCCGCGCATCTGTCCGAAGCCCTTGACGTTGAGCCCGGCTACCGGTTGGCGGAACTGCTGCTGGAACTGGTGGGCCGCGGGGCCATTTGCGGCTGGGCGGCCAGGAAGGACGCAGCCTGGCACAAGTTCTGAGGTGGCCTTATCCGGAGTTGGGGCTACGGCACGTGCCGGCTAAAGAGGTGGCGCCGGGGCGGTCATGCCCGCGGCCGCAGCAGCAGCCGTAGCGGTAGTAATTGAAAGGCGGGGAGGCCCGCCGGGGCGAAAACATGAGACAATGGATGCCGAGACCCGGTTGGGTCCGTGTATCGGGTGCCTGCGAATGAGCCTTTCCGGGAACATTGCAGCCGCACCGGCAGTTGTCTTAACAGACTCTGCCGGCCGTGGTGGCGCCTGGTTTTCACCACGGACTTGACAGGGTCATAGTGGTGTTGCCCGTATGGTGATTCCACAGACCACCGCTAGAAAGGTTTTCTGTGACCCCGTCTTCCACGAAGAAGGACCCCGCCGCCCAGGACGAGCTGTCCGCCGAGGACAAGCAGGCTGCGACCAGCGCCAAGCGGGCGGCCACCAAGGCACCTGCCGGCGCGGACGGCAAGCGCGAGCCGAAGAAGCGCGGCCCGAAGCCGGGCGCCAAGGCAGCAGCGGAAGCCGCCAACAAGGCTTCCGCAGATGACGTTGACGCCGACGATGTCGAAGAGGATTTTGACGAGGCTGTCCTCGACGGGCCGGACTCGGTGGAGGACGCCGATGCGGACGTCGAGGGTGAAGCTGACGCTGACCCCGCCAAGGCCGTAGCCGGCAGCGGCAAGGGTTTCGTCTACTCTGACGCCGACGATGACGACGCCCCGGTGCAGCAGGTCATGTCTGCCGGCGCCACCGCTGACCCCGTCAAGGACTACCTGAAGCAGATCGGCAAGGTGGCACTGCTCAACGCCGAGCAGGAAGTGGACCTTGCGCTGCGGATCGAAGCCGGGCTGTTCGCCGAGGAAAAGATCGCCGCTGACGACGGATCCATGGATCCGAAGTACAAGCGGGAGCTCGAATTCATCATCCACGACGGCAAGCGCGCCAAGAACCACCTGCTGGAGGCAAACCTCCGCCTGGTGGTTTCGCTGGCCAAGCGTTATACCGGCCGCGGCATGCTGTTCCTGGATCTCATCCAGGAAGGCAACCTGGGCCTGATCCGCGCCGTGGAGAAGTTCGACTACACCAAGGGCTTCAAGTTCTCCACGTACGCCACCTGGTGGATCCGCCAGGCGATCACCCGCGCCATGGCCGACCAGGCGCGCACCATCCGTATTCCGGTGCACATGGTGGAAGTCATCAACAAACTGGCCCGTGTCCAGCGGCAGATGCTGCAGGACCTCGGCCGCGAACCCACGCCCGAAGAGCTGGCGCTCGAGCTGGACATGACCCCCGAAAAGGTCGTGGAGGTCCAGAAGTACGGCCGCGAGCCCATCTCGCTCCATACCCCCCTGGGTGAGGACGGCGACTCCGAGTTCGGCGACCTGATTGAGGACTCCGAGGCCGTGGTTCCGGCTGACGCCGTCAGCTTCACCCTGCTGCAGGAACAGCTGCACTCGGTGCTGGACACCCTGTCCGAGCGCGAGGCCGGCGTGGTGGCCATGCGCTTCGGGCTCACCGACGGACAGCCGAAGACTTTAGACGAAATTGGCAAGGTCTACGGCGTAACGCGTGAGCGCATCCGGCAGATCGAATCCAAGACCATGTCCAAGCTCCGCCACCCCTCGCGGTCGCAGGTTCTGCGGGACTACCTGGACTAGTCGAGGGCGAGCTCCACGAACAGGGGTTGTCCGCGGCGCATCGGAAGGATGGGCCGCGGATAACCCCTCCCTCGTTAAGCGGCGGCGTCAATAAACGAAGGTTTCGTTAACGAAGGATGGGACCCCTCCGGGCGGAGGGGTCCCATCCTTTACTGGTCCTGGTGAACCTAGTCGACGTCTACGGCGGCCTTTTCGTGAAGCTTGGCCGACTCATCGTGCCAGTCCGAGGCCAACGGCTTCAACGTGGCCTCCACCGCACGTGCGTGGTGGGCGCAGAACAGCAGCTCACCGCCGGAGGACTCGAGTACAACCCGGACATATGCCTGGGCTCCGCAACGGTCGCAACGGTCCAGTGCGTTGAGTGTGCGGTCTGCCACTGCTGTTGTCATATCGGCCTCCCTAGTAGATCTGTACGTCTATATAACCAGTATTCGTAACAAAACAATCGCAAGGATGGGGCAAGTTCGCTGTGCGCGTATCCACAAGGTTCAGTCAAGATCTGCCCGCGCCACGGACGGACAGCGGTGAGTGGCGCGGTGCACACTGCCTCCAGGGTGTGGCAGACCGTCCTCCGCGCCGGGGCCGATTACCCTAGAGGGAGCGCTTTCGGCGCCTGTTTCACCTGAAGGAGTTCAACACCCGTGGCACCAAGTTCTGAGTACACCGCCCGGCACCTTTCCGTGCTGGAGGGCCTTGAAGCCGTCCGTAAGCGCCCGGGCATGTACATCGGTTCCACCGACTCCCGGGGGCTCATGCACTGCCTCTGGGAGATCATCGACAACTCCGTGGACGAGGCATTGGCCGGGTTCGGCCATGACATCAAAGTCATCCTGCATGCGGACAACTCCGTGGAAATCCACGACGACGGCCGCGGCATCCCCATCGACAAGGAACCGAAGACCGGACTCACCGGCGTCGAAGTGGTCTTCACCAAGCTGCATGCCGGCGGCAAGTTCGGCGGCGGCTCCTACACCGCCTCCGGAGGCCTGCACGGCGTGGGCGCTTCAGTGGTGAACGCCCTGTCCTCGCGCCTGGACGTGGAAGTGGACCGCGGCGGCAAGACCTACAAGATGTCCTTCCGCCGCGGTGAGCCCGGCCGGTTCCAGGACGGCAGCCGGCCTGACCCGGCTGCGTCCTTCAGTCCGTTCATCGAGGACTCGGTCCTGGACGTCGTGGGCAAGGCCAAGAGGGGCATCACCGGTACCCGGATCCGGTACTGGGCAGACCGGCAGATCTTCACCCCGGACGCGAAGTTCCAGTACGACGAACTCGTTTCCCGCGCCCGGCAGACCTCGTTCCTGGTCCCCGGACTCAAGATCACCGTCCGCGACGAGCGCAGGATCGCCGGCACGCCCGGCGAGTCCGGCCCCCACGAGGAAGTGTTCCACCACGACGGCGGCATCTCCGAGTTCGTGGAATTCCTGGCGGCCGATCCCGCCGTCACCGATGTGTGGCGGCTGCACGGCTCGGGCAAGTTCAAGGAAACGGTCCCGGTCCTCGATGAGCGCGGGCACAGCCAGCTCGCCGAGGTGGAGCGCGACTGCGAAGTGGACGTCGCCCTGCGCTGGGGCATCGGCTACGACAGCACCGTCCGTAGCTTCGTCAACATCATCTCCACACCCAAGGGCGGAACGCACCAGTCCGGCTTCGAACAGGCCCTGGTGAAGACCTTCCGGAAGGCCGTGGAGAGCAACGCCCGCAAGCTGAAGGCCGGCAACGACAAGATCGAAAAGGACGACATCTTCGCCGGGCTCACGGCCGTGCTCACGGTCCGGCTGGCCGAGCCGCAGTTCGAGGGGCAGACCAAGGAGATCCTGGGCACTTCGGCTGTCCGCGCCATCGTTGCCAGGGTGGTGGAGCGCGAAATCACGGCCAAGCTCACCTCGTCGAACAAAAACGACAAGTCGCAGACCGCGCTGCTGCTCGAAAAGATCGTCAGCGAAATGAAGTCGCGGATCTCGGCCCGCGTGCACAAGGAGACCCAGCGGCGCAAGAACGCGCTGGAGACCTCCTCGATGCCCACCAAGCTGGCCGACTGCCGCACGGACGACGTCGAACGCTCCGAATTGTTCATCGTGGAAGGCGACTCGGCGCTGGGAACCGCCAAGCTCGCCCGGTCCTCCGACTTCCAGGCCCTGTTGCCCATCCGCGGCAAGATCCTGAACGTCCAGAAGGCATCGGTGGGAGATATGCTCTCCAACGCCGAGTGCGCCGCGCTGATCCAGGTGGTGGGGGCGGGATCGGGGCGCAGCTTCGACATCAGCGCCGCACGCTACGGCAAGGTCATCCTGATGACCGACGCCGACGTGGATGGCGCGCACATCCGCACGCTCCTGCTGACCCTGTTCTTCCGGTACATGCGCCCCATGATCGACGAGGGCAGGGTCTTCGCCGCCGTGCCCCCGCTGCACCGGGTGGAGGTGATCAACCCGGGCCAGAAGGCCAACGAGATGATTTACACCTACTCCGAGGCCGAACTGCACGCGCTGCTGGCGCGGCTGGCCAAGGAGGGCAAGCGGTACAAGGAACCCATCCAGCGCTACAAGGGTTTGGGGGAAATGGACGCCGAGCAGCTGGCGGAGACCACCATGGATCCGCGGCACCGCACCTTGCGAAAGGTGGGCATTGAGAACGCCAAGCAGGCGGAGGAGATCTTCGACCTGCTGATGGGCTCCGACGTGTCCCCGCGCAAGGACTTCATCATTGCTGGCGCCTCCAGCCTGGACCGGGAGCGCATCGACGCCTAGCCCGACGGCGGGGCGTCACCCGAGGAGGCCGGGCACCACCAGCAGGGCCGTCGGCAGCGCCAGCAGCAGGATGCAGCCGGCAAGGACAAGGTTCCGCAGTGCCGCCGGAAGCTGGGGCTGGGGCGACAGGAGCCGGCTGACCCTTGAGGCGGTGGTCCGGGCCGAATCCGAGCCTGCCCCGCCCGTCCCGTTGTCGAGCCCGGACAGTACAAGGCTGGACGTTGCCGGCTGCAGCCCGGTCGAACCGGCAGGTGCCGACCCGCTGGCCACGATGGCAATCGCCTTGATCAGCGTGGCCTTGCTCTCGGTCTTCAGCGCCACGTCGTCGGCGAGCATCTCAATAAGCGAGTTCACGGATTCCTGGGCAAGCCGCGTGGTGGGCAGCCAGGGCAGGGCCTGCCGCCAGGCCGCGAAAGCCCACAGGAGGAGATGGTGCCGCTGGCTGAGGTGGGCATTTTCGTGAATCAACACGGCGCGCAGCTCCGCCGGCTCCAGTGCCGCCATCAGGCCGTCGGACAGGACGGTCACCGAGCGGGAACCTCCGGGCAGGCAGTACGCGACGGGGGAGTCGTGGCTGATGACGAGGGTTGCGGCGTCCTGCCCCGAAGGCGAGGCGAGCAGGGCCAGCAGTTCGCGGTGCCGCCGCCGCTGGCGTTCGATTTTGTAATAGGTCAGCAGCAGCGTGAAAACCAGGTGGGCCGTCAGCAGCGCGGCTGCCGACAACGCAAAGATATGCCAGAACCCCAGCGCCGTGGTGGGGGCATTGAAGAGCACCATGCCGGCGAGGGCCCGGAGCCCGGCGATCAGGTTGTCGCCGATCGGCTCGAGTCCGTACACCAGCATGGCGCCAATCATTGACAGCCCGCCGGCAAGGGCGATGGCCTGCCAGAGCAGCATGGCGGTGAAAGGGGAACGTGCGGGCCATTGTGCACGCGAAAGCAGGATGGGTACCGGCCAGGCCAGTACTACCGCCAGGACCGCCAGCAGGTAAGAGGCCCAGAACATGGGTGGCTAGAGGTGGCCAAGCAGCTTGCGCAGTGTCTCGGCTTCACCCTCGGAAACGGAACCGATAAAGCGTGCCAGCACGGCTTCTCGGTCCGGAGCCGAACCCAGGACTTCATGCATCAGCTCCGCGGTGTGCTCTTCGCGGCTGGACACCGCCTGGTAGCGGTGCGGACGGGTGCCGCGTTCGCGCTCCACCAGCCCCTTCTTCTCCAGCCGGGACAGCACCGTGAGCACGGTAGTGACGGCGAGTTCCTTGCCCTCGTGGCCGGAGCCCGCGGAGGCCAACCGGTCCCGGAGGGTGTTCGCCGTAGCCGCTTCCTGGCCCGCCCAGAGCAGATCCATTACTGCCCGTTCCAGTTCACCAAGACTCGCCATTGCACTTTTCCTTTGTTTCCCCGCACCATGCGCCCTGTGGCACCGGTGACTGCACGCGGTTTCTTCAACTACAAGTACAAATCTACCGCGAATCCGCCGCACTTTCTACATGGAGTAGAACATGTCCCAAAGTTGTTCTACACTCGGTAGAAGTTGGAGTTCTACGAAGCGTAGAAGACCGCATCGGCTAACAGTAGGGACTGCCTTGGACGCCTTGGAAATCGCACGGTGGCAATTCGGTATCACCACGGTCTACCACTTCATGATGGTTCCGCTGACTATCGGCCTTGGCCTGGTGGTGGCCATCATCCAGACCGCCTGGCACCGCACCGGCAGACCCGAGTACCTGCGCATGACCAAGTTCTGGGGAAAGCTGTTCCTCATCAACTTCATCATGGGCGTGGCCACCGGCATTGTGCAGGAGTTCCAGTTCGGGATGGCCTGGAGCGAGTACAGCCGGTTCGTGGGCGACGTCTTCGGCGCCCCGCTGGCGTTGGAGGCCCTCCTGGCGTTCTTTGTCGAGTCCACCTTCCTGGGCCTGTGGATCTTCGGCTGGAAGCAGCTGAAGCCGGCCATCCACCTCGCCTGCCTTTGGGTGGCCGTCATCGGTTCGGTTTTTTCCGCCTACTTCATCATCGTGGCGAACAGCTGGATGCAGCACCCGGTGGGTGTGGAGATGGTGGACGGCCGCCCCGTAATGACCGACGCCTGGGCAGTCTTCACCAACAACACCGCACTGGTGGCCGTGCCGCACACCCTCTTCGGCGCGCTGGCGGTGGCCGGCGGTTTCCTGCTCGGCATTGCGTGGTACCACCTCTGGCGGCGCCGGCGCGACGGCGTCGACACCGTGGGTGCCGACGGCAGAGTGGTCCCCGGCGAGTCGGCAACCATCCCCGGCCGCGACCGCGGCGACCACACCGTCTGGATCCGTTCACTGCGGATCGGAGCCGTGGTGGCGATGATCTCCTTCGCCGGCACCGCCGTCACGGGCGACCTCCAGGGCAAGCTGATGTTCGAACAGCAGCCCATGAAGATGGCGGCGGCTGAAGCAGCCTGCCATGACGGTACCGGGTTCTCCGTCCTGAGCATCGGCAACCTGGGCGCACAGAACTGCGACGACATCGTGGCATTGATCGAAGTCCCCGGCATCCTCTCCTACCTCGCGAAGGGCGACTTCACCACCGAGGTCAAGGGCGTCAACACCCTGCTGCCCGAGTACAAGGAAAACTACGGCACCCACCTTCCCGACAACCCGATTTACGGCGAACGGGCCGGGCAGGAAATTGACTACCTTCCGGTCATGGAAGTCACCTACTGGGGCTTCCGCATGATGATCGGCTTCGGCGGCCTGGCCGCGCTGGCCGCGTTCGGGGCACTCTGGCTCACCCGGAGCGGAACCGTTCCCGAATCACGCTGGCTCATGCGCCTGGCCGTCCTGGGAATCATGGCTCCGTTTGGCGCCAACGCCGCCGGCTGGATCTTCACTGAAATGGGCCGGCAGCCCTTCGTGGTGGCACCCAACCCGGACCCCAACGGCATCGACCAGGTATTCATGTTCACCGCCGCAGCAGTTTCCCCCGGAGTCTCGGCCGGTGAACTGCTGGCCTCGCTCGTCACCCTGACTGGGGTCTACGCCGTCCTGCTGGTGGTCGAGGTCAAGCTGCTGGTGAAGTACGTCCGCGGCGGCGTCGTCTCCGCCATGCCGGAACTCGCGCATGCCCCGGCGGACGAAAACGAGGACCAGGCGCCCGCGGACAAGGGCGGCAACGGCAAACCCGCAGACGACGTCCTGGCATTCGCCTACTAAGAGCAGAGGAACTCGACAATGGAACTGCTGCCTACCATCTGGTTCATCGCCATCGCGGTCCTGTGGACCGGGTACCTCTTCCTTGAGGGCTTCGACCTGGGCGTCGGAATGCTGATGAAGGCCTTTGCCCGCAACAACACCGAGCGCCGCGTGCTCCTCAACACCATCGGACCCGTCTGGGACGGCAATGAAGTATGGCTGCTCACGGCAGGCGGCGCCACGTTCGCGGCCTTCCCGCTCTGGTACGCCTCACTGTTTTCCGCCCTCTACCTGCCGCTGCTGGTGGTGCTGGTGGCCCTGATCTTCCGCGCCGTGGCGTTCGAATACCGCGGCAAGGGGGACACCGACCGCTGGCGTGCCCGCTGGGACTGGGCCATCGCGCTGGGTTCCTTCTTCGCTGCCTTCGGCGTGGGCGCCGCACTGGCCCTGACCACCACCGGACTGCCCCTCAACGCCAACGGCGACCGCGAAGGCGGACCGTTCGCCTGGTTCAGCGGCTACGCCGTCCTCGGCGGGCTCGCCGTGGTGGGCTTCTCGCTGCTCCACGCCCTGGCGTTCCTGGCGTTGAAGACCGACGGCGACGTGCGGCACCGGGCACGCCGGTGGTTCGTCCGCCTCCTTCCGGTCCTGCTGCTTCCCATCGCGGCCTGGGCGCTCACCATCCAGGCACTGGACGGGAAGCCATGGACCTGGGCGGCCGTCCTGCTCGCCGTCACAGCAGCGGCAGCGGCGTGGACGCTGGCCCGTGCCGGAGCCGAAGGAAAAGCGTTTGTGGCCCTCGGTGCGTTCCTTGTGCTGGGCACCACGTCCATCTTCGGCGCCGTGTTCCCCGTGGTGCTGCCGTCCACCCTGGACGGGGCGTTCGACCTCACCATTTCGAACGCCTCCTCGTCCGACTACACTTTGGGCCTTATGAGCATTGCGGCCGCGTTCGGCCTGCCGCTGGTAATTGCCTACCAGGCCTGGACCTACTGGGTGTTCCGCCGGCGCGTCAGCGCCGCTTCCATCCCGGACGCCCACAGCTTCCTGCCCGCCGTCGCCGCCAAGGCGTTCACCACGAAGGGCTGACGTGCGGCCATCCTTCCCCGCAGGCCCGGCCACCCGGTCCGCCATCTATTGGCTTGGCTTTCTGGCGGCGCTCAAGGCGCTGTCGCTGGTGCTCATGGGCCAGGCCGTCGCCTCCGTCCTGGCCGGACTGGCCGCCGGGGAACAGGAGTGGGCCGGACAGCTGATTCCGGGGCTGGCCGGCGTCGTCCTCCGCTCGCTCACCGTGTGGGGCCAGGCGGTCGCCGCCCGGCGCGCCGCCCTGGGCATCAAGGAGGAACTGCGCTCCGGACTGCTGGAGCGCGCACTCCGGAACGGTGCCAGGGGCGCCGGCCCCGCGGACGGCGGCCTTGCCGTCCTGGCCACCCGCGGCCTGGACGCCCTGGACAGCTACTACACCCAGTTCCTGCCCGCCCTGGTCAACTGCGCCGCCATCCCGCTGCTGCTGGGCGCCCGGATCCTGTTCGCCGACTGGGTCAGCGCCGTGGTGATCGTCCTTACCGTGCCGCTGGTGCCGTTGTTCATGGTGCTGATCGGCCGGTACACGGAGGACAAGGTGCGCGAGGCGCAGTCCACCCTTGCCCGGCTTTCCGCCCATATGCTGGAACTCGCAAAAGGCCTGCCGGTCCTGGTGGGACTCGGCCGCGCCACGGCACAACGCAAGGCACTGGAGGAGATCTCCGAGGAATACCGCGCCCGCACCATGGGCACGCTCCGCACAGCGTTTATGTCCGCCCTGGCGCTGGAACTGATCGCCACGATTTCGGTGGCCGTGGTGGCCGTGTTCATCGGCGTGCGCCTGGTTCACGGCGGCATGCCGCTTGAGGCCGGGCTGCTGGCCCTGATCCTTGCCCCGGACTGCTACCTGCCCCTGCGCGAGCTGGGCACCGCGCACCACGCCAGCGACGACGGCCGCGTCGCCTTCGCAGAGGTCACCTCGGTCACTGAAGCGCCCGGGCCGCAGCCGCTGGCCGTTGTCCCGGCCGGCCGTCCCGGCGCCCCCATCACCGTCACCGGGCTTACAGTCAGCTACAGCGGAAGGTCGCACGCCGCCGTCGGGCCCCTTACCTTCGAGGCGCCGCAGAGCAGGATCACAGCCCTGGACGGCCCCAGCGGCGCCGGAAAGAGCACGGTTCTCGGAGTCCTGGCCGGAACCATCGGATCTGGTGGCGGAACGGAGACCACCGGCACGGTCAAGGGCCTGGACCGCAGCGCCGTGGCATGGGTTCCGCAGCATCCGGTGATGGTGGCCGGGACGGTCCTGGACGAAGTGCTGCTCTATCTCGCTGCACATGCCCGCAATTCCCGTGACCGCGCCCGGACAGAGGAGATTGCCCGGTCCTGCCTGGCCCGCGCCGCAGCCGTCCACCTGGCCGGAAAGCACCCGGCCGAACTGAGCCCGGGCGAACTCCGCCGTGTCGCCGTGGCCCGCGGACTGGCCCGGATCGAGGCCGGCGCCACCGTCCTGCTGCTTGACGAACCCACCGCACACCTGGATGACGGGTCCGCGATGCTGGTGGAGGACACCGTCCGCAGGCTGCGCGGCCAGGTGACCGTGATCCTGGTGGCGCACGGGGAACGCACCCGGAACCTGGCCGACCACGTGGTGAAGGTCGGACACGGTACAGAGGAGGGGCAGGAAGCAGCAGCCCCGGTGCTGCCTGCCGCCGTCACCGGTGCGGATGCGGCACCCGGACAGGATGCCGGCACTGGCAGCGCACACGCCGGGGCCCACAGCATGCCCGATGCCGCGCCGGCGCCACGGCACGGCCCCGCGCGGCTCCTGCGATCGCTCCTCGCCCCGGTGCAGGGCAAGTTTGCCGCCGCCGCGGTGGTCGGCACGCTGGCGGCCGTTTTCGCCGTCGCCTTGTCCGGCCTTTCGGGCTGGCTGATCATACGCGCCAGCGAGCAGCCGCCCATCCTGTACCTGCTCTCGGCGATTGTGGGCGTGCGGTTCTTTGGCATCGGCCGCGCCGTGTTCCGTTACTGCGAACGGCTCCTGCTGCACGACGCCGTCTTCGCGGCCCTGACCCGGCTGCGGGGCCGGCTCTGGGAGTCGCTGAGCCGGCGCGCCCTCTCGCTCCGGCGACTGCTGCAGGGCGGCAACGTGCTGGGGACCGTGATTGACGACGTCGATACCGTCCGTGACCTCCTGCCCCGCGTGGTCCTGCCGCCGGTCACCGCAGCGGCCGTTGCGGTGCTTGCCGTCACCACCACCTGGCTGCTGGTGCCCGCCGTGCTGCCGGCCGTTATCGCGGCAGGCATTGCCGGTGTTGTCGTAGCCCCGGCCGCTGCCCTGTGGGGCGACCGGAAGTCGGCCACCGCCGAGCGGCTCCTGCGCTCGGGGGTGCTGCGCAGCGTCGCGGCCGCGCTCGATGCCCGGGCGGAACTGCACGCCAACGGTGTGGCGCCCCTCGTGCTTGCAGACCTGAAGGCACAGGACCGCAGTGCCACCGCGGCATCGCAGCGGTCCGCGTGGGCAGACGGGCTGGGACATGCCATCACCACCGCAGCGTGCGGTGCCGCGGCCCTCGCGGGTGCCTGGCTGGCGGCACCGGCGGTGCTGGACGGACGCATCGCGCCGGCCACGGCGGCCGTGGTGGTCCTGCTGCTCCTGGCGCTGGTGGAACCTTTCGCGGCCATGACGACGGCGGTACGGCAGTTCCCCGCGCTGCGGACAGTCCTGCAGCGGGTGGGGGAGTCCGGCGCCCTGGACGCCGGGAATGCAGAGCAGGACAGCCGCGACGGGCTGCATGCGGTCCCCGCGCGCAGCGGCGGCCGGCCCGGCGTCGAACTCGAGGCCCTGGCAGCCGCCTGGCCGGGAGGAGCACCCGTATTCTCAGGCCTGGACGCCGTGGCGGAGCCTGGCCGCTGGCTGGCCGTCACCGGCCCCTCGGGCTCCGGAAAATCCACCCTGCTCTCGGTCCTCCTTGGCTTCCTTCCGCCGGCGGCGGGGAAGGCGCGCGTTACCGGCCCGGCTGCCTGGTGCCCGCAGGAGGCCCACCTTTTCGACTCGACCTTCCGAGGCAACCTGCTGCTGGGCCGGCCGGCAGCCGGAAACGGCAGTGGGGACGGTGCCGAGGCGGACATGCGGGCCGTCCTAAATGCCGTGGGCCTCGACGCCCTGCTGGAGCGGCTGCCCGCTGGCCTCGACACCCGGATCGGCCCCGGCGGCGCCTTCCTCAGCGGGGGAGAGCGCCAGCGCCTCGCCGTGGCACGGACCCTGATGACCGGGGCGGAAGTAATCCTGCTGGACGAACCCACGGCGCACCTGGACGCCGGCTCCGCCCGCCACATGCTGGCGGACCTGCGAACCGGCCTCAAGGACCGGACCGTGGTGCTGGTAACGCACAACCCGGACGACATCCATCCGGAAGACGCACGGCTCGTCCTGCCGGCCGGCGTCGAACGCCGCGCCCAGGGGCTGGCGGTCCCGGCCGGAACAAACGCGGGAGAGGCTTAGCCGTCCACGTCGTGGAGGTGGTGGACGACGTCGTGCAGGAAATACTGGGCCAGCGTCAGGACGGTGAATTCCGAGCCGTTGCTGCGCAGCCCCCTCCTGCCCCAGTCCGCTTCCCGGACACGGGCGAAGGACTCGGCCGCCTGCCTGCCCTCAGCGGTCAGCTCGGCACTGACCACCGCCGGATCGGCGCTGGCATAGTCCTTGTCCATGGCGGTCTGGTCCTGGTCCCAGTTTTCGAACCGGGCGTTGTCGGACTCGAGCATGAGGTCCAGGCGCTGGTCGAAGAGGCTGAAGACATCCCGCACATGGCAGGCGTACTCCAGCGCTGACCAGGTGTGGTCGTTGGGCCGTTCCGCGGCGTTGGGCCTGCGCAGGACTGCCCGCCACCGCGGCAGCATGTTCTCGATGCTGCCGGGGACCGTTGCCGGGGTGGCTGTGGAGGCATCAAAGGAGCACTCCGGGCATGGGCGGGTCAGGACCCAGGTCCAGTCCTTCTCATCAGGAACGATAGGCATGGCAGCAGTCTAGGCGGGATCAGGCCATGCCATGGCAGGACCCACCGCATCCACCGGCTGGGACAGCGGAACGCCGGACCCGTCGCGCCGGCCGTGCTCCTGCGGCAGGGACCGGGCAACGCCTGCGGAGGAGGACGCCTTGGCCGGGCCGTGTCCTGCCCACGCGAGCAGCAGCGTATCCTCGCCCTTCAGGAAGCGGTGCGCCCGGACACCCGCGGTGGCACGGCCCTTGGCCGGGTACTCGGCAATCGCGGTCACCTTGGCGGTGCCCGGCGCGGTTCCGGGAAGGGCGCCGTTGGTGCCGGCAATGGTCACCACGACGGCGGCCTCGTCCCTGGGCTGCACGGCACCGAAGAAGATCACGCGGTCGCCCGCGCCCAGCTTGATGCCCGCCATGCCGCCGGCCGTGCGGCCCTGCGGCCGGACGCTGGCCGCACTGAACTTCAGCAGCTGGGCCTGGGCGGTGAGGAACACCAGTTCGGCATCGTCCGCCCCGGCCGGCACCACGCCCACCACGAAGTCCTTGTCCTTGAGGGTGATGACTTCCCAGTCCTCGCGGTTCAGCGGGTAGTCGGGCTGCACCCGCTTCACCACGCCCTGGGCGGTGCCGATGGCCAGGACCTCGTCCAGCGGAACGAACGCCACCAGGGTTTCACCCTTCAGCAGCGTCAGGAATTCCTTGGCCGGGACGCCTCCGGCGAGGTTGGGCAGGCCCGCCACCGGCGGAAGCACAGGCATGTCCATGACCTGCAGGCGGAGCATGCGTCCCAGGGAGGTGACGGCCGCGATCTCGCCGCGCGCCGACGTCTTCACCACCGACGTAAACACATCGTGCTTGCTCCGCGGCCCGGATTCGGCCAGCGGCTCCTGGTTGCCCGTGCGGCCGATCTGCCCCGAGGCGGTGAGGATCGCCCAGCAGGGGTCGTCGGCGATTTCGAGGGCAAGCGGCGCAGGCTTGCCCTTCTTCCCGTTCGCACCTGTCAGTTCGGCGGCCACGGTGGGGGCCACCGCTTCCGATTCCAGCAGCACCGTCCGGCGGGGAGTGCCGTGCTTTTCGGCAATGTCGCCCAGTTCGTCCGAAACAACGCCGCGCAGCAGTTCCTCGGAGCCGAGGATTGCCTCCAGCTCCTCGATTTCGCGGCGCAGCTCCTCCTGCTCCTTTTCCAGCTCGATCCGGGAGTACTTGGTGAGCTGGCGGAGCCGCAGTTCCAGGATGTAGTTCGCCTGCACCTCGGACAGGTCGTAGATGGACATCAGCCGCTCACGGGCGGCCGCGGCCTCGTCCGAGGACCGGATGATCTGGATGACCTCGTCGATGTCCACGATGGCGATCAGGAGGCCTTCCACCAGGTGGAGGCGGTCCTTCTTCCTGCCCAGCCGGTACACGGTGCGGCGGCGGACAACGTCGATCCGGTGGTTGACATAGACGGACAGCAGCTCCACCAGGCCCAGGGTCTGCGGCTGGCCGTCCACCAGGGTGACGTTGTTGATGCCGAAGGAGTCCTCCATCGGCGTGTAGCGGTAGAGCTGCTGGAGGACGGCATTCGGGTTGAAGCCGTTCTTGAGCTCGATGACCAGGCGCAGCCCGTTCTTGCGGTCGGTCAGGTCAACGATGTCGCTGATGCCCGTCAGCTTCTTGGCGTTGACGGAGTCCTTGATTTTTTCGATCACCTTTTCCGGGCCCACCATGTAGGGGAGCTCGGTGACCACCAGGCCGGTGCGCCGTGCGGAGAGCTGCTCGATCTCCACCTTGGCCCGGGTCTTGAACGAACCGCGGCCGGTGGCGTAGGCGTCACGGATGCCGTCCAGTCCCACGATCCGGCCGCCGCTGGGCAGGTCCGGGCCCGGAACAAAGCGCATGATGTCATCCAGGCTGGCATCCGGGTGCGCGATCAGGTGCCGCGCGGCGGAGATGACCTCCACCAGGTTGTGCGGGGCCATGTTCGTGGCCATGCCGACGGCGATGCCGGTGGCGCCGTTGACCAGCAGGTTGGGGAACGCCGCGGGGAGGACCTCGGGCTGGGTCAGCTGGTTGTCGTAGTTGGGAACGAAGTCGACGACGTCTTCGTCGAGGTGGTCGGTGAGGGTGAGGGCGGCGGCCGCCAGCCTGGCCTCCGTGTACCGCGGAGCCGCCGGGCCGTCGTCGAGCGAGCCGAAGTTGCCGTGCCCGTCAACCAGCGGCAGACGCAGGGAGAAATCCTGCGCCATGCGCACCAGGGCGTCGTAGATGGCGGTGTCGCCGTGGGGGTGGAGCTTGCCCATGACCTCGCCCACCACCCGGGCGCTCTTGACGTGGCCGCGGTCCGGGCGCAGGCCCATGTCGCTCATCATGTAGAGGATCCGGCGCTGCACCGGCTTCAGCCCGTCGCGGGCATCTGGAAGCGCCCGTGAGTAGATCACTGAATAGGCGTACTCCAGGAAGGAGCCCTCCATCTCGGAAGTGACGTCGATGTCGACGATGTTCTCCGTGTAGGGGGTGGTGTCCACGGGGGCTGAACTTTGGCGGCGGGCCATGGGGTTGGTAAATCCTTCTGGGTACTGTGCAGCTTTTCCGGGGTGCTGCGGAAGTTTTTGGCTAGGCTAAGCCTATGGTGGATCAGCCCGGGGACGGCGAATATCCGGAACATTGGGAAGCCGATGTCGTCCTGCGTGACGGCGGAACAGCGCACCTGCGCCCCATCCATCCGTCTGACGCGGACGCCATCCAGGCCTTCCACATGCGGCAGTCCCAGGATTCAATTTACATGCGGTTCTTCGCGTTCAAGGCCAGGCTGTCCAGCAAGGAGCTCAAACGCTTCACGGAGGTCGACTACAAGGACCGCGTGGCTTTCGTCATCACCAGCCGCGGCGAAATCATCGGCATTGGCCGGTACGACCGCCTGGATGACCCCACCGAGGCCGAGGTGGCGTTCAACATCGCGGACGCCCATCAGGGCAGGGGACTGGGATCCATCCTGCTGGAGCACCTGGCCGCCGCGGCCCATGAGAACGGCATCAGCAGATTCAGCGCCGAGGTCCTGCCGGAGAACCGGAAGATGCTGATGGTGTTTTCCGATGCCGGCTATGACGTCCGGCGCCATTTCGACGACGGCGTGGTGAGCCTCGGGTTCAACATCGACCCCACCGAGAAATCCCGCGCCGTCATGGAATCCCGCGAGCACCGCGCAGAGGCGAGGAGCGTGCGCGACCTCCTGACGCCGTCGTCCGTTGCCGTCATCGGTGCCAGCCGCAAGTGGGGGACGGTGGGCTACCAGCTCCTCGAGCACATTATCGAGGGCAAGTTTCCGGGGCCGGTCTACGCCATCAACCCTGAGGCGCTGGAGCTGGCGGGGATGATGTCCTTCGGCAAGCTGTCCGAAGTGCCGGATCCTGTCCAGCTCGCCGTGATCGCTGTCCCTTACGAGGAAGTTCCCGCTGTGGTGGCCGAGTGCGCGGCTGCCGGCGTCAAGGGCCTGGTGGTTGCCTCGGCAGGTTTCGCGGACGACGGCGAACGCGGCCTTCAGCGGCAGCGGGACCTGGTGCGCCTGGCCAGGGCCAACGGGATGCGGGTCATCGGCCCGGCGTCCCTTGGCATCGTGAACACCCATCCTGAGGTCTCGCTCAACGCGTCCATGGCACCGTCCCTTCCCCTGCGCGGCGGGCTGGGCCTGTTCACCCAGTCCGCGGCAATCGGCGTCTCGCTGTACGCCGCCTCCAGCCGGCGCCGGCTCGGCCTGTCCACCTTCCTTTCGGCGGGAAACCGCGCGGACGTCTCGGGCAACGACATGATGCAGTACTGGGAGGACGATTCCGATACCTCCGCCGTCGGCCTCTACCTGGAGTCCATCGGCAACCCTCGCAAGTTTTCCCGCCTCGCCCGGCGGCTGGCACGCACCAAACCGGTCATCGTCGCCAAGTCCGACACCATGGGGCTCCGTCTGCCTCCCGGCCACGCCGTCCGCACCACCCAGGCGCCCGCCGGGGCGCTGGACGCCATGCTGCGCCAGTCGGGCGTTATCCGGGTGGAGACCATCGAACAGCTGGTGGACGTGGCGCAGGTTGTATCCGGCCAGCCCCTGCCGGCCGGACCGGGCCTGGCCATCTTCAGCAACTCCCAGGCGCTGGGCAAAGTGGTGGCGGACAGCGCGGAGGACCAGGGATTGACCGTGACGCAACTGTTGGCTGGAGTGGACCTGGACGCCGGGCGGTCCGTGGCCCTGCCGGCCCTGCGTGCGTCCCTCATGAAGACGCTGGAATCCGACGCCGTGCAAGCCGTCGTCGCTGCGCTGCTGCCGGCCCACGGGCTGACAGTGGACAGCATTGCCGAGGTCCTTGCCGACTGTTCGGCGGCGGCGGGTAAACCCGTGGTGGCCGCCTTTACCGGCATCCTGGATCCCTCGGTGTATGTGGAAGGGATGGTGGGGTCCCGGGACCGGACCGTACCCTGTTTCTCCAATCCGGGTGCGGCCGTGGCGGCGCTCGCCGCCGTCGTCCGATATTCGGAGTGGGCCTCCCGCGACCAGGGGCATTTTGTGGAGCCGGCCGGCTGCAACCCCGCCGGCGCCCGCGCCGAACTCGAGGTCCTGCTCCGGGACGTCCGGGGCGAGCAGCTCAAGCAGCTGGACCCGTCCGCCGCGGCATCCCTGCTGGGCCACTACGGCATCACCGTCCTGCCGTCCGTGGGTTTCGAGACTCCGGAGGAGGCTGTTGAAGCTGCGGAGGCCCTGGGCTGGCCGGTGGCGCTGAAGACCACCGCTCCGGCGCTGCGGCACCGGCTGGACCTTGGCGGGGTCCGGCTGGATATCCAGGATCCGGAGTCACTCCGGCAGAACGTCCTGCAGATGCGGCGGACGCTCGCCGCCTATGGAGATCCGGCGCTGGAGGTCCAGTCGATGGCGCCCGTGGGCCAGGCCTGCACTTTCCGGGCCATCGAAGACCCGCTGCTGGGACCCGTCATCTCGTTCGGTCTCGCCGGGGACGCCGTCAACCTCCTGGACGACTGGGCCCACCGGGTGCCACCGCTGTCCGCCGCGGACGTGCACGACTTCATCCGCGCGCCCCGGGCAGCCAGGAAGCTTTTCGCGTACCAGGGGCTGCCCGCCGTCGACGTTGCGGCCCTTGAGGACCTGGCAGGGCGGCTGGCCTGGCTGAAGGACAACCATCCCGAAATCGCCCTCGTGGAATTCAACCCCGTACTGTGCGGAACGTCCGGCGCAACCATACTGGCGGCGGACGTCCGGATCGGAAATGCTGCCCAGCGCACGGACAGCGCACGGCGGGCCATGCTGGGCTGAGGCGGTTCGCAAAGTGAGCGGGCGATCTGTGAAAATGGGCTCATGAGCTCTCAGCCTCCCGCTTCGGCACCCGAAACGCCCGGCAACGAAAACCAGGCAGTCCGCCACAACAGCTCACACAGCCACACCTCGCAGGGTTTGACCCTGGAAGGCGCGCTGCAAAAGGCGGGCTTCTACCCGCGCCTCGTGGCCGACGTGGTGGATGATGCCCTCGACGGCCGCGACTGCGTCGCCCACCTGGTGCACCTGGAAACCCACTTCGACCGGGCCGAGGTCCGCCGCCACATCACGGTGCTGGTGCTGACCTCGGACATGCTGGTGATCACCCACGTTGACGACCAGCAGCTCGACGATGCCGGCGAGCAGATCGTCGCGCAGATTTCCACGGAGTCCGTGCCCGTGGCCCAGATCCGTTCCGTGGTCCTCAGCTACATGTATTCGCAGCCGCAGAACTACAAGCCCTCCGATCCTGTCCGCGAACTGACGCTGTCCATCGCCTGGTCCGGCGGGCAGCGGCTGGACATGGGCCCGGCCAGCTGCGGTGATCCGCAGTGCGAGGCCGACCACGGCTACACCGGAACCATCGCGCAGGAGGACATTGTCCTGCGCATCAGTGCCGAGGCGGACGGGCTGCAGGCCGTCCAGGACGCAAAGCTCTTCGCCCGCGCGCTGCGCGCCGTGAACACCGGCTCCAGCAGCCCGGTGGCGCACGCACAGTCAATGCCGCCGCGGCCCCGCGCCGGCGTCTTCGGTACCCGGCTGAGCCGCGGCCACCAGCAGCGCTGATGCCGGAAGAACGGCACCCGGCCCCCAGCATCCCCGCTGCCCCCGCCAGCCAGGAAACCGGATTGCCTCCCGCTCCGGCCTACGGCCGGCGCTCCGTGGCTGAAGTGCTCACCAGCGCCGCGGCCAGCCTCGGCGTCGACGGCTTTTCCAACACCCTTGGCTTACCCGAAGCCTCGCGCGCCTGCGTGGTCCTGGCCGACGGCCTGGGCCGGAACCTGCTGAAGCAAAAGACGGCGCACACACCATTCCTGCGCACGGTCATCCAGTCCGGGCAGGGCGAGGTTCCCGTCTGGCTGGACTCCGCGTTTCCCTCGACGACGGCGGCTGCTCTCTCGAGCTTCGGAACCGGACTGCCGCCGGGCCAGCACGGCATGGTGGGCTACGACGTGCTCGATCCGGAGCAGGACAAGGTGGTTAACCTGCTGGGCAACTGGGATCCGGCGGTGGATCCGGAAGCGTGGCAGCCGTTTCCCACTGTGCTGGAACGCGCCGCGGAACAGGTGGATGTCACCACCATCAGCCTGCCGCAGTTCGGCAACTCGCCCATGACCCGCGCGGCCCTGCGCGGAGGACGGTTTGTGTCCGGGATGACGGCCCACGCGCGCACTGAAGCGGCGGCGGAAGCCATGGCTGACTCCGGGCGTTCGCTGATGTACTTCTACGTCAACGAGCTGGACAAGGCGGGGCACCGGTACGGCTGCCAATCGGAGCAATGGGAGCACCAGCTCGAGGAACTGGACGCCACCCTGAAGCGGCTGCACGCGTCACTGCCTGCAGGCACCACCATCCTGCTGACCGCGGACCACGGCATGCTTGATGTGCCGGAGCAGCACCGCATCGACTTTTCCGCCGATCCCGCGTTGGTGGACGGTGTCCGGCACACAGCGGGTGAGCCGCGGATGGTGCACCTGTACCTCGAGGACGGCGCGGACACAGCTGTCCGGGAACGCGTCCTGACGTCCTGGCGTGCCCGGTTCGGCGGCAGGATCTGGGCGTTCACGCGGGAGGACGCACTGTCCGCAGGCCTGTTCGGACCGGTACGTTCCGCCGTCGAAGGCCGGATTGGCGATGTGATGATCGCAGCCAGGGACAGCCTGGCGCTTTACGACGCGCGGCGCAGCCGCCCCACGGCGATGGAGGTGGTGGGCCAGCACGGCTCGCTGACCAAGGCCGAACGCGAGGTTCCGCTGTTGTGCTTTACGGCGGCAGGCAAGGGGCCGCGCCGTGGCTGAACTCGTCTTTTTCTCCGGCACCATGGACTGCGGCAAGTCCACGCTCGCACTGCAGATGGACCACAACCACCGGGCGAGGGGGCGCGGCGGGGTCCGTTTCAGCCGGGACGACCGTGCGGGCGAGTCCCGCATCTCCAGCCGCTTGGGCCTTCAAAAGGACGCTGTGGAGGTGGAGGACAGCACCGACTTCTGGGAGGAAGTCATGCGCCGGCGCACCCAGGGGCAGCGCGTTGACTACCTCATCTGCGACGAAGCACAGTTTTACTCTCCTGAGCAGGTGGAACAGCTCGCAAAGGTTGTCGACGAGATCGATGTGGACGTCTTCGCGTTCGGCATCAGCGCAGACTTCCGCACCCGGCTGTTCCCCGGCTCCCAGCGGCTGATTGAGCTGGCTGACCGGGTGCAGGTGCTGCAGGTGGAGGCGCTGTGCTGGTGCGGGCGGCGTGCCACGCACAACGCGAGGACGGTCGACGGCGTTATGGTCACGGAGGGTGCCCAGGTGGTAGTGGGGGACGTGGATATGGCTCCGGATCCTTTGGCCTCAGCTAGAAGTGGCCATGTTCCCGTGGTGGGGTATGAGACGTTGTGCCGGCGCCACTACATGCGCCGGGTCACGGGCCACGGCGCCCACCTGATGGCCGAGCAGGACCAGCTGCTGCCCTTCGAAGTGGACGCCTGCCTGTGGCAGGGTGCCAACGGAGGCGGAACGGGGCCGGGTACCGACTGAGTCTGTTGCAGCCCGGTGGTTGAGCTTGCTGACCAACCCGGTGGTTGAGCTTGTCGAAACCGGGATTTCCGGGCTCCCGGCCTCTGGCCAGGGATTGTCAGACCCTCTTGGCATGCTTGGGGTATGGAAAGTGGAGTAGCCGGGAGCGGAGCGACCTGGGGCGGGGGTGGCAGGGCCGGGATTCTGGCTGCTGTTGCGTCGGTGGCTGGTTTCGTGGATGAGCTCGCCCGTATTGTTGCCGGCGGCTCCGCTGTTGCAGGTAGTCCTGATGCTGACTCCTCTGATGCCGGTGCCCGTCTTGACCCGTTGCGGGTGTTCGCCGATGACTGCCTGGACGGTTTGGCGGTGCAGCGCAAGCTTGAGGCCGCCGCTGCCGCGGTGAAGGTGTTGCTGGTGGACGGGCACGTCGGCGCCGTCGCTGCGATGGAGGACCCGGCGGCGGGTCCGGAATGGGCCAAGGGCCGCGAGATGGCGTCCGTGGCCGAGGTCGCCTGCGTCCTGACCATCGGTGAACGCGCCGCAAGTGCCCTGATCGGTGAAGCCCAGGCCTTGACCAGTTCATTGCCGGCGGCGCTGGACGCGTTGCAGGCCGGGCAGGTGTCGTGGCAGAACACGAAGGTCCTCATCGATGAGACCACAGGGCTGGACCCTGCCGCCACTGCGGCGCTGGAGCGGCACTTTCTTGACCCCGATACTCCCGGCGCCGGCCCTGGTGGTGTCGCAGGTGTGCTGCCACCGGCGAGGTTGCGGCCAAAGGTGCGCTCCTGGCGGGAACGCCACCACCCCGACTCAATCGAGAAACGCCACGCCAAAGGTGCCGCGGACCGGCGGATGGAATACGCCCCCGACCGGGACGCGATGGCCTGGATCTCCATGTACCTGCCCGCAGACCAGGCCAACGCGGCCTGGAACCGGACCCGGGCCTTGGCCCGCGGACTGCAGGGACCGGACGAGTTCCGCACCCTTCCGCAACTGATGGCAGACATCGGCGTCACAGCCCTCCTCGACACCGGACAGCACGTTCACGCCGGTGGCCCCGAAACCAGCACCACTCCTGCCGAGCCACAGGCGCCGCGGGCGCAGGTGCTCGTCACGGTCCCGGTGTTCTCGCTCCTGGGCCTAACGGAAGAACCGGCGGTGCTGGACGGGCACGGCCCGATCCCGGCGTCGATGGCCCGTAGACTCGTCGCCGGCGGGGCGGACTCGTTCCACCGGGTCCTGGTCGATCCCAGGGACGGGGCGCCGCTGGAGATCGGGCGGAAGAGCTACCGGATCCCGGAAGCGATGCGCCGCTGGCTGAGGCTCCGCGACGGTAAATGCCCGTTCCCCGGCTGCAGCAACCACTCCCTCGACAACGAAGCCGACCACCTGCTGGCCTGGCACCACGGCGGAACCACCGGGATCACCAACCTCGCCCAGCCCTGCCCCAAGCACCACCGGATGAAACACACCAGCGCATGGCAACCCACCCCCGCCACCAAAAACGCACCACCCGGCTGGATCTCACCCGCCGGACGCCGCTACACCAGCGAACACCAGAACTGGGAACCACCCCACTGGCCACCCGCCCTGACTGAAGTCGAACCGGGCCGGGTGCGCGGCAATCCGGCTGAGACTGCTGGGCGTGAGCTTGCCCTGCAGACCAATCCCTTGCAACACCCGTAAACCCGCCCCAGACCCTTCAAAGACTGGGAACTGGCACTGCGTTTGCATGGGCGTTGCCGGCGGCCAGGGCAGCTTAGTTGCGGGTGTTAGTCGCCGCGGGTGCCGAAAACGATCTCGTCCCAGGAAGGGACGCTCGAGCGCTTGGGCCGCGAGGGCTGCCGCTCCGGGGCCTCCGTCTCAGGCAGTTGGCCTGTGACCGGTGCGCTGTCATCATGCCGGGTTGCCCTGCGCCGGGCGGTGCCGCCCAGCAACTCGTTCAGTCCGGCACCCGAAGACGCGCCCGGTGACGTGCCCGTACCAGTCGAAGGGGTGGCCTTTCCTCCGGCGGCTGATTCGGAATTGGCGGCAGCAGAGGGTCGTTCGGGGGACGCGACGATGGTGATTTCGCGCGTGTTGGTGCTTACGCCGTCGTGAAGCCGCAGCGCTTCTTCGGCGGGGTCGCGGTAGGGCGGGATAACGCTCAGCCTGGACAACATGGAGGGCCGGGTGTCGCGCTGGCGGATAAAAGAATCACCCTTGGCCGCCGGTGCCTCGCTGGTTTCTTCCCGCGGTTCGGCTTCCGGTTCCGGCTCCTCCTGCTCGGGAATGACCTCGGACGGGCGGGGGTGGGCGGCCGGAACGCCATGTGTCAGCAGCAGTGCTAGGGCATCGTCGGAATCTTCATCGACGCCCAACCGCTGTCCACGGCGGGAGCGGAGCATGTCCAGGAGCCCGTCGGCTTCCTTGCCGGAGGCCTGGTCGGCGGGGTGCCCGGCGTCGGCGTCGGTCTCGAAGTCGAACGGCCGGTCCGAAACAGCCGAGAGCCGGCGGGCCGGAACTGGACCGTCCAGCGGCTCCAGTTCACTCAGTTGCTGCGCCCAGCGGTTGGAGTTGTGCAGCGACTTCCGTGAAGGATTGAAGATCCACAGGGCGGGTGGCTCCTCGCCAATGCCCGGGGTGCCACCGGTCTTGGCTTCGAAGCTGGCCGACACGGTCCACGTGCCGTCCTGCCGCCGCCAGGAGTCCCACTCCACAGTCGACGGGTCGATGCCATACGCGGAGAGCCGGTGCGCCACCATGTCACCCAGAGTGGCTGCGTTGTCGCCGAAGGCTGCCCGGTAGATGTCGTGGCCGGGGGAAGGGGAAGCGACCTCCACCTTGCGTGCCTGCTGCGCCACGTATTCCCGCTCCGCCAGGACCGGGCCCTCGTAACGCTCAACCTTCGCCAGCGGCACGCCGGACAGTTCGGCCACCTCCGATGCTGTGGCGCCGGCACGGATACGGGCCTGGATATCGCGGGGGGACAAGGGAACGGAGGGCCGGTCAGCCGAAGGAGGCTTGGCCGTCGACCTGCTGGCTGTCCTCAGGGCTTCGTCGATCGGCAGCTGGAACATCTCGCCGCCGGCACCGCTCAACAGGAGGTGCATCCCGTCGTCGTGCACCCCCACAAGCCGTAGATCCTGCATACAATCCTCCACCCTGGCATTACTATCAATCGAAACTCTGCCACCCGGCGGTCCTGTTTTGGCTCAAGGGACCGGGCGTGCCGCGATTTTCAGGGCTGCACCCGGGCTTTCCGGAAGTGTGGGGGAGTTGCAACGGTTGCAACGGGGGGTATGCAGCTAGCTGCGGATCAAAGCTGCCGCCAGTTTGTCCGGGTGCCGGGTGGAGGCGAGCCAGTACGGCGTCCTGTCCGCGGGGTCGGTGATCTCGATTTTCACCACGGGATCTATCCAGCCGCGGATGCAGAGGTAGGCCAAACCGTTGAGCCTGGTCCCGCGTTCAGCCGTTGCTTCTTCGCCGCGAAACTGCTCGACGGCACCAAGGAACCTGCGCTCGATAGTGGCGCGTCCTATGGTCAGGGAGTCCTGGGTGACCACGATGCCCGGCGTGGAAAGCACCAGGAGAACAGCAATGATGGCAAAAAGCACTGCGGCGGCCGTGAATCCAGCGGCCGCGCTGATGGGGGCGAACACCAGGATGCCGGCACCCGAAATCCCGGCCGCGATGATCCAGATCCAGGCATTGGGCCAGAGCTTTTCCCTGTAAATCACCTGTGCTCCCGTGGATGGCGAATTGGGAACGGGCGCAGCAGAGCTTGATTCGGGCATAGGTCCAGCTTTCCACCTTTGCCTGGCTATTTCATCTTGGCTGATGCCGGTGAAGCCCGCGCGGGTTAGAGTGAATGACTGTGACTGATCAACCCGCCACGCTCGGCACTGCCCCCGGCGATGCACCCGTGGCCATAGAGGACCACGCCCCCACGCTCCAGGTCCAGCTGAAGATGCTTGACCCGGGTTTGGAACCACCCTCCTACGCCCATCCCGGCGACGCCGGCGCAGACCTTCGCGCGCGCGAAGACGTTGTCCTGCGGCCGGGCGAACGCAAGCTGGTTCCTACCGGCGTGTCGATCGCACTGCCCTATGGCTTCGTGGCCCTGATCCACCCCCGCTCCGGACTTGCCACCAAGCACGGCCTCACCGTCGTAAACGCCCCCGGAACCGTGGACGCCGGCTACCGCGGGGAAATCGCCGTCACGCTCCTGAACACCGACGCCAGCCAGCCCATAGAGCTGCGCCGCGGCGATAGAATTGCCCAAATGGTCATCCAGCGCGTGGAACATGCGCAGTTCGTCCCCGTCACCGAATTGAGCGGGTCCGTGCGCGGAACAGGCGGGTTCGGGTCCACCGGCGGCTTCACCCTTCCCTAGGCGGACTACCCCGCCGGCCCTTCCTGCCGGCGGACAGCACAAGCACGACGGCGGGGCCTCCTTGGGCCGGACCGGAACTTTCACAATAAAGGAGACACCCTCATGGTCTTTGGGCTCGGCAGGAAAGCCAAGAAGGAACAGGCAGCCGAACCGGATGAAGAGCTGACCGCCGCGGACCCTGCGGAAGCGGTGGCGGACGGCACCGGACTCCGCGCCAACGGTCCGTATGACGAGTCCGAGATCACCAGCCGCGACGGCTACGTTGACCTCGGCGCGCTCCTGATCACTCCCAGTGAAGGTTTGCAGCTGCGCCTTGAAGTGGAAGAGGCAACCCAGCGCGTGGTGGCGGTGACCATGGACCTCAACGGTTCCAGCCTCCAGCTCCAGGCCTTTGCCGCTCCGAAGACCGAAGAGCTTTGGGAGGAGATCCGGGGGCAGATTGGCCAGTCCGTAGGCGCCCAGGGCGGCCAGGTTGAAGAAATTGAGGGTGGATTCGGCACGGAGCTTGTCGCGAAGCTTCCCGCCGGCCTCCCGGACGGCAGCCAGGGATACCGGGTGGCACGCTTCATCGGCGTTGACGGTCCGCGCTGGTTCCTTCGCGGCGTCCTGGGCGGACCCGCGGCACTGGAACGCCAAGCAGCGGAACCCCTCGAGGCACTGTTCCGGCAGGTTGTGGTGGTCCGCGGTGACAGCCCCATGCCGCCGCGCGACCTCCTCCAGCTGCGCCTTCCCAAGGAGGCGACAGCAACCCCTCCACCGGCTGCTCCCCGCCTGCAGGAGCCTGAACGTGGTCCGGAAATCACACAGATTGGCTGAGCCCGTGCCGGGCGAAGCAGCCCGGCGCGGCCCCCGCCCCACACCTTTCAACGAGCTTCCGGCCAAGGGCAGGGTGTTCTGCCAGGGGCGGATCGAATCCATCACCTATGTCCCTGCGGACCGGAGCGCGGCCTTCAGCGCCATCGTCTCCGATTCCGATCCCGCACGCCGCGGCAGCGGCACAAGTACCCGGACAAGGATCCGCGTCGTGTGGCTGGGACGCAGGCGGGTGCCCGGTATCGAGGCAGGCACCGAACTGCGGCTCGAAGGGATGCTGTCCCGCAGCGCGGGCATGCCCACCATGTTCAACCCCCGCTACGAAATACTTTCCCGTCAGGAGAACGAATGAGCGCCTCCCAGCCCAACCCGTCACCCGGAGCATCCCGCCCGGAAAAGGGCGGCCCGGAACAGGACGGGAAGGCGGGTACGGAGCCTTCGCCGGTGGCCGGCCTCGCTGCCGGGTATGCCGCCAAAGCCGGGCTGCACAGGACACATGACGGCCGCGTGGACGTCCTGCGAAGCGCCGGGGGAGTCCAGGGCATCGCTGAAAGCATCCTGCCCGGCCTGGTGTTCCTGATTACCTTCACCATCACCCAGGACCTCAGCCCCTCCCTGGTTGCAGCCCTGGCGGCGGCCGCCATCTTCACGGTGGTGCGCCTCATCCAGCGCCGGCCCCTGACCCAGGCACTCGCCGGCGTGGCCGGCGTCGGGATTTCCGCCTGGCTGGCCAACACCACCGGGAAAGCCGAGGACTTCTACCTTCCCGGCTTCTTTACCAATGCCGCGTACATCGTCGCCATGGTGACGTCCATTCTGGTCAAGTGGCCGGTGGCCGGCCTGCTGTTCGGGTTCATCCGCAACGAGGGCCTGGACTGGCGCAAGGACCCGGCACGCCTCAAGGCCTACCGGCTGGGCACCTGGATCATCGTTGCGGTCCTGGCTCTCCGGCTGATCGTGCAGGTTCCGCTGTACCTGATGGGCCCGGACGGCCTGGCCGCACTGGCCACCACCCGGCTGCTCATGGGCGCACCGCTCTATATCCTGGGCGTCTGGATCGCCTGGCTGGTGACCCGGCCGGCGCCGGCCGCGGATCTGACTGGGGAGGAACCGGCGCCGAAGGGCTGACGGTTACCCGTCGAAGCCGTCGTCCTCCAGGGCCTGCTGCTCCAGCCTCCCTGCATTGGCAGGGACTCCGCCTTCCTGGGCCGTTCCGTTCCCGGTTTCTGCAGCGTCCCGTGACAGCAGCGCACGCAGGTGGTCTTCCGCCGCGATGGTGGTGACGAAAAACAGTTCGTCTCCGCCGTCGATGACGTCGTCACGGCTGGGGGTGATGGGTGCGTGGTCGCGCAGGATAGCCACCAGGGTGGAGTCCTCCGGCCACCGGATCTGGCCGACGGTCTGGCCGATGACGTGGGAATCGTGCGGGACGGTGAATTCGACCAGCGAGGACACCCCCGTCTGTAGCGTGAGGAGCCGGACCAGGTCGCCGATTTCCACGGCTTCCTCCACCAGCGCCGTCATGAGCTGCGGCGTATTCACCGCCACGTCCACTCCCCAGGAATCGTTGAACATCCAGTCGTTCTTCGGGTTGTTCACCCGGCCAACCGTCCGGCCAACGCCGAATTCAGTCTTTGCCAGCAGGGATACCACCAGGTTGACCTTGTCGTCACCCGTGGCGGAGACCACCACGTCCGCCTCTTCCACCTTCGCGCCCTGGAGCGTGCTCAACTCGCACGCGTCACCCACCAGCCAGTGCGCTCCCCGGAGTCCGCTCCGTCCGATCACTTCCGGCTTGAGGTCGATCAGCAAAATTTCATGCTTGTGCGCCAGCAGTTCCCTGGCAATCGACGACCCGACGCTTCCGGCGCCGACAATAACGACTTTCACTGCAACTCCTTGGCGGGGGCTTGGGCCAGGATCTGGGCGACTTGGGAGCTGCGGTCAACCTGCAGCATGGCGTGCACGGTATCGCCGTCCTGGTACGCAGTTCCCGCCTCAGGCAGTACGCCCTCACCGAAACGGGTGAGGTAGGCCACGCGCACGTCGGCCGCTTGCTCGATGCTGCTGATCCGGTGCCCGATCCAGCCCGCATCAAGGTCAAGTTCGGCCAAAACGAGGCGGCCGGACGGTTCACGGAAATCCCCGGCAAGGTGCTGCTCGGGAAGGATGCGGCGCAGCACCTGGTCCGCGCTCCAGCGCACCGCCGCCACGGTCGGAATGCCAAGGCGCTGGTAAATCTCCGCCCGGCCGGGATCGTAGATGCGGGCCACCACGTGCGGAACGTGGAATGTCTCGCGTGCCACGCGGGTGGCAAGGATGTTCGAGTTGTCACCGCTGGACACCGCGGCAAAGGCATAGGCTTCGGCCACCCCGGCCTGCTTGAGGGTGTCGCGGTCAAAGCCGACGCCCGTCACTTTGCGCCCGGTGAAGCCCTGCCGGAGGCGGCGGAACGCGCGGTCGTCCTGGTCGATGATGGCCACGGAATGACCGGCGTCCTCCAGCGTGTGCGCCAGCGTCGCCCCCACCCGGCCACATCCCATGATCACGAAATGCGCCACCGTATCTCCTCTGTCCTCCTGCGCAGGGTTGTGCAGCTAGAACTCTACCGCCACAGCGCGTGCGGGAAGTTGTCAAGGGGCCGTCATGACATCACCAGGGAATCGGACTAGCTTTGTGTGGTGCTGACAATACTGAACGCCGTCAAACGCGTGCTGGTGGGCAGGCCGTTCCGGAACGACCGAATGTCCCACACCCTGCTACCCAAGAAGATCGCACTCCCGGTGTTCGCGTCCGACGCCCTCTCCTCCGTGGCCTACGCGCCGGACGAAATATTGCTGACCCTGGCGCTGGCCGGCGTCAGTGCGGTGGCGTTCTCCCCATGGGTGGGCCTTGCCGTGATGGTGGTCCTCCTGACCGTGGTGGCCTCCTACCGGCAGAACGTCCACGCCTACCCCTCCGGCGGCGGCGATTACGAGATCGCCGGCGACAACCTGGGCAAATATGCCGGGCTTACTGTGGCGTCCGCCCTGCTGGTGGACTACGTCCTGACGGTGGCCGTGTCCATGTCCTCAGCCGCCACATACCTCACCACAGCCGTCCCGGCACTCCACGGCCAGCAGGCCGCCATAGCCACTATCGGCGTCGTGATCCTTGCCCTGGTGAACCTTCGCGGCGTCAAGGAGGCCGGCAGCGTCTTCGCCATCCCCACCTACATCTTCATGGCGTCAATCCTGGGCATGACGGCGGTGGGCATCTTCCAGGCCGCCACCGGCCAGTTGGGAAAGGCGCCGTCCGCCGACTTCACCATCGTCCCCGCGCCGGGCTTCGATGAAGGACTCGTGGGGCTCGCCGGCGCATTCCTGCTGCTGCGCGCGTTTTCGTCAGGCGCCGCGGCGCTGACAGGCGTGGAAGCGATCAGCAACGGCGTGCCCAACTTCCGGCCGCCCAAGAGCAAGAACGCGGCCACCACCCTGCTGCTGCTTGGCGTCATCGGCGCTTCGATGCTTGCCGGCATCATGTTCCTGGCGCAGGCCACGAAGGTCCACATCGTCCTGGACCCGGCCACGGAGTTCCTGCTCAACGGCCAGCCCCTGCCGGCGGGATACATCCAGAACCCGGCCATCAGCCAGATCGCACAAACCATTTTCGGTCCGGGCTCCATCCCCTTCTATATCGTGGTGGCCGCCACGGGCGTCATCCTGGTGTTCGCAGCCAACACCGCGTTCAACGGCTTTCCGGTGTTGGGCTCCATCCTGGCCCAGGACGGCTACCTGCCGCGCCAGCTCAGGACCCGCGGCGACCGGCTGGCCTTCAGCAACGGCGTCCTGGCCCTCGCCGCCGGAGCCCTGGTGCTGGTCATTTCCTTCAACGCGGACGTGACGAAACTCATCCAGCTGTACATCGTGGGCGTCTTCATTTCCTTCACGGCAAGCCAGCTGGGGATGATCCGGCACTGGGGCCGGCAGCTCAAGCTGGCCAGGGAAAAGGCGGTGCGGCGGCGCATTCTCAAATCCCGCACCATCAACAGCATCGGCTTCGGCATGACGGCACTGGTGCTGGTCATCGTCCTGGTCACCAAGTTCGAGCAGGGCGCCTGGATTGCACTGCTGGCCATGTTCATCCTCTTCCTGATCATGTGGAGTATCAGGGCGCACTACGACAACGTGGCCAAGGAGCTGGCCGTGGACGAAGACGCGTCCCCGCGCGCCCTGCCCACCAGGGTGCACGCCGTGCTGCTGGTGTCCCATGTGCGCAAGCCGGTCCTGCGCGCGCTGGCATATGCACGCGCATCAAGGCCGTCCCGGCTGGACGCGGTCACGGTGGATATCGACCCGGAGGAAACAGCCCAGACGGTGGCGGATTGGGAAAAGCTCGAGATCCCCGTGCCGTTGACCGTCCTGGCCAGTCCCTACCGCGAGACTGTCAGCCCGATCATGGAGTACGTCAAGCAGATGCGGCGCGACTCCCCGCGCGACCTTATTGTGGTGTACATTCCCGAATACGTGGTGGGCAAGTGGTGGGAGCAGCTGGTGCACAACCAGACAGCGCTCCGCATCAAGACCCGGCTGCACTTCGAACCGGGGGTCATGGTGGCCAGCGTTCCCTGGCAGCTCAAATCATCCGAAGAAGCGAAAAACCTGCAGGACGTCCAATGACCGCGAAAACCTCCACGCCGCCAGCAACAGTCCAGGACACCGGGCACGCCGGCGGGGAAGCGGTGGTCGACGTCGGGCCCGTTGCCCACGGCGGCCACTGCGTTGCCCGGCATGAGGGCCGCGTCATCTTTGTCCGGCACGCCATCCCCGGCGAGAAAGTCCGCGTCCGGCTGACCGATGCGGAGGACAAGGCAAAGTTCTGGCGGGCGGACACCGTTGACGTGCTGGAGGCATCCCCGGACCGGGTGGAGCACTTCTGGCGCCCGGCCGATTCGCCGCGGGCATGGCAGCACGGCCACCCGCCCGTGGGCGGTGCGGAATTTGGCCACATCAACCTGGCCCGGCAACGCCGCCTCAAAGCGGAGGTGCTGGCGGAACAGCTCCGCCGGCTGGCCGGCCTGGAACTGTCCTTGGAGGTGGAGGCAGTAGGCGCTGACGCTGAGGGTGGGGGAGCAGCGGACGACGGCGGCGCCGGCCTTGGGTGGCGCACGCGCGCCAGCTTCTCGGTCACCCCCGGCGGCAAGCTGGGCATGCACGCCCACCGGTCCGGGCACATCGTCCCGGTCCGCGAAATGCCCCTGGCAACCGACGCCATCAACGCCCTCCGGCTCTGGGACCTCGACCTGCAGGGTGTGGACCGGGTGGAGGTGGCCGCGCCCGCAAACGGCTCCCGCCCGCTGGTGCTGTTGGCCCCGGCGCCGGGAACCAAGCCGAAGCGGCTCGCGGCCGTCGCCGCCCAGCTGCCCGGGGACGTGTCTGTTGCCTCCTTCGATCCCGCCACCGAGGAAGTCACCCAGCTCAAGGGGCGCACCTGGGTACAGGAAACGGCCGTTGGCCACGATTACCGGGTTACGGGGGCAGGGTTCTGGCAAATCCACCGCGACGCGCCCGGAACACTTGTGGGTGCTGTCACGGAATTCCTGCACGGCGGCGGGTTCCTGCACCCCGGCGCGGTGGTGGCGGACCTGTACGCCGGAGCCGGGCTGTTCACCGCAGTCCTGGCCGACGCTGTAGGGGAGACGGGCTCCGTCCTGTCCGTGGAAGGCGCCCCCGGGACCAGCAGGGACGCCCGAAAAAATTTGCACGGGGCGCCGCAGGTGGAGATTGTGCAGGGCCGGGTGGAACGGGTCCTCCGCCAGAAACCGCGGAATTTCGATGCCCTGATCCTGGACCCGCCCAGGGCCGGAGCCGGTAGGGCAGTGGCGGGCCAGCTGGTCGCCTCCCGGCCCCGGGCCGTTGCCTATGTGTCCTGCGATCCGGCGTCCTTTGCGCGTGACGTCGGTTACTTCCGCCAGTCCGGCTGGCAGCTGTCCGGGCTGCGGGCCTTCGACATCTACCCGCACACCCACCACCTGGAGACCGTGGCGCTGCTGACGCCGGCTCCATGATGCCGGCGGCGTTTTCGACTACGATGGCCGTAGTAGTCCCACGTCGCGCCCCGTATTCTCGGCCGGCCGTGTGCAATTTTCAGGCCCCGGCGCTAATTAGGGCCTCCTAACTAGCAGGCGGTCAACCGCGCGACAAAGATGAAACTGTTGCGAGAGGAGTCCTGCGATGAGCACTGTGGACAGCTTCGGTTCAAAAGGCAAACTTAATGTAGCCGGAACCGACTATGAAATTTTCCGGTTGAACTCCGTTGAAGGTGCAGAAAACCTTCCGTTCAGCCTCAAGGTATTGCTTGAAAACCTGCTGAGGACCGAGGACGGCGCGAACATCACTGCCGATCACGTCCGCGCCCTGGCAGGCTGGGATCCCAATGCGGAGCCCGATACAGAAATCCAGTTCACGCCCGCCCGCGTGATCATGCAGGACTTCACCGGCGTTCCCTGCGTGGTGGACCTGGCGACCATGCGTGAAGCCGTCAAGGAACTGGGCGGCGACCCCAAGCGGGTCAACCCCCTGGCACCTGCCGAAATGGTCATCGACCACTCCGTCCAGATCGACGCATTCGGCAACTCCGGCGCGCTGGAGCGCAACATGGAGATCGAATACCAGCGCAACGGTGAGCGCTACCAGTTCCTACGCTGGGGCCAGACGGCGTTCGACGACTTCAAGGTCGTGCCCCCGGGAACCGGAATCGTGCACCAGGTCAACATCGAGTACCTGGCCCGCACCATCATGACCCGCGAAGTGGGTGGCGTCCTGCGCGCCTACCCGGACACCTGCGTCGGCACCGACTCCCACACCACCATGGTCAACGGCCTGGGTGTGCTCGGCTGGGGCGTTGGCGGCATCGAAGCCGAGGCTGCCATGCTCGGCCAGCCCGTCTCCATGCTGATCCCGCGCGTCGTGGGCTTCAAGCTCAGCGGCAGCATCCCCGCCGGTGCCACCGCAACGGACGTGGTGCTGACCATCACCGAGATGCTCCGCAAGCACGGCGTTGTGGGCAAGTTCGTCGAGTTCTACGGCGAGGGTGTGGCCGAGGTTCCGCTGGCCAACCGGGCCACCATCGGCAATATGAGCCCGGAGTTCGGCTCCACCGCCGCTATGTTCCCCATCGACGACGTCACGCTGGACTACCTGCGCCTCACCGGCCGGTCCGAGCAGAACGTTGCCCTCGTGGAGGCCTACACCAAGGAACAGGGCCTCTGGCACGATCCCTCCCGCGACATCAAGTTCTCCGAGTACCTGGAACTGGACCTTTCCACCGTTGTTCCGTCCATCGCCGGCCCCAAGCGCCCGCAGGACCGCATCGAACTCACCGAGGCCAAGGACGAGTTCCGCCACGACCTCAAGAACTACGTCTCCCACAACGCCAACGCGGGCACCCTGGACGAGTCGCTCGAAGAGACCTTCCCGGCCTCCGACGCCCCGTCGTTCACCAGCGGTGCAACCCACGTCTCGGACACTGACCGCGAACCGCCGAAGTTCTCCGCAGGCCACGGCTCCGCCGGCCGCATCTCCAACCCCGTCCCGGTCAGGATGGCCGACGGCCGCGAGTTCGAGCTGGACCACGGCGCCGTCACCATCGCGTCCATCACGTCCTGCACCAACACCTCCAACCCTTCGGTGATGCTGGCCGCCGCCGTGCTGGCGCGCAACGCCGTCGAAAAGGGCCTCACCGCCAAGCCGTGGGTCAAGACCTCCGTGGCTCCCGGTTCAAAGGTGGTCACCGACTACTACGAGAAATCCGGCCTCACCCCGTACCTCGAGAAGCTCGGCTTCTACATCGTGGGCTACGGCTGCGCCACCTGCATCGGCAACTCCGGCCCGCTGGAAACCGAGATCTCCGAGGCCATCCAGGCCAACGACCTCGCAGTGGCCGCCGTCCTGTCCGGCAACCGCAACTTTGAAGGCCGCATCAACCCGGACGTGAAGATGAACTACCTGGCCTCCCCGCCGCTGGTCATCGCCTACGCCCTGGCGGGCTCCATGGACTTCGACTTCGAAACCGACGCCCTGGGCAAGGACGAGAACGGCAATGACGTCTTCCTGAAGGACATTTGGCCCAACCCGGCCGAGGTGCAGCAGGTCATCGACTCCTCGATCGATAAGGACATGTTTGCCAAGGGCTACGAAGGCGTCTTCGACGGCGACGAGCGCTGGCAGGCACTGGACACCCCGGCCGGCGACACCTTCGCCTGGGATCCGAACTCCACGTACGTCCGCAAGCCCCCGTACTTCGAGGGCATGCAGGCGCAGCCGGAGCCGGTCAAGGACATCACCGGCGCACGCGTCCTGCTGAAGCTGGGCGATTCCGTCACCACCGACCACATTTCCCCGGCAGGCTCGTTCAAGTCCGACACCCCCGCCGGCCAGTACCTGCTGGCCAACGGCGTGGAGCGCAAGGACTTCAACTCCTACGGTTCCCGCCGTGGCAACCACGAGGTAATGATCCGCGGCACGTTCGCGAACATCCGCATCAAGAACCAGATCCTGGACGGCGTCGAGGGCGGCTTCACCCGCGACTTCACCCAGGAAGGCGGCCCGCAGGCCTACGTCTACGACGCCGCGCAGAACTACCAGGCAGCCGGCACCCCGCTGGTGGTACTGGCAGGCAAGGAATACGGTTCCGGTTCATCCCGTGACTGGGCAGCCAAGGGTACCGCCCTCCTGGGCGTCAAGGCCGTCATCGCCGAAAGCTACGAGCGTATCCACCGCTCCAACCTCATCGGCATGGGCGTCCTGCCGCTGCAGTTCCCGGCCGGCGAGTCTGCTGCGACCCTGGGCCTGACCGGCACGGAGACCTTCTCGGTCGAGGGCGTCACCGCCCTGAACGAGGGCACCACGCCCAAGACCCTCAAGGTCACCGCCACCGCCGAAGACGGCTCCGCCACCACGTTCGACGCCACGCTGCGCATCGACACCCCGGGTGAAGCGGACTACTACCGCAACGGCGGCATCCTGCAGTACGTGCTGCGCCAGATCTCCGCCAACTAGCGGTTTCTGCCAGCAGGCAGCACCTTTCCCGAAGCCCCGGCCGGTCTCCGACCAGCCGGGGCTTCGGCTTTCCATCTGTGCCAAGGCGTTAGAGTTAAACGGCACGTCTACCACCTGAAGGAGGGGTCAGTGGGAATCTTGGACACCATCCGGAATCCGCAGGACCTGAACGAGTTGACCGAAGAACAGCTCACGCAACTGGCTTCGGAGATCAGGGACTTCCTGATCACAAACGTCTCCCAGACGGGCGGACACCTCGGGCCGAACCTCGGCGTGGTGGAGCTGACCCTCGCCGTGCACCGCATCTTCGACTCGCCGCGGGACAGCATCGTCTTTGATACCGGGCACCAGTCCTATGTCCATAAACTGCTCACGGGGCGCCAGGATTTCAGTACCCTCCGCCAGGAGGGCGGCCTGTCCGGGTACCCCTCACGGGCCGAATCCGAGCATGACATCGTGGAGAGCTCCCACGCCTCATCGTCCCTCTCCTGGGCGGACGGCATCTCCCGTGCCCGGCAGCTGACGGGTGAAGGCGACCGGCACGTCGTCGCTGTTGTCGGCGACGGTGCACTGACCGGCGGCATGGCCTGGGAAGCTCTCAACAACATCGCCGCGGACAAGCGCCGCCGTGTTGTCATTGTGGTCAACGACAACGGCCGTTCCTACGCCCCGACCGTCGGCGGGTTCGCCGACTACCTCGCTTCGCTGCGGCCCACCATCGATTCCTTCCGGGCAGCCCCGGCGTACGAGGTGGCCCTCGACTGGTGGAAAAAGAAACTCCAGAGCGGCGGCCCGGTGGGCCAGTTCACCTACAAGAGCCTGCACGCCATGAAGAAGGGCATTAAGGACTGGTGGGCTCCCCAGGGCATGTTCGAGGACCTGGGCATGAAGTACATCGGCCCGGTGGACGGGCACAACCTCCAGGCCCTGGAGCATGCCCTCAGCACGGCGAGGCATTACAACGGGCCGGTGATCGTGCATGCGATGACGGAGAAGGGGCACGGCTACGCTCCCGCCCGGGCGCACGAGGCTGACCAGTTCCACGCCGTGGGCATCATCGATCCCGAGACCGGCGAACCCACCGGCACTGCCGGGGCGCAGTCCTGGACCTCCGTGTTCGCCAACGAAATCGCGGACATTGCAGACGAGCGGGAAGACGTTGTGGGCATTACGGGTGCCATGCTCATTCCCGTGGGCCTGCACAAGTTCGCCGCCAGGCACCCGGAGCGCGTGATCGACGTCGGCATCGCCGAACAGCACGCCCTCGCGTCCGCGGCGGGCATGGCCTTCGGCGGCCTGCACCCGGTGGTCGCCGTGTACGCCACGTTCCTCAACCGCGCCTTCGACCAGCTGCTCATGGATGTGGCGCTGCACAAGGCCGGCGTCACCATCGTCCTGGACCGCGCCGGCGTCACCGGCCCGGACGGCGCCAGCCACCACGGCATGTGGGACATGTCCATGGTGCAGATCGTGCCCGGGCTGCACCTCGCCGCCCCCCGCGATGCCACCCGGCTGCGGGAGGAACTCCGCGAAAGTGTCGCCATCAGCGACGCCCCGAGCGTCGTCCGCTTCTCCAAGGGATCTGTCGGTGCCGAGGTCGAAGCGCTGGAGCGACTCAGCGACGGCGTGGATGTCCTGTCCCGGCGCCCCTCCGGCTCCACGGAGAATGACGTCCTGATCGTCAGCGTCGGCGCTATGTCCGAGCTTGCCCTCGACGTCGCCAACCGGCTGGGTGCCCAGGGCATCAGTACCACCGTGGTGGATCCGCGGTGGGTCCTTCCCGTACCGCGCTCCATCATCGCGCTGGCGTCCCACCACCGCCTGGTCATCTGCGTCGAGGACGGTGTCCGGGCAGGCGGCGTAGGGTCGCGTATCCGGCAGGAGATGCGGGCAGCCGGGGTGGACACCGCCCTCAACGAGGTGGGCCTGCCTGTCGAGTTCCTGGACCACGGCACCCGTTCCCAGGTTCTGGAGCGCGTTGGGCTCACCGCACAGCAGATTACGCACGACGTCGTCGCGCAGGTTTTGGGGACGAAGGTCCCGTTTGCGCGCCCGTTGCCGGGGCAGCAGCACCCCACCACCGGCAGCCTTCCAATCCTGTGAGGGGAGAGGACGACCTGAAGTATCCGGGGTTGCTGGCCGATCCCGAGGGTGCGGACCCGCTGGCCGCGCGTGTCCCTGAACGGCTTGAGCCCGGGCAGCTCGTGGTTGCCCGCAACCGGAAGTGGAACGGCAAGGCCCACTGGGTGGTGCCGGGCCGCTACCTGGGGGAGGACCGGTACGGCTGGTGGATCTTCCAGGGCACCAACGAGTTCTGCTCGCGGCCCGGCGCCGCGTTCTACACACGGTCCGACGCCGTGCTGCTGGTGCCCCGGGAAGGCGACTGGGTGGCCACGTTCTACGACGACGCCCACCCGGGCGGCGTACGGATCTACATCGACCTCGCCGTGGCCCATGAGTGGAACCCGATCCGGCCGAAGGTCACCGAGTTCCATGTCATCGACATGGACCTCGACGTCGTCCGGACAGCCAGCCGCGGCGTGTTCATCGATGACGAGGACGAATTCGCCGAGCACCGGGTGGAGATGGACTACCCCGTGGCGCTGGCCGAATCACTGCAGGAATCGGCCAACCAGCTTTTCCAGGCCGTCAAGGCACAGCAGGCACCCTTCGACGGCACGGACGTCGGATGGTTCACAAAGGGACGTAAATGAGCGGAATTGTCAGGGTCTACAAGCGCGACGACGAGGGCACGCTCCTCTTCCGGGAGGCCTGGTTCGACGACGAGTACAGCCAGTTCATAATGAACTTCGGCATTGTGGGACACCAAAGCAAGACCGAAGAGACGGACGTGGCCGACCCCGCGGCTGCGGAGAACCTGCTGGACGCCTTCGCCGCGCAGTGCGCCGAAGACGGCTACGCAGAAATTCCGGACGAGGAACAGTTCTGGGTGGTGGCGCAGTTCGCTTTGAAAACCAGGGAGGGTACGGACCGGGACCGTCGCCTGCAGGAAAAGGCGACCGACGCACTCATCAGCCACCTGGCCTGGCGTGGGCTCGGCACCGTGGACCGCTCCGAATTCACCGACTTCAAGCTCAACATCTTCTGCCTGTGCCCGGACGTCAACAAGGCGGTCAACGCCATCAAGGTCTGCGCCCGCGGCGAGGACCTGGACTTCACCAAGCTCAGCATCGCGGCGGCCCCGTTCACCCAGCCGGACGCCTTCAAGCTCAAGCACTCCGCCAAGCCCGCCAGCGGCTTCAGCCTCTAGGAGCACCTTAATGACCAGCTACCGCCGCGTCGGTAAATCCGGCCTGACCGTCTCCACCGTGGGCCTGGGCTGCAACAACCTGGGCCGCGCCCACACCGCCACGGAGTCCCAGGAAGCCACCAACGCCGTCGTCTCCGCCGCCCTCGACGCAGGAATCACGCTGTTCGACGTCGCCGACACCTACGGCCGCGAACCCGGGCTCAGCGAGACCATGCTCGGCAAGGCCTTGGGCAACCGCCGCGCCGACGCCGTGCTGGCCACGAAATTCGGGATGGACATGAAGGGGGCCAGCGGACCGGACTTCGGCGCCCGCGGCTCACGGCGCTACATCATCCAGGCCGTGGAAGCGTCCCTGCGGCGGCTCGGCACGGACTGGATCGACCTGTACCAGTTCCACACCCCTGACCCGCTGACCCCCATCGACGAGACATTGTCAGCCCTCGATGCGCTGGTGGCCAGCGGCAAGGTCCGCTACATCGGGCACTCCAACCGCTCAGGCTGGCAGATTGCGCAGGCCGAATACGTGGCCCGTGAACTGGGCAGCGCCCGCTTCATTTCCACCCAGAACCACTACAACCTGCTGGACAGGCGGGCCGAACTGGAAGTCACGCCCGCGGCCGAAGAGTTCGGGCTGGGTGTCCTCCCCTACTTCCCGCTGGCCAACGGCCTCCTGACGGGCAAGTACTCGCCGGGCCACGCGCCGGAAGGATCCCGGCTCAGCCATACCCGGAAGCACATGGTGCACGACGCCGACTGGGAGCAGCTGGGCAGGTTCAGCCAGTTCGCGAAAGAACGCGGACTCACGGAGATCGAGGTGGCGTTCTCCTGGCTCGCCGCCCAGCCGTCCGTGGCCAGCGTCATCGCCGGTGCCACCAGGCCCGAACAGGTCCGCCAAAACGCCGCCGCCGCCGACTGGCGGCCCACGGCGGAAGACCTCGCCGAACTGGACGAAATCTTCCCTGCCGCACCCAGAATCGCGCTCTTCTAAGCACCAGAAAACCGAAAAAAGCCGTGACCGCCTTCCTGCTTGACGTCGATACCGGCATCGACGACGCCCTGGCCCTGGCCTACCTGGCCGCCCTGCCGGACACCGAGTTCGTCTCGGTGACGGCAACGCCCGGAAACGTAGACGCCGAACAGGTAGCCCGCAACACGCTGGCCCTGCTGGAACTCTGCGGGCGTCCCGGCGTCGAGGTGGCCATAGGCGCACGAAGGCCGCTGTCCGTGCCGCTGCTGACCACTCCGGAAACCCACGGGCCGCAGGGACTCGGCCACGCCGTCCTCCCTGAACCGGCAGGAAAGGTGTCGGAACGGGATGCCGTGGACCTGTGGATTGAGCATGCGAGGACCCGGCCCGGCGAGCTGACCGCCCTCCTGACCGCGCCACTGACCAACTTCGCCCTTGCGCTCCGCAAGGAACCTGACCTGCCCGAACTGCTGGCCCGGGTGGTCATCATGGGCGGCAGCTTCTACTACCAGGGGAACACCACCCCTACCGCGGAGTGGAACACCCACGTGGATCCGCACGCCGCCAAGGAAGTGTATGCGGCCTACCGCGGCCGGGCGGCGGAAAAACTCCCGCTTGTCTGCTCGCTGGACACCACCGAACGGATCGAGATGCACCCGGACCATCTCCGGCAGCTGGCCGAAGCAGCGGGTGCGGAGGTTGCCGAACTGGTGCTCCCGGACCAGCCTGAGGGCCGGCGCAGCACCTCGGACAACACCGTGGTCCGGCACCTGTCCGATGCCCTGCGCTTCTACTTCGAGTTCCACCGGCGCTACGACCAGGGATACCTGGCGCATGTCCACGACTTCTTCGCAGCGGGGGTGGCGGCGGGAACCCTGGAGTACACCGCCCGGCCGGCCACGGTGGATGTAGAAACGGAATCCGCGCTGCTGCTGGGTACCACCGTTGCGGATTTCCGCGGGCTCTGGGGCGTCCCGCCAAACGCCAGGATCGTCACCAACAACAACCCGGAACAGGCGTTCGCGGAGCTGGTGTCCGCCGTCGGAAGCCTCGCGGCCCGGCTGGGTTGACCAAAGCCGGGCACGGTACGGGCAGGCAATGCACGCAGTAGAATGGTCCGTGGCCCACCGGCAGGTATTTCCGGTGCGGCTGCTGCCGAGGTGACATAGGCGGCGTCCCGCACGGCCCGGCGCACCGGGCCCTCCGTGCCGCACCCCAAAAGGAACCTCCATGTCATCGTCCTCCCTGACGCTGCCGTCCCCGGCCCCCGCCGCTGCCCGCAGGCGGCGGCTGCTGGAAATCCTCGGCGCCCTGGCCATCGCCGGAACCTACGTCTACCTTGTGCTCAACCAGCCCGCGGACATCACCGGCGGACCGGGCAGCGTGCCTGCCCTGATCGCCCTGTCCGGCTTCCTGTTGGGAGCCGTGCTGCTCATCGTCGCGGTGCTGCCCACCCTCCCGGCGTCCACTGTGGTGCTGATCCCGGTGGCGCTGGTCCTGAACATCGTGCTTGGCCAGTTCGTCGGCAGCACCCTGGTGCCGTTCTACCTTGATGCGATCGGCACGGTCCTGATCGCTGTCCTGGCGGGTCCGGCGGCCGGCGCCGCTACCGGTGCGCTCAGCAGCATTGTGTGGTCCTTTTTCAACCCCACAGTCCTCCCGTTCGCAGCCGGCGCCGCCCTGATCGGCTGCCTCGCCGGCCTGGCCGCCCGCTACGGGCTGTTCCGCCGCTTCTACCTTGCTCCGGTGGCCGGATTCGTCACCGGCATCATCGGCGGCGTGGTTTCCGCCCCGGTGGCGGCTTTCGTGTTTGGCGGCACGTCCGGCGTGGCCACCGGTGCCATCGTCAGCGCCTTCCGCTCCATGGGGGACTCCCTCCTGGCCGCCATCACCAAGCAGGCGCTCATCTCCGACCCCATGGACAAGGCCATCGTGTTCACCGCAGTGGCCGTCCTGGTGTACGCGCTCCCGCGCCGCACCCGCCTGCAGTTCCCGTTCGTCCGCAGGCACCGCGTGCTGGCCGGACGGGCGGCCGAACCGGAGGCATCAGTACAGGAAACAGCTGCACCGAACGCACCGCAGGTTCCCTAAGCACCAGACTGTATGCGCGTTCATCCGCTGACCGGGCTTGCGGTTGCTGGCAGCACAGCAGTGATCACGACGGCGGCAGCGAGCCTGCCGCTGTCCCTCGCCGTGGTCGCGGCTGCCCTTGGAGTGTCGGGCGTGACGGGCACGCTGCGCCGGCTGCTGCCCGCGGCTGCTGCCGTGCTGGTGCCTTTGGCGATGTCCCTGCTGATGGTCCATGGCCTGGCGTTTCCCGAAGGCAGCACGGTCCTCGCAGCGTGGGGTCCCGCGCGGATCACATCCGAGGGCCTGGCTTTTGCCGCAGAGCGGGCATCCCTGCTCTCGGCGGTGGTCCTGGTCCTGCTCGCATGGTCCTTCACTGTCAGCATCCCGGACCTGGTGGCTGTGTTGTCCAGCCGTGGGGTGCGGGGCCGCCTCGGGTTTGTGGCCGCGTCCACGCTGACTCTGCTGCCGGCGATCGCGGACCGTGCCGTGCGGATCCGCCAGGCGCAGGAATCCCGGGGGCTGGTGGTCCGGCGCGGCCTCCTGCACAAAGTGGCCGCCTTCCGGCTGCAGGCCGTCCCGCTGGTCCTGTCGCTCGTCGACGACGCCGGCACGCGGGCTGCGGCGCTGGAGGCCCGCGGTTTCAGCAGTACCGGCCCGCGCACGAACTACCGCGTCGTCCCCGACCCTGCCGGACAGCGGCTCCTGAGGGCCGTCCTGGTGCTGGCAGCTGCGGCTGCCGTTGCTGCCAGGCTGTGGCCCGCCGGGACGGGAGGCTAGGACGTGGCCGAACAGAACCGCCCAGCCCTTGCGGCCGGCATCCGGCACTTCGCCTTCCATGATGGCGGCGCGCCGGTCCTGGGCGGGGTGGATGTGGCGTTCGCCCCGGGGACGCTCACAGCCATCCTCGGCACCTCCGGAAGCGGCAAAAGCACCCTCGGAAGGTTGCTCGCGGGCTGGCTCCCCCCTGGCGTCAGCGGCAGCCTGGCAGGGTACCTGGAGCTGGCCGGTACCCGCCTCGAATTCAGCGGAAGCGGCGCCGATCCCAGGATCGATCCGGCGCAGTGGGGCCGGCACGTGGGCTTCGTCCCGCAGGACCCCGCTGCCGTCCTTTCCACGGTCAAGGCAACCGTGGCGGAAGAACTGGTTTTCGGCCTGGAGAACGCGGGAGCGGATCGGGCCGCCATGCAGGCAGCGGTGGAGCACATGAGCGGACTGCTCGGCCTAAGGGAATTGCTGGAACGTGACCCCTCACGGCTGTCCGGCGGGCAGCTTCGCCGGCTGGCCATCGGCTGCGCCATTATCACCCGGCCGCACGTCCTGGTCATGGACGAACCGTTCGCCTCGCTGGACGCTGCCGGTGCCGCGGAGCTGGCAGCCCTGGTGCGGAACCTCGTGCAGGAGGGCACCGCCGTCGTAATCCTCAGCCAGGCGGCGGAGCAGCCGTTACTGGATGCCGACACCTGGATTGTCCTGGCGGACGGCACGGTCCGCGCCAGTGGAACCCCGGCAGAGCTGAAGGCCGCTGGGAAGGTGCCGGATGCGCTATGCCGCGGGGCCAGTCAGGCGGCGCCCGGTGCCGGAGTATCCCGTGTGCGGGTTGGTGCCGTACCCGCCCTGGAACTCCGCGACGTGTCCTTTGGCTACCAGCCGGAAGCAAGCCGACCGGGAAGCGGGCCTTTCCGCCGGCGGCAGCAAAGCCCCGCATCCCGGGATGGCCGGCCCGACGTCCTGCAAAACGTCAACCTCGCCGTCCATCCGGGGCAGATCGTGGCCCTCACCGGACCCAACGGAGCCGGCAAGTCCACGCTCCTGCGACACCTCAACGGGCTGTTGCGGCCCGGCAGCGGATCGGTCCTCGTGGGCGGTGCCGACATATCAGGAGTGCCTGTCGGCGTCACGGCTGCCTCCGTAGGCGTGCTGTTCCAGCATCCCCGGGACCAGCTGTTCGAGCGGACAGTCCAGCGCGAGGTGGCCTTCGGCCTTGACCGGATTTTCCCCCGGGACGAGGTGGGGGAGCGGGCCCAGGCGGCACTGGCTGCCGTCAATCTGGCGGCGGCAGCCGGGGAGCATCCGGCAGAGCTGTCCGCGTCCCGCCAACGGCTGCTTGCCCTGGCGACGGTCCTGGCGCGCCGGCCGTCGGTGCTGGCACTGGACGAACCCACCGTGGCACTGGACGGCGCTGGCCTTCAACTACTGGACTCGGCCGTCCGGTCCGCGGCGGAGGAGGGCGCCGCCGTCGTGCTCGTCACCCATGACCTGGTTTACGCACGGACGGCAGCGCACCGGATCCTTGCCCTCGAGGGCGGGCGGCTGACGGAACGGTGACCGCTATCCCGCCGCGGGACGGGAAGCCACTCCCGGAGGCAGGAAGCGCTTGCCGTTGACCCGCTCCGCGGCCCCCACCCGGTCCAGGTAAGGGGTGATGCCGCCGAGGAACAGGGGCCAGCCCGCGCCAAGGATCATGCAGAGGTCGATGTCCTCCGGGCCTGCCACCACGCCTTCCTCCAGCATCAGGCCGATCTCTTCGGCGAGGGCGTCCTGGACGCGCCGCAACACCTCGTCCCCGGTCGACGGGGCGCCCCCGAAGGACATCAGGGACAGCGTGGCCCGGGGGATTGTGCGGGTGCCGTCCGGCGCGGTCTCCCAGAGGCCTTTTACGCCGTTGTCGATGAGCTTCTGCAGATTGGCGGAGACCTGGAAACGGCTGCCGAAAGCAGCGTGGAGGGATTCCTGTACATGCTGCGCCACCGGCAGTCCCACCATCGCCAGCAGCGTGAAGGGAGTCATGGGCAGCCCCATCGGGCGCAGGGCGTTGTCCGCAACGTCAGCCGGAGTGCCCTCGTCGAAGGCGGCGGTAACCTCACCCAGAAGCCGCAGCAGGACCCGGTTGACCACGAACGCGGCCGCATCCTTGACCAGCACCCCGGTCTTTCGAAGGTTCCTGGCGAGTTCGAATGCCGTGGCCAGGACCGCGTCCCCGGTATGCGGGGCCCGGACGATTTCCAGCAGCGGCATGACGGCCACCGGGTTGAAGAAGTGGAAACCTACCAGCCGTTCCGGGTGCCGCAGGTCCTCGGCCATGGCAGTCACCGACAGCGACGAGGTGTTGGTGGCCAGTATGCAGTCCGCCCGCACAATGCCCTCAAGCTCGGCGAACACCTGCTTCTTGACGGCCAGTTCCTCAAAGACGGCCTCGATGACAAAATCGGCGTCGGCGAAGACCTCCTTGGATACCGAGCCGGACACCAGGGCTTTGATACCCTCGGCGGCCATGGGGGTTATTCGCTGTTTCGCCGCGAGCTTGTCCACCTCGGCATGGACGTAGCTCACGCCCTTGTCCACCCTGGCCTGGTCGATGTCCGTCATCACCACAGGCACCTCGAGCTGGCGGGCGAAGAGCAGCGCCAGCTGGCTTGCCATCAGTCCGGCACCCACCACGCCCACCTTGCCGACCGGCCGGGCCAGCTTCCGGTCAGGGGCACCGGCCGGACGCTTGGACCGCTTTTGCACGAGGTCAAGGAAGGCATACACCGTGGCCCGGAACTCATCGCTCTGCATGAGCCCGGCCAGGGTTTCACACTCACGCGCCGCGGATTCCGCCTGGCTCATGGTGCGGTTGGTTTCCATCAGGTCCAGCAGCAAGCCTGGAGCGGGGGCCGCGTTGGACGTCTTGGCCTCCACGAACTGCCGGCCTGCCGCCACCGCGGCGGCCCACCGCTCGGCAACGTCCGGTGCAGCAGGATCGACGGCGTTCGGACGTTCCGGAACCACCTCGCCCGAGAGCACCCCGGCCGCCCATTGCAGTGACTCCGCCAGGAAGTCAGCCGGCCCGAACATGGCATCCGCCAGGCCGAGCTTGAACGCCTCGGACCCTGTGAGCGCGCGGTTGTTGCTGAGCGGGTTTTCAATCATCACCTTGACCGCGTTCTCCGGGCCAATCAGGCGGGGCAGCAGGTAGACCCCGCCCCAGCCCGGCACCAGGCCGAGATACGCTTCCGGCAGTGCCAGCGCACCTGCCTCCGTGGAGACGGTGCGGTAGGTGGACTGCAGGGCCACCTCCAGACCGCCGCCCAGGGCTGCCCCGTTGATGAAGGCGAAGCTGGGAACACCCAGGCTCGCCAGCGTGTGGTAGACGTCGTGCCCAAGCTGTGCCATCCAAAGGCCATGATCGCGTTTCTCCAGCGACTTCACCACCGACAGGTCTGCGCCGGCAACCAGGTAAGGCGGTTTGCCTGTGATACCCACGCCCACAATCCCGCCGCGCGCTGCCCTGTCCCGGAGGCCTTCCAGCACCGTGCCGAGCTCCACCAGGGTGTTGGGCCCCAGCGTGGTGGGGTGGTCCTGGCCGTTGTCCAAAGTGATCAGGGCAAGGGTTCCGGGACTCGCTTTCCCGCCGACGGCGGGCAACCCGATGTCCCGAACGTAGGAGTGGGTAACCGTCTCGTTCGGGAACAGGCTGGCGAAGTCGGCGAAGTCTGCGGCGCTCATACCGTGGCTCCTTTGGCTGCGGATGCGGAGTGGACAACAGGCCTGATGTTACTAGTGGGTAACTTAGCCTGCAAGGGGAGCGGCGGCCTTAACGCTTGCTGGTCCCAGGTCCTGCCGCTACTGTTCCGGCGCCGGAACCGTGGCCGCCTTCGCCTCCCTGGGCGGAAGGGACTGCGGATTGAGGAAAGCGCTGGTGATCAGGGGGGTTGCCAGTTCCACCTGCCATTCCCGGGCTCCGAGTGCCAGCAACTCGGCAGCCACCGATGCCTCGGTGACCTCGGCCGGCGGCCGCCAGGCCAACCGCCGCAGGAAATCAGGGGTCAGCAGGTTCTCCAGCGGCAGGTTCAGCTGTTCGGCCTTCTCCTGCAGCAGCGGGCGGGCAGTGGCGAGCCGCGCGGCGGCTTCGGGGTCGCGGTCGGCCCAGACGCGCGGGGGCGGGGGCGCACTGGTGGGCAGGTGCAGCGGGGGAAGCTCCGTCAGGTCCCTGGCCGTCGCGATGCAACGCAGCCACCGCGGCGCCTCGCGCTGAGCAGCCCTGCCGTGGAACCCCTTGGTGCCCAGCAGTTGCGGCACCGTGGCGGGCATTGCCTTGGCGGCAGCCACGAGGGCCGAGTCGGGGATCAGCCGGCCCGGCGCCACGTCCCGCTTCTGGGCGAGCGAGTCGCGCTCCAGCCACAGTTCCCGGACGGCGGCAAGCTGCCGGCGGTCCCTGATCTGGTGGAGGCCGGAGGTCTTGCGCCAGGGGTCCACCCGTGGCGGGGCGATGCCGGCGGCGAGGATCGCGGCGAATTCCTGCTCCGCGTATTCGAGCTTCCCGTCGGCCTCAAGCAGTTCAACAAGTTCTTCGCGCAGCTCGGTCAAGACTTCGACATCGAGCGCTGCGTAGCGGAGCCAGGGCTCCGGCAGCGGGCGGGTTGACCAGTCGGCCGCCGAGTGTTCCTTCGCCAGGCCGAATCCCAGCAGTTGTTCGATCACGGCGGCGAGTCCCACGCGGGGCAGTCCGGCGAGGCGGGCTGCGAGTTCGGTGTCGAAAAGTTTGTCCGGCCACATGCCGAGCTCGGACAGGCAGGGCAGGTCCTGGCTGGCCGCGTGCAGGATCCATTCCACCCCGCGCAAAGCGTCATTGATGATATTCAGGTTTTCGAACGGCTCGGGATCGATCAGCCAGGTGCCCGCGCCTTCGCGGCGGATCTGGACCAGGAAAGCGCGCTGCCCGTAGCGGAATCCGGAGGCACGTTCGGCGTCGACGCCGGCGGGGCCTGTTCCGGCGGCAATCGCTGCGGCGCAGCGTTCCAGGCCAACCTGGGTTTCGATGACCAGCGGCACGCCCTCGCGGGGCGCTGCCAGTTCAATGATCTCGGGGATGGGGCTGTCAAAGCCTTCCACCGTGATGTGGGGTGCGGTATCAGCAGCCGGGGCGCCGGCCGTGGTGTTGTCCGGAATCTTAGGGGTCATGATTCCCCCAGTTTACCGGGCAGCCCAGGGCAGGCCTGCCGTGCCGCGGACGTTGCCCTCGGTGTGGCACTAGTTCCGGCGCCGGTGCGGCAGGGGCGTGACCCCGTCGGGCAGGGGAGGCAGGCCGGCGAAGGTGCAGACCATGTCCGACCATGCTTCCAGGTGGGCCGTGACGTCCGCGGATGCCGGGGTCCAGGAGGCGCGGAGTTCAATGTCGATGGTGCCCGGCCGTTCCGCCAGGGTGCCGAAGCTCTCCGACAGGACACGGGTGGCGGTGCCGCCGGCTGCCCGGTACTGGGCCTTGTGGTTTTCGAGGGCTTCCACCAGCCAGGTCCAGGCCACCGTGCCCAGCATCTCGTCGTTGCCCATCTCCGGCTCAAGTTCGGCCCGGATATAGGTCACGATCCGGAATTCGCCGTCCCAGACATCGGAGCCTTCAGGGTCGTGGAGGAGGATGAACCGTCCGGTGGCGAGTTCCGTTTCGGTTTCGTCCCCGGCCCCTCCCGAGGCCGCAAAGGCCATGGCGGCGGGGCCGTGCAGGGGCGTACCGGGCGTTCCGGCGCCGGGCGCCATGACTTCCGCCCCCAGCGCGACGGCGAACGGCGCCAGGCGCGCCGGCGCAGGTATTTCCGCGAGGCGGAGTTCCTTGCGGCATTGTGCTTTCCTGAGGGTTTCCAGGGCGCGGAGGAAATCCGGGGGAACCTGGTCCAGTGCGTTCACCTTGGCAGATTACGCAACAGGCCGGGGCTGGCCGTGAAGGCTCGCCGTTACCGGCGGCCTAGCCGGCCTTCCCGCTTCCATAATCCCGCAGCTCATGGCGGATGGCAGCAACGAATGCATCAACATCCTCCTCGGTGGTGTCGAAGGAGCACATCCAGCGGACTTCCCCGGCAGCCTCGTTCCAGTCGTAGAAGCGGAAGGACGTGCGCAGCCGGTCAGCCACTCCAGGGGGAAGGATGGCAAACACCCCATTGGACTCGGTCTCCTGGGTCGGCCGGACGCCGTCGATGGTGTCGACGGCGGCACGCAGGCGGGCAGCCATGGCGTTGGCATGCGAGGCGGACCGCAGCCAGAGGTCGCCTTCCAGGAGGGCGAGGAACTGTGCCGACATGAACCGCATCTTCGACGCCAGCTGCATGTTCATCTTCCGCAGGTAGACAAGCCCGTGCGCGGCCTCGGGATTGAGCGCCACCACGACCTCGCCGAACAGCAGGCCGTTCTTGGTGCCGCCGAAGGACAGGATGTCCACGCCGGCATCGCGCGTGAAGGCCCGGAGGGGGACCTGGAGGTGCGCTGCGGCGTTGGCCAGCCTGGCCCCGTCCATGTGCAGCCTCATGCCGCGGGCGTGGGCATGGTCAGCGATGGCGCGCACTTCTTCAGGTGTGTAGCAGGTGCCGAGTTCGGTGGTCTGCGTGATGGAAACGGCGAGCGGCTGGGCGCGGTGCTCGTCGCCCCATCCCCAGGCCTCGCGGTCGATCAGTTCCGGCGTCAGCTTGCCGTCCGGTGTGGGGACTTGGAGCAGCTTGATGCCGCCTATGCGCTCCGGGGCGCCGTTTTCGTCCATGTTGATGTGGGCGGTGGAGGCGCACACCACGGCACCCCAGCGGGGGAGCAGCGACTGCAGGGACAGTACGTTGGCGCCGGTCCCGTTGAACACCGGAAAACACTCGATGCCGGACCCGAAGTGCTCCTCCATCACTTCCTGCAGCCGGGCCGTGTAGTCATCCTCGCCGTAGGAGACCTGGTGGCCGTCGTTGGCCGCGGCCAGCGCGGCAAGCACTTCCGGATGGACCCCGGAGTAGTTGTCCGAGGCAAAGCCGCGCACATTGGGGTCGTGGAGCCGGACCGCGGCCCCTGTTTCTGCTGTTGTCGTCATGCCTTTGCTCACGCTTCCAAGTCTAGGTACTGTCCCTGCGCGGGTTGGTCGGCCAGCCGAAGCCGGGTGCCGTTCAGTTCGTCCCCGGGGGTGTTGAAGAGTTGTACGACGGCGGCGGCCAGCTCCTCCACGTCCGTCGCCCCGGGGAAGGTCCGCTCCGGGTGGCTGCGGCGCATGGCGTCATCCACCAGGGCTTTCACCACCAGCACGACGGCGGCTGCCTGCCCGCCGCCGTCGGCTTCCGACGCCTTCCGGAAGCCGTCCGCCATGGCCATGGTCCAGGTTTCGGCGGCCGCCTTGGCGGCGGCGTAGCTGGCAACCCCGGCTGCCGGCTTCTCCACAGCGGTGGAAGAGACGATGGCGAACCGGCCGTGGCCGGAGGCCGCGATGTCCTCGAAGAACACCCTGGACACGTTCCGCAGCGTGGTGACGGCGCCCTGGTGGAGGAAGTCCCAGTCCTCGTCCGACTGCTCGGCAATGCCGTTGGCCCCGCGCCAGCCGCCCACCAGGTGGATCACCGCGTCCACCCGCCCGGCGGCGGCGGTGACATCATTGCGCAGCTGCCGGACGTCGTCGAACTTTGCCAGGTCGCAGGTGAGGGGGGCGACGCCGCCCGCCTCCTGTGCGGCCGCCTCGATCCTGTCCCGGTGGGAGCCGACGGTGAAGACGTTGTGCCCGGCCTTGTGCAGGGCGCGTGCGACCGCTACGCCCGACGCTCCGCTGCCTCCCGTGACCAGGACGGCAAGGTTCGGCCCGGCATGGATTTGGGGTCCGCTCACAGCGCGGAACTGCCGGTGATACCGGCGGTGGATTCGATGACGGGGCGCATCTTCTTCTCCAGTGCCTCGTAGAACATGGACAGGGGGAACTCGTCGTCCAGCACCTGGTCGGTCAGGCCCTTCGGTGCGCCGGACAGCGGAAGCGCGTCGGGGCCCTTGGCCCAGACGGATGCGGGGTGCGGCGTTACCGTGGCCGAGATGAGCTGGTATGCGGCCAGCCAGTGCGCGGTCTTGGGACGGTCGATGGACCGCCAGTACAGGTCGTCGATCCGGGCGCCGAGGGCGATGACGGCGTCCGCCACCTCATCCCAGTCGATGGAGAGGCGGGTGTCGGTCCAGTGCAGGACGTGCTGCTGGTGCAGCCAGGCGAACAGGAGCTGTCCGCCCAGGCCGTCGTAGTTCCTGACGCGGCTGCCGGTGATGGCGAAGCGGAAAATCCGGTCGAAGATGATGGCGTACTGCACCAGCTTGGCGTGGCGGCGCGCCGCCGGATCCGCGTCCTCGTCCTTCTCGATCCGGACGGACTCGCGGAAGGCAGTGAGGTCGCAGCGGAGTTCCTCCAGTGAGTACAGGAAGAAGGGCATGCGCTGCTTGATCATGAAGGGGTCAAACGGCAGGTCGCCGCGCATGTGCGTCCGGTCGTGGATGAGGTCCCACATCACGAAGGTGGCCTCGGTGAGGTCCTGGTCGGCGAGGAGTTCCGCTGCGCCTTCCGGAAGTTCCAGGCTGGTGGTTTCGGCCGCTGCCTTCAGCACGCGGCGGAACCGGGCTGCCTCCCGGTCCGCGAAGATGGCGCCCCAGGTGAAGGTGGGAGTCCGGCTCACCGCCACGGTCTCGGGGAACAGGACTGCCGAGTTGGTGTCGTAGCCGGCGGTGAAGTCAAGGAAACGGATGGGGACGAACAGCTTGTTCGAGTACTCCCCGGCTTCCAGTCCGGCAATGAATTCCGGCCAGATGACCTCGATCAGGACGGCTTCCACCAGCCGGCTGCTGCTGCCGTTCTGGGTGTACATGGGAAAAACCACCAGATGCTGCAGCCCGTCCACGCGCTGTTCCTGCGGCTGGAAGGCCAGCAGGGAGGAGAGGAAGTCGGGCACACCGAACCCGCCGGCGGCCCAGCCTGAAAAGTCGGTGCAGGCTGCCTCGAGGTATGCGGCATCGTGCGGGAAGGAAGGCGCCAGGGCCCGGATGGCGTCCACAATGGTGTCTACCTGCCGGCCTGCTTCGGCGTGCGCCGACGAGTCCGGGATGGAACCGTCCTGGACCTGGAATGCCTGCAGGGCACTGGCCGCGGCCTTGAGCCGCAGCCAGTCCTGGTTGCCGGCGGTGATCCCCGTGGCGGCGGTGGTCAGGGTTTCGGTCATGGTCGGCTGCCTTTCTGGTTGCTTACTGTCTGCGGCGAGCGTAGCAAGCAACCAGAAAAACTAATGTCAAAACGGCCGTAGCCCCAGAAATGCTATTGCTCGTCATGGTGCCGGGCAGCTTGAGGCTGTGGGCTGCTGATGGGTCAGCCCTGTGTCTCCTCCGTGCTGACCTGCGCATTCTCCCGCGGCACCAGCTTCATAGACACCGAGTTGATGCAGTAGCGCTGGTCCGTTGGCGTGGGGTAGCCCTCACCCTCGAACACGTGGCCAAGGTGGGAGTCGCAGGTGGCGCAGCGCACTTCGGTCCGGTCCATGCCAAGGGTCCGGTCATGGATGTAGCGGACAGTACCTTCGGCCAATGGAGCCCAGAACGAGGGCCAGCCGCAGTGGGAATCGAATTTCTCATTGCTGGTGAACAGTTCCGCCCCGCAGGCACGGCACTGGTAAACGCCTGAAGTATGGGTGTCCCAGTATTCGCCGGTGAAGGGACGTTCGGTGCCGGCCTGCCGGAGGACGTAGTACTCCTCCGGGGTCAGCTCCTGCCGCCATTCTGCGTCGGTCTTCCGGACGGTGCTTGTTTCTTCAGGCTCCGCAGCGGCCGCCGCAGGATCCGCAACGGCGTGGGTGGCCTTGTTACCGAAAATGCTGTTGCCAAAGATGTTCATAGGAATGTCAACGCTCAGGAGTCGCCGATAAATCCCGAGCCCGCGTACAGATGCAGGACGGGGATGCCCAGTTGGTCCTGTGCCTTGTTGGCCCAGTCGGTGTGGAACGTGTCTGCCACAGCATGCGGCCGCGTGATCACGACCGCCTGCGACGCACCCGTTTCCCTGACCTTGGCCACCAGGCCGTTGACCGCTCCGCCATCAACAACCTCACCGGCGACGCCGCTGCCCAGCCCCTCCAGCGCAGCCACCGATGCCGCCAGGGTCTCGGCTGCCTGTGCCCGCTCCACCTTCGGATCGGGGGCATGCGCGGTGAGTTCCCGGAACGCTTTGGCTATCTCCAGCAGGGAGAGGTTTTCCAGGAAATCCACCAGCAGATGGCGCTCAGTGTTGCCCGGCACCAGCACCAGCAGGCGGGCATCGGTCCCGTCCACCAGCCGCTCGATGTTCTTGCGGTCGTCCGCCCCCAGGGGTTCTTCGGTCAAAATGACGATGGGATCACTCATGGCCTTAGCCTAGCCCCGCGCAAGGGGAGCCGCACACGGTTCCCGCGGCACCGCCGGGCCAACCCGGCAGGGCGGAATGCGGTGTGCCGTCCGCGGACGGTAAGAATAGTGGCATGGTCCTTTTCCAGCGCACCCGCCCAGCCCATCACGAACGTTCCGTGGATACCGGCGGGATGTCGCTGCGGGCAAAGTGGGCGGTGGCCGGTGCCGCCTCCGGCGGTGCCCTGGCCGGGCTCCTGGCCGCCGGGTCCTCAGCGCTGGCCGTATATTTTGCCCGCCGTGTCATCACTCCTGCACGGCAGCGTGCCGCCGACCAGGAGGTGCTGGCCGTCATCCGGGAAGGATCCCGGCAGCAGGTGATATTCGCCGCCACCGACGACACCACCGTGGATGGGGTCTACGGATTCTTTTTCGACGGCGGCAAGGGCCACGCGCGCATCGGCCGCATCGTGTCCTATTCACCCGCGGAACGGACCGTGCTGCGTGAGGTGGAGGCAGTGTACGCGGGGGACCTCTCAACGGCCCGCTGGGGCTGGTGGAGCGGCACCGCCTACCCGGATCCGGCCGCCGTCGGAATTCCGGCGGAGGACGTGATGGTTCCGGTGGAACGCGGGGAGGCGCCTGCCTGGCTGGTGCGGGCCGGCGGTACCGCCAGGACTTGGGCGGTGATGGTGCACGGGCGCGGTGCCAGCCGGCAGGAGGCACTGCGCGCTGTGGGGCCGGCGCTGGAACTGGGGCTGACCAGCCTTCTGGTGTCGTACCGCAACGACGGCCTGGCGCCGTCGGCTGACGACGGCCGGTACGGCCTGGGCACCACGGAATGGCGCGATATCGAGGGCGCCATCGAATATGCGCTGGCCAACGGTGCTGAGGAGGTTGTGCTGTTCGGTTGGTCGATGGGGGGTGCAATCTGCCTCCAGACGGCAGACCTCTCACGGTACCGCCACCTGATCCGCGCCATGGTGCTCGATGCCCCGGTGATCGACTGGGTGAACGTCCTGGCCCACCATGCGCAGATCCACCGCATCCCGTCCCTGGTGGGGCGCTACGGGCAGCTGATGCTGGGCCATCCGCTGGGCCGCCGGCTCACCGGACTCGCAGCACCCGTGGACCTGAAGGTCATGGACTGGGTCTCACGCGCCGTGGAACTGCGCACGCCCACGCTGATCCTGCACAGCGTGGACGACGAGTACGTGCCGTACAAGCCCTCCGCGCTGCTGGCGGAGCGGAACCCGGAGATGGTGACTTTCGAGGCGTTCAACCACGCCCGGCACACCAAGGAATGGAACGTTGACCCGGAACGGTGGGAGCGGCTGGTGAAAGCCTGGCTCCGGCAGCGGCTGGCGCCCAGGCTGAACCCTGGCGTTGCGCGGGCAGGGTCGGTGGCGGCCGGTTCGCAGCAGCCCGGGGCCTAGGCGTCCTTAACCCCGGGAGGCGATCGGCGCCACCATGGCGCTGGTGAGGCGGACCAGGTCCGCCGGAGCGAGTTCGATGTCCAGCCCCCGCCTGCCGCCGGAGACAAGCAGGGTCCCCAGGGCGGTGGCAGTGGAATCCAGCACTGTGGGGGAGGGGAGCCGCTGGCCGAGCGGCGAGATACCGCCCAGGACGTACCCGGTGCGCCGCTGGGCGGCAGCAGGATCAGCCATGGCGGCCTTTTTCGCGCCCATCGCTGCTGCGAATGCCTTCAGGTCCAGGCTGCCGCTTACCGGCACAATGCCCACTGCCAGCCTGCCTTCGACCTCCACCATCAGCGTCTTGAAGACCCGCGACGGGTTGATGCCGAGGACCTCGGCCGCCTCAGTGCCATAGCTGGCCGCGGCAGGATCGTGGGCATAGGGATGCAGCACAAAGGGAACCCCGGCCGCGGCAAGTGCCGCTGTGGCCGGGGTTCCCTGTGCACCGCTTTTGCGTGCCATGTGGTGCCAATCAGGCGCGAACGCCGGAAGCCGCAGCCACCTTGCGCTTGATCCGCCCCAGCATCGCGGTCATGCCCCGCATGCGCAGCGGCGTGATCGCCCTGGTGAGGCCCAGCAGCTCAGGCATGTCATCCGGGACGGACAGGATCTCCTCGGGCGGGAGACCGTCGAGCCCCTCATGCAGCACGCCGGCGAAACCACGGGTGGTCGGTGCCTCCGCCGGGGCCTTGAAGAAGAGGCGCACCGCAGCCGGCCGGCCGGCGTCGTCCTTCTCCGTTTCGATAGTAAGGAACAACGGTGACTGGCACTCCACCACCTGCTCGAGCAGCTCGGGGTGGTTGGTCAGCCGTTCCGGCAGCTCCGGCAGTCCCTCAGAGAATTCCAGCAGCAGCTGCAGCCGTTCGGGCTCGCTGAGGGCCAGGAAGTCGTCCACGATCTCCGCCAGGGCGGAAGGCAAGGCTTGAGTAGTCATCGGTACAAGTTTACGCGGGACGCAGTCCGCTTCAGACTCCTACCGCAACGGGAAAGGAACCGCGGTCGGCGCCCTTCACGATGGGAACGCGCACGGCATTGCCCCACTCGGTCCAGGAACCGTCGTAGTTGCGTACGGATTCGAAGCCCAGCAGGTACTTCAGTGCGAACCAGGTGTGGCTGGAACGCTCGCCGATCCGGCAGTAGGCCACCACATCATCACCTTCGGTCAGGCCCGCCTCGCCCAGGTAGATGGATTCGAGTTCCTCACGGCTCTTGTACGTTCCGTCAGAGTTGGCTGCGCGTGCCCACGGCACGGATGCGGCAGTGGGGATGTGGCCGCCGCGCAGCGCGCCTTCTTCGGGGTAGGCCGGCATGTGGGTGCGCTGGCCGCTGTACTCCTCGGGGGAGCGGACGTCGATGAGCGGCCCGCTGCCCAGGTGCGCCAGGACGTCCTCCTTGAAAGCGCGGATGGGGGTGTCGTCCCGCTCCACCACAGGGTAGTTGCCCGGTGCCGGCGCCGGCCGGTCCTTGGTGAGTTCCCGGCCCTCGGCAATCCACTTGTCGCGGCCGCCGTCGAGCAGCCGCACGTCCTGGTGGCCGAACAGCGTGAAGACCCACAGGGCGTAGGCGGCCCACCAGTTGGACTTGTCACCATAGATCACCACGGTGCTGTCCCGGGAGATGCCCTTCGACGCCGCGAGCTCCGCGAACGCCGCACCGTCCACATAGTCGCGGGTCACCTCGTCATTCAGGTCCGTGTGCCAGTCGATCTTCACGGCACCGGGGATGTGGCCGGTTTCGTAGAGCAGGACGTCCTCATCGGACTCGACCACTACGAGGTCGCCGTTGGCAACCGCGCCGCTTTCGATCGCTGCAGCCAGCCATTCGGTGGAAACAAGCCGCTCCGAGTGCGCGTAGGCGGCGAATTTCTCGTTTTGTTCAACGGGATAGGGCATCAGAATTGGCCTTTCATTGAGAACACGGGAGACCCGCGGGACCGGCGTTGGGACCTGCTCCCACACTAGCCAGCGGCCGGGATGTTGTCCGTATTCCGTTAACAGGACGAAATGTTGCCTTCCTCACGCCCGGCCGGGCAAGGGCCGGGGGAGCGGAGGGACCCAACCTTCTTGCCGGTATCCTTTCTGGGGACCTCCTACCAGCAGCAGAACGGACCACCTTGGTACAGATCGAACAGCTTGCCGCCCGCACCCCGGCAGTTTCGGTGGATGAACTCCTCAAGGGCTTCTATCCGTCGCCGAGGTTTGGCGAGGTCTCCTTCGCCAGTTACCGTCCGGACCCGCGGCAGCCCAGCCAGGCCGCGGCGGTGCGCGCCCTCCAGAACTTCGCGGCAGGCGTGGATTCGGGTAACGGGGGCGGCCTGTTCAAAAAGCTCTTCGGCAAGAAGGACGAAACCCGGGCAGGGATCTACCTCGACGGCGGGTTCGGCGTGGGCAAGACCCACCTGCTCGCGTCGTTGTGGCATGCGTCCCCCGGGGCCAAGGCGTTCGGCACGTTCGTCGAGTACACGAACCTGGTCGGTGCCCTGTCGTTCCGCAAGACCGTGGACGCCCTGAGCACCTATAAGCTCGTGTGCATCGACGAGTTCGAACTGGACGACCCGGGCGACACGGTTCTGATGTCCAGGCTGATGCGGGAGTTGTCCGACGCCGGCGTGAAGCTTGCCGCCACGTCCAACACACTGCCGGGTTCGCTCGGTGAGGGGCGCTTTGCCGCCGTCGACTTCCAGCGCGAAATCCAGGTGCTGGCGGACCAGTTCGACGTAATCCGGATCGACGGCGAGGACTACCGGCACCGCGGGCTGCCGACCCCGCCGGCGCCGCTCAAGAACAGCGAACTGACGGCGCACATGAAAGCTGAGTTCGATGGCAAGACCGTGGCCCAGGACGAGTTCTCCTCCCTCATCCACCACCTGGCCGGTGTGCACCCCAGCCGCTACCGCCAGCTGATCGACGGAATCGACGGCGTGGTGTGGCGCAACGTCGAAACCATTACGGAGCAGGCTGTGGCACTCCGGTTTGTTGTCCTGGCGGACCGGCTGTACGACAAGGACGTCCCCATCCTCGCCAGCGGTGTTCCGTTCGACAAGCTTTTCACCGAAGAGATGATGACGGGCGGGTACATGAAGAAGTACTTCCGGGCCGTCTCCCGGCTGACGGCCCTGGCACGTGAGGGCCAGAACCACGAGCCGTCCTAGGTTTCTTTCCCTCTTTATTCCTCAATGCCCCGCCCCGGCACCGGCAAGAGCAGCCAACGCACAACGAGCCCTGCCAGCAGGGCCCAAAAGGCTGAGCCGACTCCGGCAAACGCCAGTCCCGAGGCTGCCATGAGGAACGTGACGGACGGGGCGATGCGGTCTTCAGAGTCGGCCAGCGATGCGGAGACGGCCGCGGCCAGGGTGCCCAGCAGCGCCAGGCCGGCCACTGCTTCCAGCATCCCCGCCGGTGCCGCGTTGACCAGGGTCACGAGCGCTGCCGAGAACGCGGCCAGCACCAGGTAGGCCAGGCCGGAGGTGAAACCGGCCACCCACCGCCTGCTCCGGTCCCCGCCGGCCTCCTCGCCCGCGGCGAGCGCGGCACTGAGCGCGCCAAGGTTGATCGCATGCCCGCCAAACCCTGCTCCAAGGGCCGTGCCGGCGCCCGTCACCAGCATGGCGGGCCGCCACGGCGTTTCGTAGCCAAAGGACCGGAGCACCGCCACCCCGGGGACATTCTGCGAAGCCATCGTCACCACGAACAGGGGCAGAGCGATGCCCGCCAGGGCCTGCGGGGTGAATGACGGCGTGGTCCACATCAGCGCGGGCAGTACTCTTCCCGCCCCCACTTGAGTCCCGCTGGCCGCCAGAGAGATGCCGATAACACCGAGCGCCACCAGCAAGGCGCCGGGCACCGCCCAGCGCGGCGCGAACTTCATCAGCACCAGCCAGCAGACAATAACGGGCCCGACGAACAGGGGAACGCTGCCCAGGGCCTTGAACGGGGCAAGGCAGAGCTGCAGGAGCACTCCGGCCAGCATCGCCTGCGCCAGCGATGCGGGAATCCGTGCCATCAGCCGGCCCAGCGCGGGGACCAAACCCGTCAGCGCGATCAGCACCCCGGCGGCGATGAAGGCGCCCACGGCAGCCGGCCACCCGCCGTCGGCCGCTCCAGAGGCGGCGAGCAGCGCCGCGCCCGGGGTGGACCACGCGAGCGTGACCGGCACCTTCGAACGCCACGCCAGCAGCAGGACGCCGACGCCGACAGCCAGCGTCAGCGCCAGCAGTCCAGAGGCGGCCTGGGCTGTATTGGCGCCTACCGCCTTCAGCCCGGCGAGCACGACGGCGAAGGACGACGTAAAGCCAACCAGCGCTGTGACGATGCCCGCAACAACGGGCCGGGAATCGAACTTCGACGGCAGACCGGCCGGGTGCGGTCTGAGGGGTGCGGGGGATTTCGCCATATCCGCAGGTTACTGGCGCCGTATTCCCGGGAAGGAATCGGGGTGCCCTTAAACGCCAAAGGCGCGGGCGCCGCCTCCCGGCGGGACCCGCGCCCCGTTGACGCGCTGGGGCAAAACCCAGGCCTAATCCTTTACGGAGTCCTGTCAGCCGGCGGAACCGGGTTGACGGGAGGGACCGGCGGAACCTGCCCGGCGGCAGGTGCCTGGCCCGGAGTTCCGTTCTTGTCAATGAGCTTGGAAGCGCCATTCTGGATCTTGTCGATATGGCCGGAGTACTTGCGTCCGGTCTTGGTATCAACGAGATCACCGGCCTTGCTGATGCCGTTCTTGATGGCCCGCTCGTTGCCACGGATGAGACCCTGAGCCTTGCCCTTTAAGTCGTCAAATAGTCCCACGAGCACCTCCCTTCAATCGCGGAGCCAGGTCGCTCCTCCGCATACGATGTTAAACCTGCGCCGAATGGCCTGCCAAGGAAATCAGGAGTTTTCTGCGTTCGCCCGGAGCGGATGCGGCGCGGCACCATACGCGGCCGGATTCGGGGGCAACAAAAAAGCAGCCCCGAAGAGCTGCTTTATAAGTGGGCGATACTGGGATCGAACCAGTGACCTCTTCCGTGTCAGGGAAGCGCGCTACCGCTGCGCCAATCGCCCGGATCCGGAAGTCCGGCCTAAGGGTAAAGAGATTGAGAGCGGACGACGAGATTCGAACTCGCGACATCCACCTTGGCAAGGTGGTGCTCTACCAGCTGAGCTACGTCCGCATGTGCATTCCGGCCGGGACCGGACTGCGTTGTGGCAAGTTGCCTTGCCAAGTGGGCGATACTGGGATCGAACCAGTGACCTCTTCCGTGTCAGGGAAGCGCGCTACCGCTGCGCCAATCGCCCATTGAACCCGGATCGCTCCGGAAACCATGGTTTTCACCGAGGTGGGTACGGGATTCGAACCCGTGTATACGGCTTTGCAGGCCGCTGCCTCGCCTCTCGGCCAACCCACCGTGTAAGCGTTGGTTCTGTGGAACCTTTGCTGCGACAGTGTCCTGCGAGCGGACGACGAGATTCGAACTCGCGACATCCACCTTGGCAAGGTGGTGCTCTACCAGCTGAGCTACGTCCGCATTGTGGAGGTGATTTCCCTGCCATTTTGGCATTTCCTCGCTTCCAACGAGTAAAAACATTATAGGAGGTTCGGTGAAACTCCAAATCGGCGTCGCCGCCTGGGGTGCCGAGGTGCCTGCTTCCCTGTGCTGGCGCGGAACTTGGCGAGTTACACCCCTGTAATTCGTTACCCCGTCAGGGCGGGCTTCCACCGCGGCGTGCCCTTTCAACCCGGTCAGTGCTGCACCGGTTGCGTCCGCTGAAACCCTGGAAATCGGCAATTTTTGAATTGGCGCCCTGGTGGGCTAGCATTCAAATGCACCGGGGCGATTGGCGCAGTGGTAGCGCGCTTCGTTCACACCGAAGAGGTCACTGGTTCGAACCCAGTATCGCCCACCAAAGATTGGTCCGTTTCCGCTCTTTCGAGCAGTGGAAACGGACCTTTTTTGTGCCCGGACCCGCAGCCGGAGACTTTGTCGGCCCCCTGTGAAAGAGTCTTTTTATGACCGATCCGCTTCTCGCCCACGCCACTGAATACGGCCGGATGTACGCCAGGTCCACGTCCGAGCAGTTTTCCGTACCGTCCATCACCACCGTCATCGGCCAGCAGCCGCATGGCATGGACGGGTGGTTCGGTTACATGGGAGCGAGCAGCCTGGCCAACGATCCACTGCTCTCGGATTGCCTTGGGAGCCCGGCGAAGATCAAGCAGGCCATCAACCGGGCCGCGAAGGCCGCCGAGACCTACCGCGACGAGGCCGCCCGGCGCGGCGACCGCGTTCACTATTACTGTGAGCAGGTGGCGCTCCGGGCACTGGGACGCCCACACGCCATGAAGGAAGCCCGGGACGCGCTGGCGGCCAACGGCGAGGAGGCTTTCGCCGTCCGCTTCGACGAATGGTGGGAGCTCTTCCGCGTGGAACCCATCGCCCCGGAAATCACCGTCTGGAACACCTCCGTTGGCTATGCCGGAACCCTGGACCTGGTGGCCCGCATCAACGGCAGGATCTGCCTGATCGACTATAAGACCAAGGGCACCACCCGGGAAGGTACCGTAAAGCCCCTGGATGACAAGGTGGTCATGCAGCTCGTGGCCGGGATGAAGGCGGAGGAAAGCCTGGTAGATCCCGTGGCTGGCACCTGGGAGCCCTGGAAGTATGGCGAGAACCCGGTCCTGCTGGCGGTGGCCATCGGTGAAACCGAAGTGCGTCCGGTGCGCGCGAACCCTGAGGTCCTCAAGCACCACTGGTGGAAATTCTGTGCACTGCGACGCGTGTGGGAGCTGTCCGCGGACACCATCAGCGCCGGAACGGCCCTGCTTCCCATTGCCCCGCCTCCCATGGCGCAGGTGCGCTCCGCGTAGGAACAGCTGCACCTAGACTGGATTGGTTCCCTTTGCAGCAAACCGTAAGGAAAAACAGCGCATGGCTATTCTGAATATCCGCATTATTGGTGATCCTGTGCTGCGCACAGTCGCCGATCCCGTGACGGATTTCGGACCCGAGCTTGCCAAGCTGGTGGCGGACATGACCGAGACTATGGAGGACGTGGACGGCGCCGGGCTCGCGGCCCCGCAGATCGGGGTCAGCAAGCGCGTCTTCACCTACCGCATTGACGGCGTGGAAGGGCACATCATCAATCCGGTGCTGGAAAACAGCGATGACTTCCAGTCGGACCAGGTGGAGGGCTGCCTGTCCATTCCCGGCCTGGGCTTTCCCGTGCGGCGTTTCCGCGCCACCCGGGTCACCGGCTTCGACGTCAACGGCAACCCGGTCTCCGTCGAGGCCGAGGGCCTGCTGGCACGCTGCTTCCAGCACGAAAACGACCACCTTGACGGGATCCTTTACACGGATCGGCTGGAAGGCGAAGACCGGAAGGCCGCCCTCCGTTCCATCCGGAACGCCAACTACGATTCCATCACGGAGCAGACCACCACCAAGCGGGCCAGGACCGTCGGTTCCAGTTTTGGCGGGTCAAGCTTTGGTGCCGGTGCGGCTGGTACTGCCGGGTGAGGGTCCTCTTCGCGGGAACCCCCGCCGTCGCAGTCCCGTCCCTGGATGCGCTGGTTGAGGCCGGCTTCGACGTTGTCGCCGTCCTGACCCGCCCGGATGCCCCGCTCGGCCGCAAGCGAGTGCTCACGCCGTCGCCCGTCGCCGCCCGGGCAGCGGAGCTGGGTATCGACGTGATCCGCGCTGCCCGGGTTGATGCCGAAACCACCGCCAGGATATTGGCCGTCAATCCCGACGTCGCAGCCATTGTTGCCTACGGCGGCCTGGTACCCCCGGCAGCGCTGGACATACCGCGGCACGGCTGGGTCAACCTGCACTTCTCCCTGCTGCCGGCCTGGCGCGGTGCGGCACCCGTGCAGCGTTCGGTGATGGCCGGTGACGACGTCACCGGCGCTGTTACGTTCCAGCTGGAAGAAGGCCTGGACACCGGCCCGATATATGGCACCCTCACCGAAACGGTGGGGCCGCACGATACCGCCGGGAAGCTCCTGGAAAGACTGTCGCACAGCGGGTCTGTCCTCCTGGCCCAGACCCTGTCCGCCATCGAAGCCGGAAAGGCCGCGCCCGTGCCGCAGGCCGGTGAGGTCTCCCTGGCGCCGAAGCTGACCCTCGATGACGGCAAAATCACCTGGGGCCACCCCGCACTCGCCATCGGGCGGCAGGCCCGCGGCGTGACTCCCGAACCGGGTGCGTGGACGCTCCTGGACGGGCAGCGCGTGAAGCTCGAGCCGGTCCGGCTCCGTCCCGACGTGGAAGGCCTCAGGCCGGGGGCTCTGTCCGTGCAGGGAAAGAGCGTGTTGGTCGGCACGGGATCCCATGCTGTGGAACTTACCCGCATCCAGCCCGCCGGGAAAAAGATGATGTCCGCTGCCGATTGGGCACGCGGCTTGGCTTCACCGGAAAGTGTGGTGTTCGAATGAGCGGATCCGGCGGCACGGGAACGCCCGGAAACAACGGACGGGGCCGGGGCGGCAAGGGCGGGGCACGCGATACCAGCCGCCGCAACGCGCAGGGCCGCGAGCGGAACCGCGGACCGCAGCGCAATTTCACCCAAAGCGCCCCGTCCCAGCGCACACGCCGGGCGGATCCGGCCCGGCTCGTCGCGTTCGAGGTGCTGCGCGCCGTCGCGTCCGAGGACGCTTATGCAAACCTGGTCCTGCCGTCCCGGATCCGGCACCACCGCCTCGACAAGCGGGACTCCGGCTTTGCCACCGAACTGACCTACGGTGCGCTGCGCGGCCAGGGAACCTACGACGCCATCCTTGCCCGCTGCGTGGACCGGCCACTGGACCAGCTGGACCCTGCCGTCCTTGATGCCCTCCGGATCGGAGCGCACCAGCTGCTGGCCATGCGGGTACCGGCCCATGCCGCGCTGGACCAAACGGTGGGCCTGGCGCGCGCCGTGATCGGCGCGGGGCCGTCGTCGCTGATCAATGCCGTGCTCCGCAAGGTGAGCGCCCGCCCGTTGGAGGAGTGGCTGGAGCTCCTGGTGGACGGCGAGACCGACGAAACCAGGATCGCCTCCCTCAAGCACGCCCACCCCGAGTGGATTGTCCGCGCGATGCGCCAGGCCCTGGTGGCCCATGGCCGGCAGGCCGCCGAGATTACTGAACTGCTGGAAGCGGACAATGCCGCCCCGGTGGTGAACCTCGTTGCCCTCCCTGGCCTGGGAAGCCTCGATGAGGCCTTGGAGAACGGCGCCGCTCCCGGTGAACTGGTGGAAGGGTCTGCCCTCTCAAGCGGCGGTGACCTGGGCCGGCTTTCCTCGGTCCGCAGCGGCACAACCCGGGTCCAGGATGTTGGGTCTCAGCTCGTGGCCCGGGCCCTGGCGGGGGTGGACCTCGCCGCGGTGCCGGGAAGCGAAAACGGCGAAGCCTGGCTGGACCTCTGCGCGGGACCGGGCGGCAAGGCCGCCCTGCTGGGCGCCCTCGCCCGGGAGAGGGGGGCAACGCTGCTGGCCAACGAACCCGCACCGCACCGTGCCAGGCTTGTCACCCAGGCGCTCTCCCCGGTTCCCCAGGACACCTGGAAAGTCCGCACCGGAGACGGCCGGGAGGTCGGCGCGGAGCAGCCGGAAACCTACCACCGCGTCCTGGTGGACGTTCCGTGCAGCGGCCTGGGTGCCCTCCGGCGGCGGCCGGAGTCCCGGTGGCGCCGCTCACCCAAGGACCTGACCGACCTGGCCCCGCTGCAGCGCGAACTCCTTGCTTCTGCACTGGCAGCCGTCCGGCCCGGGGGAGTGGTGGCCTACGTGACCTGTTCGCCGCATCCCGCCGAAACCAAGGCGGTGGTGGCCGACGCGCTCCGCAAGCGCGACGACCTTGAACTCCTCGATGCCGGAAACGCCCTGGACGCCGTGAGCCTGACGGGAAACCTGGGCGCCGGACATGAGTCCACCGCCCAGCTCTGGCCCCACATCCACGGCACTGACGCCATGTTCCTGGCGCTCATCAGGAAAAAGGGCTGATCCCCCGGCCCTTCCCATCGAACGTCCAGCAAAACCAGTGAAAGGCATTTACACGTGACGCAATGCTGCATCAACCCGAGCATCCTCTCCGCCGACTTCGTCAACCTGGAGGCTGAACTGCAGCGCATCGGCAACGCCGACGCCGTGCACGTGGACGTGATGGACAACCACTTCGTGCCCAACCTGACCATCGGCCTGCCGGTGGTGCAGCGCATCCAGGCAGTCAGCCCGGTTCCCCTGGACGCCCACCTCATGATCGCCGACGCCGACCGCTGGGCGCCAGGATTCGCGGACGCCGGGCTGGCCTCGGTCACCTTCCACGCCGAAGCGTCCATCGCCCCCGTCAAGCTCGCCCGGGAACTCCGGAGCCGGGGCGCCAAGGCGGGAATGGCACTGCGGCCGGCAACCGCCGTCGAACCCTACCTGGACATGCTGTCCGAACTGGACATGCTGCTCATCATGACCGTGGAGCCCGGCTTCGGCGGCCAGGCGTTCCTTGACGTGACCCTGCCCAAGATCCGCCGCGCCAGGGCAGCGATCGAGGGATCCGGAATCGACGTGGCCATCCAGGTGGACGGCGGCATCACCGAGGAAACCATCACGCGGGCGGCGGAAGCTGGGGCGAACGTATTTGTCGCCGGTTCGGCCGTTTACGGGGACGACGATCCTGCCGCCGCCATCGACCGCTTGCGGAAGGAAGCTGCCCGGACATTACGCGCAGCGACGGAATAACCGGGGACCCCTGCCGGTTGTGGCACAATAACAACACACATACGTGCTCCGGGGTCGGTGTAAGTCCGAACCGGCGGTGACAGTCCGCGACCCGCGAGCCGGCGGTCCTTCAAGGATCTCCGGTGGACGGTTGAACCGGTGGAATTCCGGTACCGACAGTTAAAGTCTGGATGAGAGAAGCACGTACAGCTGTACCTGCAGGGCCATTCGGCCCCGCAGCCTTCTGCTGTCGTATACCCCCGGAGCCATCGCGGTTCGAAAGGGAAGGAACGACGCAGGAATGAACCCCAAGCGATGGCTCTTTAGCGCCTCAACTGCTGCTGCTTCCGCAGCGGCCACCACCAACCCCGCAGCGGCAGCCGCATGACGGTCAGCAACCCGCCAGCCGCGGCTGCCCCGCCAAACATCCCGGAAAAGACCGGCCTGGTCCCTGCCAGGGGAGTTGTCACCGCCTTCAGTGCCGCTGAAACCAGTGCCATGGAAGTTGCCCTCCAGGCGGCCCTGCAGGGACCCCGCGGGGCCAACCCGCTGGTGGGCGCCGTCGTCGTCAGTCCCGACGGCCGCCACGTTGTCACCGGCTTCCACCGCGGTGCCGGCACCGCCCACGCCGAGGCCGACGCAATCGCCCAGGCCAGGGCCGCCGGGCTGGACCTGGCCGGCTCCACCATGGTGGTCACGCTGGAGCCGTGCGACCACATTGGCCGCACGGGGCCCTGCACGGAGGCGATCATCGGCGCCGGAATCACCGACGTGGTCTACGCCGTGGACGATCCCCATGATCCCGCAGCGGGCGGTGCAGCCACGCTGCGGAGCGCCGGGGTCCGCGTACGCAGCGGATTGGGTGCGGCCGGGGCGCTGGAGCTGAACAGGCAGTGGTTCGAGGCAGTGGCCGCCAGTCGCCCGTTCGTTACGCTGCACATTGCCCAGACGCTGGACGGCAGGATTGCTGCCGAGGACGGCACCAGCCAATGGATTTCCTGCCCCGAATCCCTGGCGGACAACCACTCGATCCGCAGCCGGATCGACGCCATCCTGGTGGGAACCCAGACCGTGCTGGTGGACAACCCGCGGCTGACGGCGCGGGACGGGCAGGGTGCTCCTGCCGCGCAGCAGCCGGTGCGCGCCGTCATGGGTTTGCGGGACATTCCTGCCGACGCTGCCATCCGCGGGGAAGACGGGCTCTCCGTGCACCTTCCCACCCGGGAGCCTGCCGATGCCCTGTCCCTGCTGTACGCCTCAGGTGCCCGGCACGTCATGGTCGAAGGAGGATCGCGGATCCTCAGCGCGTTCCTCACCGCCGGACTGGTCGATGAACTCATCGTGTACCTGGCGCCCACCCTGTTGGGTTCCGGAACCCCGTCGCTGAACGGACTGGGAATCACCAGCCTGCCGGATGCCCAGCAGTGGGAATGGGACCCGTCCGACGGCGGCGCAGTCCGCACGCTTGGCCGGGACCTTCGACTTCACTTGCGACCGCAACGCACCGTTGCCCTTGACCCCCACCCGTCCCGCCAGAGCGCGGAGCAAGCCCAGGGAGGCTACTGATGTTTACCGGAATTATCGCCGAGCAGGGGCATGTCCTCTCCGTGGAAAGGGACGGCGACACCAGCGCCACCGTCCGGCTTTACGCGCCGGGCACCACTGAGGGCCTGGCCCTGGGCGGTTCGATCGCAGTCAACGGAGTCTGCCTCACCGCCACTGAGATCGACAGCAAGGAATTCAGTGTGGACGTGATGGGCGAGACCTTGGTCCGCAGCACCATCGGCGAGCTGGCGCCCGGCGATTCCGTCAACCTGGAACGCTGCGTTCCCGCCGGGGGACGGCTGGACGGCCACGTGGTGCAGGGCCACGTGGACGGCGTGGGTGTGCTGCTGGAGCGCGAACCGCTGGGCAACTGGGAACGGCTGCGCTTCGGCGTTCCGGGCAACCTGGCCCGCTACATCGCGGAAAAGGGCTCCATTGCCATCGACGGCGTGTCCCTCACCGTGACGGCGGTCAGTGACGCTGCGGAACCGGAGCCATGGTTCGAAGTGGGGCTGATTCCCACCACCCTTGCCGAGACCGGGCTGGGTGCCAAGGAAACCGGAAGCCGGGTGAACCTGGAGGTGGACGTCCTCGCCAAGTACACCGAGCGGCTGCTGGCCTTCCGCGATGCCTCCGCAGTGGCAGGAGATGCCCGATGAACGCCGCCGTCCGGTTCGAGCCGGAAACTGTCAACATCGGCGTGCAGGGCCCGGACCGGGCGCAGGAGCAGATGCTGGACCCCATCGAGGACGCCGTCCGGGCCATGGCCGCCGGCAAACCGGTCCTGGTGGTCGACAATGAGGACCGCGAAAACGAAGGCGACATCATTTTCGCCGCCCAGCACGCCACACCGGCCCTGATGGGCTGGACCATCAGGTACAGCTCGGGAGTCATCTGTGTCCCGCTGTCCGGTGAGCGTGCCGATGCCCTGGCACTGCCGCCCATGGTTGCGGTGAACGAGGACTCCAAGGGCACTGCCTACACCGTGTCCTGCGATGCCGCCGTCGGGGTCAGCACCGGCATTTCCGCCACTGACCGCGCCCTCACGGCCAGGGTGCTGGCCGACCCGTCAGCCGCCCCGGCCGCCGTCACCCGGCCCGGGCATATATTTCCGCTGCGCGCAGTTGACGGAGGTGTGCGGGAGCGCCCGGGCCACACGGAGGCCGCGGTTGACCTGTGCCGCCTTGCGGGCCTCGAGCCCGTGGGCGTCATCGCGGAAGTGGTGTACGACGACGGCGAAATGATGCGCCTGGACGGGCTCCGCTCGTTCGCGGCGGAGCACGGCTGCCCCCTGATCTCCATCGAAGATCTGGTGGCCTACCTTGGGGAGAAGGAGAAACGATGACGGCATCCGCAGCAGGCAACGGCAACCTCCGGGACGGGCACCGGGCGGAACGCACCGGCAGCGGCGTGGTTCCCCATCCAGTCAGCGGCGGACCCATCGTGCAGCTGCCCACAGCCTTTGGCGAATTTGTTGCGCAGGCCTGGACCGATCTGGTCACCGGCGTGGAGCACCTTGCCGTCAGTTCCCCCAATCCGCCCCGGGACGGCAAAGCGCCCCTGGTCCGACTGCACTCCGAATGCCTCACCGGAGATGTGTTCGGTTCCTACCGCTGCGACTGCGGCGAGCAGCTTGCCTATGCCTTGGAACTGATCCATGCAGAAGGCGGAACCCTGCTTTACCTGCGGGGACAGGAGGGCCGCGGTATCGGCCTGGGAAACAAGATCAAGGCCTATGCCCTGCAGGAAGCGGGCTTTGACACCGTCGAGGCCAACGAGCAACTGGGACTGCCCGTGGACGCCCGTTCCTACAATGCCGCAGCCCAGGTGCTTGCAGAGATGGGCCTGCACGAGGTCCGCCTGCTGAGCAACAACCCTGACAAGCAGAACAGGCTGGCCAGGGCAGGTGTGAAGGTAGTGGAGATGGTTCCCACCGAGGTTCCCTCCCGCGACCAGAACATCCGCTACCTCCAGACCAAAAAGGACCGGATGGAGCACCGCCTGCTCCTGGACACCCACGTGGACCCCGTGCCCGTCACCATGCCCAACACCCTGATCCACGAACAAGACTGAACGGAACCAACAGAATCATGAGCGGACACGGCGCCCCCAGCATCGACCTCACCACCCTCAACCCCGCCGAAACCTCGCAGCTGCGGCTGGCGATCGTGGCGGCCAGCTGGCACACGCAGATCATGGACGGGCTCCTCGACGGCGCCCTGCGCGCCGCCAAGGAAGCAGGCATCAGTGAGCCCACCGTCCTGCGCGTTCCCGGCAGCTTCGAGCTCCCGGTGGCTGCCGCCCGGCTGGCGCCGCACTTTGACGCCGTCGTTGCCCTCGGCGTCGTGATCCGCGGCGGCACGCCGCACTTCGACTACGTCTGCCAGGCCGCGACGTCGGGACTTACCGACGTCAGCGTGCGCACCGGTGTTCCGGTGGGCTTCGGCGTCCTCACCTGCGACACCGAACAGCAGGGTCTCGACCGCGCGGGCCTGCCGGACTCCAAGGAAGACAAGGGCCACGAGGCGGTCACCGCGGCGCTGGCCACCGCCGTCGTCCTCAAGCAGTTCCGGAGCTAGCCGGCTGGGGACGGGCGCCTGTGTGTTCGCTCACATCGCGCCCGTCATCCAACGCCCCGGGAAGCGCCCTTCCGGCCGCAGCAAGTAGGCTGGAGGGCGTGAAGAATTTCGAGACGCTGTTCGCTGAGCTCAGCGAGAAGGCAGCCACCCGTCCGGAAGGCTCCCGCACCGTCGCTGAATTGGAGTCCGGTGTCCATGGCATCGGCAAGAAAGTCGTCGAGGAAGCAGCCGAAGTCTGGATGGCTGCCGAATATGAATCCGATGAAGCCGCGGCCGAGGAAATCTCCCAGCTGCTCTACCACCTGCAGGTCCTGATGCTCGCCAAAGGCCTGACCCTGGAAGACGTCTACAAGCATCTGTAGCCACCGGTCCGGCCCGCCTCCTGCCGCCGGAACCGCCGTGGCCTGCACTGCCTGAACACACAGACCTTCCAAGATTTAGAAAGATTTCCCATGCTGCGAGTAGCCGTCCCCAACAAGGGATCCCTGTCCGAAGCCGCGTCTGCCATGCTGTCCGAAGCCGGATACCGCCAGCGCCGCGATACCCGTGAGCTGGTCATGGTGGACCCGGACAACGACATCGAGTTCTTCTTCCTGCGCCCCCGTGACATCGCGGTGTACGTGGGCCAGGGAACGCTCGACGTCGGCATCACCGGCCGGGACCTGCTGCTGGACGCCGAGGTGGAAGCCGAAGAACTGCTTCCCTTGGGCTTCGCGGCCTCCACGTTCCGCTTCGCCGGCCCCGTGGGCGATTTCTCCGCCGTGGAGGAGCTTGAAGGCAAGCGCCTGGCAACCAGCTACGACGGGCTTCTGCGCGGCTACCTTGCCGAGCGCGGCATCAATGCCAAGGTGGTCAGGCTCGACGGCGCCGTGGAGTCCTCCGTGCGGCTTGGCGTGGCAGACGCCATCGCCGACGTGGTGGAAACCGGCAACACCCTGAAGGCCGCCGGCATGGAAATCTTCGGCGAACCCATCCTCAAGTCCGAGGCCGTCATGATCCGCCGCACCGGAGAGGGCGGAGCCGCCAACGGTACCGCGCGTGAGATCGACGTCCTCATCCGGCGCCTGCAGGGCGTCCTGGTGGCGCGCCAGTACGTCCTGATGGACTACGACATCCGCAAGGAACTCGTGGAAAAGGCCGCCGCACTGACTCCAGGCCTGGAATCGCCCACCGTGTCCCCGCTGCAGGACTCCGACTGGGTCGCCGTCCGGTCCATGGTGCCCAAGAAGGAAACCAACCGGATCATGGACGAGCTGTACGACCTTGGCGCCCGCGCCATCCTGGTCAGCAGCATCCACGCCTGCCGCATCTGAACGGGCTGACCCGACGCCGCGCAGCAGGACCAACAAAAAAGATTCCAGGAGTACCCATGGCAGTAGCAGTACGTGTCATTCCCTGCCTTGATGTCGACGCCGGGCGCGTCGTCAAGGGCGTCAACTTCGAAGGCCTCCGCGACGCCGGCGACCCGGTGGAACTGGCCCACCGCTACGACAACGCCGGCGCGGACGAACTGACGTTCCTTGATGTCACCGCATCTTCCGGAAACCGCGAGACCACCTTCGACGTGGTCCGCCGTACGGCGGAGGAAGTCTTCATCCCGCTGTGCGTCGGCGGCGGCGTCCGCGGCGTGGCCGAAGTGGATAAGCTCCTCCGCTTCGGCGCCGACAAGGCTGCCATCAACACCGCCGCCGTCGCACGCCCCGACGTGATCGACGAAATCACGCGGCACTTCGGCTCGCAGGTGCTCGTCCTGTCCGTCGATGCCCGCCGCACCCGCCCCGGATCCCAGCCCACGCCGTCGGGCTTTGAAGTGACCACCCATGGCGGGCGTACCGGCACCGGAATCGACGCGATCGAGTGGGCCAGGGAAGCCGCCGACCGCGGTGTGGGGGAGATCCTGCTGAACTCCATCGACGCCGACGGCACCAAGGACGGCTTCGACCTTGACATGATCAAGGCCGTCCGTGCCGCCGTGAAAGTCCCGCTGATCGCCTCCGGCGGAGCCGGCGAACCGGCCCACTTCCCACCGGCGATTGCCGCAGGGGCTGACGCTGTCCTTGCAGCCTCGATCTTCCACTGGGGCCCCAACGACATGATGCACCAGGTCAAGGACGCAATCCGGGCCGCGGGCTTCGAGGTCAGGTAGTCCGAGGGGCGCGAGTCCGCGGGTGGGGACTAAATCCCCACTTCGGCCGATTGCAGGAGCGCGACGGCGTCCGGCTGGCCTTCAAACGTGACCAGGGCGTGGCGGGTGCGGCCGTGGGCGTGCATCAGCAGTTCGCCCGGCTCGCCGACGATGGCCACGGAGACGGACGCGCGCTTGGCGACGTGCCGCGGGCCGGAGGGGCGGACCAGCACGATGCCCAGGTCAACGCCGCGGTAGAGGATGGCGGCCCGCTTGACCAGTTCGTCCCAGAGGGCTTCGGAGTAGGCCTCGTCAAGTGCGCGGGGAGCCCAACGGTCAACGGCGCGGCGGACGTCCTCCGTATGCACGAAGTACTCGATGAGGTTGGAGCTTTCGTCGAGCGCCTTGATGTTCATCGGCGAGAGCGCCGGCGGTCCGGCGCGGAAGGTGTTTACCAGGCCGGCGTAGTCCTCGGCCGTGGCGAGCTTTGCGGCCAGCTTGGCCGTCGCCTGGTCCGAGGCCTTGGCCAGCCGCTTGATGATCAGGCCCAGCCCCACGGACACCTTCCGCTCGCGCAGGTAAAGGTGCGCTGCGAGGTCCCTGGTACGCCAGCCCCTGCACAGCGTGGGCGCGTCAGGACCGGCCGCAAGCAGGGTCTCGGCCAGGACTTCACGGGACGGTTCGACGAAATGCATCACTTGGAAAAGTAGCACGACCGGCACAGACTTGGGCAGCGCCCCTGCTGCCGCTGGCGCGCCGCTGTTCACTTCAGGTTGGGCCCGGCAGGAGGCACTAGACTTGACCTGATGTCTGAGCAGCCCGCCCCCGCCCCAAGCACCGTCCAAACAGCCGCCACCGTGCCAGGAACCGCAACCGCTTCCGCTGGTGCGGCTTCACCGGCAAGCCCGCTTCCTGCGGATCTCGCCGCTGCGCTCAAGCGTGATGCCGCCGGTTTGGTGGCTGCCGTGGTGCAGCAGTACGACACCAATGAGGTCCTGATGCTTGGCTGGATGGATGACGAAGCCCTCCACCGCACCATGACCACGGGCCGGGTCACCTTCTACTCCCGCTCCCGCCAGGAGTACTGGCGCAAGGGGGACACCTCCGGGCACGTCCAGTGGGTGAAGTCCGTTGCCATGGATTGCGACGGCGACGCGCTGCTGGTGCGTGTGGACCAGGTGGGTGCCGCCTGCCACACCGGTACCCGGACCTGCTTCGACGGCAGGGAACTGGACGTTACGGCGGCCCAGGCGGGCTGAACCGGAGCGGTGCCGCAGGGCTGCGCCCCCGGTGGCGGCGGGCCCGCCCTATGCACGACCAATCAAGGCGCCGGTGGGAACCGGCCCTTACGAGAACAGGTGGAAGACTTAGCACCATGCAGGACCTTGGAATCATCAGCCCCACCCTGGAGGAGTTCCGGGAACTTGCCGGGCACAGCCGCGTCATCCCCGTGCGGCTCAAGGTGCTGGCTGATGCGGAAACCCCTATCGGCCTGTACCGCAAACTGGCCCAGGGCCAGCCCGGCACGTTCCTCATGGAATCAGCGGCCGTGGGCGGCGCCTGGTCCCGCTACTCCTTCATCGGTGCCAGGTCCCGGGCCACACTGACCACCAAGGACGGCAACGCGCACTGGCTGGGGGAACCTCCCGCAGGCGTTCCGGTGGACGGCAGCCCCGTGGACGCCATCCGGGACACCATCGAGGCGCTCCGTACGGACAGGTTCGAGGGACTGCCGCCCTTTACCTCCGGCCTGGTGGGCTTCCTTGGCTGGGAAACCGTGCGGCACTGGGAGCGGCTGGTCAGCCCGCCCGAAGATGACCTGCAATTGCCCGAGATGGCCCTGAACCTGGTCACGGACATGGCGGTCCACGACAACGTGGACGGCACGGTGCTGCTCATCGCCAACGCCATCAACTTCGACAACAGCTCCCAGCGGGTGGACGAGGCCTGGCACGACGCCGTCGCCCGGGTGAAGGCACTCCTGGCCAAGGTCAGCACGCCGGTGGCGCAGCCGGTCTCAGTCCTGGCCCCGGCAGCATTGGACTTTGCCTCGAGCGTGCAGGAACGCTGGGACGAGAACGAGTACCTTGCCGCCCTGGACCGCGGCAAGGAAGCGATCGTTGACGGCGAAGTGTTCCAGGTGGTCATCTCCCGCCGGTTCGAGATGGAGTGCAACGCCTCCGCCCTGGACGTGTACCGGGTGCTCCGGAACACCAACCCCAGTCCGTATATGTACATCTTCAGCCTGGCGGACGCCGACGGCCGGGAGTACTCCATCGTGGGTTCCTCGCCGGAGGCCCTGGTTACCGTCACCGGTGAAGAGGTGATCACGCACCCCATCGCCGGATCCCGCCCCCGCGGCAAGACGGTGGAAGCGGACAAGGCCCTCGCCGAGGAACTGCTCGCGGACCAGAAGGAGCGGGCCGAACACCTCATGCTGGTGGACCTGTCCCGCAACGACCTGTCCAAGGTGTGCGTGGCCGGTACCGTGGACGTCACCCAGTTCATGGAGGTGGAGCGCTTCAGCCACATCATGCACCTGGTCTCCACTGTGGTGGGAAGGCTTTCACCCCGGGCCAAGGCGTACGACGTCCTGAAGGCGACCTTCCCGGCCGGCACCCTGTCCGGTGCACCGAAGCCCCGGGCGCTGCGCCTGCTCGACGAACTGGAACCGCACCGCCGCGGCATCTACGGCGGCGTGGTGGGGTACCTCGACTTTGCCGGCGACATGGACATGGCCATCGCCATCCGGTCGGCGCTGCTTCGGGACGGCCGGGCGTACGTGCAGGCGGGCGGCGGCATCGTGGCGGACTCGGTGAACCCCACGGAGGCCCTCGAGACCGTGAACAAGGCCGCGGCACCGCTCCGGGCGGTGCACACCGCCGGTTCGCTGAAGAACATTTCGGCCGAGTCGCTCCCCGGCGGGGCGGACTCCTGATGCCCGATCCCGGAACCGCCGCCGGGAAGGCGAACAAGGCGAAAAAGGGAGCGCCCGGTTGGGCCCGGAAGGGCACGCTCGTGCTCCTGGTCGCCGTGCTCGCGCTGGCCGTCTTCGGCACCACCACCCAGACCTGGCTGTCGGTCACACTGGATCCCGCCCAGGCAGGCCAGGCGGCCGCCACACGGGAACCGCTTGAGGTCCAGGGAAGCGATGCGGCCACCACGGTGACGGCCCTCGCCCTCGTGGCACTGGCGGGCGGACTCGCGGCAGCCATCGCGGGCAGGATCGCCAGGTGGATCATCACCGCAATCATCGTCCTTGCCTCCGCGGGCATCGTCACCGCCGCGGCCACCGTCCTGGCCGACCCGTCCGCGGCCGCACGGGGTTCCATCGCCGCGGCCACCGGCATCAGCGGCGGCAGTGCGCAGGTGGCCGTGACCGCCTTCCCCACGCTCGCCGTCGTCGCCGGGTGCCTGCTCGCCCTGGCCGCCCTGCTGATCATTCCCGCCGGCCGGCACTGGAAGGCGCGCACCCGGTATGACGCGCCGGGAACCGCCGCCAGTGCAACCGCGGCAGGTCCGATTGACGAGATCGACAGCTGGGACCGGCTTTCCCGCGGCGACGACCCCACCTGATGACGGAACTGTTGCCGTGCCAGGACGGGCAGGCGGTGCGGATAACGGGTGACCGTCCAAAAAATGGCAGAATGTAACCAGTATTCACCTTGAGGAGATTTTCCATGAGCAGCAAAGCCCCTGCATCCGTTTCCAAGTCCGGAACCCGCCAGGTTGCCCCCGGCCACGTCGACCACAGCCAGGAACTGGGCCACGGCAACAGCCCGGCAGCCTGGACCTGCGTCATCGTGATGCTGGTGGGTGCGCTCATCGCATCGATCGCCTTCGTCATCGCCAGCACCCCGATCTTCATCGCCGGCGCCGGCGTGATGGTGCTCGGCCTGATCCTCGGTTACATCATGCGCAAGGCAGGCTACGGCGTCGACGGCAGCAAGCTAAAGAACTCCGGCCACTGATGGCAACTGTTCTCGACGACATCAATGCCGGTGTCCGGGAGGACATGGAGGCCAGGAAGCGGCTTGTTTCGCGGGCCGAACTGAAGGACCTGGCCCAGGCCGCGGCACCAGCCCGCGATGCCTGGGCAGCACTCGGCGGCCCCTCCGCTTCCCGCGACGAGCTGAAAGTCATCGCTGAAATCAAGCGGCGCAGCCCGTCCAAGGGGGACCTCGCCAGCATCGGCGATCCCGCGTCCCTGGCACGGGCGTATGCAGACGGCGGCGCCTCCGTCATCAGCGTGCTCACCGAACAACGGCGGTTCAACGGGTCCCTGGCCGACCTCGATGCCGTCCGCGCCGCCGTCGATGTTCCCCTGCTGCGCAAGGACTTTACGCTCGACGAATACCAGATCTGGGAGGCCCGCGCCCATGGGGCGGACCTGATCCTGCTCATCGTTGCCGCGCTCTCCGACGCCCAGCTCAACGAGTTCAGCGCGCTCAGCTCGGAACTCGGCATGGATGTGCTGGTGGAAACGCACACCGAGGAGGAAGTCGAACGGGCCGTCGCCGCCAACGCGCGCATCATCGGCGTCAACGTGCGCAACCTCAAGACGCTCGACGTCGACCGTTCGCTTTTTGCCACGCTCGCCGGACGGATTCCGGCGGGCGCCCTCGTGGTCGCCGAATCAGGCGTGCGGGACGTCGACGACGTGACGCACTACGCCGCCAGCGGCGCCAACGCGGTGCTGGTGGGCGAGGCGCTGGTAAGCCACTCCACCCCGCGGGAGCGGATCGCGGAGTTCACGGCGGCCGGGGCTGCCGCCATCGCCGCACGCGGCTGACGGGACCGGTATCGGGGCGCGGTCGACCGCCCGCGCCTCCTCCGGCGCCGCCGGAGCCGCACATTTTTCGACTATCTACTGAAACAGGACGGGACTGATGGTTGACGCACCTTCAGCTGACAACAATGCCGCGGAAGCATTCCTTCAGGGCGGCTCGCTCCGGCACGCGCCGGGGCCCTACTTTGGCAGCTACGGCGGACGCTGGATGCCCGAGTCCCTGATCGCAGCCCTGGACGAACTCGAGGAAACCTTCAACAAGGCCAAGGACGATCCCGAGTTCCGCGCCCAGATCGCCGACCTCAACAAGAACTACTCCGGCCGGCCCTCCCTGCTGACCGAGGCCAAGCGCTTCTCCGAACACGCCGGGGGAGTGCGGGTGTTCCTCAAGCGCGAAGACCTCAACCACACCGGCTCGCACAAGATCAACAATGTGCTCGGCCAGGCGCTCCTCGCCAAGCGGATGGGCAAGACCCGGGTCATCGCCGAAACCGGAGCCGGCCAGCACGGCGTAGCCAGTGCCACCGCCGCGGCACTCCTGGGCCTGGAGTGCGTGGTCTACATGGGTGCCGAGGACTGCCGCCGCCAGGCCCTGAACGTCGCCCGGATGGAGCTGCTGGGCGCCACGGTGATCCCGGTGACCAGCGGATCGCAGACCCTCAAGGACGCCATCAACGACGCCCTCCGCGACTGGGTGGCCAACGTGCACAACACCCACTACCTGCTGGGCACGGCTGCCGGCGCGCACCCGTTCCCCGCCATGGTCCGCTACTTCCACGAGGTCATCGGCGAGGAAGCCCGCGCCCAGATCCTGGAACAGGTTGGCCGCCTGCCGGACGCCGTCTGCGCCTGCATCGGCGGCGGTTCCAACGCCATCGGCATATTCCACGGCTTCCTCGACGATCCCTCGGTCAGGATTTACGGCTTCGAGGCCGGCGGCGACGGCGTGGACACCGGGCGCCACGCCGCCACCATCACCCTGGGCAAGCCCGGGGTGCTCCACGGTGCACGTTCCTACCTCATGCAGGACGACGACGGCCAGACCATCGAGTCGCACTCCATCTCCGCAGGACTGGACTACCCCGGCGTCGGCCCGGAGCACTCCTATCTCTCGGATATCGGACGGGTCAGCTACGAGCCGATCACCGACAGCGAGGCCATGGAGGCCTTCCGGCTCCTGTGCCGCACCGAAGGCATCATTCCCGCCATCGAGTCCTCGCATGCCCTGGCCGGCGCCATCAAGGTGGGCCAGCGGCTTGCCGCCGAGGACACCGGTACCGCCAAGGACAAGATCGTGATCGTCAACCTGTCGGGCCGCGGTGACAAGGACGTTGCCACCGCCGCGGAATGGTTCGACCTGTTGGACAAGGACTCCGCGGAGTCGGAGATCGGCAAAGAGGGGGAGCAGCTGTGAGCGGTGCACAGATGGCCAGCAAGGCACAGATGACCAGCAAGTCGGCGGCAGCGATTGACCGGGCCCGCGCCCAGGGCCGCGCCGCCCTGATCGCGTACCTGCCCGCCGGCTACCCCAGTGTGGAGGAATCCATTGCCGCCGGCATCGCGGCCGCCCGCAACGGCGCCGACCTGATTGAAATCGGTATTCCGTACTCCGATCCCGTGATGGACGGCCAGGTTATCCAAGCCGCCACCACGGAGGCTCTGGCCAACGGGTTCCGCGTCAGCCAGGTGTTCGACGTCGTCGCCGGGATCACCAGCCAGACCGACGCCGCCGTCCTGGTGATGACCTACTGGAACCCCGTTGTCCGGATGGGCGTGGACGAGTTCTCCCGCCGCCTTGCCGAGGCCGGGGGAGCGGGCCTCATCACGCCGGACCTCATTCCGGACGAGGCAGCCGAGTGGATGGAAGCCTCGGACAAGTACGGACTGGACCGGGTCTTCCTGGTTGCGCCGTCCTCCACCGCCGAGCGCATGCAGCGGACTGTCGACGCCAGCCGCGGCTTTGTCTACGCGGTCTCCATCATGGGCGTTACGGGGGCACGTTCGTCGGTGAGCACCGCGGCCAAGGATGTGGTGGCGGCAGCCCACGCCGCCGGCGCCGAGCGTGTCTGCGTCGGTTTGGGTGTGTCCAACGCCGACCAAGTCCGCGAAATCGCGGCCTACGCCGAAGGCGTCATCGTCGGTACCGCCTTGGTCAAGACCCTGGGCGACGGCGGCGTGGACGCTGTCGCAGCCCTCACCAAGGACCTGAGCACCGGACTCTCCCCGGAAGAAGCGTAATCAGATGCAGACCATCCTTCAGGCCGCCGCCCTGGTGCCTGCCAGCATCCCCAGCCCCGACTGGTCCGGATTCGATATCCCCCTGCCGTGGGGAACGCTGCGTATCCACGCCTACGCACTGTGCATCCTGGCGGGCATCGTGGCGGGCCTGTGGCTGACCTCGGTCCGCTGGGCGAAGCGCGGCGCGCCTGAAGGAAGCGTCTGGGACATCGTGGTCTGGGCCATTCCGTTCGGCATCATCGGCGGGCGGCTTTACCACGTCTTCTCGTCGCCGGACGCCTACTTTGGCCCCGGCTTCGACGGCACCGGAGACCTCTCGCTCATTCCGCAGATCCAGCGCGGCGGCCTCGGCATCTGGGGTGCCGTCGTACTGGGCGCCGTCGGCGCCTGGATCGGCTGCCGCCGCAGCGGCGTCAAGCTGTCCGCGTTCCTGGATGCCGCAGCCCCCGGGCTGCTGCTCGCGCAGGCAATCGGACGCTGGGGCAACTGGTTCAACCAGGAACTCTTCGGCGGGCCCACTACCCTGCCCTGGGGCCTGCAGATCGACGCGGACAACCCGAACTTCCCCGCCGGAGTCCCCGCGGACACCTTGTTCCACCCCACGTTCCTGTACGAGTCGCTGTGGAACCTTGCCGGCGTCGTCCTGCTGCTTGCCGTGGACCGCAGGTTCAACTTCCGCCGCAGCCGCCTTTTCTGGCTGTACGCCATGTACTACACCCTTGGCCGTGTGTGGATCGAAGCAATGCGCATCGACGAGGCGGAACAAATCTCATTGTTCGGGCTCACCACACGGCTGAACGTCTGGACCAGCATTTTCGTGTTTGTGACAGCGCTCGTGGTCTTCATTGTGCTGGGCCGGAAGGGCCGGCCGGAGCCCGACACCGTCTACCTTCCGGGCCGGGAACCGGCTAAGGAAGAGGCGGCAGGGGAGCTTCACGACGGCGCAAAGGAGGTCCGTGATGCGGACCCGGTTGTCTCAGATAGTGAAGCGCGTGATAATCTCCCTGATAACCAAAGCGGTTCCAGGCCTGCATCCGTCCCCGCGGACAAGGCCGGGGCGGCGCCCGCCGGCACCACGCCCGGAACGGATGCCACGGCGGCCGGACACTCCGGCAGCACAGCCACAGGAACCGCACCGGAGGCCGGCACCAGCAAGTAAGCCGCCGGCCAGGCAGGGCAGCAGAGCCACCGCTCGAAGGGCCCGAAACCACAATGTCGTGGCATGGGGCATCGTCCGGCCAGCATAGAGCTGCTGCCCGGAAGAGCCCCTGGGCAGGGGCCTGCGTAACTGTTAGTTCAGCAGGCCGTGCTGACCTACAATTTCCAGTAAGTAACACTTCGTTGTGCCCGCCATCTGCGGCGCCGACGAGTGGGGCCAAAGGTGTCCCTTCCATACGCACGATCAGGAGGAAGGACGTCTCCCATGACCCAAACTCTGCATACTCCCAGCTGGTCTGAACCGGAACAGCCTGAGACTGCCATCCCGCCGTTCAAGCGTTTTGCAGCCATGCCGGAAGCCGCCGGGCTATACAACCCGGAGCAGGAGAAGGACGCCTGCGGCCTTGCGATCATTGCAACCCTCCGCGGCGAACCCGGGTACGACATCGTTGACGCCGCCCTCACCGCCCTGCGCAACCTCGAGCACCGCGGTGCCGTTGGCGCCGACGAGGGCACCGGTGACGGCGCCGGCCTCCTCATGCAGATCCCGGACGAGTTCTTCCGTGCGGTCACCGAGTTCGAACTTCCCGCACCCGGCCAGTACGTCGCCGGCACCGCGTTCCTGCCTGCCGAGCAGCGCGAGGCCGATGCCGCCAAGGCCGGCATTGAAGGACTTGCCGCTGACGAAGGCCTGAAGGTCCTCGGCTGGCGCGAAGTGCCCGTGGTGGCCGACCTCGTCGGTGCCATGGCCCGTGCCTGCATGCCCTACTTCTCCCAGCCGTTCCTGGCCTCCGCCACGGGGGAGGAACTGGACCGCAACGAACTCGACGCCCGCGCCTGGCGCATCCGCAAGCGCGCCCAGAACAAGTACGGGGTGTACTTCCCGTCGCTGTCCTCCCGCACCATCGTGTACAAGGGCATGCTCACCACCGCGCAGCTCGAGCCCTTCTACCCGGACCTCTCGGACAAGCGCTTCAAGACCAAGCTCGCCATCGTCCACTCGCGGTTCTCCACCAACACGTTCCCCTCGTGGCCGCTGGCCCAGCCGTTCCGCACCATCGCGCACAACGGCGAGATCAACACGGTCAAGGGCAACCGCAACTGGATGCGTGCCCGCCAGTCGCAGCTCGCCAACCCGCTGCTGGGAGACGCTCCCGAAGAGCTGTACCCCATCTGCACGCCCGGCGCTTCCGACTCCGCCTCCTTCGATGAGGTTGCCGAGCTCCTGTGGCTGTCCGGCCGCCCCATCACGCACGCGATCATGATGATGATCCCGGAGGCCTGGGAAAACCACGCCACCATGGATCCGGCCCGCCGCGCCTTCTACGAGTACCACTCGCTGCTGATGGAACCGTGGGACGGCCCCGCCGCCGTGTCCTTCACCGACGGCAACCTGGTTGGCGCCACCCTGGACCGCAACGGCCTGCGCCCGGGCCGGTTCTGGATCACCGAGGATGGACTGATCGTCTTCGCTTCCGAGGTGGGCGTCATCGACGTCGAGCCCTCCAAGGTGGTCAAGAAGGGCCGCGTCTCGCCCGGCAAGATGTTCCTGGTGGACACCGAAGCCGGCCGCATCATCGACGACGAAGAGGTCAAGGCTGAAGTCGCCGCCGCCAACCCGTGGGCGGAGTGGGTCAAGGACAACCTGATCGACCTCAACGACCTTCCCGAGCGCGAGCACGTGGTGCACACCGCGGCGTCCGTGAACATCCGCCAGCGCACCTTCGGCTACACCACCGAGGAACTGAAGATCCTCCTCGGGCCGATGGCCCGCACCGGCGCCGAGCCGCTGGGTGCCATGGGTTCCGACACCCCGGTTGCCGTGCTGTCCAAGCGTCCGCGCCTGCTCTTCGACTACTTCGTGCAGTCCTTCGCACAGGTGACCAACCCGCCGCTGGACGCCATCCGCGAAGAGCTGGTCACGTCACTGACCTGCGCCATCGGCCCCAACGGCAACCTCCTGGACACCAAGCAGGTCCGCCAGCCGCAGGTCCAGCTGCCGTTCCCGGTGATCAACAACGACCAACTGGCCAAGATCGCCAACATCGAGGATGCCGACGGCAACCGCGTCGCCATGAAGGTCCGCGGCCTGTACCGTCCCGAAGGCGGCGAAACCGCGCTGCGTGCCCGGCTGACCGAGATCTGCGAGCAGGTGTCCGGTGCCATCAACCGCGGCGTGCAGTACATCGTGCTGTCCGACCGTGACTCCAACGCGCAGTGGGCTCCCATCCCGTCGCTGCTTCTGGTCAGCGCCGTGCACCACCACCTGCTCCGCAGCGCCAACCGCACCAAGACCGCCCTGGTGGTGGAGGCCGGCGACGTCCGCGAGACGCACCACGTGGCGGTGCTGATCGGCTACGGCGCTTCCGCCGTCAACCCCTACCTGGCCATGGAATCCGTGGAGCAGCTCATCGCTGCCGGCGACGTCACCGGCGTCACCCCGCAGGATGGCGTCTACAACCTCATCAAGGGCCTCGGCAAGGGTGTCCTGAAGATCATGTCCAAGATGGGCATCTCCACGGTCGCCTCCTACACCGGCGCCCAGACGTTCGAGGCGCTGGGCCTGGGCCAGGAGCTGGTGGATGAATTCTTCGCCGGAACGCACTCCCAGCTGGGCGGCGTGGGCCTGGACGTCATCGCGGCCGAAGTTTCCGCGCGCCACCAGATGGCCTACCCCGACGGCGGCATCGAACAGCCCCACCGGCCGCTGCTGGGCGGCGGCGAGTACCAGTGGCGCCGCGACGGCGAGCCGCACCTGTTCAACCCGGAGACCGTCTTCCGGCTGCAGCATGCCACGCGTGAGCGCCGCTACGACATCTTCAAGGCCTACACCAAGGGCGTGGACGACCAGTCCGGCAACCTGATGACCCTGCGCGGCCTGCTGAAGTTCAAGCACAACCGTCCCGCGGTTCCCCTTGAGGAGGTGGAGCCCGTCTCCAGCATCGTCAAGCGGTTCTCCACCGGCGCCATGAGTTACGGCTCCATCTCCCAGGAGGCCCACGAGACGCTCGCAATTGCCATGAACCGGCTGGGCGGCAAGTCCAACACCGGTGAGGGCGGCGAGGACGTGGACCGCCTGATGGACCCCGAGCGCCGTTCCGCGGTCAAGCAGATCGCCTCCGGCCGTTTCGGCGTGACCAGCCTCTACCTGACCAACGCCGACGATATCCAGATCAAGATGGCCCAGGGCGCCAAGCCCGGTGAAGGCGGCCAGCTGATGGCCCAGAAGGTCTACCCGTGGGTTGCCCGGACCCGGCACTCGACCCCCGGCGTCGGGCTGATCTCCCCGCCCCCGCATCACGACATCTACTCGATCGAGGACCTCGCGCAGCTCATCTACGATGCCAAGCGCGCCAACCCCTCCGCCCGGGTGCACGTCAAGCTGGTGTCGGAAGTCGGGATCGGCACCGTAGCGTCCGGCGTGACCAAGGCGAAGGCCGATGTCGTACTCGTCTCCGGACACGACGGCGGAACCGGCGCCTCGCCGCTGAACTCGCTCAAGCACGCCGGTGTCCCCTGGGAGCTTGGCCTGGCCGAGACGCAGCAGACCCTGATGCTTAACGGCCTGCGCGACCGCGTGGTGGTGCAGGTTGACGGCCAGCTCAAGACCGGCCGCGACGTTGTGATCGCAGCCCTGCTGGGCGGCGAGGAGTTCGGCTTCGCCACGGCGCCGCTGGTGGTGGAAGGCTGCATCATGATGCGCGTCTGCCACCTGGACACCTGCCCCGTGGGTGTTGCCACCCAGAACCCGGAGCTGCGCGCCCGCTTTACCGGCAAGCCGGAATTCGTGGTCAACTTCTTCGAGTTCCTGGCCGAGGAAGTCCGCGAAATCCTGGCCGAACTGGGCTTCCGCAGCCTGGAGGAGGCCATCGGCCACGCTGAGGTCCTGGACACCCGCGACGCGATTGACCACTGGAAGGCCGACGGCCTGGACCTGGACCCGATCCTGCACGGGCTGGAGTTCGACGACGACGCCCCGCTGCGGAACATGACCGGCCAGAACCACGAGCTGGACAAGCACTTCGACCAGCGCCTGATCACCATGTCCAACGAGGCGCTCACGGACCGCAGCCCGGTGAAGATCACCGTGGACGTCATCAACACGGACCGCTCCGTGGGCACCATGCTGGGCCACGTGGTCACCAAGACGTTCGGCACGGACGTGCTCGCAACGGACACCATCGACGTGACCCTGAACGGCACCGCCGGCCAGTCGCTGGGCGCCTTCCTGCCCGCGGGCATCACCCTGCGGCTGTACGGCGACTCGAACGACTACGTGGGCAAGGGCCTGTCCGGTGGCCGCATCATTGTCCGCCCGGACCGCACCAACGTCTTCAAGGCGGAAACGAACGTCATCGCCGGCAACGTGATCGGCTACGGTGCCACCAGCGGCGAGATGTTCCTGCGCGGCCAGGTGGGCGAACGCTTCCTGGTCCGCAACTCCGGGGCCACCGCTGTTGTCGAAGGCATCGGCGACCACGGTTGCGAGTACATGACCGGCGGCCAGACGCTGATCATCGGCCGCACCGGACGCAACTTCGGCGCCGGCATGTCCGGCGGCACCGCCTACGTCCTTGACCTGGATGCCGCCCGGGTCAACAAGGAAGCCCTGCAGTCCGGCGAACTCCAGCTCCGCGAGCTGGACGCAGAGGACCGCGACATCGTGCACGGCCTGCTGGTCAAGCACGTGGAAGAAACTGACTCCCAGCTGGCCGCGCGGCTCCTCGAGAACTTCGATGACACCGCCGCCCGCATCACCAAGGTGCTGCCGCGTGACTACGCGGCCGTGCTGCAAACCCGTCTCGACGCCATCGAAGAGGGCCTTGACCCGGACGGCGAAGAAGTATGGTCTCGAATCCTGGAGGTAACCGGTGGCTGATCCACGCGGATTTTTGAAAGTACGCCAGCGTGAAACCCAGCCGCGCCGTCCTGTTCCCGTCCGCATCATGGACTGGAAGGAAGTGTACGAGGCACAGGACAAGGGCACGCTGAAGGCCCAGGCGGGCCGTTGCATGGACTGCGGCATCCCGTTCTGCCACCAGGGCTGCCCGCTGGGCAACCTCATTCCCGAGTGGAACGACCTCATGTGGCGGGACAAGGGCGAGGAAGCGATCGAGCGCCTGCACGCCACGAACAACTTCCCGGAGTTCACCGGCCGGCTGTGCCCGGCACCCTGCGAGGCGTCCTGTGTGCTGGGGATCAACCAGCCCGCGGTCACCATCAAGCAGGTGGAAGTTTCCATCATCGACGAGGCGTTCGACAACGGCTGGGTCAACCCGCTGCCCCCGACCCGCCTGACCGGCAAGACGGTGGCAGTGGTGGGATCCGGCCCTGCCGGCCTGGCAGTTGCCCAGCAGCTGACCCGGGTGGGCCACACCGTAGCCGTGTACGAGCGCGATGACCGGATCGGCGGCCTGCTGCGCTACGGCATCCCGGACTTCAAGATGGAAAAGGAGCAGGTGGACCGCCGCATCGAGCAGATGAAGGCGGAAGGCACCCGCTTCCGGACCGGCGTCTCCGTGGGGACGGACGTGACGTGGGAGCAGCTGCGCAGGCGCTATGACGCCGTCGTGATCTGCACCGGTGCCACCGTCCCGCGGGACCTGCCCATCCCGGGCCGCGACCTCGAAGGCGTCCACTTCGCGATGGACTACCTTGTCCCGGCGAACCGCGCCGTGGCAGGTGACACCGTGGAGAACCAGATCCACGCCCAGGGCAAGCACGTGGTGATCCTCGGCGGCGGCGACACCGGCGCGGACTGTCTCGGCACCGCGCACCGCCATGGTGCGGCATCCGTGACCACGCTGGCCATCGGCAAGCAGCCGCCGGCCGAGCGTGCCAGCCACCAGCCCTGGCCGACGTTCCCCACCCTCTTCGAGATGGCCAGCGCGCACGAAGAAGGCGGCGAACGCACCTACCTTGCCTCCACCGTCGAGTTCGTGGGCGAGGACGGCAAGCTGACCGGCGTCAAGGTTGCCGAAACCGAATTCGTTGACGGTAAGCGCCTGCCCAAGGCGGGTACGGAACGCATCATCCCGGCGGACCTGGTGTTCCTGTCCCTGGGCTTCACCGGTGCCGAACCCGCCAACATCACCGAGCAGGTGAAGGCCGAATTCGACGGCCGCGGCAACGTGGCCCGCGACGGCTACTACATGACCAACACCGAAGGTGTCTTCGTGGCCGGAGACGCAGGCCGCGGCCAGTCGCTGATCGTGTGGGCCATCGCCGAGGGGCGCGCAGCGGCAGCCGCCGTCGATAAGTACCTGATGGGAAGCACCATCCTGCCTGCGCCCGTCGCGCCCACGGACCGCGCCATCGCCGTCCTGTAGCGCTGCACCCGGGGGAGAAGTTCACCCCCGCGACAACTAACCAATGCAAGTTACCAATAGGGTAGGTATATGAGACGCGCAAAAATTGTGGCTACATTCGGCCCGGCAATTGCCAGCTATGAGAACACCCTCGCGGTGCTCGAAGCCGGTGTTGACGTCGCCCGGATGAACATGAGCCACGGCGACTACACGGTGCATGACAACACCTACGAGAACGTCCGCAAGGCGGCCGCGGACCTGGGCAAGGCCGTGGCGATCATGGCTGACCTGCAGGGTCCCAAGATCCGCCTGGGCCGCTTTGTTGACGGTCCGCACGCCCTCGCTGCGGGTGACACGTTCACCATTACCACCGAGGACGTTCCGGGAACCCAGGAGATCTGCTCCACCACCCTGAAGAGCCTCACCGAGGACGTGAAGGTGGGGGACGCCCTGCTGATCGACGACGGCAAGGTGGCCATGCGCGCCACGGCCGTCGACGACGTCAAGGTGGTTGCCGAGGTGACCGTGGGCGGCATGGTGTCCAACAACAAGGGCATCAACCTGCCCGGAGTTGCCGTCAATGTTCCCGCCCTGAGCGAGAAGGACGAGGATGACCTGCGCTGGGCGTTGCGCCGCGGCGTGGACCTGATCGCCCTGTCCTTCGTCCGTGACGCGCAGGACATCAGGCGCGTGCACGAGATCATGGACGAGGAAGGCCGCCGCGCGCCCGTAATCGCCAAGATCGAAAAACCGCAGGCCGTTGAGCAGCTGCCCGAGATCATTGACGCGTTCGACGCGATCATGGTGGCCCGTGGCGACCTGGGCGTGGAGCTTCCCCTGGAGGAAGTGCCGATCGTGCAGAAGCGCGCCATCGAGCTGGCACGCCGCTGGGCGAAGCCGGTCATCGTGGCAACCCAGGTGCTGGAGTCCATGATCGACAACCCGCGGCCCACCCGGGCTGAGGCTTCCGACTGCGCCAACGCCGTCCTGGACGGTGCGGACGCCGTGATGCTGTCCGGTGAGACCAGCGTGGGCAAGTACCCGATCGATACCGTGAAGACCATGGCCCGGATCATTGAATCCACCGAGGTCCACGGCCTGGAGCGCGTTCCTCCGCTGGGGACCAAGCCCAAGACCCGTGGCGGCGCCATCACGCGTGCCGCCGTCGAAATCGCCGACCAGCTGGACGCCAAGTACATCTGTGCGTTCACCCAGTCCGGCGACTCGGCGCGCCGCCTGTCCCGCCTGCGCCCGATCAAGCCGGTGTTCGCTTTCACGCCGGTGGAGCAGGTCTGGAACCAGCTGGCGCTGACCTGGGGCATCCAGCCGGTGCTGGTGCAGATGGTGGACCACACGGACGCCATGACCGCCCAGGTTGACCGCAGCCTTGAGGAAATGGGCCTGGTGGAGGACGGTGACCTGGTGGTCATCGCTGCCGGTTCGCCTCCCGGTAAGGCCGGTTCCACCAACTCGCTGAAGGTGCACAAGGTGGGCGACCTCGCCGACTCCACCCGCGGCGGCGAGATCACCAGCAACCGCGAGAAGCTCGGCCCCTGGCCGGAAAAGAAGAAGAAGGCTCCCCAGGCCTAGGACAACAAAAAGGACCCCTGCCGGCTGGCAGGGGTTCTCTTTGTTTGGTTGGGCTTGTCGAAACCCGGAGGCCGATGGTTGGGCTTGTCGAAACCCACAAGCCCAACCCGCAGGTGTTTAGTTGACCTGGTTGATGATGGTCTCGGCGACCTCGCGCATGCTGAGGCGGCGGTCCATGGACGTCTTCTGGATCCAGCGGAAGGCTTCCGGCTCCGTGAGGCCCATCTTGGTGGTGAGCAGGCTCTTGGCGCGCTCCACGAGCTTGCGGGTGGCGAACTGCTCCTGAAGGTCGGAGACCTCGCTTTCAAGGGCTTTGATCTCCTCGTGGCGGGAGAGCGCAATCTCCAGGGCGGGGATCAGGTCCGCAGGGGTGAAGGGTTTGACCACGTAGGCCATGGCACCGGCGTCGCGGGCGCGCTCCACGAGTTCCTTCTGGCTGAACGCGGTCAGCAGCACCACGGGGGCGATGCGTGCCTTGACGATCTTTTCGGCAGCGGAAATGCCGTCCATAACAGGCATCTTAACGTCCATGAGGACCAGGTCCGGCTTGAGTTCTTCAGCGAGCTGGACGGCCTTCTCGCCGTTGTCCGCCTCGCCGATGACGTCGTAGCCTTCGCCGCGCAGGATTTCGATGATGTCGAGGCGGATGAGGGTTTCATCTTCGGCCACCACGACGCGGCGCGCCGGCTGGGACGCGGACTTGGACTCCGTCTGTTCAGTCACGGGATCTCCTTGAAAAGGTACGGCGGGACATCACTATCTTAGGTGCCACCGCGGCTGTACTTGGCTTGCAGGGTCTTTTGCGGCGTCGGCGGCGCGATTCTGGAATTCAGCCTATCTGGATGTAGAGTAATTCCGCGTACGTGAAGCGATCGCGTTGCTCACAGTCAGCTGTGGGCGTACTCCATGGCTCCATGTATTCCGCGCCCGAGTGGCGGAATTGGCAGACGCGCCGCACTCAAAATGCGGTATCGAAAGGTGTGTGGGTTCGAGTCCCACCTCGGGCACAGGGTATCCCCTCGTCAGAGGGGTTTTTGCTTTAACGTGTTGACATGGCTTGTGGTGGCGTCCCTCTGACGCTAGGTGCGCGGGCTGTGGCCTGGCCGCCGCGGTGGCCTATTCCGGTGTGGGTGACGGGATCAGGGGCCTGGCTAGTGGGCCCTCCGCCTGCTGTGGTTGGGTTTGTGCGGTTCCTCGTTCCTGTATGTCGGTTGGGCGGGGTTGTCCAACACCTATTCATGGTTCGAGGTTGCGGTGCACAACATGACTGCGCTAGGTCGAGCTAGGCTTTTGCAAAAGCGGGTTCAGGGCGGCCGGAGCGGCAATCCGCCGGCATTTGTCCTGCCAAAGTAAGTGTGGACAATGTCCACACTTACGTCTGCTTCATTAGCGGCCGCAGACGGCGCGTGTCAGGTTTTGGACTTAGGAGTTCCTTGCCGCCGGTGTCAGAGGAAGAAAACCGAACTGCAGGCTCGTCCTGGCGCCACAGTATGATGTCAGGTTGGGCGGCCTAACTGGACGAACTCCCGCTGTGAGCCGTGTTCTCCGGACTAAACAAGAGGCCCCTTTCGCCAAACTCTAATCAGGCCTGGGTCCTGCATCGTCCTGACCTTATCCCTTCGTCCGCGTGCTAAGGGATCCGCCTTTCTAGGCGGCAACGAACCTGTTGCGAATGGTTCCGAGCCCGGTGATGGCACATTCAACAACATCGCTGGGCTGCAGAAAGCGTGGTGGGGTGAAGCCGAGCCCGACTCCAGGAGGTGTGCCTGTGAGGATGACATCACCGGCTTCGAGGGTGATGGTCGTCGACAGGTAGGAAATGAGTTCGCTGACATCGAAGAGCATGTCGGCCGTCGAGCCGTTTTGGCGGAGCTCTCCGTTTACCCTAGAAGTGACTTCGAGGTCGTATGGGTTGGTGACCTCCTCGGCGGTGGTCAGCCAGGGACCTATCGGGCAAAATGTGTCGGCGCTCTTTGATCGCGAAAACTGCCCGTCTGACTTCTGGGCATCACGGGCGGAAACGTCGTTGGCAACAGCGTAGGCAAATACATGCGACCCGGCTTCCTCGCGCCTGATGCGCTTAGCCGGGTTGCCTATTATGACGGCGAGCTCGGACTCGTAGTCGGCCTGTTCTGTGACTGGCGGTCCGATCATGACATCGGCGAACGGTCCGTTGAGTGAGCTGGGGTACTTTGCGAAGATGAGGGGTTTCTCGGGAGGCGTGGCTCCGGTCTCTTTTGCATGGCTAGCGTAGTTGAGGCCAACTGCCAGGATCTTGCCCGGGCGGACAACGGGGTTGAGCAATTCTTCGTCGGCGATGTCGAGGGTGGGTGCCTTGCCGGGGAAGCGGCTACGAAGGCGGTCGAAGTCTTCAATGAGTGAGCGGGTGTCCGGGTAGGCGAGGTTCAGCGCCGACAGCGCGGCCCAGGTGCCTGGTTTATCACCGACGATGAATTCGGGACGGCCTGCGAGCATGGTGCGTGCGATTCTCATGTTGTTTCTCCTGAATGTGGGGAAGTCGCCTTGGGACCGGCCTCTGATACCGTCGTGGCCCGGCCATCCTTGTCTGGCCCCTGCCGGGTGAGACCGAAATATTCTGCTGTGCTGAGACCAGCCCTGATCTGCGCAATGAGCTTCTCTTCCCGTCTCATGTTGGCGCGCGCGGCTGCCGCAATGACTTCACGAGATTCCCAGGGCACGACGACCACCCCGTCCTCGTCAGCGACGATTAGGTCTCCGGTGTTTACGCTGACACCCCCGCATGAGACGCCGGCTCCCCATTCGCCTCCGCTGGCCTTGTGCGGGCCCGCTGCGGAAATCGAGATGCTGTAGACCGGAAAGCCGCGCCGCCTGATCGCAGCGACATCCCTGATCGCTCCGTCGATCACGGCGCCCACCACTCCCCGATGTTGTGCGGCCGCGGTGAGCACCTCGCCCCATACTGCCCGGTCTGCGAAGCCACCTGCATCGACAACGAGCACGGATCCGGACGGGACGACCTCAAGTGCTTGGTGAAGGGAAGCGCTGTCACCGACCACAACACGGACACAGTATGCCCGGCCGACAAGGCTTGTGCCGGTTTGGGGGCGGATACGGGAGGACAGCACTCCTTGGCGGCCATTGCTGTCGGAGATCACCGATGTACCGAAAGCAAGCCAGTCCTCGAAGTCGATACTCAGGCTCATGCCGTATTCACGCCTCCTCGGAAAATAACCGAGGACGGACCCACCTCTCCTGGAACAACCAGGTCTGCCTCGAGCCGGCGCCCGCAGCCGGGGCAATAGAAGGACCTGATGGCAATCGGAACCCCGCCGGCCTTGGAATAGTCCTCGGCATAGTCCTCACCACGGATGGGGCCAATGGTGGCTGCGGGGACCTCCTCGATGACGCAACCGTGCCGCACGTCCATGGTCGCCGAGCCAAGGACGGTTCCACACCGCATGCACGACATCGTGTTTACGGCATTGTCGATGGCAACAATGTTCCAATAGTTCACCTGCTCGCGTTCGACGCCGCTTTCCGGCTCCTGAGCGGTAAGGGATTCAGGGAGAACGAGCGGATGGCTGTCAGTGAAGGGTACGGCCCTCTGCAGCCGTTGCTTTCGCAGTTCTTGGCGATGTTCCTCCGTCCCCCCGCCGTCAAGTTCGATGGTTGTTCCCACTGTTAGCACGACACCATAAGTCCTGAAGGCTTCGTCTGCAGAGACGAGCCCCGTTCGGACGTCGGTGAGCACTTTAGCAGGGTCCCGGTCAAGCGCGTCGCCGAATCCGCCGCCGCCTTGCCAGTTGTGGTACTCAACGGTGTTTATTCCGAACTCAATCTTGGAACTGTTGAGCGGGCCAACGGTCCGTTTGCCTCCGATCTGCTCGAGCGTGCCGACCAGGCCGAGAATTTCACTTTCTGGATCCAGGCGGGCAGCGTCCAGAAACCGAAGGTAGCGAACGGACGCTCCAGGCAGGCCTCCCGCCAGTCCAACGGCATTGGGAGTGAGCGATCCGACACCGGCGAAGGATGTGGACAGGGGGCCCTGGCTCTCATAGGGAACGATGGCGACCTCGCCCGATGCCCCGCCTCTGAAGCGGCCGGCTCCGCCCGAGTCGGTCAGCTGGCGTCGGAACAGGTAGAGCAGCGGGTAGGCATCTTCTGTGGCCTCGATCGAGGGGATGTTCGCGGTGGTGTTGATGATGATGCCACCGGTGTCGACTCCGTCGGCGTAGGACCGCGCACCGGCACCCGCGGCAAAGTGGCTGGCTTCCGGGGCGACGGTGAAGGTTCCGTCGCGGTTGACTCCCACCATGGAGACGCCCAACGACGTGGCACACCAGCTTGCCATCGCCTGCTCGTGGTGCCTGGGGCTGGCCAGCAGCATGCGCGAGAGCACAACGAGCACAAGGTTAAGCGTCACGATGATTGCCGAGATCGTCGACATCGACACCGGTGTCGGATACTCGGCGGTGACGATGGTGCGCCGGGGCGCCTTGATTTCGACACAGTCCGCGGCGCCGTCGTTCCAGGTCAAATCGTAACCGAGGGCGATGCATACTCCGGACAGGACCGCGGCACGCAGCCCGCCGAACGCCGTGTTGGCGAAGCCCTCAACCTGCGCATCCGAGCCGGCGAAGTCCAGGGTCAGGTGGTCACCGGATTTCGTCAATGTGCAAACGATCTTGCGGACGTTTTGTTTGTGTCCGTCGTGGTCCAGGTACTGCACCTCCCGCCAAAGGCCGTCGGGGAGTGACCGCAACCGGGAACGCAGGCGGCCCGCCACGTGACTGATGCCGCGGCGCATCACGTCATCCAGAACGGAAGGCCCAACTTCGTCGGCGACCTCGAGCAAGCGGTTGCGCCCGACTTCGTTGGCAACCAACTGCCCGCGCAAGTCAAGCTCGGCGAGAGGTTCGCGCACCTGGGCCATGATGAGGTCAACGATGTCTTCACGGATCTCGTGTCCCTCGACGATTTTGGTTGGCGGCAGGCGAAGACCTTCGTCAAAGACAGATGTTGCAGTCATGTTGAATCCGCCGGGCTCGCTGCCGCCGATATCGAGCCAGTGACCGGACGAGCCGACCCAGGCGCGCAATGCTCCCGAATGATGTACCGGGGCGACGGTGGCAACGTCCGGCTGATGGGTGGCGCCGAGGTAGGGGTCATTGCAGATGAACATGTCTCCTGGATTGATACCGGGGCTTTCCATGCGCTGCTTGATGACGGAATCGACGATGAGCCGCAGGACGTGGGCCTGGGTCGAGATGTATGGGCCCATGGCCACCAGCTTGCCGTCGGGCAGCGTGATCCCGGTGCTGGCATCGTAGGCGCCGACGAGGATGGGAGACCCCGAGGTGCGCATGTACTTGATGCCCATTTCCTCGGTGATGTCCAGCAAGCGATGCCAGACCACCTCGAAGAGCACAGGGTCGATTTTGTCACTCATTGGGTTCTCCTGCATGGTCCAGAGCAATAATCAGATTGCGCCACTGGTCGACATGTGCAGCGGCTCCTGGTGGAATTGCGACACTGGTGCCGAGTTGTTCGACGATTGCGGGCCCAACGAAATCATGACCGATACTTACTTCGTTCCCGGCGTAAATTGCGGTGTTTATCCAGCCGCCCGTCTCGGGCCAGTAGACATTGCGCCGGTGTGCTGGTTGAGCAAGCTGGGGCAATGCCGGAGGGAGCGTCTCTTGCCTGACAGCGATTCCGCTTGAGGCAGCAGCGTCAACTCCGATCCGCAGAATGCGGGGCACCACGTCTTTCAGCCGGGCCGTCTTCCCGAACAAAACTTCGTAGCGCTCAGTAAAAGCGTGCGTCAGGTCGTCAACGAGTGTGCCGTTGAGGGTACGGTCGCCGTAGAGGTGCACTCGCACATCGTGTAGTTGCCGCTCGTAACGCATGTCCGCCCAGCGAATGACGGTAATACTGTCAGTGTCGATGCCTTGAGCATTGAGAGCTGCGATGGCCTGCCTTGACACGTCATCGTAACTGCCTGCCAGTACCTCGTTGTCGCGCCCAGCCTCCCTGCTGATGGACCGCTGAACCGTGCGAACCGTGTCTGCGATCACAACCCCATAGGCGGAGAACGCCGTCGCGCTGAGCGGAACCACCAGCCGGGAAACACCCGCAGCTTTCGCGTAGGACGCGGCATGCACAGGTCCAGCTCCACCATAGGCTGCCAGGACGAACTTTCGGGGGTCATACCCGCGCTCCAGTGTTGCTTTCCGGATGAGGTCACCCATTTGCGAATCCACGACCTGCCGGATGCCTGCGGCGGCGGCGACCACGTCGCCGCCGAAGAGCGGATCAGCGATGTACTCCTTAACCGCGGCCTCTGCTTGGTCAAGCCGCAACTGGATGCGGCCCTCCAGGAACCGTGCAGGGTCGAGGTAGCCGAGCATGGCGTCAGCGTCAGTGACGGTGGGCCTCGTGCCGCCCCAGCCGTAGCAAGCAGGTCCGGGTGACGCCCCAGCGGACTCCGGGCCGACCCGTAAGCGGCCGTCATCCTCCCAGGCGATACTGCCACCGCCCGCGCCAATGGACACGACATCGATCATGGGTGAGAGCAAGGTGTACTGATTGATAATCGTTTCGGAAGCCATTGACCATCGACCGTCGACGATGAGCCCCACCTTGAAGGTAGTTCCCCCCACGTCGGTGGCAATGACCCGCTCCTGCTTCATTGCTGAGGCCAGTTTCTGAACGGCAACCAGGCCGCCCGCTGGCCCGGACTCGATCGTGCTCACGGGCTGGATCGACGGGATGTCGCTCACACCCCCGCCGGCCTGGAAGATAAGGATGGGAACCCGTAGGCCTTCTCGGATGAGACGTTCATTCAGGCGCTTCAGGTATCTCTCCAGTGTCGGTGCCACGAAAGCGTTCACAACTGTCGTTGCGGTGCGTTCGTATTCGCCCGTCACAGGCGAGATTTCGCTCGACAACGACACGTGGGCTTCGGGCGCGAGGTCGAGGATCACTTCGCGCACGAGCTGCTCATGGGAGGGACATTGGTGGCTCCAGAGCAGCGTGACCGCGAATGAGGTCACACCGTCGGCGAGAAGCCGCCTCACGCCGGCCTCGACCTCTTCTCGCCGAAGCGGCTCGATGATTCGGCCGGAGCGGTCTACGCGTTCTGCCAGCTCAACGATGCGGTCCCGGGTAACGATCTGGGGAGGTTTGTCTGTGGCGCGGAGATGGCGACGCTCTGCAAGTCCCAGGCCCGCCACCCTGCCGCGGGCGCGCATGATGAGGATTTCGTCCCCAAATCCCCTCGTCGCGAGAAGCCCTACAACGGCTCCCTGCTGCCAAGTGAACATCACGTTAGTGGTTTGGGTCGTTGCGTGCGAGAAGCGTTCGGCCTTCCCCAGCAGTTCAGACAACGACAGTCCGAATTGTTGGGCTGCCCTCGTCACCCCGTCCAGCAGGCCTTCCATCAGGTCGTATGGGGTTGTCGGCGATTTGGCGATGACCTCACGCTGTGTCGATCTGTCGATAACGGAAACATCCGTGAACGTTCCGCCGATGTCAACCCCAATAACGAAAGACATTTCGGTTCCTCCGTGGCTGGAAACACGACTGACTTCTATCCTGCACAATCGTTTGCGCTAATATACCGACGAGGAGTGTTGGGGGTCAAGGAGCAGGTACAGCACTACAGTGGATGTGGGGAAAGCGAACCGGCTGGCTGGAAGAGGGACCGTGGAATCATCGAGGCGTAAGCCGACCATCAAGCACATCGCTGAGGCAGCCGGAGTGCATCCCTCTACGGTTTCCCGTGCTCTCAATGGCTTGCCTGAATCGCGCATCCCGCAGGAAACCGTGGACCGGATCCACAAGGCCGCCGCCGAGCTGCGATACGAGCCGAACCCCTGGGCGCAAAGCCTGCGTACCAAGAGGGCGATGATGATTGGAATGGCGATTCCGAGGTTCACAGACTATGTGCTCGCCCAAATGTTCGAGGCTGCGCAAATTCGTGCAATGAAATTCGGCTACCACACGCTTACCGCGGGGGCCGAAGTGGGAGGGGTGGACAACGTTGCGATCAAGGGCCTTATCGACAGGAGAATCGATGGCCTGATCCTCGCAACAGCAAAGATACATGACCAGTACTTGCCCGAGATTGAGCGACGTGGTGTGCCGTTCGTGCTGCTCAACCGCAAATCCGCTGACTACCCAGGCGTGACCGGCGATGATGAAGTCGGGGGCTACCTCGCCACTCGCCACCTCATCGACCAAGGCCACACGCGCATTGGGCATATCAGTGGCCCCACGGATGTCAGCACAGCGCTAAATCGGGCCTGTGGGTATCGGCGGGCGATGGCGGAGGCGAACCTGCCGGTCCATTCCGAATTGATACAGCAGGGCACCTTCGATGCCGATTCTGCCGGCCGGGCAGCGGCGAATCTGCTGAACCTTCCCGTCCGGCCAACGGCAATTTTTGCCGTGAACGATATCAGTGCCCTTGCCGCCATGTCCGTGGCGCGCCAATGCGGGCTCACCATTCCGGAAGATCTCGCTGTCGTTGGCTATAATGATTCTGAAGTCAGCTCCCTCCTTCCCATCCCCCTTACTAGCGTCCGTGTTTCCCTTCAGGAGATGGGGAGCGCCGCCGTCGACCTGCTTTTGGCTTTGATGAATGGAGAGACAGTCGAGTCCGTGGTCAAGGCTCCCCAACTGATTCCCCGGCAGTCGTCGGTACTCTCCCGGTCGTAACGGAACCCACCGACACCGCCGTTGCTACTCTCCGCCGCAGACACTCAGGCGAGAAGCCAGTTATAGATCTGCGGCACAAAGGTGATGAGAACTGTTAGCGCCAGCAGCGCAATGATAAAGGGCATGACCGCCACCGAGAGCCGCCCCATTGGCACCTTGCTGATGGACATCGCGACGAAAAGACTTGCCCCGACAGGCGGGGTGGCCAGTCCTAAAGTGAGGGCGAGCACCGTGACCACGCCGAAGTGCACGGGATCGACGCCATAACTGATTGCGGCAGGCAAAAGCACAGGAGTAACGATGATGATCGCGGGAACCGGATCGAGCGGCATACCAACCAGCAGCAGCACAATCAGTGCAATCAGCAGGAACACAGTCTGGCTGTCCGTAATCGCCAACATCAGTTCCGCCACAAGGCTTGGCAGCCTGGAGTAAGCCAGCGCCCAGTTGAGCACGGATGACGAGGCTACGATGATCATGACCGTGGCAGTCATGACGACTGAAGCGCGAAGAACATGAAGGGCTTTCTCCACGTTCAACGTGCGGTACACAAGCCCCACGATAAGGGCATAAAACACTGCCACTGCCGCGGCTTCGGTTGGTGTAAAGACTCCACCAAGGATGCCGCCAATGATAAGAACCGGCATGAACAGCGCAATCAGTGCATCCCGGGCAGAGATGGCGAGGTCTTTGCCCTCAAGAACCTGGTCAGGACGCAACGTCGGAGTGACAAAGCCCTGCCGTCGGAGAAGCACGTAATTAGTAACCATGACCGTTACTCCGATCAGAATTCCAGGGATGATGCCGGCGATGAACAAATCACCAATGGAAGTCTGGCTTTGAACCCCGTAGATGATAAAGGGGATGCTGGGCGGAATAACGGCCCCCATGAGCGAAGCAGCCGTAATCGTTGCCACGGAGAACTCGCGTTTGTACCCGTCGCGCTGCATCTCCGGGATCATCGTGATGCCAACTGCGGCGAGATCGGCTGCGGCAGCGCCGCTGACGCCGCCAAAAATCATTGACACAAGCACGGCGACCTGGGCTAGTCCTCCATAAATCTTCCGCAAGAGATACCGGGTAAGCCGGACCAGCCGTTCGGTGAGCCCGACTTCGTTCATGAGGTAGCCGGCGAGCACGAAGAGAGGGATGGCCATGAGGGTGAAATCGTCCATCCCCACGAACAGTCGCTGAGCAACAACAGTCAACGGCGCAGGGGTGGCCAACATGATGTAGATGAGCCCGGTTCCAATAATGACTATGGCCAGCGGCACGCCAAGGGACATCAGCCCTAAGAATCCGCCAATTAAAATCCCAGGCATCAGATCTCCTCGAGTTCCGGATCTGCCGGTGGCGGCGGCACCGTTGAGAACATTCGCACGATCCCCTGCAAGCCCATGAGGGCAAACCCGACCGGAATGGCCAGGTACGCCCACGCGATCTGAATCTGCAAGGCCGGGCTCACCTGATTACGGTCGAAATTCGCAGCCGTCCCCTCGGTGCCGTACCAGACGACAGCGAAGCTCACGATGACCGTTATGAATTCACCGATCCTCCTCGCCACCTCGGGATTGATGCCAGGGATCCTGCCGAGCAGGGACTGCAGCGCGGGATGCTCGCTGCGGCGATGTGCGCAGGCAAGGCCTAGGAACACCAGCCAAATCGAAAGGTAGCGGGCTAGTTCTTCGCCCCAACTCAGCGACGCGTTGAGAACGTATCGAAAAAAGACCGATGCGAGCACCACACCCACGACGGACACGAAGAGCAGGCTGCAGACCCAGAGCAGTACGCGGTCAAGGAGCCCGAGGGTTTGGTCCAAACCCTTCACGAGGCGTACCCCGGGAGCAAACCGCGTGGGCGGCTCGCTCCCGTCCTCAGCCTTGTGGGCGGGTTCTAAGGTCATTATTCCCGCAAATCCTGGATGGTCTTCAGCATGTCCTCTGCATCCAGGTCAGCTGCCCACTTCCTCCAGACCGGCTCCAGAATTTCCAGGAAGGCCTGCTCGTCGATCTGGGTTACTTCTACTCCGGCACCCGTCACCGCCTCAATGGCTTTTTTCTGCAGGTCAACAAAGAACTGCCGTTCATATGTCGCTGCCTCGGTCATCGCCTCGGAGATAGCCTCTTGCTCAGCCTGATTCAGGGTGTCCCAGAAATCCGCTGACATGATGACCGGCCGCGGTTCCGCGAGGAATGCCGCCTCCGGAGCGGTGGCATAGTTGACAAGTTCGAAGAGCTTCAGTGAGTTGACAGAGCCCCAGTCAAGGGTGGCACCTTCAATAACCCCGGTCTGGATACCCGTGTAAACCTCGCCGTAAGGCATTGGTGTCGGGTTCGCGCCCAAGGACCGCAGGGCGTCTGTGAGCGCTGGATTTTCTATTGAGCGCAGCTTCAGTCCATTGAGGTCCGATGGTTCATTGATCGGAACGTCCACAGTCTGAATGGAGCTGTCTCCCGTACTGAAGAAATCGAGCACGTGGAATTTGCCCTCGGTGCGGATACGCTCCTTAAGCTGGTCAGCGGCAGGAGAGTCGACGATGCGTTGCATGTGTGCCTGGTCCTGGATGAGGAATGGCAGCTCAAGCAGATTCATCACCGGCGCCAGTGTCGCAAGCGCCCCAGCGCCTACGCCTATATGAATCGAACCATCCAAAATCGACTCGTTGATATCGCGCTCCTGGCCCAGCTGTCCACCAGCGAAAATGTCAACGGTGATCTTTCCGTCAGTCTTTTCTTCGACTACCTGCTTAAATTTTTCTGCGCCGTCAAAGTAAGGGAAAGACTCGGGAGTAATCAGAGCGAAGACGAGCTTCCGCTCACCAATCTCATCAGGGTTGCCGGTTCCTCCCGGAGGGCCGCCTTGGCATGCTGTGAGGACGAGGGCTATGGCCGCAAGTATCGCCGCAGCAATGCCGCGTTTTCTGGTACGCATTGTTCCTCTCCTTGCAGTTGATCCGTCTAAACCGTGCACCGATACTGCTCAGTGTCCGTGCTGCCCCTTCCCATGCCTTGGAGCGGTGCTCAGGTGAGCAGGCCAACCTTGAGCAGCGTCGACCGAACCTCTTCCTTGTCTTCCTGTGTGATGGCTGGCTCGGGTGCGCGTGTAGTTCCCCCTGGTATTAGCCCCATTTGAACGAGCGCTTCCTTAACTCGGGCGATGAACGAGAACTTCGTTTGCCCCAGGTCCCGGCTGAAAGTGTTGATGAGCGGCACGATCTTCGAGTTCATGTGCTCAACAGCTGCAGTAGTCTCCCCGCTTGAGACAAGCCCATACAGCTCCGTCCAAAGGTGAACACCGACATTTCCGATGCCGACCATGGATCCCTGCGACCCGTACAGGAGCATCCCCAGCAGTGTGTATGTGTTGTTGTCCGCAAACACCGCTGTCTTGCCCTCCACGGCCTTGTAGTCGGCCTCGTAGGTCTCCATCGACGTTGCTTCCTTGATGCCAATGACATGCTCAAGCTCGGCAAGGCGGGCGATCGTTTTCGCCGGATAATTTACTCCGGACGACACCGGGTATTGAAAGACGGTCATCGGCATGTCGATGCCCTCCGCCAGGTCCCGGAAGAACTTCACGACGACGTCTTCGTTATTGATGAACCCACGGCGAAGGATGTTGTAGAACGGGGTGTTGATTTGGAGCACAGTTGCCCCGGCCTCCTTGAGCTGGTTGCCAAAGGCGATTGTGTCCCTGGTCGAGGTTGGTTCGACACCGGTCAGGATTGGGATCCTGCCGTTGACAACCTCGGCGACGGAGCTGACAACTTGCAACTGCTCCTCTCGGTTGAGGCTCGTGACCTCACCGGAATACCCGCAGGTGAGAATTCCATTTACACCAGGAACGCCAATGACATGCTCTACATAGGCCTCGAGCGATGCGAGATCCAATGATTCATCGCTGTTAAAGGGCGTCACTATCGCAGTGATAACCCCCTCGAGTTTGACCTGTTCCATGCTTGCTCGCTTCTCTTAGCGCAAACGATTGTGCGGATTGAAAAAAGGATACCTTTCCGATCGCGTGAGGTGTCAAGAGATCGAAGCAAATGATCGAAGGCGGCTAGGGCATGCCTCCTTATGGCGGAGCTTTACCCGTGCGATTGCTGTGTTTTCTGCGGTTGTTGGTTGTGCGCGTGGTACTGGTAGGGGACCACCGCTGGGTTGAGGGGCCGGAGTGGAACTGGGAACCCTCTCCCGAGCGAAAACTTCAGCCGGAACCAATGCTTCACCCGTTCTTGTGAATGAAGTTTCGTTTCCGGGGTCGGCGCGGTAGCGCCCTGGTTGCGCGGAGGACCCGCCCAGCGATCGTGGGGCATGTCAGAATGACAAGCAGCGCTCCAGCTTTTACGGGTTCATCGAGGTACCGAGATCAGGCAGCATGACTTTTTGGGGGAATCAGGTATCAGGCCACAAGGAGTCCGTTCCGTGACTCGCCGCGTAGGAGGAGTTAACGAAGTGTCGCTGAGCCCGTCGTTAAGGGTGGGGGGCCTGGGGGTGGTTTGATTAGTCGGTGCTTCGTCTCAGACGCCTTGTGGTCCTTGTCTTGTTTGCAATTTGTGTCACCACCGCTTCTTTATTCTGGGCGCTTGGGCAACTTGGCACTGACGCCCGTGGTGCGTTTTCTCCGCCTCCGCGGGCGGAGGCTGGGCTCGAAATGCTGTCCTCCGGTATGACCACCGCCGTGAACGTCACCAAAAACGCGGATGCTGACTGGGTGATCCGGGCTGCAGGGCAGACCGGGATCCCTGAACGCGCACTGCGGGCGTATGTTGCCGCGGCCGAGACCGTGAATGCTGCCGCTCCGGCGTGCGGGATTGGCTGGAACACTGTGGCCGCCATTGGTTTCGTTGAAACAGCACATGGAACTTACGGCGGCGGCTACCTGACCAGCGCGGGGCAGGGGAGCCGCCCGATTGTGGGCCCGGTTCTCGACGGTGCCGGCTTCGCCGCTATCGCCGATACGGACGCCGGTGCCTTGGACGGGGATACCCGCTGGGACCGTGCTGTGGGGCCGATGCAGTTCATTCCTACGACGTGGCAGCTGGTCGGGCTGGACGGGAACGGGGACGGAACGGCGGATCCGTTCAATATCGATGATGCGGCCCTCAGCGCGGCGACCTATCTGTGTGCCGGCGGCCGTGACCTTACAACCGCTGACGGGTGGACCGACGCGATCTACGCCTACAACCAGTCCGATGCCTACATCCGGCAAGTGCGTGAGCAGGCCACGGCATACGCAGCGAAGGCTGGCGCGCAGGAATGAGTCCGGCGGGTTGATGCTCCTCAGGTGGGTATGAATCATTTTGCAGGCGGGCGGAAGAGGCGCCGTGGACATGTGCCCTTACCAAGAGCGACCAATCAACGCCTCCGCCGAATACGGGCCCCAAAAGAGTGTGGGCAATGTCCACACTCTTGGCCTCGGATCGGGTTGTACAGCCCTCGAACTGCTTTGAATTCCGCATGATTTCGCGGGTTCTCAGTGTTTGCAAGGCTTGGAAGACAGTTCGAGTCCCACCTCGGGCACAGTGTTTCCACAGGTCAGAGGCTTTTTCATTCTTTTGTGTTGACAAAGCTTGACTTTTCGGAAGTCGTTGCGTTCGTCACCCACGGTTTGCCTGAGAAAGAGCGCTGCATCCTATGCACCTCCTGGACCCGATGTTTGCGGCGCTCACCTGAATCCCTTAGCTGGATGTGAGCTGGAACGCCGCGGGGCATTCAGGTCCGGCGAAGGTTCAGCTCCCACGTCAATTCTTGGATTTCCGGCCTGCGTTGTGTCGTGGCTACAGCGGTTTGACTTGATCACAAGCTGTCCGGGACCAGGGTCGCCCCCAGACGTGGCAGTCGCCTTTGCCGACACAGCGCCGATTTCGGCTCCTTATTTGTCTCGGCGCCACGTGGCAGGCCGACGCGAGGACGTCCAGTGCGGACTCCCCTGAGTTTGAGTGTGCTGGTCCCGTGGATGGGTGGATGGGTGGATGGACGGATGGGTGGATGGGTGGCAGCGGATCGGACCACTAGACAGGCTTGTCGAATACGCCCTGGATGAACACCGTGCGCCCGGCGTCGGTGTTGCGCCCGGAGTTGCTCGTCTTGACGGCTGCCTGTTCTCCCAGCACGAGATGCATTCCAAGCGGAGGAGGGGCGCTGGAGCCGCTCGCACCCGACGCTTGCGCCTTCGCCTGCTGTGCCTTGCGCGCCGCCACGATGTCGGCGGTAATGTCGCGCCAGGTGCGCTCCAGGAGACCTGCACCGCGGATCAACCCGCGGAGGGATTCCGCATCGGCCAGATGGCTCTGGTTGGGGCGGCTCGCCCATGGGACCGGAAGCTCGATCGGCTCGCCGTTCCCCGCGCAGATTTCCTGGCAGACGAACAGCCCGCCCGGCCTGAGTACCCGGGCGATTCCGGAATACAGGCGGCGCTTGTCCCGGATGTTCATCTGCATTTGTATCGTCCACACTACGTCGAAGCTGGACGCGGCGAACGGAAGCTCCAGGGCATCACCGGCCTGAAAGCGGGTGCGATCGGACAACCGCGTCATCCGAGAAAGGGCGTTGGCCACCCCGCAGAATTCAGGCGAGAGATCGATGCCTGTCACGTCGCAACCCAAAGTTGCGGCGAGGTAACGCGCCGGGCCGCCCAACCCGCTGCCCACGTCGAGCACTCGCGATCCTGGCGGAATCTTTGCAAGCTCCACCAATGCGCGCGTAGCCGAACGTCCCGCGGAGTGAAACTCGTCGGCCGGCGCGAGATCTTCGTGCGTGACCGAGTCCAGGTCCTTGCCGAGAGCTTGCAACCCCGTCACGATTCGCGGCAGAAGTTCGCCCGGCTCGTAGTGACGAAGCATGTCCTCGTGCGAGTCGCCCATGGACGCAAATTCTGCGGGGGATTTCGGGGAGCCGTCAAGTATGCGCTTGCTCCCACCACCCCGTCACCTGCCCTCCTCCGGCAGGAGGGAGGGTCTGGCCTGTGCCCTCACGAGGTCTCCACTAGAGGCAGAAAGGCATCGCAGACCCCCCTGACCAGCAAACGATCTCTGTCCTCCTAAACGACATCGGAAGGGTCGCGGTCGTGCAATTCTCCCTTCGTCCCAAGGGTCGCGGTCGTGCAATTCTCCCTTCGTCCCAAGGGTCCGTGGGTGGCTGACAACCAGGATCAGCGGATAGCTCGCCTCCCCGCAATCGCTTACGGCTTCGTCGTCCGCTGGACCGTTCCCGAGATGTGATCCATGGCGCAATTCCTACTGGTGCTGTCAGGCGTCTTGCTCGGCACCGCAGCAACGCTTCTTATCGAATTTCTCCTGCCCCGCCGTGCGGCAGAGAAGGCAGAGGCGGCGACGGATGCGTCGCGAGAAATTCAAGAGACGTCGCTAGAACTTCTTCGCGAGACTCAACTCCTGCTCGCCCGCGCGCAGGCCGAGTTGCGTCAACGACCCTGGTGGCGACGGCGGCCGAAAGGTTCAAGGCGATACAAATAGGAACCTTATCTACCTCAACCCTGTCGTCTCGCGGAGGCCAACATCGCCGCTCAGCGATCACAGCGAGCCACCAGCGTTCGTAAGCCGGTCCCTAACTGCGACAACCCGGCTTTGACGTGCTGCTTTGCAGAGGTGCACTTTGAGGTGCCCCGTATACCCCGCCCGCAAAAATGCCCGGTGAAGGTGCCCTAAACGCTACACGCAAAATTGTCTCAAAACCCTTGGGAAACGAGACGTCTCTACGAGCTAACAGTCGTCTGACCTGCACAGTCACAGATTTCCTGCGGAACGTTGGACGCGCGGGCCAACGGCGATTCTCGTAACTATGTCTCATAACCTCGTAGCCAAGATCTGGTACTCATCCTTAGTTATGAGACAGGTGAGCGGGCGTCGGCGCAACGGGCTTAGAACGAGGTCGGAAGCAAACACAATTCTGGGTTCAGCAGCGTAGCGTCTTGAAAAACAACAGAGCTTTCCAAGACACCGCCACCCTGCTCGGGTGGGTCTGGTCCAATTAGCGGTCCGCAGCCCACTCAAGGTCGGGTACCGGTTTGGTACCATAAAGGCATGGCTATGAATCTCCGTGTCCCTGAAGACCTCGATCGGCGGCTGGAGAAGTTGGCTGCCGAGGAACATACGTCCAAGTCCGCGCTTCTGTTGCAGGGCGCAGAGTTGGTTCTGCAGCGCCACGCGCGCCGACGTGAAATCAGCGCAGGCCTTGATTTTGTCATGAGTCATGACGCTGATCTGCTGAAGCGCCTTGAAGACGCGTGACAGCGTACCTGGACATTGAGGATGCACTTCAGGTAGTTGATCGGTACGGCTTCCATACCCGTGATATCGGGCTGTTGGCCTCAGCATTGGCCAGGCCGGCTACGACTGTCATGGGCGCGGAAGCCTATCCGGAACTAGCTGTGAAGGCGGCAGCCTTGTTGGAGTCGGTCGCCCGCTTCCATCCGCTCATTGATGGCAACAAACGGACGGCGTGGACGCTCATGGTACTGCTGCTGTGGATCAACGGTTACCGGCATGACTTCAGCACGGATGAAGGCTTCGACCTCGTCGTCGGAGTCGCCGCGGGCACAATCGACTTGCTGAACTCTGCCGCCGAGATTTCCAGGCATCTGGTGCCCCGGTAGTCCTCCAGCGCCCCGAAAGGGGGTGCGGACAATGTCCACACTTTTCGTCTCGTACTGGGCCAAACCACCTTCCGACTGGCAAGGATTCCCCATGTTTTCGCGGATTCCCCGTGTTTGCAAGGGCTGGAATGCAGTTCGAGTCCCACCTCGGACACCATATCCCCTCGTCGGAGGGGTTTTTGCTTTAACGCGCGTACAAAGCTTGTGGTGGCACTCGGCGAATGATCACTCGACAGCGGTATCGAGGCCATAAGAAAGATGACGCCTCTGAAGCTGCTCAATCCTGGAGGCAGCAGTGTTTCCCGGGCGGCGATGTGCACTGGAGTCGCTCTCATGAAGGGGAAGGGATGGCCGTGCGGGCCGCCCGAGAATAGGACTCGCCCAGTTCTGAATTCATCTGAGTTGTATAAGAAGGTTATTCCCAGGGCTAGCCCGTGCCGTTAGGGTGATCACGGGCGGTGCCGATGAAGGTTCGCCCGGTTGGGTCATCAGGTTCCAGTAACGGAGCTGATCCTAGCGATTTCGATTCCCGGGAGGAAGCATGACCAATCCAGAGCAGGATCCAAGCCAGCAGGAAGGCCCCGCGGACAGTGGCGCGGCCGGCGTCCCAGGCATGCATGATGGGGGCGCCGACGGAGGTGCTGACAGTGGTGCCGATGGAGGTGCTGACAGTGGTGCCGATGGTGGTGCTGACAGCGGTGCCGATGGTGGTGCTGACAGCGGTGCCGACGGTGGTGCTGACAGCGGTGCCGATGGTGGTGCCGACGGAGGAGCCGATGGGGGAGCCGCAGAACGGGGCGTCTGAATTTGAGCACCATCCGCAAGGACTTTCAGGACCCCGACGCCTTGGAAAGCGGCGGGGTCCTGGAGAGACGCCTTATTAAGATTGGCCGTGAGAGGTTCGCCGGTGACGTCTGGGGACGCACGGCGCTGCTCACGCGTGGCGCAAGCGACTTCTCCGATCTGTTCTCTGCCGAGGCCGTCGATGAGCTGGTCTCGCGCCGTGGACTGCGCACACCTTTTCTCCGCGTTGCCAAGGGCGGCACCACATTTCCCGACTCGTCATTCACCTCACCCGCCGGCGTCGGCGCCACCATCTCTGACCAGCTCGACGACACAGCGCTTTGGCGCAAATTCGCGGACGGTGCCACGCTCGTGCTCCAGGCACTGCACCGCACATGGGAACCTGTCTCGGACTTCAGCAGGAGGCTGAGCACCGAGCTCGGACATCCGGTGCAGGCCAATGCGTACGTCACGCCGCCTCAGAACCGGGGGTTCGACGATCACTACGACGTGCACGACGTCTTCATCCTGCAGATCGAGGGGACAAAGCGCTGGATCATTCATGAGCCGGTCCACACGGACCCGTTGCGTGATCAACCCTGGACTGATCGCCGCTCCAGCGTGGCCGAGGCCGCGAAAGGGGAGGCCTATATCGATACGGTGCTTGAGCGCGGGGATGTCCTTTACCTGCCGCGTGGCTGGTTGCATGCCGCTCAGGCGCAGGGCCAGGTCTCCATCCACCTCACACTTGGAATCCACAGTTGGACCCGCTACGCATTGGCCGAACAGCTCGCCCAAGCCGCGCTTGCAGCGCTGTGCGACGATCCCGAGATGCGTCGTACCTTGCCATTAGGCCTCGACGGACCAAACGGGGAGATCGACGTCGTCCGTAAGCGCCTCGCCGCTGCTGTCGCTAAGGCTGAAATCAGTTCTTTGTTTCACCGCACCCGGCGAGGACAGGGCCGTCCGGCACCGCTGGGACCGCTGGCCCAGCTCGCGGCTGTCGAGGGCCTGAGCCCAGAGTCTTTGGTCCGGCTTCGTGATGCACTGGAAGCACGGCTGGAGGGATTGCGCCTTACCACGCGCGTGGGTTGGCTCGACTTCCCAGCGACCGATCTGCCTTCTGTAACGCGCCTGCTCGACAGGAAGGTTCACACCGCGGGTGATATCGGCGTCGAACTTGTTGAAAGACTGTTGCGCGCGGGGGTCCTCGTTCCCGTTGAACCGTGATAGAGAGAGTGACCTCGTCACAGTGGTGGGCACGGAGCGCTTCTTCTGTTCTGACGACGCCCGGTTGCGCGGCGATCCGATTGCAGGCACAGCATCGCACGGCGTCGCCTGGGTTCTGATCGAGTACCGGGGCGGGTGGCCTCTCAATGGCTTCGAAGGGCTTGATCTAGAGCCTGAGACCAAAGCACTCTTGCTCTCCGCCGTGAAGGCGGCGCGGGCGCGGGTGCTGCTGGTACGACGGCCCGGCCCCCGCCGCCGTGAGGGTCCGAGCCATTGGGCAGTACTGCACCATGAGGATTCGGGCGAATATCGTCAGCAATGGGGAACATGGGGCAAGGATGAGGATCTGGCGGAAATTGCCAGAGCCCTCAGCCTCCCCGGAACGCTCGGCTATCCGCCCGTCATCCTGGTCTGCACTCACAGTCAACATGACCAATGCTGTGCCGTACGCGGACGGCCCGTGGGACGTGTGCTAAGTGAGCGGTGGCCGGAGCTGGTGTGGGAATGTTCCCATGTAGGAGGTGACAGGTTCGCGGCCAACGTCGTGGTTGCACCCGACGGCGTCTACTACGGAAATCTGGACGTGGAGTCGTCCGTCGCCACGATCGAAGAACACCTCGCGGGCCGTATCCACGCGGAGCATCTGCGCGGATACACGGATCTCTTCCCAGCACAGCAGGCCGCTGTCGGGGCCACGCTCAGGCGTTTCGGCCCGGCCGGCCGGAATGACTACAAAGTGGTCGAGACCTCCCGCGACGGTGATCATTGGCGGATCCACATCACCGGCTGCCCCCCTCACCCGGCACACATCGACGTCGAACTGCATGCTCACCGCGGCCCGCCGTGCCGGCTGACCTGCCGCGGACCGGCAATGAGCTCTGCTATGGTTTACGAGCTCATATCGATCCGCGCAGTCTAAATGACGGGTTTGCGAAGGCGGTTGGTTTGTCGGTGAGCCGACCAAGGTTCCAATCGACCCGGCGACTCAGGCCTCGAGCACCGTATATTCGTTCTGCAACACGCCAGCTTGGCACCGATCTTATTCATGACGCGATGGCGCTACCGGGCAGCATGAGTCTGGCCAGCTATGACTGGCTGTTTCCCGCCCAAGACGTTCAGTCAGGTAAAGGTATGGCGAACCTGTTGGCTGCACCGCTGAACGGCAAGCGCCGCCAGCGTGGCACCACACTGGTCCAGACCTTGGACCAGCCATGATCTCAGCCGTCAAGCTGACATTTCAGCCCTAGAGCCGACAACGGATATACCGTCCAGTAGGCGCCGACAGTGAGATTTACTCGAGAAAGGTCTCGCCGCCCATCACGGCAGTAGTGCCCCGTCGAACCGGACGGGGCACTACTTGTGTCTGTGATTCGCGGTGTTTGCTAGCCGATGAGGGTGGTGATGAGGCGGATGGAGGAGGCGATGATGGCGATGAGGCCGATGGCGGCGAAGAGGTTGTGCCACCACTTGTTGCGTAGGTCGCCCATGAGTGAGGTTTTGTTGGCCATGGTGACGATGAGGATGCCGAGAAGTGGTGCGATGAGGACGGTGAGGGACTGGGCGACGACGATCAGGCCGACGGGGGAGGACTGGAAGGTGAGGGTGATGATCAGGCCGAAGGCGAGGATCATGCCTGTGAAGATGCGGGCCATGGGTGATCCGGCTTTCGCGCCGCGGCCGAGGGCGTCCGAGACCATGGTTCCGCCTGCGGTGGCGTTGGCGATCATGGAGGAGAACGCAGCACCTGACAGTCCGAGGGCGAAGAGCATTGCTCCGACGGGACCCGCGAGGGGTGTGAAGACAGAAGCGAGGGCATTGATGGTGCCTGCTTCGGCTCCCGTCCTGCCGAGTACGGCGGCGGCGACCATGATGACCAGGGCAGTCATGATGCCGGGGGCGACGATGCCGGGGATGGTGTCGACGAGAGTGATGTCTTTGTAGTCGGCGCGGGTGCGCCGGTGTTCCTTGACACCGTAGGAGGTATAGAACGCTGCGTTAATGGAGAAGTTCGTTCCGACAAGGGCGACGATAAGGATTTCACTTCCGGCAGGAAGTTGGGGGACCATCCCTGCCATGGAGCGGTACCAGTCGGGCTGGGCGACGACGGTGCTGGCGATGAAGGCCAGTCCCATGAGGACGACGATGACCAGGAGGGCTTTTTCGACGATTCCGTAGACGTTGCGGAAGGCCAGGACGATGCCGACGGCGATGGTGCAGACCACGGTCCAGAGGACCGGGGAGCCGCCGAAGATCAGGGACAGGCCGAGCCCGGAGCCGACGGCGTTGCCGACGGAGAACATCAAGGTGATGCCGAAGACGCCGAAGCCTGCCAGGACGCCGACCCATTTGCCGAGGTGGTCTTTGATGGAGGTGATCAGGGAGGTCGGTGTTGCGATGCCGAGCCGGACGCTCATGTCTGTGAAGAAGATCATCAGGACGGTGGACACGGCGATGACCCAGACGAGGGTGTAGTCGAAGCGGCTGCCGGCCTGCACGGCGGTGGTGAGGTTGCCGGGGCCGAACTGCCAGGCGCCGACGACGAAGGCCGGGCCCATCAGGGCCAGGTAGCCCAGGAAGGTACGGCGCTTCGGTGTGGTCGCGGCGGGCTGGTTTCCTTGCTGGGTTGCCATCTGTTCTTCCCTGTGACCTGAGTGGGTGATGGTCTTATTCTGCTCGCGCATCGGCGAGTCCTCCTTATACAGCGACGTTGCTGGGGTCGTCGTTGACCGGGGTGGAGAGTAAAGAGTCTTGGTACGGGTGGCGGGCCGTGCCCGCCACCCGTAATGATCCGTGGTTGCCCCGTGGGGCCGGGACCAGGGGTCAGACGGTGGTGGTGACCTTGCCGAGGTTTGCGGCGGCGAAGGCTTCCGCGATTTCTTTATCGGCTCCCTCGGGCAGGGGCAGGAGCGGGGTGCGCACCGTGGCGTGGTCCAGAATGCCGCGGTTCACGAGGCCCCACTTCAGGGCGACGGTGCCCTCCATGTGGGAGCCGCGGTGGTACACGTTCTTGGTGACCGGCAGCAGTCGCTCATGGATGGCGTGGGCACGCTTGTAGTCCTGTGCCTTGCCGGCTTCGATCAGTTCGACGAGCAGTTCGGGGGCGATGTTGCCGTAGCCGACGAGCAGACCGTCGACGTCGAACATGGTCGGCAGCAGGTACTCGTCATGGCAGGACAGGATCTGCAGCTCGGGGTACGCTGCACGCAGCGCGGGGATCTCTGTGTACCAGCGGCGCATGTTCCGGACACCGTTCTTCGTGGCAAAGACGCCCTCCTGGCCGGCGATTTCCAGCTGGGTGTCGAGGTCGTAGTTCGCCTTGGTGTTGTCAGGGTACTGAAACATGATCAGCGGCAGACCGGACTCTTCATAGATCTCCTGGTAGCGCGCCTGCGGGGCACCCTTCTGGTAGCCGAAGCGCAGCCACCCGTGAGAGGGGTAGACGAGGCCAGCTGCGGCGCCGGCCTCGACGGCCTTCTTGGCCTCGAGGGCCGCGGTCTTGTTGCCCTCCTTCGTGATGCCCGCCACGACCGGTACACGGCCGTCGGTCGAGGCCACGAACGCGCGGATAACGTCCAGCTGCTCCTCTTCGGTAAGGAACGTGCCTTCGCCGGCGTGCCCCAGGACGACGAGGCTCTTCACGCCCTCAATCGATCCGAGCCAGGAACCCAGACGCTGGATCGTAGCGTAATCGACAGCGCCCTCTTCGGTGAACGGGGTGACAGGTGCGGGGCTGAGTCCGCGGAGATCGAGTGCCATTGCAGCTACCTTCTTGTCTTCTTTGATGGTCGGCAGTCCCGCTATATTGAAAACGTTTGCGGGAACGATTTCAATTCTGCACGTGTCGCAGGTCACTGTCAAGAGAACGTTTGCAAAGGAGGAATAGAGTGTCTGTTACGCCCCTGCTTGGAAGGAGACTCGCTATGGAACCGGCAGCCCCCGGCGCTATCGTCACGCTCAAGGACGTCGCTGCGGCCAGCGGCGTGAGCATCTCCACTGCCAGCCGCGCCCTGGATGAACGCACCACCTCACGTTCGGCAGCCGCCGCGCACGTCCGGAAGATTGCCGAGGAGCTCGGTTACCGGCGAAACTCTTTCGCGTCCAGCCTCCGCCGCGGGGAGACCCGCACCCTGGGCGTCCTCGTTCCCCGGCTCAGTGACACGGTCATGGCGCTGATGTTTGAAGAACTCGAACGGGCCGCTTCCTCCCGGGGCTACTTCGCCATGGTGGCGACCAGCGGCGACGACCCTGGCGACGAGCGGAGAGCAGCCGAAACTCTGCTGGACCGCAACGTCGACGGCCTGATCCTGGCTACCGCGCGCCTTGACGACGAGCTTCCCCGGCTGCTGCGTGAACGTCGCGTGGCCCACGCCCTGGTGCTGCGCACCGACGGGGTCAGCCCCTCAGCGCTAGGCGATGACGAACTGGGTGGGTACCTTGCCGTGCGCCACCTGCTTGACCTGGGTCACCGGGACATCGCCGTCGTCACCGGTCCCGACTTCACCTCCACAGCGAAAGCCCGACTCGCCGGCGCCTGTAAGGCCGTCGAAGAAGCAGGAAGCAAACTCCCTGAACCTTGGACAATCGCCGGGGGATACGGGATCGAGCACGGGTTCGACGCCGGCGAAAAGCTACTGGGATCGAAGAAGCGCCCTACCGCTATTTTCGCCGCGAATGACAACATCGCGCTGGGCATTATGGCCGCTGCCCACCGCCACGACCTGCGGATCGGTCCGGACCTTTCTCTCGTCGGCTACAACGACACTCCCCTCTCAGCCCGGCTTCCCACACCGCTGACTTCCGTCCGCGTGCCTTTGGACCACATTGCCAGAACTGCCATCGACCTCATCACCGACCCGGGTTCGGAACCCCGAGTACGAAAATCGACCCCCACGCTCATTCCGAGAGAATCAACGGGCCCGCCAAATCCCTAGCCACAGGGAGCTACCATGCGGCCCGCCCCGTCCACATGGGTCACGTAAGGGGCACTGCGACATTGACCCCGACACATTCCCCTGCATATAGTTTAGACAATAAACTAAAAAGGCGCCGTGGACCCATTAGCGAGGCCGGCGACGGCGCCACCCCCAGCTGCCCGGTACCTGGTCATCCCTGTACCAGCACGGCAGTACCCTCTAGGAGACATCATGAAGGTCCTTATCACTGGTGCCCATGGAAAGGTCGGTCGGGCCGCTAGCCAGGCAATGATCGACGCCGGGCACGAAGTGCTCACCACCGACCTCACGCGTCCCGGCTTCGAGCGCAAGCCTGAAGGCACCCCGAAGTACATGATGGCCGACCTCACCGACGCAGGGGAAGCGTACTCCGTCGTCCGCGGAGTGGATGCCGTGGTACACATGGCTGCGATCCCGGAACCCACTGGCCATCCGCCGCACGTCGTCTTTGAAACCAATCTAATGGCGACCTTCAACGTTCTTGAGGCGGCCATTCGATTTGGGGTAAAGCGCTTCGTTTACATCTCCAGTGAAACTGTCCCGGGGTTCTTCTTTCCTGAGCGTGATTTCCTCCCTGACTACGCGCCCGTGGACGAGGAGCACCCCATCCGCCCGCAGGACCCCTACGCGCTCTCCAAGCACTTCGGCGAGCAGCTCATGGACGCCGCAATCGCACGCTCTGACATCCGCTGCATTTCCATTCGGCCCAGCTGGGTCCAGTTCGAGGGCAACTACGAGACAAACCTCGGACCGCAGGTCCGTGACGCGTCGGTCCTCAGCCCCAATCTATGGAGCTACGTCGATGTGTACGACCTCGCCGACGCCATCGTGTTGGCCACGGAGTCAGACCTTCCCGGACACGAGGTCTTCTACATCGCTTCCCCTGATAATGTAGGCGGCCACGACTTCGCAGAGATCCTGAGCAAGTACTACGGTGACAAAATTGAATTGCGCAGCCTTGACCGTGCCGATGCTTCGGGCATCTCCAGCGCGAAAGCACAACGAATGCTCGGTTGGACGCCGAAGCGCTCGTGGCGCGACTACCTTGACGCCGAAGGCCATGTGATCACCCGCTGACCTACTCAGCGGGGGGACCGGGAGTCTCCAGAGACTCTCCCGAACGGAACCAACCCAACCAACGGAAGAAGTCGATGACGTCCCAAATTCAAGACCTAAATGTGCCCACCGTAACCCTCAACAACGGCGTCCGGGTCCCCCAACTTGGATTCGGCGTATTCCAGGTCCCACCGCAAGAGACTCAGCGCATTGTCGAGGATGCCCTGGAAGCTGGATACCGCCACATAGACACAGCTGCCGCCTATCGAAACGAGGCCGGCGTTGGGGCAGCCATTGCCGCGTCAGGGATCCCCCGGGAGGAGATCTTCATAACAACCAAGCTGCGCAACGGCGAGCAGGGCAACGCAAAAGAGGCCTTCCACAACAGTGCTCAGGCTCTAGGGGTCGATTACGTGGACCTCTACCTCATCCACTGGCCCGTACCGTCCCAGGGACTCTTCATTGAGGCATGGAAACAATTGGAAAAGCTGTACGCTAACGGCGAGGTCCGTGCCATCGGCGTCTCTAACTTCCTCACCGACCACCTGGATGCGCTCCTGGCAGCGTCGGACGTCGTTCCGGCCGTCAACCAGATCGAAATTCACCCCACATTCCAGCAGGAGGAGCTGTCCGTGAAAAGCCGCTCCCTCGGCATCGCGGTGGAGGCGTACAGCCCCCTGGGCCAGGGCGCGGACCTCATGGCAGCTACAGTGAAGTCTCTTGCGGGTAAGTACGGGGCCAGCCCGGCCCAGATACTGCTGGGGTGGCATCTGGCCCAAGGAACAATCGTCATCCCGAAGTCAGCGGATTCCACACGTATGCGGGAAAACCTGGCAGCAGTGCGTCTCACGCTCACTCCGGCCGAGGTGGCGGACATAACGGCCCTGGAGTCAGGCGCCCGCGTCGGTGCGGATCCAGCCTTGGCCGCGCACACCCAAATGTAGGCAGCGGACAACAATATGGTCCGGACTACAGTTTTCGGGTCTGTTAGTGAGCCAATGCGGTGCCCTTGCACACCGCATCGGCGGGCTCACGCTGGTGGCCGCGGGTTTACCTGCCGCCTTCGATCTTTCGGCTGCGCTGCTCTTGAGCCAAGGGGCCATAGGGGTATACACCGGCGCGGGGCTGGCTGACCTGGGTCAGCCGGTCAACCTCTTCGGGCATCAGTTCGAGGTCTGCAGCTGCGAGGTTATCAGCCAGTTGCTCAATGTTGCGGGCGCCGAGAATAACCGACGTCACGGCTGGCTGGTCCGCCAACCATGCCAGAGCGACCTGCGAGGCACTCACACCGTGATCAGAGGCAATCTTCTCCACTGTTTCAATGACGTCCCACGTGCGGGGATCGTCGTTGCGAGCCTGCCACGCCTCCATGCCCCGGTTGGGATTATCACCGAGCCTGGTGGCACCAACGGGCGCCTCATCGCGCTTGTACTTGCCGGACAGCCAGCCGCCGCCCAGGGGCGACCACGGGAGCAGGCCGATCTTCGCATCCAGGGACGCCGGGACGATCTCCCACTCGATCTCGCGGACAAGCAGGTTGTACTGCGGTTGGAGTGTTACAGGGGCGCTCCAGCCATGGGCCTTGGCCAAGTGGACCGCCTTGGTGAGCTGCCATCCCAAAAAATTGGAAAAGCCGTAGTAGGCAATCTTGCCGTTGCTGACGGAGTCGTGCAGGAAGCGGAGAGTCTCCTCCAAGGGTGTTATCGGGTCCCACGCGTGCATCTGGTAAAGGTCAATCTGCTCCACGCCCAGGCGGCGAAGGGAATCGTCCAAGGCCCTGACCAAGTGGCGGCGGGAGGTGCCGACGCTGTTTGGGGCCTCGCCCATAGGAAAGCGTCCCTTTGTGGCCAGCACTATGCGGTCTCTGGCCTCCGGATGCCGGGTGAGCCAGCGTCCAATAATTTCCTCTGATACTCCACCGCCGTAAACATCGGCGGTGTCGATGAAGTTGCCGCCGGCGGCAAGATAGTTATCCAGGATGGCGTGGGACGTTTCCTCGCTGGCCTCAACCCCAAACGTCATGGTTCCCAAAGCGTAGTTTGAAACCACGGCGCCGCTGTTACCCAGTGTGCGGTATTGCATAATGCTCCTCAGTTCCCCGTAGGGGTGGTGTATGTATGCCCTCGTCGCAACGACCCCAGGCCTCTGCGGCAGCTGCGTGTCACGGGTACCAGTTTCCCGCCGACTGCTCCCGTCGACGTTACGCACCTCCCGTGGCAAAGTCAGCAGGGTTTCCTGTCCCTGCTTTTCCTAGGACGCTGAGTCCTACCATCCCTGTGGTCAGGTCAGGATACTTTGGTCCGGTCCCAGCGCGGCCGGTTTGGACCGTGGCCCCGAATCATCTCCTGAACCCCGCGGCCGCATAGATGCCGTCGATGACCTTCATGTTGGAAAGGCTGTCGCGGCCCTCCGTGAGCAGTTTCCGGCCCGACTGCAGACCTTGGACAATGGCCTCCAGCTGATGGTCGTAGGTTTCAAAGCCTCGTACGGTCCACGTGCGGTCCAGTCCGTTACTGCTCTGGGTGATCGAATGCCCCCTGGATGGGAACACCAGATTGTTGACGACCAGTTTTCCTTCGGTGCCGAGCACTTCGAGGGATGAGTTCAGATGCCCGGGCTGTTCCACCATTGCTGATGAAATGAGCGCTGTAGCTCCCGAGGGAAACTGGAGCTCGGCCGCTATGTCAAGGTCTGCGCCAAGGGGGTTGAGGGACCCGGTGGCCCGGACTACCGTTGGTTCTTCGCCCATGAATGCCCTCACCCAGTGAACCGGGTAGCAGCCGAGGTCCATCAATGATCCGCCTCCCAATCGTGGGTCGTGCCGCAGGGACGCGGGATCGAACGGATTCGAAGTCGAAAAGTCTGCCCGCAGTGACACGATCTCCCCGAGCCCGCCGGAGGCCTTGACGGCATCGAGTTCAGCACTCAACGGGTGGTACCGGTCATGAAATGCTTCAATGAGGCGGTAGCCTGTCGATTCCGCAGCTTCCAGCATTTGTGCAGCCTCATCGGCATTCATCGCGAAGGGTTTCTCACAGAGCACGTGCTTGCCTGCTTGCACGGCTGCGATCGACCACTTCGCGTGCTCGGAGGGAGGCAGGGCATTATAGATCAAATCAATTCCGGGGTCGGACACCAAATTGGAGTAATCGCTGTAGAAACGGCCAATCCGGTGGCTATCTGCGAAATGTCGTGCAGATTCTGCACGACGGGAGGCTACGGCGACGACCTCGACGTCGGTTCGCCGCCTGGCGGGTTGGATGACCGCGGCAGGCGCGATACCCGCCGCGCCCAGGATTCCGATTCGCAACACTGACTATCTCCTTACGCCGTCCAGAAGGCTTCCACTACCTGCAGTTTATTCGCGTCAATTTCTGCGGGTATCGCTTTCGTGTGGACGGGTGCCACCGGGCATCGTGAAGCCGAATTTGACACCCCTCCGCCGCGCACCCGATCTAAAAAGTGCCGGTGTCACCCGTCAATGCGGGTGGCACCGGCACTTCAAGTTTGCGGGGCCGGTTAGTGCGTGCGTGCCTTCTCAACTGAGTCCGCAGCGGGGACAGGCGCCGTACCGAGGCGGCCGCGGACGCGCTTCACCGTTTCGGGTGCAAGGATCGCCGAGGCCACAGTGATGACACCGATGACGCTGAAATACAGGATCACCCAGCCGGGTTCACCGTTGCCGGCGTTGAGCAGGGCCACGGCGACCAGCGGTGCGATGCCACCGGCCAGGACGGAGCCGAACTGGTATCCCATGGAGGCGCCGCTGTAGCGGAGCTTCGTCGAGAACAGGTCACTGAAGAAGGCCGCCTGCGGACCATACATCGAGTTGTGGAAGACCGCGAGGCCGATGATGATGGCGAGGGTGGCCAGCAGCGCGCTCCCGGTGTCCGTCATAACGAAGTAGAGCGGGAAGAACAGCAGTCCGCCGATGGAGCCGAACAGGTAGAGCGGCTTGCGGCCGATGCGGTCCGACAGTGCGGCCCACAGCGGCACCGCGATGACGCCGATGGCGGACGCGATCAGCACGGACATGGAACCCTGGTTGGCGCGCTCGGCGCCGAAGGTCCGCATGATGTAGACCACGGAGAAGGTCGTGTACAGGTAGAAAGCGGAGTTCTCCGCCAGGCGCATGCCGACAACCAGCCAGACGCCCTTGGTTTCCTTCTTCAGGGCTTCGCCAAGCGGGTTGTGGGCGGTCTGCTTTTTCTCGATGAGGTCTTTGAAGTCCTCGGAGTCCTCGAGCTTCGCCCGAATCACAAGGCCCACGACGATCAGGAGCACGCTCAGCAGGAAGGGAACGCGCCAGGCCCACGCGTCAAAAACGTCGGCCGGAACGCTGCCCTTGACCGCCAGAACGGAGGAGTTGGCGAGCAGCATGCCTGCAGGAACGCCCATCTGCGTGAAGCTGCCGAAGAATCCGCGGCGGCCCTCCGGGGCGTGCTCGGTGGAGATAATGGCTGCTCCTGCCCATTCGGCGCCGGCGCCAAAGCCCTGCATAAGCCGCAGCACGGTCAGCAGGATGGGAGCCCACACACCTATCTGGGCATACGTGGGGAGAAGACCCATGGCCAGCGTGGCGAAGCCCATCAGGAGCAGGGAAAGCACCAGCATCGGTTTGCGGCCGATCTTGTCCCCGTAGTGACCGGCGAACATGCCGCCGAAGGGACGCGCCACGAAGCCCACCGCGTAGGTGAGGAAGGCGAGCAGAAGCCCGGTGGCGGGGTCCTGCTCCGGAAAGTAGAGCCGGCTGAAGACCCCCGTCGCGGCCAGGAGGCCGAAGATGTAGTAGTCGTACCACTCAATGGTGGTGCCGGCGAAGCTGGCCAGGGACACCCGCCAGGGTACTCGGTTCGCCTTGGGGGCAGTGGTTGGAGGGAGCGTCATTGGTCTTTTCTTTCGATGGTCAAAGAGAGTTGTTGAAGGACGGTGCGCCAAAGGGGGGGGCGGTTCACCAGTCCAGGGCGATGTACTTGGTCTCAGTGAAGTCCAGCAGGCCCTGGTGGGCGCCTTCACGTCCCAGCCCGCTTTGCTTCACGCCGCCGAACGGGGCGGCCGGATCAGATACCAGACCGCGGTTCAGGGCGACCATGCCGCTTTCGATGCGTTCGGAGACCCGCAGCCCGCGGCGGAAGTCCTCGGTGAACACATACGCCGCCAGGCCGTACTCGGAGTCGTTGGCGGCCGCGATCGCTTCTTCTTCCGTGTCGAACCCGATGATGGACGCGACGGGTCCGAAGATTTCCTCGCTCACCATCCTCGCGTGCTGCGGAACATTGCTCACCACTGTGGGCGGGTAGTAGTAGCCGTCTCCTTCCGGCAGATGTCCGCCAGTGAGCAGGCGCGCACCCTGGTCGAGGGCATCGCGGACCAGGGCGTCAACCTTCAGGACGCTGGCCTCGTCGACCAGCGGGCCAACTTCGGTGGAAGGATCGGTGCCAGGACCAACGGTGAGGGCGGCCATGCGGGCGGCGAGGCGGCTGGCGAACTCGGCCTGGATTCCGCGTTGGACATAGATGCGGTTGGCCGCCGTGCAGGCCTGGCCGCCGTTGCGCATCTTGGCGACCATGATGCCGTCGATGGCCTTGTCCAGGTCGGCGTCGTCGAACACCAGGAACGGCGCGTTGCCGCCGAGCTCCATCGAGCACTTGAGGACGTTGTCGGCGGCCTGGCGCAGCAGGTGCCGCCCCACCCCGGTAGAGCCTGTGAAGGACAGCTTGCGCACCCTGGGATCGGCGAGGATCGGCGTCATGACGTCGCCGGTCTTGCTCGTGGTCACAACATTCACGACGCCGGCCGGGACCCCGGCGTCGACCATCAGCTGCGCGATCGCCAGCGATGTGAGGGGAGTGAGCGTGGCCGGCTTGAGCACGGCCGTGCAGCCGGCGGCAAGCGCCGGTGCCAGCTTGCGTGTGGCCATGGCGGCGGGGAAGTTCCACGGAGTGATCAGGACGCAGACGCCGATTGGCTGGTGCTGGACCAGGATGCGGTTGGCACCGGACGGAGAGATGGACACGTCGCCGATAATCCGTACGGCCTCCTCGGCATACCAGCGGAAGAACTCGGCGGCGTAGGCCACCTCTCCGCGGGCGTCCGGAAGCGCCTTGCCGTTTTCGAGGGAGATGAGGCGGGCGAGTTCTTCGCTGCGTTCGGTCATCATGTCGAAGCAGCGGCTGAGGATTTCAGCGCGCCGCCGCGGGGCAGTGGCGGACCATTCCGCCAGTGCTGCCGCGGCAGCGTCGACGGCGGCGAGGCCGTCTGCGACGTCGGCGTCGGCGATCGCTGTGATGACGGTGGCGTCGGAGGGGTTGACGACGCCGATGGTTCCGCCGCCCGCCGCGTCCCGCCAGTGCCCCGCGATGAGCAGCTGGCGGGGCACTGTCAGTCCTTCGAGGTCAAGCGGTTCCCGGGTGGAAAGGAGAGTCATGGATAAGCCTTTTCTTCTGGTGTGGGGGAGTTGGCGTCAGCGGATGCTGCGGTCGCCGGCGAAGGCGGCCTGCACGATGGAGCTGACCGCGTCGAGGTCGAGCGGCACCGGGTTGTTGTCAATCAGCCGCTTCGAGTTCAGTGACAGCGTGGCGATGCGGGCAAGATCGCTTTCCTTGACACCGAGTTCCTCCAGCGTGGAGGGCAGTTCGATGGCGGCGATGATTTCGTCGATGGCGTCGACGCCGGCGATCGCCGAGTTCCGGGCGTCCATGCCCTTGGTATCGCGTCCAAGGGCTTCGGCGATTTGCCCCAGCTGGGGGACGATCGCGCTGAAGTTGTGGCGGACGACGTACGGGAGCAGGAGTCCGACGCCGACGCCGTGCGGGGTGTGCGTCAGCGCGCCAACCGGGTACTGGATGGCGTGTGCGGCGGCGGTTCCGGCGTTGCTGAGTACGATGCCGCCGTAGAGGGCAGCCAGCATCATGTCCCCCCGCGCCTCGGTGTTGCCGGGATCCTTATAGGCGGTGGCCAGGCTCCGGCCCACCAGGCGGATTCCGTCCAGCGCGAGGGAGTCCGTCAGGACATTCTTGCCGACAAAAACGCGTTCCTTTGCAAGGCTCGGGGTGGGCTCCCGGGTGATTGCGGTGAACGATTCGACCAGGTGCACGAACGTATCGGCGCCCGTCGCCGCAGTCAGTGACGGCGGGCAGGAGTAGGTAAGCTCGGGGTCGCATATGGAAGCGAACGGAATGATGTGAGGGCTGGAGATGCCCATTTTCATCCCAAGCCCGGGGTCGGACACCACAGCGATGGCTGTGGCCTCCGACCCTGTGCCCGCCGTCGTCGGCAGTGCAATGACGGGCTTGACGGGGCCTGGGACAGCGAATTCACCGTAGTAATCGCTGGGTTCTCCGCCGTAGGTCAGCAGCACCGAGACCACTTTGGCCATGTCCATGCAGCTTCCACCGCCAAAGCCGATGATGACGTCGATGTCCTGGCCTTTGAGTTCTTCAACGCAGGCAATGATGCCAGGCGTGGGCAGTTCCGCCTCAGTGTCACCGAAGACGCGGACGGAAAGGTTTTGGTCTTCGAGCGTCCGGACCAGAGCATGCAACTCCTCCGAAGCGGCAAGCCGGGGATCGGTGCAGACCAGGACGTTGCTGCCCATTTCGGCTGCAACGTCGGCGACAGCGAAGCGCTGCCGGGCGCCGACGATGATGTTCCTCGGCAGCCGCAGGGCGCCGTAGGTAGTGGGACGGATGCCCGCCGCATGCGCACACGACATTGTGACTAACTCCTAAACGTGGGGGGGTCGGCTACCTGACAGGTGCCGCAGATCTCATCGTTCCAGAGTTGTGTGATGCCGCATATGTATTTTTTTGCCACATCGAATTCGTCGATATGTGGCGAAGTGACACTGCTAGTGGCCGCTGGCTGGTTATCAGGGGGTGGGGCCGCCCACTCCTGCTGATTGCAGCCGCCACAGCCGCAAGGCGACATGCACGTCCAGGGACCGTCCGCCCCGGCGCCAGCTTTCGCCAAGGACGTTGTCGATCCGGTCCAGCCGTTGCCGCAACGTGTTGGCATGGATTTGGAGGGCGTTGGCAGCGGCTGCCATGGAGCCGTCGTTCTCCAAAAAGGTCCACGCCGTCGGAACCAGCTGGGTACCGCGCCTTCTGTCATAGTCCAGCAGCGGGCCGAGCTGGGCGGCCAGCAGTTGGGCGGCAAACGGGCTCTCCATGGCTCCGAGGAGCATGCCGGCTGTGCCTAGTGCAGCTTTGTCCGCTGCCTCCCCATGCCGTGACAACGCCTGCAGTGCACCCAGCACGGCGTGGGCCTCGGCGTGCGCCGCGGACAGGCGCGGGAATCCCGTCACAGTTTCCGATGAGCCGACACTGGCCACGATGCGCTGCCGTTTGAGGGCATCGACAATCGCCTGGCCACCAATCGCACTCCCGGGCATTGCCGGGGTACCGGGTGCGGTTCCGGACTGTGCGGGCGGCTCAATGATGCAGAGGTGTGATTCGTGCAGCGCGGCAATACCTCGCCTGCCCTCGGCATGCCGCCTCAGTACTGCCAAGGCCCGCTGGCGCTGGTCGTCCCTGACTCCCACGACCCGAACCACGAGTTGGAGGTTCTCGGCGAGCCCAAACCTGCTTGCCCTCCTTTTCATTGCTTCCACATTTTCAGGGCGGGGGTTCAGGAGCTCATCGATGAGCTCCAGTTGGAGACGGTACTGCGCCTCCTGGTACGTGCGCTCAAAGAGCAGCACCGCGCTGAGCACCAGGGCGCTGCGTTCAAGCACGGCTGTCCTGTCTTGCGTCAGATGCCCCGCAACCACAAGCGATGCGAGATGCTGATCGCCGGCAACGGCGGACATCACGGTGTAGTCGCGTCCATTGACATTGAAGGGTATGGGCAGCGTCCGCGCCGCGGATGCCTCGGCAGCGCTCAACGCCGCCGGGCTGCCGAAGTCGGAATCAGGCACTGCCCCCGCCATCGGTTCGCCCATCGGCGAAACCACGAAAACCTCGCTGTCCATGGATTCGGCCAGCAGCCGTAGCAGGCCGGGAAGACTGTCAGTGGAAGCGAGCGTTTCCATCAAGCGCTGGTCAAGTGACGAAAGCTCCTCCAGCGCCCTCACATGGGCGAGGTTCTGCCGCTGGGCCTGGTCCAGGCGGGCGAGGGCATCAGCCATTTCCGTGAAATGCCGGGCATTTTCGAGGGCGACGGCGGCGTGGGTACCGATGGATTCCATGAGTGCGACGTCGTCACTGCTGAAGCTGTGCGCATGCCGGTCGGCGACGAGGAGCGCGCCAATGACCTTGCCTTCGACACGCAACGGGACGCCCATGATGGCTTTAACGCCCTCGGCAGCGACGGCTGCGTCACTCAACTCCAGATGTGACTTGGTTTTGTCGATCAGGTAGTCAGCACTTTGCGCAGGCGCTTCTCCGGTAGCCACCGCGCCGAGGACGCCCTCCCCGAGGGGCATTCGGATGTTGCGGAACAGCGCCGTCGCGGCCCCATCGGTCACCCGGATGTAGGATTCCCCGGTCGTGTAGTCGTTCAGGCTCAGGTAGGCGATGTCGCTGCCGATAAGGGAGCGGGTCCTGCGCACGATGGCTTTCAGGACAGCCTCCACATCGCGGATACCCGTCAGATCCGTGGCCGTGTCATACAGGACCCGAAGCAGGCCTTCCCGCCTGCCTGCCTCCCGAAGCCTGGCGTTGAGGCTGCGGGCAGCTGCTGCCGTCATCGGATCGATCAGGCTCTTCGACTGCATGCGTGCCAGCTGTGTTTCCAGTTCCTCAGCAGAAACACCGTCGACCAGGAGCGACAAAAGCCGCCCCAAGGCCATCCCGTCGACGGTGGCGGCACTCACGCCGACGGGCGGACTGTCTTGTGCACCCATAGGGCCCATGGTAGTTGCCGTCGTCTAGTTCGCACGCCACATGTGTTAGTCCTTGCTGCTGAAGGCGGCGCCGAAGGAGGCGGTCGAGGCGGGGAAGTCGTAGTTTTTGAGCGCTGCGAGGGCTTCGGGGCGCCGTGCAGCGGACAGTGCGCGGAAGGAAGCTTCCCAGTAAATTTCTGAGCACAGAATTTTCAGGACATCGACGACTGTAGCCGGCAGCGATCCACGAGCCAATGGATCCCGCTTGGAATGTTGTCTACGACCCGCTCGAGCAGCGGGGTCCTGCCCGGTGGCGGCTTCTTCTTCGAAAAGTACACCGGTATCCATTCGAGGGGCTCACTCGGTACACTCTGGTCCATTCCCGGGCGGTCGCGGTCCTGTTCGTAAACACCCGGCCGGTGGACCCGTCGTCGTCCAATCACGACCTCCTGGGTGCAGACGACCCGCCAAGCTTTTTCATTGCCTCGCTAGCTGCGACGCCAGAGCTGAATTGCTCCCCGAAAGTTCGACTGAAGCTGCCTGACAGCCGCAGCAAATCCGGTCAGACAAGCCAGCGCCGCCAGCGTGGCTGCTGCGTTTCCGGCGTGGGTTCGGGCTCCGGCTCCTCGCCCAGGGCCAGCGCGGCGGCGACGATGTCGTCCGCGGTGAGCGTCATGACGGCCTCACGATCGAGTGCGTCGAGACGTTGTTCCTCATTGAGCGAGAGCCGTAGCGCCTGGCGGTTGAGCGCCTGCTCGAACAGCGTGCGGGCGAACCGTGCGTTGCCGGACTCCTCGCCCGCGTGGAGCCCGGTGAAGATACGGCGCAGCATCTGGTCCGCGCCCGGCTCCAGCATGTACTCGTGCTGGGCCAGCATCTGGTGGAAAATCGTCTGGAGTGCGTCGACGGAGTAGTCGGGGAACGTGATCTCGCGGGCGAACCGCGAGCGCAGTCCGGGGTTTGAGAGCAAAAAGGACTCCATCAGCCTCGGGTACCCGGCCACGATCACCACCAGACGGTGGCGGTGGTCCTCCATCCGCTTGAGCAGGACCTCGATGGCCTCGGGGCCGAAGTCCATTCGGCTGTCCTCCGGGGCCAGCGCGTAGGCCTCGTCGATGAACAGGACGCCGTCCAGCGCACGCCGGATCACCCGGTCCGTCTTGATGGCGGTTTGGCCGACGTACTGCCCCACCAGGCCCGAACGGTCGACCTCGACCAGGTGGCCTTTCTGCAGCAGACCGACCGCGCGGTACATCTCGGCCAGGAGCCGCGCCACGGTGGTTTTGCCCGTCCCCGGGTTTCCGAGGAAGACCAGGTGCTGTGATGTGGCCACCTCCGGCAGGCCGTGCGCTTTACGGCGTGCCTGGACCTGGAGCAGTGCGACGAGGGCCCGCACCTGTTCCTTCACGGTCTCCAGTCCGACCAGCGCGTCAAGCTCGGCCTGCACCTCGGACAGCGGCCGGGCCGGTCCGGGCCTGGCACCGATGAGATCGCCCACCAGGTCGTCCACGCGCTCCGAACCGGGCAGCTTGAGTTGATCGGCCAGATGGCCGATAGTTTCGCGCAGGTCATCAAGCGGATTGCGGCTGAGAGCCATGCATCCACTGTAGTACTCGATTCCCGGCCGGGGCTGAGGTTGCGCACCAGTACCAACTCCCTTTGGTGTGGTGCTCATGCGCTGCAAGCAGTCTGCCGTCGATGTGTCTGGCACTGGCCCGCATTTTCGGTGCTGACTACGGCAAGGTGACGTGTTGCGTTGTCAACGCCCACTCAACAGGAAGACGCCTGGAGGCCTTGAGGCCGCACTCACTATCCTTGTCCGCCCTCCTCCGGCCAGTAGTTCTGGGCACTTGCCGGTGATTCGCGGAGACAGGCTCCGTCCAACGTGATGGAGGTCTCCTCCAGACCAAAATCGAGCCACTGGACCACCAGCCGAGGGTCACCGACAGGCGGAAGTGGCCAGAGCCAGAGAAGGCCTGATCCCGAAAATTCGTTCCCGCCACCGCTTCCTCCGCCGTTATTCAGAACGAGAATGGGTGGCTCGGGCTGCTGACCGCCACTTTCCATCAGGCCGTGCGGCCCCTGGTTACCAGTGCTGGCTTTCGACCCATCGGGAAACTGCACACCGAACAGCAATTCCGTCTGCCGATCCTTGCCCCGGCGGATACCCGTGTCCGGTCCGGCTGAAAAAACAGGTGCTGCAGGGAGGTTGCATGGCCGCGACGTATCCCGCCGCACCGCTCCTGCCATGTCGGCAGACGATTCGGCGCCCCTATGACCGGCCTGCGGTAATCCGGGACGATGTCATGCCCTTGTCACCGGCGGCAACGGAGAAAAGGCAGCTAGTTCTCGCGCTGCTCGAACTCCGCATCCAGTTCATGGTGGCGAAACTCGGTCTCGGGGTTCGACTCACCTTCGGTGACAATCTCGTGGTCCAACTGGCGCTGAACCTGGCTGTCGAGAACCTGTAACTTCTCGTCTTTCAGGCTTTCCAGATCTTCAGGAAAAGGATCAGCAGGCGTAATCCGCAGATTGGTTGACATGGGTTGTCCTTTCACTAGCGGCGCCCCTGCAACGGATACCGCGACCGAACCATTTTAGTAGGTCTGGAACACCACTCAGATCAACTCCTGTTTCCTTCGCAGCCGGATCGACTCTTAGTAACTTCGTACGGCTGGGGACTCCGCTCTGTTTCCGTTAAAAGACAGAGCGGCCGTTGCATCACCCACGATCTGGGTGGTGCAGCGGCCGCTTTGGTGCGTTTGTAGGGAACCCCTGTCTACCTTGAACTAGTTGAGGTTGCTGAGGTAGCCGTTCGGGTCCAGGACATACTTCGTGGCGGCACCGGCATCGAATTCGGCGTAGCCGCGCGGGGCATCCTGGAGGGAGATAGCCGTGGCGTTGACCGCCTTTGCGATCTGGATCCTGTCATGCAGAATCGCCATCATTAGCTGCCGGTTGTACTTCATCACCGGGCACTGGCCGGTTGCGAAGGAGAGGGACTTCGCCCAGCCGGTGCCGAGGGACAGGGACAGGCTGCCCTTCTTGGCCGCCTCGTCGGCGGCACCCGGGTCCCCGGTGACATAGAGGCCGGGAATGCCCACGGACCCGCCGGCGGCGGTGAGGTCCATCAGCGAGTTGAGCACGGTGGCCGGGGCCTCCTGGGCGCCGTGTCCGTGTCCGCGGGCTTCGAAACCGACTGCGTCGATGCCGGCGTCGACCTCCCGAACGCCGAGAATCTGCTCGATCTGGTCAGCCGGATCGCCGTTGGCCACATTGACGGTTTCACAGCCGAAGGACCGGGCCTGGGCCAGGCGGTCCTCATTGAGATCCCCGACGATGACCACCGCGGCCCCCAGCAGTTGGGCGCTGGCCGCCGCTGCCAGGCCGACGGGGCCGGCACCGGCAACGTAGACGGTGGAGCCGACGCCGACACCTGCCGTGACGGCACCGTGGAAACCGGTGGGGAGGATGTCCGAGAGCATGGTCAGGTCCATGATCTTTTCCAGGGCCTGGTCCCGGTCGGGGAAGCGCAGCAGGTTCCAGTCCGCGTAGGGGACCAGCACGTACTCCGCCTGTCCGCCAACCCATCCGCCCATGTCGACGTAACCATAGGCGGAACCGGGTCGGTCCGGGTTCACGTTCAGGCAGATCCCGGTCTTGCGCTCCTTGCAGTTACGGCAGCGGCCGCAGGAGATGTTGAAGGGGACCGAGACAATGTCCCCGACCTTGATGAACTCGACGTCGGGCCCTGCCTCGATGACTTCACCGGTAATCTCGTGCCCCAGGACCAGGCCGGCCGGAGCGGTCGTGCGGCCACGGACCATGTGCTGGTCCGACCCGCAGATGTTGGTGCTCACGGTGCGCAGGATGACCCCGTGCGGGACCTTCCGGCCGACATTGACGGGATTTACGCCGGGGCCTTCCTTGAGTTCGAAAGTGGGGTACGGGGTATCGATGATTTCGACGATCCCAGGCGCCTTGTACGCAACGGCTTTGTTACCTGACATGGAATGGCTCCTATGGTTGGCGATCAGAGGCTCACAGAAGGTCTGATGCTGGTCGCATCAGACCTCCTGTGAGCCAGTAGTTGTCAGTTGTCTAGAGCAAATGGGGTTATGGGCAGCTGGAGCCGTTTAGGCATCGATGACCAGGTCGGTCTGCGCTGTGGAACAGCAGGGCAGGAACTTGCCGGCATCGATCTCGCGTTTCCGGATCCCGCCCTGGTGGCTCATTTCGATTTCCCCGTCAAGCTTGACGACCTTGCAGGAGCCGCACATGCCTTCCTTGCAGTTGGCGCCGATCCGGACACCCGCGCGCTGCGCCACCTCGAGGATGTGCTGGTCGGGATCAATCCGCACGTTGACGCCGGTGCGCATGAAGGACAGGGTGAGGCTTCCCGTTCCCACGGTCTCAAAGCTCGAGGCATCGGGGGTCACGGCCTCGGGCTCCGCATCCGCACTGCCCTCGGCCGCGGGCGCATCCGTGTCGACGGTTTCCAGCGGCAGCCCCGTGGCCTCGAGCGGTCCTTCGGCGTCGTAGCCGGGCTCGTAGAGCCCGAACGCGCTTGGCTGCCCTTCGTAGTAATCCTCGGCGGACTCGGCGATCTCCTCGGCAATTTCCTCGGCGATGTCCGATGCAAGCGCAATTTCTGCCTGGTACTCAAGGAGTGTCTGGCGGTCTCCCGAGAAGAATTCCATGTAGATGGAGGTGTCGTCGACGCCGACCTTCTTGAGGAGTTCGGTGGCGCTGTTCAGGTAACCCTCGGGGCCGCAGGCGTAGACCTGGCGGCCGTTGGCGTCGGGGGCCACCTGGTCGAGCATGGCCGCCGTCAGCCTTCCGGTGAGCCCTTCCCACCCCTCGGGCTTGCTGCGGTCGCCCAGGGAGTAGAAGACCTTGATGCGCGAATCCACGGACGCGATGTAGGCCAGCTCCCGGTGGAAGGCAAAGCCTCCGGCTTCCGCCCCGTGGTAGAGGACTACCACATCGGCGTGTCCGGGCAGGGAGTGGATAGTCCGCACCATGGACATGATGGGAGTGATGCCTGCCCCGGCCGCCAGCAGGAGGTAACGCGCCCGGCGGTCGGCGTCGGGCAGGTGGAACGCCCCGACCGGTCCGAGCATGTCCAGCACGGTGCCGGGTTTGACGTTTTCATGCACCCACGGGGAAACCAGGCCGGTGGGGTCGCGCTTGACGCTGATGCTGAACGTCCACGGCTCCGTGGGCGAACTGGACAGCGAGTAGCTGCGGTCCACCGGATCCTGGTCCTCACCGTTTACCGGAAAGGCGACGTTTACATACTGGCCTGCACGGAAGGCCAGGGGCGCGCCGTCGGTGCGGCGGAACACGAAGGTCATGAGGCCGCCGGCCTCGACAACAGTCTCCACGCATTCAGCCATGAACTCCTGCGGGTGCCAGGGGCCCAGTGCACGGGCAGCGCGGGCTGGTGCCTCGGTGCTGCCCATGACCCTGTTCCAGGGCATCTCAAGACCGCGAATGCGCTGTGGTTCCTGGATCACCGTTTCAGTGAGGAGTTCTGTCATGCCAAGTGCTCCTGAACGCGCTGCACGTACCAGTTGATGAATGCCTCAACCTGGTATTCGCTCTTCATGTACGGGCCGGGCTCGTAGGCAGGGCTGGCAGCGCCCTGCTGGCACAGTTCAACGAACGCCTTGTCCTGCAGGTTGGTCTGCTTCCAGGTGTAGGTGAGCTTTTCCAGGTCGTAATCGACGCCTTCTTCGGCGTCGTCAGCCACCAGCCAGGTGGTGCGGACCAGCGACTGGTGTTCGTTGATGGGGAAGACGCCAAACGTGATGACGTGGTCCCCGAGGAAATGGAACCAGCTGTTGGGCTGCAGGTGCATTGAGCAGCGGCCAAGGCGGAAGTCCGGCAGGTCGCCGAGCAGCTTCTTGGAAAGCCGGCGCCCGTCGGCGGAGAACGACTCGCCTTCGCCGTCCAGGGATTCGCGGGAGATGCGGATTCCGGCGATGCGGGTGTCAAGTTCCTCGACCACCTCGTAGGGCAGGCCGTAGCGGCGGCACCGTTCCTCGAGGGACGACTGGGCTTCCTTGTTGCGGTCCCATACTTCCTCGAGGTGGGTCGGGATGAGACCCTCTGTCAGGCCCCACGTGGGGAAGAGGGAGCAGGCGAGTTCCGGGTGTCCATCGCAGTGGTAGCACTCACGGTTGTTCTCCATGACGAGCTTCCAGTTGCCCTCTTCGATGATGTTCTGCTGGTAGGCGATCTTCGTCTTGGACAGGTCATGGGGTGCGAGGTAGGGCTCGAAGATCTTCGAGGTCTCGTCGAAGTCTGTGGGCGGTTCGTCAGCGATGCAGACGAAGATGAGTCCGGCAACCTCGCGGCTGTGGGCACGCTTGAGCGCGAAGCAGTTCTTGTCGAACTTCGCTTCGCCGGGGGCGGAGGCGTGGATCAGGTTGCCCTCGGGGGAGTAGGTCCAGGAGTGGTAGCCGCAGACGAGGTTTCCGGTGGAACCGGCAGCTTCGGTCAGGACGCGGGCCCCGCGGTGGCGGCAAACGTTGTGCAGGACGTTGACGTCCCCTTCGTCGGTGCGGAGGACGATCAGGGAGTAGGGACCGTAATCAACGGTGATGTAGTCGCCCGGCTCCGGCAGTTCAGCGACGCTGCCGGCAAAGATCCAGTGCTGGCCGAAAATGGCCTCCATGTCGACCTTGAAGATGGCCGGGTCGGTGTAGAAAGGGGCATCGAGGGAATACCCCTTACGCCGGAATGCAAACAACTCGGTGATCTCTGCCAGCTGCTCTGCAGGCAATGATGAAGCGAGTTTTCCGCGTGAGTTGAGGGGGACGTTCACTGAGGTGGTCATCTGTTTCCTCCCAAAGGGCTGGGTAGTGTGCGGGTCATGGGGGCCACGGAGTTTGTGGGGGCAATCGGTGTTGTCGGAGGCGCCGTGGTCATACGGTTCGGGGAGGATCGACATGCGCAACAGGCGCAGGACTTAGAAAATAATCGTATGCGTGTGACGCAACACCAATCACCATGTGCAACAGTGTGACTCCTGCCACGCTTAGTGTCAATTGCTACAAACAGGCGAACGTTAAGAATTTTTTGGCCCTTGAAGCGTGGCGGGGAACTGCCGGGATTTCCGGCGCCCGGCAAGCCCAAGCGCTCGTGGGCAGCAAGGTGGCGAGCTTAATTACGACGGCGGCGGGTTGCCTTGGGTCCCGACCGAAAGCACTGCCGGGCACAGCAAGAAGGAGAACACGGGTACCGGGAAGCAAGCTGCGACTCCCAGCACTGGCGATGGAGGCCCGTGAGAGCGGAACTCTTGCTTTTGGATCGTGAGCCTGCTCCTGCTCGGCGTGCTCTCGTCCGCACTGGTGCTCCTCGGGCCCGCTGCGCCCGAAGGCCTGCGGAGCGGTGCCGATTTCCTGCGGGTGCCGGAGTGTCTAGTGCAGACCTCCGGGAGAGGTCGAGTTCACCGTGACGAGGCACGGCCGGCTACGACGGCGGTCGCACTCGCAGCCCGCGGGAACGAGGCTCCCGACACTGCGGGCATTGACCCGGCTGTGATGCAGAGGCTGGCTGACGGACCCTTTGAAGACGCCGGCCCCAGCCTGGCATGCCGGGGTTCGGCCGGCGCTGACTTGCAGGAACAGGTGGTGACTGGTGTTCGGTGAGCAAAGCCTGGGCGGCTTTGCCCCGGGTGGCGTCAACGAGGGACACGGGGCTGACTCGACGCACTACGGTGGCCGCGCCATTGACATCTTCGTCTGTCCGGTTAACGAGGAGAACCGGCGGAAGGGATGGATACTGGCGCACTGGCTCGTAGCCCATGCAGGCAACCTTGACATCCAGTACGTCATCTTCGACGACCGGTTCTGGAGCGTACACAGCTCCCGCGGACGATGGCAGCGGAGTACTAAGAGACCTTACTGCTTGTTGTTCTTGCCGTCGCCCGGTTTGTCGGGTTTGCCCTGTTTGGGCTTGTCGTCCGGGCCAGCCTCGATGGGCGCGTCGTCGTCGGCTTGGCCTGGTTCCTGCTTGACCAGGTCTTCGTGCTCCTGCTGGACTGGGTCTTCCCTGTCCGCCGGGGCGGCTGGCACAGGGTTCACGATGATCACTGGCGCAGGTTCCGGAATTACGGCCGGTGCGGGGTCTGGGTTGGCTTCGGGGGCGGGCGGGATGGCTGCGGGAAGTGCTTCCACCGATGAGTCCGCTGAGGCCAGGAGGGTTTGGAGGTCATTACGGACCAGGCGCAGGGCGTTGATAACGCTCCGGAATTGCTCGAAGGTCAACCCATTCCGGGCGGCTTCGTCCGTCGCATCTTTTTCCAATCGGTGCAGATGCGCCAGTCCAGCGTCCAGGTTGCCGGCGGTAACCGCCTGACGCACTTCCTTGACGAGTGGCAGGAGCGCGGGGGTGGATTGGAGGGCTGCTTCGAGCTGATCCAGATGGTAATCGACCGGGTTGTTGTGCACCGGGATTGCCTGGCCGGCCGGTGCGGCGGCCTGGTCGGGACCGCTTCCTCCGAAAGTGGCCGTGGTGGCACCGGTCAAAATGACTGCTGCGAGGGCAGCACCGATGACGGCCCGGCCACGTTTGCCGGGCTTCCTGGCATGCGGCAAAGCAGCCGGGGAACGTGGTGGCAAAGGGGGACGTGCAGTGACAAATCCTGGTGTCGGAATCCGGCCTGCGGGCGGAGGGGCCATCCTTGGAGCGTTGTCCCGCAACGCCAATTGCTTCAACGCGGCGGCGGCTTCCGCGGCGGTCGGCCGCTCTGCGGATTGGCGGGCAGTCATTGCTGCCAGCAGGGAATTCCAATCAGCCCCGATGGTGTCTGGAATCACGGGGTCCCTGTGAATTCTTGCCACTCCGGACTCGATGTGGTTGCCGGGGAACTCGACCTGGCGTGTAAAGCATTCCAGTAGCACCAGGCCCAGGGAGTAGACGTCGCTCGCGCCGTCCAGCGGCTTACCGAGGGCTTGCTCCGGGCTCAGGTATGCGGCAGTGCCGACGGTGCGGCCCGTCCTGGTCAGGTGGTCTTCCTCCATGACGCGGGCGATGCCGAAATCTGCGAGCTTTGCCCTCCACCGGGCACCGGCCTGGCCGGAGCGGGGGTAGAGGAGAACGTTGCTCGGTTTGATGTCCCGATGAATCACGCCCCGGGCGTGAACATAGTTCAGCGCGGAAGCGATATCGGACCCCATCTTCGCGATGTCCGCCGGCGCCATCGCACCGTCCCGCAAATGACGGCGCAGGTCCGGGCCGGGCACGTACTCCATGACCACGAAGGTGCGCTCACTGGTCGGGTCCGTGCCGGCGTCGAACAGGGTGACCAGGGACGGGTGGATCAGGGGGGCAAGGATCCGGATCTCGGCTTCCTGGCGCGCGAGCAATTCGGGCTCGCCGCCTTCCTTGGAAAAGACCTTAAGGGCAACTTCCCGACTCAATACTTCGTCAAGGGCCCGATACACCGCTGCGGCCGCGCCACGGCCGATCAGTTCCTGGAGCCGGTAACGCTGGCACAAGAGCTGGCCTGTCACCGCTGGCCGCTGTACTTCTGTCATGCGGGCTCCTAAAAAATCTTGCTTGTTGTCGTCCTGCTCCGCGCGATATTATTACCAGTCCGCATTACGAACCTGTACGGGGCAAGGTAGTAAGGCTGCTTAGTATTAGATCACACCCTGCCGGCGAAACTACCAACGGAAATGGCCCGTGCTGCCTCCGGATGCAGCACAAATTTCCGGATGGCCATTCTCGTCCGTGCTGCCGGAGGAGACGTAGTAGCCGTGGGACAGCGGGACTCTAGGCTCCGAGGATTAACTGTCAAGATCCAGGAGGGGCACTAAGCGCTGTTTACGTGGCGTTAATCAGGGCGCTTTAGATTTGGCTAATCCATGCTGGGGGCCGCGATGCCTACGGGTTAAAGACAGCTTCAGGCTGCGGTTCCCAGCATGGCTTCAGCGACCTCGACCCTGTCTACCGGGGCGTCGGCATCCCGCTGCCTCAGGTACGGACAGTACCTGCCAGGTAGTTCCGGTGCGCGAGGTACCCCGGGGCGCTGTGATGGGCATCCGGTCCAGGTTGCGATGAGCCGGTCCAGGTTGAGCCCGCTCAAATCGGCGATGTCCCGGATGGGCGCCTGGAAGGTCCGGAACGGGCCAGGGGGCGGCACGTCCTCACTGGCACCGGGCCTGGGAACATCCGGCAGGTCGGCCAGCTGCGGGGGTGGGCGGGCTGACCGGAAAGCTTGACCACGAGGCGCTGGCCGCACAGCGGTGGCCTGTGACGGGCACCACAGGTGTGCCTCCGGCCGACAAGTTGTGAGGGCAGATAGCGTGGAACAGCCCCATATCAACAGAAGGACCGTCAGATCATCCGCTCCGTCACCCCGGCCCTGACCGCCGTCGCCGCCCTTTTCCTGGCCGGCTCCCTTGTCGGTTGTGATGCCGCAGCCAACGCCCTTGAGGCGATCGAATCTGCCCAGGGCACCGCTGCCGGTCATCCAGGGGCGGGAGGATCAGCTTCCGGCAGCAATGCCGCCGATGCCCTGGTCCAACTCGAAGGCATTCCGGTGAAGGGACGCGCCCCGAAGACCGGCTACACCCGGGATGAGTTTGGACCGGCGTGGGCTGATACCGACCACAACGGTTGCGACACCCGCAATGACATCCTCGCCCGGGACCTGGCCAACGAAACCTTCAAGCCCGGCACCAACAACTGCGTAGTCGCTGAAGGGACCCTCGCGGACAAGTACACGGGCACAACCATCAACTTCGTCCGCGGGCAGGACACGAGCTCGGACGTACAGATCGACCACATCGTTCCGCTCAGCGACGCATGGCAGAAAGGCGCACAGCAGCTCACCGCCGACAGGCGGAAGGAATTCGCCAATGACCCGCTGAACCTCATGGCCGCTGACGGGCCCACAAACTCAGCGAAGGGTGACAAGGACGCGGCCACCTGGCTGCCGCCCAACAGGGCATTCCGGTGCGAGTATGTCGCCCGCCAAACTGCCGTCAAGGCGAAGTACCAGCTCTGGGTCACCAGGGCCGAGCGCGATGCCATTGCAGGCATCCTTACAGGTTGCCGGTAGCGGCGTGCCACAACAGCAGAAGTACCGCACGGCAGGGGAGGGGCGGCCTGCAAAACACTTTGACCCTCACTATGCTCTGAACATGGAGGTTCAGTCGCGGGGAAACAAGACCAAAGGGCTCAATGAAGACCTTCGCCAACGGCGTGGGTGGATATTGACGATTGCCGTTGGTTTGGCCCTGCATGTCCTGAGTGTCGTTGTCGGTTTAAGGCCGGCGGGGCCGCTCTGCGGCAGCCCTCTGCTCCCGGAAAGCCGCGCTGCGGAAGAGGCCGATGCGCAGATGCACATCACCGGCCTGGCGGCCGAATGCTACCGCAATATCGATGCCGCGGCCGTGCCGGTGTGGAGTTTGATGGCCTTGGGGATCGGTCTGGTCCTGGCAGGAGTTGCCGTCAGGATCGTCGGGATCCGGCGTTCCATCGACCGCAATCGGAACCCGAGAGGGCTGGCGCAGCCTTAGTAAGCATCTTTGGCCGCCCCCGCAGACATCGCGCGCTGGTGCTGGCCTAGCGCCAGCAACGGGAACAGGAGTAAGGAGAGCATTCCCGCCCCCACGAGCGCAGATGCGGTTGCGCTGGAAATGAGGTTTTGGTCCCTGCCAATGGCTGTCACCGCTACGATGATCGGCAGTCCCGTGGCACCGAACAGCATGACCGCCCGCTTGCTGGCGGCGGCGGACCCGGCGGGAGCGGCGAGCAATGACGGCAGGCCGCGGATCACCAGCAGGAGGAACAGGAACAGCGGCACGAGGGCAAGGGCCGCCGGACTCGCAGTGAGGGCCCGAAGGTCAAAGGCGACGCCTGTGTCGATGAAAAAGACCGGCACCAGGAACCCGAACGCGACGGCATCGACCTTCGCTTCGATGACCGTCCTGTCCCGTTCGGGAGCGCGGGCAATCGCCACCTTCCACAGAACTCCGGCGGCGAATGCCCCGAGGAGCATGTCCAGTCCCAGTACCATGCTCAGCACCACAAGCACGGTGAGGATGAACATGATGGACCGGACCGCGAACTGGCCGCTGGTATGAAGGGTTCTGGTGACCTGTGTGTGCAGCAGGGTGTGCCGCGCCCGGGAGGCCAGAAAGATCGCCAGCCCGGTCAGGAGCACAAACCCGAGCAGCACTGCCGATGCCGGTCCCAGTTCCCTGCCGCTGAAGAACAGTGAGATTGCAACCAGCGGGCCAAACTCCCCGGCTGCTCCCAACGCGGTGACGGCGACACCGAGCGGGGTACTGGACTCGCCGGCGTCGCGCATAATCGGCAACAGCGCCCCCAGGGCTGTGGAGCAGAGTGCGACGCCAATGATCACGGCACCCCCGGGTCCGGGAGCCAGGACAAATCCGGCTCCAATGCCTGCTGCCAGCGAGACAACCCAGCCTGCGAAGGCGCGGCGGGCGGGCCGGCCGCGGATCAGGGCGACATCGATTTCGTTGCCGGCAACGAAAAACAGCATGGCCAGCCCGAACTGCGCCAGCGTATCGACGAACTCGGTGGGCTGGATCCAACCCAGCAGGCTGGGGCCCAGCAGGATACCGAGGACAATCTCGAACACCACAATCGGCACCCTGACCGTGCGGTCAAGCAGGCGTGCAGCCAGGGGCGCAAGGATGGCCACCAGGGCAATCAGCACCAGCGATGTGGACAGGCTATGCACCAGCGGCACCTCCGGTACCTCGGCTGCTTCGAGGGAAAAGTACACCAAAACTACCGCTGTCCGGGCAGCAGGCGCCACATAGCCTCCGGCACGCAATGTGCAGTGGGGCCGGAGTAACCTGGAACTTCACTACCTGCGCTACATAAATCCTTTTTCCTCACGCTGGTGTCCGCCCTTCCCGCCCGATGCGCAGCGCGTCTGAGAGGCGTCTCTCCTTACGCAAATTGGGGGATTTGCTGATTGACTTTAAACCTCAACCTGAGGATCCTCGATCATACGGATGCGGTGCCTTACCGCCTGCTCAGATCGGGTAGCCATGGGCATTGATGACTATGGAATTTATGAGCTGGACCTCATGCAGTCCTGGCAGCTCCGCCAGGACGGGATCACCGTTCACGTTGCAGCACGCCAACAGCGGCTGATTGCCGCCCTGGCTGTCCGCGGTCCCAGCCTCCGGACTTACATCGCCGGTATGCTGTGGCCGGAGTATCCGGAAGCGAAAGCACTGGAAAGCCTACGTGTTACCGTCCACCTGGTCACCCGGCAGCTGCCCGGCCTGCTGGTCAAGGACGGTGCGCTGCTGTCCCTCCACGACAGGGTCGGCGTTGACCTGCATACCGTGCGGGCGGTCCTGAAAGAAGCAGCCCTTCCGGGTGGAACGACGGCGGCGGGCAGGCTTCAGGAGTTGCGCGACCTCGAGTTCCTCCCGGGCTGGTACGAGGACTGGGTGCTGTTCGAGCAGGGGCGGCTGCGGCACGACCGGCTCCGCGCCTTCACGCTGCTGTCGCGGCAGTTCGCCGGCCAGGGGAACCACGAGGCCGCAGCAGAGGCTGCAATCGCGGCTCTGGCAATTGAACCCCTCTACGAGAGCGCTGTACGGGTCCTGGTGGCAGCAGAGCTCGCACAGGGGAATGTGGCCAGCGCCATGCTGGCCTACGAGAAGTATCGGGAACAGCTGGCGGAGGACATGGGCGCCACACCATCGGACGCGCTGAGGCAGCTGATTAGCGGTGCCAGGGGACAGCGGCCCCGGTCCGCGGACGTGCAGCTAGTGCCCGCCGGGAGCAGCCGACTGGTTCAGCAGCCACTGCTTGACAACGTGTAGGACCTTGTCCGGGTCGGCTGCCGAGACGGTTGTCTGCTGGTTGCGCAGGGCCGGACCGTAGGTGATCCTCGCCCGGAAGCCAGGGGGTTGCCCCTCGTGTTCATGCCACGTGCGGATCACCAGGGTGCCGGCATCCGGACCGGCACTGAAGCCTTCCAGCCCATCATCAGGTCCTGCCCCAACGTCGTCCCCTCGCATGGTCTCCCCCATCTCCGCCGGCCCCGTTCCCAGCACCCATCCTGCCTCACGAGACCTGGGAGCCGGCTTTCCTTTAGCAAGAATTCGGAGAATATTGAGCTTCCCGGGCGCTGCGGGTTTGACAGATGGTTCGGGACGGGCAGGGCCGGTTCACCGCCCGGTTCGGGAACAGGATTCACCAATACATGAGGGCGGTCTGCCCGGACTCGCCGGCCCAGTAGAGCCGCACCCGCACCACGTAACGCCGTCCCTGGAAAAGCTTGGCTGAAAGGCGGGAATTGCGGTCCTCGCCGCTGTCGTCATCACCGGCGACGAAACGCAGCTCGCCGTCGACGTCCTCGAACAGCACCAGGACCGTGTCCGCTGTCCCGAACGTGGCTATCTCGTACGTCCGCGAGGCGCCCGGTTCCAAGGCGAAGTCCGCCTGCTCCGCCGGTTCCAGCGAGAGCGGCACAGACCTGAACGGGTCCAGGAGGGGCAGTTCGGCCTTGACGGCGGGAAAGAACTTCCGCACCCATTCCTTGTCCGCGTCGGACAGGCCGCCTGGCGGGTTCAGGCCTGCCTGGAACCGCGCAGGTTCCTTGATGAGGCCCGCCGGAAACCAGTACTCCATCACGGAGTCGGGATCCCACGGGGAGCCCTCCACCTCGCTTGGGTCGATCTTCCGCAACACATTGTGCAGGGTCTGCTCCGGCGGCCAGTGGTTCGGCGCCCCGCCAAAGTACTCGTAGACCCTGGGTTCGTCCCAAACGATCCCGGCGAACGGATTCTGGTGCTCATGCGGCATGCCGAGTGTGTGCCCGATCTCGTGCAGCGCAGTGGTGCGGCCGTAGTCATCGGTGAGGTCCCAACCGAAGTTCATGGTTGGCTCCGTCATGCTGATTTCCAGCACGTCCCGCCCCACGTAGGACCAGGACCCATCACCCTGGTCGAAGGCGATCCGGACTTCTGCCTCGCTGCGGTCGGACACCTCGGTGAACTCCAGCCCGATGCCCAGGTCCTTCCATTCCTGGAAGGCCTTCCGCACCGCGGCCTTCTGCGGCGCCGGGCCTTCGAAGAAACAGAAGTGCAGCACCGTGCCGTTCACCCACTTCGCCCTCAGGCGGCGGATAAGCCTCTCCCTGCCGGGTGCGAGGTCGGGACGCAGCACGGCGCGGGTCTGCGGCTTCACGTCGCAGTGCGGCCGGGCATCCTGTGCGTTCATGGTGTGTTCTCCTCTGCCGACGCTCCCGGTGGCTCCCGCCCCGCTGAGCCGGCCTGCAGGACGGCCTCGTCCCAGTGAACCGCGGCCGCGTTACTGGCGCATTACCGCTTGGCGCGTAGGTGCCTGAAGGCACCAAAGGCGCCCGGTAACGGCGCCGTAACGGGACGAATGCTCAACTGCCCCCACCGCCAGGGAGCTACCTCCGCAGCGGCACTTGACGGAAAAGGGGACAGGCAATGGGCAACGCGGGCGCCGACGGCAGGCTACCCATCATCTATGTCCGCGGTTTCGCCGGCAACGGCCGTGCCATCAACAGCGCCGTGGATGATCCCTTTTACGGCTTCAGCCAGGGATCTGTCCATGTCCGGTCGGACAGCCGCGGGAAAGCCAGGTTCCACCAGTTCGAATCCCCCATGCTGCGCCTCGTCACGGACCACAAGTATGAGGTTCCCGTGCACGGCGACCAGTGGGCGTACCTGCAGGGCGTGGACGCCGGAACCGTTAATCCTGCATCCATCTGGATCCACCGCTTCTACGACGACTCTGCGGATACCTTCGACGAGGATCCGGAAAACTTCTCCTTCGAAGAGGCCGCACACGATCTCTTCCGGCTCATCAAGCTGGTGCTCGACAGGACAGGGGCGCCCAAGGTCTTCCTGGTGGCGCACTCGATGGGCGGGCTGATCTGCCGGTCCCTCCTCCAGCGGGTCATTCCCGAGGAGATGGCCGACGCCGACGGGAACGTGGACCCTGCTGCGGGCACCGCGTACGTCGCCAGGGTCTTTACCTACGCCACTCCGCACGGCGGCATCAACTTCGCCGTCGGCTACGGCCTGCTGGAAAGGATCAGGGACGCTACGGGCATCCAGGGCGCCGACATCTTCGGGCCTGACCGGATGTACGACTACCTCACTCCGGCAGCCCGCCGTCGGACCCTCCGCCGTGATGCCTTCCAGGCGACGGAAATGCCCGACGACGGGTTCCCGGTGGGCGAGCTGTTCTGCCTGGTGGGCTCCAATCCAGAGGACTACGACGTTGCCTTCGGACTGTCCTCCAAAGCGGTTGGCCCGCGCAGCGACGGGCTTGTCCAGATAAACAACGCCGCAGTCCGGGGCGCCCCGCTGGCCATCGTCCACCGCAGCCACAGCGGGCGTTACGGCATCGTCAATTCCGAAGAGGGCTACCAGAACCTGCAGCGGTTCCTCTTCGGGGACCTGAAAATCCAGGTGGAACTTGTGGGCTTCACCGTAGGACGGGACGCGACGCAGGATGTCGAATTCCAGCTGGATGTGGGCGTGGCTATCCGGGGCCTGCCCGTGATGGTCCATGAGCAGAGCGCCGCCCACTTCTGCCCGGTGCAGATCGAGCGCTGGAGGGAAGGCGACCCCATCGATTCGCCCCAGCCGCTGCTCACCACCTTCCTGTCCTCGCAGGCTCCGCGCCCGCTGGTGGGCGGAAGGAGCGTCCCCCGGCTGCGGCAGGCGCTGCGGCTGCGGCTGATGTCCATCGTCGAGAAACAGGGCCGGTTCTTTTTCGAGGACCACATGGAGCAGACCGAAGACTGGCAGGACACGCTGGTGGTGGACATCGAACCGCCGTCGGCGGCCCAGCCCCTGCCCACGGCCTGGGCGGCATGGAACAGCACCATACCCACTGCCCTGCGGGACTGGATCCGGGACGACCGGGACCGCCTGCTGGACCGGGACGGAACGGCCAACCGGTGGAGCGGACGGATCGACGTTCCCGCCCTGATGAAGCCGCTCCTGGGAGACTATGCGGGCCTGCAGATCACTGTGACCCCACGGGTACTTTCTCTCTAGCGCAGCTCACCACCGGATGTCGGTGATGCTGGCCAGCGGAGCGCGCTCGCCGGGTGCCTGGAGCGTGGTGCGCCCGTCCGCGGGTTGCAGGGCGGCCGGAAACCGCAGGAGTATGCGTTCCTCCAGTTCAGGTACGGTGACCTGGAACGCGCGGAACTCGTCCAGGTCCAGTGCCTCCAATGGGTTGAGGTTCTGGGTCAGCAGGAAGGCCGCGCTCTTCAGTTCGCCCTGTTCCTTATAGACGAGGATCTTCCAGAACTCACGCGGCAGGCGGACGCCGCGGTATTCGCGGTCAGTGTCCCGGAACACAGGTCCGCCGAAGGCCGTCACCTTGAGGTCCTGCACGTCGACGTCGGCAAAGACCGCTTCCTCGAGCCGCCCCCACACGCCGGCCTTGCCGCTCTGATTGAAGTCGTCCATCTGCGGCGCGATGTTCGTGAAGAAGAACGAGTCGTCATTGGCCTGCTTTGCCTCCGGCATCGAACCCCACAGGACGTCGGCGCGGCGGGCGATGTGGCCGCGGTCCAGGCGGTTTCCGTTGTACAGTTCGTCGCCGTTCTGGAATTGCTCCGGAATCCTGGAGTCCTTCACGAAGGAGATGCCTTTCCGGCTGATTTTCTTAATGCTGCCGCCATCGATGTTCCAGGCCACCCACCGCGCGAACCCACGGGACTTGCTGACAGCCAGGGAGAAGTGCGTGTAGGGAATGACGGGTGAACCGTCGAGCCGGACGGTGTCCTCGCCAAGGCTGGCATCAATGGTGGGAACTTCCACCTCCGCGCCTAGGAACCCGGATGCGTAGCCGGATTTTCGGGCACCCTGCGTCTCGCTCATGCGCGGACGGTAGTTCCGGACGCGTTACCGCCGCGTTACGGCGCTTTGGCCAACAGCCCCTACACCAGCGGCCACGGGTAGCGCATGCCGGTGGGGTCGGCTGGCAGCACCTGCTCAAGCAGCATGCGCCGCACCCGCCGCTGCAAAGCCCGGATTTCCACGGGATCAAGCAGTTCAGCCAGTTCGGCGGGGACGCCACCGGCCAGGGGAGCGATGTCGTCCAGCAAAGCACGGGGGATTGGCTCGCCGGCGAAGTCCCAGATGACCGTGCGCAGTTTGAAACCGGCGGAGAAGCACAGTCCATGATCGATGCCCCACACGCGGCCGTCGTGGCTCCGGAGCACATGCCCGCTCTTGCGGTCGGTGTTGTTGGCCACGAAGTCGAACAGCGCAATTTGGGCCAGGGCGGCATGGGTCTCCGGCGCATCCTCATGGAGGGTGAAGTAGTGCTCGCGGAAGTCGCAGTCCACGAACCACTGCAGGGAACCGATCCCCAGGGGTGCCTGGGCGCGGACTACCGTGGGCGGGACAATGCCCCACCCCAGGTATTCGCTGAGCACGTAGGCCGCGCGTTCCCGCCGGTACAGCCCCGGCTCGAAATCCGAAAGCGGCCGCTCGCCCGCTTCCGGCTTGTAGATGGCACGGCCGGTGTCATCCCCGCAGGCCACCTGGACCAGGAACGTCGCGTTGCTGCTGCGCGGCATCCGCCCAAGCAGCTCCACGCTGCCTTCGCAGAGCAGCCCCAGTTCCCGGGCGGGCACCTGCCCCATCTCACGGCCTCCGCAGCCCGCTCAGTGGTTCCGACGTCGAGTTCACAGTGTGCACGGCCGGTCCCTTCCTTTCCGCATAGGAGATCGCCGAGACGGAACCGGTGCTGATGACGATGCGCTGGAACAGGTCCAGGTGGGTGCCCAGGGCGTGGGCCACTGCTGCCTTGATGGGGTCCGCATGGGAGAAACATACGACGACGCCTCCGGAGTGGGCCGCGGCCAGCACCTCGAGTGCCCCCACGATCCTTGCCTGCATCTCGCGGAAGCTTTCCCCGTTCGGGAACCGGAAGGCGGACGGGGTGTGCTGCACGGCCTGCCATTCCGGCAGGCCTGCCAGATCGGCGAGCGCGGCTCCGGTCCAGTCGCCAAAGTCGCACTCCAGGAGCCCTGCGTCCGGGGTTACCGCAATACCGGTGGCGAGGGACGTGGGCTCCGCCGTCTCGCAGGCGCGCTCCAGCGGGGAGGAGTAGACGGCATCGACCTCCAGGCCATCAAGGCGTTCCGCCACCTGGCGGGCCTGCGCCCGGCCGCGGTCGGACAAGTGCAGGCCGGGCACCCGTCCCGGCAGCACTTTCCCCGTGGTGGGCGTCTCCCCGTGGCGGACCAGGAGGAGCAGCGTGCTTTCAGCAGTCATCAGCAACAAGAGTAGCGTTTGGGAATCTGGACAAATCCCTCGATTAGCGGAAGGGCGGGGCTTACCGTAGAGGAGTGACTGATCGTCCCGATATCTTCACGGTCGGCGAACTGCGTGCGGCCGGCCATGTGCAAAAGGACCTGAGGCAGGAAATCCGCGACAACCTGGTGGCCGCGCTCGCCGCCGGCCGGGACCCGTGGCCCGGGATGTTCGGCTTCAGCCGGACCGTCCTGCCGCAGCTGGAGCGTGCCCTGATCGCCGGGCACGACGTTGTTCTGCTGGGTGAACGGGGCCAGGGCAAGACGCGCCTGCTCCGCACTTTGGCCGGGCTGCTGGACGAGTGGTCGCCGGTGATCGAGGATTCGGAACTCAATGAACACCCTTACCAGCCCATCACCGAGCAGTCCCGCGCGCGGGCCCTGACGGAAGGCGACCGGCTGCGGGTGGCATGGCGCCACCGGTCGGAGCGGTATGTGGAAAAGCTTGCGACGCCGGACACTTCCGTGGCTGACCTCATCGGCGACGTCGACCCGATGCGTGTGGCCGAGGGCCGCCGGCTCGGTGACCCGGAAACCATCCATTATGGCTTGGTTCCGCGTTCCAACCGCGGCATTATCGCCATCAACGAGCTGCCTGATCTCGCCGAGCGCATCCAGGTGGCCATGCTCAACGTGATGGAGGAACGGGACATCCAGATCCGCGGGTACGTGCTGCGGCTGCCGCTCGACGTGCTGGTGGTGGCATCTGCCAACCCGGAGGACTACACCAACCGCGGCCGGATCATCACGCCCCTGAAGGACCGTTTCGGCGCCGAGATCCGCACGCACTACCCGATTGAGCTGGCTGACGAGGTGGCTGTCATCCGGCAGGAGGGCCGCTTGGTTGCCGACGTTCCGCCCGTCATCCTGGAGATCCTGGCCCGCTACACCCGGGCCCTACGGCAGTCGCCTGCGGTCAACCAGACCTCGGGCGTTTCCGCCCGCTTCGCCATCGCCGGGGCTGAAACCGTGGCCGCCGCTGCGCTGCGGCGCGCCAGCGTGCGCGGGGAGGACCAGGCCGTGGCGCGAATTGTCGACCTGGGACCGGCGGCGGAGGTCCTGACGGGCAAGATCGAGTTCGAGTCGGGGGAGGAAGGCCGCGAACAGGGCATCCTGGACCATCTCCTTCGCACCGCCACCGCCGAAGCGGTGCGCGCCCACTTCCACGGCATCGACATGGGACCGCTTGTGGCAGCGCTGGACGGCCACACCACCGTTACCACCGGGGAGCAGGTTACCGCCCGCGAGTTCCTCCAGAACCTCCCGTCGCTGAACGGCTCCGGACTCTACGACGAAATCAGCGCACGCCTGGGCGCGAAGAACGACGGACAGCGGGCGTCCGCCGTCGAACTGGCGCTTGAAGGGCTATACCTGGCCAGGCGGATTTCCAAGGAGTCCGACGACGAGGCAACGGTCTACGGCTAGGTACAGTTCCGGCCACGTAGAGGAGGCAACATGGTGCCGCACAACCGCGCACGGTACGGCCGGTACGCCGGCGGGCCGGATCCGCTTGCGCCGCCGGTGGACCTGGCAGAGGCGCTCGAGGCGGTGGCCGAGGACGTCATGGCAGGGTATACCCCGCGTCATGCCCTGCAGGAGTACCTGCGCAGGGGCGGCCGGGACCGGGAAGGGCTGGACGACCTGGCCCGGCGCGTGCAGCAGCGGCGCCGCGACCTGCTTGGCCGGCACCGGCTGGACGGGACCCTCAACGAAGTCCGGAAGCTGCTGGACACCGCCGTGCTGGAGGAACGCAAGCAGCTCGCCCGGGACGCGATGATGGACAACATGGACCGGGCATTCCGGGAGATGCAGCTGCAGAACCTTCCCGCGTCCACCGCGGCCGCCGTCAACGAACTCGCTTCCTACGACTGGCAGTCCGGCGCCGCAAGGGAAGCGTACGAGCGGATCAAGGACCTGCTGGGCCGGGAAGTGCTGGACCAGCGGTTCGCCGGCATGAAGCAGGCGCTCGAAGGCGCCACCGACCAGGACCGCGAGGCGGTCAGCGCGATGCTCCAAGACCTCAACGAACTGCTCGGCAAACACCGCCGCGGCGAAGACACCAACGCCGATTTCCAGGAGTTCATGGCCCGGCACGGCCAGTTCTTCCCCGAAAACCCGCGCTCCGTCGAGGAGTTGGTGGACGCGCTGGCCAAGCGCGCGGCCGCAGCCCAGCGGCTCCTGCAGTCCATGTCCGCCGAACAGCGCGACGAACTGATGCGGCTCTCGGCCCAGGCGTTCGGTTCGCCGGAGCTGATGGCCCAGCTCGACCAGCTGGACGACACGCTGCGGGCGCTCCGGCCCGGGGAGGACTGGAGCGGCTCTGAACGCTTTGAGGGCCAGGAAGGGCTCGGCCTGGGCGACGGCACCGGTGTCCTGCAGGACATCGGGGAACTGGATGCGCTGGCCGAGCAGCTCTCCCAGTCATACAGCGGCTCCCGGCTGGACGATCTGGACCTGGAGGCCCTGGCCCGCCAGCTGGGGCAGGACGCGGCCGTCACCGCACGTACCCTTGCGGAGATCGAACGGGCAATGCACGACGGCGGCTACCTGCGGCGGGGTGCCGACGGCGACCTCCGGCTGTCCCCGCAGGCCATGCGGAGGCTGGGGAAGTCACTGTTGCGGGATACCGCCCGGCAGCTGTCCGGCCGGCAGGGGCGGCGGGAAACCAGGACCGCAGGTGCCGCGGGCGACCAGACCGGCTCCAGCCGGCAGTGGGAGTTCGGGGACGCCGAGCCGTGGGACGTGACCCGGACCATGACGAACGCCATCCGCCGCACCGTGGCAGAGGGCGGCGATCCCGGCCGGGGATTCCGGCTGGGTGTGGACGACATCGAAGTGACCGAAACGGAGGCGCGGACACAGGCCGCCGTCGTCCTGCTGGTGGATGTGTCATTTTCCATGGCTGCCGAGGGCCGCTGGGTGCCAATGAAGCGCACGGCACTGGCGCTGCACCACCTGGTCTCCACGAAATTCCGGGGAGACCGGCTGCAGCTGGTCACGTTCGGCCGGTACGCGCAGTCCATGGACATCGGCCAGCTCACCGCCTTGCCGGCACTCCGGGAACAGGGCACCAACCTGCACCACGGGCTGCTGCTGGCCGGCCGCTTCTTCCGCAAGCACCCGTCCATGCAGCACGTCCTGCTGGTGGTGACGGACGGCGAACCCACCGCGCACTTGCTGCCGGACGGTGAATCGTGGTTCTGCTGGCCGCCGGACCGCGAGACCATTCGGGCCACCGTCACCGAACTCGACCGGCTGGGCCGCAGCGGCGTGCAGGCGACGTTCTTCCGCCTCGGCAACGACCCGGGGCTTGAGCGCTTCGTCCAGCGGATGGCACGGCGGATCGACGCACGGGTGGTTGCACCGGATGTGGGCGGCCTGGGCGCCGCCGTGGTGGGGGAGTACCTGCGGGCCCACGTCCGCAGTTCGTATGACGACGCCGGCTGGGCGCTTTAGGGCACGCTGTTCCGGGCGCTGCCAAGGCCGGCCTGGGCCACGAGTTCCGTCAGCCAGGGCCGGTGCCCACGGTGGAATGCGATGCCCTCCGGCAGGCCCTTCACCGACGCCTCCGAACGGGCGATGTCGATGGTGATCCGGCCGCCTCCCATGGGTGCGTTGGTGATGTGCAGGTCGCCGTACGATTCCGGCAGCGCCGGGTCCATCCAGAAGCCGCCCAGCGGAACGTGGGCGTCGTACCGCATCAGGCTGGTGATCAGCATGATGGGTGTGGTGGCTGCCCAAGCCTGCGGCGAGCAGGCGGTGGGGTAGGGCACCGGTTCCGCAACCTGGTCCCGGCTGAACCCGCAGAACAGTTCCGGAAGCCGGCCGTCGGAGTATTCTGCCGCTTCAAGCAGTGCCGTGGCGATGCGTTGCGCCTCCGCCACGAAGCCGTAACGCATGAGGCCCGCCGCGATGATGGCGTTGTCATGCGGCCAGACAGATCCATTGTGGTAGCTTGCCGGGTTGTAGGCGCCCATGTCCGTGGCAAGGGTCCGGACGCCCCATCCGCTGAACATCTCCGGCGACATCAGCCGTTCGGCCACCAGCGGCACCTTGTCATCATCGATAATGCCCTGCCAGAGGCACTGGCCCATATTGGAGGCGCAGGCGTCCACCGGGCGCTTCCTGCCGTCCAGCGCTACGGCGAAGTAGCCGCGGTCCGGCAGCCAGAACGCCTCGTTGAACTTCTTCTTCAGCGCCGCCGCCTCCCCGGTGAGCTGCGCCGCCAAAGCCGCGTCGCCGCCGTCGTACGCCATCCACGCCCGTGACAGCAGGGCGGAATACACCAAAGCCTGCACCTCGCAAAGGGCGATGGGCGGCTCCGCGAGGGTGCCGTCAGCGAAGTTGATGCCGTCCCACGAGTCCTTCCAGCCCTGGTTGAGCAGGCCCTGGTCGTTGAGGCGGGAGTACTCCACAAAGCCGTCGCCGTCCTTGTCGCCGTAGTTCCGGACCCAGTCCAGCGCACGGTCCGCGTTGGGCAGCAGGGCAGCGATGGTGTCCTTTGCGAAGCCCCAGCGGCTGACCGAGCCCAGCGTCATCACGAACTGGGGCGTGGCGTCCACGCTGCCGTAGTAGACCGACTTTCCGCCCAGGGCCAGCCCGGAGGACACCCCCAGCCGTACCTCGTGGAGGATCTTTCCGGGTTCCTCTTCACTCACCGGGTCCACCACCCTGCCCTGGTGGTCAGCCAGGGTCTGCAAGGTGCCAAGGGCCAGGGACGGGTCCACGGGAAGGGCCATTTCGGAAGCCCAGAGTGAGTCCCGCCCGAACAGCGTCATGAACCAGGGCGCTCCGGCGGCCACCACAATCCGCTCCGGATGCGCCGGGTCCTCGATCCGCAGCGCGCCGAGGTCGTCATAGCTGCGCCGCAGCGTCCGTACGATGGACCGGTTGGTCATCTGCAGCTTGGGAATCTTCGCGACCCACTCCTGGTGGCGCCGGTCGCTCGGTGACATCCCGTGCCTGGGAGGACGGGTGGCTTTGTGCGGCCCGGCAGGTGCTACGCTCAGCCGCGTGCTCCAGTGGCCGTGGCCGGGGACCAGGGCATGGTACGTGAGGGCACCGGCGGTGGCGACTGCTCCGCGTCCCCGCACCAGGACAGCCTTCCGGAGGTCCTGCCAGGCTGCGCTGATGATGAGGGAGTCGCCGTCGGCTCCGCGGACCACCTCCCAGCGCCGCTGGACCCTCGCCTCCTTCACTTCGAACAGGTCCGCAAAGTCCGAATCGACGCCAACGGAGACGCTGCACTCCACAGGGTCTCGGGAGTAGTTGCGGATGGTGATTTCCTCAACCACCCCGGCAGCCACTTCCCGCAGGCGCTCGACGATCAGGGGGCTGTCCGCGTATCCGTCCGCACGGGGGACGCGCCCAATGAACAGTGCCCGGTAGGGTTCCTTCGTTTCCGCGGTCAGCGGTTCGAGGGGCTGGCCATTCACCGCCATGTTCCACCCGGACAGGATGCGGGTGTCCTCGTGGAACACACCGTGGGGAAGCTCAGAGTGGATGTCGCCGTTGGCAGCGGAGATGCAAAAACATGACCCTTCCACCAGCGTTACGGTTCCCGCGCCCACGGGCCCCGCGGCTGTGTCCGCATTCCATCCAGCCATGTCCGCTCCTTTGACGGCTGCGACCGTTCCCGGCGGAATAGACGCTACGCCTCAGGCAGGGCTGATGAAAGGGGAGGACCCTTGAAGCCGGCCCGGTCCGGGCATAGCATTGCCGGCACATCCACGCCGATCAGTTCGAGGAGCCGGCCATGGGCGCCACACCTGCGGAAACGTCACCAGCAACCCTGATGGTGGACCTGATCATCTCCTTGGACGGGTATGCCTCCGCTGAGGGATGGCCCGGCTGGTGGGGGCTGGAGGGGCCGGAATACCTGGAGTGGCTGGACCAGGAGGCGGAGAAGAACTACACCTTCCTGATGGGTGCCAACACCTACCGGCTGATGTACGGCCTGTCCGCGCAGGCAGCGGCGGACCGCTCCGGCTTTTCAAAGGAGGAGGGCGCCAGCCTCACCGGCCTTGCCGCCGTTCCGAAAGTCATCTTCTCCTCCACGCTGCAGGCACCCCTGGACTGGCCCAACTCGATGCTGGTTCCCGGGGACGCTGTGGAGGCGGTGCGGGACATGAAACGGAACGGAACCGGGCCGTTGAGCACCCTGGGCAGCCTGAGCCTGTCCCGGTCCCTGCTGGTGGCGGGCCTGGTGGACCGGTTCCGGCTGGTTGTCTTCCCGGTAATCACCGGCAGTACCGGCCGCGAGCGCATTTACGACGGCTACCCGGACGTTGCGCTGGAGATGGTGCAAAGCCGGACCTTCGACGGCCGGCTCCAGCTGCTGGAGTACGTGCCGACGGTGCTTACCGGCCCGCCGGGCAGCGGCCAGACGTGACCGGCTAGCTTTCATGATTCGTGGGGATGCCGTGCGCGGCCGCCCAACCACTGACGTCCCGCCGCTCGATCGCGGCAGCCATCAGTTCCGGGAACAGATCCGGAGTGCAGGCGAACGCCGGAACCCCGATCCCGGCGAGCGCAGCCGCATGGCCGGCGTCGAAGGTCGGATGCCCGCTGTCGCTCAGCGCCAGCAGCGCGACCATGGTGGCACCTGATCCTACGATGGCCGCCGCACGCCGCAGCATCTCCTCCGCGATGCCGCCCTCGTACAGGTCGCTGACCAGCACGAGGATGGTCTCGTCCGGCCGGCTGATCTGGCCCTGGCAGTACGCCAGGGCGCGGTTGATGTCGGTGCCCCCGCCCAGCTGCACGCCGAACAGGACGTCCACCGGGTCGTCCAGGTCTTCCGTAAGGTCCACTACTTCCGTGTCGAAAACCACCATGCGGGTGCGGAGGGAACGCAGTGAGCCGAGCACCGCACCGAACACGCTCGAATACACCACGGACTCGGCCATCGACCCGGACTGATCGATGCAGAGGATGATTTCGCGCTGGATCTCGGTGCTTCGCCGGGCGTGGCCCACCAGGCGTTCCGGCACCACCGTGCGGTAGGCGGGCTGGTAGTGGCGAAGGTTTGCCGCGATGGTCCGGTTCCAGTCGATGTCCCGGTGCCGGGGCCGCCGGGTCCGCGCCGACCGGTTCAAGGCCCCGGTGACGGCCTGGATGGTGCGTGCCCGCAGGCGTTCTTCAAGCTGGGCCGTCACCTGCCGCACCACCGCGCGGGCCGTTTCGCGGGAGTGCTCGGGGATTACCCGGCCCAGCCCGAGCAGCGTGCCCACCAGTCCGACGTCGGGCTGCACGCTGCGCAGCATCTCCGGTTCCAGCAGCAGCTGCCTCAGGCCGAGCCGGTCCATGGCATCAGCCTGCATCACCTGGACCACCGAGGACGGAAAATAGCTGCGGATGTCACCCAGCCAGCGCGCCACCCGGGGGCTGGAGGCCCCCATGCCCCCGCGGCTGCCCTTCCGGTCCTCGTACAGTTCGTGCAGTGCCTGGTCGCGGCGGGCGTCGTCCGCGGAAAGCACCACGGCCTCGCCGCCGGGCGTGGAGACCCCGTCGGCGTCGTTCCCGCCGAGCACCAGGCGCCACCGCTTCAACCTGCCGCGCGCGGAATCTGAATCGGTCATGCTCGGGCCTCCCATCCCAGGTACCCCGCCATTGTCCGAATCGCCGGGGCAGCCGCGGCGAAGTCCAGACCCTCCTGTGCCGTGGGTGCCCCGCTGCTGCCGGTGCGGCTGACCTGCTCGCCGATCTCCCGGCGTTCCGGGCGGCTGAAGGCGGAGAACGTCCTGCGCAGGAGCGGCAGGACGTCGTCGAACACCTCCTCGTCGACCGCGCTGATCCAGCCGTCGACGATCGCCAGCAGGTGGGGGTCGTACACCAGCAGGGCGGCGTCGCCGGACAGCAGGCCGTCCAGCCACGCTGCGGCAGCGGGCGCCGGCGTGGCCAGCGAAAGGCGCCGGCTCAACCTGGCGGCCACTTCGCCGCCGTCGAGCACCCCCGCGTCCAGCAGCAGCCGGCTGGCCCGCCCCGCCACCGAACCGTGGATGCGGTCCGATCCTGCCACGGCGGCCAGTGCCTGCCGCCAGTCCCCGGGCGGCATGTCCGGCAGGAGGGCCAGGCCGTCGTTCGCTGCATCAAGGGCCCGGCGCATGGCGGCGGCAGCGTCGTCGTCGAGCCCGGCGCAGGCGGTGGGCAGGCCCACGCAGGCGCGCACTACGGTGGCGTCGAGGATTCTCCGCACCCCCGCAGTGTCCACGCCGCGGACGTTGCCGTACCTGCAGGTCCGGGCCAGGGGAGCGATGGTTTCCAGCAGCGGCGCCACGTCCTGCTGCAGGGCCGTCCGTTCGGCCAGTGCCGGTACGACGGCGCTGATCCCGTCCGGAAGGTCTGCAAGCAGGCACCGCGACAGCAGCGCACTGAGGCCGGCAAGGCTCTGGGCGTCCCTGGCCTGTTCCGCGGCGGCCGCAACTGCTGCCGAAGCGACGGTGGTCCCGTAGCGGCTCGCTTCCACCAATGCCACGCTCAGTTCCGGGTCCCACTGAAGCGTCCAGGCCTCCTTGAAGGTGCCAGTGGTGCGTCCGGTTTCGGTTGGTACACCCCAGTCAACACCCAGCAGCTGCAGGCGGTGCAGCAGCACCGACCGCGCCAGCTGGCCCGGCTTGCGCAGGTCGAGGACCAACACCTCCTCCAAGGCGCCGGGCTTCCACCGGAGGCTGCGGAGGACTGCGGCCAGATCGGCGGCCAAAGGGAGCGTGGGCACCGACTCCGGGACGTTCCCGATTTCCTGGCCGACCGTGAGCTCCCGGTGGACGACGGCGAGCGGCAGCGGCGAGCCGTCACACAGTACGGCCTGCGCGGCGTCGTCGAGCTCGGCGAGGCCGGGGCTGGGCCGGCCCCGCACGGCAGCGAGGGCCGTGGCCAGCCTGCTTGCCTCCACCACTGACGCTGTGGAGGCGTCCAGGTGCTCCCTGCGCAGGGCGTGCGCCACCCGGACCAGCCAGGTGGTTGCCACGTCGACAGGGCGATCCTGGTCCATCCAATGGGCGAAGAGGTGCTGGTACCAGCCTGGGGCGGTAACCCCGGCACCATAGCCGCTGCGGAAGCTCAGTCGGTGGGAGGTCCACGGCACCCAGGTGGCGGTGACCTTGGCCTTGGGCAGCCCGGCGAGGACCTTGCTGTCCGCCGCGGCTGCGGGGAAACCGGCCGGCACCAGTGCAGGAGCGTGGTAGGCGCCGCAGACCACGGCGATATTTTCGTGGCCTTCGCGCATGGCCGCCCTAAGGAGCCGCCGCATGGCAGCCTCCCGCAGGTTGTTTTCGACGACGTCGGGATGTTCCGCCGGCCGGGAATCCGTTGCCCGGATCTCCGCAATGGCTTCGGAGATGGCGGCGAACCTGTCCAGGGGTCCGCCCTTCCGGTGCTCGACGGCGTCTTCCCACCACCGCTCGGGGTCGCTGTACCCGGCAGCGTCCGCGAGTATCCCGATCGCGTCAGGCCGGTACGCCCCGGGGGCAGCGACATCGGGGGTGGCCGCCGTCCGGCGCATGGCAAAGGTGTTTGCTGCAGGCAGGTCAATGGCCCGCACCCCGGCGCCTATCGACAGCGCCCAGCGGATGGCCACCCACTCCGGTGAAAAGCCCGCCAGCGGGTAGAAGGAGGCCAGCCGGGGCTCATCCACCGCATAAACCAGCCCTGCTACCGGCGGCACCATGTCAACGTCGGCGAGCAGTGGCAGGACCGTGTCCAGTTCCGGCGGGCCCTCCACCAGGACCAGCTCCGGCCGGAGTTCCGCCAGGGCTTCGGCTACCGACCTGGCGGAGCCGGGACCGTGGTGACGGATCCCCAGGATGTGCACCTCGGCCATCGGTCAGTTGGACGCTTCGAGGTCGCGGCAGGCCCGGTAGAGGTCCTTCCAGTCCGGACGGTTCCGGACAACTGTCTCCAGGTATTCCTGCCAGACCACGCGGTCCTGCACCGGATCCTTGACCACCGCACCCACCAGGCTGGCGGCCACATCCTGGGCACGCACGGTACCGTCCCCGAAATGGGCGGCCAGGGACAGCCCGTTCGTCATCACCGATATGGCCTCCGCCGTGGACAAAGTGGCCGACGGCGACTTGATGGTGGTGCGCTGGTCCTGCGTCACCCCGGCGCGCAGCTCGCGCATTACCGTGACCACCCGCCGGATCTCGGACAGTTCGGCCAGGCCGGCCGGCAGTTCCAGTGCGGTACCCAGGGCGCGGACCCGGGCTGTGACGATGTCCACCTCCTGGTCGAGGGTGTCCGGAAGCGGCAGCACCACCGTGTTGAAACGGCGCCGCAGGGCCGATGACAGGTCATTGACGCCCTTGTCCCGGTTGTTGGCCGTGGCAATGACGTTGAAGCCTTTCCGTGCCTGTATTTCGGTGTTGAGTTCGGGGACGGGGAGGGTCTTCTCGCTGAGGATGGTGATGAGGGAATCCTGCACGTCCGAGGGGATCCGGGTCAGTTCCTCCACCCGGACCAGGATGCCGGCTTCCATGGCCCGCATCACCGGCCCCGGCACCAGGGCTTCGCGGGACGGGCCGTCGGCGAGCAGGCGCGCGTAGTTCCAGCCGTACCGGAGTGCTTCCTCCGGCGTTCCCGCTGTGCCCTGGACCACCAGGGAAGACGACCCCGAGATGGCTGCCGCGAGGTGCTCGCCCAGCCAGGTCTTGGCCGTGCCGGGTACACCCAGCAGCAGCAGGGCACGGTCCGTGGCCAGCGAAGCCACGGCGATCTCCACAAGCCGCTGCGACCCCAGGTACTTGGGGGTGATCTCCACACCGTTGGGCAACGTACCGCCGAGGACGTACGTGGTGACCGCCCAGGGTGACAGCCGCCAGCTGGGCGGGCGCGGGCGGTCGTCCACGCCGGCGAGTGCGTTGAGTTCCGCGGCGTAGGCGTCCTCGGCGTGGGCGCGGACAATGTCCGCCGGGGCCGGGGCATTGGTCATGGGAAGGCCTCCGTCAGTGATTGTCGGAATGAGTGGTACTGGACGACGTCACGCAGCACGCGCCGACGCGATGCGTCGTCGTCGGAGCGGCCCAGCAGGCGGCGGCACTCGTCGGCGGCTTCGGCGGGCAGTGCCGCGGGCAGGACCGGGGCAAGGATGGCGGCAACGTAGCCGCCTTCCTTGCGGGCCACGAGCTCGAGGACGGCGCCGGCCAGGTCGGGACCCCAGGGCGTGGGGAGTCCGCGGAGCAGCGGAACCAGCGCAACCGGCTGGATGCTGCCCTCGCGCAGATGCTGCGCGAGCCACCGCTCCTGCTCCTCCGCCGGCAGGCAGGAGAGGAGGCGCGCGTCTGCCCGGAGCGCCAGCAGGGCACGCGCCCATTCGCGGTCGGCGCGCAGTACGGCGGTGGCGAGGATTGCTTGGATGATCCGCGGTTCCCCGTCCAGCAGGGCGAGGGTATAAGCCGGATCCCTGCCCGCCGCCGTCGTCCAGACATCCAGCGGTGCACCGCGGATGATCGTGTCCAGCCGGCGCAGCCGGTCCGGTTCGCCGGCAGGCGGCGGAGGGGGTATCCCGTCGCGCAACGCCGCTGCGTCCGGAGCGGGCGGCAGTTCAATCTCCAGGCGCCTCCGCAGCGCACCCCTGACGCTCAGCAGCGGCCGCAGCCGGGCAGCCATGCGGGCAGCGCGGGCGCTGCCGGGAAGCCGGTCCAGGAGGGAAGCGGCTGCATCGCGCACCGTCCTGGCCTTGTCATCCAGGGACTTCTCCAGGAGCGGCTCATCCCTGGCATCGAGATTGGTTTCCAGGACCCCCAGGAACAGTGCGCGGTCGCGGGCGCCCAGGCTGTCCCACTCGGCTTCCAGGCGTTCGACGGCGGCGGCCGGGTCGGTGCGCCGCAGCAATGTCAGCTTTTCCAGGGCATCGGCGCCGGTCACCTCCCTGTCCCCGGCCGTACCGGGGAGAGGCTCCGTAACCTGGGCCCGCTGGAGCTTCTGAAGCCAGCGGCCGCGGGTTCCGATGGCCGGTTCCAGCTGGTCCCTCACGGCGGGCTGGGTCTCTGCCAGGGTAAACAACGCGGGCAGCAGCCGGTGCGGAACCCGCCGTTCGGATTCCGCTGCGAGTCGCAGCCAGTCGGCCACCAGCCGGGTCCGGAGTTCGGACCCGACGGGAGGTTGCGTGAGGAGCAGCTCGAGGAGCCGGGCGGCGTCGCCCGCGGCGGGCGGGGCATCGTCCAGCGGCGCGGCCGATGGTTGGCCGCCCTGCACGGGGACAGCCCTGCGGGCCGCACGTGTGGCCACATCAGCAAGGGCAGCCTGGCCCAGCAGCGACTCCTCGGGCGAAATCCCGTCGGGACTCTGCACATGGAGCTCCGGGGGCGGCTGGGGAACCGGATGGCGGCCCGTGCCCACCAGCGCGGCGGCCCGCAGTTCGGCCAGCCATGTCATGCGGCCACCACTGCCCCGTCAACCACCACGGACAGCGGCCTGAGCCGGCCGTCCTCGAGTTCACCGAAAACCTCGACGGCGTGTCCGCCTGTCACTGCCAGCAAGTGGTCCAGGCGGGCGTCAACCAGCGGCAGCCCCTGGCCGGAGCTGTCCTGCAACCAGCCCTGGCCGGTGCTGCCGATCCGGACTCCGGCCAGGAGCACAGGGTGGCGCCCACGCCACGGCGAGGCCGCAACCGCGGCTGACTCAGCTGCCAAAGCCCCGGCAATACTGCCGCCCGTGCCCAGCCCGTGAGCCATTGCCTTGGGTGCCACAGGGCTGGTGAACATGGCCCGTCGTGGTGCCGAGCCGGGGTAGCGGGCCACCGTTGTGTCCAGTACGGCCCCTGCCAGTTGTGGCAGGGCAAAAGCTTCACCTCGGGCGGCGAAATCGAGGACGACGACGACAGTCCCGTCCGGCCCCTGCAGCCACGTCCGCTGCTGCTGGAGGCGGCCGTCGTCGCTGCGGTGCGCGCCGAGTACCAGCCAGGGGCCGGGCAATGCCTCGGTGTTGCGGACGTCCGCAGCGGGTGTGGGCCATCCGACTGCCGCCCGAAGGTCGGCCAGCTCGTCCTGCGTCAGCCGTTCCCGCCGCGGCCAGGCTTTCGTCAGGGCCCACCAGCGGCCTGCGTGCAGCAGGAGGTGGTCCGCCCAGTCGGTGCGGGCGTGGACATCCGAAGCCATGGCCCGTACCTGCTCTGCCAGGCCGGGCAGTTGGGCGTCAACCAGCCGGGCGGCCACGGCGTCCCACCAGGAATAGGGCTGGTTGCGAACCTGGGCGAGCCCGGTCCTGACCAAGTCCGTTAGCCACCGGGCGAAATCCTCGACGCCGGCGTCCATCAGTGCCGTCCGCTCCGCCAGCCGCTTGGCCTGCGCTGCCGGATCCGCGGGGCGCGCGTCGGGGCGGCCGGTGCGTGCAGCGGCCCGCTCCGTCCGCTTGGCTGCCCACTCGCTGGCGAAGGCGGCGGTTTCGGCACCTTCCCCGGCCGTCTCTCCCCGCGCCCACAGGAGGAGCAGCGCCAGTGCATGCTTGCAGGGAAACTTCCGGCTGGGGCACGAGCACCGGTACGCCGGCGCTACCGTATCCACGCTTACCTGGTAAGGGGTCTTGCCGCTGCCTTGGCATTTCCCCCAAACGAGGTCGCCGTTGCTGCCCGTCCCGGACCAGGGTCCCGGGCGGGCCAGCTTGCGGGCGGCAACCAGGGATGCGGCATCGGGCGCGGCGCTGGCCACCCTGTCCTCGCTCCAACGCCCCATGAACCACATTGTGCCTGATGCGGGCGGCGCCGGGGAGAGGCACGGACGTGCGGATGCGCCCGCGTGTCCCGCCTGCAGGTTGCGTTCCCGTGGTCAACCGCGGGCCGCGCGGTCGGCTAAGGTGCCTTTGGTAGTAGTCACTGGGCGAGCTGATGGGGGAACAACCGGGAATGGGTGCGCTCCGGTATCTTGCCGCTTCCGTACCTCCAAGGATGGCAAGTGCCGGCTCGACCGTTGCCCTGCCAATCCTGGCCGTGCAGCAGATGGGCGATGTCGCCGTCGGGGGCCTGCTCGTTGCCGCCTCGTTGGGGCCAAGCGTGCTCGCGGCTCCGCTGGTGGGCGCGGTGCTGGACAGTACCAGGCGCCCCGCCGCCTGGGTCGCCGCTGCCTGCCTGGTTACGGCTGCCGCCTTAGCCGCGACGGCACTCGTTGGCAGTATTCCGCTGGCTGCCGTATTCGTGGTACTTGCCCTGGCCGGGGCGGCGTCGCCGTTCTACATGGGCGGTTTTTCGAGCTTCGTCGCCGGTGCTATTCCCGACATCAGGCGGGCCTTCGCGGTCGATTCACTCTCCTACAACGTGTCCGCCGTGGCCGGGCCGGCTGTCGTGGCGCTGATTGCGGTGTTCCTGCCCGCGCAGGCGGCGCTGGCTGTCCTTGCGGCGTCCGCGGCGATCGGCCCGCTGGCCGTCGGCGGCGTGGCGCTCCGTCCGCACGGCCGCGCCCAGGGGTCTCTGTGGCAGTCGGTCAAAGCCGGACTGCACCGGATCTTCAGCCACCGGCCCTTGGCCGTGGTGACCGCTTCCTCCACCTTTACGCAGCTGGGCCAGGGCGGACTGGCGATTGCCGCCGTCACGCTCTCGTTCGAGCGGGCGGGGTCGCCCGGGGAGGGTGCCGCCGTGGTGACGGCTTTCGCCATCGGCAGCCTGCTGGGCGCCGTGGTGGAGACAGCCCGGCCCGCCCGTGGCCGGCCCCATGTGGTGATGGCTGTCGGTTTCCTGGCCACGGGGCTGCTGACCGCCGCTGCCGCCATCGACCTTGGCACGGTTTGGACCCTCGCCGCGATCGGCCTGTCCGGCTTGTTCACGGCCTCAACATCCGCCGCGATGCTCTTCCTGCGGAACCTGCACAGCCCGCCGCACTTAAAGTCCCAGATTTTCACCGTTACCGCGGGTTTCCGGGTCAGTGCTTCGGCTGCCGGCGTGGCCCTTGCCGGAACCGTAACAGGGTGGGGCGGCGCTGCAACGGTTGCGGCGGTAGGGGTTGTCTGGGTCCTCTCCGCCGCCCTGATGGCCGCCTATCCCGGCCGCGGCGGGTAGCTGGAATCTTTCGTCGCGTGGAAGGATCAGGTATGCCCGATCGCCTGATGCTGCTGGACACTGCCTCCTTGTACTTCCGTGCCTTCTACGGCCTGCCGGACACCATCCGGCGTCCGGACGGGACACCCGTCAACGCTGTCCGCGGGCTGCTGGACATGATCGCCAGGCTGACCACTGATTACCACGCCACCCACCTCGTTGCCTGCTGGGACGACGACTGGCGCCCGCAATGGCGCGTGGACCTGCTTCCCACGTACAAGGCGCACCGGGTGGCGGAGGCACACACCGGCGCGCCCGACGCCGAAGTGGTTCCGGATGCCCTGGAGGCGCAGCTGCCCATGATCCGCCGTGTCCTTGGGCTGGCCGGCATCGCCATCGTGGGGGCTGCCGACCATGAGGCCGACGACGTTGTGGGCACCTACGCCAGCAACGCTCCCTTCCCCGTCGACGTCGTCACGGGGGACAGGGACCTGTTCCAGGTGTGTGACGACGGCCTGCGGGTCCGGGTGATCTACACGGCCCGCGGCATGCGGAACCTCGAGGTTTATACGGAGGAGACAGTTGTCAGCAAGTATCGGGTACTGCCGCAGCAGTACGCCGATTACGCCACCCTGCGTGGCGACGCTTCCGACGGGCTGCCGGGCGTGGCCGGCATCGGCGAGAAGACGGCGGCGTCCCTGCTCCTGAAGTACGGCACCCTCGAGGGACTCCTGGAAGCGGCGGACAATCCCGGCAGCGGAATGGCGGCGCCCGTCCGCGCCAAGCTCGCAGCCGCCGCCGGCTACCTCGAAGCAGCCCCCGCCGTCGTACGGCTGGTCCGGGACCTTGCGCTGCCAAGCCTGGAGGAAGCAGGCGCCCGGCTGCACCCGGTCGTTGGCGAGCCGCGCGGCGAACTCGAACGTTTGGCCACGGAATGGAACCTGGGCGGCTCCGTCCGGCGCCTCCTCGAAGCGCTGGACCGGACAGCGTAGCCAACGCCAGCCGCGCGGTCCCTTGGTACCCGGCAGGACGGCGGGCAACTGCTGGTCACAACAAAAGCTGCCGCAGCCTGACTGGCCGCGGCAGCTTTTGTTGTCAGCGTACTCAGTACGAAATAAATGCGACGAGTTCGCCCACACGGTCTTCGGGGTAGTTTTTCGCAATATCACCCTGACTCAAAACACCAACAAGATTGTGGCCGTCGATGACCGGGAGGCGGCGCACCTGGTGGTCCTGCATCGTCCGGATGGCTTCTTCGATGGAGTCATCCGCGCCGATGGTGACCGGTTTGCCCTGGCCGAGCTCACCGGCTCTAACCGATCGCGGGTCCCCGCCTTCAGCAAGGCATTTGATGACGATATCGCGGTCTGTCAGCATGCCCTTGAGCCGGTTGTCTTCACCGCAAATCGGAAGTGAACCGACGTCAAGGTCCTTCATCTTGCGGGCGGCTGCCTCAAGCGTCTCGTTCTCGCCGATGCACTCCGCGCCACCTGTCATGATTTCCCGTGCCGTTGCCATGGTTGTCTCCTGCTTCCGTACCTAGGGTTTTTTCCTGCCCGGAAGGCCCTGCGGGACCCGCTGGCGCCGGGCGGCCCCGGAGAGCTAACCGATGGGAAAATGCTAAGGCTACTGACTATCCATGTCCAGAGTCCGTCCCTGCCCGCGCTTGCGCCGGCGGCCTGAGGTAGTAAGCTTGCTGAGCATTACTAGTAAGCTTGCTGACTAACCGGAAGATGGAAGCAGGAGTAATGGGCACAGTACTTGGCGTAGCCTGGTCGACGATGCTGACGGCAGGCGGGGCGGCGGTGACCGCCGGCGCAAGTCTGGGTGCCGCAGGCCTTGGCGGGCTGTACTTCGCAGGGCACGTGCTCCTTGGCATCGGTATCGGCCATCTGGCGGCAATCCTCCTGCGCGTGGCTGTCCGTCGGCTCATCAGGAATACCCGCAGCCGGACAGTCGAAGGGCAGGTACCGGAAGCTCCCCTCGCCACCGTAGCGGTATTGCCGCTCCGGCCGGCAGCAGTGCCGCCGCTGAGGGGCCGGCATGCGGCATAGGCCGGCAGAAGCGGCCGGCTCCAGTCCAACCAGGCCGGCACCACCACGGACAGCCCTGGCCACAGCCGCAGCAGTTGCTGCCGCGCTTGCCGTTGCCGCGGTGGTCCTTGTGGCTTCGGGAGGATTTCGCACGGCAGATTCGGATGAAACAACACTCCGCGGTTTCCAGATCCGGGTCCTGAGCATCAGCCAGGCCGCCGCTGAAAACAGGATGGACGGGGCCCTTGCTGCCCTGCAGGCCCTGGAGGCGGACCTGGACAGCGCCGCCCGTGACGGCCGCATCTCGGCTCCGCGCCTCCGCGGTATTGAATTGGCCCTGGCCTCGGTCCGTGCGGACATCACCGGCCACCTGACTTCCCAGGCTGCGCTGGCCGGAACCACGGCCGTCCCGGCTCCTGCCGAAGCCGTGGCTGCAGAAACAGTCCCACTGCCGGAAACAATCCAGCCGGAGCAGCCAGAGGCTGGTGAAGGGGTGGAGGTCATAGTACCGCCACCAGTCCCGGCGCAGCAGGAGCAAGGCGCCGGGGTTCCGGATGCGGCAAAGGAGAACAAGGGCAAAGGCAAGGGGAACGGCAAGCCCTGACAGCGGGCAAAATGGTCGGGTGACTTCTTCCCCGGTGCAGGGCCGCTTCGCCGGCGCACAAGCCTTCGACCTTGCTGCTGTTGGTGACGGCCTTGCGTTCGCCGACTCCCTGCCGGCCCTGGCGGATGCACTGGACAACGGACCCGTGCCGGGAACAGCGGTGGTGCAGGCGCCGCCGGGCACCGGCAAAACGACGCTCGTTCCTCCGATGCTCGGCAACCATGTCAAAGGCGCCGGGCGGGTAGTGGTGACCCAGCCCCGGCGTGTGGCCGTCCGTGCAGCCGCCCGGCGGCTGTCGGTCCTTGATGGCAGCCTCCTTGGCAGCCGCGTCGGTTATGCCGTACGCGGCGAGAGGCAGGCCGGTCCGCAGACCCTGGTGGAATTCGTGACGCCCGGCATCCTTCTTCGCCGCCTGCTGGCCGATCCGGGACTGGAGGGGGTTGCCGCCGTCGTCCTGGATGAGGTCCATGAACGGGGCCTGGAGACGGACCTGCTGGCGGGGATGCTCGCCGAGGTGCGGCAGCTTCGCAGCGACCTTGCCGTCGTCGCCATGTCCGCCACGCTGGACGCCCCACGTTTTGCCGCCCTGCTGGGAGATCCCGACGGCGGTGCAGCCGCTCCCGTCGTCAGCTGCGCCTCAGTGCTTCACGAGCTTGACGTGGAGTGGGCGCCGGCGTCCGGCCAGCGCCTCGATGGCAGGGGAGTGGCGCGCGCCTTCCTGGACCACGTGGTGGACACTGCTGCCCGCGCCCATACCGCGGCCTTGGCCGGCGACGGTACCGTGGACGCGCTGGTCTTCGTCCCAGGTGCACGTGAGGTGTCGCAGGTCGCTGCCGGGCTGCGTGGCAGGCTGGGACACAGCGTCGACGTGCTGGAGCTGCACGGCCGGGTGGCTGCGGCCGGGCAGGACCGGGTGGTTTCCGGACGCCGGCCCGGGGACAAAGCCCGCGTCATCGTTTCGACCGACTTGGCCGAATCCTCGCTGACTGTACCCGGCGTCCGGCTGGTAGTCGATGCCGGGCTTGCGCGTGAGCCCCGGCGGGACTCCGGCCGTGGAATGAGCGGCCTGGTTACCGTTTCCTGCTCGCGGGCGTCGGCTGACCAGCGGGCCGGCCGGGCTGCCCGCCAGGGGCCGGGAAAAGTGGTGCGCTGCTACAGCCAGCAGGCTTACAGTGCTGCTCCGGCCCACGTGATGCCGGAGATCAAGGTTGCGGACCTGACAGCCGGGGCACTGATTATGGCGTGCTGGGGAGCTCCGGGCGGCCGGGGGCTCGCCCTTCCTGACCGGCCGCCGCGGCAGGCCCTCGAGGACGCGGTGGAGGTGTTGCGGGAACTTGGCGCCGTTTCAGCCGATGGTCATGCAACAGCCACCGGACGGGTGTTGGCAGGGATTCCTGCCGATCCGCGGCTTGCCCGGGCACTGCTGGACGGTGCCGGTCCTGTCGGTTCCCGGGTGGCCGCAGAGGTGGTTGCCGCCGTCGCGGGAGACTACCGCGCCGAGGGTGCAGACCTTCCGGGCCTCCTGGCCAGGCTTCGCCGCGACGCCGGGCCTGAAGGGCGGCGCTGGGCGGAGGAAACGGAGCGCCTGGAGGATATTCTCCGTAACGTGGGAAGTTGCGGCCCCGCAGCGGCTTTGGCCGCGCCAAACCTTTCTGTACTGAAACTGTCCGTCCCGGACCCCGGCGTGGCGGTGGGCGCCGTCGTCGCGCTGGCATTTCCGGACCGGGTGGCCCGCCTTGTGCCGGGCGGCGGCCCGGCCCAGTACCTGCTCTCGTCCGGAACCAGGGCGGGACTTCCCGCCGAAAGCGCCTTGTCCGGCCATGAGTGGCTGGCGGTGGCGGAGGTGTCCCGCGCCGGGGGCAGGGACTCGGCCGGTACCGGTGCCGTTGTCCGGGCAGCCGCGCCTCTGACGGGTGACCTTGCCCTCGCCGCTGCTTCGCATCTGCTGGCGGACACGGTGGAGGCGGAGCTGGTTCAAGGCCGGGTGACCGCCCGGAGGGTGCGACGCCTCGGCGCCATCGTGCTTTCTGATACCCCTGTGCGTGTAGCACCTGCGGAGGGCCGGAAGGCGGTCCTGGCCGCGTTGCGGAAGGAAGGGCTGAATGCCCTGGAATGGTCCTCGGCGGCTGTTGCCCTGCGCCGCCGTCTTGCTTTGCTGCGCAGGGCAGTGGGCGGGCCGTGGCCTGATGTCTCGGACAAAGCCCTGCTTCGCGGCCTTGACGAATGGTTGGGCCCGGAACTGGAATCACTGGCTGCCGGAGGATCCCTCGCTCCCGTGGACCTCACTCAGCCGCTTCGCCGGCTCCTGCCCTGGCCCGAAGCCGCCCGGCTGGACAAGCTGGTCCCGGAATGGTTGGAAGTTCCCAGCGGCTCCCGAATTCGGGTTGACTACCCGCACCATGATGAGGACACAGCCCCACCGGTGGTGGCGGTGAAATTGCAGGAGTGCTTCGGCCTCGCCGAGTCGCCCCGGCTGGTGGACGGCACTGTTCCGGTGCTTTTCCATCTGCTGTCCCCGGCACGCAGGCCGCTGGCGGTGACGGACGATCTCACCTCGTTCTGGTCCGGTCCCTACTCGCAGGTCCGGGCCGAAATGCGCGGCCGGTACCCCAAGCACCCCTGGCCGGAAGACCCCTGGACTGCTCCGGCGACGGCACGGACCAAGCAGCGGAAATAACGTCGTTCGGGGACCCGCACACGTGTGCGCACGGGTGGGTGATAAGTCCGATACACAGCTGAAACCTTGGGTCGACGTGCTGAAACATGCCTTGGCTAGGCTCGCTCCTAACGTTGGACAGCGCAGTCCATACAGCCCACGAAAGGACGAAACCATGTTTCTTTTGAACAGCCTGAACCTCTTGCTCGACGGCCGCCGCGCGGACGAGGGCCGCTCCTCCGCCGGTAGCAGCGGAAATGACTTCCCCGAGGGCCAGCTCACCTCGGCCGCCTGGGAAGGGTGGTGGCACGAGGAAGCGGCCTGGCCCGTGCCTGCCCGTCCCGGCGCTAAGTGTTGGCCCGGATAAACCCGGCCACGGGGGCTGCCAGCGACGCTCCCACTTCACCGGCCTGGCGCTTCAGTCCCGCCACGGCGAAGGAATGGTCGCCGCCGTCCACCCACTGAAGCACGCCTGACTGCCCAATCCGGGACACCACGTCGGTCAGAATCTCCGCGGTGGCGAAGGGGTCCCGGGTCCCTTGCAGGAACAGCATGGGGGTAGTCAGCCCGTACAGGTGCCCGTCCCGCAGCTTGTCGGGCTTTCCAGGCGGGTGCAGCGGATACCCGAGGTAGATGAGTCCACCGGCCGGCATCCCTTCCGCTACCGCCATGGACGCCATTCGGCCGCCGAAGGATTTTCCGGCCGCCCACACCGGGCCGGCATCCTCGTGTGCTTGCCCCTGTTCCGCAGCCAGGGCCATGGCGGCGCGCCAGGTGGCGATGGCCGCCGGCGGCCGGTCCGGGAATTTGCGGCCGGCCTCCCGGTACGGGAAGTTGAACCGGAGGCTGGCAAGGCCAAGCGCATTCAAAGCCTCGGTGAACCCGCGCAGGAAGGGGTGCTCCATGCCTGCCCCCGCTCCATGGGCGACCACGACCGTAGCCCAGGGATTTTCAGGCCGGTCGTAGGCGGCGGAGACTGCTGTTCCGTCCACGTCAAAAGAGAGGTGGGTTTCGGTCTGGGGCATGACTCCATCATGCCGGACCGGGCCGGTGAAATATGCCGGCTTCACGACGGCGGGGTGTACGTTGTCCCCATGGCGAGCGAACAGACCACCATTACCGTCCAGGGTCCCCACGGCGAACGCGAGATGCGCATTTCGAGTCCCAACCGGGTTCTCTGGCCGGACCTGGGGCTCACCAAGCTGGATCTTGCACGCTATATCTGCGACGCGGGCGAGGCCTTCATCGCGGCGAACGGTGACCGGCCGGTATCGCTGCAGAGGTATTCGGACAACATCAACGGCGAGATGTTTTTCTCCAAGAACCCGCCTAAAGGCACCCCCGATTTCGTCCGCTCGGTCAAAGTGGTTTACCCCAGCGCCCGCTCCCATCCCCAGCTGGTGCTGGACGAACCGGCCGCGGCTGTATGGGCAGTGCAGATGAACACAGTGGTTTTCCACCCCTGGCCTTCCCGGACAGCGAATACGGACAATCCTGACCAGCTACGGATCGACCTTGATCCGCAGCCGGGGACAGATTTCGACGACGCGGTTCCGGCGGCGCTGGCCCTCAGGGAGGTGCTGGCCGAAGCGGGGCTGGAGTGCTTTATCAAGACATCGGGTAACCGGGGGCTCCATGTGTACGCGCCGATCGAGCCGGTGCGGGAGTTCCTGGATGTCCGCCATGCTGTGATTGCGGCAGCCCGTGAAGTTGAACGCCGGATGCCGGACAAGGTGACCACCGCTTGGTGGAAGGAAGAACGGGGCCAGCGGATCTTCCTGGACTTCAACCAGGCCAACCGGGACCGCACCATTGCCGGTGCCTACAGCCCGCGGGCGCTGCCCCATGCCCCCGTGTCCTGTCCCATCACCTGGGATGAGCTCGAAACCGCCGATCCAAAAAACTTCACTATCCTGACCGTCCCGGAACGGCTCCGGACTACCGGTGACCCGTGGGCCGACTTCCACCGGAACCCGGGCAGCATTGACGCGCTGCTGGAGTGGTGGGAGCGCGATACGAAAGCCGGCCTGGGCGAGCTCCCCTTTCCGCCGGACTACCCCAAGATGCCGGGTGAGCCGCCCCGGGTCCAGCCCAGCCGGGCACGCAAGCAGGACTAGCCGCGGAATTTCACGGCTGGAACCAGCGGTACTGCCCGGCTGGCCCTGCCCGGCCCAACACCTGGATCGAGTTCCTGACGGGAGAATTTCGGGATGCTGCGTCCCGTCCCGGCCCAGGACCTGCACGACGGCGCACGCCCGGCAGATCCACCGGCGGCGTCACGGTGCTGGGCGGCGGCGTTTTCCTCGCTTCAGTACCGGCCCATCCTTTGGTGCCAGCCAGTGATGTTCCCGGCAACGCTGGTGCGGTGGAGGCGTACGCATGGCCCGTTGGCGTTCTTAGCAGCACGGTGTGCCGGGTTCCGGGAACCGGGACGGGTTTGGCTGACCAGCCGGGTGTTTCTTTGGTGTGGTTGCAGGCTTCGCAAAGGCCCTGGCCGTTACCGGCGCTGGTGGGCCCGTCTTTGCGCCAAGGGATGATGTGGTCGTCGTGGCGGATGGGCGCGTCACAGTACGGGGTCCGGCAGACGTTGTCCCGGACCTGGATGAAGCGCCGGAGTCCGTGCGGAAAGAGCCGGGCCCGTGAGTCCATCGCGACAAGATCCCCTGTGGCGGGTGCTGTGTAGAGCCGCCGGACCCAGACGGTCAGCTCTTCTTTACTTCGGGCCAACCCATCAATGGTGACCTTTCGGGCCCATGCGGCGGGGACGGTGCCGTAGCCGGTCAGGCGTGCCGGTTCGCTGTCGCCCTGGAGGAGGGTGCGGTCGGTCATGACGAGCTGGACTTCGATCCTGCTGACCCCGCCCTTTACCCCGGTGGCTCTTTCGACGAGGGTGTCGGCCATAATCTGGCCCTTGCCCCGCCCATCTCCCACAGCCCGGAGCCTGTCGGCTTCCTTGGTCAGCGCCGCGTAGACGGCCACGCCCTGGGCGACGGGCAGCAGCGCAGTTAGGCGCGCCATGGTGTCCGGCGCCGGCCGCAACGACACCGTCCGTTCATTCACCGCGTGGCTGGCCCGCTTCGCCACCGACCGCGGGTCCTTCCGGTACGCGGCGGCCTTGACGGCGGAGATGATGGCCCGGTCACCGGCGCCGTCGAAGGTCCCGGTGTCGGCGGCGAGTTCCTCGTCCACCGCGGCCCGGTCCTCCACGGACAGGCAGGCGGTTTCCTTGACGATCAGCGTGGTCCGCCACTCGTTCAGCTGCCCGGACCGGAACGCCGCATACGTCCGGGGCATCCCGGTGAGGGCCTTGGCCAGTCCCAGCAGCCTCCCGCCCCGGGCCGGGGACTCCCGCCGCGCCAGCGCCACCTGCGCCGCTACTCCGGTACCCTGCTCCCCGGCAGGGACACCGGCGGCGGCCTGTTCCCGCCGCTGCTGCAGGTCAAAAGCCACTGTGACCTCGGCCTGCCTCGCCGCCACCAACGCCTTCACATCCTCAAACTGCCGCAGCTGATCAACCATCCCCGGACCATCAGCAGCCACAGGCACAGCAGCCAGAACCCTCAGGGCATCGGCAACCGTCGGGGGTCTACCGCTCCCCGCCACCACTGCCCCAAACGCCTCCATGAACAAAGTCTTCCAGCACCCTCCGACAATTCCCGGCACACTAAAGCCCTAGGTGGAAAACGCCCGGCGCCTGCCGGACGAAGCGCGTAAGAGGACGGACCGCCGTCGTGATGATTCGGAGGTGCCCAGGCAAAGCCGCTGCGGACGGTTATCCCCGGCCGGCCGAGATTGACAGATGCGCCGGCGTTGGCCTACTCGAAGCGGGACGGATCGCCCGTACCCCGCCGGACCACCTCGGCCAGGCCGCTGGAATAGTCCACCACGGTGGTGGGATCGGAACCGCAGTCACCGGCATCAATCACGGCGTCCACCACATGGTCCAGCCGCTCCTTGATGTCCCATCCCTGCGTCAGCGGATCCTCCTCGTCCGGGAGGAGCAGCGTACTGGACAGCAGCGGTTCGCCCAGTTCCGCCAGCAGCGCCTGCACCACCCTGTTGTCAGGAATCCGGACGCCCACGGTCTTCTTCTTGGGATGCAGCAGCCGTTTCGGCACTTCGCGCGTCGCGGGCAGGATGAACGTGTAACCGCCCGGCGTGACAGCCTTGATGCTGCGGAACACGTCGTTCCCGATGTTGACGAACTGTCCAAGCTGGGCGAAGTCCCGGCAGACCAGCGTGAAGTGGTGCTTGTCGTCCAGCTGCCGGATAGTCCTGATCCTGTCCAGGGCTTCCCTGTTGCCCATCTGCGCGCCCAGCGCGTAGCAGGAGTCGGTGGGGTAGGCGAGCAGGCCGCCGTCGCGCAGCATTTGCACTGCCTGGGCGATGGCGCGGGGCTGGGGATCCTGTGGATGAACGTCAAAGTATCTGGCCATGGCCTCGAGCCTATGCGCCGCCGCCCCGCCGCACCATCACGGGGACAAAACCCCTACCAGCAGGAGGTTCTTTCAGGCAGGATGTTGTTCGTCCCTGCCAGTCCCGACGTCAAGGAGCACCATGCCGACCATCCTGAACCCCTACCTCAGCTTCCGCGACAATGCCCGCGAGGCGATGAACTTCTACCAGTCCGTCTTCGGCGGCGACCTCCGGCTCAGCACCTTCGGCGAGTACCAGGCCAGCGAGGACCCGGCTGAAGCGGAGAAGATCATGCACGGGATGCTGACCACGCCGCAGGGTCTGGTCCTCATGGGCGCCGACACCCCGAACAGCATGGAATACAGCCAGGGGTCATCCATCTCCATTTCCCTGAGCGGCGAGGATGAAGCGGAACTCCGCGGCTACTACGAGAAGCTGAGCGCCGACGGCGGTTCGGTCACCGTACCAATGGAGAGGTCGCCCTGGGGCGACGTCTTCGGCATGTGCACGGACCGTTACGGCACCGCGTGGCTGGTCAACGTCAACACAGCCCAGGGCACCACGGGCGCGCCCTGACCCACCGGCCAGGCTTAACCAAGCAAAAGGGCACGACGGCGGGCGGCGCCACGGTGCGCAAGGGGCGTGCCATGGCGCTCCCGCTGACGCAGCCCTGCCGGCCTGTTGAGGCGCAGGGTGTGGCCTGCAAGGATGGACGCGTGGAGTCCCTGCTTGGGTTGCTTGACGACAGCTGGTGGCTCGTCTTTCCGCTTCTCGCCTTCCTGGGCAACTCGGCCGGCAATGGCGCAAGGCCAGTGAGCGCCGCGACCAGCGGAGGGTGGAACTGTACAAGCCGAAGAACCGGGCCCGGGAAGCCGAAAAGGCTTCCGCGGCGGAAGTGGAAGCGCTAATGGCGTCCCACGATGAAACCAACCGCCGGTGGCTGGAGTACGAACTCGACGGCGGAAAACTCATCGACTTCCCCCTTGTGACCGATGTCCGGGAGGACCGGCGTATCAGGGACAGCAGGTTCACGGGCCCCGAGCGCGAACGCCTGGTTACTGCCCGGAAGCTGCTGATGATCGAGGAAAACCACGCCGCCACGCCCGCTGAGCGGCAGGCCGCCTACAAGCGGGCCCGCAAGGAACTTGGCGGCCTCATCGTCCTCCCGGACGTCACCGTTGCCGCGCTCGAAGAGCGCGTGGCTCCAGGCCTGGACATGGGCAGGCAGCCCACCTAACCACTGCCCGGCTTAGCGGCTGAAAGGAACAGTGTGGCACGGACCCTTTATATCGACGTCGACGGCGTCATCTGTCCTTTTGGTCCGCAGGGAACCACTGACTGGGGCAGTGCCTGGTGCCTGGCGGACGCAGGCATGCTGCCCGTGGCCTATGCCCGGGAACTCGTAGACGGCCTGAACTCCCTGGCCCGCGCAGACGGAGTCCGATGCGCCTGGCTTACCAGTTGGGAAGAACTAGCGCCGCAGTATTTATGCCCCGCCATCAGCCTGGACGGCACGAGGTGGCCCACCCTGTCAGGGGCGGGGGCAGGCAGTGGAACCGGCTGGTGGAAGCTCCGGGCCATCCAGGACCACGTGGAAGCCACCATGCCGGACGCTGTTGCCTGGATTGATGACCAGCTGGCGTTCGAAGCCGAGGCCCGGGAGTGGGCACGCTTCCTCGGACGGCGGATCCTGTGTGTTTCTCCGGATCCGCGGCGCGGGATTTCCCGGCATGAGCTGGCCGCAGTCCGGGCATTCCTCACGAAGCCGATGTTTTGACCTGATGCCCGGGACGCGTACGATCGATAGGGTTTCGCACCGGCTGGGTTAACGCCGCAAGTCATTACAAGCAAACAGCTGGTGAATACTGCTGTGCATGGCAGCAGCCGGGGGGAAGAAACTGCCGAACGTCGACTCTGCAGATTGGGCAACAGGTGGATATCACCTTCATGGTGGCGCTGGTCATCGCGCTGGCACTATTTTTCGACTTTACGAACGGCTTCCACGACACCGCCAACGCCATGGCCACGCCCATCGCGACCGGTGCCATCAAGCCGAAATCCGCGGTAACCCTGGCTGCCATCCTGAACCTGGTGGGAGCGTTCCTGTCCACCGAGGTGGCCAAGACGGTTTCCGGCGGCATCATCCGTGAAGGTTCGGACGGCATCCAGATCACGCCGGACATCATCTTCGCCGGCCTGATGGGGGCAATTCTCTGGAACATGATCACGTGGCTTAAGGGGCTGCCGTCGAGTTCCTCGCACGCCTTGTTCGGCGGCCTGATCGGTGCCGCGGTGGCGGGCATCGGGTTCCACTCCATCAAGTTGGAGGGCCTGCTGCAGAAGGTCATCCTTCCGGCTATCTTTGCGCCGCTGATCGCGGGCATTGTCGCCTATATCTGCACCCGCCTCGCCTACGCCCTCACCTCCCGGCACGATCCCGAGACCGGCAGCAAGCTGACGCAGAAGCGCGGCGGATTCCGCACCGGCCAGATCTTCACCTCCAGCCTGGTGGCCCTGGCCCACGGCACCAACGACGCCCAGAAGACCATGGGCATCATCACCCTGGTCCTGATCGCCGCAGGAACCCAGGATCCGGGTTCCGGCCCGGAATTCTGGGTTATCGCCGCCTGTGCTTTCGCCATCGCCATCGGAACCTATGCCGGCGGCTGGCGGATTATCCGCACCATGGGCGCCGGGCTCACCGAAGTGAAGCCGGCACAGGGCTTCGCCGCTGAAACCAGCACTGCCTCCGCTATCCTTGCGTCGTCCCACCTCGGCTTTGCCCTTTCCACCACCCAGGTGGCCTCCGGTTCCGTCATCGGGTCAGGCATGGGCCGCAAGGGAACCAGTGTGCGCTGGAGCATGGTGGGTAAGATCGCGCTCGGCTGGCTGTTCACCCTGCCCGCCGCCGGCCTAGTCGGTGCCCTGACCGCACTGCTGGTCAAGACCGGCACGGTGGGCGTGCTGATCGCGGCCATCGCCGGAACGGCAGCAGTCCTGTTCATGTTCTTCTACTCCCGTAAGTCCGCCGTCGGCCACCACAACGCCATCGAGGTCGAGGAAGCAGGACAGGCCGTCAAGTTCCGGAAAAAGAAGGGACTGGCGCGTGCCCGGGCCAAGGCCAGGGCGCAGGAGAAGAACCTGGCGCCCGAATCCAGCCGTACGGGCCTCGGAACCCCCGATGCGGAGGCCGCTGCCAGCGCCGACGCCGACACCTCCAAGGAGACCCAGCGATGAAGTGGTTGGAACTCGTGACCGTGGCCGGGGCAACCCTGGTCGCAGCCGTCACGGTGGTAGTCCTGTATTCACTGGGTGTCCGGCTGACAGCCATCGCCGCCGATTCCCGGCAGGCCTCGCCCGGCGTCAAAAAGTCCTTTGCCTACATCTGCTTCGGGCTGTGCGGCTTCGCCGTACTGTTCGGGCTCTACCTGATCATCCCGTACTTCTCCGGCTGACAGCCGCCGGTCCCGCCGGTCCTCTGGGCAGGCCGGACGGTGTTGGCTAGGCTGGCCCCATGTCCCGCATCCAATACTTCGTTGCTGCCTCGCTCGACGGCTTCATCGCCACCCCCACTGACGACCTCGGCTGGCTCCTGCAGTTCGACGGTTTCGAGGGCGGTAGCGAGAGCTACGAAACGTTTATGGCGGGCGTCGGCTGCATCGTCATGGGCGGGGACACCTACGCCTGGCTGATGGAGCACGAACTGGACAAGTGGCCGTATCCCGGCACGCCCAGCTACGTCTTCACCCGCCACGAATACACGGCGCCGGCCGGGGCGGACATCACGTTCGTCCGCGGTGACGTGGCGGAGTTTGTGGCTGATTTCAAGCAGGACGCAGCCGGAAAAAATGTTTGGGTGGTGGGCGGGGGAAACCTGGCCGCCCAGTTCGCGGATGCCGGCCTGCTCGACGAAATCATCCTTTCCGTCATCCCCGTGGTCCTGGGCAGCGGAAAGCGCCTGCTCCCAGTGGAGGGCCCGACGCCGCCGCTTGAGTTGGCTGCCTCCCGCACCCTGGGCAGGGGCGTGGTGGAGTTGCGGTACCTTCTGGGGAACAGCGGCACCTGACATGCTGCCCAGGGGAGTGCCTAGGTTGCGGTGGCGTTGTCCCTGACCATGTTGGTGATCCGGGCGGTGGACAGCCGTCTGCCCTGCGCGTCCGTCATTACCACTTCATGCGTGACCAGGGTGCGGCCCAGGTGGATCGCCGTGCATGTGCCCGTCACCAGTCCCGACGAGATGGAGCGGTGATGGGCTGCACTGACCTCGATTCCTACCGCGTGCCGGCCTGGCCCGGCGTGGATACCCGCGGAGAACGAGCCCAGCGTTTCGGCCAGCACCACGTGCGCACCGCCGTGCAGGATCCCGGCCACCTGGGTGTTGCCTTCCACAGGCATCGTGGCAACAGTCCGCTCAGGACCCATCTCGAGGAAGTGGATGCCCATTTTCACCACCAGGGCGCCGATCCCGTACCGGCCCAGCCAGCCGTGCAGGTGCCCGGGAATGCCTGCCGCCGTGAGCTCCTCCGCGAAGGGGCCGGGCGTGAAATTGTCGATCATGGCAACTAGGCTGGCACCTGTGAGTGAAACAACCAAACCGGCCCCTTTCCCGTCCCCAGCCAAGCCCGAAGTTCCTGCCCCCGCCGGTGAATCGGTTTCAGCTACTGCAGCACCCGTGGTGCCCATAAGCGGCAAACCGCGCCTCCTGGTGCTTGACGGCCACTCCATGGCTTTCCGTGCTTTCTTTGCCCTGCCTGCTGACAAGTTCTCCACCATGAACGGGCAGCACACCAACGCCATCCACGGATTCACATCCATGCTGATCAACCTGATCAAGGAGCAGCAGCCCACGCACATCGCCGTGGCGTTCGACGTGTCGGACGAGACCACGCACCGCAAGGCCCAGTACAGCGAATACAAGGGCGGGCGGAACGAAACGCCCCGCGAGATGAGCGGACAGATCGACCTCATCGCCCAGGTGGTGGAGGCCTGGGGCATCAAGACCATCAAGCTGCCCGGATACGAAGCGGACGACATCCTTGCCACGCTTGCGGTGATGGGGGAGAAGGCCGGCTTCGAGGTGCTGCTGGTGTCCGGTGACCGGGACGCCTTCCAGCTCATCACGGACAACGTCTTTGTGCTGTACCCGAAGAAGGGCGTCAGCGATATCCCCCGGATGGACGCCGCCGCCATCGAGGCAAAGTACTTCGTCAGTCCGTCCCGGTACTCGGACCTTGCGGCGCTCGTGGGGGAGACGGCGGACAACCTGCCCGGCGTCCCCGGTGTCGGCCCCAAAACGGCGGCCAAGTGGATCAACCTTTACGGTGGCCTTGAAGGCGTCCTGGAGCACGTGGACTCCATCGGCGGGAAGGTGGGCGACGCGCTGCGCGAAAACGTCGACAATGTGAAGCGCAACCGGATGCTCAACCAGCTCCACACGGACCTGGAACTGCCTGTCACCCTCGATGACCTGTACCAGCCGCGGCCGGACCAGGCAGTCCTCGAGGACCTGTTCGACCAGCTCGAGTTCAAGACCATCCGCAGCCGGCTCTTCGCGCTTTACGGCGAGGAGGACACCCCGGCGGCCGAGCGGGCCAACATCGATACTCCGCAGTACGTAACCCCAGGCGATGCAGCCGGCCTGTCCGCATTCCTGGCAGGAGGTGTTGGCCACCGCTCCGCGGTTGCGGTGGACCTGGTGCCCGGACGGATTGGTGAGGGCGCAGCTGCCCTGGCAATCGTCCGTGACGGCGCCGCCGCCTACCTGGACCTGTCAAGCCTGGACGCCGAAACGGAGAACGTCCTGGCAGAGTGGCTCCGGAACCCGGAAGCGCCCAAGGTCCTGCACGGCTTCAAGGCTGCCCTGAAAGCGTTGACGTCCCGGGGCCTGGAGCTCGAAGGCGTGGTGGACGACACCTCCATCTCCGGCTACCTCATCCAGCCGGACCGCCGCACCTACGAACTCGCCGAACTCGCGCAGCACCACCTGAACGTCGGGATTTCCCCCGCCACCGCAAAGGCCGGCCAGCTTGAGCTCTCCTTCGACGGGGACGACGCCGCGGCCGCCGGCGCGCTCGTGCAGGCTGCCGCCGTCGTCCACGCCCTTAGCCGCTTCTTCGAGTCCGAACTCAGGGAACGCCGCGCCGAGGAACTGCTGTCCACGCTGGAACTTCCGGTCGCCCGGGTCCTGGCGGACATGGAACTGGCGGGCATCGGGATCGACATGGACCGGATGGACGAGCAGCTCGCAGACCTTGCCCGGGTGATCGACGACGCCCAGGAACAGGCATTCGCGGCCATCGGCCACGAGGTCAACCTGGGTTCCCCCAAGCAGCTGCAGACCGTCCTGTTCGATGAGCTCCAGCTTCCCAGGACCAAGAAGATCAAGTCGGGCTACACCACCGACGCCGCGTCGCTGAAGAACCTGCTGGAGAAGACCGGGCACGAATTCCTGGTCCAGCTCATGGCGCACCGGGAAGCAGCGAAGCTCCGCCAGATGCTCGAGTCGCTGAAGAAATCGGTGGCCGAAGACGGGCGCATCCACACCACGTACGCCCAGAACGTGGCCGCCACGGGCCGCATCTCGTCGAACAACCCCAACCTGCAGAACATCCCCATCCGCAGCGAGGAAGGCCGGCGCGTCCGCGGCATCTTCGTGGTAAGCGAAGGCTACGAGTGCCTGCTCTCGGCTGACTACTCCCAGATCGAGATGCGCATCATGGCGCACCTGTCCGGCGACGAAGGCCTCATCCAGGCGTACCGGGACGGCGAGGACCTTCACCGGTTCGTGGGCTCGAACATCTTCCACGTGCCGACCTCCGAGGTCACCAGCGCCATGCGCTCCAAGGTGAAGGCCATGTCCTACGGACTGGCCTACGGCCTGACGTCCTTCGGGTTGTCCAAGCAACTGGAGATCTCGGTTGACGAGGCCCGCACTCTGATGAAGGACTACTTCGACCGGTTCGGCGCCGTCCGTGACTACCTCCGCGGCGTGGTGGACCAGGCCCGGGTGGACGGCTACACCGCAACCATCGAAGGCCGCCGCCGCTACCTGCCGGACCTCACCAGCACCGACCGGCAGCTGCGGGAGAACGCCGAGCGCATCGCCCTGAACAGCCCCATCCAGGGCTCGGCGGCGGACATCATCAAGCGCGCCATGCTGGGTGTGCACGCTGAACTGAAGGCCCAGGGCCTCCAGTCCCGGATGCTGCTCCAGGTCCATGACGAACTGGTCCTCGAGGTGGCGCCGGGCGAACGCGCGGCCGTGGAGAAGCTGGTGACGGAGCAGATGGGCGCCGCGGCGGACCTGCAGGTGCCGCTGGAGGTCCAGATCGGGGTGGGCCCCAGCTGGTTCGACGCCGGACACTAGCAACCTGCCGGCCTGCAGTGTTTGTGCTGGTCATGCGCCGGATGGATGGCTAGGCTCGGATGAATGGGCGATCTGAGCGGCAGCTATGAAATCCGGCGCTTCGGCGCCGTCTCCAAGGGCAACACCGGCTACGCCGCAGCGGACACCTGGGCAAGGGCGGTGGCGTTCGGTTTCCATGAGTCCACCCGTACCCCGGAGCATGTGGAGAAGTCCCTCGCCACCTACGAACTGGACGGCCGGATCCTGACCGGCGCCTACCAGACCGCGGCCGTCGCGCCGGGTTCCCTGCCCGCAGAGGTTCCCGTGGCCACGTTCGCCACGTTCCGCAAGACTCTCAACGTCGGCTTCGGCCGGACCCTGGAAACGCAGATGGTCACCTCGGTGACGGTCCGCACGTCGCACCGACGCCGGGGATTGCTGCGCCGGATGATGGGCGAGGACCTCCGCCTCGCCCGGGAGGACGGCGTCGCCATGGCGGCGCTGACCGCTTCCGAGGGAACCATCTATGGCCGGTTCGGGTACGGCGTTGCCAGCTTCGAGCGATCGGTCAAGGTGGACACCACGGCGCGGTTCAACCTGCAGCACCAGCCCACCGGCTGCGTCGAGGTCGCCGATCCCAAAGTCCTGCTGGATCTGGCGCCGGTGGTCTTTGACCGCGTGCACCGGGTAACTCCCGGATCGCTCGGCCGGCAGGAATGGTACCGGCAGCTGGCCTCCGGCTCCCTGGGCCGCGACGGCAAGGAGGATCCGGCCATCAAGGTGGCCCTCCACTACGGCCCCGGCGGTGGCGTGGACGGGTACGTCTCCTACAAGTTCCTGGGTTGGGAGACCACGCCGTACACGGTGGAAGTGGTGGACCTGGTAGCGGCCACCAACGACGCCTACCTGGAACTCTGGCAGTACCTTGCGGCAATCGACCTCGTGGAAAGGGTCAGCTGGGACGAAGCGCCCCTGGATGATCCGCTCGGCTGGGCCCTTACTGATCCGCGCTGCATCGATTCGTCCGACAGCCGGGACATGCTCTGGCTCCGGATCCTCGACGCGCCCAAGGCGCTGGCGGCCCGCCACTATCCAACGGACGGCCGGCTGGTCCTGGACCTGCGCGATCCACTCGGCCTCACGGCAGGAACCTGGTCGCTGGCCGTGGAAGGCGGCCAGGCCGCCGTCGAACGCGTCCCGGATGGTACCCCCGCGGATCTCGCCCTGGATGTCTCCGCCCTGTCCTCGATCTACCTTGGCGCGGTGTCTCCAGTGACGCTTGCGGCGGCCGGGAAAATCCGCGAGAACACAGGCGGTGCTGCCCTGAAGGCCGGGCAGATGTTCGCGGTGGAACGGGCGACCCACTGCCTCACGCACTTCTGACAGGGACCTGCCGGCTGGTGCTTTTGACCCCTGTTGGCGCGTACGACTAGAATAAACGGGCGTGTACCACGTGCACGTTCTGTAAAATCCACAAAATCAGGATGACCCGGAGGATCCGTCGGATTCACCGCGAATCGCGCCTGCGTTCCATAACGCGGGCGCGCCGGTTTGCCTGACCGACTAACTATCCACAACGGAGCCCCTACTACATGACCATCACCTCCACCGAGAAGCCCGGTACCCCGCAGGTCGCCATCAACGACATCGGTACCGCTGAGGACTTCCTCGCAGCTGTCGACGCCACCATCAAGTACTTCAACGACGGAGACCTCGTCGAAGGTACCGTCGTCAAGGTCGACCGCGATGAAGTCCTGCTCGACATCGGTTACAAGACCGAAGGTGTCATCCCCTCCCGCGAGCTGTCCATCAAGCACGACGTTGACCCCGGAGAAGTTGTCTCCGTCGGCGATCAGGTCGAAGCCCTGGTGCTCACCAAGGAAGACAAAGAAGGCCGTCTGATCCTCTCCAAGAAGCGTGCTCAGTACGAGCGTGCCTGGGGCGACATCGAGAAGGTCAAGGAAGAAGACGGCGTCGTCACCGGTACCGTCATCGAGGTTGTCAAGGGTGGTCTTATCCTCGACATCGGCCTGCGCGGCTTCCTGCCCGCATCCCTCGTCGAGATGCGCCGCGTGCGCGACCTGGCTCCGTACATCGGCCAGCAGATCGAAGCCAAGATCATCGAGCTCGACAAGAACCGCAACAACGTGGTCCTGTCCCGCCGTGCATGGCTTGAGCAGACCCAGTCCGAGGTCCGCTCCACCTTCCTCAACAAGCTGGAAAAGGGCCAGGTCCGTCCCGGCGTTGTTTCCTCCATCGTCAACTTCGGTGCCTTCGTGGACCTGGGCGGCGTCGACGGCCTGGTTCACGTTTCCGAGCTGTCCTGGAAGCACATCGACCACCCGTCGGAGGTTGTCGAGGTTGGCCAGGAAGTCACCGTCGAGGTCCTCGAGGTGGACCTGGACCGCGAGCGTGTCTCCCTGTCCCTCAAGGCCACCCAGGAAGACCCGTGGCAGACCTTCGCCCGCACCCACGCCCTCGGCCAGGTTGTTCCGGGCAAGGTCACCAAGCTCGTTCCGTTCGGTGCGTTCGTCCGCGTCGAAGACGGCATCGAAGGCCTGGTCCACATCTCCGAGCTGGCGGTCCGCCACGTTGAACTGGCCGAGCAGGTTGTCTCCGTTGGCGACGAGCTGTTCGTCAAGGTCATCGACATCGACCTCGAGCGCCGCCGCATCTCGCTGTCCCTCAAGCAGGCCAACGAGGGCGTGGACGCTGACAGCACCGAGTTCGATCCCGCTCTGTACGGCATGGCCGCAGAGTACGACGAAGAGGGCAACTACAAGTACCCCGAGGGCTTCGACCCCGAGTCCAACGAATGGCTCGAGGGCTACGAGGCGCAGCGCGCCGCCTGGGAGCAGCAGTACGCTGACGCCCAGACCCGCTGGGAAGCACACAAGAAGCAGGTTGCCCAGCACGCTGCCGACGACGCTGCTGCCGCAACGTCCGGTGACGGCGACTCCGGCGCCACCAGCTACTCCTCCGAGCCTGCTGCCACCGATTCCGGTGCCGGCACCCTGGCTTCGGACGAGGCTCTTGCCGCCCTGCGCGAGAAGCTGACCGGCAACTAATTGCCACCGGCCGGATTTCCGGGCTGACACATCGGGCCCCCGCACCTGCGGGGGCCCGATGGCGTTTAACTGAGTGGCACTAAACGCTCCCAAACGGCCGTTTCGGTGCGTTAGCTGCTAGTCAGTTGGGAGGTCGACGACGGCGTGGACGGTCCCGTCGGCGTCAGGCGTCAGGTGCCCGCCCAGGGAGGCGAGCAGCCGGCGGGCGGCGCCGTTGCCGGCGAGGGTGCGGGCGGTGAGCCGCGCGATGCCGGCGGTGCGCGCTTCGGCGAGCACCAGCCGCAGCGCGGCGGTGCCGATCCCGCGGGACCGGAAACTCCTGCCCAGCCAGATCCCCGTTTCGGCGGTGGGCACTCCCTCTGGCTGCGGCGCGAGCTTCAGGCGGACGGAACCCGCCACCTTCCCCTCGCAAAGAACCGCCCACGTCTTTTCCCCCTGCCCGCCCGCCAGGCCAGTGGCGGCCCGGTGATGCCCAAGGAACCATGCGGTCCGTTCCAGGTTCCAGCCGGGGCCGCCCAGCGGGGGAGCAACTTCGTCCGGGGACGCATCCCGCTTGGCCAGGTCGAGGAGCTCCTCCAAAACCGCATCGTCCACATCCGCCAGCGACACGTCAGGGAAGCGGGACATCAACCCACTCCGTTCCTTCGGGGGTGAGGACCGCTGCGCCGGCGGTCAGGGACAGGATGCGGCCGGCGGCAGCAGCAATTTGGGCGTCATCGTCCGGCAGCGCCAGGCGCAGTACGGTGTGCTGTCCGCCGTAAGTTGTCCCACCCATGGCGAAGCCTGCCGCCCGCAGGTCGTTCTCCAGCCTGCCGGCGGCTTCGGGCGGCACCGCCGTCGAACAGATCCGCAGCCTGCTGCGGCGCACCATCGGGACAAGCGCAAGCGCGGAAGAGACCGACTCGGAGTAGGCGCGCACCAGGCCTCCCGCGCCGAGCAGCACCCCGCCGAAATAGCGCACGACGACGGCGCTGACGTCACTGAGGTCCGTCACCCCCGGCGCGGTTTCCCTTTTGGCCAGGGCTTCCAGCATGGGAATCCCCGCGGTGCCGGAGGGCTCGCCGTCATCACTTGACCGCTGGATCTCCCGGTCCGGACCGATGATGAAGGCGGAACAGTGGTGCCTGGCGTCGTGGAACTCGCGTCGCAGTCCGGCCACCAGGTCCCGGGCGTTCTCTTCTGTGCCTGCCCGGCGGAGGACGGTGATAAACCGCGACCGCTTGATCTCCAGCTCGTGGCGGAAGTCCGGCCCGGGGGCCAGTGTGGTGTACGCCGTGGCCCGGCTGTCCTGGTTGTGCACCCGGCCCAGTCTAGCGGTGGGCCCACTCCGCCGAGGGCGGGGCGGTGGTGGGGAAGGATAGGGTGGGACCGTGCTCAAGATCGGGTTGACGGGCGGGATCGCCTCGGGAAAGTCACTGGTGGCCGCACGGTTGCAGGAGCGCGGCGCGGTGCTGGTGGACGCAGACGCCCTGGCCCGGGAGGTGGTGGAGCCGGGGACCGACGGGTTGCGCCGTGTGGTTGAGGAGTTCGGGGCCGGCATGCTGGATGACGGCGGACGGCTGAACCGTGCCCGCCTCGGCGAAGTGGTCTTCGGGAATGCCGGGCGGCTTGGCGTGCTGAACGGCATCATCCATCCGCTGGTCCGTGCCCGCGCCGCAGCCATCGTCGACGCCGCTGCCAACGACGCCGTGGTGGTCCAGGACATTCCGTTGCTGGTGGAAACGGGGCAGGGGAGCGACTTCCACCTGGTGGTGGTGGTGGACGCGCCCGACGAGGTGCGGATCCGGCGGATGCACGAGAACCGCGGCATGAGCGAAGAAGCCGCCCGTTCCCGGATGGCAGCCCAGGCATCGCGGGCCGACCGGCTGGCCGCAGCCGACGTTGTCCTGGACAATTCGGGCAGCGTGGAGGACCTGGTGAAGCAGGTCGACGACCTGTGGGAGGGACGGCTGCTCCCGTTTGCCCGGAATCTCGCCCAGGGATCCCGGGCGGAGCGGAACGGGGGGCCGGTGCTGGTCCCGTCGCGCTCCGAATGGCCGCAGGAGGCCCGGCGGCTGATGGACCGGATCGGCAAAGCTGTCTCCGCCCGGGGCGGCCAGGACCCTGTGTCCTTCCGCCTCGAGCACGTCGGCTCCACCTCGGTTCCCGGCCTCGATGCCAAGGACGTCATCGACCTGCAGCTGGCGGTCCCGGACCTTGGCCTGGCCGATCGTCTGGCCGCGGTCCTGGCCGCAGCCGGCTTCCCTGCCGTGCCCGGCATCACCGCGGATATGCCAAAGCCAACCCATCCGAAACCGGAGCAGTGGGAAAAGCGGTTCCACGCGAACGCCGACCCCGGCCGGGCGGTCAACCTGCATGTCCGGGCCGAAGGCTCTCCCGGTTGGCGCTATGCCTTGTGTTTCCGGGACTGGCTGCGGGCAGATCCCGCTGCCGCAGCGGACTACCTCGCGCTCAAGCGGCGGCTGGCCGCAGAGCACGCCGGCGACGGGTCCGCCGAGGCGTACGCGGCCGCGAAGGAGGAGTGGTTTGGCCTTGCCGGGGAACGCATGGAAGCGTGGGCCGGCAGCACCGGGTGGGCGCCGCCGTCGTCCCTTTCCTGAGCGGGGAAGGGGCGTTGTTCGCCCGTAACGGACTCGCCCGCGGCTGTCCGGGCCCGGTTGTACATTAGATCCATGAGCCTTGCGCAGGACATTAATCGCGTAGTACACCCCTTCGAAGTAGTCAGCGAATACAAGCCCGCCGGGGACCAGCCGGCCGCCATCGCGGAGCTCACGGAGCGCATCAACAACGGCGAAAAGGACGTGGTGCTGCTCGGTGCCACGGGTACCGGCAAAAGCGCCACCACGGCCTGGCTGATCGAGCAGGTCCAGCGGCCCACTCTGGTGATGGTGCAGAACAAGACCCTCGCGGCTCAGCTGGCCAACGAGTTCCGCGAACTCCTGCCCAACAACGCGGTTGAATACTTTGTCTCCTACTACGACTACTACCAGCCGGAAGCCTACGTCCCGCAGACGGACACCTTCATCGAAAAGGACTCGTCCATCAATGAGGAAGTGGAGCGGCTGCGGCACTCCGCCACCAACGCGCTGCTGACCCGCCGTGATGTGGTGGTGGTGGCCACGGTCTCCTGCATCTACGGCCTGGGTACCCCGGAAGAGTACATCGCAGGCATGGTGACGCTCCGCAAGGGGCAGGAGATGAACCGGGACGCGCTGCTGCGGAAGTTCGTGTCCATGCAGTACGCCCGCAATGACATGGACTTCCACCGCGGCACCTTCCGCGTCCGCGGCGACACCGTGGAGATCATCCCCATGTACGAGGAACTGGCGCTCCGCATCGAGTTTTTCGGCGACGAGGTGGAGAACATCTACACGCTGCACCCGGTCACCGGCGAGGTCATCCGGGAGGAGACCGAAATGTACGTCTTCCCCGCGTCCCACTACGTTGCCGGGCCGGAACGCATGACCCGGGCCATCAAGTCCATCGAGGACGAACTGGCCGGGCGGCTGCAGGTGCTGGAGAGCCAGAACAAGCTCGTGGAGGCGCAGCGGCTGCGCATGCGCACCGCCTACGACCTCGAGATGATGCAGCAGATGGGCTTCTGTAACGGCATCGAGAACTACTCGCGCCACATCGACGGCCGAAGCCAGGGATCGGCGCCGCACTGCCTCCTGGACTACTTCCCGGACGACTTCCTGCTGGTGGTGGATGAGTCCCACGTGACCATTCCGCAGATCGGCGCCATGTACGAGGGCGACATGTCCCGGAAGCGGACCCTCGTGGACCACGGCTTCCGGCTGCCCTCGGCCATGGACAACCGGCCGCTCAAATGGGACGAGTTCCTGGAGCGCATCGGGCAGACCGTCTACCTGTCCGCAACTCCGGGCAAGTACGAGCTCGGCAAGGCGGACGGCTTCGTCCAGCAGATCATCCGCCCCACCGGCCTGGTGGACCCGGAAGTCATCGTCAAGCCCACCAAGGGCCAGATCGACGACCTCCTGGGCGAGATCCGGACCCGGGTGGAGCGGGACGAGCGCGTCTTGGTCACCACGCTGACCAAGCGCATGGCGGAGGACCTCACGGACTACCTGCTGAGCCATGGCGTCAAGGTGGAATACCTGCACTCGGACGTGGATACGCTGCGGCGCGTTGAACTGCTGCGCGAGCTAAGGCTGGGCAGCTTCGACGTCCTGGTGGGCATCAACCTCCTGCGTGAAGGCCTGGACCTCCCCGAAGTCTCCCTGGTCAGCATCCTCGACGCGGACAAGGAAGGATTCCTGCGTTCCTCCACGTCCCTGATCCAGACCATCGGCCGCGCCGCCCGAAACGTGTCCGGCCAGGTGCACATGTACGCGGACCGGATCACCGACTCCATGGCCAACGCCATCGATGAGACCAACCGGCGCCGTGCCATCCAGGTGGCGTACAACCAGGAGAACGGCGTGGACCCGCAGCCCCTCCGGAAGAAGATCGCCGACATCACGGACCAGCTGGCCCGCGAGGACGCCGACACCCAGGAACTGCTGAACAACAACCGGCTGGCCAAGGGCGCCAAGCGCAGCAAGTCAGGAGCCAAGGGCGGCGCCCAGGTGCGCTCGGACGGGCTCGCCGCCGCCCCCGCAGAGGACCTGGTGGGCCTGATCGAACAGCTCACGGAGCAGATGCACGGCGCCGCCGCCGAGCTGCAGTTCGAAGTGGCGGCCCGGATCCGGGACGAGGTCAGTGAACTGAAGAAGGAACTGCGCCAGATGCAGGCCGCAGGCCACGCCTGAGGGCCGTCCCCATGACACAAAGCCCGGGCCGGGAAGGGCAGCTCTCCCGGCTGGGGTACAGTTAACGTCACGTAGGGGAGTATCCCGAGCGCTACGATCGTCAACACGCAGGGCATAGTTGCCCCGCCGGGCGTAGCGGGCCGCCAGGTCAGCACCAAGTGCACAGGCAGGCCGGAGAGACTTACACCGCATCTCTGTACCCTGCGAAAGGCTACCCTGTGCTCGAATTGCCCGTGTGGTTCGAGGTCGGCTCCTTTGTCGTCCTCGGCCTGATCCTCCTCATCGACCTCCTCCTGGTGGTCCGCCGCCCGCACGAGCCTTCCATGAAGGAAGCCGGCCTGTGGGTGGCGTTCTACGTCACCCTCGCCTTGATCTTCGCCGGCCTGATGTTCGCCTTTACCGGGCCTGAATACGGCGGCCAGTTCGTGGCGGGCTGGGTCACCGAATACAGCCTCAGCATCGACAACCTGTTCGTCTTCATCATCATCATGGCCAGGTTCTCCGTGCCCCGGAAGTACCAGCAGGAAGTCCTGATGGTGGGCATCATCATCGCCCTGATCCTGCGCGGCATCTTCATCCTCCTCGGCGCGATCGTCATCGAGCAGTTCAGCTGGGTGTTCTACATCTTCGGTGCCTTCCTGCTGTGGACCGCGTGGAAGCAGGCCAAGGACGAGGGCGAGGACGAGGAAGACCGGGAGAACCCGCTGATCGCCAAGATCCGCAAGGTCATCCCGATGTCCGAGACGTTCGACGGCGGCAAGCTCCGGACCACCGTGAACGGCAAGAAGGTCTTCACCCCGATGCTGATCGTGTTCATCACCATCGGCCTCACGGACCTCCTGTTCGCCGTGGACTCCATCCCCGCGATCTTCGGACTCACCCAGAGCCCGTTCATCGTGTTCACGGCCAACCTGTTCGCCCTGATGGGCCTGCGCCAGCTTTACTTCCTGCTGGGCGGCCTCATGAACCGCCTTGTCTACCTGAAGCACGCCTTGTCCTTCATCCTGGCCTTCATCGGCGTCAAGCTCGTGCTGCACGCCATGCACGTCAACGAACTGCCGTTCATCAACGGCGGACAGCACATCGAGTGGGCACCCGAGATCCCCACGTTCGTGTCCCTCGCGGTCATCGTCGGCACCATCATCGTCGCCGTTGTCGCCAGTCTGCTCAGCTCCAAGGCCCAGGCCGCACACCTGGATCCCCGCCTCGAAGAGGACGCACGCAAGAGCCGCAGCGACGTTGACCAGACCCGCTAGGTCCCCCTGAAAAGCAGGAATCCCGGCTGCACCGCGGCCGGGATTCCTGCTTTTAATTGACCCCTGTGGGAGGCCGCTTCCGGGGACTAAGCTCTGTCCATGGCCCCCGAAATAATGACGGAAGAGGGCGTGCACCGGGTGCAGCGGCGCACCGTGGTCCTGCTGGCGGCTGCACAGGTTTTCGGTGGTATCGGCACCGGCGCCACCGTTTCCATCGGGTCCATCCTCGCGGTCGAGCTGTCGGGTTCCAGTGCCTGGGCGGGCGCCGTCGCCACGGTCATGACCCTGGGAGCGGCCCTGGCGGCGCTGCCCTTGGCCGCAGTGGCGGAGCGCAGGGGCCGGCGGATCGGACAGGTCACGGGCCTGTCCGCAGCCCTGGCCGGAACGGTACTGATGGTGCTGTCCGTTGTCACCGGAGTCTTCGTCCTCCTGGTTTTGGGCGCCGCGGGAATCGGTGTGGGAACCGCTGCCAGCCTGCAGGCCAGGTTCGCGGCCGTGGACCTCGCCGACCAGGAACACCGCGGCAGGGCCCTCTCCATAGTTGTGTGGGCGGTGACTGTCGGGGCCGTTGCCGGACCCAACCTGATCCAGCCGGGCACAGTGGTGGGTTCGGCACTGGGACTGCCGCCGGTCGCGGGCCCGTTCGTGATCTCCGGTGCCGGGCTGCTGGTGGCAGTACTGCTGGTGCTCGCCGGCCTCCGGCCGGATCCGCTGCTGCTGGCCCGCGAGCTTGCAGCGTCAGCTGAGGCCCGGCTTTCGGGCACCCCGCCGCCCGGTCTCCCGCATCCGACGTCACAGGCCGCCGGAAGGACACCGGGTGCCCTGGTACGCGGCATGCGTGCCATCCGGTCCTCCCGGAGCGCGTTGCTGGCGGTGGCTGCAGTTGTCGCTGCGCACGCTGTCATGGTGGGCGTGATGTCCATGACGCCGCTGCACCTCCAGCACCTGGTGGAAGGGCCGGGTGCCTCCCACGCCGGCCACATCGCTTCCGGCGACGTGCTGGTGATCATCGGGTTCACCATTTCGCTGCACATTGCCGGCATGTTCGCACTGTCGCCGCTCATGGGTTGGCTCACGGACAAAGCCGGACGCACCGAGACCATCATGATCGGCTGCGCATTACTGATTACCGCGGTCCTGGTGGCCGGATTCGGCGAGGGCTCCACCGCGGCTGTGGCCGTTGGCCTGGTGTTGTTGGGCATGGGCTGGTCCGCCGCCACCGTATCCGGGTCAACGCTCCTGGCCGAAAGCGTGGGGCAGGAGTCCCGCGTGGTGGTGCAGGGCGTGTCCGATATGCTGATGGGCGCTGCCGGCGCCGTGGGCGGCGCCATATCCGGGCTGGTGCTTAGCTGGACAGGTTACCTCGGGCTGAACATGCTGGGCGGAGTGGTGGGCGCTTCCGTCCTGGCCGCGGCGTTTTTGGCCAGGGTCGCGGGGCGCCGGCAGTCAGCGGCGGCCTGACCTGGCCATTCCAAGTAGCCGCCCAAAGATGCCCTCGCCGTCGTCGGCAATGCCGTCATGGTGGAAGTCGCCCGTCTCCCAGACCTGGAGCCCGCGGACCGCGGCGGCTGTTTCCAGGGAGAGTTTGCGGTCCACGTAGATGTCCTCGGAGTAGACCGCGGCAGCCACCGGTACCCGGTTGGCCGCCAGTTGCCGTACGTCGTAGAGCGGTCCCCAGTCCTGTTTACGGGCAAGAAGTTCCGCCACTTCGCGGAGGGGCTGCAATGCCGGGTCCTGTTCGAAGTACCACGGGTAGATCATTTCACCCGTCAGCAGGAGGGGCTCGGCGTCGGGCCGGAATTCCGGGTACTCATCCAGCACCCGCCAGGCAGACCAGTTGGTTGCCAGGCCCTGGCCGTAAATGGTTTCGTGCATCAGGGCGTACAGCGGGTTGGAACGGCGGGAGACGATGCCCTGCACCTGCTCCAGGAACGGGTCGGACAACCGCGGGCCGTCAGGGGTGCCGGCAAAGGCGTCCTCCAGCAGGTAATGGAGGCTGTCCACCCGGGTGTTGCCGCCCAGGAACGCACCCACCATTTGGAAGCGCTCCACGGTGAGGGGACTGCCGTCGGGCAGGAACTCGGGCGTGCTTTTCAGGTGGCGGGCCACACGGTCCACGGTCTCACGGTCTTCCGGATACCACGTGAAGTACTCGGCATTGCGCGCCGCCACCCGCTGGAAAGTGGCACGGTAGACGTCGTCGGCCGGCCCCGTCAGGGGCGGCAGCCCGCCCGTGATCAGGACCTCGCGAAGGCCGGCGGGAGCAAAGGACAGGTACGTCACGGCGCAGAAACCGCCGTAGCTCTGGCCGAACACACTCCAGGGCGGCGAGCCGAGGGTCCTGCGGACCAGTTCAGCATCGGCCACGATGGAGTCAGCCCGGAAGTGCTCCAGGTACGCAGCCTGCTCTTCTGCGGAACCCCGCAGCGGCAGGGTGTTGCGGTCCACGGGGGTGGAGAGGCCTGTGCCCCGCTGGTCCAGCATCAGGATGCGGAACTCCTTCGCGGCTGCCTTGCTCCAGCCGCCCAGGGAGCCGAAGCGGTTGCCGCGCCCGCCGGGACCGCCCTGCAGGAACAGCAGCCACGGAAGCTTTCTGGCTTCCTCCTCGCTGTGCGACGACGAAACGTATTCGCGGGCGAAAACGGTGATGGCCTCCCCGTCGGGGACCAAATGGTCCAGCGGGACGGTGAAGAAGTGCTCCACCGTCCGCATGCCGCGGAACTCATGCCGTGCCCGGATCTCATGCTGCCCCGCAGCGTCCTGCCCTGGGCGGAGAAGGCGGGTCAGTGCCCTGACGGCGCCGGGATGCCGTGCGTCAGCCATTGGCCCCAGCGGGGACCGCACTGCCGAACTGCTCAAGGGCGTCGCCGCTGAGACGGAAGGTGGACCACCCGTCCATGGGGCGCGCTCCGAGGCGGCGGTAGAAGTTGATGGAAGGCTCGTTCCAGTCTAGGACGCTCCACTCCACCCGGGCGTATCCGTTCTCTACAGCGATGGCGGCGAGGTGCTGCAGCAGGGCCTTGCCGTGTCCTTCACCGCGGGCGTCGGGGCTGACGTAAAGGTCCTCAAGGTAGACGCCGTGGGTGCCTTCCCAGGTGGAGTAGTTAAGGAACCACAGGGCAAAACCGCGGACCTCGCCGGCCTCGTTCTCCGCCATGGCGGCGTAGACGCGCGGGTTCTCACCGAAAAGGACCTGCCGCAGCATGTCCGGGGTGTTGCGGACGGCGTCCGGCTCCTTCTCGTAGTGCGCCAGCTCGTGGATCATCCGGAGGATCGCAGGGATGTCATGCTCGGTTGCGGGGCGGATAACACTCATTGTTCGAGCTTACCGCCGCGGCGGGGCCCTTCCCTCAGGTACTCCGGCTTCACAGGCGGTTGACGTCCGCCACCCGGACCACCGCGGTTCCGGTATCGTCCGAGCCTGCCAGGTCAACCTCCGCCGAGATTCCCCAGTCATGGTTCCGGGCCGGGTCGTCGAAGATCTGCCGGACCTTCCACGTCCCCGGTTCTTCCGTGATGATGAGCAGCCCGGGCCCGCGGGCGTCGGGACCTGTGCCGATGTCGTCGTGTTCATCGAAGTAGTCGTCCAGCGCGTCTTCCCAGCGGTCCCGGTCCCAGCCGGACCCGCCGTCCAGTTCGCCCAGGGCTTCGGCGTCCTCGTCCGCAAAGAGCTCCACCCGGCGGAACATCTCGTTGCGGACCATCACCCGGAATGCCCGGATGTTGGAGGTCAGGGATGGCGGCGGAGGCGGCGGCGCGTCATGCGGCGTGGGCGCGGCGCCGGTGGCCAGTTCCTCCCATTCGTCCAGCAGGCTGGAGTCCACCTGGCGGACCAGTTCGCCCAGCCAGGCGATGAGGTCTTCGAGGTCGTCGCGCAGCATGTCCTGCGGCACCGTCTGCCGGAGGGCCTTGAACGCGTCAGCGAGGTACCGCAGCACGATGCCTTCGGACCGGGCCAGCCCGTAGAACTGCACGAACTCGCCAAAGTTCATGGCCCGCTCGTACATGTCGCGCACCACGGACTTCGGTGCCAGTTCGAAGTCGCCCACCCAGGGGGCCGCCTTGCGGTAGACCTCGAAGGCGTCTTCGAGGATGTCGGCGAGGGGCTGCGGATAACTGACCTCTTCCAGCATGGCCATCCGCTGCTCGTAATCGATGCCGTCCGCCTTCATGGCCGCCACTGCCTCACCGCGGGCCTTTTTCTGCTGGGCGGAAAGAATTTGCCGCGGCTTTTCCAGGGTCGCCTCGATCACGGAAACCACGTCCAGGGCGTACGACGGCGACGCCGGGTCAAGGAGTTCCAGTGCGGCAAGTGCGAAGGGGGAGAGCGGCTGGTTCAGCGCGAAGTTCGGCTGGAGGTGGACGGTAAGCCGGACAGTGCGGCCGTCCTGGCCCCGCTGGTCTGCCGGAATCCGCTCCACCACCCCGGCTGCCAGCAGTTCCCGGTAGATCCCGAGCGCCTTCTTCATCAGCCGCAGCTGGGAGGGACGCGTCTCGTGGTTTTCCGTGAGCAGGCGGCGGGCGGCCGCGAACGGGTCCCCGGGCCGTTCCATGAGGTTCATGAGCATCGCGTGAGTGACGCTGAAGCTGGAATTGAGGGGGTCAGGGACCGATTCGACCAGCCGTTTGAACGTTGGCTCCCCCCACGAGACAAACCCTTCCGGCGGCTTCTTCTTGACGACCTGGCGGAGCTTCTTTTGGTCGTCCCCGAACTTCGCCACTGCCTTGGCCATGGCACGCACATTTTCCGTCACGTGCTCCGGCGCCTGGACCACCACCGTTCCGGCGGTGTCGTACCCGGCCCGCCCGGCACGCCCTGCTATTTGGTGGAACTCCCGGGAGTTCAGCAGCCGGGTGCGGACGCCGTCGTACTTGCTCAAGGCCGTGAGCAGGACGGTGCGGATGGGGACGTTGATGCCCACGCCGAGCGTATCGGTGCCGCAGATGACCTTAAGCAGTCCGGCCTGGGCCAACTGCTCCACCAGGCGCCGGTACTTGGGCAGCATCCCGGCGTGGTGCACGCCGATGCCGTGCCGGACCAGCCGGTTCAGCGTTTTCCCGAAGCCGGCAGCGAAGCGGAAGTTCGCAATGAGCTCGGCAATCCTGTCCTTCTCTTCCCGCGTGCAGACGTTGATGCTCATCAGCGTCTGGGCACGGTCGATGGCTTCGACCTGGCTGAAGTGCACCACGTAGACCGGCACCTGCCTGGTCGCCAGCAGTTCCTCCAGCGTCTCGTGCACGGGCGTCTCGTGATAGTAGTAGTGCAGCGGAATGGGCCGCTCCGCCGAGCTCACCGTGGTGGTGGGCCGGCCGGTGAGGTCCGTGAGTCCTTTTTCGAACCTGGTGACGTCGCCCAGGGTGGCGGACATCAGCAGGAACTGCGCCTGCGGGAGCTCCAGCAGCGGCACCTGCCACGCCCAGCCGCGCTGCGGGTCCGAGTAAAAGTGGAACTCATCCATGATGACTGCGCCCAGCCCGGCGGCAGCACCCTCCCGCAGGGCAGTGTTCGCAAGGATCTCCGCGGTGCAGCAGATGATGGGCGCGTCCTGGTTGACCCCTGAGTCGCCGGTGATCATACCCACGTTTTCGGCGCCGAAAATCTCGCAGAGCGCGAAGAACTTCTCCGACACCAGCGCCTTGATGGGCGCGGTATAGTAGCTGCGCCGCCCATGGGCCATTGCCTGGAAGTGGGCGGCGATGGCCACCAGCGATTTTCCGGAACCGGTGGGGGTGGCCAGGATGACATTGGCTCCCGTGGCCAGTTCCATGATGGCTTCATCCTGCGCCGGATACAGCGCCAGTCCGCGGCTCTCCGTCCACTCCACGAAGCGGGTGTAAAGGTCGTCGGGGTCGACGGCGGCTGAAGGACTCCTGGCGGGCAGGTCAGGAAGCTGGTCAACGAGTCTCATTGATTTCCAGCTTAGTGCCATCCCGTGACAGGAAATTTGTCCGCTCCCGGCTAGGCTTCCCTACAAAGTGACAAGTCGACGCAGCAGGGAAGCTTATGCAATGGGATCCGGCCAAGTACGTGCAGTTCGGCGATCATCGGCACCGGCCGTTTTTCGACCTTACGGGCAGGATCCTTGCCGAACAGCCGGCCTTGGTGGTGGATCTGGGATGCGGCCCGGGCAATCTGACTGCCACCCTCGCAGAACGCTGGCCGGGCGCGGAGGTGGTGGGAATCGATTCCTCCCCGGACATGCTCGCGAAGGCGGCACCCCTGTCCGAAAGATACCCGTCCCTGAACTTTGAAAAAGCCGACATCTCCGGCTGGACACCGCCAGCAGGCACGGACGTGGTGGTCAGCAACGCCGCGCTGCAGTGGGTTCCCGGGCACCGGGACATGATCCGGTCATGGCTGGAAGTGCTGCGCCCGGGTGCATGGTTCGCGATGCAGGTTCCGGGGAACTTCAACGCGCCGTCCCATGCGCTGATGCGCGAACTGGCGGCGTCCGCCCGCTGGGCGCCGCAGCTTGGCGAAGTTCTGCGCGGCGGCGAATCGGTTGGGGAACCAGCGGACTACCTGCAGATCCTGCTCGACGGCGGCTGCACGGCGGACGCCTGGGAGACCACGTACCAGCAGCTTCTGCCGGGTCCGGACCCTGTCCTCGAGTGGGTGCGGGGGACCGCCCTGCGGCCGGTTCTCGCCGCGTTGCCGGCCGTGGACGGCGAGGAGTTCGAAGCCGAGTACGCGGCTGCCCTGCGCGCGGCATATCCGCCGGGGAGCCACGGAACGGTGTTCCCGTTCCGGAGGATCTTCGCGGTGGGCTGCAAGGAAGGTTAGATCCTCCAGTCGGTGGACTTTGTCTACAGCACGGTCAAGCGGGTTGACAGCGATAGTAAGTGATCTGCCTTACAATGGCGGGATGTGGCTGACTGGGGGAAAGGCTACCGCCGCCCGCAGGCTTCCTGAGCTTACTGGAGGTGCGTTGCTGATCGGACTCATGGGGCGCCTCCTCGCAGCGCACAAGGCCCCGGTCGCCGCCATCGTCCTCCTGCAGCTGGTCCAGGCTGCCGCGAACCTCCTGCTCCCCACCGTCAACGCAGCGATCGTCGATGACGGCATTGTGGGAGGCGATCCCGGAGTTATCGCACGGCTGGGCGCCCTGATGGCCGGAATCGCGGCCGTCCAGGCCGGCGCAGCGGTAGCTGCGGGCTTCTGCGCCGCCGTCGTGGCCATGAAAACGGGGCAGCGGCTCCGCATGGAGATTTTCCTGAAAATCCAGGAACTGTCCTCCCAGGAGGTTGCCCGGTTCGGAACCCAGAGCCTGACCACGCGGGCCACTAACGACGTCCAGCAGATCCAGGCTTTTACGCTCCTGGTGTGCACCATGCTGATTGCGGGCCCGGCCATGGGGCTTGGCGGCGTCATCCTCGCCCTGCAGCAGGATGTCGGCCTGTCAGCGGTGATCATCGTGATCGTACCGCTGCTTGTACTGATCATGTCGGCCATCGTGGGGCGCCTCATCCCGCTTTACCGGGAGGGGCAGGACCTGCTGGACAACGCCGGCGGCATCCTGCGGGAGCAGATCATCGGAGCAGGCGTCATCCGGGCCTTCGTGCGCCAAAAGCATGAAATCGCCCGGTTTGGGGAGGCAAATACCAGCCTTACGGCCAACAATCTCCGGTCCGCACTGCTGGTGGCAGCAATGCTCCCATTGACAATGCTTGTGGTGAACCTGTCGTCGGTGGCCGTCGTCTGGTTCGGCGGGGAGCGGATCCAGGCCGGCCAGATGAATGTCGGTGCGCTGACCGCATTCATCGCCTACATCATGCAAATCCTGCTGGCCATCATGATGTCCATGTACGTCCTGATGACGGCGCCGCGCGCAGCAGTATGCGCGGAACGCATCTGTGCCGTCCTGGACACCGAGCCTTCCGTGCGGGACCGGCAGGTATTTGGGGCAGGCGTCCGTTCCGCAGCGCCGAAAATGCCGTCAGCGCCGAAGACGCCGCAAGGGCCGGCGTCCGGGCACGGAGTCCTCGAGTTCAGGAACGTCGGGTTTTCCTATCCTGGAGCAGAGGAACCCGTTCTCGCAGGCATCAGTTTTGTTGCCCGACCCGGCAGCACCACGGCCGTCCTGGGGTCCACGGGCAGTGGAAAATCCACGCTATTGAACCTGGTCCCGCGTTTCCTCGAGTCCACGGAGGGAGATATTTTCCTGGATGGGGCTGACATCCAGGATCTGACGCTGGACGCGCTCCGCGGAAGCATGTCCATCGTGCCCCAGCAGGCGCACCTTTTTTCCGGCACCATTGCAGAAAACCTCCGTATGGCAGCTCCTGAAGCCTCCAACGACGAACTGTGGGACGTCCTGGAGAAGGCCCAGACCATGCGGTTCATGCGCGACCTCCCGCTGGGCCTCCACACGCCCGTGGGCCAGGGCGGAACCACGCTGTCCGGGGGCCAGCGGCAGCGGCTGTGCATCGCACGCGCCCTGCTCCGCAAGTCATCCCTTTTCCTCTTCGACGACAGCTTCTCTGCGCTCGACTACGACACCGAGACGCGGCTGCGGGAGGTGCTGGAGGCAGAATTGGCGGACGCAGCCGTCCTCATGGTGGCCGAGCGTGTGTCCGCCGTCGAAGGCGCCGGCCTGATCCTGGTGCTCGACGGCGGCCGCATCGTGGCGCAGGGCACGCACCCCGAACTGCTGGAAACGTCCGGCACCTACCGCGAAATCGTCGAGTCCCAGCTGGCACTGGACAGCCCGCTGTGACGGGGACGGCCGGCATCGAAAGTCCGGAAACCGGCTTCCGGACCACCGCACGCAGGCTGCTGGGGCTGCTGCGCCCGTTTCGGCGGCCCATGCTGGGGGCCTTGGCGGCGACCTGCGCCTTTGCCGGCCTGAACGTGGCAGCCCCAAAGTACCTCGGTGACGCCACGGATGTTGTGGTGGACGGCATCTTCGGCAGCGGCATCGACCAGGAACGCCTGGCCATCCTGCTCATGGGCGTGGCGCTGATATACGTGTTCGCCTCCCTCTTCAACTGGATCCAGGGCGCCCTGACGGCCCGCTCCGTCCAGGGGCTGATGCACAACCTCCGCTCTGCCGTCGAGGACAAGCTGCACCGCCTGCCCGCCACGTACTTCAGGGAGCGCTCCCGGGGCGACGTGCTGAGCCGTGCCACCAACGACATCGACAACATCTCGCAGGCGTTGAACCAGATCCTCACCCAGCTGATCATGTCAGTCCTCATGTTGTGCGGGTCGCTGGCCATGATGCTGTGGATCTCGCCCCTGCTTGCCGTCATAGCACTTGCCACCATGCCCCTTTCCACCTGCATCACCGTGCTCGTGGCCCGAAGGGCCCAGGCCCACCACGCGCGGCAGTGGACCGAAACCGGGGAGCTGAATGCCCAGGTTGAGGAGTTCATCACCGGGCACGAGGTCATCAAGGCCTTCGGCCGCCAGTCCCAGACCGCCGAGGTGTTCGCACGCAGCAACCGGCGTCTCACCCGTGCCGCCACCAGAGCACAGTTTGCGGCAGGCGTCGTCCAACCGCTAATGGTGCTGATGTCCAACCTGAACTACATCGCCGTAGCCGTCGTCGGGGCGCTCCAGGTGATCTCAGGGGCCATGACGATTGGCGGTATCCAGGCGTTCATCCAGTTCAGCAGGCTCTTCAGCCAGCCCGTCGGGCAGATCGGCGGCCTGCTCGGCCTCATCCAGTCCTGTGCCGCCTCCGCTGCGCGCGTCTTCGTCCTGCTGGACGCGGAGGAGGAAGAACCTGCACCGGATGACCCAGGCACGCCGGCCGTGGGGGAGGGGCCCATCGTTTTCCATGACGTGACCTTCGGCTACCCAGGCTCGGCTCCGGCAGTCCGGAATTTGTCCTTCAGGGTGGAACCGGGGCAGACGGTGGCCGTCGTGGGCCACACCGGAGCCGGCAAAACCACCCTGGTGAATTTGCTGCTGCGCTTTTGCGAGCCGACCTCCGGCAGGATCACCATCGACGGCAGGGACATCGCCGCGATGCCGCGGGACCGGCTGCGTTCCAGGTTCGGCGTGGTGCTGCAGGATGCGTGGCTGTTCAACGGCACCATCCGTGACAATATCGCCTACGGCCTGCCAGGCGCCGGCGACAATGAAATTGTGGCCGCAGCGGAAGCGAGCCACGTGGACCGCTTTGTCCGGTCGCTGCCCTGCGGGTACAGCACCGTGCTTGAGAACGGCGGCGAACCCCTCAGCCAGGGCCAGCGGCAGCTCATCACCATCGCCCGGGCACAGCTGGCAGGCCGGTCGGTCCTGGTCCTCGACGAAGCCACCAGCTCTGTGGACTCCAGGACAGAGCTGCTCATCCGGAAGGCGATGCAGCGGTTGCGGCGGGGCAGGACAAGCTTTGTCATCGCACATCGTTTGTCCACGATCCGGAACGCTGATCTAATTCTGGTCATGGACCAAGGACGCATCGTAGAGCAGGGAACCCACGCGGAGCTCCTGGGGGCGAACGGCTACTACGCCCGGCTGTACAACGCGCAATTCAGCAGCCGGTGCGGCCGGACAGGCGTGCTCGAGGCGGACCGGTGAAGACTTCCCCGGACTTTCCCGGCGCCTGGAAGCCCAATGCTGCCAGCACAGTTGCACTGTATGAGCAGCTCCGGCTGCACATCATCCACCTCGCGGACAGCGGAGCGCTCCCTGCGGGCACCAGGCTTCCCGCGGTCAGGGCCCTGGCCGAGCGCCTGGACGTGGCGCCGCACACCGTTGCCCGCGCCTACAGGGAACTCGAAGCTGCCGGAGTTGTGGCCACCCGCGGCCGGAACGGGACCTTTGTCTCAGCACGTGACGAACGTCTCAGTGGGCTCTCCGCCGCTGCCGCAGCGTACGCGGAAGCCGCAAAGTCGCAGGGAGCAACGTTCGCCGAGGCGGTTAAGCTGCTGGCGGCAGCCTACGACGCCGGGTGAAGCGCCTGCCGGCGTGCGTGTTCGAAGAAGTTTTCGATTAGCATTATTGGGTGCCTAAAGCCGTAGCTGAAGAAACCGCCCTCGACTCTCCGCCCGTAGCACTGGCTCCCGCCCTGCAGCGTCCCGACCTGTCCCGCCTGGTGGTAAAGGGCGCCCGCGAGCACAACCTCCGGAACGTGGACCTGGACCTGCCGCGCGATGCGATGATCGTCTTTACCGGCCTCTCGGGTTCCGGCAAGTCTTCCCTGGCCTTTGACACCATCTTCGCTGAGGGCCAGCGCCGCTACGTTGAGTCACTCTCTGCGTACGCGCGGCAGTTCCTGGGCCAGGTGGACAAGCCCGACGTGGACTTCATTGAAGGCCTGTCCCCGGCCGTGTCCATCGACCAAAAGTCCACCAGCAAGAACCCGCGTTCAACGGTGGGCACCATCACTGAAATCTACGACTACATGCGCCTGCTCTGGGCGCGCGTTGGCCGTCCCCACTGCCCGGTCTGCGGTGAGCCTGTGGCCAAGCAGACCCCGCAGCAGATCGTGGACCAGCTCCTCGAGCTGGACGAAGGCACCCGCTTCCAGGTCCTGGCGCCCGTGGTGCGGGGACGCAAGGGCGAGTTTGTCGACCTTTTCAAGGAGCTCAGCGCCAAGGGCTACTCCCGCGCAAGGGTGGACGGCGATCTCGTCCAGCTCAGCGACCCGCCCAAGCTCGGCAAGCAGTTCAAGCACACCATCGAAGTAGTGGTTGACCGCCTCGTGGTCAAGGAAGGCATCAGCCAGCGCCTCACCGACTCCATCGAAACCGCGCTGGGGCTCGCCGAAGGCCGTGTCCTGGCTGAGTTCGTGGACCTTGAAGCGGATGATCCGGCACGGATGCGGGCGTTCTCCGAAAACCTGGCGTGCCCCAACGAGCATCCCCTGGCCATCGACGAGATTGAACCCCGGTCCTTCTCGTTCAACAATCCGTTCGGTGCGTGTGCGGCCTGCAGCGGCATTGGAACCAAGCTGGAAGTGGACGAGGAACTCATCGTCCCCAACCCGGAACTCTCGCTGGCCGAAGGTGCCATCGCCCCCTGGTCCCTGGGAACGGCCACCACCGAATACTGGAACCGGCTCCTCGAAGGCCTCGCCAAGGAACTCGGCTTTTCCATGGAGACGCCATGGGAGAAGCTGGGCAAGGACGTCCGGCAAACCGTGCTCCACGGCAAGGACCACAAAGTGGTGGTGCAGTACCGCAACCGCTTTGGCCGGGAACGCAAATACAGCACGGGGTTCGAAGGCGCCATCCAGTATGTCCACCGCAAGCACGGTGAAACCGACTCCGACTGGGCCCGCGACCGCTACGAAGAGTACATGCGGCAGATCCCGTGCCCTGCCTGCAACGGTGCGCGCCTCAACCCCGCTTCACTGTCGGTGCTGATCAACGGCAAGTCCATTGCAGAAGTCTCGGCCCTGCCCATGCGCGAGTGCGCCGACTTCCTGAATACCCTCGTGCTGACCGGCCGGGAAGCCCAGATTGCCCACCAGGTCCTCAAGGAGATCCAGGCACGCCTGACATTCCTCCTGGACGTAGGCCTGGAGTACCTCAACCTGGAGCGGCCCTCCGCCACCCTTTCCGGCGGCGAGGCCCAGCGCATCAGGCTGGCCACGCAAATCGGCTCCGGCCTGGTCGGCGTGCTCTATGTCCTGGACGAGCCGTCCATCGGTTTGCACCAGCGGGACAACCGGCGGCTCATCGAAACCCTGACCAGGCTCCGGGACATGGGCAATACCCTCATTGTGGTGGAACACGACGAGGACACCATCCACGTTGCCGACTGGATTGTCGACATCGGCCCCGGCGCCGGAGAACACGGCGGCCAGGTGGTCCATTCCGGCTCCTACAAGGAACTGCTGGAAAACACCGCATCGCTGACCGGCGACTACCTGTCCGGCCGCAAGAGCATCGAGGTGCCCGGGAAGCGCCGCAAGTACGACAAAAAGCGTGAGATCAAGGTTGTCGGTGCACGCGAGAACAACCTGGACAACGTTGATGCGGCCTTCCCGCTGGGACTGCTGACGGCGGTGACCGGCGTGAGCGGCTCCGGCAAGTCCACCCTGGTGAACGAAATCCTCTACAAGGTGCTGGCGAACAAGCTCAACGGCGCCAAACAGGTAGCGGGACGGCACAAGACAGTCCAGGGACTGGAGCACCTGGACAAGGTGGTCCACGTTGACCAGAGCCCCATCGGCCGCACGCCGCGCTCCAACCCGGCAACCTACACCGGTGTCTTCGACAACATCCGCAAGCTCTTCGCGGAAACCACCGAAGCGAAGGTCCGCGGCTACCTTCCCGGCCGCTTCTCCTTCAACGTCAAAGGCGGCCGCTGCGAGGCCTGCTCCGGTGACGGCACGCTGAAGATTGAGATGAACTTCCTGCCGGACGTCTACGTCCCCTGCGAGGTGTGCCACGGCGCGCGTTACAACCGGGAGACACTGGAAGTGCACTACAAGGGCAAGACCATCGCCGATGTCCTCAACATGCCCATCGAGGAGGCGGCGGAATTCTTCGCGGCGTTCTCGCCCATTGCACGGCACCTGAACACCCTGGTGGACGTGGGCCTTGGCTACGTCCGGCTGGGTCAGCCGGCAACCACCCTGTCCGGCGGCGAGGCGCAGCGCGTCAAACTGGCGGCGGAACTGCAGAAGCGGTCCAACGGCCGGAGTGTCTACGTCCTGGACGAACCCACCACGGGCCTCCACTTCGAGGACATCCGCAAGCTGTTGATGGTGCTGCAGGGTTTGGTGGACAAGGGCAACACCGTCATCACCATTGAGCACAACCTGGACGTGATCAAGAGCGCCGACTGGATCGTGGACCTCGGTCCCGACGGGGGTTCCGGCGGCGGCCGGATCGTGGCGACAGGGACTCCGGAGCAGGTGGCGGCGTCCACCACAAGCCACACCGCTACTTTCCTCGCCGAAATCCTCAGGTGAGGTGCGGGAGTATTCCTCACCAGGCATACGAGTTTCAGGCACTCTTGCAGGCATGAGAAACTAACCCGGTGACCTCAACAACAGTGCCCGTGATCTTTGACCTGGACGGCACTCTTGTCGATCCGGCCGGTGGAATAACAGAAGGCATCGCGGCGGCCCTGACCGCAGTGGGACTGCCCGTTCCCGGCCAGGACCTGCTCCACGCGATGATCGGACCCAAGCTCAGCGATTCCCTGCTCAACGTGGCCCAGGTGCCGGCCCAACTGTTGGATGAGGTCATCCGGCGCTACCGCCAGTACTACATGGAAACCGGCATCGCGCAGGGCCGCCTTTACCCGGGTATGCGTGAAGTCCTGGAGGCGTACGCTGCAGCGGGAAGGCCCATGGCCGTCGCCACGCAGAAGCCGCAGACGCTGGCCCGGACGGTCCTGGCGCATCACGGGATCGGGAAGCTGTTCCAGAGCATCCGTGGTTCCGCGGACGATGAAACCGCCGTGGACGGTGTTCCCCTGGGGAAAACCGAGATCATCGGTGCCGCGCTCAAGGACCTGGAAACCCAGCATGCCCTGATGGTGGGGGACCGGGCCCAGGATGTGTCCGGAGCCATCGCCAACGGGCTTGACTGCATCGGGGTCGCCTGGGGTTTCGCTCCGGACGGCGAACTGGAGGACGCCGGTGCGGTCGCCGTCGTCAACACGGCCGAAGAACTGGCGAAGGCCATCGACAAGCTGCAGGCCATCCACTCTGCCGCCATGAGTGAGGTGACCAACGATGGAAATGTTTGAGACGGTCCGCTGGACCACGCGCAGCCTGATCGCGGGCACCTGCCGGCCCACCGTCGTCGGCATTGACAACGTGCCCACGGACGGGCCGTTCATTGTGGCGCCCAACCATCTGTCCTTTTTTGACAGCGTCATCGTGCAGGCGCTGATGCCCCGCCCGGTCGCCTTTTTCGCCAAGGCGGAGTACTTCACCACCGGCGGGATTAAGGGCAAGGTGATGAAGGCGTTCTTCGAATCGGTGGGATCCATTCCGGTGGAACGCGGCGAGCAGGCGGCCAGCGTCCAGGCGCTCAAGACCCTCCTGGACATCCTTGAGTCGGGCCGCGGCATCGGCATCTATCCCGAGGGCACCCGTTCGCGCGACGGCATCCTTTACCGCGGCCGCACCGGCGTCGGCTGGCTGGCACTGACCACGGGGGCTCCGGTCATCCCCGTGGGCCTGATCGGCACGGAAAACCTGCAGCGTGCCGGCGAAAAGGGGGTCAAGCCGCAGCACTTCACCATGAAGGTGGGGGAGCCACTGTATTTCGACAAGACCGGGCCGGACCACTCCCTGCCGGCACGCCGCGAAGTGACGGACCGGATCATGGACGCCATCGCCGGACTCAGCGGCCAGGAACGCTCCACGAGCTACAACCAGAGCAAAGCCGCGGAATAGCCGGCAGGGGCAGGACAGACCGGCACAGCCACCGGCTGCGGCTCAGTAGAATATATAGGTGGCAAATCCAGCAACGTACCGGCCCAAAACCGGTGAAATCCCCACCAACCCCGGGGTATACCGGTTCCGTGATCCCCATGGCCGGGTCATCTACGTGGGCAAGGCCAAAAGCCTCCGCTCGCGGCTCAACTCCTACTTCGCGAACCCGGCGGGGCTGCTGCCCAAGACCTATGCCATGGTCCACGCGGCCAGCAGCGTGGAATGGACCGTGGTGGGCAGCGAGCTGGAATCGTTGCAGCTGGAATACACCTGGATCAAGGAATTCAAACCGCGGTTCAACGTGGTGTTCCGCGACGACAAGACCTACCCCTACCTGGCCGTCACCCTGGGCGAGAAGTACCCTCGCGTCCAAGTGATGCGCGGGGATAAAAAGAAGGGGACCCGCTACTTCGGCCCCTACACCGCAGGCGCCATCCGGGAAACCATGGACACCCTGCTCCGCGTGTTCCCGGTCCGCAGTTGCAGCGCCGGGGTCTTCAAGCGCGCCGAGGCTACCGGACGTCCCTGCCTCCTGGGCTACATCGACAAATGTTCGGCCCCGTGCGTGGGCCGCATCTCGCCCGAAGACCACCGCGCCCTCGCCGACGATTTCTGCGCCTTCATGGGCGGCGAGGCCAAGCGCTTCATCGCCAAGCTGGAAAAGCAGATGGCGGACGCCGTCGCGGAGCTCGACTACGAGCGTGCCGCCAGGATCCGAGACGACATCGCCGCACTCCGCAAGGTCTTCGAGCGCAATGCGGTGGTGCTTGCCGAAGACACCGATGCCGACATCTTTGCCCTGCACGAGGACGAACTGGAAGCCGCCGTACAGGTGTTCCACGTCCGGGGCGGCCGGATCCGCGGCCAGCGCGGCTGGGTGGTGGAGAAGGTGGAGGATTTCACCACGCCGGACCTGGTGGAGCACCTCCTGCAGCAGGTCTACGGCGGCGACGGCGACAGCCACGGCAGGCTGCCCCGCGAAGTGCTGGTGCCGGTGCAGCCCAGCAACGCGGGAGAACTTGCGCAGTGGCTGGGCGGCATCCGCGGGGCGAAAGTGGACATCCGCGTCCCGCAGCGCGGTGACAAGGCAGCATTGATGTCGACCGTGCGCGAGAACGCCGAGCACGCGCTGAAACTCCACAAGACCCGCCGGGCGGGGGACCTCACCGTCCGTTCCCAGGCGCTCCAGGAACTGCAGGAAGCCCTGGACCTGCCCGTGCCGCTGCTCCGCATCGAGTGCTTCGACGTTTCGCACGTCCAGGGCACCAACGTGGTGGCCTCCATGGTGGTGGTCGAGGACGGGCTGCCGAAGAAGTCGGACTACCGGAAGTTTTCCGTCACCGGGCCGGCAGCCGCTGACGACACAGCAGCCATGCACGACGTGCTGACCCGGCGGTTCCGCCACTACCTGCAGGACAAGTCCGCCCAGGTGGACGAATCTGCGCTGGCCCCGGAACCGGAAGGCGTCCGCAGCACCTCCTCCGCCGTGGACAACGCTGAGCCCGCCGCGGTCCGGGACACTACCACGCCGGCGCCGCGGGCAAAGTTCGCCTATCCGCCCAACCTGGTGGTGGTGGACGGCGGAAAGCCCCAGGTCAACGCTGCCGCCCGGGCGCTGGCGGACCTGGGCATCGATGATGTTTACGTCGTGGGCCTTGCCAAGCGGCTGGAGGAGGTCTGGCTCCCCGACAGTGACTTCCCGGTCATCCTTCCGCGCACGTCGCAGGGCCTGTACCTGCTGCAGCGCATCCGCGATGAGGCCCACCGCTTCGCCATCTCGTTCCACCGGCAAAAGCGCGGCAAGGCGATGACCGTGTCAGCGCTGGACGGTGTCCCCGGGCTGGGAGCGTCCAAGCGCAAGGCACTCCTGGCGCATTTCGGCTCGGTCAAGAGCGTCAAGGCTGCCACCGCGGAAGAGCTTTCCCAGGCGAAGGGGATCGGCCCCGCCCTGGCGGGCGCCATCGTGAACCATTTCTCTGCAGAGGGTCCGGCCGCAGCCACAGTGCCCGCCATCAACATGACCACCGGCGAAATCATCGAATCTTAGCTAGGGTAAGGGACGGGGTTGCGCCGGAGTGCGGCCCTGCGCGGCAACAACAGGAACGGGGCGGACTTAATGGCAGAGACGACGGCGGGATCCGGGGCCAGGCAGGACGGGATGGAACCCGTCAAGCCGCTCGAAGCCGAACTGCTGGTGGTCACCGGAATGTCCGGGGCAGGGCGGAGCACTGCCGCCGACGCCCTCGAGGACCACGGCTGGTACGTCGTGGAGAACCTGCCGCCCCAGATGCTGGGCACCCTGGCGGAACTGGTATCCCACGCCCCGCAGTCCATTCCCCGGCTGGCAGTGGTGATCGACGTCCGCAGCAAGGGCCTGTTCGCGGACATCCGCGCCGCCCTGGGAGCACTGGCGGCCAGTGGAGTCACCTTCCGGGTCCTTTTCCTCGACGCCAGCGACGACGTCCTGGTCCGGCGGTTTGAACAGGGGCGCCGGCCCCACCCGCTGCAGGGCGGCGGCCGTATCCTCGACGGTATCGCTGCCGAGCGCGAGCTGCTCCAGGAACTGCGCGACAGCTCCGACGTCGTCCTGGACACCTCGGGCTACAACGTCCACGGCCTCGCCACCGCCATCACTGAGCTCTTTAGCGAAACCGGGCCGGTGGCCCTGCGGCTGAACATCATGAGCTTCGGTTTCAAGTACGGCCTGCCCGTGGACGCCAACTACGTCGCGGATGTCCGCTTCATCCCCAACCCGCACTGGGTGCCCCAGTTGCGCCCGCATACGGGGCTGGACAAGGACGTGAGCGAATACGTCCTGGAAGCCGAGGGCGTCAAGAACTTCGTTGACCGCTACGTCATGGCGCTGGAGCCGGTCCTGGACGGCTACCGCAGGGAGAACAAGCACTACGCCACTATCGCCGTGGGCTGCACGGGCGGGAAGCACCGCTCGGTGGCTGTCGCCGTCGAACTCTCCAAGAAGCTGGCGCAGTTCCCCCGCGTCACGGTGACCACCACGCACCGGGACCTGGGCCGCGAGTAATGTCGCTGTTTACCGGGGCGCTGCCGCTGGTTCCGCCTGCCTCCGGATCGGCCGCCAGCAAGAAGGACAAGGGGCCCAACGTCGTGGCCCTCGGCGGCGGGCACGGGCTGTCCGCCTCGCTGTCGGCGCTGCGCCTGCTCACCTCCGAGCTCACCGCCGTCGTAACAGTAGCGGACGACGGCGGCTCGTCCGGGCGCCTGCGCGAGGAGTACGGCGTCCTGCCGCCCGGAGACCTGCGCATGGCGCTGTCCGCGCTCTGCGATGACACGGACTGGGGCAGGACCTGGCGTGACGTCATGCAGCACCGCTTCCGCCCCCGCAACGGGCCCGGCGGCTCGCTGGACGAGCACGCCATGGGAAACCTCCTGATCATTACCCTGTGGGAGCTGCTCGGTGACGCCGTGGCAGGACTTAAGTGGGCCGGCGCCCTGCTGGGGGCACGCGGGCAGGTCCTGCCCATGTCCAAGGTTCCGTTGACCATCGAGGGCGACGTCCGCGTGACCGCCCCGGACGGGTCCTCCGTCCTGGAAACCATTTACGGCCAGGCCCGCTGCGCGGTGGCCGGGTCGCTGGAGAACGTCCGGCTCCTCCCCGAGGCCGCACCCGCGTGCACCGAGGCGCTCACTGCCATCGAGCTTGCCGACTGGGTGATCCTGGGACCGGGCTCCTGGTACACCTCCGTGCTGCCGCACTTGCTGCTCCCGGAGATGCGGCAGGCGCTGTGCAACACGCCAGCCAGCCGCTGCCTCACTATGAACCTCGCCACGGACACCAAGGAAACCACCGGCATGACGGCAGCGGACCACCTCGACGTGCTGCGGCGCTACGCCCCGGAGTTCACGGTGGACGTGGTGCTGGCCGATCCGGCGTCCGTGCCCGACCGGCAGGAGTTCGAGCGGGCCGCCGGGATGATCGGCGCCGAGGTGGTCTTGGGTAAAGTAGGGGCGTCGGGACGCCGGCCCGTCCATGATCCCCTGCGTCTGGCGACGGCGTACCAGGACATTTTTGGGAACAGTTAGGAAGGTGCCATGGCACTGACAGCATCGGTCAAGGAAGAACTGTCCCGCCTGGACATCAAGAAGTCATCAGTGCGCAAGGCGGAAGTCTCCGCGATGCTCCGTTTTGCGGGCGGGCTGCACATCATCTCGGGCCGGATCGTCATCGAGGCCGAAGTGGACCTCGCCTCAACAGCGCGGCGGCTCCGTGCCGCTATCGCCGAAGTCTACGGGCACCAGAGCGAAATCATCGTTGTGTCCGCCGGGGGACTGCGACGCGCCAGCAGGTACGTGGTCCGGGTGGTGCGCGACGGCGAGGCGCTGGCCCGGCAGACCGGCCTTCTGGACGGCCGCGGCCGGCCTGTGCGGGGCCTGCCGTCCGCCGTCGTCAACGGTTCCGCTGCCGACGCCGAAGCCGTGTGGCGCGGGGCGTTCCTGGCCCACGGCTCACTCACGGAACCCGGCCGCTCCTCCTCGCTGGAAGTCACCTGCCCGGGTCCGGAATCGGCTTTGGCGCTGGTGGGGGCCGCCCGTCGGCTGGACATCCAGGCAAAGGCGCGCGAAGTGCGGGGCGTGGACCGCGTGGTCATCCGCGACGGCGACACCATCGCCGCCCTGCTCACCCGCATGGGCGCCCACGATGCGCTGATGGTGTGGGAGGAGCGGCGGATGCGGAAGGAAGTCCGCGCCACCGCCAACCGGCTCGCCAACTTTGACGACGCCAACCTGCGCCGCTCAGCCCAGGCCGCCGTGGCAGCAGGGGCACGGGTGGAGCGTGCCCTCGAGATCCTGGGCGATGATGTACCGGAACACCTGCGGTACGCAGGCGAGCTCCGGGTGGCGCACAAGCAGGCCAGCCTGGACGAACTCGGCCGGCTGGCCGATCCCGTCATGACCAAGGACGCCATCGCCGGCCGGATCCGCAGGCTGCTGGCCATGGCGGACAAAAGGGCACTTGACCTCGGCATTCCGGGCACGGACGCCAATGTGACGCCGGAAATGCTGGACGAATGACAGCCCCATAGAATCAAAAAGATTCCGGGCGCCCGCCGCCCGGATGCACAATCCGAGAGTCACCAACCGGACCGAGTGTCCACGATATTGGAGGATTTTGTGACTGAGTACGTATTGCCCGAACTCAAGTACGATTACGCCGCCCTCGAGCCGCACATTTCCGCGCGGATCATGGAGCTGCACCACAGCAAGCACCACGCCACCTACGTCGCTGGCGCCAACAACGCCCTGGCGCAGCTGGCCGAAGCCCGTGAAAAGGGCGACTTCGCCAACATCAACCGGCTCTCCAAGGACCTCGCGTTCCACACCGGCGGCCACGTCAACCACTCCGTGTTCTGGAACAACCTTTCCCCGGACGGCGGCGACAAGCCCGAGGGCGAACTGGCTGCCGCCATCGATGACGCCTTCGGCTCCTTCGACGCTTTCCGCGCCCAGTTCTCCGCCGCCGCGCTCGGCCTGCAGGGCTCGGGCTGGGGCTTCCTGGCCTACGAGCCCATCGGCGGCAACCTCGTCATCGAGCAGCTTTACGACCAGCAGGGCAACACTGCCCTGGGCACCACCCCGCTCCTGATGCTGGACATGTGGGAGCACGCCTTCTACCTGGACTACGTCAACGTGAAGGCCGACTATGTCAAGGCTTTCTGGAACATCGTGAACTGGGCCGACGTCGCCCAGCGCTTCGAGGCAGCCCGCACCAACGCCACGGGACTCATCACCCTTCCGTAGTGACCGGAGCAACACACGCTTGTTACAAACTTCACATTCGGACTTAAACCGGCCGCGATGTGGACCGTCCGCCCCCGCACTTGCGGGGGCGGACCCGTTTAAACGTAAGATAGGTCACGGAAGGCGGTTAGCCTTCAGCAATGAGGCTGGTCGCCCTCCGTCTGTAAATCATCTCTGCCCAATGGCGTGCGGGATCTGTTAGTTGGCTTGAGAGCCCGCTCAACTAGTAGTGCTTCTTCAAGCACCAAGGAGACGAAAAAGTGACGACCCGTATTGGTATCAACGGCTTTGGCCGTATTGGCCGCAACTACTTCCGCGCAGCCCTTGCACAAGGTGCGGACCTGGAGATCGTTGCAGTCAACGACCTCACCAGCCCCGAGGCACTGGCGCACCTGTTCAAGTACGACTCCGTCGGCGGCCGCCTGAAGGAAACCATCGAGGTCAAGGACGGCAACATCGTCGTCAACGGCAACGTCGTCAAGGTGCTGGCCGAGCGCGATCCCGCCAAGCTTCCGTGGGGCGAGCTGGGCGTGGACATCGTGATCGAATCCACCGGCTTCTTCACCAAGGCCGCCGACGCGCAGAAGCACATCGACGCCGGCGCCAAGAAGGTCCTGATTTCCGCTCCGGCTTCGGATGAGGACATCACTATCGTCATGGGTGTGAACCACCACCTGTACGACAACGCCACGCACAACATCATTTCCAACGCGTCCTGCACCACCAACTGCCTCGGCCCCCTGGCCAAGGTGGTCAACGACGAATTCGGCATCGAGCGCGGCCTGATGACCACGGTCCACGCCTACACCGCGGACCAGAACCTGCAGGACGGCCCGCACAAGGACCTGCGGCGTGCCCGCGCCGCCGCCGTCAACATGGTCCCCACCTCAACCGGTGCCGCCAAGGCCATCGGCCTGGTCCTGCCGGAACTGAAGGGTAAGCTCGACGGCTACGCCATCCGCGTCCCCGTCCCCACCGGATCCGCCACGGACCTCACCGTCACCGTTTCCCGCGAGACCACCGTCGAGGAAGTCAACGCCGCCCTCAAGCGCGCTGCCGAGTCCGATGACCTGCAGGGCTTCCTGACCTACACGGAGGAACCGATTGTTTCCTCCGACATCGTCGGCGATCCCGCTTCGTCCATTTTCGACGCCGGCCTTACCAAGGTCATTGGCAACCAGGTCAAGGTTGTGTCCTGGTATGACAACGAATGGGGCTACTCGAACCGACTCGTCGACCTTACGGAGCTTGTCGCATCCAAGCTGGGCTAGGGTTAGGTACATGACATTTCACACCCTCAACGAACTTCTCGCTGAAGGTGTCCGCGGGCGGTACATTCTGGTTCGAAGTGACCTGAATGTGCCGCTCGACGGCTCTACAGTCACTGACGACGGCCGTATCAAGGCCTCACTTCCAGTGCTGTCAAAGCTCACGGACGCCGGTGCCCGCGTGCTGGTAACAGCCCACCTTGGACGCCCCAAGGGCGCGCCCGAGGACAAGTACTCCCTGCGCCCCGCGGTTGCGCGGCTGGCTGAACTGGCCGACTTCAAGGTCACCCTGGCCGGGGACACGGTCGGCAGTTCCGCCAAGGAAGCGGCTGCCTCCCTGCAGGACGGTGAAGTGCTGGTCCTGGAGAACGTCCGCTTCGACGCCCGGGAAACAAGCAAGGACGACGCCGAGCGAGGAGCCTTCGCTGACGAGCTTGTGGCCCTGACCGGAGACAACGGCGCCTACGTCGACGATGCCTTCGGCGCCGTCCACCGTAAGCATGCGAGCGTATACGACGTCGCCACCCGGCTTCCGTCCTACCAGGGCGACCTCGTGCACACCGAAGTGGAAGTCCTGCGCAAGCTCACGGCCGATACCCAGCGCCCCTACGTGGTGGTGCTCGGCGGCTCGAAGGTTTCGGACAAGCTGGCTGTCATCGACAACCTGCTCGGCAAGGCGGACACTATCCTGGTGGGCGGCGGCATGCTGTTCACGTTCCTTGCCGCTGCCGGGCACAAGGTGGCCTCCAGCCTGCTCGAGGAAGACCAGATCCCCGTGGTGCAGGACTACCTCAAGCGCGCCGCGGACGCCGGCACCGAGTTCGTCATCCCCACTGACGTGGTGGTGGCTGAGAAGTTCGCCGCCGACGCTGCCCACGAGACAGTTGCTGCCGACTCCATCGAGGCGAGCAGCTTCGGCACGCAGGGCATCGGCCTGGACATCGGACCTGAGTCCGCCGCGGCTTTTGCCGGCAGGATCAAGGGTGCCCGCACGGTCTTCTGGAACGGTCCCATGGGTGTCTTCGAGTTCGAGGCCTTCTCCGCCGGGACCCGTGCCATCGCCCAGGCCCTGACCGAGACTGAAGCGTTTACCGTGGTGGGCGGCGGCGACTCCGCTGCAGCCGTGCGTACCCTCGGGTTCGCCGACGATCAGTTCGGCCACATTTCCACCGGCGGCGGTGCGAGCCTTGAATACCTCGAAGGCAAGGAACTGCCGGGCCTCAGCGTCCTGGACCGCTAGCCCAATTCTGCCCAGTCCTCCGGCCGGCAGGTTGCCCGCGGCAGCCTGCCGGCCGCACACATATAAGACACTTTTGGAGAACACGTGACCACGTCAACGAACGGCGCTTTCGACCGCAAGCCCTTCATCGCGGGCAACTGGAAAATGAACATGGACCACGTGCAGGGCATCACGCTCTTGCAGAAACTGGCGTGGACCCTCTCCGACGCCAAGCACGACTACAGCCGGGTCGAGGTTGCGGTCTTTCCGCCCTTTACGGACCTCCGCGGCGTCCAGACCCTCGTCCAGGGCGATGACCTGGAGATTGCTTATGGCGGCCAGGACCTGTCCCAGTTCGACTCGGGTGCCTACACCGGCGACATCTCCGGCCAGTTCCTGGGCAAGCTTGGGTGCAAATATGTCCTGGTGGGCCACAGCGAACGCCGGACCATCCACAACGAGAGCGATGAGGTCCTCAACGCCAAGGTCAAGGCCGCCTTCAGGCACGGCGTCACCCCCGTCCTCTGCGTCGGCGAAGGACTGGACATCCGCCAGGCAGGCACACACGTGAACCACACGCTGGAGCAGCTCCGTGCCGGCGTTGCCGGACTGTCCACTGAGCAGGCCGCCGAACTTGTTGTGGCCTACGAACCCGTCTGGGCCATCGGCACCGGCGAGGTCGCCGGCCCCGGGGACGCACAGGAGATGTGTGCCGCGATCCGTGCCGAACTCGGGTCGCTGTTCGGAGCAGACGTGGCGGCAAAGACCCGGCTGCTGTACGGCGGTTCGGTCAAGGCCAGCAATGTGGCCGCCATCCTGCAGGAGCCGGACGTGGACGGCGTCCTGGTGGGTGGCGCCAGCCTCGATCCCGCCGAATTTGCTAATATTGTCAGGTTCGAGAGTCACCTGGTGACGGACTGATCCGTCCCGCCGCACACACTCCCGCAGATCCAACTTCCTGAAAGGCCGTCGTGGACGTTCTTCATGTCATTTTGCAGATCCTCCTGGGCATCACCAGCCTCCTGCTGACGCTGCTCATCCTCCTTCACAAAGGACGGGGCGGCGGTCTCTCGGACATGTTCGGCGGCGGCATGAGCTCAGGACTCAGCTCGTCCGGTGTTGCAGAACGCAACCTCAACCGGTTCACCGTGATCCTTGGTGTCACCTGGGGTATTGTGATCATCGCCCTCGGCCTGATCATGCGGTTCAGCGGCGGCGACTCCTGACGGTTACCGCCTGATGCGGTACCCGCGGGCACTCCCGCAGGACGGATCCGCCTACTAAACTGTGGCTGTCGGTTTTCGACAGCCACAGTTTCTTTTTAACAGTTGATTTTCGAGGCAGGAGTTCCGATGGTCCACCCAGCGTCAGGCTTCCGCGGGACCCGGGCAGGGGTAACGGCAGGAAGCGGATCCAGCCTCCAGTCCAATGACGACCAGGGGAGCCCGCCGCCGCGGATCCGGGTGTCCTACTGGTGCGCCAAAGGCCACGAAACCCAGCCCGTCTTCCTGAAGCTCCCCGAGGATCAGATTCCGGCCGTTTGGGACTGCAGGCGGTGCGGCGGTCCGGCCACCAGGGACGGGCAGGCAGCTGCGGCTGCGGACGCGTTCGAGGACGGCTACAAGACCCACCTGGAATACGTTAAAGACAGACGCTCCGGCCAGGACGCCGAAGATGTCCTGGCCGGAGCGTTGGAAAAGCTACGCGCCCGCGGCGTCCTTCCGGACGAGCTGCTGCGGGACACGTGACGCAGCGTTTTCATCAATGAGCCACAGGGTACGTGACGTTCCCCGCGGGCCCGCAGCCGGAACCTGAATGGGGTTGGCCCCCGCCAGCGCGAGGCCGACCGCACCTGCCTTGTCCTCGCCCGCCACCACCATCCAGACCTCTGCGGCGGTGTTGATGGCAGGAAGCGTCAGTGACATACGGAGCGGAGGCGGCTTGGGCGAGTTCCGGACACCCACCACGGTGCGTTCCTTCTCCCGGATGCCTGCCTGCTCAGGGAACAGCGAAGCGACATGGGCGTCGGGGCCGACGCCCAGCAGTACAACATCCAGCCGGGGGAGTGCGGCCGGGTCCTCCGGACGGTCGTCCGACATGTCCGCAGCGTGCTCCGCGGCCGCGGCCTCCCGGAGGCGGCGGGCGTAGTCCTCCGCGGCCTCCTCCGGCGTAGCGAACTCGTCCGCGGAACCCGGCTGGTGCACCCGGTCCGGGTCAACCGGAATGTGCGAGAGCAGCGCATCGAAGGCCTGCTTCGTGTTGCGGTCCGCGTCCGCGGAGCCAACAAAACGCTCGTCGCCCCACCAGAAGTTCACCTTGGACCAGTCGACGGCAGGTGCTGCCGGAGAGTCAGCAACAGCTTTCAGCGTACCGATGCCCACGGTACCCCCGGTCAGCACCACAGTGGCCTCGCCGTACTTGTCCTGCACGTCCACGAGCTTGGTGATCAGCCGGGCCGCGATGGCCGCCATCAGGACAGACGAATCAGGATGGATGCTTACTCTGGGCTCAACGCTCACTGGGACGGACGCTCCTTAGATTGGTACGTGGCAGTCCCATAGTAATCACTTCGCCAAACACTTCATCCGGGTCAAGGCGGCGGAGCTCCTCGGCGAGGCAGTCCCGGAGGCTGCGGCGGGGCAGGGAGATCCGTTGGGCCGGCTGGCCGGGCTGGGTGAGTTCCGCGATGGAAAGCCCCGGGCGGAAGAGCTGGATGTCGCCACCGGGACGGGTCAGGCGTACGCGGCGGATGCCAGTGCCTGCCGGATCCGCGACGATGGTGACGGGCGCCTCCAAGGCCAGCGTGAGCCAGGCCGCCAGGAGGATGGTGCTTGGCGAATCCGAGGCACCTTCAACCGCGACGGCGGTCACGGGCGACGGGTCCGCTTCATCCAGGGCGGCGGCGAGTTGGATCCGCCAGTTGGTGAGGCGGGTCCAAGCGAGGTCGGTGTCGCCGGCGCGGTAGGTCTTGTGGATGGTTTCCAGGGCGGCCTGGGGGTCGGGTTCGTTCGCGGAGTCGGTGATCCGGCGGTGGGCGATCCGGCCGATGGAGGTTTCGCAGGCGTTTTCCGGGGCGCCGTGCGGCCACCAGGCCACGATCGGAGCGTCGGGGAGCAGCAGCGCGGCCACCAGGGACTCGGATTCGTGGGCGAGCTGGCCGTAGCCGCGCAGCACGATCACTTCGGAGGCGCCGGCGTCCCCGCCGACCCGGATCTGGGCGTCCAGCCGGTCCTCGGCGTCTGCCCCGGCGTCGGCCAGGACGATGATCCGGCAGGGGTGTTCCCGGCTGGCCTCGTTCGCGGCTTCGATCGCCTCTTCCTCCAGGCCGGACCGGGTGACCACCACGAGGGTCAGGACCCGGCCCAGGGCGATCACGCCGCCCTGTTCGCGCAGGGCCATGAGCTTTTTGGACACATTCGAGGTGGTGGTCTCCGGCAGGTCTACGATCATGGCCTTCTCCAGGTTCGTCCGTCACGGGCCAGCAGCTCATCGGCGCTGGCCGGGCCCCAGGATCCCGGGGCATAGGGTTCGGGCTGTTCGTCCAGGGTGGCCCAGTATTCCTCGAACGGGTCAAGGATCTTCCAGGACAGCTCCACTTCCTCATGCCGCGGGAACAACGGCGGCTCACCCAGCAGCACATCCAGGATCAGCCGCTCATACGCCTCCGGGGAGGATTCGGTAAACGAGTGCCCGTACCCGAAGTCCATCGTGACATCGCGGACTTCCATCTGCGTGCCCGGGACCTTGGATCCGAACCGGATGGTCACACCCTCGTCCGGCTGGACCCGGATCACCACGGCGTTCTGGCCGAAGTCATCATCACTGTGGTCGCGGAACAGCAGGTTGGGGGCGCGTTTGAACACCACGGCGATCTCCGTGACCCGCCTGCCCAGGCGTTTGCCGGCCCGCAGGTAGAACGGCACACCGGACCAGCGGCGGGTGTGGATGTCCACCCGGATCGCGGCGAACGTTTCGGTGGTCGAATCGGCCGGGATGCCTTCTTCTTCCAGGTAGCCCTGCACCTGCTCCCCGCCCTGCCAGCCGCCGGTGAACTGCCCCCGCGCCGAATGCGTGGACAGGTCCTCCGGAAGCTTGACGGCGGCGAGGACCTTTTCCTTTTCCGCGCGCAGGTCATCGGCGTTGAACGAGATCGGCTCCTCCATCGCCGTCAGCGCCAGCAGCTGCAGCAGGTGGTTCTGGATCACGTCCCTCGCGGCGCCCACGCCGTCGTAATACCCTGCCCGGCCGCCGGTGCCGATGTCCTCGGCCATGGTGATCTGCACATGGTCAACGTAGTTCGCGTTCCACAACGGCTCGAACAACTGGTTCGCGAACCGCAAGGCCAGGATGTTCTGCACCGTTTCCTTGCCCAGGTAATGATCAATCCGGAACACCGCGTCCGGCGGGAACACCGACTCCACGATGTCGTTGAGCGCCCGGGCCGATTCCAGGTCATGACCGAACGGCTTCTCAATCACCACCCGGCGCCATTTGTCCCCGTCCGCCTGCGCCAGGCCATGCCGGGACAGCTGCCGGCACACCTGCTCAAACGCCTTGGGCGGAATGGACAGATAGAACGCGTGGTTGCCGCGTGTGCCGCGGACGTCATCGAGTTCCTTGACCACCTCGCCCAACCGCTCGAACGCGGCGTCATCATCGAACCCGCCCTGCACGAACCGGATCCCCTCGGAAAGCTGGTTCCACACCGCCTCATCAAACGGGGTCCGCGCGAAGGACTGCACCGAGGACTTCACCTGTGCCGCGAACTCGGCATCACTCCACCCACGCCGGCCAAAACCCACCAACGCGAAGCTCGGCGGCAACAACCCACGGTTGGCCAGGTCATAGACCGCCGGCAACAACTTCTTCCGGGCCAAATCCCCCGTCACCCCAAACAGCACAAGCGACGACGGACCCGCAATCCGGCTCAAACGACGATCCCGCGGATCCCGCAACGGATTCCGCAACAACTTCCCCGGACGCGACCCGGAAGTTCTGCCGTATTCAGTTTCTGGCATGTTGCTTGTGCGCCTTTAGCTTTCGGTAACGGATGCCCGGGCAGAGAGCGCTGCGACAATGTCCTGCAGCTGCGCCACGCCGGCGGCACGGTTGGTCAGGTGCAGGCGCAGCACGGGACGGCCGTGTTCGCCCAGTACCTGGGCGTCGCCTGCAGCCTGCGCGGCGATCAGTTCACCGAACGTGAAGGGGCGGTCCGGGATGGCCAGATCTTCGGCCGGTTCGGCGGTCACCTGGAGGAAGACGCCGATGGCAGGGCCGCCCTTGTGGAACTGGCCGGTGGAGTGCAGGAACCGCGGGCCCCACCCGAAGGTGACCGGGCGGCCGGTGGCGGCTGCCAGTTCGTCGCGGATTCCTTCCAGCCCGGCAAAGGCCAGGCGGTCGAAGTACGCCTGGACGCTGAGGTAGCTGTCCGCCTCGAGCGTGCCCAGCAGCGCCTTCACAGCGCCCTCGGCAGTGGCAGCGTCGGCGAGCCAGTCGCCACCGCGGACCTCGATGGCACCGTCAACGAATGCTGCAGGCGTCGGTTCCGGCTGCGCATCCAGCAGGCCATGGGCGGCTACCTTCGCAGCTTCCACGTCCGGCTGGTCGAAGGGATTGATCCCCAGCAGCCGGCCCGCCACCGCGGTGGCGAATTCCCATACCAGCATCTGCGTGGCCAGGCCACCGGCGATCGCAACCTGGTTGTCGCCAAGTTCGACGTCGGCATCCGCGCTCACCAGCCGCACCACCAGGATGTCCGATGCGCCCGAGTTGACTTCGGGGGCGTTGGCGCCGGCCACCACAGGAAGGACGCCGGTCCCAAGCTTGCCCGTTGATTCAGCAATGAGCTGCTCGGCCCAGTCTGCAAAACCAACAATGCCGGAGCCGTCCTCGGCAATGACGATCTTGTTCCGCAGCGGGACGGTTCCGCCCAGCGCCGCGCCGAGGGCGAGCCCGATGTTCTCGCTTGCATCGTCATTGAGGATTTCGGCGGCTTCTTCGGCTTCATCCAGGAAGGCCTGGATGTCCACACCGGCCAGGCCGCAGGGAACCAGCCCGAATGCGGTCAGCGCGGAGAACCGTCCGCCGACGTTCGGGTCGGCATTGAAGACCGCCCGGTAGCCTGCCTCACGCGAGGCCTTGTCCAGCGGCGAGCCGGGATCGGTGACAACGATGATGCGGCTCTTGGCATCGAGGCCTGCCTCGGTGAAGACGTGTTCGAAAATCCTGCGCTGGGAGTCGGTCTCCACGGTGGATCCGGACTTGGACGACACCACGATGGCTGTCTGGGCCAGCCGGTCAGCCAGGGCAGCGCGGACCTGGTCAGGATCGGTGCTGTCCAGCACGGTCAGCTCGACGCCGGCCGTGCCGGCGATGACCTCGGGCGCCAGGGACGATCCGCCCATGCCGCAGAGAACCATCCGGGTCACTCCTTCCGCCCGAAGGGCGTCACGGAGTTCCAGGATGTCCTTGACCAGCGGCTGCGAGACGCTGGCCGCTTCCACCCAGCCGAGCCGGATGGCCGACTCGGCTTCCGCGTCCGGGCCCCACAGGGTGTGGTCCTTTGCGAAAATGCGGGTGGCAACGCGGTCCTCAACCAGGGTGGGAAGGTGCTGTTCGAGTGCCTGCCGGGCAGCGCCGGTGGCGTCGTAGCTGAGAGTGCTCATAGGGGACTAAGAAGCCTTCCGTGCAGAGGCGAGGGCGCCTTCAACGTCGGCCAGCAGTTCCTTCCAGCTGGCCACGAACTTGTCCAGGCCTTCGGACTCCAGAAGGGCGACGACGTCGTTGTAGGAAATGCCGAGCTTCTCCAGGGCATCCAGCGTGGCGTTGGCTTCGGCGTACGTGCCGGAGATGGTGTTGCCGGTGACCACGCCGTGGTCGAAGGTGGCGTCCAGGGTCTTCTCGGGCATGGTGTTGACGACACCGGGTGCGACGAGTTCGGTGACGTAGAGGGTGTCCGGGTAGGCCGGGTCCTTGACGCCGGTAGAAGCCCAGAGCGGGCGCTGGGGGAGGGCGCCGGCTTCGGCGAGAAGGGCCCAGCGCTCGGTGGAGAAGAGTTCCTCGTATACCTGGTAGGCGAGACGGGCGTTTGCGACGCCGGCCTTGCCCTTGAGTGCGTTCGCTTCCTCGGTGCCGATGGCGCTGAGGCGCTTATCGATTTCGGTGTCCACGCGGGAGACGAAGAAGGACGCCACCGAGTGGATCCTGGAGAGATCGTGCCCGTTTTCCCTGGCCTGCTCCAGGCCGGACTGGAAGGCATTGATGACGGCGCGGTAGCGCTCCAGGGAGAAGATCAGGGTGACGTTCACGCTGATGCCCTCGGCCAGGGTGGCGGTGATCGCCTCAAGGCCTTCGAGCGTGGCGGGGATCTTGATCAGGACGTTGTCCTTATTGACCTTCTTATAGAGGTGCTTTGCCTCGGCAATGGTGCCGGCGGTGTCCCAGGCAAGGCGGGGGTCCACTTCGATGGACACCCGGCCGTCAACACCGTTGGTCGCTGCAGCCACGGGGGCGAAGAGGTCGCAGGCGTCGGCGACGTCGGTGGTGGTGATTTCGAAGATGGTGTCTTCGATGCTCGCGCCGGCTGCAGCCGAGGCTGCGATGGTGGCGTCGTAGTCGGTGCCTGCGGTGATGGCGGCATGGAAGATGGACGGGTTGGTGGTCACGCCAACCACATTCTTCTCTTCGATGAGCCTGGCCAGGGTGCCGGTTTCAAGCCGGCCGCGGGACAGGTCGTCGAGCCAGATGGAGACGCCGGCGTCGGAAAGCTGCTGGGTGGGGGTAGTCATTTGTTTTATCTCCTGAAATTCGTTGTTAGGCCTGCAGGCCTGCGAGGGAGTCCTTGGCGGCGGTCACGACGGCTTCTGCCGTGATGCCGAACTCCTGGAAAAGGCGCTTGTAGTCTGCGGAGGCGCCGTAGTGTTCGAGGCTGACGGACCGGCCGGCGTCGCCGACGAATTCCTTCCAGCCCAGGGCAAGGCCTGCTTCAACGGATACACGGGCCTTGACGGCCGCGGGCAGGACGGACTCGCGGTAGGCGGCGTCCTGCTTGGTGAACCACTCGACGCACGGCATGGAGACGACGCGCGTCGCGATGCCTTCGGCCTGCAGGGCCTCACGGGCCTTGACGGCGAGCTGGACCTCCGAACCGGTGGCGATCAGGATGACGTCGGCCGGGACGGTGGCACCGTCCTTTGACGCCTCGGCCAGGACGTAGCCGCCCTTTGCCACACCGGCGGTGGAGCCGAAGGTATCGCCTTCGGCCTCGCCCGCGCCGCGTTCCCAGGTAGGAATGTTCTGGCGGGTCAGGACGATGCCGGCCGGGTTGGCGTGGTTTTCCAGCATGGTCTTCCAGGCCACGGCCACTTCATTGGCGTCACCGGGGCGGACGACGTCCAGGCCCACGATGGCACGCAGCGAGGCGAGCTGTTCCACCGGCTGGTGGGTGGGGCCGTCCTCGCCCAGGCCGATGGAGTCGTGCGTCCACACGTACAGGGACGGCACACCCATCAGCGCACCGAGGCGGATTGCCGGGCGCTGGTAGTCGCTGAAGATCAGGAACGTGCCGGAAAACGCCCGGGTGTTGCCGTGCAGGGCGATGCCGTTCACGATCGAGGCAGCGGCGTGCTCGCGGATACCGAAGTGCAGCACCCGGCCGTAGGGGTTGCCGGACCAGGCATCGGTCTGCTTGGAGGCCGGAACAAAGGACGGCGAACCCTCAATGGTCGTGTTGTTCGATTCGGCGAGGTCCGCCGAGCCGCCCCAGAGTTCGGGCAGGACCGGGCCGAGCGCGTTCAGCACCTTGCCGGAGGCGGCACGGGTGGAGACGTCCTTGCCGGCCGGGAAGACCGGAAGGGCGGCGTCGACTCCTTCGGGCAGTTCCCTGGCCTCGATGCGCTGCAGCAGGGCTGCGGCCTCGGGGTTGGCGGCCTGCCAGGCGTTGAAGGACTCTTCCCATTCCTTTCGGGCGGCCGCCCCGCGGTCCACCACGGAGCGGGCGTGGGCCAGAACCTCATCCTCGGCCTGGAAGGTCTTGGCTGGATCGAAGCCCAGTACTTCCTTTAGTGCTGCAACTTCCTCGGCACCCAGGGCGGAACCGTGGATCTTGCCGGTGTTCTGCTTCTTGGGGGCCGGGTAGCCGATGATGGTGCGCAGCGAGACGATGGACGGCTTGGACGTTTCGGCCTTGGCGGCGAACAGGGCCGAGTACAGTTCCTGGACGTCTTCCTTGTATTCGCCGGTCTTGGTCCAGTCAACGCGCTGGACGTGCCAGCCGTAGGCTTCGTAGCGCTTCAGGACATCCTCCGTGAAGGCGATGTCGGTGTCGTCCTCGATGGAGATGTGGTTCTCATCGTAGAGAACAACCAGGTTGCCCAGTTCCTGGTGGCCGGCCAGCGAGGAAGCCTCGGCCGTCACGCCTTCCTGCAGGTCGCCGTCGGAGGCAATAACCCAGATGGTGTGGTCAAACGGGCTGGTGCCAGGAGCGGCGTCGGCGTCGAACAGGCCGCGCTGGCGGCGCTGCGAGTAGGCGAAGCCCACCGAGGATGCCAGGCCCTGGCCCAGCGGGCCCGTGGTGATCTCCACGCCCGCGGTGTGCTTGTATTCCGGGTGTCCCGGGGTCAGCGAACCCCAGGTCCGCAGCGCCTGCAGGTCCTTCAGTTCCAGGCCGTAACCATTGAGGAACAACTGGATGTACAGGGTCAGCGAGGTGTGGCCGGGGGAGAGGATGAACCGGTCACGGCCAATCCACTGCGGATCGCGCGGATCGTGGCGCATCAGCTTCTGGAACAGCAGGTACGCGGCCGGAGCCAGGCTCATGGCGGTGCCGGGGTGGCCGTTACCGACCTTCTCCACGGCGTCGGCGGCCAGCACGCGGACGGTGTCCACAGCACGCTGGTCCAGTTCGGTCCAGGACAGTTCTTGCTCTTCCAAATGTGGCACGAAAACCGGGCCCCTCTCTGTGCTGATGGCAGCGGCCACACCGGGTCCGGTTGTAGGAGCGCAGTGTGGCGCCCGTTGCGGTGTGTAACCAGTCGCCATCGAAATGTTGGTCTGTCGTTCAGTCGCCGAACAGCGTGGGAATGCGTTTTCCACCGCTTCCTTGCTGCGTGCTGATCTGGTGACAGCTTAGCTCTATTCCACCCTCCGGGCGGCTCAAATCTCACGTTTTGGACGCAATTTCCCCTTTTGTGAATCGGCCTGCAGTGAGGGTGAGTTAATCTGCTCGAATTGGCGTTCCACCGATCAAATGCGCATATCAGCGGTGGGGCGGAGGGTGGCGGCACGGTATGATATTCGGAGGCCAACGCCGGGCAGCGGGCCTTCCAGCCGCCCGCTGCTGCACCGCCAGACACAACTGCCACACAGAACGGGTGACTGCCACCGTGAGCACAACAGATACGCCGCTGAACGCATCCCGGGCATCAGGTGCCGGGTTTGCCCGTAAGGCAAAGGCGTATCTCGCCCTCACCAAGCCGCGGGTCATCGAGCTGCTGCTGGTAAGCACGCTGCCCACCATGATCTACGCGGAGCGCGGCTTCCCCTCGATCGGGCTGATCCTTGCCACGCTTGTTGGCGGCGCGTTTGCGGCCGGCAGCGCAGGGGCCTTCAACTGCTATATCGACCGTGACATCGACAAACTGATGCACCGCACCGAAAACCGGCCCCTGGTCACTGGTGAGGTCACGCCTCGCGAGGCCCTGGTTTTCTCCTGGGTGCTCGGCGCGGCCGCCATCGCCATCCTGTGGTTCGGGGCGAATCCTTTGTCGGCATGGCTCGGCCTGGGGGCAATCTTCTTCTACGTGGTCATCTACACAATGATCCTCAAGCGGCGTACGGCCCAGAACATTGTGTGGGGCGGGGCGGCAGGATGCTTCCCGGTCCTCATCGCGTGGGCCGCCGTCACCACTTCCGTGGACTGGCCCGCAATCATCCTCTTCATGGTCATCTTCCTGTGGACACCCCCGCACTACTGGCCCCTGTCCATGCGGTACGGCGAGGACTACCGGAACGCCAACGTGCCCATGCTGGGCGCCATCGCCGGCGCCAAGGTGGTCTCCGTCCAGGTGGTCCTCTACGCCTGGGCCATGGTGGCCTGCTCACTCCTGATGGTTCCGGCCGGCGGCGCGGGCTGGGTCTACACGGCAACGGCGGTCCTGGCCGGGGCATGGTTCCTCTACGAGTCACACTCCCTGTACAACCAGGCCCAGCGTGAGGACATCTCCGGCAAGCGGGCCATGAAGGTCTTCCACGGCTCCATCAGCTACCTCACCCTCCTCTTTATTGCCCTCGCCGTTGACCCTTTCATCGGTCCCGCCGTGATGGCAGCCGGCTAGGCACCGCCACCCCAATTCCCAACGGCGCCGCCACGGACTCTTAGGTCCGGGGCGGCGTCTTTTTGTGCCATGCCAGCAGGCAGCCGACGGTCCTGTCCTCAACGTTCCCGGGCCAGCGACGGTTCCTCTGTGTGACACTTTTGTCATGCTTGTCACGTTTGCTGTCACCAACGGTGACAGCCCGGTTACCGTGGTTTTGATCCTGCCCGCTGAGCAAAGGAAGAAACCATGGCACAGGCATCAGATCCGTCCACCGCTCCCAGCCATAGTCCGCCGGGTAAGCCCGCTGGTATCCCTCCTGCACGAAAGGTGTCCCGCTTCGCCGGCCAACTGAGGGCCGACCTTCCCGCATCCCTTGTGGTGTTCCTTGTTGCCCTGCCGCTAAGCCTTGGCATCGCGGCGGCCTCCGGTGCCCCCGTGATGGCCGGCCTCATCGCGGCTGCCGTCGGGGGCATCGTTGCCGGCAGCCTGGGGGGTTCCCCGCTGCAGGTGAGCGGCCCTGCCGCCGGGCTCACCGTCATTGTCGCCGGTTTGGTCCAGGAATTCGGCTGGCAGGTAACCTGCCTGATCACGGCCGGTGCCGGCGCCGTCCAGCTGTTGCTCGGCGTCAGCCGGGTGGGCAGGGCTGCCCTGGCGGTCTCACCCGTGGTGGTGAAGGCGATGCTGGCCGGAATCGGCATCACGATCATGCTGCAGCAGGTCCACGTCCTGCTCGGATCGCAGCCTGCCGGTTCGGCCCTCGAAAACCTGAGCGCCCTGCCTGCCGCCATCACGAACGTCGAACTGCACGCCGCACTGCTGGGCCTCGCCGTCGTGGTGATCCTCCTGGGCTGGAAGCACCTTCCCGGTCCCGTGCGCAGTGTGCCCGGGCCGCTGGCCGCCGTCGTTGCCGGCACAGCTCTGTCCGTGGCGTTTGCCCCCTCCGTGGAGCGCATATCCTTCACCGGCTCCATCCTCGACGCCATCGCGCTGCCGGAACTGCCCGAAGGCAACTGGCGTGCCGTTGCGTTCGCCGTCCTCTCGATGGCCCTGATCGCCAGCATCGAATCCCTGTTGTCCGCCGTGGCAGTGGACAAGATGCACAACGGCCGCCGCACCAACCTCAACCGCGAACTTTTGGGTCAGGGAGCCGCCAACATAGTCTCGGGCACCCTGGGCGGCCTCCCCGTGACAGGGGTTATTGTCCGCAGTGCCACCAACGTTGAAGCCGGTGCAGCCACCCGGGCGTCCGCATTCCTGCACGGCGTGTGGGTCCTCACCTTCTCGGCTTTCTTTGCGGGACTCATCCAGCTGATCCCGCTCGCCGTGCTGGCCGGACTGCTGATGGTGATCGGCGCGCGGCTGATCAAGGTGGCGGACATCCGGACCAGCATGCGCACCGGTGACCTGCTGATCTACACCGTGACGCTGGCCTGCGTCGTCTTCCTCAACCTGCTCGAAGGCGTCCTCATCGGGCTGGCGCTGGCTGCGGCCAGCGTGTTGTGGCGGGTGCTGCGGGCGTCGGTGCACGCGCACCCGCCCGTGCCGCCATCGGTCCTGTGGCGGGTGGCTATTACCGGATCATGCAGCTTCTTCGCCTTGCCGCGCCTGAACCGGGTGCTGCAGTCCGTCCCGGAAGGCAGGGACGTAGTGGTGGAATTGAACGCCGACTACCTGGACCACGCCTTCCGCGAGGCCGTCGTCGCGTGGCGGAAGCAGTATGAGGCATCCGGCGGGACCGTCCTTGTCGAGGAACACGGCAACACCCTGTTCCGGGATGCCGAGCATCAGGCGCCGAAACGGCAGGAAGCCAGCGAACTGCCCCTGCCGCCACGGGCGTCCCGGAAGCCCGGCGGACCCGGCCAGGATGTGGAGCCGAAATACTCCATCCTCCACGGAATCGACAAGTACCACCGGCGCTTCGCCGACAAGGTCCGGCCCATGGTGCAGGACCTGACCGACGGCCAGGACCCGGACACCCTGTTCGTGGCCTGCGTCGACTCACGGGTGAATCCGAACCTGATCACCAGCAGCGGCCCGGGGGACCTGCTGACCCTGCGCAATATCGGCAACGTGGTGTGCCGGGACGGCCGGGACGCATCGATCGATGCCGTGCTGTCCTTTGCCGTCAAAGGTCTGGATGTGGACTCGATTGTGATTTGCGGCCACTCGAACTGCGGGGCCATGAAGGCGGTCATCGCGGACGCCGGCGGGGACACCGGGCCGTCTTTGGGGGCGGGATTCGATGCCTGGCTGGACCACGCCCGGCCAAGCTACCGCGAACTGCAGGACGGGCATCCGGTGGCGCTGGCGGCGGCAGAAGCGGGATATAGCCGGCTGGACCAGCTGGGAATGGTCAACGTGGCCGTGCAGCTTGCCAAATTGGAATCCCATCCGGTGGTGGGTCCTGCGCTCACCCGGGGTGCGCTGCAGGCCACGGGCTTGTTCTACGATATCGGCAGCGCGCGGGTACTGCTGGTGACCACGTCCGGAATCAAGTTCCTCGATCCGTCGCATCCAGCTGCGGCCGGGGCCGCCACTGCCCGCTGATCCTGGCGCAGCCCACAAGCACAAAGAGCGCCCCGGTTCGGCGGAACCGGGGCGCTCTGTTGGAAGCTGGGGCAGTTACTGGACAGGGCTGGAACGGGCGATGTCCCAGGCGTTGGTTGCCGCGGCCATCAGCAGTGCGGCCCCCAGCATGTGGGCTCCCACCAGCAGGACCGGAATACCGTTGTAGTACTGCGTGAAGCCGATGATGGCCTGCAGCACCGTCACAGCGAGCAGCCCCAGGACAGCATTGCGGAACGGGCCGGTGATCCGGCGCAGGAACACCAGCGCCAGTGCCGCCACGGTGCCGATGGTGATCAGGTAGGCGGGGACTGCATGGATGTGCGAAAAGAGGTCCCAGTCCAGCCCGTTCCGGGGGGCGTCCGCGTCGCCGGCGTGCGGGCCGGCACCAGTGACCACTACTCCCAGCATCACCGCAAGGGCGGAAAAAAGCGCGACGGCGGCAGTTACCGGACGCATGACGCCCGGCAGGGCGGGGTGCCGGACGGCCATAAACCGGCCTGTCCTGCCGAAGGCCCGGTTTACGAGGAGCGTGGCGAACACCACCAGGGACATGGACACCAGGAAGTGCAACCCCACCACCCACGGGTTGAGGTGAGTCAGGACGGTGATGCCGCCGATGACGGCCTGGGCGGGGATGCTCGCCAGGAGGCCAAGCGCAAGAAGGAAGAGGTCCCTGCGCTCCCTGCGGAGGTTCCACAGGTACACCAGCATGAGCGCGGCGACCGCGGCCAGGGCAAAGGTAAGCAGCCTGTTGCCGAACTCGATGAACCCGTGGATGCCCATTTCCGGGGTGTTGACCAGCGACGTGTCGGTGCAGCGCGGCCACGTCGGGCAGCCCAGGCCGGACGCGGTCAGGCGGACGGCACCGCCGGTAACCACCAGCACGGTCTGGCCAATCAAGGATGCGACAGCGAGCCGCCGGACCCGGATGTCTACGGTCCGGGGCAGCCTGGATACCAGGCGGCCGGCCAGCTGGGGAAGGCGTGATGCCGTGCTCACGATTCTCTCAATTCCACTTGAACCAACGGATGGCTGCCGCCCCGGCCACGAGGGCCCAGAGCAGCAGGATGAGGGCGGCGCCGACGTCGACGGCGCCGTTAAGGAATGCTTCGCGCAGGGACTCGCCCAACGCACCCGAAGGCAGGAACCCCACTGCCGGCTGCGCAGCTGCAGGGAGCTTGTCAGCGGGGATCACAATGCCTCCCAGCGCGCCAAGGAGGATCCACAGCAGGTTGGTGATGGCAAGCGTGGCCTCAGGCCGGACGGTGCCCGCCACCAGCAGCCCAAGGGCCGTGAAGGCGGCGGCGCCCAACGCCAGGAGGGCCAGGCCGGGAAGCCAGCCCGCCGCCGTCGGCTGCCAGCCCAGGGCAAGCGCAACAGCGGAGACCACCGCCACCTGGATGCAGAGGACAGCCAGGACCGAGATGACCTTGCCGGCGATAAGCCCGCCACGGCCCAGGGGAGTGGTCGAGAGGAAGCGGAGCACCCCGTAGCGGCGGTCGAAACCGGTGGCGATGCCCTGCCCGGTAAAAGCCGTTGACATGGCGCACAGGGCAAGGATGCCGGGCACCGCCACGTTGATCCGGCTGGCTCCCATTCCGTCAAGGAGCGGCGTCACTGTCAGGCCGACGAGTGCAAGCAGGGGCAAAACAACGGCAAGGATCAATTGCTCGCCGTTGCGCAGCATCGCCAGGGCCTCGTACCTGCCCTGCAGCAGTACGCGCTTCGGCAGCGCGGCAGGCTGCTGTCCGGCGCTTCCGGAGTGGCCGGATGCTGCAGCGGCGGCAGCGCCGGCAGGAGTCCGGGTCATCGGATGTCCTTTCCCGAAATATCCAGAAAGACGTCTTCAAGGCTACGCGCCTGCAGGCTCATTGACCCGGGCATGATGTTGTGGGCTTCCCACCATGCCGCCAGCGTTGCGAGATGGGCGGGCATCAGCGGACCTGTGACTTTATAGCTGCCGGCCCGGGTTTCGGAGACGTTGATGCCGGCCGGGAGCACCCTGGAAAGATCGAGCCCGGATGGTGCCTCGAACACCAGTGTCCTGACGTGCTCCGCCCCGGCCTCCACCTCGGGACTGCGCCGCAGCAGCTCCGGCACCGTGCCCTCGGCAACGTTCCGGCCGCTGTCGATGATGTAGACATAGTCCGCCAGGCGCTGGGCGTCATCCATGAGGTGCGTGGTGAGGATGATCCCCATCCCGCCGTCACGGAGCTCGGAAATCAGGTCGAACACCAGCTGCCGGGATTGCGGATCCAGGCCCGCGCTCGGCTCATCCAGGAAGAGGACTTCGGGTTTGCCGATCAGGGCCGCAGCCAGCGCGAGCCGCTGCTTCTGGCCTCCGGAGAGCCTGCGCACGGTGGTCCTGCCGAAGGTGTCGATGCCCAGGCGCCCCACCAGTTCTTCCACATTCCAGGGCCTGGCGTAGAGGCCGGCGATGTGCCTCAGCAGGGGGATGGGGCGGGCCGACGGCGGGAGCCCGCCGTCCTGCAGCATCACGCCGACGCGTGAGCGCAACCCGGCCCCTGCCGTGGCAGGATCATGGCCCAGCAGGGAAATGCTGCCGCCGGTGCGCTTCTGCAGGCCTTGCGCGCACTCGAGCGTGGTGGTTTTCCCCGCGCCGTTGGCTCCCAGCAGGGCGGTGACCTGGCCCCTTTCGGCAGTCAGGGAGATGCCGCTGACCACCCGCAGCATTTTGCCGTCCAGGCTTGGCAGCGGGCCAACATCCTTAATTAGTCCGCTGATCGACAGCACGGGGGATTGTGGAGAACGCACCCGAATATTCTACGGGATGTAGTATTTTCCGCGGACCCGCGCTGGCGCACACCCGCCCGCTGAGGTCAGCCTGCCCTTACTGGAGCGGGGGACTAAATTACGACATCATTGTGTTGTGTATTCCGTGAGTAATGCTACTGCTGTGCCTGTTGCTGGGCACGGGGCCCCGCCGGCCCCTGCAGACCGCGGGCCTGTGGCCGCCGGTCCGGTGGCTGACGCCGATGAGCGCACCCGGGACCGCGTCCTGGCTGCGGTCCTCGAGAACGGACCCGTCAGCGCTGCGGAACTTGGCGACCTGCTCGGCTTCACGCCGGCTGCGGTGCGCCGCCACCTGGACCATTTATCCCGTGCCGGCATCATCGAAGTCAAGAGAATCGCGAAATCCGGCGCGGGCGCGGGCCGTCCTGCCCGCCGCTACGTCCTCAGTTCCCAGGGCCAGTCCAGTCTCGGCGATGACTACCTGTCCATTGCGGCCCTGGCGCTCCAGCAGCTGCAAAAAGTCGCCGGACCGGACGCCGTCCGCGCTTTCGCCGTCGAGCGTTTTGCCGACATGGAACGGCGGTATGCGCCCGAGATCGAGAAGGCCGGCCCGGACATCGCGGACCGCGCGCGGGCATTGTCCGAAGCGCTGACCCGCGACAATTTCGTTTCCTCCACGGCGTCCATCGAGGCCAAAGCCCCGCTTCCCGCTGCCCTTTCCAGTGTGCAGCTGTGCCAGGGCCACTGCCCCATCCAGCAGCTCGCAGCCCGGTTCCCCGTGTTCTGCGACGTGGAGACCGAGGTGTTCGCCAGGCTGGTGGGCGTGGACGTGCGCCGGCTCTCCACGCTGTCCCGCGGCGGGCATGTCTGCACCACCCACATTCCTACAGGCAGGCTGTCTGCCCTGGCGCCCATAAGGCCCGCTGCAGCCCCCGCCGGCCTGGTCGAAGAAATCAACCATCAGCAAGAAAGGCCGTGATGACGGACCAACTATCAGAGAAAGCAGTAGCCGAAAACACTGTGATCTCGGAGATTCTGGAAAAGAATCCCGAGCTGCACGGCATCGGCAACTACGAGTACGGCTGGGCCGACAAGAACGACGTCGGCGCGAACGCACGCCGTGGGCTCGACGAAGAGGTTGTCCGCGACATTTCGGCCAAGAAGAGCGAGCCGGACTGGATGCTTGACCTCCGCCTCAAGGGCCTCAAGTACTTCGACCGCAAGCCCATGCCCACCTGGGGCGCGGACCTGTCCGGCATCGACTTCGACAACATCAAGTACTTCGTCCGCTCCACGGAGAAGCAGGCAGCCAGCTGGGAAGACCTGCCCGAGGACATCCGGAACACGTACGAGAAGCTGGGTATCCCGGAAGCCGAGCGCAGCCGCCTTGTTTCCGGTGTTGCCGCGCAGTACGAGTCCGAGGTGGTCTACCACCAGATCCGCGAGGACCTCGAGGCCCAGGGCGTCATATTCCTGGACACCGACACCGCGCTGAAGGAGCACCCGGAGATCTTCCAGGAATACTTCGGCACCGTGATTCCGGTGGGCGACAACAAGTTTGCCTCCTTGAACACGGCTGTATGGTCCGGCGGCTCCTTTGTCTACGTCCCGAAGGGCGTCCACGTTGACATCCCGCTGCAGGCCTACTTCCGCATCAACACCGAGAACATGGGCCAGTTCGAGCGGACCCTGATCATCGCCGACGAGGACTCCTACGTCCACTACATCGAAGGATGCACCGCGCCGATCTACACCTCGGACTCGCTGCACTCCGCCGTCGTGGAAATCGTGGTCAAGAAGGGCGCCCGCGTCCGGTACACCACCATCCAGAACTGGTCCAACAACGTGTACAACCTGGTGACCAAGCGTGCCGTCTGCGAAGAGGGCGCCACCATGGAATGGGTAGACGGCAACATCGGCTCCAAGGTCACCATGAAGTACCCGGCCGTGTACCTCGTGGGTGAGCACGCCAAGGGCGAAACCCTGTCCATCGCGTTCGCCGGCGAGGGCCAGCACCAGGACACCGGCTCCAAGATGGTGCACATCGCTCCGAACACCAAGAGCTCCATCATCTCCAAGTCCGTGGCCCGCGGCGGCGGCCGTGCCGCCTACCGCGGCCTGGTCCAGGTCCGGGAAGGCGCCAAGCACTCAGCCAACACCGTGCGCTGCGACGCGCTGCTGGTGGACACCATTTCACGCTCTGACACCTACCCGTACATCGACATCCGCGAGGACGATGTGCAGCTGGGACACGAGGCAACTGTCTCCCGCGTCAGTGAGGAACAGCTGTTCTACCTCATGTCCCGCGGCATGCCCGAGGACGAGGCCATGGCCATGATCGTGCGCGGCTTCATCGAGCCGATCGCCCGTGAGCTCCCCATGGAATACGCCCTTGAGCTCAACCGCCTCATCGAACTCCAGATGGAAGGATCCGTCGGTTAATGACTGCCGAAGCAACCACCGAAAAGGCGCGCATCGGCGCACCCTCGATCGCCGGTTTCACTGAGGAGGGCGAACAGCTCGTCCCCTCGAAGGTGGACCGCCACCACAGCCACGGCGTGCAGGTCATGGCGTCCCGCGCGGAACGCCTCACCAGCCACGACGTCGCCGATTTCGCACTGCCCACCGGCCGGGAAGAGGAATGGCGCTTCACTCCCGTCCGGGAACTGGCCAACCTGCTCTCCGACGCCCCCAGCGACGGTGACGTCCTGAACGTCGCCGTCGAGGCGCCGGAGGCGTTCGTCCAGCGGACGCTGCGCGCCGGCGAGGCCCCCCGCGGTGCCACGCTCGTCCCCGCCGACCGTGCCGCCGTCGTCGCTTCCGCCAACGCCGACGAGGCCCTGTTCATCCAGGTCCCGGCCAACGCCGAACTGGACGAGCCCGTCCGCGTTGTCCTCACGGGCAAGGGCGCCGGCCGCCGCTCCAACTCGCACGTGGTGGTCGAGGCTCTTGAAAACAGCCGCGCCGTGGTGATCCTCGAGCACGACGGCTCCGCCGACCACAATGGCAACGTGGAGGTTTTCGTCCGCGAAGGCGCCCAGCTGACCGTGGTTTCCGTCCAGCTGTGGGAGGACGACGGCAAGCACCTGGCCCAGCACGACGCCGAAGTTGCCAAGGACGCCGTCTACAAGCACATCGCCGTGACGCTCGGCGGCAAGATCGTCCGGCTCAACTCCAACGTCCGGTTCGCCGGTGAAGGGGCCGAGGCTGAACTCCTCGGCCTGTACTTTGCCGACGCCGGCCAGCACCTTGAGCACCGCTCCTTCGTGGACCACAACGTGGCCAACTGCACCTCCAACGTGCTCTACAAGGGCGCGCTGCAGGGCAAGGGTGCGCACACCGTCTGGGTGGGTGACGTCCTGATCCAGAAGCAGGCAGAAGGCACCGACTCCTACGAGAAGAACCAGAACCTGGTCCTGACCGACGGTTGCCGCGCGGACTCCGTTCCCAACCTGGAAATCGAAACGGGCCTCATCGAAGGTGCCGGGCACGCCAGCGCCACCGGCCGCTTCGACGACGAGCACCTGTTCTACCTCATGGCCCGCGGCATCCCGGAAGACGTCGCCCGCCGCCTGGTGGTCCGTGGCTTCCTTAACGAAATCATCCAGAAGATCAAGGTCCCGGCCCTCGAAGAGCGCCTGACCGAGGCTGTGGAACGCGAACTCGCCGCAGGCGACAACTAGGACAGGCAGGGACGCATGAGTGGGAAGCCCAAGGGCGAGCTGGTGTGCAACGCCAATGACATCCAGGTCAAGCAGGCGCTGCGTATCCTGATCGACGATTATCCGGTAGCCGTGGTGCGGGATTCGATGGGCGATATCCACGCCATCGGGGACACCTGCTCGCACGCCGACATTTCGCTGTCCGAAGGGGATGTGGAAGGCTGCGCCATCGAATGCTGGGGCCACGGTTCCCAGTTCGACCTGCGCAGCGGCCAGCCCCTGCAGCTTCCCGCCTACGATCCCGTTCCCGTTTTCGCCGTCGAACTGGACGGCGACGACGTCTACGTGGACGTCACCAATGTTTTGAACGGCGCCGCAGTAGACAACTACTGAGCGCCCTGCAGCACCGGACTTACGAACGAAAAGAAAGAAGAGCATGTCAACTCTTGAGATTAAGGACCTGCACGTCAGCATTGAGACGGAACAGGGCACCAAGGAGATCCTGAAGGGCGTCAGCCTGACCATCCGGACCGGCGAAACGCACGCCATCATGGGCCCCAACGGTTCGGGCAAGTCCACCCTGGCCTCCACCATCGCAGGCCACCCCCGCTACACCGTCACCAGCGGTTCCATCACCCTCGACGGCGAAGACGTCCTGGAGATGAGCGTGGACGAGCGTGCCCGCGCCGGTGTCTTCCTGGCCATGCAGTACCCGGTGGAGGTCCCGGGCGTGACCATGACCAACTTCCTGCGCACCGCCAAGACCGCCATCGACGGCCAGGCGCCGGCCCTGCGCACCTGGACCAAGGACGTCAAGTCGGCCATGGAGCAGCTGCGCATCAACGCCGACTTCGCCCAGCGCAACGTCAACGAGGGCTTCTCCGGCGGCGAGAAGAAGCGCGTCGAGATCCTGCAGCTCGAACTCTTCAAGCCGAAGTTCGCCGTCCTGGACGAAACCGACTCCGGCCTGGACGTCGACGCCCTCAAGGTCGTCTCCGAGGGCGTGAACCGCGCCCACGCCCAGGGCAACATGGGAACCCTGCTGATCACGCACTACACCCGCATCCTGCGCTACATCAAGCCGGACTTCGTGCACGTGTTCGTGGATGGCCAGGTTGTCGAGGAGGGCGGCCCGGAACTCGCCGACCGCCTGGAAGAAGAAGGCTACGACCGTTACGTCAAGGGCGCCGGTTCCGCCGTCGCCGCTCCCGCAGCAGCACAGGCCTAGTTAGGACCAGCCATGACCGAAATCACCCCGGGCCGGACGGCCCTGGAGGACGTCGAAGAGGCGCTGAAGGACGTCATCGACCCCGAACTCGGGGTCAACGTGGTGGACCTCGGCCTCCTCTACGGCCTGAAGTACTCCGATGACGACGGCGCGCTGCTGATCGACATGACGCTGACCACCGCCGCCTGCCCGCTCACCGACGTGCTTGAGGAGCAGGTGGGCCAGGCGCTGGACGGCGTGGTGGACGACTGGCGCCTGAACTGGGTGTGGATGCCGCCATGGGGTCCGGAGCGGATCACCGATGACGGCAAGGACCAGATGCGGGCCCTCGGCTTCAACATTTAGAACAGCCGAAAGTACGACGACGGGCGGTTACCTTTCGAAGGAAAGGTAACCGCCCGTCGTCGTCCCCACCGGCTCCCTAACCTCGCAAGCTCAGCCAGGGAACCCTGCCGGCTACCTCCCCAATCCCGCAAGCTCGATTGGGGCCCCTCGGTAGCGTGGGCCCAGCCATCGATTGCTAGAGCGTGGGCGCGCTGAACGTGTCGCACTGGTTGATGTCGCCGGTCCGGTAGCCCTGGTAGAACCATCGCTGGCGCTGCTCGCTGGAGCCGTGCGTCCACGCCTCGGGAGTGACCCGGCCGGTGGCTGCCTCCTGGATCCGGTCATCACCCACAGCAGATGCGGCGGACAGCGCGTCGTTCAGGTCCTGCTGGGTGAGGGCCTCCAGGAACGGCTGGCCGTCAGGGCCGGGCTGCGTGGAAGCGTGCTTTGCCCACAGGCCCGCGTAGCAGTCCGCCTGCAGCTCCACGCGTACGGCACTGGACTCGGGGCCCTGCGGATCCTGCTGTGCCCGGTCCAGGTTGCCCAGGACATTCTGGATGTGGTGGCCGAACTCATGGGCCACCACGTACTCCTGGGCCAGCGGTCCGCCGGAGGAACCGAAGCGGTCAACCAGTTCGGTGAAGAACCCGGGATCAAAGTAGGCGGTGTTGTCTGCAGGGCAGTAGAAGGGACCGACGGCGCTGGACGCCGTTCCACAGCCGGTGTTGACGGCCTGGTCGAAGATGACCGTCTCCGGCTGCGGGTAGCGGACGTTGTACTGCTGCAGGTAGGCCGGCCAGAACGCGTTCAGGCTGTTCACCGTGCCGGTGATCCTGCAGTCTACGCGCGCATCAGCGTCGGCGCCTGTCTCGCAGGCGGGAGCGGTGCCCTGGCTTTGTGGTCCCGGCGCCTCGCCGCCGGCCAGGCCCTCAAGGAGCTGCGGATTGACGCCCAGGAGGGTGGCAATGAGCAGGATGAGCCCGCCACCGATGCCGCCGCCGACTTTCACCCCGCGGCCCATGCCCCGCCGGTCCTGGACCTGCGAGGGATCCAGCTGCACGTTGTCATTGAAACTCATAAAAGTCACAATACCCACGGGCCCGGGCCGCAATCCGGGCTGGCCGGTAAAGTTGGTCCGATGCCTTTCCTCAACAACATCCAGCGCTGGGCCGACGAAAGGCCCCACGACACCGCCGTCGTGATCTCAGGCCGGCGCCTGGCGTGGGCCGAATTCCGGGATTCCGCCGCGGCGCTGGTACCGGAAACCAAGGCGGTGACCGCGCTCTGCACACCGAATTCCGTGGACTTCGCCGTCAGGTTCGCCGCGGCCGTCGCCGGCGCGCGGCAATGCGCAGTCCTGGACCCGGCATGGCACCCGCAGCTGCAGGAAGACCTTGTCCGCCGGGTCTACGCTTCAGCAGTACCGGAAGCCGTCTCGACCGACGACCGGCTGATCGACGGGCCGCCAGGCAGCACCTTCCTCATCGGCCTGACCTCCGGCACCACATCGGTGCCCAAGGCGTTCACCCGGTCGCGGCAGTCCTGGGAAAAGTCCTTTGAGGCGTCAATCGAGTTCTTCGGCCTCCGACAGGACGACGTCACCCTGGCGCCAGGGCCGCTGGCGTCGAGCCTCAACCTTTACGCCCTCTCCGAGTGCCTCTACGCAGGATCCGAATTCCAGGCCCACGGGCATTTCGACGTCGGAGACGTCCACGCCGCCATCACCCACGACCGCGTCACCCGGCTGGTGCTGGTCCCCACCATGTTGCGCATGCTCAGTGAGCGCGGCCTGACCGGATGCGTTGACGCGTCCGGCGTCCGCACCATCATCTGCGCGGGCTCGAAGCTGGATGCCCGGACCCTGGAAGCGGCCCGGCGCTGGGCCCCGAACGCCACCATCTTTGAGTACTACGGCGCCTCCGAATTGAGCTTCGTATCCGGCGCCGGACTGCCCGCCGGCAGTACGCCGGACATAGGCGGAACCGGCACCGGGCGCCCCTTCCCCGGGGTGGAGGTCCGCATCCTTGACGACGGCGGTGCGCCGCTGCCTGACCGGGAGGCCGGCAACATTTGCGTCCGCAGCGCGCTGGTGAGCAACGGATACCTCTGGGGTGATGACGGGCAGGCCCTGCGCTCCTTTGGCGACTGGTTCACGGTGGGCGACCAGGGCTACCTGGACGCAGGCGAACTGCACATCCTGGGCCGGCGGGCTGACATGATCCTCACCTCCGGAAAAAACGTCTACCCGCACGAAGTGGAACTGGCGCTTGCTGCGGTCCCCGGGGTGGCGGCCGCCGTAGCTGCCGGCATGCCGGACGACCTGCGGGGGCAGCGTGTGGTGGCGGGTGTTGTCCCGTCCCACGGCGGAATCACGGCCGCCCAGTTGCGGGCCGGCCTGGAGGACCTCCTGCCGCGGGACAAGCGTCCGCTGCAGTACTTCGTCCTCGCCGGCCTTCCGGTCACGGACCGCGGAAAGGTGAGCAGGACCTTGCTGCTCGAATGGATCCGCACCGGTGATCCCAAGGCACGGTCACTTGGCTACTGAGCTGCTGCCGCCCGACCGGCAGCCCGTGATCATAGCCGCCCTGCGGACGCCGGTCGGCCGTACCGGTGGTGCGCTGGGCAAGCTGCGCGCCCACGAGTTGCTCGCGCCGGTGCTGCGGCAGCTCCTCACAGGCACGGGCACGGAATCGGCAGCTGTGGACGATGTTCTGATCGGGAACGCCGTGGGCGGCGGCGGCAACGTGGCGCGTCTCGCGTTGTTGGAGGCCGGACTGCCGGTGGGTGTCCCGGGCGTCACGGTGGACAGGCAGTGCGGATCCGGCCTGGATGCCATCGTCCTCGCAGCGCGGCTGGTGGCGGCTGGAGGCAGCCCGCTGTACCTGGCAGGGGGAGTGGAGAGCACCAGCACTGCGCCGTTGCGCGCCCACCGGACGGACGACGGCGGCGCGGACTTTTACCGGCGCGCCCAGTTTGTGCCGGCCAGCTTCGGCGATCCTGACATGGGCCAGGCGGCCGAGACGGTGGCGGAAAAATTCGGTGTGGGCCGGGAGCGCCAGGATGCCTTCGCCCTGGAGAGCCACCGGCGCGCCCTGGAGGCCGCACGCAACGGCCGTTTCACTGACGAGATTGTTCCATTGCAGAATGCTTGCGGCCCGGTAGCCGTGGACGACGGACCCCGCCGCGGCCTCACCGCCGCGGTGATGGCGAGGTTCCCGCCCGTCTTCGTGGAAGGCGGGACTGTCACCGCAGGTAACTCCTGCTTTGATGCTGACGCCGCGTCCGCCGTCGTCATCACGTCCCTTGAACGTGTCCGGCGCCTGGGTGCCCGGGACGGCCTGCTGGTGCTTGGCGCCGGGACCGCGGGAGTGCACCCTGAGGTCCTGGGAGTCGGCGCAGCCGTCGCAGCAGAGGGTGTCCTCGCCCGGGCGGGCATCGCGTCCGAAGCGTTGGACTTTATCGAGTTCAACGAGGCGTTCGCGTCGCAGACGCTGGCATGCCTCGACCAGCTGGGAATCCGGCCGGAAAGGGCAAACCTCGACGGCGGCGCGCTGGCGTTGGGGCACGCCTACGGGGCCTCGGGGGCGGTTCTGGTGACCCGCCTGTTTGCGCAGGCGCGCCGTGCCGGTGTTTCCGGGAGCCGCGGAATGGCGATGATCAGCAGTGCCGGTGGCATGGGCACCGCCGCCCTCCTGGAGTTCAGGCAGCTCGCCGAGGATTGAGCTGCTGGAGCCGCTTCAGTCCTCCGCTTCGCCGAGGCCCCGGGCTGCCAGCGCCTCGCCCGTCTGGCGGGCAAAAGCCACCGAGGTGATGAACACGGGGAGCACCAGGGCCCGGGGGTTGCGCTCCAGGCCGCGGGCACGGGCGGAGTCCCGGACGTCGGCGAAGGTCCCGGCAATGTAGGGGATGCTCCGCAGCATTATCCCGATGGTGAGCGCAAAGCGCTCAGGGTCGGCGCCGAACTTTCTAAAGGGGGTTGCGGCTTTGACGACGCCGTCCAGGAGTTGCTGCACCGGGGTGGTGGCGGTCAGGAGGGAAGCCGCCACCACGCAGACCAGGATGTTGAGCACGATCCTGGCCGCTGTGGGCGCGCCCAGCTGCCACCACTGGAACAGCCCGATCACCAGCAGGACCGCGGCAAGGGGGCGCACGGCGCCCCACAACCGTTTGATGCCTGCGCCGGTGAGCAGGAACAGCCCGCACAGGGCCCCCAGCACGGCCAGCGATACCCGCCAGTCCACAATCACGAAGGATGCCAGGCCGCAGGCAAATACCAGCAGGAACTTGACCGCCAGCGGTGTCCGGTGGAGCAGGGAATTGCCGGGGACGTAGCTGGCCAGCAGGAAACCGTGGCCCCTCATCGCCCCGGACCCCGCAGATCCGGGGCCTGCGCTTCTTCCAGCCCTGCCATGCACAGGGTGCGGTAGGCAGCCACGGCGGCGGCAGCAGCTCCGTCGAACATCACCCTTCCCTTTTCGACCACCAGCACACGGTCCATCTCCAGGGCCAGCTCGAGGTCGTGGGTGGACATGATGATCTGCTGGTCCAGTCCGGCGAGGGTCCGGCGCAGGAGTTCGCGGTTGCGGAGGTCCAGCAGCGTGGACGGCTCATCCAGGACCAGCACGGCGGGGTCCACCGCGAGTACGGCGGCGAGGGCCATCAGCTGGCGTTCACCGCCGGAGAGCTCGTACACGCTCTGGTCCGCCAGGTGGACGAGCCCCAGCCGGTCCAGCGCGGCCTCGGCCAGCCTGCGCCGCTCGGCGCCGTTCTTTGCGGAGCGGCGCAGGGAGAGTTCCACGTCCTCCCGGCCGGTCGGCATGACCAGTTGGGAGAGGGGATCGGTGAAGACGAAACCTACGTTGCGCCGGACCTTGCGGACGGCACTGGCCGTATCGTCGCCGTCGACCGTGACCTTTCCGGCGGTCGGCTGCACCAGGCCGTTGACCAGGCGCAGCAGCGTGGACTTACCGGAGCCGTTGGCGCCGATGACGCCCACCCGCTGCTCCTCGAGCCGGAGGTCCACACCGTCAAGGAGGACCTTGGGCTCGGGGGAGGTGTCCGTCGGCACGGCGACAGACACCTGGTCAAACAATATTGCCGGCATGCGCAGCTCCTAGGCTTTGCCGGGCAGGACTGAGCTGCGCTGAACGCGGCGGACCAGGATGTCGGGAAATGCGCGGTGGAGGGCGACGGCAATGACGGCGGCGAGGATATTCTTGACGATGTCGCCGGGGTAGAAGACCAGGTCACCCAGGAAGGCCTGTTCCAGCGTGGACTTGGTGTTGAGGGCGATACCGGCGATACCCAGGGTGTGCACCACCAGGATGCTGGTGCCCATTGCGGAGAGGAAGAGCCAGAGGGCGCGGGCCCTGGTGGTCCGCCGGATGACCACGGTGGCGAGCCACCCCACCACGCCGGCGGCGATGGGGAAGGCGATGATGTAGCCGGCGGACGGGCCGGCGAGGATGCCCAAGCCGCTGCGGCCTTGGCTGAAGATGGGCAGGCCGGCGAGCCCGAGGAGGACGTACAGTGCGACGGCGGCGAAGCCCCGTCCAGGGCCCAGGACCAGTCCGGTGAGCATCACGGCCAGGGTCTGGAAAGTGATGGGGACGCCGAAGCCGTTCACGGCCAGTCCGGGCACCAGGGCGGACCCCGCTACCAGGGCGGCGAAGACGGCGATTAATCCCAGGTCTGTGGCGTTCCAGCGGCGGCGCCCTGTGTTCGGTGTGCTGGTGACGGCTGTGCGGGTGTTGCTCATGGCGGTCCTGTCGGGGTTGTACAAGCGGAATCTCATGTACTGCCGACCCTACCGGGATGGTACTGGGGCCATTTTGTAGGGGCTCTACTAAAGCCGCTGCCTGCTGCTGAGGGCTGGGTACAACTGTGGTCCGTAGTAACAGGCACTGGATGGCACACCTTTAAAGGAAACTGAACTATTGGACAGCGGCGCCTTTTCGTAGAGGGCCTTCAACTCGTAGCTGACCTTGGGTTCGCTGGCCGTCACCTTGAAAGACACTTGGCCTGGTGTGAGTGGGATTAAGGAGAGCGCGCGCGTCGTTTCCCTACTCGGCTCCAGGCATTCGACTTCCTCTACGCCGCCGCGCATCCCGTACCCGACGTGGACATCCATCTCCGCGACCGGCTCGTCAGTGGGCTCACGGATGCCTCGGCCAACGCTGCCTGGGCGATCGAGTCGAGCGAGCACATGGTTGACAAGCCCAGGGTCTTCGCCGAGGCGCACCGCGTGTTGTCGCCCGGCAGCCGCTTTATCGTGTGCGCGTGGCTCGCCGAGACAAATGCCAGCGGTTGGAAGGTTCGCCCACCTGCTCGAACCGATCTGCCGTGAAGGGCGCCTGCCCTCTCTGGGCACGAGCGAGGACTATGAGGTGATGGCACTGGCGGCGGGCTTTGGGATCGCTGGCGGATGTCAGTGGCGGTGTGGCGCGCACTTGGACGATTTGCGCCCGGCGACTTGTGAAGCCCTTGCTCGTCGATCGGCAGACCCGTCGCCTCGTCGTCTGGCGCACGCAATCACATCTACGTTCTGAGCATTCTCCGTCTGATCCTGGCCTACCGTACTGGTGCGATGCGCTATGGGATATTCACGTTGACCAAAGCTGAGGGAGAACGGGGCGCCACGCGAACCCGGCAACTCAACGCAGCAGGAGCCAGCCTGATGGCCAACCCCACTACCGTCAAATCCCCCGAAAATTGGAAGGCAAAGGCACCGAGCCCGGGACCCTCACACTGTCAGGCAGCCCAGGCGAACAGTTGTACACCGGGCACCCTCTAGGCTTTGGATCGGAACCGTAGGGCTGCGGACCGTAACGGGGCAGCCATAGCCAGTCCCAACGGAGTGTGGCACGATCGAACCCACGGTAAGGAACCCGTTACTGGCGGTGAAGACACTCAGGTAGAGAGGCTTACGGTGACAGTCGTGCCGCCGCCGGGCCTGCTCTTGAGGCGGATTTGTCCGTTATGTGCTTCGATGATGGCTTTGCTGATGGACAGTCCGAGGCCGGCCCCGGGGACAGCGGTCTTCATGGCGTGGTCGGATCTGAAGAACTTGGTGAATGCATGCTCTTGTTCTTCCTCCGTCATGCCTATGCCCTGGTCCTGAATGGAGCAGGTGAACCGGTCGTTGTGTTGCCTCAGCCCGATTTTCACCTCGCTGCCATTAGGCGAAAACTTGATGGCATTGGACAGTAGCAGTGTGATGGCGCGGGTGAACTGTTCCGGGTCCACCTCGGCCTGAAGGCCGCCCGGGATATGGTTGTTGAGAGTTATACCTTTGGCCGATGCTTCAGGTTCCGCATTTCGGGCTGCCTGTTTCAGAAGTTTGGAGAGGTTAGCCGGTCGGCGGCGTATTTCGAGATCCTCCGAGGCGACGAGGAGAAGGTCGTTAATCAGGGTCAGCAAGCGTTGAGCATTTCTATCGATGACGTCGATGTACCCTGCATCGGGTTCATCTTTTAGGAGTTCCAGATAGCCGAGCATGGGCGTAAGGGGAGTTCGGAGCTCGTGGGATACCGTGGCGACGAACTTATCTCTGGCTTCGAGAGCCGTCACCAGGTCCGTGACATTAGTAAACGCCAGAACGGAGCCTTTCTGCCGACCTTCCTTGTCCTGAAGAGGTTTCGCTGTGACGGAAAAGCTTTGTTGCTGTTCACCAGCCCCGACGCGTATCAACTTGTTGGTGAAACTGTCACCCTTTAGTGCGAGTTTTGCTGGATGATCAGGCATTGCTTGGGCGGACTGATCAGGTCCTACCACGAACGGGTTGACGCCCGGCATTTGCTGAGCCATCGTCCGATCTGCTCGTAGGCGGCGGTTGGTAAGAATGTCACCGCCATCAGTATCAATGGCCCACACGCCTACGTTCACCGTCTCGAGGACCGCATCAAGTAACTGCTCATGATTTTTCGTGGACTCATGGAGGCGGACCAGTTCCCGGTCTTTCTGATCTCTGATGTTCCTGTGCTTCAGCACGCCTTCTGCTACCAGGTGGGCGGTGATAGCTAAACCTCCCATAATGACCGGAAACAGAATCATGCGAATCAGTTCCCTCTGTTCAATTTCACTTCCCAGCGCGAGCGGGGAGACGATAGTTCCAAGAAGAGGGGCCGTGATGGCCAACGCCAGCCGCGTCTTGCTGGCGCTTACGGCAAGCCAGATCACCGGGAACGCAATTAGCAGCCCTACGATGCTCAAGACGGGTCCGCCGACTTCTCTGGTAACGGCCAAAGCCAAGCAATCTGCCACAGGTATGACCACGAAGGCCGCGGCAGGAAGCCGGTTCCAGGGACAGGCGAGGCTGGCCACAAGAATCAGTAGATGGAGCACCAGGGTTATGAGGAAGACAGCGTTTGTAAGCGAGGCAGGGCTGAAAAGAAACGTGAAAAAAGTTATGAGACCCATTGCCAGCGATACCGGGATCTGGCATAAAACGATGGCCCGGCGCCTGCCTATCTTGCTGAAAAAGTCATCCAACGGCATAAAAACCGACGTATCCCGCATAATCACCGCGGCCCTTCCCCCCAGAAGTCAGATTAAAAGGCGTGGTGCCCGTGAGGACAGCATAAGGAAGAAGTACCACCAAAGCGCGGCATTACGCCTGCACGTGGGGTGTTGATCCCTTATCGGTACTTATTGTGATGATCCTGAGCTTTCCTTGATTCAGGGAAGTCCAACGCCAACCGATCCAGCGAGTCGGCGACGGTTTGTGGGAGCCGGCTGGTCGAAGGAGCAACCCACGTATATCGCTCAGACCAGCAAACACCACCGTTCCTGGGTGGAGTTCCGGGCGCGCCGAAGGACCTATAGGGAGAGTCCATTATCGCCTATATGGCGACCTTCTGTGATCGCCTTATGTCGCACCATTGCACTGGTGGCGCTCTGCGTCGCCAGTGACGTGGTACTTATTTTTCGGGGATTGGGAGTCCGTGCTGTGGTGACGGAGTTCCCTACGGCATTGATCATGCTGAAACGGATGGGTGCGGCCTACCTCGCGTGGTGGACTTTGCGGTCTTTTGCGGCCGCGCAGAAGCCACGGCATGGACCGGGTGTCTGCCCGGCGACGGCCAGCACATCGAAAGCCGCGAAAGAGGCCGGCAGCTCTTTGGCCAGGGTCGGCAAGGCTGCCCTGGAGGTGACCGTGCGTTGCTGCAGTGCGTCGAAGTCCAGCCAATCCTTGTTCCAGATGACGGCTTCGCCGTCCGGGACCACAAAAGGTGGCACCTGATCCTAGAGGACTGCAGCCACGCCCGGCAGAACCCGGGTAAGTTCCTTGCCCTGCCTGGACCAAAGCATCACCCGATCCGCATTCACGACGGCGAGGGTGAAGGAACCCATCCCACTTGGGCTCAAAATACGTTCCGTGTCGTCCAAGAATGCTTGACAGAGGCTCTGGGGTGGGTCTCCCGGGCTGCTAATCGGTGTAGGCGATTGAGGAGGTGGCGATTGAGAGGTCCAGGGCAGTTATTGGATCGAGTGATATCTGTAGTGCGGTCACACTAAGCGGGGTGGACTTTGTTGTGCCGGGGTAGCCGGGCTGGTCGGGTTGGACGTTGACCGTGATCGAGAGCAGGGCGTTGACTTGTTCGAGGGCTTTGGCCAGGGCCGGTCCTACAGGGCTGGTCTGTTCCTGGAGTGAAGTGTTGAGGGTTTCCACGACTCCCAGAATGAGTCCGTTGTGCAGTGCCTTGCCAGAGATGAAGGGCAGAGCGGCAGCCAGCCCCGAGGCCAGTGTGTCTAGGGCAGTGATTGGTGGGCTTAGCACGAGCAGTTTCAGTGACGTGGTTACCGGGGCAACGGGTGTCCCGGGGACGCCGTAGTGTAGGTCCAGCAGTTGACCGGTTGTTACGGGTCCGAGGCCAAGGCCTATTTCGCCAACGGGAATGCCCAGTGATCTGACGGTCACGGTTGCTGTGACACTGGCGGGGGTAGCGCGGATAGCCTGCTGTACTGCTGTGATGACCTTGGCTCGCCAGGTATCTAATACTTGGGTCAGTGCGGTGGACAGCTGGTTGGTTATGTCCTGGTCTAGGGCGATTTTTGTGTTCGGGGCCTTGCCGTTAAGGCTGTTGATCCCACCCTCGGCCTTAGCGAGGTTGATGCGGGCAACGCCGGAGCCGAAATCGACGGTAATGAGACCTTGAGCGTCGGTCATAGTGCTGGTGAGCAGGACCTTCGCGGCTGTCAGATCCAGTTGTGAAAGGTCAAGTTTCACTTCGGTTTCGACGTCGGCTGGGGTTAGGGAGTCGAGCCCACCAAGGAGCGGAGTGGACGCGGCGATGAGGTCCTGCGCGACTGCGGCGGAGAGTCCTGGTTGGGCGGCCTGCAGCTTGGAGTTTACGTCGCGGAGAAGCGTGTCTGCCCCGGCTGCTGCCGCGTCCAGTGTCGGCATGTCAGCGTTGAGGTTCAGGGCGGACGCCTGATAAGAGCGTTCTACTAGTGGATCGGGCAGTGGACCCTGCCAGCCATTGCCGAGATCACCGCAGTAGGTGAGTTCGGCGATACTTGACGCGGCCCCTACGTCCAGGGTTATGCCGGCCAGTGCCGTGGGGATAACTGCACCCAAGTTGAGGGTTGCCATGACTGGGGGATTGTCGGGGTTCTGCGTCTGTCCAAGTCCCAAGGCCCCGCCGCTGTCCGTGATTAGTCCGCTGGCTGCGGTGGTGTTGCCGTTGTTCAGCGTTTGACCCCATTGACTGTAGACGTCGGCGGATCCAACCGGCAGCCCGAGCGGGAGTGAGAGCTGCAGGAGATCGGTGTTGAGGGCGCTGGCATCCAACGGCGCCATGAAGGTGTCAGGGTTAATGCGTATGGCATTGGCGCTGGCGGTGCTGGTGCCGGCGCCGTCGTTGGTGACGCTGAGCCCATGCAGCGCGGCCACCGAGTCCAGGTTCGAGTTCAGCAGCGTGCCGGAGAGTTGCCGGGCCGAGGCCGTAGTAGTTGTTCCGCTGTCCTGTTCGCATCGGCCGTCCGTTCCAACGTTATGGGCGTGAACATACTCGTTGTCCGTCCAGGCCGCGTTTGTCAGAGTTGTACCGGTAACGGCCAAAGACGCGGCCATGATTCCACCCATCAGCAGGCCGCGTCTTAGTTGTCCCGCTGCCGCTGTCATTTGTTGCCTGCCTTTCTGCTGAAAAGCACAGCGATGAACCCGGCCCCGAGAGTGGCGGCCGCAGCGGCGAGGAGGCCTCCGCTTGCGATCCCGGTTTTGGGCAGGGCGCTGTCTTTTGTTGGGTCTTCGCCCATTACGGTAACTCCGAGCGCGAACGTGAAGGAGTCAGCTGTTTTGCTTCCGTAGGGCCTGGTCAGGGTGAAAAGTATGTGCGGGCTTGTGCCGGCGATGACATCCCCAACTGGAATGCGGGCCGTTGGCCCGTGTTCAAGTGCCACATCGGTCATGAGGGTTTTCACGCCGGAGGTGCAGCTCAGATGAGAGTCGGTGCCGCTGTAACCTGCCCATTGGGTCTCGCATCGCTGCGCTGTGAGGACATATCCCGTGTCGGGTTGTGTCAGCCCCCCATGCGGGATGAACTCCAAGGACGCGTTCGCAGCGGCTTGACCAGTCAGGTTCAGGCCGATCTGCCAGCTGAAACTCTCCCCGGGATCAAGCCAGGCAATTTCAAGAGGGGACACGGAGGACCTCAGGCTCAGCAGTCCCGGCTGACCGTTTTCAACAACCTCTACCATCGGTTCGAAAACATCTATCGGGGCGGCCGCCGCCACGGAAGGTGGGCCCAGGCATAAGGTGGCCGCGGCCACGAAACTGCCGGCCTTGGCCCACCGAAGGGCCGGCTTCAACCGGATCATTCGGAACCCGCCTGCAAAGACGCCAGCGGACCCGGGTTGTTCTTGGGCCAGAATGTCCAGGTGACAAGGGATGCCATGACAACGGTGCAGACGCCCATAAGCCCTGGAGTTTGCAGGCGCATGACCCAGTGGCCAAGGGCAGGTACCGAGAACAACAGTCTTTTGGCGGTGTGGACGTTATAGCGGACCGGGTCCTCTGAGCTGTTTGCGTCACCTTTCATGGTGAGGAGGACCTTTTGCGGATCCGCCGGATCGGCTACGTTACCAACAACGCGGTGCGTGACGGGGAGGGCAGAGCCCTCACGTTGGACCGTGGCCACTTCACCTTGCTGCAACGATGCGGCCGGGACTTCCTGCACCACGGCGATGTCACCGGGATTGATACCCGGTGACATAGACCCGGTCCGGAAGACAACCAGGCTGATGTTCAGCAGAACCCCGGCCAGGACAGCAAGCAGACTGAAGCCGCCAGCGAGGGCCAGGATCGTCAGCCCGGCTTCTTTACCGGCCTTCAGTAGCGGCCGTAGAAGGCGCTTTTGTGCGCTACTGCCCGACACTGCTGGTGAACCGCCATACGGGCACCGTGTTCAGCCCCTGAAGGTCAGCGCTGGCAGTGGCCGGAAGAGTCAGCGCAAAGCACAGGTTTTCCGGTTCACCCGGGGTCGCTGCGTCAGTGCCGGCGGCCAGAGGAAAGGTCGTGGCGGAGGCGGTTGTCAGGGCCGACCCTGCCGGCACGACCTCGGACCCGCCGCTCACGGTCCCGGCCTCGCACGCAGCCTTGCCCACACCCTTGAACACGCCATAGGTCAATGCAGCGTACAGGGCCTGGCTGTTGTCCGCACCCCGGTTTAGAGCGGATTGAATACCCTCAGCGAGGGAAACATCGAGTGCTTCCGATCCCGCCACAGTCCGGAGCTGCATGGGAGAGTACACAGTCTTCCCCGGTATCAGCTTTCCGGGATCGACCGTGAAAGTCAGGGCACCACCGTTGGCATCCTTTTCATCCGTCCATTTCACGGCTCCGGACGCGCCGGCCCACGTGTTCTGCTGCATGCGGTAAACCCCGGTGCCAGGCGTGTTCGGCCCAGTGCCGTCACCGTTTCCCGAACCACCGAAAACCCACTCGTCATCCGTCCATGCAGCCAACGTCGCCGCGGCGCCTACGCCCAACACCAGGCCACCGGCAAGAAGTGCCCTGCCCTTGGTCCAACGGCTCGCTTTTACAGTTTCCATCACAACCCCCGAAAAAATAGAGACCTTGGCAAGCGGTCTTGTTCCGTTCTTGCCTCTTCCAAAACATCACAACCACTTGCCGTAAATTTGAAAGAGAGGGTCAAGATTCCCGAAATTGCGCATAAATGCTGTCGGGAACGAGTTCGACCGGTAGCCCATCGGGAACTGTCAGCACCCGAGGGAACCACCCGGAACGGTTAGAACCCAGTGGCTTCGCTGCGACAAACCAGCAGCTGGCTTGCTACATCCCTTTTTTGGAAGGGAGTCCGAGTGAATGCCGGCGGACAAGCTGGTCGGCGGCTAGTAGGACTTGGCTGGATGGGTGCCGGCTGGTGGCACAATTCGTTGCCGCGGAGCCTGCAGAAACGGCTGGAGAGCCGTGTGACCTGAACCTTACCGTTCACCCTGCAGTTTTTTAGGAGCGCCAAAGCTGCTTGGGCATGAGAAACCAATCCACCCCGCCAAGCCTCTGTCTCGTGCAAATAATTTTCAGTTATGAAAAGCACCGCCCCGCTGCCGCTGATGCCAGCAGGGGCACGCCAGCAGTCCTTTCCTTGGCTTGGGTCTTCTTCGCCGGAGCCATCATTGGCGTCCTGGGCGGCATGATTGGTTTGGGTGGTGCGGAGTTCCGGCTGCCCCTGCTCATTGGGGTCTCTGGCTTTGCCGCGCTGCAGGCCATCATCATGAACAAGGCCATGAGCCTGTTGTTGATCATCACGGCCCTGCCGGCACGCCTCGTCGCGGTCCCCATAGGGGAGCTCTCGCCCTATTGGATCATCGTCCTGAACCTCCTGGCCGGCATCATCACCGGCGGCGTTGCCGCCTTGATGGGAGTCGCGGACGGGGAACTGCGCATCTCCACGATCGTCATGCTCTACGGCACCGACATCAAGATCGCAGGCAGCCTGTCCCTGGCCGTATCTTTGCCCACCATGCTGGTGGCGTCCGCCCGGTTCAGCAGAGACAAAAGCTTTCGCCGTCCTGGGCCAGAACAAACGGTTCCTTCACGCGATGACGCTGGGCTCCATTACCGGGACGGTGCTCGGCGGCCTCCTGCTGGGCACATGGTTCCAGGCCTGGTCCTTATCCCGTTGTTCGTCCTGCTCCTGCTCCTGTCCTCGATCAGAGCCGGGAACCATCACTAGACACGCAACCGGTCACTGCAGCCTGGGACAGGAATGCTTTCTGGTGGGGCGCCGCCTCGAAGAGCCGCCTTCTCCCTAGCGCGATCGCAGCAGGTCGAGCACAGCCGGAAACGTTGTCACCCCATCTTTCGCCATAAAGTGCCCGGCTTCAGGGTGGACCTGCAGCTGTGCGTCGAGGCGTTTGGCGAGGTCATCTGATGCTGCCGGCGGCACAAAAGGGTCCGTGTCGGAGCGGATTACAGTCCGCTTACGGATGTTCCTCGCCAGGCGTTCCACGTCAACGTCAGTTGCGAGGTATCGGTCCAGTTCCGGCAATGCCTCCAGCGGTACAACGAAGCCGGCTACCAGGACAAGACCTCCCAGCTCCCACGGCTCCGGCATGGCTGCAAGCACCCGTAGGGCAGTAATTGCACCGAGAGAATGCGCAACTATCACCGTTCGTCCGTCCGGCACTCCAAGTGCTGCATTGACCGCTCTCTCCCACGCTGCCGGTTCAGGAGCGTCCGGGGCCGGGAGGGGGACGGCCGTGACATGTGTGCCTTCAGCCTCGAGCGCCCCTTGGAGCCAAGGAAACCAGTGTGCGTCCGGCGCCGCTTCGTATCCGTGAACAATGATGGCGCGCTGGACGGGATGAGTCGGGCTGACGCTGGTTTCTTTGCTCATAAGCTGACCCTATGGCTTATCCGCACCGGGGGTACAGGGGCAAGCACTGAAGGAAAGCACCGAAAGCCCTGCCAGCCCGCCGGCCATAGCATCCTCGCTGTTGGCCCTGTAAATGTGCGCCCATCTATGGTGGGATTGCCTGATCGGACACGGAAACGGAAGCCACAGGAGGAACATCGTGAGCGAAGGAACACAAGAGCAGCCCACCGGCGAACCCAACGATCCTCAGACCGAGAAACCGAGCACCAAACCCGAGGAGAGCCGTCCCATCACGGAAGACCCCGACGGTACACCGGTTGAAAACCCTTCGGGAGGATGAAACTCTCGTACCATAGCCGCTTTGGTTACTCCCGGTATCGTCCGGTCCTCCCGGATGCCAAGGGTGATCCCCGTCTTTCTATTTCATTATTTTTGACCTGATCCGGGTTTGTTGATGGGATCCGTGAAGCGGTAGCGCTTAATCTCAGGTCCCTGCACGAGGACCGCGATGGCGGTAACAGGCGGGGGACGATCCACGGCGGACGGCGTTGAACCTGACTGAGCAGGGCAACTGGCAGCCCCACGAGCTGTGGTTGCGGTACTGAACGAACGGCAGGCAGGCGCAACAATTCGAGTTCGATTCCTAGCTGCACGCCATGAACGAGCTGAGGCGCTTTGGGCTAGAGATCCTCTCCATGGGCTTTGGAAGACATCGCCGGCTGAGACCCGATACCCGCGTTGTTCCTCCCCTGTATGGTGCCGTCAAACCAGGTCAGGTGCGCTGGCGATGATGTAGTCGGCCGCTGCCGGTCCTTTCATGCCCAGGTGGTTGTGCCCGGGTTTAATGTCATGCTTCTCAAGCGCCTGCCAGAGGGCCTTTGGGGCCTGCGGTTCTTCGCTGTTGAGCAGGCACCAGCTTGTGTAGAGTCCGTACAGCTCGTCCGGACCCAGACCCATCTCCCTGTCCTGTCCATCATCAACTGCCTGGGTAAGAAAAGCCTCAAAATGCGGATGGGTCATGACGGATGCCTTTCATCAATACAACAGGAGCGATGCGTCCGGGCCCACCCCGTACGCGTGATGCAATTGGCCCGGAACTTAGCGGCTTGCACGCCTCGAGCGGGTAATTTCATTGGGGTTTCGACGTTTGTTGCCGGGGTTATGTGCGGTTTCCCGGCCATTGCGACGGGCTTCAGGGGGCGGGGTAGGGGGCGGCGCTGAGGGTACGGGCGAGGTGTGCGGCGTTGCGGGCGGCTCCGGCGGTGGTGGCGGCGACTTTTTCGGGAACGCTGTCGAGGTCGTTGTAGTTCACGGTGTGCATGGCCTCGCCGACCCAGTAGGTGCCGCCCTGGGCCGGGATGGTGAACCCGACGTCGTTGAGTGCCTGTTGCATGTCGGCGTTGACTTTGTGGGCGCCGTCTTCGTTGCCCACTACGGCGACGATCGCTACTTTGCCGTACATAACGGGCCGGCCGGCGTCGTCTGTTTCGGACAGGTCGGCGTCGAGGCGTTCGATGACGCGTTGGGCGAGGCTGCAGGGGTGGCCCATCCAGATGGGGGTGGCGAGGACCAGGATGTCGGCGGCGAGGATCCTGTCGCGGATCCCGGGCCAGGCGTCGCCGTCGCCCATATCGATCCGGACTCCGGGCATCACGTTGTGATCGACCACCCGCAGTGACGCCGTGACCGTGCCCTGGTTTTGCAGTGCATCAAGGACGTGGCGTGCCAGCAGCTCGCTGCTGGACGGCTCCGGTGTGGGGGTGAGGGAGCAGATGAGGGCGAGTGCGGTCAGGTCAGCCATGGGTCATCCTTCTTTGTGTTGAGTTTGTCGTAGTAGAGCCTGGTTCTGCTGCCGGTTCCGCCCATCAGGCGTTACCCACTCACTGCGGGACGGGACTAGGTGGGTAACGCCTCCCGAGCCAGACGATAACGGGGAAAGCATCTTCTGTGAAGACTTGCGCCACCGTCAGGTCTCTGCCGGGAAGGTCTCACCGGCGGGTCTTATGGGGTCGCACGGGCGCAAAGGCACGCGCAACCCGTTGGGCAGGGGGGCAGAACGCTGGGGTGTCAGTGGTGTTCGACCCAGCAGGCGAGGATCGTGGTGGAGAGCTGGTAGGCCAGGGCAATCCTGGTGATGCTGTCCGGCCCGATTGTGGCGGGCAGGTCGGTGGCGTCCACGTGCAGGACGAAGCTGTCTTTTTGAAAAACTGCCGATCCCTGTGCCGTTTCGTAGGCCGGGAAGCCAAAATTCGCCAGACCGTCAACGGGGGTGGCTTCTTGGGCGAGGGCCTGCATCGGGTCAAAGTAGTTCAGTGCCGATGCCTTGTCCGCGGCTTCCTGAACGGAGATTACCAGGTCCCCTTCGGCCAGGTGATACGTGCAGGTGAAGGTGTTGTTGGCCCAGTCACTGATGGTGTGCGGGGCAAAGTCGAGGTCCAGGATGGAGGCGAGCCTGTCCTTTGGCTGGTCCCCGCAGACCATCAGGGCAGCGTCGCTGGGCCCGCCCGCCTTCGCCTGCGGCGCAGCCGGTTCCTGGCCGTGATGCCCGCTGCCGGAGTGCCCGGCCGCTGCTGCTGCTGCTGCTGCCGGCGCGGTCGTCGCCGGAACCTCTGATGGCGCGGCAGCGGATCCGGTCGCTGCTGCGCAGCCGGACAGCAGCAGCGCGGTCATGGCCAGGGAGGCCAGCAGGGGGTTGCTCTGTTTCATGGCTCTTCCTTGTTCTGGCCGCCGTACTTTTTGAGTTGGCGGCCGTTGTCAGGTTTTGAGTGTGGCGTAGATGACGTAGTTGTCGTCGAACTCCCCGGTGGCGGGGTCGTAGCCGTCGCAGGTGATCAGCCGCAGTTCGGCCCCGTCCGTGTTGCCGTAGACCTCCAGGGTGGGAAACCCGTTTTTGGGATACAGGGCGCCGCGGTCCACGGTAAACACGGCCGTGCTGCCATCGGTTCGGAAAACGTTGATCTCAGCGCGGGGGGAGTTTGCGCAGGTCCGCGAAGACACCCTTGTTCCCGCCCAGAGCGTTCACGTGGCCCAGCATCACCGAGGGCCCGCCTTCCCCCGGCGTGGGCGAGAGGTTGTACCAGCTGGCGGGTGCGCCGTTGCCGGTATCCGCAGGGACTTCCAGGGAGCCGTTCTCCCGCAACCCCAGGTGCAGGAGGCCGGTCCGGAGCCCGATCGAGGGAATGCTCACGGTGAGCGGAGCCGAAGCCCCCATCACCGGCGGAAGCCGCTCCCCGGGCGGGGCGGCCGCGGGGGCAGCAGCCGAGGGTTCGGCCGGAGCCGGGGGCTGAACAGGGGCCGTGCCGGGCGCAGCCGGAGATGAGACGGAAGCGGACTGCGCAGAGCCGGCGTCGGGAGTGGCGGCGGGTCCGCCGGCGCAGCCGGCCAGGGACAGCAGGAGCAGAACCCCGGCCGCCGTGGAGGCCCCGAGACCTCCGCGGCGGCCGGAATTCATGATTGTCACAGCAGCATTCCGCTTAGCCGGTGCCTAGGCTGCTGCGTTGTGACGGTGGATGACGTAGGCGCCGCCGGCGAGGGCGACCAGGGCAAGGCCGCCGCCCAAGGCAAGGGCGCCGGTGTCGGTGCCGGACTCCTGGGCGACGCCGGTGTCAGCACCACCAGCCGGCATCTTCATCTGCCCGGCAGTCAACGTCCCGCACAGTGCAGGCGAGGTGGCAGCCAGCGGAAGGCTCGGAACAATATCGCTCTTTGCCTCCGCTGCTGCAGGGCTCAGGGTGGCCGGATCCAAACCATGAACGACCACCAGCGCGGTCCCTGCTTCCAGGGAAGCCTTGGTCTCGGCGTTCAATTCGAACGTGCGGTCCACAGTGTAGGAGGCACCCTGGCCGGCGAGCTTAAGATCCGTGCCGGCGGCCGGGCTGGTGTCACCGCTGGTGGACAGGGTGGTGAGGATGGGGCCGTAGGCGGGGTCACCCTCGGTGGTGGAAACGACGCCATCGCCGTTCGTGTCCGCGGAAGGGGCCGGGCAAATGCCCTGCTTGCCGCCGTGAATGTGCTGGACGTGCGGGTACGGGGCGTCCATGAACGTCGCGGGCAATCCCGAGACCTTCAGGACAACATGGGCCTGATTGCCGGTGACATCAACCGTGACGGTGCCGGAGGCAGAGCTCCCGTTGAGCTGGCCCAGGGTGGTCTGGTAGGACTGGTCCGCTGCCATCGCAGGGGAGCCGGACAGGGCGAGGGCGCCCAAAGCAAGGTGGGTACTGCCATGAAGCGGAGTGTCTTATTCATTTCAATTTCTCCTCATTCACGCATGTGATGTTGGCGCCCCAAAAGGAAGGACATACGTACTTCGAAACAACAGCCATAACGGATGGGTGCAAGCGTGTCCCGCCCCACAAACCCTTTTGCCCGGGCATTCCGCCAGGACGCGTTCCCCGGTAAGTCCGCGAACCTTATGCCCGCAGCGCAATGGCATTTGGAATCCGTGGGGCCAGGGAGCGCTATCCAGTCGTTGATCACGAACAAAACAAACCCGTACAACGCACCGGTGTTGACGTTGATGCCGGTGTTGCCGCAGCTTTTTCGCCGCCGGCGTGGAATTGGGCCCCGTGGTGTCCCTGGACGGCCACGCCGGCAGGCGGAAGAGCTTCCGATGTGGAGCTGGTTCATCCAGCCTCATGTTCGCGTCCCATGAAGAGACCCTTCAAACTGTCCTTGTGGAGTGGACGCGTGTGAAGGATTGGCTCATCGGTGCTGCCGGGATGCTCCTTGTCCTGGGAATTCTGGTTGGGGCCCTCTGGTGGGCGGGGAGCAAGCCGGCCAGCCGAGGTGAAGCGGTGCCGCCGCCGAACACCAGGGAAGCGGAGGCGGAGGCTCCCTCGGACCTGCGCGGTGACGAGCTGTGGTTCGGGGACCTGGTGCTGGATTCCGGAACGGTGAGGAGCGCCGGGTCGACGCTCCGTGACGTCCACGCAGTAGGGGAGGACGTCGTCACCGGCCCTGAGGGGACGGTTGTCGGGCGGCTCGCCGTGGATGCAACCGTGCCCTTTGATGTCGTCGCCCGTGAACTCGGCGGCGGAACCGTCGTCAGTGCAGCAGACAGCGGCCAGGCAAGGGTAGTCCGCACAATAGAGGCACTGGGCCGGGAACTGCGCGTCACCGCTACTGGCACGGTCCACGCGGAAGGCGGCAAACTCGTTGTCGAGCCACGCTCCATCGATCTTGGTGGTCCCGCCTTCTTCTCCGGGGGGACCGCGGCGGTGGTCCGCAGCCTCGTGACCATTGAACACGAAATTGAGGGCCTGCCCGCGGGCCTCGTGCTCCAGGACGTTGCAGTCCGCGACGACGGCATCCGCGCCAGCCTGCGGGGCGAGGATGTCAGGCTCGGCCCGTGAACCCATCCCTGTCCGTAGTCATTCCGTGCAAGGACGACGCCGCGTTCCTGGAGCATTGCCTGGCAGCACTAAACGCACAGACTGTCGTTCCGCTGGAGATCATCGTGGTGGACAACAATTCTTCCGATGACAGCGGGGACGTGGCAGCCAGGCATGGGGCGCGGGTGCTCGTCGAAAAAACGCCCGGGATCGCCGCCGCCGCTTCCGCCGGTTACGATGCAGCCGTTGGCGACGTGATTGTCCGATGCGACGCGGACACCGTTCCGCCGCAGGATTGGCTGGAGCGAATCGCTAACCGTTTCCTGCGCGAGGCCGACCTGGCAGTCCTCACCGGGCCCGGGGAGTTCTACGGCACGGGCCCGGTCCGTGCCCGGCTCGCCGGACTGGGCTACATGCAGGCCTACTTCCTGCTGATGGGCGCCGCGTTGGCCCACTGGCCACCGTTCGGCTCAAACTGCGCCTTCCGGCGCGAGGATGGGAAAGGGTCCGCCACCTCGTCAGCCACGATGAGAACGTCCACGACGACGTCGACCTCGGCTTCGTCCTCGAGCCCACGATGCGCACGGCGTACGACCGTCACCTGCGGGTCGGCATCTCCGCCCGCTCCCTGGAAGGAGGCGCCGCGGGGCGACGCCGCCTCCACCGCGCGTTCCACACGTTTGCCCTGCACTGGCGCCAGGTGCCGCCGTGGGAGCGCTGGCGCAGGAGCCTTCGTGCCGGCAGCGAGCGCCGCCGGGCAGCCGGAGGCAGTAACCCCCTCTTGTAGCGTTCACCCGATTGCCGGGCGGAACTGCGCGGGATAGAGCAACGGCAGCTGCAGGGTCAACCAGGGGCTGAAGGCCCACGGAGCAGCGGCCACGGCCGTTGTAACGTCCAATGGATCCGCCCACTGCCACTCCATGACCTCGTCATCACGCGGCGTGAGGGGGGAGGCAGCGCGGGCGGTGTAGACGGGGCAGATTTCGTTTTCGACCACTCCTGACGCGTCCACTGCCCGGTACCGGAAGTCCGGCAGCCGGGGCTCCAACTGATCCAGCCGAAGCCCCAGCTCGTACCCGGCGCGCCGCAGCACGGCATCTTCGGTGTCCTCCCCGGGGGAGGGGTGGCCGCAGAAAGAGTTGGTCCAGACGCCCGGCCACGCGCGTTTTGCGAGCGCCCGCCGGGTCAGGAGAAGGCGGCCGGCATCGTCGAAAACATGCACGGAAAAGGCCAGGTGCAGTGGGGTGGAGGCGGTGTGAACCGTGGCCTTGTCCGCGGTGCCGATGGGCGTTCCGTCCTCGGCGGCCAGGACAACCAGCTCTGCGCTGCGGTTCATTTCGCTCCCATGTGTTGTGCGTGTTTACTTCACCCATGGACAAGGACACCACATCAGCCGGTTCAATCGACAGCCGGCCCGTGGATGACGTCCTGACGTCCTTCTTCACGCGGGAGAAGTCGCGCGCCAAGGTGGTGCACGCCGACTACCACGCCATGTGGGAGCACCTTGAGGCCGGTACCGTAGGCGGCAAGCGCTTCCGCCCCCGCCTTGTGATGGCCGGGTACCAGCTGCTCGGCGGCTGCGACACAACCGCAGCTGCCACCGTGGCCGCCTCCTTCGAGCTGTTGCACACCGCGCTGATTGTGCGCGACGACGTGGTGGACCGCGATTTCACCCGCCGCGGCGTGCCCAACGTCTCAGGGACCTACCGCAACCTCGCCGCATCCCACGGCAGCAGCCCCGAACGTGCGGAACACACGGGACTGTCCATAGGCGTGATTGCCGGCGACCTGGCGCTGGCCAACGCATACCGGCTGCTGGGGGAGGTCGACGCCGAGCCCGCCACCCGGGGGAGGCTCAGCATGCTTATGGATGAATCCTGCCGTATGTGGCCAATATCGTTCCGTTCGCAGCCTTGGCGGACCGTGACGCCGAACAGGCCCACCGCGGCTGGGAACGGTTCCTGTGGCTTAACTATGTGACCGGGTTCTTCGTGGCCATGCTGCTGATCTGGTACGCGGCCGTCCGCTGAACCATGATGCCCTGGGCTTAACCGGGCCCGGCCCGGACCGTGCCTTGAAAGAATAGGGAGCATGGAATTCAACCGGCTGCTGCAGATCCGCCGGATCTTCGCGCAGCCTGCCGCGCTGGAACTTTCCCGGGGCCGGGAAATCGTTGACCGCTGGCCGGATGCCGAGGTGGTGCTGGTGGACAACCACTGGAACATCCCGGAACTGCACGGTGATGAGACCAACGTTCCCCGCTGGTCGCGGATCAAGACTGAGGCACTGGTCCTCGGCGTGAAAAAGGCCCTTACCGTCAAACCGAACGGCCGTTCCGCGGACTTCATCGCCCCGTCCACGGCCAACGGCTGCGCCATGGCGTGTGCCTACTGCTACGTCCCGCGGCACAAGGGGTACAGCAACCCTGTGACGGTCTTCGCGAACATTGACCAGATCGCAGGGTCTTTGGAGCGGCACGCCGCACGCCAGGGCATCAAGCTGGAGCCGAACCAGTGCGACCCGGATCTGTGGGTCTACGACATCGGTGAAAACAGCGACTGTTCTGTTGACGCACTCATCAGCGACAACGTGGAGGACCTTGTCGGCCTGTTCCGGGGGCTGCCCAACGCGAAGTTGTCCTTCGCCACCAAGTACGTGAACCCGGCAATGCTCGGCTGGGACCATGGCGGCAGCACAAGGGTCCGCTTTTCCCTCATGCCGGCGGCCCTTGCCAAGTCCATTGACGTGCGGACTTCCCCGGTCCCTGAGCGCCTGACGGCCATAAACGACTTCGTGGAAGCCGGCTACGAAGTGCATGTGAACTTTTCGCCGGTGATCATCACCGACACCTGGCTCATTGACTGGGAAGAACTGCTGCGCCAGCTCGACGAGGTGCTGACGCCCGCGGCGAAAGCCCAGCTGGCGGCGGAGGTGATCTTCCTGACCCACAATGAGGGGCTCCATGAGGTCAACCTCGGGTGGCATCCGCAGGCGGAGCAGGTCCTGTGGCGGCCGGACCTGCAGGAATCCAAGGTTTCCTCGAACGGCTTCAGCAACGTCCGCTACCGCTCCGGAACCAAGGCGCGCTACGTGCGGCAGCTCACGGATCTCATTGCGAAAATAGCGCCCTATTGCCGGATCCGGTACGCGTTCTAGGGATCGGACGGACAAGGCCGCGCGCTAGACTGGACCGATCATGAGCGGTGCGCGTTCCCGTCCCCTGGCCTGGATCGTCGTTGTGGCGGCGCTCCTGACTGGCTGTGTGCCGTCGGCGGGAGTGGAGGACGCAGCCACCGGCTCCCCGGCTGCGACATCGTCCGCCGTGCCCTCTGCCGTTGCGCCGGCCACACCAGAAGTCACGCTCGCGCCGCAGAACGCCCCGGCCCCCGTACAGGCACCGGCCCCCGCACCGGCAGCGGTTCCGGCGCCGCCTCCGATACCGGAACCGTACGCCCTCAACCTTTACCAGGAGGGCGACTTCGTACCGCAGTACACGTTCGACTGGTGTGTCGCGGCGAGTATCCAGATGGCGCACAACCTCGTTGACAACACGGGCGGCGGCACGTGGGCGGATTCTGCCCACCAGGGTGAGTTGTGGGAAATGGCCCGCGCCAGGTCCTCGAACTCCTTCAACGGCGCCAACCCACTGGGATGGGCGCAGGTGCTGACCGAAGTGGGGATGGGGCCCTACAAAGTGGTCACCGTCCCGGACTACCAGGATGCGCTGCAGACGGCTGCCCGTGCCATCGCCGGGACCGGCCGGCCGGTTGGACTGGTGATGTGGAGGGGACGCCACGCGTGGGTCATGAGCGGGTTCGAGTCGATGGGTGATCCCGCCCGATCACCCGAGTTTGCGGTGACCGGCGTCCGCGTGCTGGATCCGCTCTACCCGCACGGCAGCGGGCAGTGGGGCCCGTCGCCCGTCCCCAACAGCCTGCTGACCCCCGAGGAACTGGCCACCCAGTTCGTGGTCCGCGAGCCGCGCCGGTGGAGCAGCGACCTGCCGGCAGGCTACATGCTGGTGCTGCCGGTTCAAACTGCCTAACAACCTGCCGGCGGTCCTGCAGTGCGGTGCCGGACGGTAGACTTGTAAGGGCCGTTCTCCGGCCACTCTGCCAATTCCCTTCAGATCTCCTGAAGCTGTGGCGTCCCCTGTTTGTTGAAAGGCCTTACCTGCTGTGATTACCGTCCAGGACCTCGAACTGCGCGCCGGCGCCCGGCTGCTCATGGACCAGGTGAGCTTCCGCATCGACAAGGGCGACAAAATCGGCCTGGTGGGCCGCAACGGCGCTGGCAAGACCACCCTCACGCGGGTCCTTGCAGGGGAGGGCCTGCCGGCAGGCGGCAAGGTGACGCGGAGCGGTGAAATCGGCTACCTGCCCCAGGACCCCCGCACTCCCGACATGGAACAGCTGGCGCGGGACCGGATCCTGTCCGCGCGTGGCCTGGACGTCGTCGTCGGCAAGCTCAAGAAGGCCCAGGCGGATATGGCGAGCGACGACGCGGAAGTCCAGCGCAAGGCCATGGCGAAGTACGACCGGCTGGAAGCGGAGTTCCTCGCTGGCGGCGGCTACGCGGCCGAGGCGGAAGCGGCCGCCATCTCCTCAAACCTCGCGCTGCCCGAGCGCATCCTGAACCAGCCGCTGAAGACGCTGTCCGGTGGCCAGCGCCGCCGTGTGGAGCTGGCCCGGATCCTCTACTCCGGCGCGGAAACCATGCTCCTCGACGAACCCACCAACCACCTGGACGCCGACTCCATCTCCTGGCTGCGCGACTTCCTGAAGAACCACCAGGGTGGCCTGATCGTGATCAGCCACGACGTGGAGCTGCTGGAAGCCACGGTCAACAAGGTGTACCACCTGGACGCGAACCGGGCGCAGATCGACTTCTACAACATGGGCTGGAAACGGTACCTGCAGCAGCGCGAGACCGACGAGCGGGCCCGCAAGCGCGAGCGCGCCAATGCCGAAAAGAAGGCCCAGGTGCTGATGGACCAGGCCAACAAGATGCGCGCCAAGGCCACCAAGGCGGTGGCCGCGCAGAACATGGCCAAGCGCGCAGAGCGGCTGCTGAGCGGACTCGAAGCCGTCCGCGAGCAGGACCGCGTGGCGGCGCTGCGCTTCCCGGAGCCGTCGCCGTGCGGCAAGACCCCGCTCACCGCCGAAGGCCTCAGCAAGTCCTACGGCTCCCTTGAGATCTTCACGGACGTGGACCTCGCCATCGACCGCGGCTCAAAGGTGGTCATCCTGGGCCTCAACGGTGCCGGCAAAACCACCCTGCTGCGGATGCTCGCCGGCGTGGACCAGCCGGACACCGGTGACATCGTTCCCGGGCACGGGCTCAAGGTGGGCTACTACGCCCAGGAGCACGAAACCCTGGACCACGACCGGACTGTGCTGGAAAACATGCGTTCGGCCGCCCCGGACATGAAGGACGCCGAAGTCCGCGGCATCCTCGGCTCGTTCCTGTTCTCCGGCGACGACGTGGACAAACCGGCCGGCGTGCTCTCCGGCGGTGAGAAGACCCGCCTGGCGCTGGCCACCATCGTGGCCTCCAGCGCCAACGTCCTGCTCCTCGACGAACCCACCAACAACCTCGACCCCGCCAGCCGCGCCGAAATCCTGGGCGCGCTGCGCAACTACACGGGCGCCGTCGTCCTGGTCAGCCACGACGAAGGCGCCGTCGAGGCCCTCAACCCGGAGCGCGTGGTCCTGCTGCCCGACGGCGTGGAGGACCTGTGGAACGAGGACTACCTGGACCTCATCACGCTGGCCTAGCGCTCAGCGCACCTGCAGTTCCTGCGCCCCGGTGATGCCGCGGAGCTGGTTGTAGGTGATGCTGAACATTGAGTAGTGGTCGCCGGCTCCCGCCCACAGGAGTTCCTCGGACCGGAGGGACGCGTCCAGGAGTGTCCTGATCCTTCCGGGGTGGCCGACGGGAGCCACTCCGCCGACCCTCTGTCCGGTGTGGTGCAGCACGAAATCGGGGGAGGCCCGGCGGATCCGTCCTTGCCCCAGCTGCTCCGCCACCAGGCCGGTGTCCACGCGGGCGGCTCCGCTGGCAAGGATCAGCAGCGGCTCCCCGTTGAGCTCGAACACCAGGCTGTTGGTGATGGCCGACACCCCGCACCCCAAAGCCTCGGCTGCAGCCACCGCAGTGGGCACACCGGCAGGAAAGGTGCGGACGGTATCCCCGACACCGCCAGCGACCAGGGCCGCGCGCACCAGGGCGACCGGGCCGCCGTCGTGATCCGTCATGACTCAATACCCCTGCGCGTCGAGAAGGGCATCTTCCTCTTCTTCGGACGTCGCCTTCTTCCGCTTCCTGGGCGGGGCCGGACGACGGCGGGCTGGCGCTACGGCCGAGCGCATGCCGCCGCTTGCGGAGGTATCGTCGTCGTCCTCGGCGTCGATCGCCGCGTTCCTGGCCTGCTGCCGGGCGGCGTAGCCGAAGCCTACGAACATCAGGACGCCGAAGGCGAACCACTGCAGCGAATAGGACAGGTGCGTGCCCTCCTCCGTGGACGGTTTCGGAAATGCCACAGGCATCTCCGCTGCGGGCGGCGTTTCGGAGGCGAGCTGCCCGTAGGCGCCGGTCAGGAGGGGGTAGCCAAGCTCGGCCGAGTAGGCGGCAAGGTCAATGGACGCCAGCTGGCCCTCCGGGGCGCCCCTTTGCAGGGTTGGTTCCGGGTGCTTCAAACGTACGACGGCGGTTACCTCGCCGCCGGGCGGCGCGGGGACGGAGTCCGGGCTGCCGGGGTTCTTGTTGCCGATCGGCAGCCATCCCCTGTCGATGACCACCGTTTCACCGGAGGCCAGCCGGAACGGGACCACCACTTCGTAGCCTGGCTGGCCGTTCAGGGGCCGGTTGCGGACAATGCGCTGGCCTGCAACGTCGTAGGTGCCCGTCAACTCCACCTGCGTCCACTCCCGGGCCGGGTCCAAACGGTTGAACTGGTCCCGCGCTTCGGCGAAGGAAATGGGCTCCGCTGAGTAGTTGGCCACCACGCGGTTGATTTCGGCAAGCGTTTCGGCCCGGCGGTCCATCTGCCAGCGGCCCAGGAAGACGCAGGCAGTGGCGAAGATGGCAGCCAGCAGGAGGTAGCCCAGCCACTTGCTGGAGAAGAGGAAACGGTACATTCAGCTGTCCTGCTCCGGGCCGTCCCCGGAGGGGGCGTCCAGGGGGAGCGTTTCCTTCCACAGCCCGCGCGTCTGCAGATAGTCCTCCAGCCAGTCCCGGTGCTCGCTGCACGCCAGCCAGATTTTGCGGCGCTCCGGGGTGTGGATCTTGGGGTTGTTCCACAGGAGCTGCCAGGAAGCCCCTGCCCGGCAGGCCTTGCGGGAACACACTGCCCCGGCTTCCGCCAGGGCGGGATCGGTCCCCGCAGCGAAGTCGAAGATGCTCATGAAGCCTTCCGCTCCTCCCCGGTTCCGGACTCGTCGTCGTCATTAATCAGCTCGCCCTGCAGCACCTGGCTGCCGGGACCCTCATCAGCCTCCGGCTCCGGGCCGCTCTCGATCTCTGCCAGAGGCACCGAATCGAGCAGGGAGTCGCTGTGCCCTTCGGCTTTGTCGTTGCCGTTGGCAATCACCACCGCAATCCAGGGCAGAAAAACGGCACCGGCAACCGGGATGATCTTGAACCAGCCGTCCACCACGAAAATCAGGATCAGGCACACCATGCGGATACTCATCGCCACGGCGTACTTGATCATGCGCTTACGCATGTCCTCGGAATGTGCTCCCGCGGCTTCCGTAATGCTGTGGACCTCCGGATCGCCGGAGAACCGCCCGGGTTCTCCGGGCGCGGTTTGTCCCGCATGGTTTTCAGGGGTCACAGTGATTTATCACGCTCCAAAGGCTTGGCTTAATTCTCTCACCATCAGCAGTGCCGCCCAAACCCGCAGCAGGGCTGCCGCTAAGATCGGAGGCAGCCCATCACACCTTTCCTACCGCGGCGCAGCGTGCCGCAGAATCCCGGAGTGTCCCTATGACTGAAGCAGTTTCCGCCTCCCGCAGCGTCCTGGTCACCGGCGGCAACCGCGGCATCGGCCTGGCCATCGCCGAAGCATTCCTGGCCAACGGGGACAAGGTTGCTGTGACGTACCGCAGTGAGTCGCAACTCCCGGAGGGGATCCTGGGCGTCAAGGCAGACGTCACAGACGAAGCTTCTGTCGACGCCGCTTTCAAGGAAGTGGAAGCAGCCCACGGTCCCGTGGAGGTCCTGGTGGCCAACGCCGGCATCACCAAGGACACCCTGCTGCTGCGCATGAGCGAAGACGATTTCACGTCCGTCATCGACACCAACCTCACCGGGGCCTTCCGCGTCATCAAACGCGCCTCCAAGGGCATGATCCGCCTCCGCAAGGGCCGCGTGGTCCTCATCTCTTCCGTCTCCGGCCTCTACGGTGCACCCGGCCAGATCAACTACTCGGCGTCCAAGGCCGGACTGGTGGGCATCGCCCGTTCGCTGACCCGCGAACTCGGTTCGCGCGGCATCACCGCCAACGTGGTGGCTCCCGGCTTCATCAACACGGACATGACCGCCGAACTCCCCGAAGCAACCCAGAAGGACTACCTGGCCAGCATTCCGGCGGGCCGGTTTGCAGAGGCCGCGGAGGTAGCGAACGTGGTCCGCTGGATCTCCAGCGACGAGGCAGCGTACATCTCCGGCGCCGTCATCCCCGTGGACGGCGGCCTGGGCATGGGCCACTGACGCCCCAGGCCCAATCCGGCCTGCAGTCCTTTGTCGGACCCGGACAACAGGATTCAGCGGCAGCCGCTGGCATGATGGACTGCAGGCCTTCAGGACTTAGACGTATCGAACAAAAGGAGCCCGTATGGGACTGCTGGACAACAAAACCGCCATCGTTACCGGTTCATCGCGGGGAATCGGCGCTGACGTAGCCAAGATCCTCGCAAGCGAGGGCGCCGCCGTCGTGGTCAACTACCGCCAAAAGGCGCCCCGCGCGAACAAGGTGGTCCAGGGCATCGAAGCTGCCGGCGGCCGCGCCGTGGCCGTAGGGGCGGACCTCACCAGCCAGGAAGGCGTCCAGGCCCTGGCCTCCGCCGCCATGGAAAACTTCGGCTCCCTGGACATCCTGGTCCTGAACGCATCCGGCGGCATGGAAACCGGCATGGGCGAGGATTACGCCCTCCGGCTCAACCGCGACGCCCAGGTCAACCTGCTCAACGCCGCTGTGCCGCTGATGAAGGAGGGCTCCCGCGTGGTCTTCGTCACCAGCCACCAGGCGCATTTCATCAACACCGTGCCCACCATGGAGGCCTATGAGCCGGTGGCCCGCAGCAAGCGTGCCGGTGAGGATGCCCTGCGTGAACTTATCCCCAGCCTCGCCGAGCAGGGCATCACCCTGGTGGTTGTCTCGGGCGACATGATCGAGGGCACTGTCACGGCTACGCTGCTGGACCGCTCCGCACCCGGTGCCATCGAGGCCCGCCGGGCGGAGGCCGGCAAGCTGTACTCCGTCGAGGAGTTCGCCCAGGTTGTGGCAAGCATGGTCACGGCCGACGTTGAGTCCGGCCACACCGAGTACGCCGGGGGAGCGGACTACTTCGGCAAGGGCGCGCAGTAAGCCTTCAGCCTCTCCAGCACCGCGGAATGACAGTTCGCGGCAATGTTCTACTGGGACACTGCCGCGAACTGTCCCCGCCCGCGCCCTTACCTCGCAAGCTCGGCCAGGGAACCCTGCGGGCGTGGGCCCATCTCGCGGCTAAGGACTGTCAGACCCCGGCGATGTGCCGGACGGCGTCGAGGTAGGGCATGTTCACCGCGGCGTCGGCCACCTCCCGGACGGCGGGCTTGGCGTTGAAAGCGACACCGATGCCGGCCGCGCCCAGCATGTCCAGATCGTTCGCGCCGTCACCCACGGCCACGGTGTGCTCCATCGCGATGCCTTCGGCGGCAGCCCATTCACGCAGGTACTTCTCCTTGGCCGCCCGGTCCACAACGGCGCCCAGCACCCGGCCCGTGAGTGCGCCGTCGACGATCTCCAGTTCATTGGCCTGCCAGTAGTCCAGGCCCAGGTCACCCGCGATGGGTTCCAGGATTTGGTTGAACCCGCCGGACACCACGGCCACCACGTGGCCTGCCGCCCTGAACGCCGCCACCAGCTCCGCGGCCCCTTCGCTAAGCTTCACTTCCTGCCGGACGGAATGGACGACGTCGGCCGGCAGCCCCGCGAGGACAGCCACCCGGGCGTGCAGGCTCTGGGTGAAGTCCAGTTCACCGCGCATGGCGGCTTCGGTGACGGCGGCAACCTCTTCGCGCTTGCCCGCGTACGCCGCGAGGAGCTCGATGACTTCCTGCTGGATCAGGGTGGAGTCCACGTCCATGATCAACAGCTTGCGTTCAGCGGTGCGCAGGCCGGCGGGTACCAGCGCGGTGTCCTGCCCCTCCAAAGCGGCGGCCGCGATGTCGCGCCGCAGCGCCGCCAGTCCGGCCGCGGTGGCATCGGGAAGCGTGAGATCCGCCACATGGACCTGGTAGCGGTCATCGCCGCCGCTGTTTTCGGAAACTACCCGGGCGCCGTGGGCGGCGAGGACGGAACGCAGCTGCTCCAGCCCGTTTGGAGTCATTTTGTGGCCGTAGCTGACCGCAGTCACGTTCGAAGTCATGCGTGCAATCTTATCGAGTGCCGGCACCGTCCCCTGAATTGGTTGCGCCCCGGCCGGCAATGCCCCGGTGACCCCGGCAAACCGGGCGTTTCAGCGCCCTGGCACCGGTTATCAGTCCGCCTCTTTTTTGTCCTAGTGTCTACTCCTATGAGTGATGTTCTGGAATTGTCTTCCGTCAGCGTTGTCCGAGGTAAGAAGACCCTGCTGGACAAGATCGACTGGGAAGTCAATGAGGGCGAACGCTGGGTCATCCTGGGCCCCAACGGTGCCGGCAAGACCACCCTCCTCCAGATCGCAGCCGCGCGCCTCCACCCGAGCAGCGGCACGGCCGGCATCCTCGACGAGACCCTGGGCCGTGTGGACGTCTTCGAACTCCGTCCGCGCATCGGCCTCTCCTCGGCAGCCCTGGCCACCCAGATTCCCGAACACGAGAACGTCCTGAACGTAGTGGTCACCGCCGCGTACGGCGTGACCGGGCGCTGGCGTGAAGGCTACGAGCGCGACGACGAGCGCCGGGCTTTCCGGCTGCTGAACGACTGGGGGATGGGCCCGCTGCTGAACCGGACCTTCGCCACCCTGTCCGAAGGCGAACGCAAGCGCGTCCAGATCGCACGCGCCCTCATGACCGATCCCGAACTGCTGCTGCTGGATGAACCCGCCGCCGGCCTTGACCTCGGCGGCCGCGAGGAACTTGTCCATAAGCTGGGCGAACTTGCCAGCGACGAAGCGGCGCCGGCCATGGTCCTGGTGACCCACCACCTGGAGGAAGTCCCGCCGGGATTCACCCACGCCATGCTGCTGCGCGACGGCGGCGTGGTGGCGGCCGGCCCCATCGCCGAGGTCCTCACCGATGAACACCTCAGCGCCACGTTCGGCCTGCCCCTGGATGTCACGGAGAATGCCGGCCGTTACTCCGCCACCGCCCGCCGCTAGGCGGCACCCGCTCCTTGGACCTGCTCGGCAGTATTTTTGTGTCCGTCGCCGGCCTGTGGGCCGGCACCATCAACGCGGTGGTCGGCTCCGGCACCCTGGTGACCTTCCCGGTGCTTATCGCACTGGGCATCACTCCCGTCGTCGCATCCATGAGCAACGCCATGGGACTCGTGGCGGGCGGCGCCGCGGGGGCCTTTGGGTACCGCAGGGAGCTGAAAGGCCGAGGCCGGCAGCTGCTCCGGCTCCTGCCGGCCTCGCTCCTCGGCGGCATCTCCGGCGCGTGGCTGCTGCTGCACCTGCCGGAGGAAGTCTTCCACTACGCCGCGCCCGTCCTCATTGTCCTGGCCCTCCTGATGGTGGTGTTCCAGCCCCGGCTGCAGGCGTGGGTCCGGAACCGCGAGGAAAATCCGGAGCACGCGGTGCGCGACAAACGCCACGGAATCCTCCTGGTGGTGCTGGTGTATCTTGCCGGGGTTTACGGCGGATACTTCGTTGCCGCCCAGGGCATCCTGCTGGTGGGCATCCTGGGCGTCTTCCTCACGGGCACCATCCAGAATGCCAACGCCATGAAGAACATCCTGGTCCTGGGCGTGAACCTGGTGGCAGCGGTGTCCTACATGCTGTTCGCATTCGACCGGATCAACTGGCTGGTGGTGTTGCTGATCGCGATCAGCTCCAGCATCGGCGGGCTCCTGGGAGCCAGGGTGGGCCGCCGGCTGTCACCCATAGTCCTGCGGTCGGTGATCCTGGTCCTGGGGCTGGTGGCCATGGGCTTCATGATCGCGGATCTGCTGCGATAATCACCCGGTGACAATCCACTACCTCGACTCCGCGGACGATCCGCGGGTGTCCGACTACACCCGGCTCACCGACGTCCACCTCCGCAAGCTCCGTGAGCCGGCGGAGGGGATGTACATCGCCGAATCGTCCAGGGTCCTCCGCCGCGCCCTTGCCGCAGGGCACCAGCCCCGGTCATTTTTCCTCGCCGAGAAATGGCTTGGGGACCTCGACGACGTGTTCCAGGCGCATCCGGACGTACCGGTCTTTGTGGGGAAGGCGGCCCTGCTCGAGGAGATCACCGGCTTCCACCTGCACCGAGGCGCCATGGCGGCCATGCAGCGCCCCGCACCCGTGCCCCTGCCCGGACTGCTGGCCGGCGCCCGGCGGGTGGCCGTGCTGGAGGACATTGTGGACCACACCAACGTGGGTGCCATCTTCCGGTCCGCAGCCGCACTGGACATTGACGCCGTCCTGGTTTCGCCTCGGTGCGGCGACCCGTTGTACCGGCGGAGCGTCCGGGTCAGCATGGGCACGGTCTTCCAGGTGCCGTGGGCGCGCCTGGACAGCTGGCCGCAGGACCTTCAGGTGCTGAAGGACCAGGGTTTCACTGTCGCTGCCCTGGAGCTGACCGAGGACGCCCAGGACGTGGATGCCGTGGCAGCCCGCAATCCGGAGAAACTCGCCCTGGTGCTCGGCACCGAAGGCGCCGGCATGAGCGCAGAGACGCTTGCCGCCGTCGACCTCGCCGTCAAAATCCCCATGCGCAGCGGCGTGGACTCGCTCAACGTCGCCGCAGCGTCAGCAGTGGCTTTCTGGGAACTCCGCGCACGGGACCAGGACGCCGCGCGGCAGGGACTCCCGGTTCGCCAGCCCTCCCCGCATCGGCTATGATTGGTAGCTGGCCGTCCTGCCCTGACTGCGCGGAACGGACCATCCCATTCATACCTGGCAGCTGGCAAAATCCAGCTGCGCGAACAAAGGTCCAATTATGAAGTCTGAGATCCACCCGAAGTACGAAGCTGTTGTTTTCAACGACCTGGCTTCCGGCACGAAGTTCCTGACCCGCTCCACCGTGTCTTCCTCGAAGACCATCGAGTGGGAAGACGGCAACACCTACCCGGTTATCGACGTCGAAATTTCGTCCGAGTCCCACCCGTTTTACACGGGCAAGCAGCGCATCATGGACTCCGCCGGCCGTGTCGAGCGCTTCAACGCTCGCTTCAAGGGCTTCGGCGGCAAGAAGTAATTCCTGCCCAGGCTTACCAGGAAGGCCCGCACCGGAAACGGTGCGGGCCTTTCCCTTTAACACCCGGCCCCGGTTCGGGGGAGGATGGGACGCATGACCAACCAGCATCCTGACATGAGTCCCTCCTCGAACCAGCGCCTGCACGGCGAGTACAAGGTCCCGGGCGGGAAGCTGGTGGTTGCGGACCTCACCGTCACCGACGGGCAGCTCGCCGGGGTCTCCATCAGCGGTGACTTCTTCCTCGAGCCGGACGAAGCCCTGCTGGACATCAACCGCGCCCTGACCGGCCTGCCGGAGTCAACCTCTGCCGCCGATCTTGCGGCGGCAGTAACAGCGGCCCTTCCGGCGGACGCCGCCCTGTTCGGATTCTCACCGGAGGCTGTGGCCGTCACGGTCCGCCGCGCGCTGGCGAAGGCCACTTCCTGGGCGGACCACCACTGGAACATCATCGGTCCCGCAGTCCTGCCCACCGAGATCAACGTCGCGCTGGATGAAGTTCTCACGGAAGAGGTGGGTGCCGGCCGGCGGAACCCCACGCTCCGGTTCTGGGACTGGGAGGAGCCGTCCGTGGTCATTGGGAGCTTCCAGTCCGTGCGGAACGAGGTGGACCCGCACGGCGTGTCGAAGCACGGCATCAAGGTGGTCCGGCGCATCAGCGGCGGGGGAGCGATGTTCATGGAAGCCGGCAACTGCATCACCTACTCGCTGTACCTTCCGCAGACGCTGGTGGACGGCCTCAGCTTCGCCGATTCCTACCCGTTCCTTGACGCCTGGGTGATGGCCGCACTGGAAAAGCTTGGCATCACTGCCTTCTACGTCCCGCTCAACGACATTGCCACGGACCAGGGCAAGATCGGCGGCGCGGCGCAAAAGCGGCTGGCGAACGGCGGCATGCTGCACCACGTCACCATGAGCTACGACATCGACGCCGACAAAATGGTGGAAGTCCTGCGCATCGGCAAGGAAAAGCTGTCCGACAAGGGCACGCGCAGCGCCAGGAAGCGGGTGGACCCGCTCCGCCGGCAGACCGGCCTAGCCCGCACGGAGATCATTGCGGCGATGATGGACGTGTTCACGGAGCGGTACGGCGCCACCCCGTCAGCACTGACTGTGGGCGAACTGGCGGCAGCCCGGGAGCGTGTTGCCACCAAGTTCGGCAGGGAGGAGTGGCTCCGCCGGGTGCCGTGACGCCACCGTGCAGCGTGGTTCAGGCGGGGGAAACCACGACGGCGGCCTGCGCCGTGAGTGCCCGCAGCAGGTGGCTGCGCTGCTCCACGATGATCCGGCGCAGTGCGCGCGGAGCGTCGGGATTGGCCGCCAGCCATTCGTCCGTCCGGCGTACCACGGGGTGTCCGGCCGGCTCCATCCCGTCCGCCAGGTCCTGGTCCTGGGGAAACAGGCCGCGGACAATGCGGCCGGCGATCTCGATGCTGCGGCTCTCCCAGACATCCCGCAGACAGCCGAAGTAGGGTTCGACGTACTGCGCCAGCAGTTCCGCCGGCGCAGTGTTGAAGCCGCTGATGGTTGCGCTGAGCAGCTGGTTGGACAGCGCCTGGCCGTGCACGGCTTCCTGCCACGCGGCAGCCTTGACAGCCAGATCCGGCCGTGCGGCGGCTGCCGTTGCATGCCCGGCGCGTCCCGAGGCAGTTGTGTCGCGTGCCAGTTCGGCATCGAGTTCGGCAAGGGTAGCCTGCCCGTTTGCCGCCAGCGCATGCCAGAAATGCCAGCGCAGCTCCGCATCCACCGCCAGGCCCTGCACGGGGGCCGTGCCGTCCAGCAGGCCACGCAGCCGGGGAAGAAGGGCAGCATCCTGCCTGCTGAGGGTTGCGAGGGTGCGCGCCCAGGCGAGCTGGTGGTCCGACCCCGGTTCCGCCCGGTCAAGTTCAGCTTCCACCGCTGCCAGGAGGGCGGAGCGCACGGCATGCCGCGCCGCCGGGGCAGTGTAGCGTTCGACGGCGGTGCAGGCGTTCTCAAGCACGGTCAGCAGCACGCCTATCCCGCTTTCAGCGGGACTGAAGGATGCCACCGCATCCACATACCGTGCTGCCGGACTTTCGCCGTCCCTGGTCGCGTTCCATAACGCCGTCCAGCAGAGCGCCCGGGCCATGGGATCGGGAAGCCTGTCCAGCGACCCCAACACCGTTGCGAGGGACACCGGGTCAAGGCGCACCTTGGCGTACGTCAGGTCGTCGTCGTTGAGAAGCAGCAGCGCAGGCCGGGGCCTTCCGGCCAGTTCCGGCACGGGCGTTGAGTCCCCTGCCATGTCGGTTTCCAGGCTGTCGGTGCGGACCAGTGCACCGGATTCGTCGAAGTCGTACAGCCCCAGCCGGAGCCGGTGCGGCCGCGGCTCGGAGCGTCCCGTAACTGGGTCCAAGGCTTCCTGGACGATTGTCACCGCGCCCAGGGCGCCGTCGTCGTTCCCCTTTCCGTCCGCCAGCTCCAGGGAGAGGGTGGAGATCCCGGAGGTCTGCAGCCATTGCCGGGCCCAGCCCGCAAGGTCCCGTCCGGAGGCGGCGCTGAGGGCCGCCAGCAGGTCCGACAGCGTTGTGTTGCCGTACGCGTGCTGGCGGAAGTATTCGCGGGAACCGGCAACGAACGCGTCGAAGCCCACGTACGCGACCAGTTGCTTCAGCACTGACGCGCCCTTGGCGTAGGTGATGCCGTCGAAGTTCTGCTTGGCCGCTTCCAGGTCCGGAATGTCCGCCACGATCGGATGCGTGGTGGGCAGCTGGTCCTGGACGTAGGCCCAGGCCTTGCGCTTGTTGGCGAAGTTGACCCACGCAGACTTCCAGTCCGTGGCCCGGTCCACGCCCAGCGTGCCCATGTAATCGGCGAAGGACTCCTTCAGCCACAGGTCGTCCCACCACTGCATGGTCACCAGGTCGCCGAACCACATGTGCGCCATCTCGTGCATCAGCGTGTTCGCGCGGCCCTGGTACTGCGCGTCCGTGGCGCGGGACGTGAACACGTAGCTTTCGGTGAAGGTGACCAGTCCGGGGTTCTCCATCGCGCCCAGGTTGTACTCGGGCACAAAGGCCTGGTCGTACTTGCCCCAGGGGTACGGGAAGGCGAACAGCCGGTTGAAGAAATCCAGCCCGTTCTTCGTCAGCCGGAACAGCTCGTCCGGGTCGAAGGATTCCGCCATGGATGCCCGGCAGTAAAGGGCCAGCGGGACATCAAGGTGCGTGCCGTCGTCGAGCGTTGCCTGCCAGCGGTCCTCCGCCCTGACATATGGGCCCGCCAAGACGGAGGTGATGTAGGTGGACATGGGTTCCGTGGCCGCGAAGTCCCAGCGCGCCGTGGCGGGATCGCTGGTGAGCAGGGTCCGGGCCGTTTCCACCCCGTTGGAGGCTACCTGCCATTCAGCCGGCGCCATCACGTGGAAGGTGAACACCGCCTTGAGGTCGGGCTGCTCGAAGTTGGCGAACACGCGGCGCGCGTCGGCAGGTTCGTACTGGGTGTAGAGGTAGCACTGGCCGTCCGCGGGGTCGAAGAACCGGTGCATGCCCTCGCCGGAGTGGCTGTAAAGGGCCGTGCCGGTGACGGTGACCTGGTTCTCCGCCTGCAGGTTGTCCAGCCGGATCCGGGACCCGTCCACCACATCCTCCACCCGGAGGCCCTTGCCGTTGAGGAACACGCTGTGGACGCTGCTGCCGATAAAATCCAGGAACGTGGATGAGCCCGGCTCGGCCGCGGTGAAGTTGATGACGCTGCGGGTGGTGTAGCCCGGCACGTCCGGGTCCGCTGCCTGCCGCACGTCCAGCGAAACGTCGTAGCTGGTGGTGGCGATCAGGGCTGAACGTCCGGCTGCTTCGTCCCGCCGCAGATTCTCATTCGACACCCAGCTATCTAATCACGCTGCCCGGCCGCTCACCCGGCGATCAGCAGGGCGGCCGCGAGACCCAGGACCGCGATCAACAGCCAGGATGCCAGGGCCGCCAGCAGCGCCCGCCCGCCGGTCAGCAGCAGGGTCCGGATCCGCACCGCCGAACCCAGCCCGAACAGGGCAGCGCCCAGCAGCACATCCTGCAGCATTGCCCCGGCTTCAAGCCAGTCCTCCGCCAGCCACCCAGTGGAGCGCAGGCCCACCATGGCCACGAACCCCAGGACGAAGAGCGGCACCACCGGCGGCAGCTTCGCGCCATCTGTCCCGGTTCCGTTTCCCGGCCTGGCAGAGAACCGGTGGTGCGTGCCGGCCAGGGCCGCCACCGGCGCCAGCAGCAGCACCCGCGTGAGCTTGACGACGACGGCGATGCCCAGCGCCGCTGTCCCTGCGGTTTGCGCCGTGGCCACTACTTGGCCAACGTCGTGCACGGACGCGCCCGTCCACGCACCGAACACGGGGGCGGTCAGCTGCAGGGGATGCACCAGCAGCGGCAGGACACCGATGGCCAGGGTGCCGCACAGTGTCACCAGCGCCACCGGAAGGACCGTGTCGATATGCCGGATGCGGCGGACGGCCGCCACTGCCCCGATGGCGGATGCGCCGCAGATCGAGAATCCGGTAGCCACCAGCAGCGATGTCACCGGGGACAGCCGGAAGAGCCGGGCTATCAGGTAGGTGCCGCCGAAGCCGGCCACCACCACTGCCGTGATGAGGACCAGTGCCAGCCAGCCCAGCCCCAGGACGTCCATGATGCTCACTTTCAGGCCGAGCAGCACGATCCCTCCGCGCATCAGGTGCTTGCCTGCGAAGTCCAGTCCGGGCCTGGCCCGCCCTGCCGTCCAGGCACCGGCCCCGGGCAGGTTGGCGGCCAGGACGCCCAGCACCACGGCGAGGGTCATTGCCGGCAGGACCGGAACCAGCCAGTGGACCAGGAACGCGGCCGCCAGGGCCATCGCGGCGGTGGCCAGGCCGGGCAGCAGCCGTCCGGCCCGGGGATGGCTTTCCCCGGGCGCTGGCTGGCTTCTGCTGACGGGCACCCACCTACTGTGCAGGATCAGGCCCGGAAACAGCGAACCGGCGGGCATCGCCAACACGCCACATCAGCGTGCGGTTTATGAATTCGAAACAAAAAGATGGTTGGCTATTGGGCATGCCAGACCTATTCCAGGATTACTCCGAGGCCGCCGGCCGCACCGGAGCCTACGACGAGATGTTCGCCCCCGGGCAACAGGCCAGGGACTCCTACGGGCAGGTGGCGGACGCCCTTCGCAAGCTCTCGCTGGCCGACGTCAGCGCGCGCGCCGACTCGATGGCCCGCACCTTCCTGGACCGCGGAGTGACCTTCGACTTCGCCGGGGAAGAGCGCCCCTTCCCGCTGGACATCGTTCCCCGCGTCATTCCCGCCGGGGAATGGGACGTCCTGGAGCGCGGCGTCGCGCAGCGCGTCCGCGCGCTGGAGGCGTTCCTCAACGACGTGTACGACAAGATGACCGTGGTGTCCGACGGCGTGATCCCGCGGCAGCTCGTGACCACCAGCGCACACTTCCACCGCCAGGTCCACGGGTTCGAACCCGCCGGCGGCGTCCGGGTGCACATCTCCGGCATCGACGTGGTCCGCGACGCCGCGGGCACCTTCCGGGTCCTGGAAGACAACGTGCGCGTCCCGTCGGGGGTCAGCTACGTCCTTGAAAACCGCCGCGCCATGGCCAAGGGCCTGCCCGAGGCGTTCGGGCAGCAGCTCATCCGGCCGGTTGAGGAGTACCCGCGCCGGCTCCTCTCCGCGCTGCGCAAAACCGCACCCGCCGGGGTGGATGACCCCACGGTCGTGGTGCTCACTCCCGGCGTCTTCAACAGCGCCTATTTTGAGCACACGCTGCTGGCCGGCCTGATGGGTGTGGAGCTGGTGGAGGGCCGTGACCTCATCTGCCGCGGCAACCGCGTCTACATGCGCACCACCGCGGGCGAGCAGCGTGTAGACGTGATCTACAAGCGCATCGACGACGACTTCCTGGACCCGCTGCAGTTCCGTGCCGACTCCATGCTGGGCTGCCCGGGCCTGGTCAACGCCGCCCGCGCCGGCGGCGTGACCATCGCCAACGCCGTCGGCAACGGCGTCGCGGACGACAAGCTCGTCTACAGCTACGTGCCGGACCTCGTCCGGTACTACCTCGGCGAGGAGCCGGTCATCGCGAACGTGGACACGTACCGCCTGGAAGAGCAGGAAGCCCGGGAGTACACCCTGGACAACCTGGCGGACCTCGTGGTCAAGCCGGTGGACGGCTCCGGCGGCAAGGGCCTGGTCATCGGCGCCGACGCCTCCAGGGACGAACTGGATGCGTTGCGGCAGCGGATCATCGCGGATCCGCGCGGCTGGATCGCCCAGCCCGTGCTGCAGCTTTCCACGGTGCCCACCCTGAGCGGCGACAAGTTCGGCCCGCGGCACGTGGACCTTCGCCCCTTCGCGGTGAACGACGGCGACAACGTCTGGGTGCTTCCCGGCGGGCTGACGCGGGTGGCGCTGAAGGAAGGCTCGCTGATCGTGAACTCCAGCCAGGGCGGCGGCTCCAAGGACACCTGGGTCCTGGCCGACTCGCCGCAGATGCCGGTGGAAAGCCTGCCCCGGCCGTCCATCGCCGTGCGGGAGCGGGTATCAGTGTGGCCGGTGGAGAGCAACTGGCGCGACCGCCAGTCGGAGCAGCAGCAGTGAGCCGCCCCGCCGTCGAACATCCGTCCTGTCATTTTTCGGGCCCGCTGGAGGTAGCCGCGAATGCTTAGCCGTATTGCCGAGTCCTTGTTCTGGATCGGCCGTTATGTCGAACGGGCCGACGGCACCGCCCGCATCCTCGACGTCCACCTGGAACGGTTGAACCACCTGCCCATGGAGGAACGCAAGAGCGTTGCCCAGGAACTAATCGCCGTGATGGGCGCCCGCCCGCAGAACGAGGACTTCGGGCTTCCCGAACTGCTGCACGCCCTGGCCTACGACAAGACCAGCGCCACGTCCATTGCCGGTTCCCTCGGTGCTGCCCGCGAGAATGCCCGCCGGGCCCGCGAAACGGTGTCCTCGGGACTATGGGAAAGCCTGAACACCACCTACTACGGGCTGAGCCAGCACCGCAAGGACGTGGTGGGCACCTACCGGTTCTGTAACTGGACGCTGGAGCGCACCGCCATGGTCAGCGGCCTGGCGGACACCACGGTGAGCCACGACGAAAGCTGGCTGTTCCTGGTGCTGGGCCGGTCACTGGAGCGCGCCGACATGACGGCGCGCATGCTGTCCACCCGGGACGTCCTGTCCGCCGGCATGTCCTGGGTGAACATGCTGCGCTGCGCCGGCGCCTACGAGTCTTTCCTGCGCACCCGCCGTGCAGCCTTCGGCGACCAGCACGCAGCCGAGTTCCTGCTGCTGGACCGTCTGTTCCCTCGCTCGATCGTCTACGCTCTGCGCGACGCGGACGAATGCCTGGCCAAGCTGGACCCCTCCGCGCAGCGGGTGGGCTTTATCAACGACGCCCGCCGGATTGTTGGCCAGGCACGCACCTTCCTTGAGTTCCACCACACCGACGACCTGATGTCGGAGCTGCCCGAACACATGGAACGCGTGCAGAAAGCAGTGTCCCAAACTTCGGACGCGATTTCCCGTAAGTACTTCAATCAGGCGGATGAGCTGGCCTGGGTGGGAGAAGTTTCATGACCCGGCTGAGCATCGTCCACACGACGGCCTACAAGTACAACAAGCGCGTCACGCTGTCCTACAACGAGGCGCGGATGACGCCGCTGACGGATTCTCAGCAGGTGGTGCTGGAGTCCGTGGTCAAGGTGTCGCCGTCGCAGGCCGCCGTCAGCACCTACCGCGACTACTGGGGCACCAGGGTCACGGCCTTCGACATGCAGATGCCGCACGACCACCTTGAAGTGGTGTCCAACATCACCGTGGAGGTGCACCGGGCGGAAAAGGTCCCGTCCGAGGCCGAAATTGTGGGTTGGGACGTCCTCGCGTCCCCCGAAACGCTGAACACGTTCAGTGACTGGCTGCCCCAGTCCCGGCTCAGCGGCCCGGGCGACGAAGTGCTGGGCATCATCCCGGAAGTTGTTGCCGGGAAGAACCCGCATGACGCCGCCATGGCAGTCTTCGCCTGGATGCGCGGCGAGATGACCTACATGTCCGGGTCCACCGGCGTCACCACTAACGCTGAGGAAGCCTGGGGCCAGCGCCAGGGCGTCTGCCAGGACCTGGCCCACCTGGCCATCGGTGCCCTCCGCAGCTGCGGCATCCCGGCACGCTACGTCTCCGGCTACCTGCACCCGCGCTCCAGCGCCGGTATCGGCGAGACGGTGGCCGGGCAGTCCCACGCCTGGCTTGAGTGGTGGGACGGCGAATGGCGCAGCTGGGACCCCACCAACCACAAGCCCGCGGGGGACTTCCACGTCACGGTGGCCCGGGGCCGGGACTACCGGGACGTGTCCCCGCTCAAGGGGATCCTGTCCGGCGGCGGCGGATCGGCGCTCTCCGTGAGCGTGGAGATTACGCAGCTGGCCTGAGCAACCCGGCGGAGCGGCAGGTTCGGGGCAGGGTACTCCATCGGCCGCAAGTGCCACCGGAGAGCCGCCGGACGCGCCGGACAGCTGGGTGCCTTCGCCGGTGCGGAACACCACCGTCCTGCCGTCCACCGTGTAGTTGATCGGAAGGATGTCCGGACGGCCGTCAGCCAGGACAGCGAGCCGGCCAACCGAGACCGTCCGCAGCAGTGCCCAGCATTCGTGCCGTTCGAGGTTCCGTACTTCGGGGGAGGTCCCGGCGTCCATGGCGCCGGGCTTACCGCTACCAGGGGCTGGGTTTGTAGTCCTTGAGGAATACGCCGTACTGGTCCTCACCCTTCTCTCCCATGACGATGGGATCGTAGACCCGGGCGGCGCCGTCCACCAGGTCAAGGGGAGCGTGGAAGCCTTCCTCCATTAGCCGGATCTTGGTGTAGTGTGGCCGCTCGTCGGTGATCCAGCCGGTGTCGACGGCGGTCATCAGGATGCCGTCCGTCTCCAGCATCTCCTGGGCGCTGGTCCGCGTCATCATGTTCAGCGCGGCCTTGGCCATGTTGGTGTGTGGATGGCCCGGGCCCTTGTAGGCGCGGGAGAACTGGCCTTCCATGGCAGAAACATTCACGATGTACTTCCGGCGTGCCGTTGAACGCCTCATGGCGTCCCGGAGGCGGCTCACCAGCAGGAACGGTGCCGTGACGTTGCAGAGCTGGACTTCGAGCATTTCCAGCGGATCCACCTGGTCCACAACCTGGGTCCAGCTGTTGATCGTGGCCAGGTCCGGGACCAGCCCGCCGGCGTCGATGGCTGTGCCGGACGCAATGCGCTCCAGCGATGCCGAACCGGTGGACAGGGCCAGGGACGTTATTGCGTCCCCGGCGAGGACTGGATGCTCGGTGACGCTGCCGGCCAGTGCCAGGGGGTGTTTGTCATGGGCGTGCCCGAAGGTCAGCAGCTCGGGACCGCCGTTGGCGCGCTCGAGGGCGGCGGGAAGGGGTTCGTCCTCGGCATCCACCAGCGGCTTGTAGGCGTTGCCGGAGCGGCGGACCGTCTGCGCGGCGTTGTTGATGATGATGTCCAGCGGGCCGGCCTCATTGAGGGAATCCGTCAGGGCCATCACCTGGGCGGGGTCGCGCAGGTCGATGCCCACGATGCGGAGCCGGTGCAGCCAGTCGGCGCTGTCCTCCATGGCCGCGAACCGGCGGGCGGCGTCCTTGGGGAACCGGGTGGTGATGGTGGTGTGTGCGCCGTCGCGGAGCAGCCGCAGCGCGATGTACATGCCAATCTTGGCGCGGCCGCCGGTCAGCAGCGCACGCCGGCCCGTCAGGTCGGTCCGGGCATCCCGTTTGCTGTGGCTGAAGGCGGCGCAGTCCGGACACAGCTGGTGGTAAAAGGCATCTACCTGGGTGTAGTGCTGCTTGCAGATGTAGCACGGGCGGGACCGGATGAGGTGGCCGGCGATTTTCCCGGTGGCCGAGGGTGCCAGTTTGTTGCCGCGGGTCTCGTCATCAATCCGGTCCGGCGCCGCGGTCGCAGTCTGCGCGATGACGGCCCGGTCAGCTTCGGCGACAAGGTCCCGCTTGGTGACCCTGCGGTGCCTCTTGACGGCCTTGAACATCTTGCCCGTGGCGCGGCGCACCGAGATATAGTCCGGGTGCTCCTCGTCGTAGGCGTGGATGGTGTTCAGGACCTTGAGGCAGGCCTGGATTTCCTCAGGGGTCAGGTCGGGGGAGCTCATTAGTCCAATTTTACAGGGCAGGGGCACGGCTTAAGCCCGGCGGGCGGCCTCCGGAGATGCCGCCCGCCGGACCACATGCCAAGCTACTGAAGCCGCGCCCCGGGCGAGGCCTCAGCCGCCGCGGCGGCGTGGGTCTTCGCCACCTTGTCCACGGATTCGCGGACGTCGGGGTACTGTTCCGCCGCGGCCTTGACGGCGTTTGGCAACAGGCGGAGGTTCTTGGCGGACAGCTGCCGCTCCTCCTCGCCCGGCTCCGGGACCTCCTGGCCCTTGGAAAGCACGGTGATGCCGGATTCTGTGACCTTGAAGCCGCGGGCGCGGTCCAGATCGGCGTCGAGGCCGATTGCGGCACCTGCAGGGATGCGGACGTTCTTGTCCACGATGGCCCGGCTGATGACGGCTCCTTCACCGACGTACACCTTGTCCATCAGGACCGAGTCCAGGACGCGGCTGCTGGTGCCGACGAACACGTCATTGGAAAGGACGGAGCCTTCCACAATTGCGCCGCTGATCACCACGCCGCTGGAGACGATCGAGTCCAGGGCCGTGCCCACGGTGTTGTTCTGTCCGCGGACGAACTTGGCCGGCGGGGAGATGCTTTGCCGGGTGTAGATGGGCCATTCGGAGTTGTACAGGTTGAACACGGGCAGCGGAGAGATGAGGTCCATGTGCGCGTCGTAGAAGGAATCGATGGTGCCGACGTCGCGCCAGTATGTGCGGTCGCGCTCGGTTGAACCCGGGATCTCGTTCAGGGTGAAGTCGTAGACGCCCGCCTCGCCCTTGTTGACGAAGTAGGGGATGATGTCGCCGCCCATGTCGTGCTTGGTGTCCAGCCGCTCGGCGTCCACGTGCAGGGCCGCCACCAGGGCGTCGGCGTCGAACACGTAGTTGCCCATCGAGGCCAGGAACTGGGACGGGTCGGCGGCCAGGCCGGGAGTGGAGGCGGGCTTTTCCACGAAGGCCGCAATCTTTTGCGGATCGTTCTGGTCCACCTCGATGACGCCGAACTGGTTGGCCATGTGCAGCGGCTGGCGTACCGCGGCCACCGTGGCCTTGGCACCGCTGTGGACGTGCTGGGCAACCATCTGGGCGAAGTCCATGCGGTAGACGTGGTCGGCGCCCACCACCACAACGATGTCCGGGTTGGCGTCGCGGATGAGGTTCAGGGACTGGTAGATGGCGTTGGCGCTGCCCAGGAACCAGCTCTTGCCCACGCGCTGCTGAGCCGGAACCGAGGCCACGTAGTTGCCCAGCTGGGTGGACATGCGCCAGGTCTCGGAGATGTGCCTGTCAAGGCTGTGGGACTTGTACTGGGTGAGGACGACGATCTGGAGGTAGCGGGAATTCACCAGGTTGGACAGGGCGAAGTCGATCAGCCGGTAGCTTCCCGCGAAGGGCACCGCCGGTTTCGCGCGGTCTGCCGTCAGTGGCATCAATCGGTTTCCCTCGCCGCCGGCGAGGACAATGGCCAGGACTTTTTTCGTCAACGGCATAATGGTCGCTCCTGTACGCCCTCGTAACTCCCCAAGTCAGTCCGGTTCGCCCGGACCCCTTCACACTAGAACAGTTAAGCGTGAAGGACTACCTTGGGTCTTGTGCGAATAGACATTGTGACTAAAGAGTTCCCGCCGGAGATCTATGGGGGCGCCGGAGTGCACGTGGCCGAATTGAGCAGGGTGCTTAGTAAGCATGTTGACCTGCAGGTTCGTGCTTTCGGGGCTCCGCGCGACTCCGATTACCACGGCGCCACGGTGACGTCCTACCCGGTGCCGGAAGACCTGGGAGCGGCCAACGCCGCTGTGCAGACGCTCGGTGTGGACCTGAGGATCGTTCCGGACGTCGAGGGCGCGGACCTGGTCCATTCGCACACCTGGTACGCCAACATGGCCGGGCACCTGGCATCGCTCCTCCACGGCATTCCGCATGTGCTCAGCGCCCACAGCCTGGAGCCGCTGCGCCCGTGGAAGGCCGAGCAGCTGGGCGGCGGCTACGCGCTCTCGTCCTGGGTGGAGAAGACCGCATACGAGTCTGCCGCCGCCATTATCGCTGTGTCCGACGGCATGCGGCAGGACATCCTGCGCAGTTACCCCAACGTGGACCCGGCGAAGGTGCGCGTGGTCCACAACGGCATCGATGTCGAGCTGTGGAAGCGTGACGAAAACCACGACGCCGTCCGCGCGCTGGGCATCGACCCCGCCAGGCCCAGCGTGGTCTTTGTGGGCCGGAACACGCGCCAGAAGGGCGTCCCGTACCTGCTCCGGGCTGCCGCCAAACTGCCCGACGACGTCCAGCTGGTCCTCTGCCTTGGCGCAGCGGACACTCCCGAACTTGCCGCCGAGACGGCGCGGCTGATCGAAGACCTGCAAAGCCGGCGGACGGGCGTCGTCCTCATTGAACGCATGCTGCCGCGCCACGAACTGATCCAGGTGCTCAGCCACGCCACCGCCTTCGCCTGCCCTTCCATCTACGAACCGCTCGGCATCGTGAACCTGGAGGCTATGGCCTGCGGGGCCGCTGTGGTGGCAAGCGCCACGGGCGGCATCCCGGAGGTGGTGGAGCACGGCCGGACGGGCCTGCTCGTCGACCTGGAACAGGTCACCGACGGCACCGGCACCCCGCTGGACCCGGACAAATTCGTCAGCGAGTTTGCCGCTGCGCTCACCGAAGTGGTCTCCGATCCCGAGCGCGCCCGTGCCATGGGCCAGGCGGGCAGGGAACGCGCCGAAAAACACTTCTCTTGGGAATCCATTACGGAGACCACCCTTGAGGTGTACCGCTCCGTCCTGCCAGCCTCGAGCTGACCGTCCCCACAGCACTACGACGACGGCGCCGCTCCCCTGGAGGGAAGCGGCGCCGTCGTTGTTTCCGCAGTGAGCAGGCGGACCGGGGGCCCGTGTCAGTTCTTGCGTGCCGCTGCCGTCCTGGCCAGCAGGACTTTCTCGTCCACCGGCGCCTGGCCGCTGGCGCGCTGGCTCCGGAAATGGGCCCGGGCCTCATCCTGGCGCGCCTTTTCGGCGCCGGTCGCGATGGCTGCGCGGACGTGCCCGTCCCCGTAACCGAACGCGTCAACCAGGTCCAATGCGTGTGGCCGGATCTTCACCAGCAGCCGGTTGATGTACTCGCCTACGGTGCGGCCGCGCTGCATGGAGAGCCGGCCGTTCATGAGGTACCAGGAGAGGTTCTTTTCAATCAGTGACAGGCCGAAGAGATCGCGCAGCCAGGTGAGGACCCTCTTGGTGCCGGGGTCTGCGACGCCGGCGAGCGCCTCGGTGAAAGCCTCCCACTGAAGCAGCTCCGCGTGCGCCCGGGCGGCGTCGATCAGCTCATTCTGGTGGCGGTTGAAGAGGGCAGCGCCTTTCTCGTGTGACAGCCTGTGGCTGCCTTTCAAGGCGGCGCCCGTCTCCGCCACCATGGTCTGCACGCGGTCCGTCAGCAAGGCGCGCTGGCTTTCTTCGTCGCGCAGGGCGATGGCTGCCTTCTGCACTGAACCGCTGTCAGCCATGAACTGGGCCACCTGCCGCAGCCCGGTGCGGTGGAGGGCGACGCCCGTCGCCTGACCCACCACGTACCGGGCCAGGACGCCGAAGTCGACGCTCCGGAACTCCCTGGCGTAGTCGGCGAGGAGGCGCTTGGCCACCAGTTGCAGCAGGACGGTGTTGTCCCCCTCGAACGTGGCGTAAACGTCCAGGTCGGCGCGGAGCGAGGCGAAGCGGTTTTCTATCAGGAATCCGGCGCCGCCGCAGGCCTCGCGGCATTCCTGCAGGGTGTCCAGGGCGTGCCAGGTGCTGAGCGGCTTGAGCGCGGCGGCGAGGGTCTCCAGGTCCTGGCGGTCCTCGTCGGTGTCGGCGGCACCGGAGAAAACGTCGTCGAACTTCTGCAGGAGTTGCTCGTGGGCAAAACCGGCCGCATATGTGGTGGCCAGGCGGGTGAAGAGGCGGCGCTGGTGGCGCTGGTAGTCGAGCAGGACTTCCTCGTCCGTGTGGGACGAGGCGTTGAACTGGCGGCGTTCGGCGGCGTACTGGATGGCAGCTTTGAGGGCGACTTTTGAGGCTGCCACGGCGGCACCGTCCAGGGAAACGCGCCCCTGGACCAGCGTGCCCAGCATGGTGAAGAACCGGCGGCCGGGACTCGCGATAGGAGAGGAGTAGGTTCCGTCAGGGGCGACGTCCCCGTAGCGGTTCAGCAGGTTGGTCCGGGGGATGCGCACGTGGGTGAAATGGAGCCGACCGTTGTCGATGCCGTTGAGGCCGCCCTTGACGCCGTCGTCCTCGCCGCCGATGCCTGGCAGGAATTCCCCTGTGACGGGGTCGCGCAGGTCGACGTAGAAGGCGTGGACGCCGTGGTTGACCCCCGTGGTCACCAACTGGGCAAAGACCACGGCCGCAAGACCGTCGATGGCCGCGTTGCCGATGTAGTCCTTCCAGGCCGCCCGGAACGGCGAGTGCACCACGAATTCTTCGGTTTCCGGCAGATAGGTTGCGGTGGTGGCGATACTGGCAACGTCCGAGCCGTGCCCGGTCTCCGTCATGGCAAAGCATCCGGGGATCTCCAGGCTCATGATGCCGGGAAGCCATTGTTTGTGGTGTTCCCCGGTGCCCAGGTGCATCACGGCCGAACCGAACAGGCCCCACTGCACGCCCGCCTTGATCTGCAGGGAAGGATCAGCCACAACGAGTTCCTCGAACCCGGCGATGTTGCCTCCGTGGTCGTCCAGGCCGCCCAGTGCCGAGGGGAACGCCCGGTGGACGGCTCCGTTTTCCACCAGGTACTTCAACTGGCCCGAAACCCGTGCCCTGTGCCCGGTGTGCGGCAGCCCCTCGGTTTTGTGCAGTTCGGGACGGGCAGCAAGGTCCCTTGCCTGCCGCCGGACGGACGCCCACCTGCCCAGCAATTGTTCACCGAGCGCCTCGACGTCGACGGCAGGTTCGGCGCTTTCGATGCCATTGCGGCGGTCCACTACTTGAGTCATATCAATGTCCTTCGTTGGCAGATGGCTTGGGTGTTTTGGAAGCTGGAGAAAGTTCGGGGGCGACGCCGACGCACAGCCAGGCGGTGATCTGGCGGGCCATGGCTTCCTGGCCGGGCTTGGCAGGGGAGTCCGGCGTGCTGAGCCACTGCTCGCCGGCGTTGCGCACCAGTCCGATGGCTGCTTTGGGCCAGTAACCGATGACTGTTTCCTTTCCGTCGCCGAGGTGCGAGCGCATGGGCGTGGCAATCATTTCCGCCACGACATCGAAGAAGTGGCCCAGCGCGCCGGAGACGGGCCCGGAGGATGCTTCGTCAGCCGGCTCACCGGTGGCGGCCCTCGTGACAAAGCTGTAGACGTTGGGGCTGGTGTCTGCCATTTGCAGGTAGGCGGAGACCATGGCCAGCAGTCCCTCCCTCGGAGTCACGGCGCTTTGCACGGCTTCCTGTATCCGGCGCTGCATCTGGCTCAGGACCACTTCGCCCACTGCCTGCTGCAGGCCCGCCTTGTCCCCGAAGTAGCGGTAGAAGACGGACTTGGACGTACCCGCTGCCGCGGCAATGTCTTCCATGGAAGCGTCGCTGCCCAGTGCATGGACAGCCCGCCGCGCCTGCTTGATCAGTTCCCGCCGGCGTTCCTCCCGGTGGCTCTGCCAGCGCGAGGAACGGCCGTCAGCGCCGGTTGCCAGGGGAGGCGGGATCAGGTGGGGGTCGGAAAGATTCACGATACCCAGCGTATCAGGTACGCTGGGTATCGGTAATCGCCCGCAACCAGAGGAGACAGCCATGTCCACTGACGGACAGTCCATTCCTGCCGCCGAAGCAGCAGCCGCTTCCGCCCCTGCCCTCCGCCGGGCCGTCGTCGTAGGAGGCAACCGGATACCCTTCGCGCGTGCCGGCGGCTCCTACGCGAAGTCCTCGAACCAGGACATGCTGACGGCCGCGCTGGACGGCCTGATCGCACGCTTCGGCCTGCAGGATGAGCGGCTGGGGGAGGTGGCCGCCGGCGCCGTGCTGAAGCACTCGCGCGATTTCAACCTCACACGCGAGGCAGTCCTCGGTTCGGCGCTGTCCCCCGAAACGCCGGCCTACGACCTTCAGCAGGCCTGCGCCACGGGCCTTGAGACCGTGGTGGGGCTGGCCAACAAGATCAGGCTTGGCCAGATTGAGTCAGCTATCGCAGGCGGTGTGGACTCTGCCTCGGACGCACCCATCGTGGTCAGCGAGGGGCTGCGGGAAGTCATCCTCGACCTCAACCGGGCCAAGACCCTACCGCAGCGCCTGCAGATCCTGGCACGGCTGCGGCCGAAGGACCTCGCTCCGCTGGCACCCGGCACCTCCGAACCCAGGACCGGCCTGTCCATGGGAGAACACCAGGCCCTCACGACGGCCCAGTGGAAGATATCCCGCGAAGCCCAGGATGAGGTGGCGCTCAACAGCCACCGCAACCTGGCTGCCGCCTACGAGTCCGGGTTCTTCGATGACCTGGTGACGCCCTACCGCGGAGTGACCCGGGACGGCAACCTGCGGGCCGACACCTCCATGGAAAAGCTGGCCGCCCTGAAGCCGGTGTTCGGCAAGAGCCTGGGCGCCGAAGCTACCATGACCGCCGGCAACTCCACACCCCTCACTGACGGTGCTTCCACCGTGCTGCTGGCCTCGGACGAGTGGGCCGACGCCCGCGACCTGCCCAAGTTGGCGGCCGTGGTGGACGCGGAAGCGGCGGCAGTGGATTTTGTGCACGGCAAGGACGGACTGCTGATGGCACCGGTCTTCGCGGTTCCCAGGCTCCTGGCCAGGCACAATCTCACGCTCGCGGACATCGACTTCTTCGAGATCCACGAGGCGTTCGCGGCCACCGTCCTGAGCACGCTGGCCGCCTGGGAAGACGAGGAGTTCGGCCGCACCCGCCTCGGCCTGGACGGCGCTTACGGGAAGATCGACAGGGCCCGCCTCAACGTCAATGGCTCCTCCCTGGCAGCCGGCCATCCGTTCGCCGCCACGGGAGGCAGGATCGTCGCTTCCCTGGCCAAGCAGCTGCATGAGAAGGGCAGCAGCGACGGCCGGCCGGCCCGCGGGCTGGTATCCGTCTGCGCAGCGGGCGGACAGGGCGTCGTCGCTATCCTCGAATCGCTGTAAGGGGGCATGGATGACTGACAAGTACGCCCAGTTGGTAAACCAGGGCATCGGCCGGAACGTTGCCAGGAAGCTGGGCCTGCCGCGGCCGGCGGTCCTTCGCAGGTACCGGCCAGGACAAGCCCTGGTCACCGGACCGGTTGTGGTCCAGGGGGACTCTGCGGCTGCCGATAAGCTCGCCGCCGAACTGCTCACCTGGGACCTCGACGTCCGGCGGCACGCCGTCCCGCGGGAAAAGCTTGGCGCCATCATCCTCGTGCTGGACGAGGTGGCCCACCCGGAAGACCTGGAAAGGCCGGTCCTCGCCGCAGCAGGTTCCCTGCGCGACCTGGATGCCGGTGCCCGGGTTATCACGGTCTCCCGGCCTGCGGCTGAAGCCGGTACGCCCGCAGCCGCTGCCGCCCGGCAGGGGGTGGACGGATTCCTGCGCTCGCTGGCCAAGGAACTCCGGGCGGGGGCCACGGGGAACGGCGTCCTCCTCGCCGAAGGCGTGGAGGTGTCCAGCCCGTCAGCACTGGCAGCAGTCCGCTTCTTCCTGTCCGGCCGGTCAGCCTTCGTGGACGGCCAGTTCCTGACGGTGTCGGGCAACGGCGGGAGCCTTCCCGACGACACCGGCAGGCCCCTGGCGGGCAAGATCGCCGCCGTAACGGGCGCAGCACGGGGAATTGGCGCTGACATCGCCCGCACCCTCCACCGCGACGGCGCCACGGTCATCCTTGTGGACCTTCCCGCAGCCGGTGACCATCTGGCGGCTGTGGCCAATGAGGTCAAGGGAACCGCCCTGCAACTGGACATCAGCCGGGAAGACGCCGGCAGGAAGATCATGGAACACGCGGTCCAGCGGCACGGACGGCTGGACGTCATGGTCCATAACGCAGGCATCACCCGCGACAAGCTGCTCGTTAACATGGACCAAGCGCGCTGGCACCCGGTGATCAACATCAACATCGCCGCGCAACTGCGCATCAACGAGGCGCTCCTGGCATCCGAACACTTTGGACCCGCTCCGCGTATTGTTTCTGTTGCGTCCACCAGCGGCATTGCCGGCAACAGGGGGCAAACCAACTATGCCGCGTCCAAGGGGGGAGTCATGGGAATGGTCCGTGCCACCGCACCGCTTATCGCCCGGGCCGGGGGTTCCATCAACGCCGTCGCCCCGGGGTTCATCGAGACCGAGATGACTGCACGGATACCGTTCGCGCTTCGGGAAATAGCCCGCCGCGCAAATTCACTGCAGCAGGGCGGCAGGCCAGGGGACGTTGCGGAAGCCATCGCGTTCCTGGCGAGTGATGCCGCCGGTGGGATCAACGGTGAAGTGCTGCGGGTCTGCGGGCAGAACATGGTGGGCGCATGATCCCCGTACAGCCGGTCATCCTCGGCGACATGCCGTCGTTGTCCAAGCTGTACGTCAATGCAGCGGCGCAGGCCGCCCGGCGCAGGCTGCTGGGAGCCCAGGGCTCGGCGGTCCTTCCGGCGGAAAACCATGAAGTACGCGGAGTCACCGCTGATGTCGCCAACCTGACCGCCTACCAGCACCTGTTGGGGGAGACTGCCAGCGATGTCCTGCCGGCCGGTTTCCTCCACGCCCTGGCTTTTCCCGTTGCCATGAGCGTGATGAACCGGGATGACTTTCCGCTTCCGCTGCTGGGCATGATCCACCTGCGCAACAGCGTGGAGCAGCGCTCGCCGGTGCTCTTCACCGACGCCCTGGACATCACGGCAGGGGTTGAGAACCTCCGGGGGCACCGCGTCGGAACGCAGGTGGACGTGGTGGCCGAGGTCCGCCTGGCAGGGAAGGAGGACCTCGCCTGGCGCGGTATTTCCACGTACCTGGCCAAGGGCGTGTTCCTGCCGGGGATCGACAAGCCGTCGGCCGGTTCCGCCAAGGCAGAGTTTGTGGCGCCGGATCCCACCGCCGTGTGGCAGCTGGGGGTCGACACGGGACGGGCCTACGCGGCAGTCTCCGGCGACTTCAATCCAATCCACCTCAGCGTACTGTCGGCGCGGGCCTTGGGACTGCGCAGCTCCATCGCCCACGGCATGTACCTTGCATCCCGGGCGCTCGCGGACGTGGGGTCCGTCCGTGGCGGGTCCTTCATCTGGGACGTGGAGTTTGATGCCCCGGCGTTCCTGCCCTGCCGGGTGGCGCTTGGGATCAGCAGCGAGGAGGGCGGTTCCGGCGCCTGGGAGCGTTCACGTTTCGTGGCCTGGAACCCGCGCTCGGGCCGGCGCCACTTCAGCGGTACTGTTGCCGCCCTTTAGTGCCCTGAACCAGCCGCAACCCAGGCAGGCGGGGAAGGACAATTCAGGAGGACGGACGGACGGCACGCAGGATGCGGTGCAGGCTGAGCAGGATTGATTCCGACGCCGGTACGGTCCCCTGCGCTGCCTGCCGGCCGGCGGTGGCAGCCATGCAGGCTTCCACCGCCGCCTGGGCTGCGTCATACCGCTGCCGCTGCACTTGCTCATCGCCGTCAAGATACGAGTGCAGCAATTCGCCGGTGGCAGTCATGGCGTCTGCCAGCGGGCCGCTGTCCTGCACTGGTAGCGCATAGGGAACGCCGCTCACCCAGATGACGTCCGAGAGGACGTCCGTCATGTCCTGGATGTGGAACGTCACCCGTTCCAGCTCGCGCAGGTTGCGGTAGTCATGATCCAGGTCCCGGGGATGGAACCTGCGGCGCGGGTTCGCCCTGCGGCTGGCATCCGCTTCCTTCACCAGGTGGCGGACCGAGCGGGCAGCCGAGGACAGCTCATCCGAGCGCCGGGACCATTCCTCGTGTTCCGGCGGCCATTCCTCCTTCAGCGCAGTACCCATGTCCGTCAGCTGTCTCCCAAGCGCCCGGCGCAGATCGTCCAGGCTCGCCGCAGCCGCGTTCAGGTGCAGCGGAGGGAAGAGCAGGAAGTTCACAGCGATGCCTACGGCAACACCGGCGCCCATCTGCACAAGATACCCAAAGGAAAAATCGTCCGCGTTACTGCCGCCGACCAGGAGGACCAGCAGCGCCGCCGTCGGGATCCAGTCACTGCCTGAACCTATGCCGGGCAGCCCGCCCAGTAATACTCCGATGCCCATAAAGACCGCCACCGTCAAGGGTGAAGGGTCCGTGATGTTCACCAGAAGTACAGCGAGCCCGATCCCCACCGCGAGGCCGGCGAGCGCTTGAAGGCCCTGCCTAACAGAATCGGCCACATTGTGGTACATCGCCACCAGTGCCCCCAGGGGCGCGTAGTAGGCGTAGTGGGCAGCAGCCCCCGGCATCAGCGGCGCGATCATGAACGCCAACCCGGCTGCGGCCGCCGCCTTGGCGGCGAGCTGAAGCCGCTGGGCGGCGAAAGCGGCTGTCAGTCCGGCCGCCGCGCGGTTCAAAACATGGGTCCCCTTGGCCCACTGGACTGCCGGACGTGCGTCAGAATTACCCACCGGACCCACCTTAGGCCGCCTTTCGCGTGAGGCCAAAGGCGCTGGTCAGGCCGGTGGGCTAAGGGAAACTACGCCAGCGCGGCCGCAGCACGCCGGACCTCGGCTGCCAACCGGTGTGCCCTTCCGGGGGTGCGGCCTTCCTCTGCCCGCCGCGGTATGTAACCGAACGAGAGCGAATAGGCGGGATCGGCGAAACCAAGGGCGGCGTTGGCGCCTTCGTGGCCAAACGCGCGGTGGCTGCCGAAGTTCCGCGAAGGGTGCGGCTTCATAAACACGACGGCGAACGCGTTGTCGAGCCCGGACGAACGGTCCAGGCCCCAGACCTGCTCCCGTGCCATCACGTCAATGGTTTCTGCCGTCAGGAATGGAGGGTCGCCCTGGACGCCGGTGGTGGCTGCAGCGTACAGCCTGGCCAGTCCGTCAGCCGAGCCGACGCCTCCGGCAGCGGACATCCCCGCGGCACGGACGCTGCGGATGTTGGGGAGTTCCATGACGGTGCTGACGGGCGCATTGCTGTTCAGGCCCTCCAGGCTCAGCGGATCTACCCAAGGTTGATCCGTAGCGGATTCGTACAGAACGTCGCGGTACCGCGGTTCGAGTTCGGCGGGCAGGCCCAGGAAAAAGTCGACGTCCTCCGGCTTGCGGATGCGTCGTTCGTAAAGGCTTTGCAGCGTCTCTCCGGCTGTCCGGCGGCACAGCTCCTCCATGATGATGCCGATGGTCAACGCGTGATAGCCGAACTGCGTGCCCGGTGGCCACGTGGATTTCAGTGCAGCCAGGCGCGCCGCGGCTGCGGGCGTGGTGAATTCGTCAAGGCCGAAGCCGCCCTCGATGCCCATCAGGCCGGCCTGGTGCGAAAGCGCCTCCCGAACCAGCAGCCGGTCCTTGCCGTGCACACCGAACTCGGGCCAGTACCGTACTACCGGACGGTCCAAATCCAGCAGTCCGTCCTGGACCAGCAGCGCTATTACCATGGCGGCCACACCCTTGGAACAGGAGTAGGCGCCGGTCAGGGTGTCCGTGGCCATGTCCGGACCGCCCGTCAGGGCCAGCACCTGCTCCCCCTGGTGGTAGGCGGCCACCTGCGCGCTGTAACCGGGGTCCTCTGCGACGAAGGTTGCGAAGAGGTCCAGGACGTTTTCGTATCCGGCCGCTACATGGCCGTAAGTAGTCTGCACCGGACCAGTCTAGGAGGAAAACGTTTTCCGCCGCTAGGTATGGAGCTTATTCCGCTCCGTGTCCCGGCGCGACTTCCTCCCCGGGCTTCACCGGACCGGGCGGCGTCCCGTCGCCAAACGGCCGGCCGCCCAGGCGTTCCCGGCCATGGTCCTCAAGCCAGCCGCCCAGGCTGGGCCCGGCAGGGACGATTCCGGTGGGATTGATGTCCTCGTGGACGATGTAGTAGTGCTGCTTGATTTGGACGAAGTCGATGGTGTCGCCGAATCCGGGCGTCTGGAACAGGTCCCTGGCGTAGCCCCAGAGGGCGGGCATCTCGCTGAGCTTCTGCCGGTTGCATTTGAAGTGCCCGTGGTAGACGGCGTCGAACCTGGCCAGGGTGGTGAACAACCGGACATCGGCTTCGGTGATGGTGTCACCCACCAGGTAGCGCTGGCGGGAAAGCCGGTCTTCCAGCCAGTCCAGCGCTGCCCACAACCGTTCATACGCGGCGTCGTATGCTTCCTGGGATCCTGCGAAGCCGCGCCGGTACACGCCATTGTTGACTTCGGTGAACACGCGCTTGCTGATTGCGTCAATCTCGTCCCTCAGGTGTTCGGGGTAGAGCAGGGGCGCGCCGGGTCGATGGAACTGCGTCCACTCGGTTGAAAAGTCGAGGGTGATTTGCGGGAAGTTGTTGGTTACAACCTCACCGCTGGCCACGTCCACAATGGCCGGGACGGTGATACCGCGCGGGTACCCGGGGAAGCGCTTGAAGTAGGCCTGCTGCAGGCGTTCTATGCCCAGGACAGGGTCCACTCCGCCGGGATCAAGGTCGAAGGTCCAGGACCGGGCATCGTGGGTGGGACCGGGCTGGCCCAAGGAGATCGCATCCTCCAGGCCAAGCAGGCGGCGGACAATGACGGTCCTGTTGGCCCAGGGGCACGCCCGGGCTGCGATAAGGCGGTAGCGGCCGGCCTCCACCGTCCAGCCAGGCTCCCCGTTAGGGCCCGGCATCCCGTCCCGGGTGATGCGGTCCTCGATGTAGCTGGTGTCGCGGGTGAACTCCGCACCGCCGGTGACATAAGCGCCACGGGTGCTGTGTTCAGGTGTCCTGTCATCAGTGGCCTGCTGGATGCTGTCCGTTTCCTGGCTCATGGCCTTAGCCTAGACGCCGCGGGCAAGGATCGTGGAGACGGGCTGCAGGGCGACCACCCATGAACCGGTGACGAATGCCGCAAAAAGGACGATCCATACGACGGAGGGCACCGCCGTTGCGCGGTAGAGGAGATAGGCGTCGGAGGTCGCAAGCCGCTCCCTCCTGTAGAGGTGCACGTGGGCGAGTTTTATGACGTCCCGCACCGCCGCGACCAGCAGCGCCAAACCCAGTATCACCGCAGCATGACCCACAAATTCGCCGGGCACCAGCAGGATCAGGGCAAGGGTGCCGGCAATGGCCAGGGCGGTTATGGCGAAGCCTGCCAGGTTCCGGAGGAAGAGCAGTGACGCGGCCAGAACCAGGACGCTTCCGCCGAAGGCGGCCGGCCCCCAGCCGTTGAAGCCGCATGCCACAAAGACGGCACCCACAACCGCCGGAACAGGATAACCCCAAAAGCAGGACCAGGCGGCAGCCGCCCTGCTGCGGCTGTAAGTTGTGGTGGTCCCTGAGTGATCGAACCGGAGCCGGATCCCGGACAAGCGTTGCCCGCTGGTGACGGCTGCAAAGGCGTGGCCAAGTTCATGGACCACGGTGGCCAGGAGACCGAAGTACCTCCAGGAGCGGTGTGGGATGGAGAGGGCGGCTGCAACCAGCACCGCGAGTACGAGCTCCGTCACGGTGATGGCCGGAGGTTCGGCACGGGAAAGTGATTCAGCCATTGCTTGGAAGACGTCGCCGGGCAGGTCGTTCATGCGCCACATCGGGAACGCGTCCGAATTTTCTTAACCATGAACGTCAACCGTAGCGGGGGCAGCTGCAGGTTGGCTTAAAGCGGAAAGGCACGCTGGCGTGCAGCGTGCCTTCGATCCGCCGGTGCCGTAGATTTGTCCGGAGCACCTGGAGAGGAATTTTGTCCTAGCCCTCGCACTCTGTGCAGTAGCTGTGCCCGTCCTTTTGGCGGGCGATCTGGGACCGGTGACGGACCAGGAAGCAGGAGTAGCAGGTGAATTCGTCTTCGGCCTGCGGAATGACCTGCACCACGAGTTCCTCGGCCACGAATTCGCCGCCGGGGACGCCGGCGCCGTCAAGCCCGTCAGCCTCGTCCAGCTCAAGGACTACACTGCGTGCGTCGGGAGCGTTTGCGGACTGAAGCTGCTCGAGGGAGTTGTCCTGCGATTCCTTGACGTCGGAACGCAGTTCATCGTAATCGGTTGCCACTTTAGGTGTTTCTCTTTTCTTTGGTTCGCCTGTCGGGTATGAAACGTACAGCATCCGGCGGGTATTCCCCAATAGGCGGAGTATATTTGCCGCTGCCTGGGTATAGGTTCTGGGAGGCGGCCACCCGGCTTGTGACCCCGGCGTGGCTGCACGAGCAGCGGAGGCAGGCGGATCCAACGCGGTCTCCGCCCGATCGAAGGGGCGTTTGTGGAGCAGCTGACTGCAGAGTTCGGCGGTGCCGGCCAGGTTGGCATCGGGGTAGGGCCTGTGCTGGAAAAGTTCGAGGACGTGTCCAGGATCGTCGTGCTGCGCGGGGGCGGGCTGGGCGACCTGATTTTCGCCATCCCCGCCATGGCGGCGCTGAAGGCCGCGTATCCCGGGGCAACCCTGACCCTGCTGGGCACGCCTATCCATAAGGCGCTGCTGGCGGCGGTGAAAAGTCCTGTTGACGAGGTGCAGGTCCTTCCCTATGCCGAAGGCGTGCGGCCCGGCACGGAGGACCCGGAGGCCCTGGAACGGTTCTTCGAGGAGATGCGGGCCCGCCGGTTCGACCTCGCGGTCCAGGTGCACGGGGGCGGGCGCTATTCGAACCCGTTCCTTTTGCGGCTGGGCGCCCGCCACACCGTGGGCACCCGTACGGCGGATGCTGCCAGCCTGGAACGGACCATCCCGTACATCTATTACCAGAACGAGCCGTTGCGGGCCGTGGAGGTGGCCGGGTTCGCCGGGGCTGACCCTGTTGACCTCGAGGCCCGGCTTGAGCCCGTTGCGGGGCTGCAGGAAGGCATCCCGGCAGCTGACGGCGGCGGCCAACCGCTTGTGGTGATCCACCCGGGCGCCACGGACCCCCGCCGTCGTTGGCCCGTGGAACGCTTCGCGGAACTGTCAGCCGCTTGTGCTGCCGACGGGTGCCAGGTGCTGGTGGTCGGGGACAAGAGCGAAGAGGACCTGGCGGAGCGCATCGCCGGCCTTGCAGGTTCCGCCAATGTCACTTCCGTGGCCGGGCAGCTGGATATGGCGGGCCTGGTTAACCTGTTGGCCAAGGCAGCCGTTGTAGTTGGCAATGACAGCGGTCCCCGTCACCTTGCCCAGGCCCTCGGCGTTCCCACCGTCGGCGTTTTCTGGTTGGGCAACGTCATCAACGCCGGAGCGCTCGGCAGGAGCCTTCACCGCATCCATGCCTCGTGGGTCACGGCGTGCCCTACCTGCGGGATCGATGTCACGCAGGTGGGCTGGACGGCGCCCCGTTGTTCCCACGACGACTCCGTAGTGGCAGATGTGGCAGTCCGGGACGTTTATGAGGACGTCCGAAGCCTCATCGCCACCGGCGCCGGCAGGCAGGACCCATGAGCCGCACGGGAGATCTTCACAAAGGCGAAGACCGCCTGATAGACGGAAAGCCCGAACTGCTAGTTCTGCGTGCGCTTAAGCTGGGGGACCTGCTGGTGGCAGTGCCCGCCCTCAAAGCACTCCGGCGGGAGTTTCCCGGGCACCGCCTGAGGTACGCCGCCCAGGGATGGCTGTCTGAGGCGTTGGGGCTCGTGGGCGGCTATGAACTGCTGCCCACACACGGCCTTGACGAGCCGCTCGCCATGGATCCGGGGGCGGTGGACGTCGCCGTCAACCTGCACGGCAGCGGCCCGGAAAGCGCGGGCAGGGTTGCGGCGCTTGAGGCCCGGCGCACGATCGGACACAAGAGCGACTTCTTCGACGGGCCACCATGGCGGCCAGAGCTGCACGAGCGGGAACGGTGGGTCCGCCTCCTCGAATGGCACGGCATCGAGGCCGACCCCCTGGACGTACACCTGGAGCGTCCGCATGTTCCCAGCCCGGTTCCGGGCGCCACGGTTCTGCACGTTGGGGCAGCGTACGGAAGCCGCCTGTGGCCGGCTGACCGATTTGCCGCCGTTGCCAGGGAGCTGGACCAGGCAGGCCACCACGTTGTCTTTACAGGAGGAGCTTCGGAAAAGGACCGGGCGGCGGAAGTGTGCCGGCTGGCAGGATTGCCGGATGAGGCAGTACTCGCATCCAGGCTGGGATTGGCCGAGTTTGCTGCGACGATTGCCGATGCGAAGGTGGTTGTTTCCGCGGACACCGGCGCAGCGCATCTGGCGTCGGCCTACGGAACACCATCGGTGGTGCTCTTTGGCCCTGCCCCGCCCGAGATCTGGGGACCGCCCCCGGGGCCGCACACCGTATTGACGTACGCTGAACTGCGTCTGGGTGAGACGTTCGCGGACCGGCCCGATCCGGCGCTCCTGGCGGTGACGGTACCGGACGTCATGGCAGCGGTACGGGGCCTGGGGTTGCTGTGACCGGAGCCAGGTGCCGCGACAGTTTCCACAGGCCCTCCCGGGAATGACGGCCAGGTCATAAAATTGGCCCATGGACACTGAGATGGGAATCTACTTGGTGTTGATGACAGCGCTGCTGTGGATGGTGGTGACGTTTGCCATCCTGTCCGCCATTGACCGGCCGGAAAGAAAGGCCAGGCGGCAGGAGCGGCGGGAAAACCGGACGGGCAACCGCCGGCGCAAGGTGGACTACCAGTCCGCCGCCGCGGGGTCGAGTCCGGAGCCGCAGGACCGGCACCCCCGGACACGGCGGCTGCGTCCGCACTAGCGCGGCGGCAGCTTCGCGTTTGCCACCACGAACGGCCACGCGGAAGGACCGGAGGTCCTCGCGAAGGCAGCAATGGCCTGCGCTATCTTTCGTCCGCCCTGTTCCGACGGCTCAATCGGGTTGGCATAGTCCCCGTCCTCGGAACAAATGAGCCGGAGGTCCACCACCGCCTGGCCACGTGTAAATGCTGCCCTGGTGATGGCGTCGTTGAAGAGGCACAGGGCTGCTTTGACCACAGGCTGTTGCGGACCGGATGGGGGAGTGTCGTAAATGGTGCATACGGCGGCGGGGAGGCCAATAGCTGTAACGGCGTCCAGCATGGCGTAGTACTCCTCCGCGAACCGTCTCTGTGCTGCAGCCAGGAGCAGGAGGGCATGGGCAACGGTCTCCGGGCGTTCCTGCAGCAAGGAGCCATACCCCAGGGCGTCGTTGCCGCCGACGCTGACTACGAGGTGCGTTGCATTCTGTGGCAATGCGCCCAACTGCCGCTGGACGCCCGCTATCACGTCGCCGTCGACGGCCAACAGCGAGCACTGCCAGCCGCCCAGTTCGTGCCTGAGCTGGGAGACGACGTCGGGGCTGCCGCCCACGTAGGCGGCATTGTCAAAGATGGAATCACCGAGCAGCACCACATGGCCCGGGACATTTCCCTCCGGCGCGACTTCCTCCATGCGCCTATCGTGCCGTGCCCGCCGCTGCGTTACCAGTGTGGCAAGAAATGAATTGCGGTTATCGATCAGCCTGGCGCAGGCCGGCAGAAGCAGGTTGGCACAAGAAAGGCCGGGAAGATTGATGATCTTCCAGGCCTTTTTCCTGTGTGCGCGGAGGGGGACTTGAACCCCACTCCCGGCGTGTCGTGATCAAGAAAAATCGCTAGATTACGGGCTTTTTGTTACACCTTGACCCGCCTCACACACCGCAAATTACAGTCGTTCAAGCACGCCAACCACGCCACACCTGCACTCGTGCGGCTTGCTCCAGAGCGGCTAACGTACACCCCCTATGCCCCGTGGGCCGCCGTCACGTCCTCTCGCGGATAGGAGTACGAGTACATCGTTTTCTCCGAAGGAGCAACAGAATGGCAATGACCGGTATGGACCAACTTTTCACGCCAGAAGAACTCGCTGAGCGCTTGGGCGTGTCCCTGCAAATGGTGCGGAAAATGTACTACACCAACGCTTGGCCTCACTTGCGGCTCAATAAGCGCACCATCCGCTTCACCGTAAGTCACTACGAACAGATCATCGCAATGAGCGAACGGCGGCCCACTACAGAGATTCGCAAAACTTCATCGGCTCAAAAGGCGGCTGAGTTGGCCGAACTGCTGGGAAGAAGAAGGTCAGCGCAGATACTGCCGCATCCATGCACGGAATAGCTTCACTAGACCTTGAGAGCGCCCGTCTCAACAACGGTTAGGCCAAGCAGGGTTCCGAGGAAGAACGGTAGCGTCCGAGCAGACCAGATGTCCGTGTACACGGCCCTGGAGGGCGTGGACGACCGGTGGTGGTCACAGAACCCGGAGCGCCAAGTCTTCGTCGTGACCGAGATCAGCAGGGATGAGAACAAGATGCTGGCTGTGACGTTCTCCACCAAGTACGGCATTGAGCGCACCCACTTGGTTTGGCGTGCCCGCCGCTTCATCGTGGCCGTACAGAAGGAGAAGGCATGACCGTCGTCCGCGTGAGGGCTCCGGCGCATCCCGACGACTCCAAGAGCCTCTTCACCCTGCCCAGGTAGCTGGACGCAGTCCTGCACTGAGAACCCCGGAGCCCGGCGGAACCAAGGGCTCTATCTACACTGCCTCAACATCAGCCGTCTGGGCCTCCGCCTGATCAGTGGTTCTGACTTCCGTCTGCGGACGCCGCCGGTCTTTCGCCAGGGCGATCAACAAGGTCAGGACGGTGACCGTCCAGGCAAGCCCGGTAAGGAACACCAGGCCGATCGCCACTAAGGGGTGCATGCCGAAAGTCTAGGACGGTACGGTCGGGAGAACCGGCCGAAACCCCGCACGGAAGGACCTGGGGCACGACAGGCTCGTCGCCTTGTGCGGTGAAGTGGGCGGTTAGGGGACGGCAGGGGCGATTTCAACAATCGCCTCGACTTCCACTGCGAACCCAAGTGGAAGGGAACTGACTCCAATAGCCGACCGGGCGGGCAGCCGCTCCTTGCCGAAAGCGGTAGCGAGCACTTCGGTGGAGCCATTGGCAACAAGATGGTGCTCAGAGAACTCGGGCGTACTGTTCACAAAAACGAGGACCTTCAGAACACGGTTGACTCGGTCCAGTCCGCCGATGTGGTCGCGCACACTGCCGAGCAGGGCAAGCATGACGGCCTGCGCAGCCTCCTTTCCTTCCGCTGTGGTGAGGTCCGCTCCCAGCTTGCCGCGATGGATCGGCTCTCCGTCCGCGAACGCCCCATGCCCGGAAACATAAAGGACGTCCCCGCGCTGCGCGACGAGCGCAAAGGTTCCAACCAGCGGGTGCGGCGGCGGCAACGTCAAGCCCGCCCCGGCGAGCTTCTGCTCTGGCGTCATAGGGTCATCCCACAGCGAATTTCAGGAGAAGGAGAAGGCCAGTGTCCTTGTTCCGGAAAGTCAGTCTCCCGTGTCTGCAGATGGAGCAATGAAGGTAGCTCACGCGGTGAGGCTACTCCAGTCATGTCTTCCGCGGAAGTTCCAGTCGAAGATGTCGCGCACCCGCGGTAGCTTCACGGCATGCAGGCGAGTTTAGCCGGGGCTTCGCTGCCGGGTTTATGCAACGCCCTGATCAGACGAACCAGCTGTGCGTTGGCGCAGGCGAGGTTGCACTGCCAGTCGCCTTGAATAACTCAATTCCTTGGTTGCATACATGAACGCCGAGCCACAAATCCTGGATTACCTTTGGGCCTTCAATCTGTGTTTGGCCTGGAGTCGCGCAGAAACCAAGAGCGCGCATGACGCAATGCGAGGTACAGTCTCCGCACCGCCTTCGAAGACGCCTCCGTGCCGACATCCTGGAACGACCCCATCCCGCCCCGGTAGAGGCTACTTAGAGCGTCTGAGGCGGCCTCCCGGAGCGCCCGACGGTTTGCAATGCCGACGAACTGTCCGTCGAGCCAGTCGGCGGCTTGGGTCCTCGGCTTGTCCTGCTCCGATTGGGCAACCGCGCGCAGCTCGGCAGTTGCCGCAACTATTTCGTCACGGACAGCTTCGACAGTTCGGGGTTTGCCACTCATAGCTGCATCCTATGTGGTGCCTCCATTGCCCGGTAAAGCACTAGACGACGGCGCCGTTATTGAGCCGCAGCCGGACGGAGCGGCGGGGGACCCCCCGGGCCCACCAGGCGATTATCAGCCCAGCTGTGGCGGCACCGCCCGCGTACACCCAAGGCGAGGACCATGACCCTTCGGGCGTGGGGATGGCAAAGGCAACCACGACGGCAATCACGGCCAGAACGACCTCCACGGCCGACTGTAGGGGTCGGGCCCGGTACTCAGGGTAGGCCAGCCGGACCAGGGAAATGATCGGGAGCAGGAACAGGCCTAGGCTGGGGATCGGGTGAATGATGTTCAGCGTGTAGATCGTCATGCCCAGCAGCAGCCCCAGAAACTTCAGCACCTGCACTGCAGGGAGCGGGTTCTCCGGCGTCCACCGGCCCAGGAGCAGGCCCCAGGCCGGCAGACCCAGCAGCCAGCCGCCACACCACCACCCGACGTCACATGGTTGGAAACGTGGTTCACGTGGTTGGAGACACAAAAAAACCCCGGTTTCCCGGGGTTTTTCCTGTGCGCGGAGGGGGACTTGAACCCCCACCCCCTTGCGAGGACTAGCACCTCAAGCTAGCGCGTCTGCCATTCCGCCACCCGCGCAGATGGTATTCCGGAGCCGTTCACACCCTTCGGTGTTTCGCGCCTCTCCGAAGCAGCGAGAAAAACTCTAACACGACTTCTCGTGAACAACGAATCGGGCCATGTGGGTAGGCTGGGGACAGCGATTTCGCGCGAGCCAACCGGTTATCACCAGACGAGGAGCCCTCCATGCCTGACGTCCTGCCCGAGGATGAAGTTGTCCGGATCTGCCAGGAGCTCATTCGGATCGACACCTCGAATTACGGCGACGGTTCCGGCCCGGGGGAGCGTGCCGCTGCAGAGTACGTCGCCGGCCTGATCGAGGAAGTCGGCATGGAGGCGGATATTTTCGAGTCCGAACCGGGACGGGCAAACGTGGTGACCCGCATGGCCGGCGAAGACCCGTCCGCCAGCGCCCTGGTGGTCCATGGCCACCTGGACGTGGTTCCCGCCCTTCGGGACCAGTGGTCCGTTGACCCCTTCGGCGCCGAACTGAAGGACGGACTCATCTGGGGCCGCGGTGCCGTCGACATGAAGGACATGGACGCCATGATCCTGGCCGTCCTGCGCAGCTTCGCCCGGTCGGGGACAAAGCCCAAGCGGGACATCATTTTCGCCTTCTTCGCCGACGAGGAAGCCGGCGGCGCCCTGGGGGCCCGCTACGCCGTCGACAAGCGGCCCGAACTCTTCGAAGGCGCCACCGAGGCCATCTCCGAGGTGGGTGGCTTCTCCGCCACTATCGGCGGGCAGCGCACCTACCTCCTGCAGACCGCAGAAAAGGGCATCTCCTGGCTCCGGCTCGTGGCGCACGGCCGGGCAGGCCACGGCTCCCAGATCAGCACCGACAACGCGATCACGCGGCTCGCTGCGGCGGTCACACGCATCGGCGAATACAAGTGGCCCATCGAACTGACGCCCACCACCCGCCAGTTCCTGGACGGCGTGACGGAACTCACGGGAATCGAGTTCGACGCCGACAACCCGGACCGCCTGCTGGACCAGCTGGGCACTGTATCGCGTTTCGTTGGCGCCACCCTGCAGAACACCACCAACCCCACCCTGCTCAAGGGCGGATACAAGCACAACGTGATCCCCGAATCCGCCGAGGCCCTGGTCGACTGCCGTACCCTCCCCGGCCAGGAGCAACACGTCCTGGAAATCGTCCGGGAACTCGCCGGAACCGGCGTGAACGTGAGCTACGTGCATAAGGACGTTTCCCTCGAGGTGCCGTTCGCCGGCAACCTGGTGGACTCCATGATCGACGCCCTCCACAAGGAAGACCCCGGCGCCCGGGTCCTGCCCTACACGCTCTCGGGCGGGACGGACAACAAGTCCCTTAGCCGGCTGGGCATCACCGGCTACGGTTTCGCACCCCTGATGCTGCCGGACGACCTCGACTTCACCGGCATGTTCCACGGCGTCGATGAGCGCGTTCCCGCCGACTCCCTCAAATTCGGTGCCCGGGTCCTGAACACCCTGCTCACCAACTACTGACCGGAACGCCCATGACCCCCGACGACGTCCTGCCGGACGCGCTGCTGGAACGGATCCGCAGCCGCGCTGCCGGCTACGACCGGGACAACTCCTTCTTCCACGAGGATCTGGAGGAGTTGACGGAGGCCGGTTACCTCAAGTTGTTTGTCCCGGCGTCCGACGGCGGCATGGGCTTTGGCCTCGAAGCGGCGGCGCAGTGCCAGCGGAGGCTGGCAACGGCCGCCCCGGCCACTGCCTTGGCCGTCAACATGCACCTGGTATGGACCGGCGTCGCCCACGTCCTGAAAGCCCGCGGCGACGACTCACTGGACTTTGTGCTCAAGGAAGCGGCCGGGGGAGAAATCTTCGCGTTCGGCAATTCTGAAGCGGGCAACGACGCTGTACTGTTTGACTCCCGCACCACCGCCGTGCCTTTGCCCGACGGCGGATACACCTTCACCGGCACCAAGATCTTCACCAGCCTTTCCCCGGTTTGGACGCGCCTGGGCATCTTCGGAAAGGACCCGGATGCCCGGGACGGCAATGGTGAACTGGTGCATGGTTTCATCACCCGGGCAACAGGCGGCTACCGCATCCTGGACGACTGGGACACCCTCGGCATGCGGGCAAGCCAGTCCGCCACCACGGTCCTCGAAGAGGTGCAGGTTCCGGCCGACCGCATCTTCCGCAAGCTGCCAGTGGGACCGGGCGCCGACCCGCTGATCTTTGCCATCTTTGCGTGCTTCGAAACGCTGCTCGCCGCGGTTTACACAGGCCTGGGGGAGCGCGCCCTGGCGATAGGCGTGGAAACCGCCAAGAGCCGCAACTCGTTCAAGAACGGCGGACGCAGCTACGCACAGGACCCTGACATCCGCTGGAAGGTTGCCGAGGCCGCCATGGCGATGGACAACCTCTACCCTCAGTTGAAGCTTGTTGCCGCCGACGTTGACGCCCTCGCGGACCACGGCGGCCAGTGGTTTCCAAAATTTGTGGGACTCAAGGTCAACGCCACGGAAACGGCGCGCCGGGTGGTGGATCTCGCCATCCGCGTCAGCGGCGGATCCAGCTACTTCCGCGGCTCGGAACTCGAGCGGCTCTACCGGGATGTGCTCGCCGGAATGTTCCACCCGTCCGACGACGAGTCCGCGCACAACACGGTCGCGAACGCCTGGCTGGGACCGCTCGAGACCTAAACGGTCCGCTGGACCGACATCTCCTAGACGGTCCGCTGGACCTGCATCACCTTGCGACGGAGCCAGAAACGCCGGCCCCCGCCCACATAAAGTCGGCTGCGCTCCAGTTCCCACTTGCCGTACTCGGAATGTTCCACCAGCCGGCGCCGGGCTTCATGCAGGGAATCGTTGGGGCTCACCGTCAGCACGAGGTACTCGTACTGCCTTAAATAATCCCGTTCCCGCTGGACCGAGCTGGTGAGAAATTGTTCCTTCATTGCTCTCCATTTTCGTCCTTTTCCGGCTAACGTGAAGTCATGAGCATCGATCCGCGTGTCGCGCTTTCGTCCCTGACCACCGCTTTGGAAGAACACCTTATAGCAGCATCAAACCGCCGCGGAGATGGTGACCCATCCGTGGAGGCGGCGTTTTTTGCAGTGGCAGACGCGTTCGAGGTTTACGAGGACGCCCTGTACGAGGCCTACAACGAGGTAACCCCGCTGCAGGTCTTTGACGACGAGGACGAAGAGGACGAAGAAAGCGACGTGGACGACGAGGACCTCGAAATCGTCGAGGAATAGCGCCACCGGTCACAACGGAACCTACGCCGCGGACACGTCCTCCAGGGCAAGGGCAATTTCAGGCGGAAGCGGCGTCAGTTGGGCTTCCAGGATTTCCTTCAGCTGCACGGGTGTGCGCGGACCCACAATTGCGGTTGCCACCCCGTGCTGAGAAACCAGCCAACTAAGCGCCACATCGTGCGGGGTCCGGCCCAGGCCCTTTGCCGCCATGCACACAGCCTCGACGGTCCGGGACGGCTTTTCGTCCAGGTATTGCTCCACGTAGGCAGCCCCGGACGAACTCCCACCCCGGGACCCGGCGGGAATGCTGCCCCTGTACTTGCCCGTCAGCACACCCCGGCCCAGGGGCGCCCAAGCCATCAGCCCCATGCCGGCGTCCTCCACCGCGGGAATAAGTTCAGCTTCCGGCCTGCGCTGCAGGAAGGAATACTCAGCCTGCGCAGCTACCAGCGGAAAACCCGCAACTGCTGCCGCCTTGGCGGTCTGCCAGCCGTTAAAGTTCGATATCCCCGCGTACCGCGCCCTGCCCGTACGGACGGCGAATTCCAGGGCTGAAAGCGTTTCGTCGAGAGGGACGTTCCCGTCCCAGGCCTGCGCAAACCAGATGTCCACATAATCTGTGCCCAGCCTCGCCAGGCTCCCCTCCAGGCCGGTGAGCATCGCGTTGCGTGACGTGTCGACGGCGCGCCGCCCGTCCGGCGTCGTCATTCCCGCCTTAGTGGAAATAGTCACCTCGGTGCGCGCCACCACGTCGCCGAGCAGCGCGCCCAGCATGGCCTCGGCCCGTCCATCCGAGTAGGAAGCAGCCGTGTCCACATGCCGTCCGCCGGCATCGAGGAATGTGCGCAGCAGCTCGGAGGCGTCCTGTTCGTCCGTTTCGCCGGCCCAGTGCATAGTGCCAAGCGAGAGGGCCGAAACACGCAATCCACTGTTGCCAACGTAACGCTGCTGCATAGCAGCAAGCTTACGGCCAGAACCACCAGTACCCATGCCGTAGGGTCTTAGCGTGAACTGGTTTGAGGCGGCCCTGCTGGGCCTTGTGCAGGGACTGACCGAATTTCTACCCATTTCTTCAAGCGCACACCTGCGCATCCTTGGGCAGTTCCTGCCCAATGCCGAGGATCCGGGAGCAGCTTTCACCGCCATCACCCAACTGGGTACCGAGACCGCCGTCCTGGTCTACTTCTGGCGGGACATCGTCCGGATCGTGAAGGCCTGGACCGGGTCCCTGGCGGGGAAAGTGCCGCGGCAGGATCCCGACGCGCGGATGGGCTGGCTGGTGATCCTTGGCAGCCTGCCGATCATCGTGCTGGGCCTCCTTTTCCAGGACCAGATTGAGTCAGTTCTCCGGAGCATGTGGATCGTGGCCACCATGCTCATCGTTTTCGGCCTGCTCCTTGCAGTCGCGGACGCTGTCGGCAGGCAGGAGCGCGACCTCAGCCGGCTGACCTACAAGCACGGCGTCCTGTACGGTTTCGCCCAGGCCATGGCCCTGATCCCCGGTGTGTCCCGGTCCGGCGGCACCATCACCGCCGGCCTCCTGATGGGGTACACCCGGGAGGCGGCTGCCCGGTATTCCTTCCTGCTGGCCATCCCGGCCGTGTTCGGCAGCGGGTTCTACCAGCTTTACAAAGTAGTATCCAAGGAAGGCATCACGGGCCCTTATGGCCTGCCCGAGACCGCCCTGGCCACGGCCATCGCCTTTGTGGTGGGCTACATCATCATCGGCTGGTTCCTGAAGTTTGTGTCCACCCGCAGCTACCGCCTGTTCGTGTGGTACCGGATTTTCCTCGGCTTGGCGCTGTACCTGCTCCTTGGTTTCGGCGTCATCAGCGCCTAGCACTAGGCTTGGTCTGTGAAATCCTGGTCTTCCCGCCCCGTTCCTGCCCTGCCCGGAAGCATGCCTGCCATCCGGCTGTTCGACACCGCAGCGGGCCGCGAGGTGGAATTAGAGCCTGAAACCCGGCCGTCCATGTACGTCTGCGGCATCACTCCGTACGACGCCACCCACATGGGACACGCCGCCAGCTATGTGGCGTTCGATGTACTGAACCGGGCCTGGCGCGACGCCGGTAAGGACGTTTCGTACGTCCAGAACGTCACGGACGTGGACGATCCGCTGCTGGAACGCGCAACCGCCACCGGCGTGGACTGGCAGGAGCTCGCTGCGAGCCAGGTTGAGCTGTTCCAGACGGACATGGAGGCCCTCAACGTCCTCTCCCCGGACCACTACATCGGCGCCGTGGAATCCATCGGCCTGATCGTTCCCGAGGTGGAGCGCCTGGTCAGCCTCGGGCTGGCGTACAAGGTGGCGGGCAGCAACGGAGAGCCGGACGGGGATGTCTATTACGACGTCGAAGCGGCGGGCAAGCAGTCAGTGGCACCGGGTGCATGGTCCCTCGGAAGCATCTCCGGGCTGTCGGAAAGCGAGATGCTGGAACTTTTTGCCGAACGCGGCGGGGATCCGGGACGGCCGGGCAAGCGCCAGGCGCTGGATCCGCTGCTGTGGCGGGTGGCGCGGGAGGGTGAGCCGAGCTGGCCTGGCGGCAGCCTCGGCGACGGCCGGCCGGGCTGGCACATCGAATGCACCGTTATTGCGCAGAAGTACCTGCCATCGCCCTTCACGGTCCAGGGCGGCGGCTCAGACCTGATCTTTCCGCACCACGAAATGGGTGCCGGGCACGCCTACTCGCTCGCCGGGGTTCCGCTGGCCAGGCACTTTGCCCATGCGGGCATGGTGGGCCTGCACGGCGAAAAGATGAGCAAGTCCAAGGGGAACCTGGTGCTGGTTTCCAAACTGCGGGCAGCAGGGGAGGACCCCGCGGCCATTCGGCTGGCCATCCTTGCCCACCACTACCGCTCGGACTGGTCCTGGACAGATGAAGGGTTTGCAGCGGCCAAGGCAGACCTCGCCTCCTGGCGCCGGGCGCTTGGGCACGCTCCGGAGCACTCCGCAGGGCCGCTGGTCGAGGAGATGCGCGCCGCGCTGGCGGCCGACCTCGACGCTCCGGCGGCCGTCGCCGCAGTGTCGCGGTGGGCACGGTCAGCGAACGACGGCGGTGCTGCCGCCAGCGCGTCTGACCGGGCCCTGGTAAAGGACGCGGTGGACGCCCTCCTGGGCATCCGTCTCTAGAGTTTTTCTTTCGGCGGCTTAACAAAAGAGGGCCTGGCCGGGATCCATCCCGGCCAGGCCCTCTTCTGTCTACGTCAGGGCCGGTCCTGTCCCCGCCGCTTGAGGTAGCGCTCGAACTCACGTGCGATCGACTCGCCGGTGGCCTCTGGCAGGTCTGCGGTGTCCTTGGCCTCTTCCAACTGGCGGACATACGCTGCGATCTCCGGGTCCTCGGTGGCCAGTTCGTCCACCCCCCGTTCCCAGGCGTCGGCTTCCTCTGCCAGTTCGTGCGTGTCCAGCGGGACCTGGAGCAACTCCTCGATCCGGTGCAGCAAGGCCAGCTGGGCCTTGGGGGAGGGGGCCTGCGCCACATAGTGCGGCACCGCAGCCCAGAGCGAGACCGTGGGAATTCCGGCCAGCAGCGCCACCTCGGACAGGACTCCGACGATCCCCACGGGACCTTCGTACTGCGACGCTTCCAGGTTCATGCGTTCCCGCAGGGGGGCATCGTCCGATGAGGTGCTGACCGGGATGGGCCTGCTGTGCGGCACGTCGGCGAGCAGAGCGCCAACCAGCACCACGTAATCAACGTTCAGCGCCTCCGCGTGCACCAGCAGCTCCGCGGTGTAGGCCCGCCATTTGTAGGACGGTTCCGTGCCTTGGACGAAGATAACGTCCACGTTGGAGTTGGGTGCACTCGCTTTGTAAATCCGGGTGGACGGCCACTTGATCTTGCGTTCCCCGGCGGCGTTCCGGCGGACCGTCGGCCGGGTGAACTGGAAGTCGTAGTATTCGTCGGCGTCGATGGACGCCACCTTTTTGCCGCCCCACAGCTTGTTCAAGTAACGCAGCGAATCGCTGGCCGCTTCACCGGCGTCGTTCCAGCCTTCAAAGGCGGCTAGCATCACGGTCACGCGCTGCCCCTCAGCCACAGGCTGCAGGAACCGTTCCCGCTCGGGCCGGGCGCCCGGTGCGTCAGTGTCTCCCTCGAAGCTATTCATTTCTTCACCCTACGTCCAAGGTGCTTCCCTGCGCATGACATGAAGCAGCGCAAATGCCCCAAAACGGTCCCTGCTGCGTTACCCGTCACGGATTCGCCAACGGCGTAAGCCTTCAGGGTCCTGCCAGCAACTCCCCGTAGACTGGGGACATGCAGCCGCCAGCTTCCAGTTCCCCGCTCAAAGCCGTCCTCTGGGACATGGACGGGACCATCGTGGACACCGAACCTTACTGGATTGCCGCCGAGCGCGCCCTCGTTGAAGCCCATGGCGGCTCATGGTCGCACGAGCAGGCCATGCAGCTGGTGGGCCAGGCACTGACGTTCTCGGCCGGGCTCCTGCAGAAAGCCGGCGTGCGGATGGAGATCAGGGACATCATCGACACCCTCACGGCGCAGGTCATCAACAGTGTCAGGCAGCAGGTTCCCTGGCGGCCGGGCGCGCGGGAACTGCTGGAAGAGCTCCACGGAGCCGGCGTGCGCTGCGCCCTGGTCACCATGTCCGAAGGGCCCCTCGCGCGGCAGGTAGTGGACAGCCTGCCCCGGCAATACTTTGAAGTATTGGTCACGGGCGACACTGTGTCCCGGGGCAAGCCGCACCCGGAGGCTTACCTTACAGCGGTGGAGCGGCTGCAGGAAACGGACCCGCAGCTGGGCATCGGGGACTGCGTGGCGCTGGAAGACTCTGCCCCAGGCGTTGCGGCCGCAGTGGCCTCCGGGGTAACCACCGTGGCTGTGCCCCACATCGTTCCCTTGCCGCAGGACAGCCGGTACACCCTGTGGGAGAGCCTGTCCGGCCGTTCCGTTGCCGATCTGGAAGCACTGCTCCCCGCACCGGCACGCGGGGCGGGGTTGGAAGAGGAGCCGGCGGCCGCCGTCGGACACTCCCGTGACTGAAGCCCCCGCGCCCGTCCGCCGTGAAGGCATACCCCTGGGCAAAATAGCCGGGGTGCCGGTGGTGCTCGCCTACTCGTGGTTCATCATCGCCGCGTTCACCGTGATGGTGTACGGTCCGGTCCTGGGCCGGCAGAACCCCGCCCTTGGCATCAGCGCCTACGTCGTGGCGTTCGCCTACGCAGTGCTGCTCCTTATTTCAGTGCTGGTCCACGAGCTCGCACATGCGCTCACGGCCCGGATCTACGGATGGCCGACACAGAAGATCGTCCTCAACCTGTGGGGCGGGCACACCCAGTTCGAGAGCTTCACGGCGTCGCCCGGCAGGTCGGTGCTGGTGGCGATGGCCGGGCCCGCGGCAAACTTCGCCCTGGCGGGTGGTGCCTGGCTGGTGCTCACTTCGGTTCCGATGGGAAGCGTCGCCGAAATCCTCACCAACATCTTTATGTGGGCCAACTTCCTGATCGCCGTGTTCAACGTCCTGCCCGGGCTCCCGCTCGACGGCGGCCGGCTCGTGGAGTCCGCCGTGTGGAAAGCCACCGGGAGCCAGGCCAAGGGAACGGTTGCCGCCGGCTGGGGCGGCAGGATCATTGTCGTCGCTATCGCGTTCTGGTTTATCCTCCGTCCGCTGCTTGCCGGCGGCGCACCCGACTTCAGCCTGGTGATGATCACCGTCCTGGTGGGCGGGTTCCTCTGGATGGGTGCCTCGGCCTCCATCCAGCAAGGGACGCTCCGCAGCCGCCTCCCGCTGGTGAGCGCAGCGGCCCTGTCCACGCCCGCCGTCGGCCTTCCGGCAACAGCGTCAGTGCAGGAAGCGCTCCAGCACGGCGCTGGCCAAACCGCCGTGGTGGTGTACGGGCCGGACCGGCGGCCGCAGGCCGTGGTGGATCCGGCAGCCGTCGCATCCGTTCCGGCGGGCGTGGCACACTCCACCCCCATCACGGCTGTGTCCTTTGCCCTGGCCCCCGGTGCCTACGTCCCTGAATGGGCAAAAGGGCAGGAGCTCATTACGTTCCTGTCACAGCTGGCCGGGCGGCACTACGCAGTGGTGGACCATAACGGCATCGTGACCGGGCTGCTGTCCCAGGACGCCGTGCTGGCGGCGATAACAGGGAAACGACAACGGCCGGATGGGCGGCCGCAGGGCCACAACCGGTAGAGTTACCTGCCGGTGCGCACGGCCGCCGCAGAAGCCACCCCGTCCGGACCAGGACGTCCCATGCGTTGGCACCACAGGTTTACAGGAGCGAGGAACATCATGAGCAGCGAAACTGCCGTCAACGAAGGCACAGCAGCCCAGGCCGGTACCGCCGGCAGCTCCCAGCCGGTTGGTGCGGCCCGGCGCCGGGGACCTTTCCGGGAGGGTGAACGAGTCCAGCTCACCGACGAGCGCGGGCGGATGAACACCATCACCCTCGAGCGCGGGGGAGCGTTCCATACCCACCGGGGCTTCCTCAACCACGACGACATCATCGGCAAGGTGGACGGTTCGGTGGTGGTCAACAACGTTGGCCAGCAGTACCAGACCCTCCGCCCGCTGCTCTCCGACTTCGTGCTCTCCATGCCGCGGGGCGCCGCCGTCGTTTACCCCAAGGATGCCGGCCAGATCGTTACCATGGCCGATATTTTCCCGGGGGCACGCGTTGTGGAAGCGGGCGTGGGATCCGGTGCGCTCTCCATCTCACTGCTCCGCGCCGTGGGCGACCAGGGCTACCTGCACTCGTTCGAACGGCGCCAGGAGTTTGCGGACATCGCCCGCGGCAACGTGGAAACCATTTTCGGCGGGCCGCACCCCGCGTGGCAGGTCTCGCTGGGCGACTTCCAGGAGGAAGTCGTCCGCAGCGAAGCCCCCGGCTCGGTGGACCGCGTGGTCCTGGACATGCTGGCACCGTGGGAATGCCTCGATGCCGTTGCCACCGTGCTGGCTCCCGGCGGTGTCTGGATCAACTACGTTGCCACGGTCACGCAGCTCTCCCGCACGGCGGAGGCCATCCGCGCGGACGGACGGTTCACCGAGCCCGACGCCTGGGAATCGATGGTCCGCGGCTGGCACCTCGAAGGCCTCGCGGTCCGCCCCGACCACCGGATGGTGGCCCACACCGGCTTCCTCCTCGTGACCCGCCGGCTCGCCGACGGCGTCACCGGCATCTCCGTCAAGCGCCGTCCCTCCAAGACCGAGTTCAACGAAGAGGACGTCAACGCGTGGACGCCGGGCGCGGTGGGGGAGCGGCTGGTGTCCGACAAGAAGCTGCGCCGCGCCGCCCGTGATGCGATCGCCGGCACCAACGTGAAGGAAGGCCCGGAGGTCACGAACTAGTCCACATTTCGGGAGTGTCCGTCCCCATCCGCCTTCTTGGGACTAATGTCTTAATAGAAGCGCAGGAAGGGGCTGATACAAATGGAGACTCCAAACCAGGATTCCGGGCGTACACCGGCAGAGCAGTCTGCCGCCAATGACCTCTCGGTTGCCGACCGCCAGGTCAACATCCTCCGGGACAAGCTCAGGCACATCGACCGCCAGTTGGCTGCCGCAACGCAGAACAACACCAAGCTGGTCAACATGCTTGAAGCCGCGAAGGCTGAGATCCTCCGGCTGAAGAACGCGTTGGACCAGGAAGGACAGCCGCCGTACAGCTTTGGCACCATCCTCCAGCTGAACCCGAAACGGCTTCCAACCCAGGGCAGCAGCGGCCAGGCGGCCACCGAGGAATCGGCGGACATCTTCAACGCAGGCCGGAAGATGCGGGTCGGGCTCAGCCCGCTGGTCAACATCAGCCAGCTCGCGGTGGGCCAGGAGGTCCTGCTGAACGAGGCGCTCCTCATTGTTGCCGGCCTCGGCTACGAGCGTGCCGGTGAGCTCGCGACGCTGAAGGAGATGCTCGGAGCCGACCGCGCGCTGGTGGTGGGCCGCGCGGATGAGGAGCGGGTGGTCCGGTTGTCTGGCGCCCTCCTGTCGGAAAAGCTGCGGGTGGGCGATGCGCTTTCCATTGACTCGCGCACCGGGTATGCCCTGGAAAAGGTGCCGCGTTCCGAGGTTGAAAACCTGGTGCTGGAGGAAGTCCCGGATATCACCTATGAGGACATCGGCGGTTTGGGGCCGCAGATTGAACAGATCCGCGATGCCGTTGAGCTTCCCTTCCTGCATCCGGACCTTTACCGCGAACACGGGCTCAAGGCACCCAAGGGCATCCTGCTCTACGGTCCTCCCGGCTGCGGTAAGACCCTCATCGCCAAGGCTGTGGCCAACTCCCTGGCCGCCCGCGCCGCGGAACGCTCCGGCAACATCGACCTGAAGAGCTACTTCCTTAACATCAAGGGCCCCGAACTTTTGGACAAGTACGTGGGCGAGACGGAGCGGCACATCCGGCTGATCTTCTCCCGTGCCCGTGAAAAGGCGTCGGACGGCAGCCCGGTGGTGGTGTTCTTCGACGAGATGGATTCGCTGTTCCGTACCCGCGGCACCGGTATCTCCTCCGACGTCGAAACAACCATCGTGCCCCAGCTCCTGAGCGAGATCGACGGCGTGGAGCGGCTGGACAACGTCATTGTCATCGGCGCGTCCAACCGCGAGGACATGATCGACCCCGCAATCCTTCGGCCCGGCCGCCTGGACGTCAAGGTCAAGATCCATCGCCCGGACGCCGAAGCAGCGGCGGACATCTTCAACAAGTACATCACCACGGACCTGCCGTTCCACGAGTCGGACCTGGCGGAACACGACGGCGACGTCCAGGCCACGGTGGACGCCATGGTGCAGCGCACGGTGGAAGCGATGTACTCCACGGACAAGTCGAACGAATTCCTGGAAGTCACGTATGCCAACGGCGATACCGAGATGCTGTACTTCAAGGACTTCAACTCCGGCGCCGTGGTCCAGAACGTCGTGGACCGGGCAAAGAAGTACGCCATTAAGGACCTCCTGACCACGCACCAGAAGGGGCTCCGGATCGAGCACCTGCTGCGGGCAGTGGTGGACGAATTCCGTGAACATGAGGACATGCCAAACACCACCAATCCCGACGACTGGGCCAGGATCTCCGGCAAGAAGGGCGAACGGATCACCTACATCCGCACCATCGTCCAGGGCAAGGCCGGCCAGGAACCCGGCAAGTCGATCGAAACCATGCCCACTACGGGACAGTATCTATGACGGCTGCACCGGAGCCCGCCGCCGGGGGAGCGCTCCCGGCAGGCGGGGCGATGCGGGTTATGGGCGCGGAAACCGAGTACGGCATCCATGCCCCCTCCGCCCCCTCCGCCAACGCAACCATGATGAGCGCCCGGGTGGTTCAGGCCTACGCCCAGGTCACGCGTCAGCGCGCCGCCGGCGGTGCCGAAACCCGCTGGGACTATACGGACGAAGAGCCGCTGCATGACGCGCGGGGCTGGACCGTTGACCGTGCATCCGCCCATCCCAGCCAGCTGACGGACCAGCCGCCCGTGCTGGACGCCGAAGCGGTGGCCCTGGCCTACGGCCGCGAGGAGCTCGAGCTCGACGGACAGGACGAATCAGGCACGCTCCTGATGAACATGGTGCTCGGCAACGGTGCACGGCTGTACGTCGACCATGCGCATCCCGAGTATTCCAGTCCGGAAGTCACGAATCCCCGGGATGCCGTGATCTGGGACGCCGCCGGCGACCTCGTTGCCCTGGCGGCGGTACGGCGGCTGGCGGCCGATCCCGACCTCCCGCCCGTGAACCTTTACAAGAACAACACGGACAACAAGTCAGTCTCCTACGGCTCCCATGAGAATTACCTCATGCCCCGGTCGGTTCCCTTCGGGGACATCGTGCGGGGGCTGACGCCGTTCTTCGTGACCCGCCAGATCTTTTGCGGGGCCGGCCGGCTGGGCATTGGACAGGACAGCTCCACTCCCGGCTTCCAGATCAGCCAGCGCGCCGACTTTTTCGAGGCTGAAGTGGGGCTGGAAACGACCATCCGCAGGCCCATCATCAATACCCGGGACGAGCCCCACGCCACGGCCGACAAGTACCGCCGCCTGCACGTCATCATCGGCGACGCCAACCTCAGCCAGGTCTCCAACTACCTCAAGTTCGGGACCACGGCCATGGTCCTTAGCCTGATTGAGGCGGGCCTGGCACCAAAGGTGGAGGTCCATGAGCCGGTCCAGGCCCTGCAGACGGTCAGCCATGACACGTCGCTGACGGCCATGCTCCGCCTGGTCGACGGCCGCAGGGTGACGGCATTGGACCTGCAGTGGATGTACCACGAGGCTGCGGCAAAGCTCGCTCAGGACACCGGCGTCGGTGATGCGGTGGACGGTGACGGGCACACCCATGATGTCCTGGACCGCTGGGCAACCGTCCTCACCCAGCTGGACAGCAACCGGGCAGCAGCAACCAGTTCGGTTGAATGGCTCGCCAAGCTTTCCCTCCTGGACGGGTATCGCCAGCGCGACGGCCTGGAGTGGAACGATGCCCGCCTGGGCCTCGTAGACCTGCAGTGGGCCGACATCCGGCCGGAAAAGGGCCTGTACTACAGGTTCCTTGCACGGAACAGGATGCAAAGAATCATCGACGACGGCGCTATCGCCGCCGCCGTGGGTGAACCCCCGGCTGATACCCGCGCGTTCTTCCGCGGCAAGTGCATCAGCAGCTTCGGCAAGGACGTGGTGGGGGCCAGCTGGGACTCGGTCATCTTTGACGTGCCCGGTTACGGGCGGCTTCAGCGGGTGCCCACCAGGGAGCCATTGAGGGGAACCAAAGCGCTCACCGGTCCGTTGTTCGAACGCTATCGGGAAGCGGGTCCCTTCCTGGGCGAGCTCCTGGGACATAACACCGCTCCGCCTGCGGCGTAAACCGCGCAGGAAGGCCGCTACCGTGGCAGGATGGGGATATTGGAGGATCCGCCGGATCCGCTGACCCACAAGGGAGGGATAACGATGGCAGGCCAGGAGCAGCAGCAGCCGCAATCACGCGACAGCCAGGTCGACGAAGACATTCCTGAGGCGCCGCCCGCACCGCCCGAAGCCCAGGCTTCGGCATCAACGGAAGGGGTGGATGATCTCCTCGACGAAATCGACGGCGTCCTCGAATCCAATGCCGAAGAGTTCGTCCGGGCATTCGTCCAAAAAGGCGGCCAGTAACCGGACCGGCACGCGGCGGAAGCCCCGGACGGCCGGAATCTGTACGAACGTTGAAGTTCTACTTTCGTTGGAGTTCTACTTTCAAGGAGTGCATGAGTGCAGGAATCAACCGCCAACCAGGTAGCCGCCAACGCCACCTCGTCCTTTACCGAACATCTGCAGCGGGACCGGCCTGAACTTTTGGCGTTCAACCGGTCCCCCCAGGGCGGCGCGTCCGCGGCCGCCCCGCTGCAGGTTCCGCACGCCACCACAATCGTTGCCATGAGCTACGGGGGCGGCGTGCTGATGGCGGGTGACCGGCGTGCGACCATGGGCAATGTGATTGCCAGCAGGCACATCGAGAAGGTGTTTCCCGCGGACCGGTTCTCGGTCCTGGGCATCGCGGGAACCGCCGGCATTGCCATCGACCTGACGCGGTTGTTCCAGGTTGAACTCGAACACTACGAAAAAATCGAGGGCACGCTCCTCAGCCTGGAAGGCAAAGCCAACAGGCTGGGGGCCATGATCCGCGGCAACCTCCCGCTCGCCCTGCAGGGCCTGGCGGTCGTTCCGCTATTCGCCGGTTTCGACACCAGTGCAGGTGTGGGCAGGCTCTTCTCCTATGACGTGACCGGTGGACGGTATGAGGAACACGAGCACCACAGCGTAGGGTCAGGCTCAGTCTTTGCCCGCGGAGCCCTGAAGAAACTGTGGCGGCCCAACCTGACCGCGGCCGAGGCACTGGCCGTTGCTGTGGAGTCCCTGTACGACGCCGCCGACGACGACTCCGCGACCGGTGGTCCGGACACCGTCCGGAAGCTGTGGCCCGTGGTCTACACGGTGGACAGCTCCGGCGCCCGCCGGATTGACGAGGCAGAACTCGCGGCAGCCGCAAGGAGCGTCATCGAAGCCCGTACCGTCGCCGGACGGGAGGCCTGAGATGACCCAGCAGTTTTATGTATCGCCTGAACAGCTGATGAAGGACCGTGCGGACTTCGCACGGAAAGGCATCGCCCGCGGCAGGTCCGTAGTGGTGATCAGCTGCGCCGACGGCATCGCGCTCGTGGCAGAAAACCCCTCGCCGTCACTGCACAAGATCGGTGAGATCTACGATAAAATCGCCTTCGCCGCCGTCGGAAAATACAACGAGTTTGAAAGCCTTCGCCAAGCGGGCGTCCGGTACGCGGATGTCCGCGGATACTCCTACGACCGTGAGGACGTGACGGCACGGGGCCTTGCCAGCGTCTACGCGCAGAGCCTGGGCGCCGTTTTCACCGCCGAGCAGAAACCGTTTGAGGTGGAACTTGCGGTAGCCGAGGTAGGCCCCACCCAGGCAGAGGACCACCTCTACCGGCTGACCTTCGACGGCTCCATCGCTGACGAACACAGCTTCGTGGTCATGGGCGGCCAGGCCGACAAAGTTTCCTCTGCCATCGAAGGCGGCTGGCGGAGCACACTGAGCTTCTCCGAAGCGGTGCGGCTGGCCCTGACCGGCCTGGCACCGGCACCCGAATCGGAAGAACAGGCCAAGGCACTGCCGGCGAGGGCGCTGGAGGTTGCAGTTCTGGACAGGATGTCCGAGAGCTCGCGCGGGTCCCGGCGCGCCTTCCGCCGGCTGAATGACGCGGACATCACTGCACTGCTGGCCTAGGAGGAGAACATGGACAAGCGGATCTTCGGTATCGAAACCGAATTCGGCATCTCGTACTCGAGCCCCGATTCGCGGCCCCTTGCCCCGGAAGAGGTGGCACGCTACCTCTTCCGCAAGGTGGTCAGCTGGGGACGCTCGTCCAATGTGTTCCTGACCAACGGCTCCCGGCTTTACCTGGACGTGGGCTCGCATCCCGAATATGCCACGGCAGAGTGTGACGACCTCGCACAGCTGATTGCCCACGACCGGGCAGGGGAGCTGATCCTTGACGACCTCGTGGACGAGGCGCAGGCCCGCCTGGCTGCCGAAGGTTTCAACGGAACGGTCTACTTGTTCAAGAACAACACGGACTCCGCCGGGAACTCCTACGGCAGCCATGAAAACTACCTCATCCCGCGCCGCGGCGAATTTTCCCGGTTAGCGGAGATCCTGATCCCGTTCCTTGTCACCCGCCAGCTGATCGCCGGTGCGGGCAAGATCCTGAAGACCCCGCACGGGGCAACGTACGCCTTCTCCCAGCGTGCAGACCACATTTGGGAGGGCGTTTCCTCGGCCACCACCCGTTCACGGCCCATCATCAATACCCGCGACGAGCCGCACGCGGACGCCGAGTTCTACCGCCGGCTGCATGTCATCGTGGGTGACTCCAACATGTCCGAGGCCACCGCCCTGATGAAGGTGGGAACGGTGGACCTGGTCCTGCGGATGATCGAGGCCGGGGTCATCATGCGTGACATGCGGATGGAAAACCCCATCCGCAGCATCCGCGAAATCTCACACGACCTCAGCGGCAGGGCTCTGGTCCGTCTGGCCAACGGGCGCCAGCTCACGGCACTGGAGATCCAGCAGGAGTACCTGACCAAGGTCACGGCGTTCGTCCAGGAGCACGGCGCGCACAACCCGCACGTTCCGCTGATCCTTGACCTGTGGGAACGGACGCTGAAAGCGATTGAGACCGGCGATTCACGGAGTATCGACACCGAGATCGACTGGGCCATCAAAAAGAAGCTGATGGACAACTACCGCGAACGCCACGGCTTGGGACTGGACTCGCCGCGGATCGCGCAGCTGGACCTTACCTACCACGACATCTCCCGTGCGCGCGGCCTCTTCTACCTCCTGCAGTCCCGCGGCGCCGTCCGGCGGATCGTCGACGACACCGTGATCAAGGACGCCGTCGACGCTCCGCCGCAGACCACACGCGCCAAGCTCCGCGGCGACTTTGTCCGCCGGGCGCAGGAGCTGGGCCGTGACTACACCGTGGACTGGGTGCACCTGAAGCTCAACGACAGGGCCCACCAGACCATCCTGTGCAAGGATCCCTTCCGCAGCGTGGACGAGCGGGTGGATGCATTGCTCGACTCTATGGGCTGACTCCCAGCTTCAGGGGCTATTCTGAATAAGGCCCTTTTACCGGGACCTGCCGCGTTTGCTGCCGCGCCCCGCGGAGCGTCGCATCCATCCTGCCCCGACGAAAGTTCTTTACGTGCGCCGACTACTAGCAATCCTTCTTCCCGGTCTGCTGCTGCTTACCGCGTGCGGCGGTCCCGCCGAGCCGGAACCCACCAGCCAGTCCGCCGGGGAGACTGCCAAGTTCGATTCCCTTAAACTGACCGACAACGGGGACAAGAAAGCTCCTGGGGTTGAATTCACCAAGCCGCTCGAAGTCGCCGAGCCCACCGTCAAGGTGATCACCGAAGGCACCGGGGAAAGGATGAAGGCCAACCAGATTGCCAACATCTCAGTTCTCGCCCTTAATGGCACCGACGGATCCACCCTTGAGGACACGTTCCCGAATGAGCCGGAGCCCCTTGAGCTCAACGAGGAACTGAAGACCGGCAGCGAACTGATCTACAACGCCTTCGTTGGTGCGAAGGTGGGCTCCAGCCTCGCCCTCGCAGTACCCGGACAGGCTGCAGCCGCCGGAGCCGAAGCCCAGCCCACGCAACTCCTGGTCATCAAAGTGCTGTCGGCCACCGACGTGACGCCGCCGCTGGAGAAGCCCGAAGGCGAGACTGTCACCCCGCCTGCCGGACTTCCCACCGTCACGGAAAAGGACGGCAAGCCGGAGATCAACGTGGAAGGCGTTGCCGCGCCCACGGCCCTGGTGTCCCAGGACCTCATCAAGGGCAACGGCGCGGTGGTCAAGGAAACCGACACCCTTACCGTCAACTACGTCGGCGTCACCCTGGTGGGCGGCACCAAGTTCGACTCAAGCTTTGACCGCGGCGAACCTGCAAGCTTCCCGCTTACCGGCGTCATCAAGGGATGGACGCAGGGCCTGGCGGGCAAGACCGTAGGCTCCCGCGTCCTGCTGGTCATCCCCAAGGACCTGGCTTACGGCGACGCCGGCCAGGGCGAAGCCAAGGGTGACTTGGTGTTCGTGGTGGACATCCTCGGTGCCAAGTAACAAGACTTACAACCAGACCGCGGCTTCCGCGGTAATCAACACAGCCCCACACAAAGGAGTAGCCATGTCATTTGGTCAGCGCCAGTTCGACCGCCAGAAGCCCGAGATCGATTTCCCGGAAGGCGACGTCCCCACCGAACTGGTCATCACCGACCTCATTGAGGGCGACGGCCGGGAAGCCAAGGCCGGCGACACCGTGTCCACCCACTACGTCGGCGTGGCCTGGTCCACCGGCGAAGAATTCGACGCCTCCTGGAACCGCGGGGCACCCCTGGACTTCCGCGTCGGCGTCGGCCAGGTCATCCAGGGCTGGGACCAGGGCCTGCTGGGCATGAAGGTGGGCGGCCGCCGCCGGCTGGAGATCCCCTCCGAGCTGGCGTACGGCTCCCGCGGCGCCGGCGGCGCCATCAAGCCGAACGAGGCCCTGATCTTCGTGGTGGACCTGGTCGGCATCCGCTGATCCGGGTGCCGGCCGCAGTGCAGCAGTAACGGCATCCCGGTTCCACCAGCGAAAGCGCGGCAACATCCGGACAGTAGTCCGGATGTTGCCGCGCTTTTCTGCGTTCCGCCGGGAGTTTAGTAACGTAACCAGAGTGTCCGCATCCCGCACAGAACGACTCCTCAACCTGCTGATCGCGCTCCTGAACACGCGGTACGGCCTCCGCCGCAGCGAACTGCGGGACAAGGTCTATCACGATACCTCAGGCAACGATGTCGCCTTCGGCCGGATGTTCGAACGCGACAAGAATGACCTGCGCCAGTTCGGCTTCGATGTGGAAACGCTGACGGAGCGGGGCTGGAGCGAGGACGACCCCGCCACCACCCGCTACCGGATCGGCAAGGAATCGAACCGGCTTCCGGACGTGCAGCTGGACCCGGAAGAGTGGACCGTCCTTCTTCTGGCTTCGCAGCTGTGGGAACGTGCCGCCCTCGGCTCAGCCGCCAAGAGCGCCCTTCGCAAGCTCCAGGCGTCGGGGCGGATGTCCGAGGTGGAACTGCCTGCCGGACTCCAGCCCCGTATCAAGCCCGCAGGGCAGGCATTTGATGACCTGGTCAACGCCATGCACGCCGGGCACCCCGTGACGTTCCGGTACCTGGCCGGAAGCACGGGCAAGGAAGAGCAGCGGACTGTCGAACCCTGGGGCCTCGGCAGCAGGTTCGGGCAGTGGTACCTTGTGGGCTTTGACCGGGCCCGGCAGGCGCCCCGGCACTTCCGGTTGTCACGCCTGACCGGCGCAGTCATCATCCTGGAACGGGAACGTTACTCACCTCCTGCGGACTTCGACGTCCGGAAGGAACTTGACCGCCTGCCGGAACTGCCGCTGCGCACCGCCGTCGTCGATGTCAGGGAAGGACGCTTGCTCGCCCTCCGCCGCCGGGCGCTGGAAAGTGTCCCGGCCGCCCCTGCGGCGGCCCGGCCAGGCTACGATCGGCTGGCCATCCAGTTCCGGGATCCGGAGGTCCTGGCCGAGGAACTGGCTTCCTACGGGCCCGACGCCGTGGCGGCCGCACCGGAGGAGCTTGCAGCCGCAGTGGGCCGCAGGCTTCGTGCGGCAGCGGACTTCAGCGCCTCGCCGGTGCCTGAGTACTCTTTCCCGCCCGTCCGCCCGCGGACGGCCCGGCCCCGGACTTCGGAGGACCAGCTCAAGCGGATGCTTCAGCTGGTGCCCTTCCTGGTGCATAACCAGGGCCTGCACATCCAGGAGGTCGCCAGCCGCTTCGGGGTAACCCGCAAGGAGCTTGAGGACGACCTCCGGATCCTCATCTGCTCAGGCCTGCCCGAGGGCTACCCGGACGACCTCCTGGACATCCAGTGGGAAAACGACCATGTCTTCATTACCCAGGACCTGGACTTCAAGAGACCCGTGCGGTTCACGGTGGACGAGGCATGCGCCCTGCTGACAGGCCTGGAAACCCTCAACGGACTGCCAGGCATCGCCGAGGGCGGCACACTCGAATCGGTAACCCTCAAACTGCTGGCAGCGGCAGGGCAGGAAGGGCTGCGCGCGGCATCGCTCGCCGGGCCCCGGATCGGGCCTGCGGACGCCGCCACCCACTCCGTCGTCCGCCAGGCCATCGAGAGCCGGGAGCAGCTGCACCTGACCTACCTGTCTCCGCAACGGGACAAGGTGACCGAACGGGACGTTGATCCAATACGGCTTTATTCACTGGACAATACCTGGTACTTTGAGGCCTACTGCCACCTTGTCCAAGGGCTGCGGAATTTCCGCCTTGACCGGATCGAGGACGTCCGTCCGAACGGCCGGCTGGCGTCGGTGGACATCACTCCGGGGACAGGGGTCCCGGTCAAGCTGTTCACACCGAACGACGACGACACTACGGTTATCCTCCAGCTCACCCGGCAGGGGAGGGGACTGGCGGACGACTACTACGCGGAGCGGACGGCGGAACTTCCCGACGGCGGTCTGGTGGCCGAGGTCCGGTTCGGCAACACCGCCTGGCTGCCGATGTTCGTTGCCCAGCACGGGGGCGCCGCCCGCATCATCGCACCGGCTGAAGTGGCCGGAGCGGCGCAGGACTGGCTGGACGCATCACTGGCAAGCTACGGCGGATAGACTTCTCAGCATGCCTTGGTGGTCCTGGATCCTTTTGTGGGTGGCGCTGGTTGCCGTCTCCCTGTTGTTCTATGCCCTTTTGGGTATCCGTCTTTTCCGGAAGTTCATGGCAACGGTCAAGGACCTGGGCGCAGCCGGCGAGAAACTGGGCAGGCTGGGTCCGCTTCCGGAACCCGCAGAAACTGCCGCGGCTGCCGGCCCGGCGGCGGGCTCTGCTGTTTTTGCCTCACCCGCAGACATGCGACATGATTACGAGGCATCCACATCAGCACGGCGGGAAGATCGCCGCCGCAGGAGGGTCCAGCGCAAGGCGGACCGGGGCCAGCCACAGGCGCTCGGGGATCTCGACTTCACATAGAAGTAGGATGTATTTAGAGGAAAGGATTTCCCATGGGAAGACTCTTTGATGGCCCCTGGCCCATCGTCATTATCATCGTTGTCGCTTTGCTTCTCTTCGCCGCGCCCAAGCTTCCGGCCATGGCACGCAGCCTCGGACAGTCCATGCGGATCATCAAGTCCGAGGTCAAGGAGATGAAGAATGACGGCAAAACCGATACCACCGACGCTTCCGGTCCGGTGGAGGGCACCATCGTGAACCACCCCAAGGCGAAGCCCGGTGAGCCGACAGACGGCACGGACGTTCCGCCGTCGAACCGCGCCTGACCCCCAGTGGCACTGTCGCGGGCCCGTAAAGCCAACCCCGAGGGGCGGATGTCCCTCTGGGACCACCTCAAGGAACTCAAGAACCGGCTGATCAAGTCGGCGATTGGTGTCGTCATCGGCGGCGTCGGGGGCTGGATACTTTACGATCCGCTGCTGAAGGCGCTGGCCGACCCCGTCAACCGGATTTCCCAGCAGACCGGGGGACTTTCGGCTATCAACTTCGGGACGATTGCCTCGCCCTTCGACTTCAAGCTCCAGATGTCGCTCTTGATCGGGGCCGTCATTTCCAGCCCCATCTGGATCTACCAGCTCTGGGCGTTCATAACCCCGGGCCTGACGTCCAAGGAGCGCCGGTACACACTCGGCTACATGGCCGCCGCCGTCCCGCTGTTCCTCGCCGGGATCTGGGCCGGATGGCTCGTGGTACCCCAGGTGGTCCGGGCCCTGACCCAGTTCACGCCCGACGGATCTTCCAGCGTGATCGACGCACGAACGTACATCGAGTTCGTGACGCGGATGGTGCTGGTCCTGGGCATCGCGTTCCTGGTCCCCGTGGTTCTCGTGGGCGTCAACATGGCCGGCGTCATCTCCGGCCGGACCATCCTGAAGGCGTGGCGCATCACGGTGTTCCTGGTCTTCGTCCTGGCCGCCATCGCCGCTCCCGGCGCGGATGCGATTTCAATGTTCATGCTGGCGGGACCGCTGCTGGTGCTGTTCTTCGCTGCCATCGGTATCTGCCTCATGAATGACAAGCGCCGTGCCCGCCGCGAGGCCAGAAGGGCGGCCGAGACCGAGGCCGCGGCCGACATCGCCACCCCAAGCAGTGAGCTGAAGAACCTCTAAGTCCCATTAGGCTTGGTGTATGTCCTCCAACACCGGGCCGTTTCCTGATTCCGAAGAACTCTCACCGGCCGAACGGTACCGCGCCAGTGCAGAGCGCAGGGCCGAGGCCGCGACGGACCTGGGCGCGTTCATCCGCACCCTGGACTTCGAGTTGGATGACTTCCAGAAACAGGCCTGCCGGTCACTGCAGGACGGCAGGGGAGTGCTGGTCGCAGCCCCGACCGGAGCCGGCAAGACCATTGTGGGCGAGTTCGCCATCTACCTGGCGCTCCGGCGGGGCCTCAAGGCCTTTTACACCACGCCCATCAAAGCGCTGAGCAACCAGAAGTTCACCGAACTGGCCGAAAAGTACGGCGCCGGCAACGTGGGGCTCCTGACCGGCGACACCAGCATCAACGGGGACGCTCCGGTGGTGGTCATGACCACCGAGGTACTCCGCAACATGCTCTACGCCGACTCCGCCACCCTTGACGACCTGGGCTACGTGGTGATGGACGAGGTGCACTACCTGGCAGACCGCTTCCGCGGAGCCGTGTGGGAGGAAGTGATTATCCACCTCCCCAGCGAAGTGCAGGTAGTCTCCCTCAGCGCCACCGTGTCCAACGCCGAGGAGTTCGGTGCGTGGCTGGACACCGTCCGCGGCGACACAGACATCATCGTCTCCGAGCACCGGCCCGTGCCACTCTGGCAGCACGTGATGGTGGGCCGGCAGATCATGGACCTGTTCGCCGGGGAAACCACGTTCGACGAGATTGCGCCGCCTGTTGACACCGGCGATACAAAGCCGGACTCCAGGAAGGACAGCGCCGGGAGCCGGGGTTTCGACGTGAACCCGGACCTCCTGACTGTCGCGAGAAGCGAAAGCATGCAGGGCTTCCGCGCCAGGTCGGGGCCCGGCGGCCGCGGCCAGCGGGGCCGGCGCGGGATCGACCGGCCGGGCGGGGCAGGCGACCAACGGGGAGTACGCCCCGCAAGCCGCCCGCAGGTTATCGCCAGCCTTGACCGGATGGACCTGCTGCCCGCCATCACCTTCATCTTCTCCCGGGCCGGCTGTGATGCGGCCGTGGCCCAGTGCGTCGGTTCCGGGCTGTGGCTGACCACGGAGAAAGAGCAGCGGATCATCGCGCAGCGGGTTGACGAGGCAGGGCATGACATCCCGCCCGACGACCTGGACGTCCTGGGCTTCTGGACGTGGCGGGACGGCCTGATCCGTGGCTTCGCCGCCCACCATGCCGGCATGCTGCCCACGTTCAAGGAAGTGGTGGAAAAGCTTTTCGCTGACGGCCTGGTCAAAGCCGTCTTCGCCACGGAAACGCTCGCCCTCGGAGTCAACATGCCCGCCCGGTCAGTGGTGCTTGAAAAACTGGACAAGTTCAACGGTGAAGCCCATGTGGACATCACCGCTGGCGAATACACCCAGCTGACCGGCCGGGCCGGACGGCGCGGCATCGACGTCGAAGGCCACGCAGTGGTCCTGTGGCAGCCGGGGACGGATCCGACCGCCGTCGCCGGCCTGGCGTCCCGCCGCACCTACCCGTTGAACTCGAGCTTCCGGCCCACGTACAACATGAGCATCAACCTCCTTGCACAGTTCGGCAGGGCCCGGGCGAGGGAGATCCTTGAGTCATCCTTTGCCCAGTTCCAGGCGGACCGGTCGGTGGTTGGCCTGGCCCGGCAGGTGCGCAGCAGGGAAGAATCCCTAGCCGGGTACGCCAAATCGATGACCTGCCACCTGGGCGACTTTACCGAGTACGCGCGCCTGCGGCGGGAGCTGTCGGACGCCGAACATTCCGCCTCGCGCACCAAGTCGAGGGCACGGAAGTCGCTGAGCGAGGATTCACTGGCACGGCTGCTTCCCGGCGATGTGGTGGACGTTCCGGGCGGCAGGGCGCCGGGCCCCGCCATCGTGCTCAGCTCCGACCACAGCAGCCGCGAGCCGCGGCCGGCCGTCCTGACGCTCGACAACCAGCTCCGCAGGATCGGCTTCGATGACATCGAGGGACCTATCTCTCCCGTTACCAGGATCCGGATCCCCAAATCGTTCAACGCAAAGGTGCCCAAGTCGCGCCGGGACCTGGCCTCATCGGCCCGGAACGCGCTGCGGGAAAACCGGCCCCCTGCCCCCGGCCATAACCGCAACAACGATTTCGGCCGGGCCGCAGCCATGCCCAACCAGGAAAAGCGCATCGCGGACCTGCGGCGTGCCCTCCGCGCACATCCCTGCCACGGATGCAGCGAACGCGAAGACCACGCCCGGTGGTCGGAGCGCTGGTGGAAGCTCCGGCGCGAGACGGACGGCCTGGTCCGGCAGATCCAGGGCCGCACCAACACCATCGCCAAGACCTTCGACCGGGTCTGTGATGTCCTCTCCGCTTACGGCTACCTGGAGGATGCCGGGGAAGGCCAGCTCAACATCAGTCCGGCGGGCCAGCGGCTCCGGCGGATCTACGGCGAGAAGGATCTGCTGATTTCCCAGGCATTGCGGCTTGGCGCTTTCGACGACCTGGACGCCGCCGAGGTTGCTGCCCTTGCCAGTGCCCTGGTCTACCAGGCCAAGCGTGAGGACCGCGGGCTCCGGCCGCGGATGCCAAGCGTCTCGCTGGAAACAGCCGTGGACATCGTGGTGCGGGAGTGGTCTGCCCTGGAGGATGTGGAAGAGGAGAACAAGCTTCCGCTGACCGGCGAACCGGAACTCGGCCTCATCTGGCCTGTGTACAAATGGGCTCGCGGGCGCCACCTCCAGGATGTGCTGAGCGGTACGGACCTCGCTGCAGGCGATTTTGTGCGCTGGGTCAAGCAGGTGGTGGACCTCCTGGACCAGCTGGCCAAGATTCCTGGCCTTGATCCCCGCCTCGCCAGGCTCTGCGCCGATGCCATCTCCATGATCCGCCGCGGCGTCGTGGCCTATTCCTCCGTCCTTTAGCCTTCCCCGCCCCAGCGCCGCTTCGTCCCACCCCAGGAGCCCTCCCGCATGCCTAATTCCGGTCCCGCTGCACCGTCCCGGTCCAAAGCTGTTCTCTACCGCAACGGCTCGGTTTACACCGCCGCCGATCCTTTTGCCACCGCCATGCTTGTGGACGGGGATACCGTGGCGTGGGTGGGATCCGAGCAGGCGGCGTCGTCCATTGCGGACAGTTCCATGGACGTCATCGACCTCCGCGGCGCGCTCGTGGCACCCGGATTTGTCGACTCGCATGCCCACCTGACCGAGACCGGCCTCGCCCTGGAATCCCTGCAGCTTGCAGGAGTTGGCTCGGCGCGGGAGCTGCTGGATGCCGTTGCCAGGGCCGGCGGAGACGGGCCTGTCCTCGGGCACGGATGGGATGAAACCACCTGGGCCGATCAGGCGCTGCCCAGCGCGGAGGAACTGGACCGTGCAGCGGCTGGCCGGCCAGTCTATCTGTCCCGGGTGGACGTCCACTCCGCTTTGGTTTCAACGTCCCTTGCCCGGACAGCGGAGCTCAGCAGCCGGGACGGGTTCGACGGCGGTGCGCGCGTCACGCGTGCCGCTCATACGGCGGCGCGGCAGGCGACCCGCCGGCTGCCGCAGGAGGACCTGCGCCGGCACCAGCAGCGTGCATTGTCTGAAGCAGCGGCAAACGGCTACGTGGCCGTAGCGGAAATGGGTGCACCGCATATCGGCGGGGCGGAGGACCTCCGCATTGCGGGAGCATGGAACAATCCAGCACCCGGCAGTGCACCCGTTCCCGAAGTCCTCCCGTACTGGGGCGAACTGGCAACTTCGGAAGAGCACGCCCGCAGCCTGGTGGAACAGTTCGGCCTCGGCCTGCGCGGCCTCGCCGGTGACCTTAACATCGACGGTTCGGTGGGCTCGCGGACTGCCGCCCTTCGCTCCGGGTACACCGACGCGCCGGACGAACGGGGCACCCTTTACCTGAGCGTGGAGCAGGCCGCTGCGCATCTCGCCGCATGCTCCCTGTCCGGCATCCAGGGCGGCTTCCACATCATCGGAGACGCCGGCCTCGACGCGGCGTTGTCAGCCCTCGATCTCGCCGCGCAGCAGGTGGGGGAGCAGCGCGTGCGCGCTGCGGGCCACCGGTTCGAGCACGTGGAGATGCTGGACCGGCCGGCTGTTGAAAGGCTTGCCCGCTACTCCGTGACGGTCAGCGCCCAACCTGCCTTCGACGCCGAATGGGGCGGATCCGGTGGACTGTACGAGCAGCGGCTGGGGGAGCGCAGCGCGGGCATGAATCCTTTCGCCACCCTTTTCGCGGCAGGTGTGCCCGTGTGCTTTGGCAGCGACAGCCCGGTCACTCCGCTGCGCCCGTGGTCCAGCGTCCGGGCGTGCCTGGAACACCATAACCAGGATGAGCGGATCTCCGCCCGTGCTGCGTTCCTGGGTCACACCCGGGCCGGTTGGCGTGCCGCGCGGTACTCCAATCCGATGGCCGGACAGCTGGTGCCGGGAGCCCCTGCCAGTTTCGCCGTGTGGGAGGTGGAGGAGCTGATGGTCCAGGTGGCCGACGGGCGCGTCCAGTCATGGAGCACCGACCCGCGGGCACGCACCCCGCTGCTGCCTGCCCTGGATACAGGCAACGATCCGGTGTGCCTGCAGACGGTGCGCGCCGGCGTCGAACTGTTCACCAGCCCGGCACTGCGTTCCTGAGCCGGCAGCCCGCCGCCCTATAATGGAAAGCTGCGCCTGCCGGCGGGTTACCGGCCGGGCGCACACGACCGTCCTCCCAGGAAAGGCCCTTTGTGCGCGTCCTTACGATCATTCCCACCTACAACGAACTGGAATCGTTGCCCAAGACCCTCGAACGGCTTCGGTCGGCTGTCCCGGCGTCGGACGTGCTGGTGGTGGATGACAACAGCCCTGACGGCACCGGCAAGCTCGCGGACACTATCGCCGGCCGGGATTCCCAGGTCCACGTCCTGCACCGGAAGGGCAAGGAAGGCCTCGGCGCTGCCTACATCGCGGGGTTCAAGTGGGGCCTGGAAGCCGGCTACGACGTGCTGGTGGAGATGGACGCGGACGGCTCGCACCAGCCGGAACAGCTGCCCCAACTCCTGGAAGCCGTGGACCATGGCGCTGACCTGGCGATGGGCTCCCGCTGGGTCCCGGGCGGGCGGGTCGTGAACTGGCCCCTCTACCGCCAGGCGATTTCCCGCGTGGGCAGCACCTACGCCCGCCTCATGCTGGGCTTGAAGATCAAGGACGTCACGGGCGGCTACCGCGCCTTCCGCCGGACCACCCTCGAAAAGCTCAACCTGGACCAGGTGGACTCCGTGGGCTACGGCTTCCAGGTGGACCTCGCCTGGCGCGTGGCGCAGATGGGCCTGCGGATCGAAGAACGCCCCATCACGTTCGTGGAACGCGAACTGGGAGCTTCGAAGATGAGCGGAAACATCGTGGTGGAGGCCATGATCAACGTCACCAGGTGGGGGCTCCAGGCGCGCTGGAACAAGCTCACGGGCAAAAAGGTTCTCCATCCCTAAGGGGGACTTCCCAACAACAACTAAGGGGCCGTTCCTGCACCAGGTGCAGGAACGGCCCCTTAGTTGTAGCCGGCGTCAGGCCGAACGGCGCTCACCGCGGCGTTCGCGAAGGATGTTGAGGCGGTCCTCGAGGATCTGCTCAAGCTCGGGCAGCGAACGGCGTTCGAGCAGCATGTCCCAGTGGGTACGGACGGCCTTGTCGCTGCTGGTGTCGGGGCGTTCGCCGTCCACCAGGAGCGCTTCCTTGCCGGTCTTGGAAACCCATACCGGGGGAATTTCGGCCTCGGAGGAGAAGGTGACGAAGACCTGTTCACCGTCCTCGCAACGGTATTCGACGCGCTGGCGGGGAGCCGGCTCGACTCCGGACTCGGTCTCCATGCTCTGCGCGCCAAGGCGCATACCCCGCAGGCTGCGATCGCTCATGATTTCTCCCTCTTATCGGTTCGCGGGGCAGGACCCCGCGCCAGCCGGTGGTGATGAAGCACCCCCGGGCTACTGTGTGCACTGTGCTGCATCATAGGATTCAACGCATTGCGAAGCTGTGTTGTTCCAGCCGATTACTCATGCCGGACAAATACCCAATTATACGGGTGCCATACCGGGGAGGACAAAACGGGGAAGCGCACCGCGGGCGGCTCGCTCCCCATTGCCGGCGATCCGCCGTCCGCTATTGCCCGGCCGGCTTTGCCGCCACCTCGTCGAACAAACCGCCCGCCGCAGCCGGATCCGGGTTGGTGCCGCCCAGCGCGTTGCCAATTCCCTTCAGCGCCTCGCCGACTTCACTCGGAATGATCCACAGCTTGTTCGAGCTGCCCTCGGCCAACTTCGGCAGGGTTTGCAGGTACTGGTAGGCCAGCAGCTTCTGGTCCGGGTTTCCCCGGTGAATGGCATCGAAGACCTTCTGGATGGCCTGCGCCTCACCGTCGGCACGGAGGATCGCCGCTTTGGCGTCGCCTTCCGCGGCAAGGATGGATGCCTGCCGCTGGCCCTCTGCAGTGAGGATGGCCGACTGCTTGGTGCCCTCGGCCGTGAGGATGGCCGCGCGCCGGTCGCGTTCAGCGCGCATCTGCTTTTCCATCGAATCCTGGATGGAGTGCGGAGGATCGATGGCCTTGAGTTCGACGCGCGAAACCCTGATGCCCCAGCGCCCCGTGGCTTCGTCCAGGACCCCGCGGAGCTGTCCGTTGATTTGGTCACGAGAGGTCAGGGCCTCTTCAAGGTTCAAGCCGCCCACCACATTGCGGAGTGTGGTGGTGGTGAGTTGTTCCACGGCCTGGATGTAGTTGGCGATCTCGTAGGTGGCGGCACGGGGATCTGTGACCTGGAAGTAGACAACGGTGTCGATCGAAACCACCAGGTTGTCCTCGGTGATGACCGGCTGCGGCGGGAACGAAACCACCTGCTCGCGGAGATCCAGGAGCGGCAGGAGCCGGTCCACGAAGGGGATGAGGATCGTCAGTCCCGGATTCAGCGTGCGCTGGTATTTCCCGAGCCGCTCCACAACGCCCGCCCGGGCCTGCGGAATGATCCGGACCGACCGGACAAGGACGATGATCACGAAGACGATCAGGACCACCAGCACGATGGCCATGGCCGCTCCTCCTGCGTTTTCCATGGAACTCCTTTTCCCCCAATTGTTGAGGCTGTATCAGGACTGCCCAGTTACAGCCGGCGGTGGCGAAACCACGGCGGTGGCACCCTCAATGGCTGCCACTACCACTTTTTGCCCGGCAGGAAGGACCCCGCCGGCCGAACGTGCGCTCCAGATGTCGCCGCCGATCTTCACCAGGCCCCCATCCGGGCTGACTGCTTCCATAACCACGGCCGGTTCACCGATCAGCCGGTCCACGTTGGTGCGCTGCCCGGCCGGACCCTTTTTCAGGTGGGACAGCGCCACCGGCCGGACGAAGGCGATCATCAGCAGGGATACGATGCAGAAAACGACGATCTGCAGCCAGCCGTCGGCACCGGCGAAGTCGGCTGCGAGTGCGGCGAGGGCGCCACCGCCGAGCATGATGAAAAACAGGTCAAGGGTGATCATCTCGATCACTGCAAACGCCAGGAAAGCCGTGAGCCACAGGGCCCACCAGTTTTCCCCCAACCATTCGAACACTGTTCCCCCTTCGCCACCGGGGCACGCGTCCGCGAACCCGCCGGTAACTGTCCTTCCATCCTAGTCCGGGGGGTCAGTGCTGTGGGCGGCGCTTCCCGCAGCCGGCGGGATAGTGGCCAAGTCGTTATGCGGCCCCGGAACCTTTGGGGCGGAAGATGTGCAGGCGGAACAGGGCTTCGGCCCGGATGGGTTCCAGCTGCTCCTGGAGATTCCCGTAGATGGCAGCGCGGTCCAGATGGTGGCCGGCCGGACCCATAAAGGCAAGGTCCGCTGCTTCCGCCCGGGTCAGGGCCAGCGGGATGTCGATGTTGATGCTTTCGTCCAGGTCGAAATGGCCGGCCATGGCTTCCGCGAGCCGGTGGTCCTTCCCTTCCTCGATGGCAAGCATTCCCGCAACGGCTGCCAGGCCGGCGAGGTGGCCTTTGCGTGGTGTCACCACCATCAGGCGTCCGCCGGGCCGAAGGACGCGTGAGAATTCGGCGGCATTGCGGGGCGCGAACACAACCGTGACGGCATCCACAGCATTATCCGCGAGGGGCAACCGGCGCCAGACGTCCCACACCAGCGTGACAGCGTCCGGGTTCAGCCGGGCAGCGCGCCGCAACGCGAACTTCGAGATGTCGAGCCCTACTGCGGCGGGCTTGCAGCCCCTTGCGGCCGCAGTGTCCAGCAGGACCCGAAGGTACTGCCCGGTTCCGGTGCCGGAGTCCAGCACCGCCGGCTCCTGCGGGGAAAGGCAGGGCACGACGGCGGCAGCCAGGGCATCTGCCAACGGCCGGTAATGGCCTGCAGCCAGGAAATTGAAGCGGGATTCCACCATGGCGGCGGAGTCCGCCTCGAAAGGTGTGCCCCTACCTACCAGCAGGTTGAAGTAACCCTGCCGCGCGGCGTCGAAGCTGTGCCTGGACGGACAGGCAAGGCGGGCCGGACCGGCCTCGGTTGGGTTTGTAAAGCCCAACGGATCGGAGCACACCGGGCACAGCAGGGGAAGGTCGGTTGCAGCGGGCACTGCACTATCTTAGGGGCCGGCCGCCACCCCCGCCCGCAGCCCGGATGCTTGCTGGGGTAAGCGGGGACGTCAGCCGATGCTGATGCCTGCCGGGCCGTCGTCGAACCCAAGGCCCTCCTGCGCCCTGCCGATTCCGGCCTCGGCCCAATGCGCGGCGTACTCGCTGTTGGTGCTCAACGAGCGAAGCTGGGCACGGTCCAGGTAGAGAATGCCGTTCAGGTGGTCCGTTTCATGCTGCATGATCCGCGCCTGCCAGCCGGTGAACTCCCGCTGCACGGCTGCGCCGTCGGGCGTCTCGAACTCCAGCAGCACCGTCTCCGGCCGGGCCACCACGGCCTGAAGCCCGTTCACGGACAGGCACCCCTCGTAAAAGGAGGCCAGCCCCGGTCCTTGCGGACGGTACCGCGGATTCACGATCGCCATGAACTCCAGCGGACTCCTGTTGCGGAGGGCGGCGGCTTCCGGATCGACGTCATACTGGTCCTCGACAACCGCAAGCTGGAGGGGAATGCCCAACTGGGGCGCCGCCAGTCCTACCCCAGGCGCCTCATGCATGACCTGGCGCATGACCTCTATCAGCCGGCCCAGCTGGCCGGCTGTTAGTTGGCCCTCGTATGCGGCAGCCCGCTGCCGCAGGACTGGGTGGCCGGCCTGTACGATCGGGGGCAGTGTTCCTGCTGACAGGATCCGCTCGACCGAGTCACGGATCTGCTCTGCATTCCTGGTGGTTCCGGGCACGGTTCGGGTCATGACGAAAGCCTAGTCCCCGCGGCATGCAGCCGGGACCGGCTATGGTCATACTTATGGCTGCCATCCCCACACCCCGTGCCCCGCAGGACCTCGTTCTTGCGTTCCTGCGTGCACTGGAAGCCGGTGGGGGAGCGGACGCCATCAGCCCGTACCTTGCCGACTCGTTCATCCTGACGGAGGCTCCCCACCTGCTGGCGCCGGAGGGGGCCACCCGAACGCTGGCCGAGGTCCTGGCGGGCGCGGACCAAAGTTCAGAGGTTGTGGCCGGCCAGAAGTTCAGCGTCCGGCGCACCACCTGTGAAGGCAGCCGGGTAGCAGTGGAAGCTGACTGGTCGGCGACGGTCCTGATGGATCTCCGGTACTGGGACGCGGGGGAAACGATCCGGGCAAGGACATCCTCGGTTTTCGAAGTACGAGACGGCAGGATCGTAAGCCAGGACAGCTACGACTGCTACTACCGCTGAAGCAGGCGTGCGGGCTGCCGCCGTCGTTATTGCATGGTGAACCGGCGGGCCACCCACCGGTTCACGGCCGGTGTTGCAGCTGCGGCTCCGATGCCGGCGTTGCGGAGGCGGAGCAAGGGTGCCGGCAGGGGGCGCCCGAGCAGCATGTTGATTTCCGACTGCCGCCTGGCCAGGGTGGCTGCGCGGCGCCGTTCCCCTTCAAACTGCCGGAACTCATGGTCCAGCGGCCTGCCGGCCAGGGCGTCGCGGAGCAGGGGAACCAGTGCCTGCGCATCCAGCCAGCCAAGATTCATGCCCTGCCCGCCGATGGGGCTGATTTCGTGGGCGGCGTCCCCGACCAGGACCGTCCGCCCCACCACTGCGCGGCACGCCAGCGTGGACCGGACGCTGAAGGCGCTGACCATGGTGTTCGTGGCGGCATCAGGCAGGATGCCGGTGCGGTGCTCCACCATCCGCGCCAGTTCCCCTGCCCCTGCCTCACCCGCCGGCGCTGCGAGGCGGACCACCCAGCGGCGCTTTCCGTCCGGAAGCGGGAATGATTCAACAATGCCGTCCCGTTCGAGGAACAGAACCGCCATGTCCCCGTGGAGGCGGGAGTCGGCAAAATCGCCCATGAGGTAGTGGTCCGGGTAGGTTCTCCTCCGCACCGGTACCGCCAGGGCATCCCTGATCCGCGATCTTGCACCGTCTGCGGCCACCACCAGGGACGCCGTAATTGTCCGCTGCTCGGCCGGTGCACCCGGCTGCGCGTTGACCGCCACGGTCACGCGGCCGCCGTCGTCCGTCACACCCGTGGCCTCCACGCACCGCACCAGGGCCTCGCTGTCGAGGCAGCGAACCCGTTCCTCCAGGAGTTGCTCGGTCCGCGACTGGGGGAGGGCAAGCACAAACGGGAAAGCGTCAGAGACGCCGTCGAATGGCATGACGCCCACCGTTTTGCCGCCGCTCATGGCCATTCCCGTGCGGATCTGCACCCCCTCGCGCACCAGGGACGGCGCCACCTGGACGGCGTCCAGCGCCGACAGCGCCGGGGGATGGATGCCGATGGCACGCGAATGCTGGTTCGGGAACTTCCGCCGCTCCAGCACGCGGACCGATATCCCCTGCTGAAGCAGCGCGGCGGCCAGGTAGAGGCCCACAGGGCCGCCGCCGACGATCACCACGTCAACAGTCATGGTCAGTTCCGCCGAAAGCTGAGGACCTGGTGGAAGCCTGTGCTGCGTTCCACTGACCAGCCCGCAGGAGCGATGGCCCGAAGTTCCTCCGGGGTGTAGCTCCGCCGGATGGATGTCAGTCCGTCTGTACGGATGAACGAGTCCCGGAAGGGCAGTGCGGCCACGCTGAACAGGGCGAAAGCCGCAGGGCTGCGGCGGAGGTCGTTGTGCAGGGCTTTCCGTCCGGCCAGCGCTTCCGAGTGCTCCAGCAACTGCTGGACCTCGTCCTCGGCCAGGTGGTGAAGGACGTGGTTGGAGATCACCACGTCGTAGGACCGGCCCTCGTCCACCAGGTCCGCGCTGTGCGCTGCGCGGAACTGCACGCCGTGCACCGGAGGCCGCTTCTGCGCGAAGGACGCGGCACGCGGATCCGGGTCGATGCCCGTGATATACAGGGTGAACCCGTCACGGAGCGCCCACCGGGCAAGCATCACCGCCACATCGCCGCCGCCCGAACCGATGTCCAGGAGCGACGCTGGCCCCTCTGCCAGCAGCGGTCGCAACTCCCGGACGTAAAGCCTCCGCCAGCCGCTGAGCGTCCTGTTGATCACGGCGAACTGGCGGTAGGTGTTGTTGAGGCGGTGCGGATCGCAGTCCGGCAGGTCCATCAGCTCCACTGCCGTGCTGGCACGCTCCCGCAGGAGAAACCCCACGTCCGTCAGGCCACCGGCGCTTCGACTGCCACGGGCTGCAGCAGGTGGTCCGCCTTTCCGCCTCCCGGTGCCTGCCGCAGCTTGGTCAGGAGGGCGGTCTCCACCGTCAGTCCCGGCCCGAAGGCCATGGAGCAGATACGCCCGCTCCCGGCCCCGCCTGTGGATTCCCCGGGTTCCATCTCCTGCTCAAGGATGTGCTTGAGGACGAAGAGGACGGTGGCACTGCTCATGTTGCCGTAGTTCCGCAGTACTTCGCGGGCAGGTACCAGTTGGCGGTCCGTGAGGCCCAGCCGGGACTGGATCTTGTCGAGGATACTCCGCCCGCCGGGGTGGATGCCCCAGTGCTGGATATCGGTGTAGGGGAGTGCTGCCAGTTCCGGTTCGCGGGCCAGAAGGGGCTGCAGGGCGCCTGAGATGTGGTCGTCGATGATGTGCGGCACGTAGTTACCGAGCACCATTTCGAAGCCGTTGTCACCGATATTCCAGGCCATGGAGTCCTCGCCCACCGGGGTAAGGACAGTTTCAAAGTGGTCCAGCTGGAGGAGCGCCTTGTCTGCCGCGTCCGGGCGGGCAGTGACGACGGCGGCAGCGGCCCCGTCCGCGAAAAGGGCAGAGCCCATGATGGTGTCAGGGTCATTGGAAGTCCGGACGTGCAGTGAGCACAGTTCGGCGCACACCACCAGGACGACGGCGTCGGGGTCGGCTTCGCAGAAAAGCTTGGCGGCACGCAGGGCAGGGAAAGCCGCATAGCAGCCCATGAAGCCCAGGTGATAGCGCTGGACTGCCGGACTCAGGCCGAGCTCCCGCACGATCTTGTAGTCGGGCCCCGGGTTGAAGAATCCAGTGCACGAAACCGTCACCAGATGAGTTATGTCAAGTAAATCGAGTTCCGGGCAGCCTTCCAGGGCCGCTCGTGCAGCTTCCACAAAAAGTTTGGTGGCCTCGCGGGCAAAGATGTCGTTCCGGACTTTGGTGCTCGGGTCAAGGAGGAGCCCTGAGTCTGAATCGTAGAACTGGGGGTCGTCCGCGCGGAAGTCGTTGGTGAGTTCATCGATGGCGGTGAATCTCGTGTCAATGGCGGCCGAGTCGAAGCAGGTGCTCACCAGCCGTGATCCCAGCCTGTTCAGACCCGGCTGGGCGGCGAACACGTCGCGCGCCTCCGACTGGATCAACATAGTTTTCGGAACTGCAGTTTCGAGTGAACGCACGTAGACCGTCATTGACTCATTCTTAACGAGGCGCCACCTTAAGACAATGGCACGCGCGGTTGACCTGCGGAACTACCCTGACGCGACGGCCTGCCGAGGACGAGGATACGTCCAGGCTCCTGCCAGCCCTTCTTAAACGCCGATAATCTACATTATGTCAAGTAAAGGGATTTGCCGCTCCCCGTCGCCGGCGTCCCACTACCGCCTGGTGCCGATCCCCGCTCCCACTATGGCGCCGATGCCCAGTCCCACAGCAAAACCGATGAAGGGGCTGTCGAAAACTGCCAGCCCAAGGGTGATGCCGGCTGCGGCTCCCAACAGGCAGCAAATCCACAGTGGCTTGTTCACGGAACCCCCAGACTTCTGCCTGCTACGGAAATAACCGCAGACTACTTCATAGACTGCCGGAAATGCCCCACAACAATCAGAAGACAGGTAGCAACCCGGAGCGAATCAGGTACCACCCACTGATGCAGCCGGAACGCCGGCGTCCTAGAGTCCTTGCATAGGTCCTGCTGTCGCGGGCAGGAAGAATTCCCATCCAGCGCGTTCTTCGCCAGCTTGCTTGAGCAGTTGGGCAGCGGTGCACACTTCCATTTCCGGGAGGTTTCCATGCCCCTCTCCCCCGATCGCGACAACAAGCAGGCCGTGTTTCCACAGTTGCCCCAACTCCTGGTTCCTGGAATCCAGAAAATCACGACGGATGAGGCCCTACGGCAGGCTCCCGGCACACCCGTGGTCATGCTCCGCCCGGTTCCGGTCAGGGTTCGCGGCGCAACCGGGTATGCCATCGCCTACACCGTGACCCACGTCCTGGTTGCAGGCCCAAGCGACGGCGGGTACCAGGCATGGTGGGAAGCCAGCTGGCTGGTGCGCAAACTGCGCAGCGCTGACTTGCGGGAATTCTGAAACCAGCACCCGCTCAGCCGTCATAAGCCTTCTGCAGTTCAGCGATGTCCAGCTTCCGCATTGCCAGCATGGCCTGCATCGCACGTTGCGAGCCCTCCGGGTCCAGGCCGGCGATCAGCGACGGCAGGACCGATGGGACCACCTGCCACGACACCCCGAACCTGTCCCGCAGCCAACCGCACATACTCTCGGTGCCGCCGTCGGACAAAGCGTCCCAGTAGCGGTCCACGGCAGCCTGGTCCTCGCAGTCCACCACGAAGGACACCGCCTCCGTGAAGCCTGACGAGCGCGCCCCGTTCAGTGCGGTGAAGGCACGGCCCTCCAGTTCGAATTCGACCGCAATTGCCTCCCCCGGCGTCCCCGGACCTCCTTGCCCGAAACGCGAGACATTGAGGATCCTGGCATCCTCGAAGATGCCCGTGTAGTAGTTGGCTGCTTCCTCCGCCTGGTTCTCGAACCACAGGCACGTTCCAATACGACGTGGCATTCCTGCTCCCTTCCGGCTCGAGCCTAATGCGGCTCGCCCCTGCCGGGAACAGGCCGCTAGGCTCGAATCCATGAATGTTCTGAATGCAAAGCCCACGGGGACTGCCTCACCAGTCACCGTGGCAGGCGCAGTGATGACAGACGCAGTCCTGATCCTCGTGTTCGCTGCCATCGGCCGCGACGCTCATCAGCGCGGAGACGTCGTCGCGGGGGTGCTGCTCACGGCATGGCCGTTCCTGGCGGGGGCAGCAGCCGGCTGGCTGATCACATGCGCATGGCGGCACCCGCTGTCAGTGCGAAAAGCGGGCATCGGAGTATGGCTTGGCAGCCTGGTTGTCGGCATGCTGCTGAGAGCCATCACCAACCAAACCGTGGTATTGCCCTTCGTAATCGTGGCCCTGATCAGCCTGGGCGTCCTGCTGCTGGGCTACCGCCTGGTCATCTCCGCATACCACCGCCGGAAAAGCGCATGACCCTGCAATGGGGCGGACCGGCCCGTGCCGCCAGCCGATGATGTAATAGGCTGGCAGCACTGAAAAGGGCGCCGGGCACCGGCACTGCCCAACTGATCCGGAAGGGTTTATCGTGATCACCGCATTCGTTCTGATCAAGACCGACGCTGCCCGCATTCCCGAGACCGCGGAGGAGATTTCGGCGCTCGACGGAATCAGCGAAGTGTATTCAGTCACAGGAGAATGGGACCTGATCGCAGTGGCCCGGGTGCACCGGCACGAGGATCTGGCCGAAGTCATCGCAGACCGGCTCTCCAAGGTGCCCGCGGTGGTTCACACCACAACCCATATCGCCTTCCGCGCCTACTCCCAACACGACCTGGACGCGGCATTCTCGCTCGGTTTCGAACAGTAGCGGCACTACTGCACCGTCAGCGAAACCCACTTATCCAGGACAGCGGCGGCAGCCCCGGAGTCGATTGATTCGGCCGCACGGGCGTAAGCACTTCGCATCCGGTCCAGGAGTGGCCCGTCGGCGGCACGGTCGAAGGCCACAAGGCCCGCGGCCGCATTGAGCAGCACGGCGTCCCGGATGGGTCCTTCCTTTCCTGCCAGCACTTCCCGCACCACGGCTGCGTTGGCCTGCGCGTCGCCTCCCCGCAGCTGGTCCACAGCGGCCAGGCTGATCCCCAGCTCCTGCGGTGAGAACGAGAGCTCGGCCACCTGTCCGCTGCGGATCTCCCAGACAGTGGACGGACCCGTCGTCGTGAGTTCGTCGAGGCCATCGTTGCCCCTGAACACCAGGCCCCGGCTCCCCCGCTGCGCGAGCACGCCCGCCACAAGCGGGGCCATCCTGGCATTGGCAACCCCTACGGCGGACGCCTGCACCTGCGCCGGGTTGGTCAGCGGCCCCAGGAAGTTGAAGGCGGTGGGGATTGCAAGCTCCCGCCTGGGGACAGCGGTATGGCGGAACGACGGATGGAAAACCTGGGCAAAGCAGAAGGTGATTCCTGCCACTTCGGCATTGCGCGCCACCTGGGCGATGGACAGGTCCAGGCGGACGCCCAGCGCTTCCAGCACGTCCGCAGATCCCGACGACGACGACGCGGCCCGGTTGCCGTGCTTGACCACTTTGGCGCCCGCTCCGGCAGCGACGAGGGCCGCCATCGTGGAGATGTTTACAGTGTTCAGCTGGTCCCCGCCGGTTCCGACAATGTCCAGCTTTTCGCCGGAGATTTCCACGGGGTTGGCATGGGCAAGCATGGCCTCCACAAGCCCGGAAAGCTCCTCAACGGTCTCGCCCTTGGCGCTGAGGGCCACGAGGAACCCCGCGATCTGGGCCGGCGTTGCCTCTCCGGACATGATGGTGTCCATCGCCCAGGAGGTGTTGTCCGCGGTGAGGTCCCTGCCGCCGATCAGTGCCGAGATCAGCCGTGGCCAGGTGTTGACGGACGCTGCAGAAGCCTGTGAAGTCACCTCCTGATGCTATCGAGGGAAACCGTGGAGTGACCAATGTGAACGGGCGCGGGAACTTTTTCCGGCAATTTCGTGTCTTTGTAGAAAAAGTGCCCCGAAAAGGCGGTTTGCGTTGGGCAGCACGGACTTTTGCAGACATAATGTCTATGTGACATCTGCGACCCATGCCCCCAGTACCCCGGCGCACCCCACGCTGAACCGCCCGAATATGGTTTCCGTCGGAACCGTCGTCTGGCTGTCCAGCGAGTTGATGTTCTTCGCCGGCCTCTTCGCCATGTACTTCACCCTGCGCTCTACCAGCGCGCAGATGTGGGCGGACGAGACGGCCAAGCTCAACTTCCCCTTTGCGCTCGTAAACACGATCATCCTCGTGGCCAGCTCCTTCACCTGCCAGATGGGCGTCTTCGCCGCTGAGCGGCTCCAGCCGCGGCGGACCGGTGGCGTTTTCCAGTTCTCCCGCTGGGGAATGAACGAATGGTTCATCCTGACGTTCGTCATGGGCGCGATCTTCGTCGGCGGCCAGTCCACCGAGTACGCCATGCTTGTTTCCGAACACGTCTCGCTGTCCTCCAACGCTTACGGCTCAGCCTTCTACATGACCACCGGTTTCCACGGCCTCCACGTGATCGGCGGGCTCATCGCCTTCCTGCTCATCATCGGCCGCGCGTTTGCCGCTAAGAAGTTCGGCCACTTTGAAGCAACGTCTGCGATTGTCACCTCCTACTACTGGCACTTCGTGGATGTCGTGTGGATCGGCCTCTTCCTGGTCATCTACGTGCTGAAGTAGCCAGCTTTGAATCTTTTTCTACAAGAGGCAGAATTTCAGGTAGCGGCTCCCGGAGCCGGCGCAGGAACGACTAAAGGAACCACCACGTGAAGGCACTCTCACAAAAGCGGCGTCACCCACTTGCAGCAATAGCGCTGCTCCTGATGGGGCTTCTCCTCACGGGTGGGCTGTACGCCGTTGCCACCACCGTCAACGAGGCGAAAGCTTCCTCCACCACGTACAGCGCCAACGACGTGGAAGAAGGCGGCAAGCTTTTCGCAGCCAACTGCGCCACCTGCCACGGCATGGGTGCAAGTGGAACGCAGGACGGCCCATCGCTGGTGGGCGTAGGTGCTGCCGCAGTGGACTTCCAGGTGGGCACCGGGCGCATGCCGATGCAGATGAACGGCCCGCAGGCGCTTGAGAAGCCGGTTCAGTTCAACGATGAGCAGACCCAGCAGCTTGCAGCCTATGTCGCTTCCCTGGGCGCCGGTCCGGCCATCCCTGATGAAAGCCTGCTGGACGAAGGCGGTAACGCAGCCGTTGGCGGCGAACTCTTCCGTACCAACTGCGCCATGTGCCACAACGCAGCTGCGGCCGGCGGTGCGCTGACGCGGGGCAAGTTCGCTCCGGGGCTGGAGGACACCTCCGGGAAGCACATTTACGAGGCAATGGTTACCGGACCGCAGAACATGCCGGTCTTCAGTGATTCAAACATCACTCCTGAGGGCAAGCGCGACATCATCACCTTCCTGAAGCAGATCGAAACCACAGGCTCCCCCGGCGGTGCAGCCCTCGGTTCCCTGGGTCCTGTTGCCGAAGGCCTGTTCGTCTGGGTTGCCGGGCTCGGCGTCATCATCGCCTTCACCATCTGGCTGACCTCCCGTACGTCCTGACGTCGGATTGGGCACATGAATTACTGCTGCACCATCAGCAGGTTGATATTGGAAACTAACCCGGCAACCGCCGGGACGAGAGAAGGATGAGGCGAATTATGGGCAACCATAGTGACGGCAGTCCGAACCACTCGGGCACCGTAGCTACGGCTGGTCAGAATGAGGTGGAGAAGTTCCAGGACCCTGGAATTCCCCCGCACCGTTTGCGCCTGGCTGACACGGACCCGAAGGCCGCAAAGCGGGCAGAACGGCAGGTCGCCTTTCTGTTTGGCATTTCTGTTGTTGGAACTGTGATCTTCCTGGTGGCGTACTTCGCCATCGACCTCGGTGTCGGTGAATCCACCATCGGCACCATCCGGCTGCAAAACATGCTGTTGGGCCTTGGCACCGCTTTCGCGATGCTCGGCATCGGAACCGGCATTGTGCACTGGGCCAAGGCCTTGATGCCGGACCACGAAGTCTCCGAGGAACGGCACGCCATCCGCTACGAAGAGGACCGCAAGGCCGCCGTGCGCATCGTGGACGACATCGTTGAGGAAACGGGCATCAAGCGCCGGCCGCTGATCCGCAACACGCTCCTCGGCGCCGTTGCCCTCGCCCCGCTTCCGGCCGTTGCCATCTTCGGTGACCTTGGCCCGCGTCCGGACGAGAAGCTTGCCCACACGATGTGGGCCCCCCAGGACGGTAAGCTGAAGCGCCTTGCCCGCGACCCCGACGGCACGCCCATCCGGGCAGCTGATGTCACCATCGGCTCGGCCTTCCACGTCATCCCCGAGGGCCTCAACGAACTCCACGAGGGCAAGCTCAACGAAAAAGCCAAGGCTGTTGTGCTCCTCATGCGCCTGGATCCGGCGTCGCTGAACCCTTCCCCGGGACGCGAGGAATGGGGTTACAACGGCATCGTTGCCTACTCCAAGATCTGCACCCACGTCGGCTGCCCTGTTGCTCTGTACGAGCAGCAGACGCACCACCTGCTGTGCCCGTGCCACCAGTCCACCTTTGACCTCACGCAGGAGTGCAAGGTGATCTTCGGCCCTGCCAGCCGGCCTCTCCCCCAGCTGCCCATCGCAGTTGATGACGAGGGCTACCTGGTCGCTACCAGCGACTTCAAAGAACCCGTAGGACCAAGTTACTGGGAGCGTGATATGCATGAGCGCAGCATCGACAGCTGAGCCCGCTTTCGTCGCCAAAACCAAGACCGGCCGGTTTACCGACTTCGTCGATTCACGTGTCGGCGGATCGGGCATCCTCCGGGAGTTCGGCCGCAAGGTCTTCCCCGACCACTGGTCCTTCATGTTCGGCGAAGTGGCCCTGTACTCCTTCGTCATCCTGCTGCTCTCGGGCACGTTCCTGACGTTCTTCTTCGATCCGTCCATGGCGGAAACGCACTACGAGGGTTCGTATGTTCCCCTCAAGGGCGTCGAAATGTCCGTGGCGTACAGCTCGTCCCTGAACATCTCCTTCGATATCCGTGGCGGCCTCTTCATGCGCCAGGTGCACCACTGGGCAGCCCTGCTGTTCGTGGCTGCCATCGCAGTGCATATGCTCCGCGTGTTCTTCACCGGCGCCTTCCGCCGGCCGCGTGAAATGAACTGGGTTGTGGGCGGCGTGCTGCTCATCCTGGCGATGGCTGCCGGCTTCACCGGCTACTCCCTTCCCGATGACCTGCTGTCCGGCAACGGCCTGCGCATCATCGACGGCGTAATCAAGTCCATCCCGGTCGTCGGCACGTACATCTCGTTCTTCCTCTTCGGCGGCGAGTTCCCCGGCACGGCCATCATCGGACGCCTGTACGTGCTCCACATCCTGCTGGTTCCGGCATTGATCCTCCTGATGATCGTGCTGCACCTGTTCATGGTGGTCATCCACAAGCACACGCAGTACCCCGGCCCCGGCCGCAACGACAACAACGTTGTCGGATACCCCCTGGGCCCGGTCTACGCGGCCAAGGCCGGCGGGTTCTTCTTCATCGTCTTCGGCGTCCTGGCCCTGATGGCCGGCTTCTTCACGATCAACCCGATCTGGAACTACGGTCCGTACGACCCCTCCCCCGTGTCCGCCGGTACCCAGCCCGACTGGTACATCGGCTTCGTTGACGGCGCTCTCCGCCTGATGCCGGGAACCCTCGGCGACTGGCAGGTCGAGCAGGTATGGTTCGGCTACGTCTTCTCGTTCAACGTGCTGCTGCCCGCCCTGGTCCCGGCCGGCATCCTGTTCACCGTGATGTTCGCCTACCCGTGGATCGAGCGGTGGATCACCAAGGATGACCGTGAGCATCATGTTCTTGACCGTCCGCGCAACGCCCCCACCCGGACGGCTATCGGCATGGCAGGTTTCGTCTGGTACTGCGTCATGTGGGCGGCCGCAGGTTCCGACCTCATCGCAACCCACTTCGGCGTCTCGCTGAACGACGTCACGTACTGGCTGCGGGCGCTGTTCATCGTCGGCCCGTTCATCGCGTTCATCGTCACCAAGCGTGTGGCCCTGGCGCTCCAGCGCAAGGACCGCGAAATTGCCCTGCACGGCCGCGAAACCGGCCGCATCGTGCGCCTCCCGCACGGTGAGTTCATCGAAGTCCACGCCCCGCTCGACGAGTACAAGCGGTACAAGCTGGTTGGCTTCGAGTCTCCTGAGGTCCTTCCTGCCGTACCGAACGAGCACGGTATCGTGACCCGCAAGGAGAAGCGCCGCGCGATGCTTTCCAAGTGGTTCTTCGAGGACCGTGTTGCTCCGGCAACTCCCGCGGAGCTAGAAGCCGCACACGGTCATGGCCACGGCCACGAGGCCGTTGAGGCTCCCGAGGCAGCCAGGAGCCTGTCCCACTAGAGGTTCAAGAGTCATAAAAAAGAGGCCCGGTCCAATATGGACCGGGCCTCTTGTCATTGCCCGGCGTCCTGCCTGCCTGCCGTTGCTGGAGTTGTGGCAGGCAGGCAGAGGAATTCAGTGGTTCCGTGACCGCCGCGCCCCGGGCCGCTGCAGGGGCACCCACAGTTTGTACCGGTCGGCGCGGTAGTACGACACCGAGTAGTCCACCATCGCCCTGGCCACGAAGGCATGGCGCTGGATCTTCAGCAGCGGCGACCCCACTTCAACGTTGAGCAGGCGGGCGGTGGAGGGGGAAGCAGCGGTGGCCTCGATCATGTCTTCGCCCCATTCCATGACGAGCCCGTATTGCTCGCTCAGCACGTTGTAGAGCGATGTGGGCGGTTCACTGTCGAGCAGGCCCGGAACACGGTGGGCAGGAATGAAGTTTTCGTCCACGCTCATTGGTTCACCATCCGCCAGGAGCAGCCGGCGGAACCGGACCAGCGGAGTCCCTTCGTCGAGTTGGAGCTCGCGGGCCAGGAAAGCGCTGGCTCCAATCTGTTCAAAGCTGAGCACCCTGGCGGCAGGAACCATGCCGCGACGCTGCATCTCCTCGCTGTATGACGTCAGCTTGACCTGCAGGTCCAGCTTGGGCCGGCGGACGAAAGTCCCGAGCCCCACCACGCGTTCGATGACCTCCTCGCCGACCAGTGCGTCGATGGCCTGCCGGACTGTCATCCGGGCAAGGCCAAAACGCTCGGCAAGGTCGCGTTCCGACGGCAGGGCACTGCCTGGCGGGCAGGACTCCGAGATGTAGGTCCTCAGGATCTCGCGCAGCTGGATGTAGATGGACGTTCCGCTGCTACGGTCGATTTCGCCTTTGATGGCCTTAGCGCCAGCCGCCATGGTCCTCTCCCCTGCCTCGGCTTTTCCCCTTCCATGGTAGGGCAGGTCTAGACCAGGGATTCACAGCCATGGTGCCGTTTCGCCGCACCGATGGACCGGCCGCTATATTTGGTCAGGAAATTTGGTTGGCCGACGGATGGGGGCCGTCAGAACGAAGGAGTCCCCATTGGCAACACAAAAGGCCGTGGTCACGGCCTCTGTCGGGCTGCATGCACGTCCTGCTGCAGTCTTCGTCCGCGCAGTTACCGCTACGGGGCTTCCGGTGACTATTGCCAAAGACGGCATCAGCGGCGTGGATGCACGCTCGCTGCTGCAGGTCATGACAGCGGACTTCCACCATGGTTGCGAGGTGGAGCTGGCTATCAGCGAGAACGTGCTGGAAGACGTTGTGAGCCGTGAAAAGGCCAGCAGGGTGCTGCAGGAGCTCGGTGAGCTTTTGGAGTCGCAGGGCGCCGTTTAGGCCTGCCACGGGCGGAAGTCCGGCAAGCTGTGCGTCAGCAGGTTCCACTTAACGGCGGCGGGCCCCCACCCTAGGGTGGGGGCCCGCCGCCGTTATGTATTTTTACTGCCTAGTGGGCGTGGTCTCCACGGCTGTACTCGTACACCCAGCCCACGAGGGCAACAAGTGCGAGGCCCGCCGCGATGTAGAAAATCCACCAGCCGACAGCCAGGCCAAGGAAGCCGCCTGCGCAGGCCAGGCCGAGAACCAGCGGCCACCAGCTCCAGGGGCTGAAGTGACCCTGCTCGCCGGCACCCTCGTGGATTTCGGCGTCGCTGCGGTCCTCGGGACGGAGGCCCACGCGCTTACCGGTGAAGCCAAGGTAGCCGCCGATCATGCCGGCAAGTCCACCAACCAGCAGGATGCCCAGGATGCCCACCCATTCGCCCCAGTTGGTCAGGAAGCCATAAATCAGCGCGACCGGGACGAAGAAGAAAACTCCGGCACCAAAGATCCAGGATTCGATTTTCACTGTGCAGTGTCCTTCTGGTCGGCGTTGCCCAGCGCCTGGGCTGCGGGAGCGGGGGACTCAACGGTGTGGACCTGGCGGAGTTCCGGGTGGTGCAGATCAAGCGCAGGGCGCTCGGACCGGATCCGGGGCAGGGAGGTGAAGTTGTGCCGCGGCGGCGGGCAGGACGTAGCCCACTCCAGCGATGCGCCGAAGCCCCAGGGGTCGTCCACCTGGACCTTCTCGGCGTTACGCCAGGTGATGTACACGTTCCAGAAGAACGGGATCAGCGAGGCGCCCAACACGAAGGAGGCAACCGTGGAGAACTGGTTCATCCAGGTGAAGTTGTCCTCGACCAGGTAGTCCGCGTAACGGCGCGGCATGCCCTCAACACCCAGCCAGTGCTGGATCAGGAAGGTGCCGTGGAAGCCGAGGAACAGGAGCCAGAAGTGGATCTTGCCCAGGCGCTCGTTCAGCATCTTGCCGGTGAATTTGGGCCACCAGAAGTAGAAGCCGGCGAACATCGCGAACACCACGGTGCCAAACACCACGTAGTGGAAGTGCGCCACCACAAAGTAGCTGTCCGATACGTGGAAGTCCAGCGGCGGCGAGGCCAGGATGATGCCGGTGAGTCCACCGAAGAGGAACGTGATCATGAACCCGATGCTCCACAGCATGGGGGTCTCGAACGTCAGGGAGCCGCGCCACATGGTGCCGATCCAGTTGAAGAACTTCACGCCCGTGGGAACCGCGATCAGCATGGTCATGAACGCGAAGAACGGCAGCAGCACGGAACCGGTGACGTACATGTGGTGCGCCCACACCGTCACGGACAGCGCCGCGATGGCGATGGTTGCGTAGACCAGGCCCTTGTAGCCGAAGATTGGCTTGCGGCTGAAGACCGGGAAGATCTCGGACACGATGCCGAAGAACGGCAGGGCGATGATGTACACCTCGGGGTGGCCGAAGAACCAGAACAGGTGCTGCCACAGGACGGCGCCGCCGTTCTCCGGATCGAAGATGTGGGCGCCGAAGCGGCGGTCCGCACCGAGGGCGAAGAGCGCTGCTGCCAGCGGCGGGAAGGCCATCAGGACCAGGATCGCGGTGACCAGGGTGTTCCACGTGAAGATCGGCATCCGCCACATGGTCATGCCCGGGGCACGCATGCAGATGATGGTGGTGATGAAGTTGACGGCACCGAGGATGGTACCGAAGCCGGACAGGGCCAGGCCGAAGACCCAAAGGTCACCACCGATGCCGGGGCTGAAGGTGGTGTTGGACAGCGGCGCGTACGCGAACCAGCCGAAGGATGCAGCACCCTGCGGGGTGATGAAGCCGGATACGGCGATGGTGGAGCCGAACAGGAAAAACCAGAAGGCCAGGGCGTTCAGTCGCGGGAAGGCGACGTCGGGGGCGCCGATCTGCAGCGGCATGATGACGTTCGCGAACCCGGCAAAGAGCGGCGTGGCGAACATCAGCAGCATGACGGTGCCATGCATGGTGAACAGCTGGTTGTACTGCTCCTTGGTCTGCAGGATCTGCATGCCGGGCTCAAAGAGTTCGGCACGGATCAGCAGCGCCATGACGCCGCCCAGGCAGAAGAACACGAAGGACGCGATCAGGTACATGTACCCGATGGTCTTGTGGTCGGTGGAGGTGATCCAGTTGACGACGATGCGCCCCTTGGATTTGGGAACCACGGGAGCCGGCAGGACTCCGGTGGGTGCGGATTGAGTGTACGTAGCCACGTCGCTCCCCTTACTTAATTTCGTTCAGGTTCGGGTTGCGGTCGTACTCCACACCGAGGAGGCCCGTGTTGCCCGCTGCCTTCAGGTCGTCCATGTGTGCCTGGAACTCAGCTTCGGACACCACCTTGACGCGGAACAGCATTTCGGAGTGGTACTCGCCGCATAGTTCGGCGCACTTGCCGTCGTAGGTGCCCTCTTTAGTGGGGGTAAACCGGATGTAGTTGGTCTTGCCGGGGATCATGTCGCGCTTCTGCAGGAAGGCGGGAACCCAGAAGGAGTGGATGACGTCACGGGCGTTGAGCTCAAGGTCAACGGACTTGTTCACAGGCAGGTACAGCGTGGGGAGCCGCTCCATGTCGATGGTGTTGCCGGTGAGATGCGCCTGGACGCCGGCCTCGTACACGTCCTCTTCGATGACGTCGCCGGCCTTGTAGTTGAAGTCCCAGGCCCACTGCTTGCCACGGACGTCAACAACGACGTCGGCGGGCTGGGAGCGGTCATCGATGGCCTGCTGGTCGCGGTCGGTGAAGTAGAAGAACACCAGCACCATGAACAGCGGGATGGTCAGGTAGAAGACTTCCAGGGGGAGGTTGAAGCTGGTCTGCCGGGGGAATCCCACGGTGCCCTTGCGGCGGCGGTACGCCACGATGCACCAAACGATCAGGCCCCAGGTGATGATGCCCACAACCAGGGCGGCAATCCATGAGTTGACCCAGAGGTCCATGATGCGGTCGGTGTTGCTGGTGGTGCCACGTTCAGTGGGCAGCCAGCCCTTCTCTACCTCTGGCGAACATCCGGTCAAAACCAACGCGCCGGCAATAGCCAAGCCTGTGATCGTGGTGATCGTTTTGCGTCGGCTGCCGGTTCGGTTCTGCGAACTCACAGACGGCCCTTCCTACTTGTTGCTGTTGTCCGGGCAGCCGTCGGCGGCCCCGGGCACACGAAAAGTTTTACTACTCGGTGTAGAGCTTACCGCTACGCCGGGCGATTCGCCCACATGTCGGCGCCGTGCCCCCGTACCAATCCAGCTGGCAGGAGACACGGCGCCGGCACCGGGCGAAACAACCGGCTTAGTGGAAGGAATCTCCACAGGCGCAGGAGCCACCGGCGTTGGGGTTGTCGATGGTGAAGCCCTGCTTGGAGATGGTGTCCTCAAAGTCGATGCTGGCGCCGCTGAGGTACGGAACGCTCATCTTGTCCACTACGACCTCGACGCCGTCAAAATCACGGACGGCGTCGCCGTCGAGAAGGCGCTCGTCGAAGTAGAGCTGGTAAATCAGGCCGGAGCAGCCGCCGGGCTGCACGGCAACCCGAAGGCGCAGATCCGTGCGGCCTTCCTGCTCGAGAAGGCTGCGGACCTTGCCTGCGGCGACGTCGGTCAGGTTGACCTCGTGGACCGGCAGTTCGCCGGCAGCGCTGGTGGTTTCGGTGCTGTTCTCATTGGTTGCGGTGCTCATGTGGCCTACCTTCTTAGGACGGGTCCTGGCGGCGCCGCCTGGGCGGTGCCAGCCCCTACGGATTGAGTATGGGCTATAGCTACATGCTACGTCGGACAGCCTTGTAGCTCTAACTCCAGGCATAACCACGCAGGCGCCCCGGTTGTTCCCCGGACAGCCGTCTCAGGCCCGGTCCCCGTCAAGTCCGCGGCTGTTGAGGCGGGCCAGCATCAGCGCTTCGGCAAGGATGGCCTTCCGGAAGTCGCCCAGGTGCAGCGACTCATTGGCGCTGTGGGCCCGCGAGTCCGGATCCTCCACCCCTGTCACAAGGATCTGCGCCCCGGGAAAGAGTTCCACCAGGTCGGCGATGAAGGGGATGGAGCCCCCGATTCCGGTCTCGACGGCAGGAACGCCCCAGGCCTCCCCCAGCGCCCACATTGCAACGCGGGCTGCCGGGGAGGAGGTGTCGGTCTGGAAAGGGTTGCCGCTCTCCCCCGGGGTGAACACGACCCGGGCATCGAACGGTGCGTTGGCTTCCACGTGCCGGCGTACAGCGTCCATGGCCGCAGCGGGATCCTGTCCCGGGGCCAGGCGCAGGCTGAACTTGGCGCGGGCACGCGGCAGGAGGGTGTTGGACGCGACGCCGACCGCCGGGGCGTCGAAGCCGATGATGGACAGCGCCGGCTTGGTCCACAACCGTGATGCGATGCTGCCCGAGCCCGCGAGGCGGACGCCGTCCAGCACCGACGCATCCGCCCGGTAGTCGGCCTCCGGAAGATCAACGGCGACGTTGTCCGTGGCCACGAGGCCCGGGATGGCGACGTTTCCCTCCTCGTCGTGGAAGGTGGCAATAAGCCGGGACAGCAGGGTGGGCGCGTCCAGGACCGCGCCTCCGTACATGCCCGAGTGGACAGCGTGCTCCAGTACCTGGACTTCGATGACGCCGTCGACGAGCCCGCGCAGGCTGGTGGTGAGCGCAGGGATGCCCACCTTCCAGTTGCTGGAGTCGGCCACCACGATGACATCGGCGCGCAACAGGTCGCGGTTGGCCTCAAGGAAAGGACGGAAGGTGGGCGAGCCGGCTTCCTCCTCGCCCTCGAAGAAGAACGTCACTCCCAGGCCCAGGCCGTTGCCCAGGACCCCGGCAACGGCGGCGTAGGCAGCCACGTGGGCCATGATGCCCGCTTTGTCGTCCGCGGCGCCGCGGCCGTAAAGCCGGCCGTCCCTCTCCACTGCCGTGAACGGTTCAGTGTCCCACAGGTTTTCGTCTCCTGCAGGCTGGACGTCGTGGTGGGCGTACAGGAGGACGGTCGGCTTTCCCTCGGCAGCGGGACGGCGGGCGACGACGGCGGGACCTCCCGGAGTGCCGTCCGCCTTGCTGGAGTGCAGGATCTGCACCCCGTCCACGCCTGCCGCGCGCAGCACGTCCGCCACTGCTTCCGCACTTTGCTCGAGCGGTGTGCGGTCGAAGCTGGGCCAGGCGATGCCCGGTATGGCCACAAGGTCCTTAAGGGTCCCCACGGTGCTGTCGAAGGCGCGGTCGACCGCCGTGCGGAGGCCTTCCGTCCAGTCCTGTCCGTCAGGGCCGGACATGGCTGGACTGCTGTAAGGGTGCGGGGCAGATGGCGGTGTTGAAGTCATGGCGGAAACATTACCTGTGTCACATCGTTCACCTGCCCGGGCCGCCACAGGATCGGAACGGCCAGCGGGGGCCTGCAAGGGTATTCTGTTCTGGTGTTCGGACGTAAAAAGGAAGCGCCTACGGCGCAGCAATCAGTAGAGCAGCAGGCGGCAGACGCGGCAGCACGGCCAAACGGCGTTGCTGGCAAGGGCGCCCCTACTCCCACCCGCAAGGCACAGGAGGCCGCGCGGAAGCGCCCCCTGGTGCCAGAGGACCGGAAAGCCTCCAAGGCGGCCGAGCGCCAGGCCATCCAGGACCAGCGCCAGAAGATGCGCCAGGCCCTGGACACCGGTGACGAAAAGTACCTGCCCCTGCGGGACAAGGGACCCCAAAAGCGCTTCGCACGCGATTTCGTGGACGCGCGGTTCAGCCTCGGTGAATACCTGATGTTCGGCGCGCTCGTCTTTGTCCTCGTGTCGCTGGTGGTGCCCGCGTCGAGCGACCTCATGATTTACGTCCTGGGCGGGTTCTGGGTCATGTTCCTGGTGGTGTTCATCGACGTGTTCGTCCTGTCCCGCCAGCTCCGCAAGCGGCTGACGGAGAGGTTCGGTGAGGTGGAGCGGGGCACCGTCTGGTACGGCTCCATGCGCTCCCTCCAGTTCCGCAAGCTGCGGCTGCCCAAGCCCCAGGTAAAGCGCGGCCAGTACCCCTCCTGACCCGGCTTCACCACTCGAAGCGACAACAGCGCAACGAACCCCGGCGGGATTCCGCCGGGGTTCTTCTTGCCGGAAAGGGTCAGGCCCGGCGGTCCTTCGCCAGTCCGCGGTTGATCCGGGCGGCCCAGAACGGTCCCTCGTAAAGGAAGGCGGTGTACCCCTGGACGAGCGTTGCCCCGGCATCAAGGCGTTCCTGGACGTCCTGCGCGGTTTCCACACCGCCTACCGCCACAAGGGTCAGGGCGTCGCCGGTGGCCGCCCTGAGCCGGCGCAGCACCTCAAGGGAGCGCTGCTTCAGCGGAGCTCCGGAGAGTCCGCCCGCGCCGCATTGTTCTACCTCCTCGGGTGAAGAGGTGAGACCCGTCCGTCCGATCGTGGTGTTGGTGGCGATGATCCCGTCCAGCTTGAGGTCCAGCGCAAGACGGGCAACGTCGTCGATATCCTCGTTGCTGAGGTCGGGAGCGATTTTGACGAGCAGAGGCACGTGCCGCCCTGCCGCACGGTCCGCCTCCTCCCCCACCGCGGTCAGCAGCGGACGGAGGCTTTCCACGTCCTGGAGCAACCGCAGGCCGGGAGTGTTCGGTGAACTGACATTGACGACCAGGTAGTCTGCGGCGGGAGCGAGGCTGCGGGCGCTGACCAGGTAGTCATCCACGGCGTCGGCAAGCTCAACCGCCTTGGTCTTGCCGATATTCACGCCAATGACGGGGCGCACGCCCGCGTGCCGGCGCTGCAAAGCAGCCCGGGCGGCCTTGAGCCGCGGAGCCACGGCGGCGGCGCCGTCGTTGTTGAAACCCATCCGGTTGATGACTGCGCGGTCCTGCACCAGCCGGAACAGCCGCGGCTTTTCATTGCCGGGTTGGGCCTGGCCGGTGATGGTGCCCACTTCGATGTGGCCAAAGCCCAGTTCGGTGAGGGCTTCGATGCCGTGCCCCTCCTTGTCGAAGCCGGCGGCCAGGCCGAACGGCGACGGGAAGGTCACCCCGAATGCCGTGGTCTGCAGGGACGGCGCAGGGGCGGTCAGCTTCTGCAGGGCCCTGCCGGCGCCGGAAGCATGCGCCAGCCGAATGCCCTTGAATCCGATCTTGTGGGCGCGCTCTGCGTCCATCCATGAAAAGGCCAGCCTGAAGAAAGTGGGGTAAACGCGCATGCCTCCAGTCTTCCGCCTCCTGCGCCCGGACCAAAATTGCGTATCCTGCCTGCCAGGCGGTCTAGCATGAAGCCATGGGCTGGCAACAGGACATCCTGGGCGGGGAGTTCGAGTCCCGCACCTTTATTGCCTCCGGACCTGACGGCATCGGGCGCACCGCGACACTGATCCGGTTCCGCCCGGCCCGGGAATTTCTCGGCCAAGCCGGCAGGAGCCCCACGCCGGTGCTCTTCCTGCATGGCTGGAGCGACTACTTCTTCAACACTGACCTCGCCCGTTTTTGGTCCAGTGAGGGTTACGACTTCTACGCGCTGGACATGCACAACCACGGCCGAAGCCTGCGCCCCGAATTTCCCGGCGGCTACGTGGCGGACCTTGCTGACTATGACGCAGAAATAGAGACTGCCTGCCGGCTGATCGCAGAGGAGGCCGGGCCCGGCCCTGTGACCCTGATGGGCCATTCCACCGGCGGGCTGGTGGCCGTGCTCTGGGCCAGCAGGCACCCCGGTGCCGTATCACGACTGGTACTGAACAGCCCCTGGCTGGAAATGCACAGCAGCACCCTGGTCCGGCGGGCGGCCCTGGGCCTCGTGGGACCCGTTGCGCGGCTCCGTCCCGAGGCGGTACTGCGGCTTCCGGAGCGCGGCTTCTACTGGCGCACCATCAGCAGCGCCGCGGACGGGGAATGGACCCTGGATGACAAGTACCGGCCGCCCATGGCGTTTCCGGTGCGGGCCGGGTGGCTGAGTGCGGTACTGGCAGGGCATACACGGGTGGCCCGCGGCCTCGACCTGGAAATGCCTATCCTTGTCCTGCTGTCCCGGGCAAGCGCGAACGGGCTCTTTTGGTCCGAGGAGATGCGGCGGACAGACGCCGTTCTCGACGTGAACGTCATCGGCGCCCGCGCCCTCACCCTGGGCCGGACAGTGACAGTTGAACGGATTGACGGCGCACTGCATGACGTCTTCCTCTCCCCCGCCGCCGTCCGGAAGGACGCCTACGCGCGGCTGGCGCGATGGCTTCGGGCCTATGGTGCCGCTGAGGGTGCCGCATCCACCGCGCCCCCGTAGCGGCGGTCCCGCCGGGCGTATTCTTCGACGGCGGCCCACAGTGTGCGCCTGTCGACGTCCGGCCAGAGGGTGTCCATGAAGACGAACTCGGCGTACGCGGACTGCCAGAGCAGGAAGTTGGACAACCGCTGCTCCCCGGAGCTGCGAAGGAAAAGATCCACGTCGGGAAGGTCCGGCTCATCCAGGTACTTCTGGACGGTCCGCTCGGTAATCGCATTGGGCTTGAGCCTGCCGGCGGCGACGTCGGCGGCAATGGCGGAGACGGCGTCGGTGATTTCCGCGCGGCCGCCGTAATTAACACACATGGTCAACGTGCACGTGCTGTTGCCCGCCGTGAACTCCTCGGCCTCTTCAAGTTCCCGGATGACGGAGCCCCAGAGCCTGGGCCGACGGCCGGACCACCTGACCCGGACGCCCCATTCATCCAGCTGGTTCCGCTGCCTGCGGAGCACGTCCTTGTTAAATCCCATCAGGAAGCGCACTTCCTCGGGGGACCGCCGCCAGTTCTCGGTGGAAAAGGCGTAGACACTGACATACTCGATGCCGAGTTCGATCGCCCCGGCCATGACGTCCAGCAGTGCGGGCTCGCCCGCCTTGTGGCCCTCGATGCGCGGCAGGCCCCGCTGGTTGGCCCAGCGCCCGTTGCCGTCCATCACGATGGCCACATGCCGGGGAATGAATTCGGCCGCAATGTCTGGCGCCACGGCGCCGGACGGATGGGGGTAGGGAACGACCACGGGACGGGTGCGCTTGCGGGTTGTTGTGTTCTTTTTGCCCAGGACCACTGTCAGCTACGCTCCACATGCTTGAGGGATTTGAGGACTCGTTCGAGATGCCATTGCAGATAGGCCGCCACCAGTCCGGCCGCCTCTTTCCGGTGGACGGGCAACGACGCGTCCGCGGTTGCCCAATCGCCGGTGAGCAGGGCCGCCAGCAGGACAACAGTTTCGGGGGCCGGGGCAAGTGCCCCGGGCGGCCTGCAGCCGCTGCAGACCATGCCGCCGAGCGCTGCGGCGAAGGCGGTGTGCGGACCCGGCAGCCCGCAACGGGCGCAATCGGTGAAACTTGGCGCCCAGCCGCCGGTTGCCAGTGCGCGGAGCAGGTAGGAGTCAAGGATCAGGCCGGCGGGATGCTCGTCCCGGCTGAGTGCGGCCAGGGCACCGACAAGCAGGTTGTACTGCGCCGTGCCGGATTCACCGTCGACGTCCGTCAGTTTTTCCGCAGTCTCGGTCATGGCGGCTGCCACGGTGTACCGGCCGTAGTCGGCCGCTATGCTTCCGCCGTAGGCCCCCTTAGCCACTGCCTGCGTGACGATGTCGAGGCTGCGTCCTGAGACCAGCTGGAGGTCCGCGACCATAAAGGGCTCGAGCCGTGCCCCAAACCTGCTGCTGGTGCGCCGGACGCCCTTGGCGACAGCGCGGACCTGGCCGTGGTGCTTTGTCAGGAGGGTAATGATGCGGTCGGCCTCGCCCAGTTTGTGCGTACGGAGCACGACGGCGTCGTCCCGGTACGCGCGGGAGGCGAAAGAATGTTGGGCCACGCTTTTATCTTCCCATCCCCGCGGGGGCAGCACTGCCGGGCGCGGCTGTGCCGCCGGGAGGTCCCGGCGGCACAGCCGGCCTGAATCAGGCCTGGGCGTCCCGGATGGCCCGGTTGACCGCGGAGATCACGGCTTTCAGGGCGGACATGCTGGTGTTGGCGTCGATGCCGACGCCCCACAGGACCCGTTCACCCACGGCGCACTCCACGTACGCGGCGGCCAGGGCGTTGCCGCCTTCGGAGAGGGCGTGCTCGCTGTAGTCCAGCACCCGGACATCCACGCCGTCCTCGTGCAGGATGCTGAGCAGCGCGGCGATAGGCCCGTTGCCGGTTCCCGTCCTGCTCACCTGCGCCCCGTCAACGGTGAGGGACGCGTGGAGCGTGGTGCCGCCGTCGTCATCCGTTTCAGTCTTCACGGCACCAAGGGAATAGCGTCCCCACTGCCCGTCCGCCTGGCCGGAGGGCAGGTACTCATCCTGGAAGATCTGCCACAGCTGCGCGGCGCTGACCTCGCCGCCCACGGTATCCGTGCGGCGCTGGATGACACCGGAGAATTCGATCTGGGCACGGCGCGGCAGGTCCAGGCTGTGCTCGTGCTTGAGCAGGTAGGCCACGCCGCCCTTGCCGGACTGGGAATTCACCCGGATAACTGCCTCGTAGCTGCGGCCGAGGTCCTTGGGGTCGATGGGCAGGTACGGGACCTGCCAGGTGAAGTCGTCCACGGACTTGCCCGCTGCGGCGGCGTCCCGCTCCAGCGCTTCGAAGCCCTTCTTGATGGCGTCCTGGTGCGAGCCGGAGAAGGCGGTGAACACGAGGTCGCCGCCATACGGCGAACGCTCGGGCACGGGCAGCTGGTTGCAGTATTCAACGGTCCGGCGGATCTCGTCGATGTTGGAGAAGTCGATCATCGGATCGATGCCCTGCACCAGCAGGTTCAGGCCCAGGGTCACCAGGTCCACGTTGCCGGTCCGCTCGCCGTTGCCGAACAGGCAGCCTTCGATCCGGTCCGCCCCTGCCATGTAGCCCAGCTCCGCCGCTGCCACGCCGGTTCCGCGGTCGTTGTGCGGGTGGAGCGAGAGGATGATGCCCTCACGGGGGTGCAGGTGGCGGCTCATCCACTCGATCGAGTCGGCGTAGACGTTGGGGGTGGCCATCTCCACCGTGGCCGGCAGGTTGATGATGACCTGTTTGTCCGCTGAGGCTTCAAAAATGTCAGCGACGGCGTTGCACACCCGGACGGCGTACTCCAGTTCCGTTCCGGTGAAGGACTCCGGGGAGTATTCGTAGGTCACGTGGGTATCGGCGAGGGTTTCCTCGTACTTCTTGCACAGCCGGGCGCCCTGCAGGGCGATATCCAGGATGCCGTCCTCGTCCTGGTTGAAGACCACGCGGCGCTGCAGGACCGAAGTGGAGTTGTACAGGTGGACGATGGCCTGCTTGGCACCGACCAGGGATTCATAGGTCCGCTCGATCAGGTGTTCGCGTGCCTGGGTCAGGACCTGGATGGTGACGTCGTCCGGGATGTGGTTGCCCTCGATGAGCTGGCGGACAAAGTCGAAGTCGGTCTGTGACGCGGACGGGAACCCGACTTCGATTTCCTTGTAGCCCATGCTGACCAGGAGGTCGAACATCTTCATCTTGCGGGCCGGGCTCATGGGATCGATCAGTGCCTGGTTGCCGTCGCGGAGGTCCACTGCACACCAGCGGGGAGCCTTGGTGATGACCTTGTCCGGCCAGGTGCGGTCCGGCAGTTCGACTTTGATCTGGTCCTGGAACGGCGTGTACCGGTGGGCAGGCATTCCTGAGGGCTTTTGTGCGTTTCGCATTACGTGGGGCCTTTTCTTGGAGATCTTCATTGAAAGGGTGGCCGGGCAACACAAACTCCGCAGCGAGGGTGGGCCTTTGCGCTAAATCGCGCCTGTGGCCTCGCCGCGGCAGCTAAGGAGAAGGAGCTCTGCACGCACCTTTTGAGCGTAGCACGCGTGCGTAAGATGAAAGGGCACTACCGTCCGATAAGTCCACCATGCAGACCCTTTCCGGTGTTCCAGCCGGGCGGGGCCTTCCAGCAAGAGGAGCTTCAGTGCCCGTTTCGGGGATCGACCTGTCCACCATAGACCACTCGGTACGGCCGCAGGATGACCTGTATCAGCACGTCAACGGCGCCTGGCTGAAGGCCACCGAGATTCCCGACGACCGTCCGCTCGAGGGCACATTCACCGCCTTGCGGGACGGATCCGAGATCGCCGTCCGCGACATCATCGAGGAGGCGGCGGCCAAGGCCGGATCAGCCAGCGGCATCGAAAGGAAGATCGGCGACCTCTACAACAGCTTCATGGACGAGGCAGCCGTCGAGGCCAAGGGGATGGAACCCATCCGCCAGCGGCTCGCCGACATTTTTGCCACTGCGTCAGCCACCGAACTCGTAGCCCTCGCCGGGAAGCTGTTCCGGTCCGATGTCAGCGGCCTGTTCTACATCTACCCGGCGCCGGACGCCGGCAACCCGGACCGTGTGCTGCTGTACACCGGCCAGGGGGGCCTGGGGCTTCCCGATGAGTCCTACTACCGGGAGGAGAAGTTCCAGCCGATCGTTTCCGCTTACCGGAAGCATGTGGCCACCATGTTCGGCCTCGCCGATGTAGCGGATGCTGAAGCCGCTGCGGAACGGGTGGTGGCGCTTGAGACAAACCTGGCTTCGCACCACTGGGACAACGTCACGCTGCGTGATCCGCAGAAAACCTACAACCTCAAAACCGCCGACGAAGCGTCGGCACTGTTCCCCCAGTTGCCCACCTGGTTTGAAGCCGCGGGGATTGACGCCGGCAAACGGCAGGAACTGGTGGTGAGCACACCCGACTTTTTTGCAGGCGCTGCCGGGCTTTTGGACTCCGAGCCGCTGGCCGTCTGGCAGGAGTGGCTGGCCATGCGGGTCATCAGCGCCGCCGCGCCGTACCTGTCGTCCGCCTTCGTTGATGCGAACTTCGCCTTTTACGGCACCACCCTTAGCGGAACCCCGCGGAACAAGGACCGCTGGAAGCGCGGCGTGGGCGTGGTGGAAGCGGCCCTGGGTGAAGCCGTCGGACAAATTTACGTGGCACGGCATTTCCCGGAGTCGCACAAGGCCCGGATGCAGACGCTGGTGGAGAACCTGATCGAGGCCTACCGCCGCAGCATAACGGACGTGGCCTGGATGGGCGCGGACACCAAAGCTGAAGCCCTTCGGAAGCTGGAGGCTTTCCGGGCCAAGATCGGCTTTCCGGAGGAATGGATTGACTACTCCGCCGTGGAGATCGATCCTGACGACCTGCTGGGGAATGTGGAGCGGGCACACAACGCCGACGTCGACCGCCACCTGGACGAGGTAGGCAAGCCGGTGGACCGCAACAAATGGCTGATGACCCCGCAGACGGTCAACGCCTACTACCATCCGATGATGAACGAGATCGTGTTCCCGGCGGCCATCCTGCAGCCTCCGTTCTTCACCGCCGAGGCCGACGACGCCGTCAACTACGGCGGCATCGGTGCGGTGATTGGCCACGAAATCGGGCACGGCTTCGACGACCGGGGCTCGCAGTTTGACGGCGGCGGCGCCCTGCGGAACTGGTGGACAGATGAGGACCGCCGGGCGTTCGAGAAGCTCACCGCAAAGCTGGTGGAGCAGTATGACGCCTTGTCGCCCTCCGCTGCACCCGGGCATAACGTTAACGGCCGCCTTACCCTTGGCGAAAACATCGGTGACCTTGCGGGGCTTGCCATCGCGTACAAGGCGTATCTGATCAGCCTCGATGGCAAGGATCCCGAGGTCCTGGACGGGCTTACCGGGCAGCAGCGTTTCTTCGCCTCCTGGGCTGCAGGCTGGCGGCAGGTGATCCGGCAGGAAGAGGCCGTGCGCAGGCTGGCCACCGACCCGCACTCCCCCAACGAGTTCCGAACGAATGCCATCGCGAAGAACCTGGACGCCTTCCACGAAGCGTTCGACGTCACCGACCAGGACGGCATGTGGATGGCTCCGGAGGAACGCGTCAGCATCTGGTAGCCGGAACATGACAGGCGGGGCCCGCCACCTTCCCAGGTGGCGGGCCCCGCCTTCTTGGCTATTGCGTCCTACTCCTGCACGATCAGGTACGGGTTGGCCTGCTGGCAGACGGTATCGCCTGCGGTCTGGTTGACAATGTCCTCCGGCAGTGCCGCCCCCGGCCCCGTGCCGTAGGTGGTGCCAGTGGTGAAGTCGGCGCCCAGGTAGACCTGAACCCCGGATACGTTGGGCGCCGGCACCAGTTGCCCCGCAGGGATGCCGAGCAGGGCAGCGACGTCAGCGGCCACATCGGCGAAATCGGCGCCGTAGTAGACCACCGACTGTTCAACGGCCGTGCTCTCGAACTGCGCCGCCTGGGTGAATCCGCCCGAGATCAGGGCCTGGACAATTTCCTGGGCACGGCCGGGAACGCCGCTGCCGTTCGCCACGGTGACCGGCTGCAGGGCCTTGTCGTACGGCGGCACGGCGGGGGCGGTTTCGGTGGGGGCAGCCGACGGCGGTGCACTTTCCGTTGGTGCCGGGGTGGCGGGCGCGGTGGGCTCGGTGAGGTCGATGTCCTGCCGGAGGGCTGCGAACAGCTGCGAGCCCGCGGGCTCCGCGATCTGGAGCCTGTTGGGGTCCGCCACGGCCGGCGTGGTGGGAACGGACACGAACGCCACCTTGCTGATGTCGATGTCCTTGAGCCTGTTGCCGATGGTCAGCAGGGTGGGAACGGACGCCAGGCCCTTGTCCACGGTCAGGTTCCGGGTGACGACGTCGGCGATGTTCAGCATCTTGCCCGGGTCGGAGAGGGTGCCGTCGTCCTTGATCTTGCGCGTGAGTGACGAGAGGAAACCCTGCTGGGCCCTGATGCGGCCCAGGTCGCCGCCGTCGGCAAAAGCGTGGCGTGTACGCAGGAAGGCGAGGGCCATCTCGCCCTGGACGGTGGAGGTGCCGGCAGGAAGACGAAGGCGGGAATCGGGATCGTAGACGGCGTCGCTGATGCAGACCTCCACGCCTCCCACAGCGTTGGACAGTTCCTTGACCGCATTGAAGTCGGCCATCATGAAGTGGTCGATTTCCAGGCCGGTGATCTTGTTTACGGTATCCACCGCGCAGCCAATGCCGGCCTCGGCCATGGCCTCGTTGATCATGATTCCGCTGCGGGCCGGGAACTCCCGGCCGGTTTCCTCGTCCTTGCACTTGGGGATGTCCACGAGCAGGTCACGGGGGAAGCTGATGACGCTGACGCGTTTGTTGTCCTCGGAAATGTCCATGAGCATCATGACGTCGGACTTGCCGTACCCTTTGGAGTCATCAGCAGTGCCGTATTCCGCGTTCTTCCCGTCGCGGGTGTCCGAACCAAGGATCAGGATCTGCATCCGGCCCGTGGCGTCGCTGACCTGCCCCTCGCTGTTGCCGCCGCCCGCGTTCAGCGGAGCCCTGGAGATGTTGTTCTGGAGCCGCAGGTACCAGAACCCCGCAAATGCCAGCCCGCCGATGATGGCCACAGAGACGACGGCCGTAACGACCTTGAGCCAGACCGGCATGCCGCGGAGGGGGCCCAGGTGGCGGGCGGCTCCCACGGCGCCGTCGTGTGCGTGCGGGGATACAGGTCCTGTGCCTGCAGGCAGGTCTGCTCCGTTGTCGCGCATCTCGCGGCCTCGCCCCACGTGTCTGAACCTTCCTCTAATTTCAAAATCCGGTCCATTTTAGTGGTCCAGTCTGGGAAAACACCGGGCAGCGCGCCACGCGCCCCGGCAGGAGCCTGTCAGAAGCCGAGCCTGACCAGCTGTTTCGGGTCGCGCTGCCAGTCCTTGGCCACCTTGACGTGAAGGTCAAGGTAGATGCGGGTGCCCAGAAGCGCTTCGATTCCCTTGCGGGCGTTCGTCCCGACTTCGCGGAGCCTGCTGCCGCCCTTGCCGATGATGATGGCCTTTTGCGAGGGCCGTTCCACGTAGAGGTTTACGCGGACGTCCAGCAGCGGGTTGTCTTCCGGCCGGTCCTCCCGGGGGATGATTTCCTCGACCACCACGGCCAGTGAGTGCGGCAGCTCATCCCGGACACCCTCAAGGGCCGCTTCCCGGATCAGCTCCGCCACCATCACTGCCTCCGGCTCGTCAGTCAACTCACCGTCCGGATAGAGCGGCGGCGACGGCGGCATGTGGCTGATCAGCACGTCGGCAACAGTGTCAACCTGGAAGCCGTCGGTAGCCGACACCGGCACGATGTCCTGCCAGCCGCCCTCCCCCATTACTTCGCGGCCAAGCTCCGCCACCGCCAGCAGCTGTTCGGTCAGGGCCTGGCGGTCCACCAGGTCAGCCTTTGTAACGATCGCAATGACGGGCTTTCTCCCCACGGCGGCCAGCTGGGACGCAATGAACTTATCGCCGGGCCCAATCTTCTCGTTGGCCGGCAGGCAGAAGCCAATGGCGTCCACTTCCGCGAGCGTGTCCGCCACGAGGTCATTCAAGCGCTTTCCCAACAGGGTCCGCGGACGGTGGAGGCCGGGCGTGTCCACGAGGATCAGCTGGGCGTCATCCCGGTGCACGATCCCGCGGATGGTGTGGCGCGTGGTTTGCGGCTTGGCAGAGGTGATGGCCACCTTCTTCCCCACCAGGGCGTTGGTCAGGGTGGATTTGCCGGCATTGGGACGGCCCACCAGGACGGAGAAACCTGCGTGGAAACCGCCGAACTCTTCCGCTTCCGGGGCCTTACTTTTCTTGCTCACGTGGAACTCCCTGCTGGGTTGCTTCCGCCTCGTCGAGGAGGTCTTCAAGGTCAGTGTCTACTCTTGGCACCGCCGCCGCAATGATGTGGCTGACGCGGTTCCTGCGGCCCTCGAGCCTATCGGCCCGCAGGGAAACGCCATGGACCTCCACGTGGCTGCCCACGATCGGAACCCGGCCCAGCGCTTTGGCGAGGAGCCCGCCCACGGTGTCAACCTCGTCATCCTCAAGCTCAATGTCGAAGAGCTCACCGAGATCGTCGATGCTCATGCGTGCGCTGACCCTGTAGGAGCCGTCACCGAGTTCCACCGCTTCGGCGCTTTCGGTGTCGTACTCGTCCACGATTTCCCCGACGATCTCCTCGATCAGGTCTTCGAGCGTGACAAGGCCCGCCGTGCCGCCATATTCGTCGATGACGATGGCCACATGCGTGGACTCCTTCTGCAGTTCACGCAGCAGGTCGCTCACCGGCTTGGACTCGGGCACGTACCGGACTTCGCGTGCCAGCGAATCCACCAGGGGCGGTTCCTCGTCCGGGGACAGGCCATGGACCACGGCGGCAACATCCTTAAGGTAAATGATGCCAAGAATGTGGTCGGTGTCGTCCCCGATGACCGGGATCCTTGAGTAGCCGGACCGAAGGAACAGGGACATCGCCTGGTGAAGGCTGGAGCCCGATTCGATGGTGACGATATCAGTCCGGGGAACCATGACGGCACGGACCAGGGTGTCACCGAAGTCGAACACGGACTGGATCATCTCGGCCTCGGTGTCCTCGATCATGTCGGACTCGCTGGCACGCTCCACCAGTTCGCGGAACTCCTGCTCGCTGAAGAACGCCTCATCGCCGCTTGGGGCCCCGGGCGCTGCCGTACTTCCCAGGGCCACAAGCCAGCCGGGAATCGGCCCAAGGACCCACGTGAGGAAACGGAGCATCGGAGCGGTGAACCGGACCACGGCCGCGGAGTGCAACCTGCCAAGCTGGCGGGGCGAGACGCCGACGATAACGAATCCAAGCAGCGCCATGATGCCCGTGGCTGCCAGGCCGGCGAGCCAGACGTTGTCCAGGAGGGTGGAGAGCAGCACGGCGACTGCGACCGCCGAAGCCATCTCGAACCAGATACGCCAGAACCGCAGAGCCCGGATGTGCGCCACGGGCTGGGCGAGGATGCGCCGCATAGCATTGCCGCGGCTCTTGAGCAGGGCCTCCTCCGCGTCATGCCGCGGGAGGAAGCTGAACGCTGCCTCGGCAGCTGTCAGCACCGCCGCGACCGCCAGGAAAAGCAGGGCCATCGCGACCAGGAGCAGGAGCGTCACCGGGTGGTCTCGGCAGGTGCTTCTTTGCCGGTGAAGCCGGTCAGGAGTTCGCGCTGGAGACCGAACATCTCGGCCTTTTCTTCGGGCTCTGCATGGTCGTAGCCCAGCAGGTGCAGGATGCCGTGCGTGGTCAGCAGCAGCATCTCATCCTGGAGCTCGTGGCCGGCATCCTTTGCCTGCACCCGGGCGACTTGCGGGCAGATGGCGATGTCCCCAAGCATTCCCTGCGGCGTGGGCCGGTCCGGCGTTCCCGGCGTGAGTTCGTCCATGGGCACGGACAGCACATCTGTGGCTCCGGGTTCGTCCATAAGTTCGATGTGCAGCTTTTCCATGGCGGGCTCATCAACCAGCAGGATGGACAGTTCCGCCTGGGGGTGGATGTAGAGCTGTTCGAAGATGTACCGCGACAAAGCCACGAGTGCCGCTTCGTCCACCTGGACGCCGGACTCGTTGTTCACCTCGATGCTCACGCGTGTTCCCCCCGCTTTTCCTTGACTGCCGAGTGTTTGGCCCGCGCCCGCTGGGCGTCGTCCCAGATGCTGTAGGCGTTCACGATATCGCCCACGAGCCGGTGCCGCACGACGTCTGCGGCGTCCAGGACGGAAAAGTTCACGCCCTCGATACCCTGCAGGATCTCCTCCACGATGCGCAGCCCGGAACGCGTGCCGAAGGGCAGGTCCACCTGGGTGATGTCGCCGGTGACAACCATCTTGGACCCGAACCCGAGCCTTGTCAGGAACATCTTCATCTGCTCGGGCGTAGTGTTCTGGGCCTCGTCAAGGATGATGAACGCATCATTGAGCGTGCGTCCGCGCATGTAGGCGAGGGGCGCCACTTCAATGGTTCCGGCGGCCATCAGCCGCGGGATGGACTCGGGGTCCATCATGTCGTGCAGCGCATCGTACAGGGGACGCAGGTAGGGGTCGATCTTGTCGCTCAAAGTGCCGGGCAGGAAACCAAGGCGTTCCCCGGCCTCCACCGCCGGACGCGTCAGGATGATCCGGTTGACTTCTTTTTGCTGGAGCGCCTGGACCGCCTTTGCCATGGCCAGGTAGGTCTTCCCGGTACCTGCCGGCCCGATACCGAAGATCACGGTGTTGTCGTCGATGGCGTCGACATAGTTCTTCTGGTTCAGCGTCTTCGGGCGGATGGTCCGGCCGCGGCTGGAGAGGATGTCGTGGGTCAGCACGTCCACCGGGTTCTGCAGGGACTGGGTCCGCAGGAGCGCAACCAGCTGCTGGAGCACCGACGGGCTGATGACGGTGCCGCGGGCAACAAGTCCGCGGACTTCATGGAGCAGCCGCATGATCCGCGGCACGTCCGCGGTGGGACCGCTGATGGAGAGCTCGTTGCCGCGGACGTGGAAGTTGACGTCCGGGAACTGTTCCTCGATGTACCGAAGCGCCTCATCGTGGCTGCCGAGCGACTGGACCATCTGGTCGGAGTTGTCGAAGCGGACCACTTCTGTCCGGATGCCTGGGAGGGAATGCGGGAACTCTCCGGTGGCGCCTTCGCCGGCGGGCCGGCGCTTTCCGTTCGCTGATTCAGTCATAGTGTTGGCCGGCAGGCCTGTGATCCCCTCGAGGTCGGTGCAGTCTGTCTTTCCATATTACGCCAGCAGGCACCGCCGCCAGATACCGGGAGGGGGCATTAACACCCAGGGGAAGGACCAGTTCCCGTCATTAGGTATCAACTTCATATCAGCCTCATATCGTTCCCGTTTCAGTTCGGGACCGCGCCGGCAGAAGAGCCGGGCCGGCCGCGTGGGGTATGCCATGCTGATAATCCAGCCGCAGCTGGAAGACCAGGCCGCCCGGGGACCGGCCCTTCACGCCATGAAAGGACAGGCAACACACGTGCCGAAAACCGCCGCGCCCCACGGGGGCTGCCGTGCCGCCGGCGCCCGCGCCCTGGTGCTGGCTGCCCTCCTTGCGGCTGCGCCGGCGATGGCCGGGTGCATCGCCGATGCCGGCCCGTCACCCACCGGCACGCTTGTCACAGTTCCTGCGGCCACCGGCACGCCGCCGTCCACGAGTGCTCCCCTGGAAACCACCCAGTCCTCCAACAAGGCCCCGGTTTACTGGATCGGCCGCAGCGATGCGGACATTTTTCTGTACCGCGAGTTCCGCGACGTTCCCGAGCAGGAAAATCCGGTGACCCGCGCCCTGCGGTCCATGATGTCTGACAAACCGCTGGACCCTGACTTCTTTACGCCGTGGCAGAATCCCAGCGAACTTGCCACGTCGATTTCCGGCAAGGACGTCATCACCGTGGACGTCTCCGAGGACGCCTTCAACAGCAACCTCGACGCCGATATGGCGGTCCGCGCCATCCAGCAGCTCGTTTACACCGCCACGGCAGCAGCTGCAAGCTCCGGCCTGATCGATTCAGGCCAGCAGATCCGGGTGCGGATATTGGTGGACGGGCATACGGACTACGTGGCGTTCGACCACGTCCGCCTGGGCGCACTGATGACCCGCACTGCAGGGCTGGTGGCCCCGGTGTGGATTATCGACCCCCAGGAGAACGTGGAGGTTCCGGGCGGCAGCGTGAAGATCACCGGACGCAGCACCACGGCCGGCGGCAAGCTGCGGTGGCAGATCCTGCGGTCCGTCGGCGACGGCCAGACGGAACCATTCCTGACCGGGGAAACAACGGCGTCGGTGGAACAGGGACAGGCGGGCGTCTTTACGCTGGCACTGACCCTGCCGGCGGGCGATTACGAGTTGCGGGTGGCGCAGGCAGGGCCAGGTGGCGGACCGGACCAGTACAAGGACACACGGTCCTTCAAGGTGCGCTAGGCGCCCAGCGTCCCAGGATGTCGCTGGCAAGGACGACGGCCGCCGGACCGGCTGTGGAGGACCGCAGGACATGGTGTCCCAGCAGCGCGGTCGCGGCGCCCTTGTCACAGAGCCTGGTCACTTCGCGGGGACTGATGCCGCCCTCCGGCCCGACGATGAGGAGAACCTCCCGGGGCTCCCCTCCCAGGTCGGCATTCCCAACGGAGGAGCTCCATGACTCGAGGACACTGCGCAGGGGGCGCACGGCGTCCTCATGCAGGATCACGGCCAGCCCGGCGGCCTCAACGGCACGTGCCAGGGCAGCGGTGTCGACGGCGGCACGCACCTCGGGGACCCACGCCCGTCTCGCCTGCTTGGCGGCTGCGGCAACCACGGACTGCCATTTTGCATGGGCTTTGGCAGCCCGGTCGCCTTTCCAGCGGACAATGGAGCGCTCGGACTGCCAGGGAATGACGGCGTCGATACCCAGCTCCGTGGCTGTCTCGATGGCCAGTTCGTCCCGGTCGCCCTTCGCCAGCGCCTGCACCAGCACCAGCCGGATGTCCGGCCGGCTTTCGACGGAAAGCGCCGCGCACTCAACCTCCAGGGCTGCGGAGGACGCTGTTGTGACGCGGCCGGTCAGGCGGGTGCCTGCGCCGTCCACGATGTCCACGGCCTCGCCGGGGGCGAGCCGTTTGACGGCCACCGCGTGCCTGGCCTCTGCCCCTTCGAGGAGGAAGCGGCGCCCGGCCGCCATCCCGTCCAGGGTTCCCGCGGGTGTGAAGAAGACGGGGTTGCTCACCGCTACAGGTTACCGAGGCGGTCCCGGAGCTTCGCGAACATGCCGCCGCTCGCGGCGAGCTTGCCGTCGGTGATCTGCTCGCCGCGGAGCTTGGCCAGCTGGCGGAGCAGGTCTTCCTGGGCGGCGTCGAGCTTCGCCGGCGTGTCCACCTGGAGGTGCACCTTCAGGTCGCCGCGGCCGTACCCGCGCAGGTGGGTGACGCCCAGGCCGCGGAGGGTGATGATTTCACCGGACTGGGTGCCGGGCTTGACGTCGATTTCCTGGGTGCCGTCGAAAGTTTCCAGGCTAACGTCGGTGCCGAGGGCAGCGGCTGTCATGGGGATGTGCAGGGTGGCGTGCAGGTCATCGCCTTCGCGGACATACGTGGGATCGTTGTTGACGCGGATTTCCACATAGAGGTCACCCGCCGGGCCGCCGGCCGGACCGGCCTCGCCCTGGCCGGCAAGCTGGATCCGGGTGCCGGTGGCGACGCCGGCAGGAACCTTGATGGTCAGCGAACGCCGGCTGCGGATGCGGCCCTGGCCGCTGCACTCGTTGCAGGGGTCTTTGATGACCGTGCCAAATCCCTCGCAGGTGCCGCACGGCGCGGCCGTCATGACCTGGCCCAGGATGGAGCGGACCGCCCTCTGCACCTGGCCGCTGCCGCCGCAGATGTCGCAGCGCTCGGGGTGGGTTCCGGGCCTGCAGCACGAGCCTTCGCAGGTGGGGCAGGTGACCGCCGTGTCCACTTCGAGTTTCTTGTTGACGCCGAACACGGCGTCGCGCAGGTCGATCCGGACGCTGATGAGGGCATCCTGGCCGCGGCGGACGCGGGAGGCAGGCCCGGTGGAACCGCCGGCACCGAAGAACGTGTCGAAGATGTCCTGGAACGCGAAGCCCTGCCCGGCGTAGCTGCCGCCGCCAAACCCGTTGTCCGTCCCGTTTTCGTTGCCGGTGGTGTCGTAGACGCGACGCTTTTGCGGGTCCGAGAGAACTTCGTAGGCATGGGTCACTGCCTTGAAGCGGTCGGCTGCCTCTTCACCAGGGTTCACGTCCGGGTGCAGCGTGCGGGCCAGCTTGCGGTAGGCCTTCTTGATTTCTTCCCCGGTGGCCTCGGGTGAGACTCCAAGGACTTCGTAGTGGCTGCTCAAAGTTCGTATCTCTTCCTTGTTGTAATGCTGCGGTAGGGGTTCCCTGTCCGTGGTCCGGGCGGCGGTGGGGCCGCGGCGGGCCGCTTAGGGTCCCAGGATCCGGGAAAGGTAGCGGGCGACGGCCCGGACGGCGGCCATGGTGGTGGGGTAGTCCATGCGGGTGGGTCCCAGGATGCCGACCTTCGCTGCGCTGTCCGGTCCGTAGCCGGTAGCCACCACGGATGCTTCGGCGAGGCCGTCGTAGGGGTTCTCCCGCCCGATGCTGACCGCCACGCCGTGGTGGTCCTGCGCCATCTCGCTCAACAGGCGCAGCATCACCACCTGCTCCTCCAGGGCTTCCAGCACAGGGCCGATGCTGAGTGGGAAGTCAACGTTGGACCGTGCGAGGTTGGCCGTGCCTGCCATGACCATGCGGTCCTCGCGGCTGCTATGGGCAAGCAGTTCGAGCCCTTGGGCGAGTGCCTGGGCGGCCTGGCGATGGCCGGGGCTGACAGCGGAGACGACGGCGGGAAGGGACTGCCCGAGCTGGCCCAGCGGCGTTCCGGCGAGGGAGCCGAGGAACCGGGTCCGCAGCCCGGCGAGGGCGTCGTCCCCGAGGTCCTGGCCGACGTCGATGACCCGTTGTTCCACCTTGCCGCTGTCGGCAATCAGTACCACCAGCACTTTCCGGGGCGCCAGCAGGACGAACTCAATGTGGCGGATCAGGGCCCGGCTGAGGTGCGGGTACTGAACCACTGCCACCTGGTTGGTGAGCTGGGACAGCAGGCGGACAGTGCGCTCGAGGACGTCGTCGAGGTCGTCCGAACCTTCCAGCAGCGACTGGATGGCCCGGCGTTCGGCCTGCGACAGGGGCTTGACGGCGGAGATCTGGTCGACGAACAGGCGGTAACCCTTGTCCGTGGGAATCCGTCCGGCACTGGTGTGCGGGGCCGTGATGAGGCCTTCCTCCTCAAGCGCGGCCATGTCGTTGCGGATCGTGGCACTGGAAACTCCGAGGTGGTGCCTTTCCACCAGCGCCTTGGAACCGACCGGCTCGCGGGAGTGGACGTAATCCTCCACGATGGCCCGCAGTACTTCCAGTTTGCGTGGCTCGCTCACACTCCACCTCCATCCAGGGTCGGGGCGGCTGCGCACCCCGGGCGTTCTCAATGGTTAGCACTCGACATGCCAAAGTGCTAACAGTCTATTATGCCTCGCCCCGTTGCTAGCATTGGTACCGCTCCGGGCGAAACTCCCGCGGGCACCGATCAAGCGCTGGGCGGAGACGAGCCATGGATTACCAGAACTGGGGGCCCCGGGACATGTCCGCTCCCGTGCAGACCAAACTGCCGGAAGTGCCCGCCGAACGCGGCATGGTGCTGGAAGACGTCCAGTCGGGCTGGGTGGGCGCCGTTACCCGCGTGGAAAAGTCCGGTGGCATGCACGTTGTTGCCCTCGAGGACAGGCGGGGCAAGTCACGGACTTTCCGCCTCGGTTACGGCTTCCTTCTTGAGGGACGCGCGATCCGCCTGATGCCGCCGGCACCCCGGGCGGCTACGGGGACGGGCGCCGGGAGGACTGCATCGGGCTCGGTGCGGGTGGCAGGCCAGCGCGCGCAGGTTGCCAAGGCCAGCCGCGTCTGGGTGGAAGGCAAGCACGACGCTGAACTTGTGGAAAAAGTGTGGGGCGACGACCTCCGGGTGGAAGGCATCGTCGTCGAGCCCCTTCACGGCATCGACGACCTGGCGGCGGCTGTGGCGGGCTTCCGCCCGGGGCCGGGCCGGCGCCTCGGCGTGCTCGTCGACCACCTGGTGCCCGACTCCAAGGAGTCCCGCATTGCCGAGGCGGTTATGGCCTCCCCGGGTGCCGCCGGGAACGTGCTTATTGTCGGCCATCCGTATGTCGACGTATGGCAGGCCATCCGGCCGTCGGTCCTTGGTATCGAACGCTGGCCTGACATACCCCGGGGACAGGACTGGAAGACCGGGATTTTGGCGGCGTTCGGGTGGCCGCACGCAACCAAGGAAGACATCGGGCTCGGCTGGCAGAAATTGCTGGGCGCGGTACGGACCTACGCGGACCTGGAAGCGTCGCTGCTGGGCCGGGTTGAGGAAGTGATCGACTTCCTCACCGTTCCCTGATGGGAAGTCCGGCACCGGACAGCCAGTATCCTTGGTACTGCGGCAGCCGCATCGACCATGCACGCGCCGCAGCCGGCCTGCCGGCATTCCGCACCATTTGCACTCTCGAAGGAACAGACTGTGGCAGAAAACGCACGTGATCACAGGGACAGCCAGGACGGCCCGGGCCGCTCCGAATACCATGGCGTCCCGGCGAACGCGCTGCCCCTGACGGCAAGCGAGGACAGGCAGTGGGCCACCCTGGCGCACTTCGGCGGGATCCTCGGCTGCGTGCCTGCGCTGCTCATTTTCCTGATTTTCCGTGACCGCGGGCCGTTCACCGCCCAGGAATCCAAGGAAGCGCTGAACTTTAGCCTTCCGCCCACCATCGCAGCCGTTGTGGCCAACATCCTGGTCTTCATCCCCGTGGTCGGGAACATCTTTGCCGTTATTGCCACACTGATCTGGATCGCCCTGACGTGCTTCTCAGTGGCCGCAGGCATCCATGTGAACAAGGGACAGCCGCACCGCTACCAGTACAACCTGCGCTGGATCAAGTAGTCCCCACCGGCTCCCCCGCCCGCACCCTCGCGGCTAGTCCGGGAGGAGCCGGCGCACTACAGCGTCGGCCAGCAGGCGGCCCTTCAGCGTGAGGACAAGGTTTCCGCGGAACGCCGCCACGGGGTCCACCAGGCCGTCGGCAATCAGGCCGGCAATTTCATGCCGCCCGGCAGCACTCAACGCGGAAGCGTCCAGGCCTGTCCGCAACCGCGCCTCAAGCATGATCCGCTCCACGTTCCGGGTCTCCGCATCCAGCGTTTCCCTGCCTGCAGCCGGCGACTGTCCCTGCGCGAGGCGGCCGGCATACGCTGTGGGGTGCTTGACGTTCCACCAGCGGACGCCCCCCACATGGGAATGGGCACCTGGGCCGATCCCCCACCAGTCATCCCCCCGCCAGTAGGCCAGGTTGTGGCGGCACGCCTGGTCGGGCGTGCGTGCCCAGTTGCTGACCTCGTACCATCCCAGGCCTGCTTCGGTGATGAGCTGGTCGGCCAGTTCGTATTTGTCCGCGTGGTCGTCGTCGTCAATTTTGGGAACCATGCCGCGCCGCATCTGCGCCGCCAGCTTGGTGCCCTCCTCGACAATCAGCGCGTAGGCGCTGATGTGGTCAGGCCGGTAGGACAGGGCGGTCTCCAGGGAATACCGCCAGTCGTCAAGGGACTCGCCCGGTGTTCCGTAGATCAGGTCAAGGCTGACGGCGAGACCCGCTTCGCGTGCCCACTGCACCACCTGCGGAACGCGGCTGGGTGTATGGGTGCGGTCCAGGACTTTGAGGACGTGCGGAACCGCCGACTGCATGCCGAAGGAGACGCGCGTGAACCCGGCCTCCTTGAGGACGGCGAGGGACTCGGGCGTGACCGAATCCGGATTTGCCTCGGTAGTGACCTCCACACCGTCTTCGATGCCCCACTCATCAATGGCGGCACGCAGGATCAGCGCGAGGTCAGCCGCGGGAAGCAGCGTGGGCGTTCCGCCGCCGAAGAAGACCGTGCTGAGCTTCCGCGCCGGAACCCCCGACGCGGCAAGGGCCTTGGCGGCGAAGGCCACCTCGGATTCGGCAGTGCGGGCATAAGCATCCTGCGAAGCGCCGCCGCCCAGTTCGGTGGCCGTGTAGGTGTTGAAGTCGCAGTACCCGCAGCGCACCGCGCAGAACGGAATGTGGACGTACAGCCCGAACGCCCGGTCCGCGGCACCTTCCGCCGCCTGGGCAGGCAGCAGACCGTCCGACGGCGCAGGGTCGCCGAGGGGAAGAACGCTAGGCATTGCTGCGGCCTCTAAAGCTTACGGCCACTGTCATCACTACTTCTTGGCCTTGTCCTTGGACTCGTCGGTGGTGAGCGCGGCGATGAAGGCCTCCTGCGGGACCTCCACGCGGCCCACCATCTTCATGCGCTTCTTGCCTTCCTTCTGCTTCTCCAGCAGTTTGCGCTTACGCGAGATGTCGCCGCCGTAGCACTTGGCAAGGACGTCCTTGCGGATGGCCCGGATGCTCTCGCGCGCGATGATCCGGGAACCGATAGCTGCCTGGATGGGCACCTCGAACTGCTGCCGCGGAATGAGCTCGCGGAGCTTGCTGGTCATCATCACGCCGTAGGCGTAGGCCTTGTCCTTGTGGGTGATGGCGCTGAAGGCGTCCACCTGTTCGCCCTGGAGCAGGATGTCCACCTTGACCAGGTCGGCCACCTGTTCGCCGTCGGCCTTCCAGTCCAGCGAAGCGTAGCCGCGCGTCTTGGACTTGAGGATGTCGAAGAAGTCAAAGACGATCTCGGCGAGCGGGATCCAATAGCGCAGTTCCACGCGGTCCTCGGAGAGGTAGTCCATCCCCTTCATCTGCCCGCGGCGGCCCTGGCACAGCTCCATGATCGCCCCGACGAACTCGTTGGGGGCCAGGATGGTGGCGGACACCATCGGCTCCCGGACTTCCTTGATCTTTCCGGCCGGGAATTCGCTGGGGTTGGTGACGGTCAGGACGCTCTTGTCCTCCAGCGTGACCTCGTACACCACGTTGGGTGCGGTGGAGATGAGGTCCAGGTTGAACTCCCGCTCCAGGCGTTCCCGCACGATTTCGAGGTGCAGCAGGCCCAGGAAGCCGACGCGGAATCCGAATCCCAGGGCGGCTGACGTTTCCGGCTCGTAGATCAGGGCGGCGTCGTTGAGCTTGAGCTTGTCCAGGGCGTCGCGGAGGACCGGGTAATCCGTGCCGTCCAGCGGGTAGAGCCCGGAGAACACCATGGGCTTGGGGTCCGCGTAGCCGCTGAGGGATTCCGACGCCGGCTTGGCAAGGTTGGTGACGGTGTCCCCGACCTTGGACTGGCGGACGTCCTTCACGCCGGTGATGAGGTAGCCCACCTCACCGACGCCCAGGCCCTTCGACGGGGTGGGCTCCGGGGAGCTGACGCCGATTTCCAGGAGCTCGTGGGAGGCCTTGGTGGACATCATCTGGATGCGCTCACGCGGGTGGAGCATGCCGTCCACCACACGTACGTAGGTGACCACTCCACGGTAGGTGTCGTAGACGGAGTCGAAGATCATGGCGCGGGCGGGGGCATCAGCGTTCCCCACGGGGGCCGGAAGGTCCGTGACGATCTTGTCGAGCAGGGCCTCGACGCCTACGCCGGTCTTGCCGGAGACCAGCAGGACGTCCTCGGGGTTGCCGCCGATCAGGTTGGCCAGCTCTGCCGCGTACTTCTCCGGCTGCGCTGCCGGCAGGTCGATCTTGTTGAGCACCGGGATGATGGTGAGGTCGTTCTCCATTGCCAGGTAGAGGTTGGCGAGCGTCTGCGCCTCGATGCCCTGGGCCGCGTCCACCAGCAGGACGGCACCTTCGCAGGCTGCCAGGGAGCGGGACACTTCGTAGGTGAAGTCAACGTGGCCGGGGGTGTCGATCATGTTCAGCGCGTAGCTGACGCCGTCCACCTCCCATGGCATGCGGACAGCCTGGGACTTGATGGTGATGCCGCGCTCACGCTCAATGTCCATCCGGTCCAGGTACTGGGCCTTCATGTCGCGTGCCTGCACCACGCCCGTGGACTGCAGCATGCGGTCGGCCAGGGTGGACTTACCGTGGTCAATGTGCGCGATGATGCAGAAATTCCGAATGATGGCCGGATCTGTCGCGGCGGGCACCGGGGCGGTGCGGGCCATGGGAGACACGCAGGGTCCTTACTGTTGGCTTTATCGCGGCAGCCGGCAGGATCACCCGAAAAGGCCCCTGCGGTTCCGCCGCACATCGTCAACCTCCAGTGTCCCACGTCCGGGCCGCTGGCACCGCATCCCGGCAACATGCACAAGGGGCGGTTATAGGGTGGCGTCATGGCATTCAAACTCCTGGACCTCCGCCGCGCCGTCCGCACCGGTCTCCGGCTGCTTCGGGCCGGCGGCTCCACAGGGGCCGGCAATGGGATGACAGCCGGCACTGCACCCCGCGGATCCGCCGGGGCGGGCAGTGGCACCGGCACCTACCCGGGTGATTTCCACGGGCGCTCGTCCGTCCGGTACGCGCCGAACCCTGACGGTGCGCCGGACCCCGGGGAAGTTGTGTGGGCGTGGGTCCCCTACGAAGAGGACTACTCCCTGGGCAAGGACCGCCCTGTACTGCTGGTGGGACGCAGCGGCCCGTATCTGCTGGGTCTGATGCTCACCAGCAGGGACCGGGTGCCGGCAGGGCCCGCGGCCGGGGACTACGTGGACGTCGGCGCCGGCGGCTGGGACCGCCAATCCAGGCCCAGTGAGGCACGGCTGGACCGCATCCTGCAAATCAGGCCCGGGGAGATCCGGCGGGAAGGTGCAGTGCTGGAGCGGGGACGGTTCGAGGCGGTAGCTGCCGGACTGCGGCGCAGGCACGGCTGGACCTAGCTCCGCCGCCGGCCGCGGAATGGCCAGACGGGGAGCTGACCTGCTATTATTTACAGCTGTGTGTCCGTGCAGGTCGACGGCCACTGATGGTTGGCCGCCATAGGTATCCCCACGCCGCTCAGTCAATGGCCAATCTGACAGCCCTCTAGACCATTTCCGCATTATAAAGAGAGTTCACACGTGGCGAATATCAAGTCCCAGAAGAAGCGCATTCTCACCAACGAGAAGGCCCGCCTGCGCAACAACGCAGTCAAGTCCGAGCTGAAGACGGCCATCCGCGCGGTCAACACCGCCGTTGAGTCCACGGACAAGGACGCAGCTGCCGCTGCCCTGAAGGTTGCCGGCCGCAAGCTGGACAAGGCCGTCAGCAAGGGTGTTCTGCACAAGAACAACGCAGCGAACCGCAAGTCGGCGATCTCCAAGAAGGTCAACGCACTCTAAGGTTTCCAGTTCCTGCGAACTGATGATGTGGCCGGTACCCTCGGGTACCGGCCACATGTCTTTAAGTTCCTACCTCCCCTGAACGGACATGGATATGACCGTTACTGCGTGTTCAACGGCGTAGACGGGATCACGGGACAGCCCCTTCACCTGTGCATCAGCCTCAGCTGTCGCCTGGATGGACCGGACGAGTCCCTCCGGCGTCCAGCGGCGGACCTCCCGCTGGGCCTGTTCCACCAGCCAGGGCTGCATGCCGAGTTCGGCGGCTATCTGGGCTGCCGGACCGGACGCGCCCGCCACCCGGGCCACCGTCCGCAGCTTGGCTGCCAGCGCGGCCACGAGAGGTACCGGATCCGCGCCGGTAGCCAGGGCGTGTCGCAGCGTGGAGAGGGCAAGAGGGCCGTTGCCCGCCATCGCCGCATCCGCCACTTTGAAAGCTGTCGCTTCGATCCGCCCGCCGTAGTACCGGTCCACAACGTCCGCCGTTACGGCAGGGCCGGCGTCGGCAATCAGCTGGCTGCAGGCGGCCGCCAGCTCCGAAAGGTTGGCCCCTACTGCGTTGACAAGGGCGAGGACGGCCTGCTGGTCGATCCTCCGGCCGGCGGCCTTGAACTCGGCGCTGACGAACGCGATTTTGTCGGCGTCTTTCTTGAGGGGCTGGCAGTCCACCACGGGCCAGCCCCCTTTCTTGACGGCGTCGAGGAGCTTCTTGCCCCGCGTACCCCCGCCGTGGCGCAGGACCAGTACGGCGTCCGGCTCGGGGTGTCCCAGGTAGTCAAGGGCATCGGCCAGGAACACCTCGTTCAGGGATTCCACGCCTTCGACCTCGATGAGCTTGTTCTCCCCGAAGAGCGACGGGCTGACCTGCATGGACAGTGTTCCCGGCTCGTATGCCGCGGCGCTGATGCGGCTCACTTCGACGTCCGGGGAGGACGCGCGGACCTTGGAACGGATGCTGTCCATCGCCCTGATCCCAAGGTATTCTTCTGGCCCGCTGACCAGGACCACGGCCGCCGGTGCTGCTTCCCGCCAGGCGGACGCGTCCGGGGACGGGGAACGGGTTGCTCGCTTTTGCGCAGCGGCCATCGGGGATCCCTTCGGGAGAGATTGGTGGAGTATTCCAGCCTGCCACGTTCACGGCTGCAGACAAAGCGGCAGCGGTGCCGCAGCAACGTAAGCTGCTGCTCCACCTGTCCAAGCAGGGCTTCCGCGCGCCGGTGGGCAGCCCTTGCGAGGCGGACAACCTGCCCCGGACGCGCGGCCGCCCAGGCGGCAGCCAGCGTCACGCCGGAGAGAAGGAGCATGGTCAGCATCCCGTAAATCCCTTCCGGCCACGGCAGTGACGACCCTGGCAGCCCCGCGGCGAACCTCGCGGTGCCGGCAATGCCTGCACAAAAAGTTCCCGCCACCGCGATGAGCACAAGTGCGGGCCAGGGCGCCACTGCCACGATGGGAACGGCTGCCGTACCCAGCAGCGTCACCGGGGCCACCAACGGTGCCGCGGCCACGTTCGCCAGAAGCGAGTACGTCGAGAACTGTGGCTGGAGCAGCACGATGACGGGCCCGCACAGCACCTGCGCGGACAGGGGAACGGCCACGGCCGCAGCCGCCCAGCGGGGAACAAAAGATGGGGTCCAGTCAATTATGCGCCGTCCCACCACGATGATCCCCAGGGTCGCGAGGACGGAGAGCAGGAAACCAAAGCTGCCGCCCAGCCCAGGATCGATGAGGAGGAGGCCTATCACTGCCAGGCAGAGGAAACTCAAGCCCCGTCCGGAGCGTCCGCTGGCGAGGGCGGCCACCGCTACCCCTCCCATCAGCGCCGCCCGCAGGACACTCGCGTCCGGGCCAACAAGGATCACGAACAGGCCTAAACCACCCAGGGCCACTGCGGCAGCTAAGGCCCGCGGCAGCCGGACCCCGCGGGCAGCGAGCAACAGGGCGCCGAGTACCAGGCTGCAGTTCGCCCCGCTGACAGCCGTCAGGTGTGTCATGCCCACCGTCTTCATCGAGTTTTCCAGTCCCGCGTCAAGGGCGCTGGTGTCCCCTGTCACCATGCCCGGGAGCAGCCCGGCCGCGTCCGGTGCCAGGTAGGAGGACGCGGCCACAAACCGCATCCGCAGGTCCTTTGCGGCACGCTCGAGCCCTGATCCGCCGGTTGCCCTGCCCGGAGGTGATGAAGCGGAAAGGGTGCCTGCTTCCACCCTGCCCGGGTCGGCGGGGCCAAGCTTCCCTGTGGCCCGCACTGTCTGGCCCGGCACCACAGTGCCCCACTCGCCCGTGCCTGTAACCACAAGTTGTGCGCGTGTTCGGAGCACCACGCCACCGGTGGCAACGTCCGCCGTCCATACAGGCACTGACCACCGCGCCGGCGGCCCTACCTGTCCCGGCATGCTGAGGGACCGCGGGGTGCCGGCCACCTCGACGACGGCCACCGCGGTTTTGCCCGACGCTATGGCTTCGGCAAGTGGCCCGTCGAAGCGCTGGCTCGAGGCTGCGGAGGAATGCGCTGCGGCAGCGGCCGACAGCATAAGGCCAACAGCGGTCGTGGCAGCGAAACTGCGCCTGGCAGGGTAACGCCCGGCGGGTCTTGTCCGCAGCACGGTGGCCAGCAGTATTGCCGCGGTGCATACTCCGGCCAGGCACAGAATGGCCAGGGGCGTCGGCGGCAGCCACAGCCCGGCGACGGAAGCCGCCCAGACCATGGCCGCGGGCAAGGCAAGGCGCACATCAGTCCGGCGGCGCGGGGACTCCCTCCCGGCGCCGTCCCCGTCCCCGCCTCCGGAGCCCTTCTTCAGGTACCCGCTGATGCGTGCACGAAGCTGCTTGGCGGCGGGCCACTTCCGTTCGCCTTCCGGAACGCTTGTGGTGGCCGGCCCGGCACCTGCGCCCCGGGCTTCACCGGCGGTGACGGCGGATTCAATAAACCGGCTCCACGGGCTGGGCTTCGGCCGCCCTGTACCGCTGCCCACCCCTGCCCGTTTCTGCAGTCCGTTCATGTCACACCGTCACCAGCGGCAGCAGCTGCTCGAGCATCTTAGGCCCCACGCCGTCCACGGCGTCCAGTTCGTCCACGCTCTTGAAGGCCCCATGATCTTCACGCCAGTCGACGATCCGCTGGGCCAGCACAGGCCCCACTTTCGGGAGGGCATCCAACTCTGCGACGCCCGCAGTATTGAGGTTCACCTTGGAACCGGCGGGCGCGTCGGCTCCCCCGCTGGCAGGGCCGGGTATGCCGGGCTGGTCCGGAGCCGGTGGAGCGTCTCCTCCCTGCCGCGGGACGTGGATCTTCTGGGCGTCCTCAAGGACGAGCGCCAGGTTGAGGCGGTTCAGGTCTGCATCGGGGGCGGCACCGCCTGCGTGATTGATGGCCTCGTGAACCCGGCTTCCCGCCGGCAGCTGCACAATGCCGGGAGACGTGACAGCCCCGGCGACATGGACCACGACTGTCCCGGCACCGGCGGCGGCAGGATCGGCGGTGCCTGGAGCGTCGGCATCAGCGGCAGTGCCGGCGCCCTCGCCCGCACTGCCGCCGGGAAGTGCTTCTTCCGTGCTGGCGGCACCGGCCAGGGGAAGGACCTGCGGCCGGTTGGAGGCCGTCTGCCACCAAAAGAACGCTCCTGCAGCCACAGCCAGGACTCCGAGCAGGATGGCGGCACGCAGTCCCAGCCGCCAGCGCAGTACCGGCCCCACCCCCGCCGTCTCCGCGTCCTCGCCCGGCCGGGAGTCAGGGCACGGACTGTCTGAAGCAGCATCGCCCGGGTTCCGGTATTCAAACTCCTGCCCTGCGGTATCCTGCATCAGCAGCCCGCGCGGCCCCCCGCCCAGCGTCGCCTGGAGCCTGGCCCTGGCATGGCGCGCCGGACCATCTGCTTCAGCATCCCGGCGCCACATAACTTCAGGCTATGGAAACGCTCCCGGGCAGGACAGCAGGTCCGCTGCTATGTGGACAGCCTACGGGGACCCGGGTAACGATGCGCCGGTCCCGCCGTCCCGGCCGACGATGACCGCCAGGACACCAAGGCCGGCGTGGGCGGCCAGCACGGCGGGCAACGAGCTGATCTGGGCGGGCGGGCATTCCGGAAGCGCTGCCGCCAACCGGACGGCAAGGCTTTCGGCCTCCGCCGAATTGCCGAAATGGTGGACGGCGAGCCGGACGGACGTTGCGGGGTGCGCCTGCGCCTCGGCAGCGACAATCTCCTCGAGCCGCGCCACCGCCCGCGAAGCCGAGCGCACTTTTTCCAGCGGAACGATCTTGCCGCCCTCTACTGCGAGGATGGGCTTGATGGCCAGCATGGTTCCCAGGAGGGACGCGGCTGCGCCAATCCGCCCGCCGCGGCGAAGCTGCTCCAGGCTGGGGACGTAGAAGTACACCCGTGTCCGTCCGGCCTGGTTCGAAGCGGCAGCGGCCGTTGCGGCAGCGTCGGCGCCGGCGGCCGCCGCTTCCACCCCGGCCTGCACCGCCATTCCCAGTGCCATGCCTACCGTCCGGGAATCGACCACTTCCACGGGAATGTCCACCCGGGCCGCGGCAAGGCGCGCGGCGTCCGCAGTGCCGGAAAGATCGCCGGAAATATGGATGGAGACGACCGACTCATACCCTTGGCGAAGGGCGGCACGGTACGCCTGCTCAAACTGCCCGGGGGACGGCCTGGACGTCTTGACCGGGGTACCTGTGGCCAGCGCCAGCGCGATGGTCTCCAGGATGTCGTCTTCACCCTCGCCGTAAATGTCCTGCCCCACCATCACGGGCATGGGAATGACCGAGAGCAGTCCTTCCACCCCGAGTCCGGCAACCCAGGAGGCCGGCAGGGCGGCAGCGGAGTCAGTGACAATGGCCGTCCTTACGACGGCGGCCTGGCCGCCGTGGGTGCGCGGCCGCGGCGCGAAGCGCAGGCCGGCCAGCCGGGCGCGGAACCACGGCCAGGCAGCAGCGGAACTCTCGGTCAAAAGGCCTCCCGGTCGGGGTGGCCGGCCACCGGATGTTACCGGTGGCCGGATCCGGCGCAACTGCTAGGCCGGGACGATGTTGACCAGTTTAGGTGCCCGGACAATAACCGTGCGGATGCCGCGGCCGTCCATGGCGCGCTGGACGTTCTCCGAGGCCAGCGCCAGTTCCCGCAGCTCGTCTTCCGAAACGCCAGGCGACACCTCGAGCCTGTCCCGGACCTTGCCCTGGACCTGCACAACCGCGGTGACCGTGGCCTGGACCAGCAGTGAAGGGTCGTGGGCAGGCCAGCCGGCATTCGCCACCGACGCCGGGTGGCCCAGGACGTTCCACATGTCCTCGGCGGTGTAGGGGGCGAAAAGGCTGAGGATGATGGCCACGGCTTCGGCTGCTTCGCGCACGGCGGGATCAGCGCCGCCTGCGCCGGAGTCAATTGCCTTGCGGGTAGCGTTGACCAGTTCCATGAGCTTGGCCACCACAACGTTGAACTTGTTCGCGTCCAGCAGTTCCGCGGAGTCGGCGATGGTGCGGTGCGTCACGGAACGCAGGGCGCGGTCGCCGCCGGTGAAATCGGTACCCGGTGCACTGGCCACGTCCTGCGCCAGGCGCCAGGCGCGGGCCAGGAACTTGGCCGACCCGGACGGCGACACGTCTGCCCAGTCCACATCGTCCTCGGGCGGGGAGGCGAAGACCATGGTGAGGCGGACGGCGTCGACACCGTACTTGTCCAGCTGCTCCCCCAGGTCCACGCCGTTGCCCAGGGACTTGCTCATGGCTTTGCCGCCGTTGAGCACCTGGCCCTGGTTCAGCAGCGCGCTGAAGGGCTCATTGGCCTCGATCATGCCGAGGTCGTTAATGACCTTGGTGAAGAAACGGGCGTACAGCAGGTGCAGGATGGCGTGCTCCACGCCGCCCACGTACTGGCCCACCGGCATCCAGTCGTTGATCTTCTGCGGGTCGAACGGACCTTCGGTGTACTGGGGCGAGACGAAGCGCAGGAAGTACCAGGACGAGTCGACGAAGGTGTCCATGGTGTCCGTATCACGTTTGGCCGGACCGTGGCAGGACGGGCACTCCACGTTGACCCAGGACTCGGCAGCAGCCAGGGGCGAGGTGCCCTTGGGCGCGAGGTCCTCGCCGCGCAGGTCCGAGGGCAGGGTGACGGGCAGCTGCTCGTCGGGCACCGGCACCTCGCCGCAGGACGGGCAGTGGATGATGGGGATGGGGGTGCCCCAGAAGCGCTGGCGGCTGAGCAGCCAGTCGCGGAGCCGGAAGTTGACGAACTTCTCCCCTGTGCCCTGGCGTTCCAGGATGGCTATGGCGGCCGGAATGGCTTCAGCCTTTGGCAGGCCGTCCAGCTCGCCGGAGTTGATCAGGGTGCCTTCACCGGCGGTGGCAATACCGGACACCGCGGGATCGTCCTCGCCGGTGTCCAGTACGGCCCGGACAGGCAGGCCGAAGGTGCGGGCGAAGTCCAGGTCGCGCTGGTCGTGCGCGGGCACAGCCATGATGGCCCCGGTGCCGTAGTCGGCCAGGACGTAGTCGGCGGCCCAGACGGGCAGCTTTTCACCGTTCAGCGGGTTGATGGCGTAGCGCCCGGTGAACACGCCGGTCTTTTCCCGCTCGGTGGACTGCCGTTCGATATCGGACAGCGCCTTGACCCGTTCGCGGTACTCGTCCAGGGCAGCAGCGTGTTCGTCGGTAACGAGTTCCGCGGCCAGTGGTGCATCCGCCGCCACAACGAAGAAGGTGGCGCCGTACAGGGTGTCCGGCCGGGTGGTGAACACCGTGACTTCCTTGGCGGGCTTGCCGGCATCGGCTTCGATCACGAAGTTGACGTGCGCACCCTCGGAACGGCCGATCCAGTTCTTCTGCATGGCCAGGACGCGCTCCGGCCAGTGGCCGCGCAGCTGCTCCATGTCGTCGAGCAGCCGGTCCGCGTAGTCCGTGATCTTGAAGTACCACTGGTTCAGCGACTTCTTGGTGACAGTGGTGCCGCAGCGCTCGCAGGCGCCGTTGACAACCTGCTCATTGGCCAGGACTGTCTGGTCCTTCGGGCACCAGTTGACCGGGGAGTCCTTGCGGTAAGCCAGCCCGCGTTCGTAGAACCGCTTGAAGAGCCACTGGGTCCAGCGGTAGTACTCGGGATCCGAGGTGTGCAACCGGCGCGACCAGTCGGCCGAAATGGCGTAGCGCTTGAAGGACGCAGCCTGGGTGTCGATGTTTGCGTAGGTCCACTCGCTGGGATGGGCGTTGCGCTTGATGGCGGCGTTTTCGGCCGGCAGGCCGAACGAATCCCAGCCGATCGGGTGCAGCACGTCGTAGCCCTGCTGGCGCAGGTAGCGGGCCACCACATCGCCCATGGCAAAGGCCTCAGCGTGGCCCATGTGCAGGTCGCCGGACGGGTAGGGGAACATGTCCAGCACGTACCGGCGTTCCCGTGATCCGTCGTCGACAGGCGTGAAGACCTTGAGGTCTTCCCACACCTGCGGCCACTTGGCCTCCATCGCCGTGAAGCTGTACGTACCCTCCCCGGGTGCTTCCGCTGCCACTGCTGCTCCGGTTTCTGTCTCCGGCTGAACGCCCACTGCTGCCCTCTTCTGTTCTGTTACGGCACTTGTGCTGCCATAACGGCCTGATCCTCCTGCTGCCCGCCCGGAAATCCGCCCGGACACACAAAAGCCCCTCACCATGGAGGGGCTGCCGCGCGGTTACCCGTTGTTTCGGATATCCGGCGGCTAGCTAAGCAGAAGGATCGCACGCATGAAACTACTTTAGCGCACCCTGGAAAGGCCTGGCCGGGCCAGGGATTACCTCCCCGGCCCGGCCAGCGTGGTAACGCTTACCGGACGTCCTCGTCCACCCAGTCCATGGATTTGGTGACGGCCTTCCGCCAGAGCCGCAGCTGGCGGTCCTGTTCGGCCTGGTCGAGCTGGGGCTCCCAGCGCTTGTCCTCCGACCAGTTGGCGGACAGTTCACCGAGGTCCTTCCAGAACCCAACAGCCAGGCCGGCCGCGTAGGCCGCTCCCAGCGCCGTGGTCTCGATGACCTTGGGGCGGATGACGGGGACACCCAGGATGTCCGCCTGGAACTGCATCAGCGCATCATTGGCCACCATGCCGCCGTCGACCTTCAACTCGCTGAGCGGAACACCCGAGTCGGCGTTGACGGCATCGAGGACCTCGCGGGTCTGGAAGGCTGTGGCTTCGAGCGCGGCGCGGGCAATGTGGCTCCTGTTGACGAACCGGGTCAAGCCCACGATCGCCCCGCGTGCGTCCGAGCGCCAGTACGGGGCGAACAGGCCGGAGAACGCCGGGACAATGTACACCCCGCCATTGTCCTTCACGGACGCGGCCAGTGTTTCCACCTCCGGGGCGCTGCTGATCATGCCCAGGTTGTCCCGCAGCCACTGGATGAGCGAGCCGGTGACGGCGATGGACCCTTCCAGGGCGTAGTGCGGCTTGGCGTCGCCGAGCTTGTAGCCGACGGTGGTCAGCAGCCCGTTCTTGGAGTGGACGATCTCCTCGCCGGTGTTGAAGATCAGGAAGCAGCCGGTGCCGTAGGTGTTTTTGGCCTCGCCGGTCTCGAAAGCGGCCTGGCCGAAGGTGGCTGCCTGCTGGTCGCCCAAGATGCCGGCGACGGGCGTTTCGCGGAGCAGCTGCGAGCCGTGGACCTGGCCGTACACCTCCGAGGAGGACCTGATCTCCGGCATCATGCTGCGCGGCACGCCGAAGATGCCCAGGATTTCGTCATCCCACTGCAGGCTCTCCAGGTCCATGAAAAGCGTGCGGGACGCGTTGGTGACGTCCGTGACGTGGACGCCGCCGTCCACGCCGCCAGTCAGGTTCCACAGCACCCACGCGTCGGTGTTCCCGAAGAGGAGGTCCCCCGCTTCGGCTTTTGCCCGGGCGCCCTCGACGTTGTCCAGAATCCATTTGATCTTGGTGCCGGAAAAGTATGTGGCCAGGGGCAGGCCCACCTTCTGCTTGAAGCGGTCCGCCCCGCCGTCTTTCGACAGCGCGTCCACGATGTCCTGGGTTCGCGTGTCCTGCCACACGATGGCGTTGTACACAGGCTTGCCCGTGGTCCGGTCCCAGACCACGGCGGTTTCGCGCTGGTTGGTGATGCCGACGGCGGCGATATCGTGCCGGGTCAGGTTCGCCTTGGAGAGGGCGGAGGCGATGACCTCGCGGGTGTTGTCCCAGATCTCCGTAGCGTCATGTTCCACCCAGCCGGCCTTCGGGAAGATCTGCTCGTGTTCCATCTGCCCCGACGAGACGATGCTTCCGGTGTGGTCAAAGATGATGGCGCGGGTGCTGGTGGTTCCCTGGTCGATGGCGATTACGTACTGGTTCATGATGACGTCCTTGTCTGGTTGGGGCTTGTCAGTGTCAATTGGCTGGGCGTTGGGGGAAAATCAGGCGGCGGCGGTGGCGATGATGGGGACAATCCTGGCGACGAAGCCGCCAAGGGCTCCACCGACCAGCGGGCCCACCACCGGAATCCAGGAATAGCCCCAGTCGCTGGAGCCCTTGCCCTTGATGGGAAGCACGGCGTGGGCGATGCGGGGGCCAAGGTCGCGGGCCGGGTTGATCGCGTACCCGGTGGGTCCGCCGAGGGAGACGCCGATGCCGACGACGAGCAGCGCGACAGCGAGCGGGCCAAGGCCGGAGGGCGTTCCGCCGAAGGTGAGGATCACGAAGACCAGGACGAAGGTGCCGATGATCTCGGTCACCAGGTTCCAGGGGGTGGAGCGGATGGCGGGGCCGGTAGAGAAGGTGCCGAGCTTGGCGGCGGGTTCCGGTTCGCCGTCGAAGTGCTGCTTGTAGGCCAGCCAGCACACCACAGCACCCAGGAAGGCGCCCAGAAATTGCCCGCCGAAGTACGTCAACGTGGAGAGGGCGTCAACGGGTACATCCGGGGCATATTCCGGCTTGCCGTTGACAAGCAACCCAAGGGTGACGGCGGGATTGATGTGGGCGCCGGACTGCACGGCAACGTAGACGCCGGCGAAAACGGCGACACCCCAGCCCCATGTGACCATCAGGAATCCGCCGCTGTTGCCCTTCGTTCCGCGCAGGGCGACGTTTGCCACCACGCCGCAGCCCAGCAGGGTCAGCATGGCAGTGCCAAATACTTCCGATAAGAACACAACTCCAAGAGACATCTTTGACTCCTTTTTTATTTTGTTATCGGTCCCCCGCGGTTTGGCGGACCGTGTTGGCAGGAACGGGTTGCCGCCCCTGCCGGCATCCTGGCCTAAGCGACCAGGCTGTGCGTTTCCACCCGGTGGAACCGCTTCAGCACGTCCTGCGCGTGCTTGATCTCCGAGGCCCGCGCAGCTGCGTCCCAATGCAGCGGTCCGGCCAGCACCTCTGCCAGTTCATTCAGCAGTTCGCCGGTGACCAGCCCGCGGAAGGCGAGCGGGGTGCGGCGGATGAGGACATCCACCAGGTGCCCCACCTGTTCGTGGGCGGCCATGTATTCGAGTTCACGGACACTCAGTTCGCGGGTGGAGTGCAGCAGCCGGTCGGGTCCGGCGTCGAGGTACTCCATGACCGCTTCCGCACGGGTGCCATAGCGGGTCAGCAGCCCGGCCGTGCGGTCGGCGTCCCTGCCGGGGGCCATATGCGCTTTGATCCACTGCTGCACGCCCGCTTCGTCCGCCGGGAATCCGGAACCTCCGCCGATGGGAAGCTGCGCCGTGGACACCTTCCGTTGCAGGCCCAGTTCGGTGAGGACCTCGTCGGTCATGTGCTCGGCCAGCGCCCGGAAGGTGGTCCATTTGCCGCCTACCAGGCTGAGCACGACGGCGCCTGTGGCGTCGGTTGCCGGGCCGCGCCGTTCGATCCGGTAGTCCCGCGAGACGAAGCCGGGCGAAGTGGCGTCGTGGCGCGGAAGCGGCCGTACGCCGGAGAACGTGTAGACAATCTGTCCGCTGTTGACCGGGATGGAGGGGAACACATGGCCGATCAGGTCGAAGAAATATGTGATTTCCTCGTCGGTGCAGACGGCGTCCTCCGCCATATCGGCATCCACGTCCGTTGTTCCCACCAGGACCCGGTCCCCCATCGGGTAGATGAGGACAATCCGCCCGTCCGTGTGTTCGAAGAAGATTTCCCGGCCCCGGCAGGCGTCCAGCAGCGCCGGGTTGTCCAGCACGATGTGGGAACCTTTGGTTCCGCCCATGAAGGTCGAGGCCTGTCCCATGGCCGCGTTGGTGAGATCCACCCAGGCGCCCGTAGTGTTGACGATAACGTCGGCCGTGAAGTCGAACTCCCCGCCCGTCAGCTCGTCGCGCAGCCGGACCGTGCCGCCCCGGCCGGTGCCCGGGTTGGGAGTGTCCGTCATGGACTGCAATGAGACGTAGTTGCTGGCGCGGGCGGCACCGTCCCGTCCGGCTTTTTCACCGTCCTGCAGGACATCAAGGGTCAGCCGCTCGGGATTGTGCACGGAGGCGTCAAAGTAGGTGGCTGCGTATTTGACGTCCGGGCGGAGATCCGGGAGCTCAGCCAGCGCTGATTTCCGGCCGTGGAACCGGTGCCGCGGAACGCTGCCGCCGTCCCGGGAGAACGAGTCGTACAGGCTGAGGCCCAGCTTGATCAAAAATGCGCCGCGCTCCTTCGGCCTGCCCTGCTGCTTGTGCGTCAGGAAGCGAAGCGGAGCGGAGAGCACGCCGGAAAAGGTGCTGAAGATCGGAATGGTGGTCTGCAGCGGCTTGACGTAGTGCGGCGCGATCCGGAGCAGGCGGTTCCGCTCCACCACCGATTCCCGGACCAGCCGGAACTCGCCGTTCTCAAGGTAGCGGATGCCGCCGTGGATCATATGGGACGAAGCGCCACTGGCGCCCTGGCAGTAATCGCCCCGCTCCACGAGAGCCACATCCACGCCCTGCAGGGCCAAATCACGGAAAATGCCGGAGCCGTTAATTCCGCCCCCCACCACAAGCACCTTTGCGTGCGGCCGCCTCCGGAGGGTTTGGACTGAGCTGCGTTCCACTGCAGGGCCTGCTGCGGAGACGGGGTGATGGACAGCGGAATCTTTGGGTCCCAAAACTGCTCCCTTGGGGCTTCGTGGAGGTCCGGCCACACGAAAGGTGGGACGGCGTTCTCATCTATTGTTTGGAGTAATGGAAAATGGCGTCAAGGACTATGCACAAACGTGCAGGACGGAAAATCAATGGACTCTTCGCGGCACGCCGATGCCCTCCGGGCTGCACAGATGTATTACCTGCAGGACCTCACGATGGACGCCATCGCGCGAGAACTCCGCACTTCCCGGTCCACGGTGTCCCGCCTGCTCTCCGCGGCGCGCGAGTCAGGGCTGGTCCAGGTGCAAATCCGGAACCCGCTGGACACCGGGCCGGAGCTGGAAAGCATGATCCGGCGGAGGTACAACGTGGACGTCCACGTGGTCCCGGTCCTCGAAACCCTTAACGAGGCGGAAACCCTGGACCGTGTTGCCATCCAGGCAGCGCGCACGATCGGTCCGCTGGTGGACTCGAACGCAATCGTCGGCGTTGCCTGGGGATCCACGCTCAGCGCAGTAAGCCGGCACCTGACCAGGAAAATTACCCATGACAGCGTGATCGTGCAGCTCAACGGTGCGGGCAACATGCACACCACCGGCATTACCTATGCCAGCGACATCATGCGGCGGTTCGGCAGCGCCTACGGTGCGCGGGTTGAACCGTTCCCGGTACCTGCGTTTTTCGACCACGCGGCCACCAAGGCGGCCATGTGGAACGAACGCAGCGTGCAACGCATCCTTGAGCTCCAGGCCAAGATGAGCATTGCCATCTTCGGGGTGGGGTCAGTGCACGCGGACTACCCAAGCCACGTGTATGCCGGCGGGTATCTGGACGAGGATGACCTGAACACGCTGGCCACCTCTGACGTGGTGGGAGACGTAGCCACGGTGTTCTTCCGGGCGGACGGGTCATCCGACGGCATCGTCCTCAACGAGCGCTCAACAGGGCCGGCACTGTCACAGCTTCGGCGGGTCCGGCGCCGCATCTGCGTGGTTTCCGGCGTCTCGAAAATCAACGGCCTGCGGGGCGCCCTGGCGGCCAACCTGGCCACGGACCTGATCCTGGACGAGGCCACCGCGCGGAGGCTGGTGCGTTTCGAAGGGCTGGCCGGCCTGAATGGGTAGAGTCGATGCCATGAGAATGTCACCCCGGCTCAGCCTGAACAACGGTGTGCTGATCCACCAGCTTGGCTTCGGGCTGTACAAGGTGCCGCCGGCCTCTGCGGAAAGCCTCGTGGCCATGGCCCTTGCAGCCGGCTACCGCCACTTCGATACGGCCGCGATGTACGGCAACGAGCTGGGCGTCGCCCGCGGCATCAATCCGCAACTCAGCCCCGGGGCAGGCAGCGGTGGTTCCGGCGAGCTTTTTCCGGCCTTGTCCAGGGAGGACGTCTTCGTCACCACCAAGGTATGGAATGACCACCACGGTTACGACGCCACACTGCGGGCCTTCGACGATTCCATGGTCAACCTCGGCCTGGACTATGTGGACATGTACCTCATTCACTGGCCCTGTCCCCGGAAGGGCCTGTTCCCTGATACCTACCGCGCCCTCGAAACCCTGTACCGGGAAGGCCGGGTCCGCGCCATAGGCGTCAGCAACTTCCAGCCCGCCCACCTGGACCGGCTGCTGCAGACAGCCGAGGTGGTACCCGCCGTCAACCAGGTGGAACTGCATCCCTGGCTGCAGCAGGAAGAACTGCGGCGCAAGCACAAGGAACTGGGCATCATGACCGAAGCATGGAGCCCCCTTGGCCGGGGCCAGGTCCTGGATGATCCCGTCATCAAAGCCTGCGCCGCGGAACACGGCAGGACCCCGGCGCAGGTCATCCTGCGGTGGCATATGCAGCTGGGGCACGTTGCCATTCCCAAAGCCAGCTCTGAAGCGCGTATCAGGGAAAACTTCAACGTCTTCGGCTTCGAGCTGTCCGAGCGGGATATGGCAGCGCTCGCAGGCCTGGAGCGGGGCTACCGCACCGGCTCACACCCGGACAAGGTGAATTAGGACCGCATGGAAACCACCAATTCCGGCCACTCCCCCGCGCCCGCCTTCATCAGTCCCGGCCTGGCAGCGCGCACCACCGCCTCGACAGTGGAACTGGACGGCTCCACCGTGGCGTACTGGACCTACGAACCTGAGCAGGCCACACCGGAAACCCGCACCATCCTGGTGATCCATGGCTTCCGCGGCGACCACCACGGCCTGCTGCGGGTGGCCGACCAGCTTCCCGGAATGCGGATTGTCATGCCCGATCTCCCCGGTTTTGGCAGGTCCGAAGCCTTCCGCTCGGGGATCCATTCCGTGGAGCGCTACGGCCGGTTCATCACCGGTTTCATGGCAGCCCTGGGGCTGGGGCCGGACACGGTACTCCTGGGCCACTCATTCGGGTCCATCATCGCTGCACACTTCGTGGCCGACCACCCGGAAACCGTGAATCCGCTGATCCTCATCAACCCCATTGCCGCCCCCGCGCTGGAGGGAGCAAAGGGGTTCATGACGCGGCTGGCCGTGCTTTACTACCGGCTCGCCGCCCGGCTCCCCCGCCAGGCAGGGCTGGCACTGCTGCGTAACCCGCTCATTGTCCGGGTGATGAGCGAGACGATGGCCAAGACCCGGGACCGTCGGCTCCGCGGTTTCATCCACGGCCAGCACCACGCCTACTTCAGCGCCTTCGCGAACCGCGACAGCCTCCTCGAATCGTTCACCGCCTCCGTCAACAGCCATGTCGCTGAAGTGGCACACAAGCTCAACCTCCCAGTCCTGCTGATCGCCGGGGAAAAGGACGAAATCGCAGCGCTCCCGGACCAGCACCGCCTTGCGGCGCTGCTGCCGGACGGCGAGCTCAAGGTGATTCCCGGCGTCGGGCACCTCATCCACTACGAGACTCCCGGCCCGGCAGCCAACTACATCCGCAACTTCCTGAAGGACCACCCCGCGTGAAGATCGTCATCGATGCCCGTTTCACCAGGACGGACCACCACGACGGCATCAGCCGGTACGGCGCAAGCCTCATTGCCGCCGCAGCGAAGATCGCCGATGTGTCCATGCTGATCTCAGATGCCAGGCAGCTGGCGCTCCTTCCGGACGTCCCCTACACCCTGATCAGCAGTCCGCTGTCCCCGCTGGAGCTGTTCGTGGCGCGCAAGGTGAACACCCTGGGCGCCGATGTCGTGGTGTGTCCCATGCAGACCATGGGAACCTGGGGCCGGAAGTACGGGCTGGTGCTCACCCTGCACGACCTGATCTACTACGAGCACCCGCAGCCGCCGGGGTTCCTGCCCGCGCCCGTGCGGCTGCTCTGGCGGCTCTACCACAAGGCATTCTGGCCGCAGCGCCTGCTCCTAAACCGGGCAGACACGGTGGCCACCATCAGCAGGACCACCGAAGCGTTAATCGCGAAGTACCGGCTGACCCGGCGTCCGGTGCGGATCATCGGGAATGCCCCGCAGCCTGAACAGAATCCGCGCCCCGCCGAGGCCGGGACAGAGAAGTCCCTGGTGTACATGGGTTCCTTCATGCCGTACAAGAACGTGGAAACCATGGTGGCGGGCATGGCAGACCTGCCCGGCTACACGCTGCATCTGCTGAGCAGGATCACGCCGCAGCGTCGGGCGGAGCTGGAGGCCCTGGTGCCCGAAGGCGCATCTGTGGTCTTCCATAACGGCGTCACGGACGAGGAGTACGGCGCCTTACTCCGGACAGCAACAGCCCTCGTGAGCCTGTCCCGGGCGGAAGGATACGGGCTTCCGCTGGTGGAGGCGATGGCCGTTGGCACCCCCGTGATCGCCAGCGACATCCCGATCTTCCGGGAGGTGGGCGGCGACGCAGCCTCCTACGTTGATCCGGATTCCCCGCAGCAGTTCGCCCAGGCCGTCGCCGCCTTGCAGGACCCCCAAGCGTGGCAGCAAGCATCCCGGAGGTCCGTTTCCCGCGCACGCCAGTTCACCTGGGACGAATCCGCCCGCCAGCTGGTGGAGGTGGCCGCCGACATTGTCAGGCGGCGGCGCCGCTAGAGCACATCCACGCCGTCGAGGCGCAGCTGGACCGGCTCCGTCAGGCGCTTTGCCGCTGCTGCTGCCCGGGCGGCCCGGAGCACACGGACGACGACGGCCGCCTGGGTGAAGGGGAAGAAGAGAAGCGTTCGTACTTCCTCCCTTGAGCGCCGAGCCGGCGGCGGCCCGGCCGGCACCAGCGGTGCCGGCCCCGCCGTCCGCAAGCTGATCCCTGCCGTTCCGAGTTCCGCTTCCACAGCCCCGGTGAAATGTTCGACGGCGGCCCTGGGCCCGGTGACGGAGGCTAGGCGCACTGCCGGCGGGAGTTGCAGTTCGGACCTCAGTGAAAGCTCCCGCTGGGCATAGCCGGCGGGATCCCAGCGCAGCAGGGCGCCGACGGCCGCGGTGTCCGCTGCCGTGACCACCACGAGTCCTCCGTCTGCGGCCGGGCGGACCAGGGCAGCTGCGTTGAACCAGCGCCGCACCGTGTCCTCACCGGCCCGCAGCGACTCGCGGCGCAGCAGGGAATCGCCGTCCAACAGCAGGGCTGCAGCATAGCCGGCGTCAGCCACGGGCTCTGCGCCCACAGTGGCCACCACCAGGGCTTTGCCGGCACTGACCGTTGCTTTCACCTGATCCCCGGAGGAGGTAATGACGGTTGTTCCCGGAAAAGCGCGGCCCAGTTCTTCCGCAGTCCGCAGCACGCCGGTGGCGCCTTTCCGGATCCGCCGGCCGCCGCAGTGCGGGCACTTCCAGTCGGGGGCCGGTGTGGAGCACCAGCGGCACTGCGGCATCGCGGATGCGCCGCCCAGAGCCAAGGGTCCCTGGCACGCCAGGCAGCGGGCAGGTTCGCGGCAGGTTTCGCAAGCCAGCGACGGCGCATAGCCTGCCCGGGCAACCTGGACCAGGACCGGTCCCCGCTCCAGGCCGTCCTTGGCAGCCCGCCAGGCTGCCCCTGGAAGGCGCGCCACCAGGGCCAGCGGGTCGCGCTCCTGCTCAAAGCTGTCCGCCGTATTCACTACCCGCGGCGCAGTGCGGCGGACAGCAGGACGGTCTGACTCAACGGGAAGGACCCAGCCCGCGTCCAGGAGGCGCTGGACCTCGGTGCTGCGGGCATGTGCGGCCAGCAGGCAGGCTGTCCCTTCCTGCTCCGCCCGCAGGAGCAGGACCTCCCGTACGTGGGCGTACGGTGCGCGCTGCTCGATGTGGAGATCGTCGCCGTCGTCCCAGCATGCCACCAGGCCAAGGTTGCGGACCGGCGCGAACGCCGCCGACCTGGTGCCGATGGCGACCCTGGCCTCGCCAGCCAGGAGGCGCAGGAAGTTCCGGTAGCGGGGGGTGGGGCCGTCATCGGCGGCCAGCCGGGCGACGGCGGCACCGGGCAGGAGTCCGGCCAGCGCCGCCTCAAGCCGGTCCAGGTCCCGGTAGTCCGGAACAACCAGGACCGCTCCGCGGCCGGAAGCATAGGCCGCGGCAGCAGCTTCTGCCAGCATCCGAGGCCAGCCGCCCGGGCCGAACCCCTGCAGCGGATTGAGGGCGGCGCGGGGGGAAGCGCCAGCTCCCACATGCCGGAGGAAAGCGGGGCCGTTACGGTACGCAGCCCAGGCGGAGTCCCCGGAAAAAGGCAGGTGGGCCCCGCCGTCCGGGGTTGGGTGTTCCGGCAGGGGCTGTGCCTGTTGTCCGCCGTCGGAATAGTCCTTTTCCAGGCGCGCAACACGCGGCGGAACGGCAAGCCGGAGGACATCGCTGACTGTTCCGGCGTACCGCGCGGCCACTGCGCCCGCCAACTCGCGTACGGCGGGCGTCAGGACCGGAACCGGGGAAACCACTTTCGCCAGGGGCACCAGCGTGCCGCCGACGTCGGATTCCGAGACCCGTTCCAGCAGGTAACCGCCGAGGTCCTGGCCGCCGAAGCTGACCTTGACCCGGACCCCGGGCTGCGCAGCCTGCTCGAGGGTGGACGGAACGGCATAATTGAAGGGCCGGTCCAGGTGGGGCAAGGGCGACTCCACCAATACCCTGGCGACAGGCAGGTGGCTGGCCAGGGCTAGGCCGGCAGGCAGCTTCCGCGCCGGGAATCCCTGGAGCAGGGAAGGCTGGACGGCCTGATTGGGTATGATGGGAACATCGGGTCCGGACTGGACGGACCTGTCAGCAACCACTGGGGCTACCTCCGTTCAGCTTCCGGGTGGACATGGCCAGCCAAGCACCAGGCACTGACATTCCGGGCCGGCCCGTCCGGCGCGTGGGCTAGGCGTTGAAGAACGCCTTCAGTTCGTCCACCCGGTCCAGGCGCTCCCAGGTGAAATCCGGCTCGTCGCGGCCAAAGTGGCCGTGCGCCGCGGTCTTGGCATAGATGGGCCGCTTAAGGTCCAGGGCGTCGATGATGGCGCGCGGCCGCAGGTCGAAGATTTCCGCAATTGCAGCACTGATGCGGGCCGGATCCACCGTCTCGGTACCGAAGGTTTCCACATAGGTGCCCACCGGACGCGCCTGCCCAATGGCGTAGGCGATCTGGATTTCGGCGCGCTTGGCCAGGCCGGCAGCCACCACGTTCTTGGCAACCCAGCGCATGGCGTAGGCGGCGGAGCGGTCCACCTTGGACGGATCCTTGCCGGAGAAGGCACCGCCGCCGTGCCGTGCCATGCCGCCGTAGGTGTCGACGATGATCTTGCGTCCGGTCAGGCCCGCGTCACCCACTGGTCCGCCGATGACGAACTCGCCGGCGGGGTTGAGGATGTTCGAGACGCGCGAGACGTCCAGGTTGGCTCCGGCGAGGACCGGGTCGATGACAATGGCGGCCAGGTCTGCCCGGAGCCGGTCCAGGCTGGCACCCTCGGCGTGCTGGCTGGAAATCACCACGGTTTCTACCGAGACCGCGAGGTCCTTGTCGTAGCCGACGGTGACCTGGGTCTTTCCGTCGGGACGGAGGTACGGCAGCTCGCCGGACTTGCGGACTTCCGTCAGCCGCTCGGACAGGCGGTGCGCCAGCCAGATGGGTGTGGGCATGTACGAAGGGGTCTCATCGCTGGCGTAGCCGAACATCAGGCCCTGGTCGCCGGCGCCCTGGAGGTCGTAGTCGTCCTCCTGGCGTCCCTCGCGGGCCTCAAGCGAGTTAAACACGCCGCCCGCGATGTCATTGGATTGCTGGCCGATGGACACCGAGACGCCGCAGCGGGCCCCGTCGAAGCCGTTGGCGGAGGAGTCGTACCCGATGCCCAAAATGGTCTCGCGGACAATTTGGGGAATTTCGACGTACGCGTCGGTGGTGACTTCGCCGGCCACGTGCACCAGCCCGGTGGTGGCCATGGTTTCGACGGCTACCCGCGATTCCGGGTCCGCAGCCAGCAGGGCGTCAAGGATGGCGTCACTGATCTGGTCGCAGATCTTGTCGGGATGGCCTTCGGTGACCGACTCGGATGTAAAGAGCCGGAGTGCGGAGGGCGCGGCCCCGGAAGTCTGGGGAAGGTGCAGGGGTAAAGTCACTCATCTACCTTACTGGTTGGGATCCGTGCAGCCGGCAGGAGACCTCCACAGATGTCCCCGTGCTACGCGGACGTGGCCTGGATCACCAGGCGCGGGGCGAAACAGGTTCAGTTCAACGCAAGATGGTTCAGTTCATCGCCGATCCGGCTGATAATCGCGGCAGAGACTTCGGCTTTGGTACCGGACGCCTCCTGCGGCCCGGAACCGGAACGCGAAAGGATGACCACCGAGTTGGTGTCCTGTCCGAACACCTTGTCCGAACCGACGTGGTTGACCACCAGCAGGTCGCAGCCCTTGCGCTGGAGCTTCGCCTCCGCATAGGCCAGCACATCGCCCTGGCTGTCTCCGGTCTCCGCAGCGAAGCCGACAATAAGCCGGTGCTGCCCCGACGGCCCTGCCGCATTCCGGACTTCCACCAGTTCCTGCAGGATGTCCGGGTTGCGGACCAGCGTGATGACGGGGTCCGCGCTGTCATCGCGTTTCTTGATCTTGGTGTCCGAAACAACCGCCGGACGGAAATCGGCCACCGCAGCAGACATGATGAAGACATCGGAGTCGCCGGCTGTGGCCAGCGCGGCCTCCCGCAGCTGCAGGGCCGTCTCCACGGGCACCACCTCGACGCCGGGCGGCGGCGGTACTTCCATGTGGGCCGCCAGCAGCCGCACAGTGGCCCCGGCGTTCCGGGCGGCGACGGCGAGGGCAACGCCCTGTTTGCCGGATGAACGGTTTCCGAGGAAACGGACCGGGTCCAGGGGCTCACGGGTGCCCCCTGCGCTGATGGTGACGGTCCGGCCGGCCAGCGGCAGCTGGAAGTCCGTCTGTCCCTGCACCAGGGCGATCGCTGCATCAAAGATGGCTTCCGGCTCCGGCAGCCTGCCCGGACCGGAGTCAGCGCCGGTGAGCCTGCCTGTAGCCGGCTCCAGGACTGCGGCGCCGCGGCTTCGCAGGGTCTCGACATTTGCCTGGGTGGCAGGGTGCTGCCACATTTCGGTGTGCATGGCGGGCGCGAAGAGCACCGGCCCGTGGGCCATCAGGAGCGTGTTGGTGAGGAGGTCGCCGGCCTGGCCGGTAGCTGCCCGGGCCAGGAGGTCCGCCGTGGCCGGGGCAATCACCACAAGGTCTGCCTCGTGGCCCAGCCTGACGTGGTTGACCTGGTGGACGCCGTCGAAGACGCTGTTGCTGACCGGGTTGCCGGACAGGGCCTCCCACGTGGCCGTGCCGACGAACCGGGTGGCGGCCTCGGTAGGAATAACAGTCACATTGTGGCCGGCTTCAGTAAAAAGCCGGAGGAGCGACGCCACCTTGTAGGCGGCTATCCCTCCCCCGACTCCGAGGACTATGCGCACGTGACCTCCGTCAACAGCAACCGGTTCAGCGGCAGGCTACTCTGCGGCTTCGATCGGCGTGGAAACCAGCTTGCCTTCGTTGATCTCGCGCAGGGCGATGGAAAGGGACTTCTCGTTCAGCTTGGTGTCGACCAGCGGGCCGACATACTCGAAGAGGCCCTCGTGCAGCTGGGCGTAGTAAGCGTTGATCTGACGAGCACGCTTGGCACCGAAGATCACCAGGCCGTACTTGGAGTCGGCTGCCTCAAGCAGCGAATCGATCGGCGGGTTGATGATGCCTTCAAGGTTCGTGGACACGAATTCTCCAAATTCCTAACGGGCTGACGGTTCCGGCAGGTGCGGGTGCGGGGTCAGCCCCATGAGTGAAACAAGCTCGTCCGCTGCCCGGCGGACGTCATCATTGATGACGGTGTGGTCGAACTCCGGTTCAGCAGCAAGTTCCAGTTTAGCGGTTTCCAGGCGCCGCTGCTGTTCCTCGGGCGTTTCGGTGCCGCGTCCCACCAGGCGGCGGACCATTTCGTCCCAGCTGGGCGGGGCCAGGAAGACGAACTGGGCGTTGGGAACGGCCGCTTTGACCTGCCGTGCACCCTGCAGGTCGATCTCCAGGAGCACCGAGCGGCCCTCGGCAATGGCGCGGTTTACGGTGCTCTTCAGCGTTCCGTAGGTGTTCTGGCCGTGCACCACTGCCCACTCCAGGAGCTCACCGTCGGCAATGAGCCGCTCGAACTCCTCCTTGGACTTGAAGAAGTAGTGGACCCCGTCAACTTCGCCGGGACGTGGCGCCCTGGTGGTGGCCGAGACGGAGAGCCATACCTCGGGATAGTTGTCGCGGATGTAGGTGGACACGGTGCCTTTGCCAACAGCCGTCGGACCTGCGAGGACTGTCAGTCCCGGTTTCTTGCTCACATATTCCTTTGCCGGAGTTCGGGGATGGGGGGTGGTAACCCGCCCTAATGCTCGTCAATAAAATTTACCAGCGCCTGGCGCTGGTGCACGCCGAGACCCCGGACCCGGCGGGACGTGGCGATGCCCAGCTGCTCCATGATGGCTGCTGCGCGGACCTTGCCGATGCCCGGCAGCGCTTCCAGCAGTTCCGAGACCCGCATGCGCGCGAGGGCATCGTCCTCCATGGCGGAGTTAATGATGTCCGCTGCCGACCGCTGGCCGTTCTTCAGGCTTTCCTTTGCGGCCGCCCGGGTGGCCCGTGCTGCGGCTGCCTTGTTCAGGGCGTCAGCCCGTTCCGACGCGGACAATGGTCGCAGCACCATGGCGGACACCCCCGGATTCGGCGGATTGCATCCAAAGGCGGCCGCCCTTGAACCTGTCCTGAAACTACCCTCTGGTGCGGTCCGAATCAATGCATCCCTGCAATCGGAAGGCTATCCGGCCAGCAACCCGTCGCGTGTCCGGAGAGCGGCTGCACGCAGTCCGCGCAGTTCCGGGCCGGCAGACAGGATATCCCTGCTGGAGGTGCCCAGCACCTGCGGGTAGGCGGCGCCAAAGGTGGCCCGCAGGTCTGCAGGGGTGGCACCCTGCGCGCCGAGCCCGGGAGCCAGGATGGGCCCACGGACCGCGGCAAGGTCAACGTCCAGGTCCGACAATGCAGTTCCCACGGTAGCCCCTACCACGAGGCCCACGGAGCCGAGGCTGCCCCGGTAGCGGGCGTTTTCCGCGGCCGCTGCCTGGGCGATCCTGTTTGCCACCGAGTCCGCTCCCCCGACGTGCTGGACCGAGGCGCCCTCCGGGTTGGAGGTCAGGGCCAGGACGAAGACGCCGCGGCCGGTTGCGGCGGCCAGGTCCAGCGCCGGACGCAGCGACTCGAAGCCCAGGTACGGGCTGAGCGTGACAGAGTCCGCTGCCAGCGGGGATCCGTCCCGGAGCCAGGCGTCAGCGTAGGCCGCCATGGTGGAACCGATATCGCCGCGCTTGGCGTCGGCAATGGTGAGCACGGATTCGTCGCGGGCCGCGGCAAGCAGTTCTTCGAGTACGGCCATGCCGGCCGACCCGTGGCGCTCGTAAAGCGCCACCTGCGGCTTGACCGCGGCAGCGAGCGAAGCCACGGCCTCCAGAACGGTGAGGGAGAAACGCCGCAGCCCTTCGGCGTCGTCGTCCACTCCCCAGCTCCCCAGCAGCGCCGGGTGGGGGTCGATGCCCACGCAGAGGGGCCCGCGGGCCGCCATGGCGGCACCGAGCCGGGAGCCGAAGGACTCCCGGCCGGCGCCTGGTACCTGCTCAGGCATTCTGCAGGGCCGCCTTCTGCGAGGCAGCTGCCTTCTGCGACTCGCCCAGGGCTGCAGCGTGCTCCTGCAGGCTGGTCACGGACCACTCGTAGGTGCGCTGTGCCTCGATGGCCTGGACCGCGGCGTTGAACTCGGCCACCGTGGTGATGCAGGGGATGCCGATGGAGGTTGCGGCGGCACGGAGTTCGTAGCCGTCGCTGCGGGCTTCGCCGCCGGACGGGGTGTTGAACACCATGTCGATCTGGCCGGCCACTACGAGGTCGGCGATGGTGCCTTCCCCTTCGGCGCTGCTGCCCTCGGCCACCTTGCGGACCGGGGTGGCCTGGATGCCGTTGCGGCGCAGGACGTCGGCGGTACCGCCGGTGGACACAATCTCGAACCCGAGGTCGGACAGGCGCTTGACGCCCATGATCACGGAACGCTTGTCGCGGTTGGCGACCGACACAAAGACCTTGCCTTCGGTGGGCAGCGCATTGTTGGCGCCGGCCTGGCTCTTCGCGAACGCGGTGTCGAAGTGCTTGTCGATGCCCATGACTTCGCCGGTGGAACGCATTTCCGGGCCGAGCAGCGAGTCCACCACCTTGCCCTGCGGAGTGCGGAAGCGGCTGAACGGCAGGACGGCTTCCTTGACGGCCACCGGGGCGTCCAGCGGCAGGGTGGACCCGTCGCCGGTTTCCGGCAGCATCTTGTAGGCCGTGCGCAGCTGGTTGATGGTCACGCCGGTGCCGATCAGGGCAGCGGCCTTGGCCATCTGCACGCCTGTGGCCTTGGAGACGAACGGTACCGTCCGGGAGGCGCGCGGGTTGGCTTCGAGCACGTACAGGACATCGGAGGCCAGCGCGAACTGGATGTTGATCAGGCCGCGCACGCCTACGCCTTCCGCGATGGCGCGGGTGGCGGTGCGGACGCGTTCGACGACGTTGCTCCCCAGGGTGATGGGCGGCAGGACGCATGCGGAGTCACCGGAGTGGATGCCGGCTTCCTCGATGTGCTCCATGATGCCGCCCAAGTAGAGGTCGGTGCCGTCGAAGAGGGCGTCGACGTCGATTTCGACGGCGTCCTCGAGGAAGCGGTCGATCAGGACCGGGTGGTCGGGGGTGATCTCGGTGGCGTTGGCGATGTACCGGGAGAGGTTGGCCTCGTCGTAGACGATTTCCATGCCGCGGCCGCCCAGGACGTAGGACGGGCGGACCAGCACGGGGTAGCCGATCTCGTCAGCGATCTTCTTGGCGTCCTCGAAGGAGACGGCCGTGCCGTTCTTCGGGGAAACCAGGCCGGCCTGGTCCAGCACCCGGGCGAACGCGCCGCGGTGTTCGGCGAGGTCGATGGCCTCCGGGGAGGTGCCGAGGATGGGAACACCGGCGTCCGCCAGCTGCTGTGCAAGCTTCAGCGGGGTCTGGCCGCCGAGCTGGACGAACACGCCCATGACTCCGCCGGTGCGTTCCTCGGCGGCGATGACCTCCAACACGTCCTCGAGGGTCAGCGGCTCGAAGTACAGGCGGGTGGAGATGTCGTAGTCGGTGGAGACGGTCTCCGGGTTGCAGTTGACCATCACCGTCTCGTAGCCGGCCTTGCGCAGCGCCATCGACGCATGGACGCACGAGTAGTCGAATTCGATGCCCTGGCCGATGCGGTTGGGGCCGGAACCCAGGATGATGATGGACGGCTTGGAGTGCAGCGCCACCTCGTCCTCTTCGTCGTAGGCCGAGTAGTGGTACGGGGTGTACGCGGCGAACTCTGCGGCGCAGGTGTCCACGGTCTTGTAGACCGGGCGGATGCCGAGGGCCTGCCGGACCCCGCGGACCACGGCCTCGGAGTTGTGCGTCAGGGCACCGATCTGCTCATCGGAGAAGCCGTGGCGCTTGGCCCGCTGCAGCATGTCCTTGGTGAGGGCGCCTGAATTGCGGATTTCGCGGGAAATCTCGTTCAACAGCTGCAGCTGGTCCAGGAACCAGGGGTCGATCTTCGTGGCGTCGAACAGCTGCTCCACGGTGGCGCCGCCCAGGAGGGCGCGCTGGACCTGGTGGAGGCGTTCGGTGGTGGGGCGCTTGGCTTTTTCGATGAGCTCGGCGACCTCCCATTCGGGAACGCTGCTGAAGTCCAGCTGCGAGCCCTTCTGCTCAAGGGAGCGCAGCGCTTTCTGCAGGGCCTCGGTGAAGTTGCGGCCCATGGCCATGGCTTCGCCCACGGACTTCATGGTGGTGGTCAGCGTGTTGTCCGCGGCCGGGAACTTCTCGAATGCGAAGCGCGGGACCTTGACCACCACGTAGTCGAGGGTGGGCTCGAAGGACGCGGGCGTCTTCTGGGTGATGTCGTTGGGGATCTCATCCAGCGTGTAGCCCAGCGAGAGCTTGGTGGCGATCTTCGCGATGGCGAAACCGGTGGCCTTGGACGCCAGGGCGGAGGACCGGGACACGCGGGGGTTCATTTCGATGACGACGACGCGGCCGGTGGCGGGGTCAATCGCGAACTGGATGTTGCAGCCGCCCGTGTCCACGCCCACCTCGCGGATAACGGCGATCGCGACGTCGCGCAGCTTCTGGTACTCGCGGTCCGTCAGGGTCAGCGCCGGGGCCACCGTGATCGAGTCGCCGGTGTGGACGCCGACGGGGTCGAAGTTCTCGATGGAGCAGACGACAACCACGTTGTCGTTCTTGTCCCGCATCATCTCGAGCTCGTATTCCTTCCAGCCGAGGATGCTCTCTTCGAGCAGCACCTCGGTGGTGGGGCTGTACTGCAGGCCCTGGCCGACGATGCGGCGCAGGTCGTCCTCGTTGTAGGCCAGGCCGGAACCGAGGCCGCCCATGGTGAAGGAAGGCCGCACCACCATGGGGTAGCCGAGTTCCTCGGCGGCCTTGAAGGCCTCGTCCATGGTGTGGATGATGTGGCTGCGGGCGGACTCGGCGCCGCAGCGCTCCACCACGCCCTTGAACTTCTCGCGGTCCTCGCCGAGCTCAATGGCGGCGATGTTCGCGCCGATCAGTTCCACGTTGTACTTCTCGAGCACGCCGTTCTTGTCCAGCGCGATGGCGGTGTTCAGCGCGGTCTGCCCGCCCAGGGTGGGCAGGACGGCGTCCGGGCGTTCCTTGGCGATGATCTTCTCCACCACCTCGGGAGTAATGGGCTCGATGTAGGTGGCGTCGGCGAACTCGGGGTCCGTCATGATGGTGGCCGGGTTGGAGTTCACCAGGATGACCCGCAGGCCTTCCTCCTTGAGGATGCGCAGTGCCTGCGTGCCGGAGTAGTCGAACTCGGCGGCCTGGCCGATGACGATGGGTCCGGATCCGATGACCAGGACACTCTTCAGGTCTGTTCTCTTGGGCATTACTTTTCGTCCTCAGTCTTGTTGGCGTCCTGCTGGCCGGCAGCGGCGCGGTCGATCGGATTGTGCACGGAGTCCACCGGTTCCTTGGACAGGTTGGCGGTCCGGCCGTCGCGGGTTCCGTCCATCAGTTCAATGAACCGGTCGAAGAGGTAGGCGGCGTCGTGCGGGCCGGCTGCGGCCTCTGGGTGGTACTGCACGGAAAACGCCGGGATGTCCAGGCAGGCGAGGCCTTCCACCACGTCGTCGTTCAGGCTCACGTGGCTGACCTCCACCCGGCCGTAACGCGCCTCGGGTGCCTGCGTGGCGCCGTCGAGCGGTGCGTCCACGGCAAAGCCGTGGTTCTGGGAGGTGATCTCCACCTTGCCCGTGCGGCGGTCCATCACCGGCTGGTTGATGCCGCGGTGGCCGTAGCGGAGCTTGTAGGTGCCGAACCCGAGGGCGCGGCCCAGGATCTGGTTGCCGAAGCAGATGCCGAAGTAGGGCAGCTTCTCGTCGAGGACGGAGCGGAGCAGCTTGACCTGCGTTTCGGCGGTGGCGGGGTCGCCGGGGCCGTTGGACATGAAGACGCCGTCCGGGTTCACGGCCTTGACGTCCTCCAGGGTGGCGGTGGCCGGCAGGACGTGGACGCGGACGCCGCGTTCGGCGAACCGGACCGGGGTCATGGCCTTGATGCCGAGGTCGATCGCGGCGACGGTGAAGAGCGGGTCCCCGTCCCAGCCGTGGTCCTTCGGTTCCACCACGTAGGCCTGGTCCACGCTGACTTCCTCGGCCAGGCGGGAGCCTTCCATGGGGGCGCTGGCCAGGACGGCGTCCAGGAGTTCCTTGTCCGTGCCGGCGGCGGCGTCACCGGAGAAGATTCCGGCACGCATGGTCTTGTGCTCGCGCAGGTGGCGGGTGATGGCGCGGGTGTCCACGCCCTGGATGCCCACAATGCCCTGTTCCGCGAGTTCCTCGTCCAGGGAACGCTCGGAGCGCCAGTTGGAGGGCCGGCGCGCGGCGTCGCGGACGATGTAGCCGGCAACCCAGATGCGGCGGGATTCTGCGTCCTCGCTGTTCACGCCGGTGTTGCCGATGTGCGGTGCGGTCTGGACCACCAGCTGGCGGGCGTAGGAGGGGTCGGTGATGGTTTCCTGGTAGCCGGTCATGCCGGTGGCGAAGACGGCTTCGCCCAGCGCCGTTCCGGTGGCGCCATAGCTGGTCCCGCGGAAGATGCGGCCGTCTTCGAGGACGAGGACTGCCGGAGCGGAGGTAGTTGCTGTCACTGTATTCGCTTTCACTGCTGGGTTTGTCGCTGCTGTCGGTTTCGCGGCTCTGGTGTCCGCTGCTTTACTGTCCACTGCCGGCACCACCTGCTGCCGGTGCCGTGGAGATGAGGTCCTGGAGCGCTGCGTACAGCGTGTCCTTGTCCGTGGCGCGCCGGGTACGGAAGCCGGTGTCCAGCTCGTGCGCGCCGAGCATCCACGTCAGTACCAGCAGGCCGTCCTTTTCCACGAACTTGCCGGTCATGCCGCTGTCCAGCCGGACGCCGCGGAGGGAGGCTGCGGGAATGTAGACGGCCTGGGCGCCTGAGCGGCCGAAGAGGACCCCGTGGGGGTACACCGCCAGCGTGGAGTTGGTGCGGATGCCGAGCCCGTGCACGGCGATCCGGTCCAGCCAGTCGCCGCCGGTGGTGGTGGCAACGTACTGGCCCTCGGCAAAGGCGCCCGGCTCACCGGGTGCCTCGGGCACCGGGGGCAACGGGTCGACGTCGGACTGCCGCCGAAGGCGGTTCCGCCAGCCGATCGCAAGAAGGACAAAGACGACGGCGGCAATCGCCAGCATCGCCAGTCCGGGAAGGATTTTGTCCATCAGGCGGCACCTGCCGGAGCGGCTGCGTACGGGAACGGGGTGTTGAGTCCGCCGTCCAGGACGGTGGGGTGCCCCTTGAAGAACGTGGCCACCACCTTGCCCGGCAGCTCGCGGCCCTTGAAGGGCGAGTTCCGTCCCATGGTGGCCATCCGGTACGGGTCGACGGTCCAGCGCGCGGCCGGGTCCACCAGGATTACGTTGGCCGGCTCCCCTGCCTCCAGCGGCCGGCCCTGGTCCTCGAGCCGGCCGATCCTGGCCGCCGCCGTGGAGGTGACGCGGGCAAAGTCGGCCCAGGTCATCATCCCGGTTTCGATCATCGTGTGCTGCACTACGGACAGGGCTGTCTCCAGGCCGGTCATGCCCATGGCTGCCTGGGCCCACTCGCATTCCTTGTGCTCGCTGGGGTGGGGTGCATGGTCCGTGCCTACGACGTCGATGGTGCCGTCCGCCAGCCCGGCGCGCAACGCCTGCACGTCGGCGTCGGTCCGCAGGGGCGGGTTCACCTTGAAGACGGGGTCGTAGCTGCGGACCAGGTCATCGGTGAGCAGGAGGTGGTGCGGCGTGACCTCGGCGGTGACGTTGATGCCGCGTTGCTTGGCCCAGCGGATGATCTCCACGGAACCGGCCGTGGACACGTGGCAAACATGGAGGCGTGAGCCCACGTGCTGGGCGAGCAGGACATCGCGGGCGATGATGCTTTCTTCGGCGACCGCGGGCCAGCCGGTGAGGCCGAGGACTGCTGATACCTCGCCCTCGTTCATCTGGGCACCGGCGGTGAGGCGGGGTTCCTGCGCATGCTGTGCCACGACGCCGTCGAACGCCTTGACGTACTCCAGCGCCCGGCGCATGAGGACGGGGTCGTGGACGCAGATGCCGTCATCGGAGAACATCCGGACCCGGGCGCGGGAATCTGCCATGGCGCCGAGTTCCGCCAGTTGCTCCCCAGCAAGGCCAACGGTGACGGCACCGACGGGCCGTACATCCACCCAGCCGGCGGCCCGGCCCAAGGAGTAGACCTGCTCCACCACGCCGGCGGTGTCCGCTACGGGGGTGCTGTTCGCCATGGCATGCACGGCGGTGTAGCCCCCAAGCGCCGCTGCGCGGGTACCGGTTTCCACGGTTTCGGCGTCCTCGCGGCCGGGTTCGCGGAGGTGGGTGTGCACATCCACCATGCCGGGAAGTGCCACCAGGGCGGCGGCATCGATGACTGTGGCGCCGTCAGCTGAGAGGCCGGTTCCGGTTTCGGCGATGACGCCGTCCCGGATCAGGAGGTCCGCCGGTGCGCCGCCCAGGATTGAGGCGCCGCGGATCAGGTAGGTTCCGGTGTTGCCTGGCATCAGTTGCTCTCCTTGGTGGAATGGGCGGCGCCGGCCGAGGCCAGGACCGGTGCGGCGGCTGCTTCACGGGTATCCCCGGAGAGCAGCAGGTACAGGGCGGCCATCCGCACGGACACGCCGTTGCGGACCTGGGCCAGGACGGTGGACCGCGGCGAGTCCGCGGCCGCCGCGGAAATTTCCAGGCCGCGGTTCATCGGGCCCGGGTGCATGATGATGGTGTCCTTCAGGCCGAACCGGTCGAGGGCCTTCAGGCGGTTGTCGTCAAAGCCCCAGCGGCGCGAGTATTCACGGGTGCTGGGGAAGTACGAGGCGTTCATCCGCTCGCCCTGGACCCGCAGCATCATGACCGCGTCCACGCCCTGCGCCAGCGTTTCGTCCAGGTTGTAGCTCACCTCGCAGGGCCACTTTTCGACGCCGATGGGGAGCAGCGTGGGCGGCGCCACCAGGGTGACGTCGGCGCCGAGGGTCTGGAGGAGCCACACGTTGGAGCGTGCCACGCGGGAGTGCAGGACATCGCCGGCAATGGCGACGCGCATCCCCTTCAGGTCGGCGCCCTCGGATTCCGTCCCGGCAAGCTTCGCCCAGTGCCGGCGCATGGTGAACGCATCCAGCAGCGCCTGGGTGGGGTGCTCATGGGTGCCGTCGCCGGCGTTGATAACGGCGGCGTCGATCCAGTCCGTCGCAGCCAGCCGGTGCGGCGCGCCCGAGGCCCAGTGCCGGATGACGACGGCGTCCGCACCCATTGCGGACAGCGTCTGGGCCGTGTCCTTGAGGGACTCCCCCTTGGACACCGAGGAGCCCTTGGCGGCGAAGTTGATGACGTCCGCCGAAAGGCGCTTCGCCGCGGCCTCGAAGGAGATGCGGGTGCGGGTGGAGTCCTCGAAGAAGAGGTTCACTACGGTCCGGCCCCGCAGGGCGGGGAGCTTCTTGACCTCCCGGTCCCCCACCGCCGCCATTTCCTCGGCGGTGTCGAGGATCCTGATGGCATTCGTCCGGCTGAGGTCCTGGGTGGAGAGCAGGTGCTTCACAGGCCGCCTTCGATCACTACTTCATTGACGGGGGTGCCGCCGGGGGGTGTGTCGGTTTCTTCGAGCCGGACCCGGACCTTCTCCGCAGATGAGGTGGGGAGGTTCTTGCCCACGTGGTCGGCGCGGATGGGGAGTTCACGGTGGCCGCGGTCAATCAGGACGGCCAGCCGGACGATGCGGGGGCGGCCAAGGTCCACCAGGGCATCCAGGGCGGCGCGAATGGTGCGGCCGGAGTACAGGACGTCATCGATGAGCACCACGACCTTGTTGTCGATGCCGGTGCGCGGCAGCCTGGTGGGATAGGGCGGCCGGGTTCCCTGGCGGGAGAGGTCGTCGCGGAACATCGTCACGTCAAGCTGGCCCACGATTGCGGCAGCATCAACGGTGCTGTCCGCGGCGGCAATTTTTTCGGCAAGCCGGACAGCCAGCGGGTAACCGCGGCGCGGGATGCCCAGCAGGACCAGGTCCTGGGACCCTTTGTTGGCCTCAAGGATCTCATGGGCGATACGAGTAAGTGCCCGGTCGATGTCAGCCTGGTTCAGGACTGTCCTGGCTGGAACCGGTGCGCTGGTGACAAAAGTCAACGCTCGTCTCCCCTTTCCCCGCCTCACAGGACGGAATTAAAAAAGGATCATGTGCGGTTCCAAAATTACCACAGAGGCTTCGGCACGCCCGTGCCGCAGGGACGCGGTGATGGTCACATGCATACTGCCGCACTCATATTGTCCTTGGTAGTCCTGCGCTGCGCACCTAGGCTTTCGGATATGTCGACGCATCCCCGCCAGCCCCCGTCCGGCCAGCCCGAAGATCCCTACTCCGGCCCGTCCGAATACCTTCCGCGCCAGGCGAATCCGAGCTGGATGGGCCATGTCCAGCCAGAAAACTACCGCCCTGCCCCGGGACACCAGGGGGGTCCCGTGCACGACGTGCTCCCCCCGCAGGTGCAGGGACGGGCGCTCGAGGCCGCACGCTCGCGGGGCGGCCTGGCAGGCCTGACGGTTGCCGGAAGCTTGCTCGCGTTCCTTAGCCTGTTCCTGGTGGTGCCGTTCCTGCTCTCCAACACGGGGACGGCAGGTTTCCTGATCGGTTTCCTCGCGTCCCTGCTTCCGCTTTCGGTGGTGCTGCTGGCGGTCCATGTCATCGACAAGTGGGAACCCGAACCCAAGCGGCTGCTGTTTTTCGCCTTCACCTGGGGAGCAGCCGTCTCGATCGCCGCCACCCTCCTCATCCAGCCGTTCTTCGTCCTGGCTTTCCAGTTCTCCGACGTCCCGGACCTGCAGACCTACATGGCCACCGTACAGGCCCCCATCGTGGAGGAATTCGCCAAGTCCCTGGGCCTGCTCCTGCTGCTCCTCCTTGCCCGGAGGCACTTCGACGGCCCTGTGGATGGCGTGGTGTTTGCCTTCACCATCGCCGGAGGATTCGCGTTCACAGAAAACATCCTGTACTTCGGCAGGGCAATCGCGGAATCGGCGAACCCGGCCAGCGACTTCGCCCAGGTGTTCTTCCTTCGCGGGGTGATGTCACCCTTTGCCCACGCGATCTTCACGGGCACCACCGGGCTCATCATGGGTTTCGCTGCCAGGCGCTGGCACGCGGGTGCTGCCGTGGGCGCCTTCTTTTTGGGTCTCCTGCCGGCGATGTTCCTGCATAACCGCTGGAACAGCATGGGCCAGGGATTCCTGGTGGATTACGTCGTAGTGCAGGTGCCGATTTTCTTCCTCGCCGTCGGCGGCATCGTCCTGCTGCGGGTGGCGGAAAAAAGGCTGACCCGGCAACGGTTGCTGGAGTATTCGGCAGCGGGGTGGTTCACTCCGGCCGAAGTGGAACTGCTGGGAACCGTGGGGGGCCGCCGGACCGCTTTGAACTGGGCTGCCGGCTACGGCAGGAGGCAGCACATGAAGGAGTTCCTCAAGGCGGCCACGCAACTGGCGAACACCCGCCAGCGCATCCTTAGCGGCCGCGACGTATCGCTGCACCAGGCGGAGGAACGGCAGCAGCTGCAGCGGATCCTGGCGTTGCGGGCCGCAGTCACCGGTTGACCTGCCAACACAAAGAAGGACACACGCCGCGGCGCGTGTCCTTCTTTCTTCGGCTGGTTCCGGCAGCTAGGCGAGCAACGACGGCTTCAGCTGCTGGAGGCGGCCCAGGAGTCCATTGATGAACTGGGGCGATTCGTCCGTGGAGAGCGTCTTGGCCAGGGCCACTGCTTCGCTCACCGCAACGCCGTCCGGGACGTCGTCGTTGTACAGCAGCTCCCAGGTGCCGATCCGCAGGATGATCCGGTCCACGGACGGCATGCGTTCGAGGCTCCAGCCCTGGGAGTAGGTTTCCAGGAACTCATCGATGGAGGCTTGCCGGGAGAGCACGCCTTCAACAATGTCCACGGTGTAGGGGTTGACGATCTGGTCAGTCTTTTCCCGGCGCGCCCGGAGGACGTCGAAGGGCGGGACGGAGCGTTGCTCGGCCTCGAAAAGAATGTCCAAAGCCCTGTTGCGGGCTTTACCGCGTGCGCTCACTACTCGGTGACCCGGCCCAGGTAGCTGCCGTCACGGGTGTCCACCTTGACCTTGGTGTTGTTCTCAATGAACAGCGGGACCTGGATTTCGTAGCCGGTCTCGAGGGTGGCAGGCTTGGTGCCTGCGGAGGAACGGTCGCCCTGCAGGCCCGGCTCTGTGTAGGTGATTTCCAGCACGACGCTCGGCGGCAGTTCGATGTACAGCGGGGTGCCCTCGTGGATGGCGATGTTGACCATCTGGTTCTCGAGCATGAAGTTGGTTGCGTCGCCTACGGTGGCGCCGGAAACCGTGATCTGGTCGTAGTCGGAGGTGTCCATGAACACGAAATCCGCGCCGTCCTGGTACAGGTACTGGTAGTCGCGGCGGTCCACGGTAGCGGTCTCGATCTTGAGGCCGGCGTTGAACGTCTTGTCCACAACCTTGCCGGACATCACGTTGCGCATCTTGGTGCGTACGAAGGCGCCGCCCTTGCCCGGCTTGACGTGCTGGAACTCGATGATGTTCCAGAGCTGGCCCTCAAGCTTAAGGACCGTTCCGTTCTTGATGTCGTTAGTGGTTGCCACAGGTTTCCTTTGGTTTCTCTGTCTGCTCGATGGTCAGACGTTCTATGCCGGCCGGAATGCCAAACGGCGTGCCGGCGCGTGTTTGTCAAAAATCACGGGGTATGGGAAAAATCCAAAAACCATTCTACCGGTAAATGCCGGCCCGGTTTCCGGCGGATGCAGGCGGCGGCTGCGTCCGCCGCCTTCAGCAGGCCAGGTCCAGGACGTCGCGGGCCCGCTGCAGTGCCACAGTTGAGGAGTAGATCAGTGCGGCGTCTGCGGATTCCGCAACCCGCAGGTCCAGCGCGCGGGCAAAGGATTCCACTGCTGCGGACGTCTGGCCAGCCGTGTACTGGGTCTTGCCCAGGAACTGCAGCACCAGGGCTTCACGGGGCGTCCCCTGCACTTCGGCCAGGAGCTGGCGGAAGAGTTCCACGGCACGGTCCAGCCGGTTCGAGACCCTGAGCACCTCGGCCTCGAAGGCGCGCAACCGGAACGATTCCGGGTCCTTGAAGCGCGCCTCTGCCAGCAGTTCAGCAGCTTCTGCGGCGTGGCCCTCCACCAGCAGGACAAAAATATGGTCCGCCGGATCCGTGGACGCCGCGAGGGCTTCCCGGCACGCTTCCCCGTTGACAATCTCCGGCAGCAGCGTTTCCGGGTTGATGCGGATCCCGGGGAATCCGGCTTCCGGCCAGTCGGCTGTTCCCGTCACGTCGCCCTGCATCAGGAAGCAATCTCCTGGTAGGCGGCGAAGAGGAGGGAGGTGTCCGGCACATCCAGGATGCCGGGCTTTGCCACGCCGTCCAGCACCACGAAACGCAGCAGGTCGCCACGGGATTTCTTGTCGCGGCGCATGCCGTCCAGCAGGCCCTGCCAGCGGTCCTTGCGGTAGGTGACCGGGAGTCCCAGGGATTCCAGGATGCTGCGGTGCCGGTCGGCGTCGGCGTCGCTGAGCCGTCCCACGCTGCGCGCGAGTTCAGCCGCGAACATCATTCCCACGGAGACCGCTGCCCCGTGGCGCCAGGAGTAGCGCTCCACCAGTTCGATGGCGTGGCCCAGGGTGTGGCCGTAGTTGAGGATCTCGCGGAGCCCGGATTCCTTCAGGTCTTCGGACACCACCTTGGCCTTGACGGCAATGGCCCGTTCAATGAGTTCCCGGACCGTCTCCGAGCGGGGGTCGGACACGGCGTCAGTGTCCTTTTCCACGAGGTCCAGGATGGCGGGGTCGGCGATGAACCCGCATTTGATGACCTCGGCCATTCCGGAGATGATCTCGTTCCTGGGCAGTGTGTCCAGTGTGTCCAGGTCAGCCAGTACTGCCGCGGGCGGGTGAAAGGCGCCGACAAGGTTTTTGCCTTCGGCGGTGTTGATACCGGTCTTTCCGCCCACGGATGCGTCCACCATGCCGAGCAGGCTGGTGGGCATATGGATGACCTTGACGCCGCGGAGCCACGTGGCCGCGACGAAGCCGGCGAGGTCCGTTACTGCGCCGCCGCCGACGGCGACGATCGCGTCGGAGCGGGTGAAGTCGTTCTGGCCCAGGACCTGCCAGCAGAATGCGGCCACCTGGATGTGCTTGCCTTCTTCGGCGTCGGGGATCTCGGCCGTCAGCGCGGTGAACCCGGCGGCTGCAAGCTCGTCGCGGACCGTATCGCCGGTAAGCCGGAGGGCGCGCGGGTGGATGACCAGCACGCGCCGTACGCGCTCACCCAGACGTCCCGGAAGATCACCAAGCAGGCCCCGCCCCACGACGACGTCGTAATTGTTGGCGGCGGACCCGCCGGTGACCTTGATCACTGTTGATGAGGTGTTCACTGTTCAACTTCCTGTTTGGCAGCTGCGTAGGTCCGCAGTGCTGCTTCCAGCCGTTCGCCCAGCTCGGCAACCGAACCATGGCGGACGTCCAGGGTGATATGAGCCAGCCGTTCATAGACAGGCTTTCTCGCGGCGAACATGGCCGTCCAGCGGCCTACGGCGTCTCCCGCCAGCAACGGCCGCCCTGTGTTCCGCGTAATCCGGCCCGCCACGGTCCCGGCGTCGCATTCGAGGTACACCACCGTGCAGCGGCTGACCAGCTGCTGGGTTCCGGAATCGAGCACGGCACCGCCGCCCAGGGAGATCACGGTTTCGGTGCCCTCCGCGGCCTCAACGGCACCGGCCACAGTCCGCGCCTCGATCTCGCGGAATGCGCGCTCACCGCGGCTGGCGAAGATATCGGCGATGGAACCATGCGCTTCCACGATGACGGCGTCGGTGTCCACGAAAGGGACGCCCAGCTGCTGGGCCAGCTGCTGTCCGATGGCGGATTTGCCGACGGCCATGGGACCGATCAGCACGATCGGCCGGCCGCCGACGGGACCAGTGTTGCTGCCGTGCACTACTTGCCGATCGAGTCCAGGGACGCCGGAATGTTGTCCAGGTAACCCTTGATGTTCCGGGCGGTCTCAGCCACCGAGTCGCCGCCGAATTTCTCGGTGACAGCCTCGGCCAGGACCAGTGCCACCATAGCTTCGGCCACGACGCCGGCCGCCGGAACCGCGCACACGTCGGACCGCTGGTGATGCGCCTTGGCGGGCTCACCGGTGCTAATGTCGATGGTCTTCAAAGCGCGCGGCACCGTGGCAATGGGCTTCATGGCAGCGCGGACGCGGAGGACATCACCGATGCTCATGCCGCCTTCGATCCCGCCGGCGCGGTTGCTGGCACGGACAATGCGGCCGTCTGCGTCGCGAACGATTTCGTCGTGGGCAGCGGAACCGCGGCGTGCGGCGGTGAGGAAGCCGTCACCGACTTCCACACCCTTGATGGCCTGGATGCCCATCAGGGCGGCGGCCAGCCGGGAATCAAGGCGTCGGTCCCAGTGCACGTAGCTGCCGAGTCCCGGAGGAAGCCCGTACGCGAGCACTTCCACCACGCCGCCAAGGGTTTCGCCTTCCTTGTGGGCGGCGTCCACCTCGGCCACCATCGCGTCCGATGTTTCACGGTCGAAGCAACGCAGCGGGTCGGCGTCCAGCGCGATCACATCGGCGGGTACGGGCAGCGGACGGCCCTCGGGCACGGTTACGCTGGCGATCGAGACGGTGTGGCTGACAAGTTCAATGCCGAGATGCTTGAGGAACTGCGCTGCCACGGTGCCCATGGCCACCCGCGTGGCGGTCTCGCGGGCACTGGCGCGTTCCAGGACGGGGCGGGCCTCGTCGAAGCCATACTTCTGCATCCCGGTGAAGTCGGCGTGCCCCGGACGGGGACGCGTCAAGGGGGCGTTGCGCGCCTGGTCTGCGAGGAGCGCGGGGTCCACGGGATCAGCGGACATGATCTGCTCCCACTTGGGCCACTCCGTGTTGCCCACCTGGATGGCCACGGGACCGCCCTGGGTCACGCCGTGGCGGACCCCGCCGAGGATGGTGACGACGTCCTGCTCGAACTTCATGCGTGCACCGCGGCCGTAGCCGAGGCGGCGGCGTGCCAGCGAGTCTGCGATGTGCCCGCTGGTGATTTCCACCCCGGCGGGGACGCCTTCAATAATTCCCATCAGAGCCGGACCATGGGATTCCCCGGCAGTCAACCAACGCAACATATCTTCCATCCTGCCACGTAGGGCGGTTACAAGGCCCGTCGGGGAAGGCCGACTGAGGCGCACATCACATCTATGACGGCCGCATCCACGTTATCTCCGCGGCGGCTGAAAAGCCGCACCTGTTCGACGGCCTGGTAGAGCAGCATCTCCAGTCCGGGCACCACCGCGCCTCCGCCCGCCTGCCACACGGACGCGGCCAGGCTGGGCCAGGGATCGTACGCCACGTCCAGCAGGACGCCGGACGTAGCGGTTTTCAGGGCGGCTATTTCGGCCGCAAGACCGTCCGCCGCACGGGGTGGGAGGGTGGAAATTACGACGTCGGCACACGCGGTTGGGCGCGCGGCTTCGGTCAGCGGGCGGACATCCAGGTCAACGCCAAGGCTCCTGGCGGCTGCATGGACGTCGCCGGCGCGCGAGGTGTCACGGACGAAGACCGTAACCTGCGACGCACCCAGTTCATGCAGGGCGGCGACCGCGGAGGCCGCAGTGCTGCCGCCGCCGAGGATGACGGCCGAGGGCGCAGTTCCTGTCCCGGCGTGTCGCAGGGCGTTGACGATTCCGGTGACATCCGTGTTCGAGCCGATGGCCCGCGGCGTACCGTGATGGTCTTCGAAGGACACGGTGTTCACCACGCCCAGCGTCCGGGCGACGCCCCGGACCTCGTCGACTTCGTGAAGGATCGCGGTTTTCAGCGGCATGGTGACGGACAGCCCGCACCAGCCCTGCTGATCGCGGATCTGGCGCATCACGGCCGGCAGGAGGTCCTTGGTGACGTCAATGGCGGTATAGCTGATGCCGATCCCCAGCCGCTCGTACGCCGCTTGGTGCAGCACGGGGGATTTTGAATGGCTGATCGGATGGCCAAGGACGGCGGCCCGGAGGCTCATGCGCAGCGGCCCACGTTGGCCATGCACCAGGCGTTGTACTGCTCCACGTATACGTTGTGTTCGGCCAGCGTCCGGGAGAACTTGGTTTCCTTGGTGTCCAGGTTGATGGTTACCCAGTAGAGGTAGTCGTTGGACTTGGGCCTGGCCGCTGCGTCGATGGCGGTCTTGCCCGGCGAACCGATCGGTCCGGGCGGCAGCCCGGGGTTGGCGTAGGTGTTGTACGGATTCGACTTGTCCTGGCGCTGTTCGTCCGTGAAGTTGTAGCTCTTGGTGCCCAGGCCGTAAGTCACGGCGGAGTCCACCTGCAGGAAGCCATTGGTCTGGTCATTGGGCTTGAGCCTGTTGTAGATGGCCCCGGCCACGTCCCCGTACTCGGCCTGGCCGCCTTCGGCCTGCACGATGCTGGCTACGATCACGGCCTCGTACTGCCTGGCAGGATCAGTGATGCCCTGCGAGACAAGTTCGTCGGTGGTGATCTTGACCAGCGCCTGGAGGATGTCCTTGGCCGGGGTGCCCAGCGGGAAACGGTGCTCGCCGGGGGCCAGGTAGCCTTCAAGGTTTTTGGCGTTGGCCGGCAGGCCGAACTGGGCCGGCTGGTTGCTGAGTGCCTGCAGGTCCTGGACGGACACGCCGGAACCTTCCGAGATGGCCTGCAGGGATTCGCCGATGCGCAGGCCTGCGCTGAGTGCGAAGTAGATGACCTTGGCTTTGTCCTGGCCCAGGAGGACGTCCACGGCGTCGCTGTTCTTCATCGCGGACTTGAAGACGTAGTCGCCCGGCGCCAGGACCCCCCCGGAAGCGGAAAATGCCTGCAGGAACGTGTCGGCGTTGGCCACGACGCCCTTGCTTTCGAGGTCCACGGCAACTGACCGGGTGCCTTCCCCGTTGTCCACGGTCACCTGGACTTCGCCGGATCCCGGGCCGGGGAAGTCGCTCGGCTTGCCGTCGCCCAGGAGGGGCTTGAGGAACTGGGCACCGACTGCCACCGCCGTAACGAAAACGGCAAGCGTGAGGAACAGCGCCAGCATCCGGCGCCGGCGCCGCACCTTTTTGGAGGGCCGGGCCACTACCTTCGCCTCTGACGATCCGGCGAGCAGTCCATGGTGGCTGGTGCCGTCGTGGTACCCGTCATCGTGGTGCCCGTGGTGGTAGCCGTCGTCATGGACATCCTCATAGTGCACGGCATCGTGGTGGACGTCGTCGTGGTGGACGTCGTCCTCGTAAGTCCCGTCGTGGTAGGCAGGCACGGAATGCCCGCGGTCATGGTGGTCGGAGTCGGTGTGCCGGACCTGCTCAAGGTACTGCGTCTCCGGCGCGTGCTGATGTCCTGCCATCGCCGGCTCAAAGGAGGTTGCGCGTGCGGTGTCCGTCCCGGGCTCATGCTGCTGCCGCACCGGCACGTCGTGGCCCTGCCCGGCACCTTCCGGAACCTCCTTCTGGATCGAAGGAGGTCCGGCGGGGGCAGCCGGGACAACCGGCGGCTCAGCCGGGGGCGGCGGCACATCGTGCCCTGTTTCGTACGCCTGCTCCGGAACAGTACCCTGGCTGCCTGTGTCAAGGCTCTTCTCGCGTGCCCGCAACTCCTTGCGGGTCAGCGGCCTCGCGTTCCCCTGGCCGGGAACGTCGTCAATGTTGGCAGGGCTCACTGTTGCCTTCCATTATCTGATGATTGGACCGTGTCCCCCGGGGTACCGGGGACAAACTCGTCCACCTCGTTGACCCCCAGGTCCACGGACGGGGCTGGCAGTGTCACGCGTGAGCCGACATCCGCTCGCCTGGCTTTCTGCATGTCGATGGCGTGCTGAAGGATACCTGCCGCCGCGACCTGATCCACTACTTTACGGTGATTCCTGCTGCTCATGCCAGCTTCGTGGAGGCTGCGGTGCGCGGTGACACTGCTGAGCCGTTCATCCACGAGGTTGACCGGCACGTCCAGGCCGCGTCCTGAAAGCTCGGCTGCAAGGAGCTCCGCATAATCGGTTGCCATCCGCGCAGACGCATGCTCCTCGCCTCTCAACGTCCGGGGCAGGCCCACGAAGACCTGGACCGCGCCCAGTTCCCCCGCCAGTCTGGCGATGACCTTGACGTCGGAATTCTTCCGGGCGTTCCGGTCCAGGGTCTTGTAGGGCGTGGCAAGGATCGAGTCGCGGTCGCAGACGGCGACGCCAACCCGGACGGTGCCCACGTCCACCCCCAGTTTCACGCCCTGGGGGTAGCCGCCGGCAGCTGCAGGAGTGGCCATGGCAGGATTAACGCCGTTCGACGGCGTCGACGACGGCTGCCAGGGCGGCACCCACCTTGCCGGCGTCCGTTCCGCCGCCCTGCGCGACGTCGTCCTTGCCGCCGCCGCCACCGCCGAGGATGCCGGCGGCGACGCGGACCAGGGCACCGGCCTTGACCCCGGCGCCGCGCGCCGCTTCGTTGGTGGCGACCAGGATGATGGGGCGGTCGTTGGCCACACCGGCCACGGCCACGGTGGCTGCTGCCGACCCCATGCGGTTGCGCAGGTCCAGGGCGAGGCCGCGGAGATCCTCCGCGCCGCTCACGGTGCCGGCGTCGTGGGCGATCACGCTGACGCCCGCGGCGTCCCTTGCGGTATTGACCAGCTGGGCCGCAGCTGCTGCAAGCTGCTCCTTGCGCAGGCGGTCCAGTTCCTTTTCCGTGGCCTTCAGCTTGGCGAGGGTTGCTGCGATCCGGTCCGCCAGCTGGCCGGACGGAACCTTGAGCATCTCAGTAAGTTCCGTGACCAGGGCGCGCTCAGCGGCCAGGTGCCGGAACGCGTCCATACCCACGAACGCTTCCACACGACGGTTGCCGGAACCGACGGACTGCTCGCCCAGCAGCGAAAGGCTGCCGATCAGGGAGGTGTTTTCCACATGCGTTCCGCCGCACAGTTCACGGGACCAGGCGCCGTCGATCTCCACCACGCGGACTTCACTGCCGTAGTTTTCGCCGAAGAGTGCCATGGCACCCATCGCCTTGGCCTGTGCCAGGGGCATCACGCTGGTTTCCACAGCGAAGTTGTTACGGATGGCGAGGTTGGAAACTTCCTCGATCTCGGACCGGGTGGCGGCACTCAGGCCTTCGCCCCAGGCGAAGTCGAACCGCAGGTATCCGGCCTTGTTGAAGGACCCGCGCTGGGTCGCCTCGGGACCCAGGATCTGGTGCAGCGCTGCATGCACGATGTGGGTGCCCGTGTGGGCCTGCTCTGCCGCGTGCCGGCGTTCACGGTCGACGGCGGCGCGCACCAGCGAGCCGGCGCCGACCTCGCCTTCGCGGACGATCGCCTTGTGCACGCTCAGGCCCTTGAGCGGGCGCTGCACGTCGAGGACTTCGACGACGAAGCCGTCGCCGGTGATCAGACCGGTGTCCGCGGCCTGGCCGCCCGCTTCGGCGTAGAACGGCGTTTCACCCAGGACCAGCTCGATCTCGTCGCCGGTGGAGGCCTGCTGTACCGGACGGCCGCCGGTGAGCAGCCCGCGGACCCGGGACTCGCCGTCGAGCTCGGTGTAGCCGGTGAAGACCGTCTCGCCCTGCGCCAGGATCTCCTGGAACACCGTGAGGTCGGCGTGGCCGCCCTTCTTGCCCTTGGCGTCCGCCTGGGCGCGCTGGCGCTGCTCCTGCATCAGGCTGCGGAAGGCTGCCTCGTCCACCTTGAGTCCGGCTTCCTCGGCCATCTCCAGGGTGAGGTCGATCGGGAAGCCGTAGGTGTCGTGCAGGGTGAACGCGTCGGCACCGGAAAGCGGCTTGTTGGCGGCCTTGGATTCCCGGACGGCGTCCTCGAGGCGGGCGGTACCGGAGGCAATGGTCCGCAGGAAGGCCTTTTCCTCGGCGTAGGCGATGCGGCTGATGCGGGCGAAGTCGGTCTCCACCACGGGGTAGACGCCCTTCATGGCATCGCGGGAGGCCGGCAGCAGTTCCGGCAGGCAGGCCTGTTCGACGCCCAGGAGGCGCATGGAACGGACGGCGCGGCGGATGAGGCGGCGAAGGACGTAGCCGCGGCCCTCGTTGGAGGGGGTGACGCCGTCGGAGATCAGCATCAGCGCCGACCGGATATGGTCGGCCACCACGCGCATGCGCACATCGTCTGCGTGGTGGGGGTCGTCGTCGGTCTCGGCGGACGTGTATTCCTTGCCGGACAGCTCGGCGGCCTTGTCGATGACGGGCCGGACCTGGTCCGTCTCGTACATGTTCTCGACGCCCTGGAGGATCATGGCGAGGCGTTCCATGCCCAGGCCGGTATCGATGTTGCGCTTGGGCAGCTCGCCGAGCACATCGAAGTCTTCCTTGGAGCGCACGTTGTCGATCTGGTACTGCATGAACACCAGGTTCCAGATTTCGATGTAGCGGGTCTCGTCCGCTATAGGGCCGCCTTCAACACCGTAGGCGGGTCCGCGGTCGTAGTAGATCTCCGAGCAGGGGCCGGCCGGGCCGGGCTGGCCGGTGTGCCAGTAGTTGTCCGACTTGCCCATCTTCTGGATCCGCTCCGCGGGGACGCCGGTGTTCTTCAGCCACAGTTCCTTGGCTTCGTCGTCCTCTTCGTAGACCGTCACCCACAGCAGTTCGGGCGCAAGGCCGTAGCCGCCGTCCTCAACACTCCTGGTGAGCAGCTCCCAGGCGAACTTGATGGCGTCTTCCTTGAAGTAGTCGCCGAAGGAGAAGTTGCCGCACATCTGGAAGAACGTGCCGTGCCGGGCGGTCTTGCCAACTTCCTCGATGTCGCCGGTGCGGATGCACTTCTGCACGCTGGTGGCACGGAAGTAGGGAGCTTCTTCGCGGGCGGTGAGGTAGGGAATGAACGGGACCATGCCGGCCACCGTGAACAGCAGCGAGGGGTCGCTGGAGACCAGCGATGCGGAGGGAACCGCGGTGTGGCCCTTGCTGACAAAAAAGTCCACCCAGCGCTTTGTGATCTCCTGCGACTTCATGAGCTGTTTTCTTACCCTTCTTGGTCCGCGCACCGGCGCGGATGTGTTCGTTCAGGTAGCAGGATCCGGAAAGTGTCCCGCCGCGTTTGGTTCAGGCTGCTGCCCGCGGTCAGCGGCGCGCCGATTCTTCCGGTTCGACGCCGAGGGCGGACCGGAGGTCCGTCTCCCGTTCGCGCATGCCATCGCGGACGGCGTCGGCGAAGTCGTAGACGCCGTCGGCCAGCCGGCCAACGGCCCGGTTCAGGCCTTCCGGTCCGAGGTTGGACTGGGCTTCGGTGACCTTGCGGAAGGCGATGATCCCGATGGCTACGCCGATTCCCATCCAGACAAGTCGTTTCATTGTTCGTTCTTTCCGAAACTCAGCGGCTGCGGCGGCCGGATGCGGGCTTCTTGCGGTTCGTCAGCGCGGTGCGCACGCCGTAGCTGAAGGCCGCCACCTTGATGAGCGGCGAGCCGACCGTTGCGGCCACCAGGGAGGACAGGGCGGAGAGGTTCGCGGAGGCGTCGGAGACGTTTGACGAAATGCCGTCCACCTTCTTCAGCTGCTGGTTGGTGGTGGACACCGTGGCGGTGACCTCGTCCATCAGCGGTGTGGCGCCGTCGCTGATCGACCTGATGGCCGTGCGGACCTCGTCGAACACCTTGCCCAGCTTCAGGATGGGCACGGCGAGCAGCAGCACCAGGAGCGCAAACACCCCGGCAGCGATCAGGCCGGCGATATCGCCACCAGACATAGACGTTCATCTCCTTGGAATTCTGTGGTTCGGTCCATCCTGCACGCGCCAGTGGTTGCGCGTTCCGCAGATGTCCCCCAAGTACCTTACATACAAAGAAGCCCGTGGCGCTTGCCACGGGCTTCTTTGGATACGCTGCTGGGATTAGCGTGCGTAGAATTCGACGACGAGCTGCTCTTCGCAGGTCACCGGGATTTCAGAGCGCTTGGGGCGGCGGACCAGTCGGGCCTGCAGAGCCTCGAGCTTGACGTCCAGGTAGGCCGGAACGGCAGGCAGGACGTCGCGGTGGGCACCGGCGGCTGCAACCTGGAGCGGAACCAGGGCTTCGCTGCGGCTGTGGACGTGGACCAGCTGGCCTTCGCCGACGCGGAACGACGGGCGGTCAACGCGGATGCCGTCAACCATGATGTGGCGGTGCACAACCAGCTGGCGGGCCTGGGCGATGGTGCGGGCGAAGCCGGCGCGCAGGACCAGGGCGTCGAGACGCATTTCGAGCAGTTCGATGAGGTTTTCACCGGTCAGGCCCTTGGTGCGGCGGGCTTCCTCGAAGGCACGGGTCATCTGTGCTTCGCGGATGCCGTACTGGGCGCGCAGGCGCTGCTTTTCGCGCAGACGCACCGCGTAGTCCGAGTCCTGCTTCTTGCGGGCGCGGCCATGCTCACCGGGGCCGTACGGACGGCGCTCCATGTATTTGGCGGCCTTGGGGGTCAGGGCGATGCCGAGGGACCGCGAAAGGCGGGCCTGACGGCGAGCACGAGTGTTGTTAGCCACTTGTGTCCTTCCAATATCTGCGGTGTGTCAGTGTTACTGGCCTCCACGATGGAGAGCATCGGCCAACCGCTGCCTTTTGCTACTGGGCGCAGGGCATAACCAACCCGAAGGAAGTTCGAGGGGATTATGCGTCCGCGCCTTGCCAGACGAACATCCATCCTACCACGGCGGTCACTTGCCCCGGACAATCTTCCGCAGCCGCTCCAGCCGGACAGCGATGTCCCGTTCAGCGCCGTTGCTCGTGGGCCGGTAGTAGTCCCGCCCCACAAGGTCGTCGGGCGGATACTGCTGGGTTGCCACTCCATGCGGGGCATCATGGGCGTACTTGTAGCCCACTCCGTGGCCCAGTTGCTTGGAGCCGGGATAGTGCGCGTCCCGCAGGTGGGCCGGGATTCCGTTGCCCATGCCTCCCCGGACGTCGGCGATGGCCTGGTTAATGCCCATGTAGGCGGCATTCGACTTGGGGGCGGTGGCCAGGTGGACCACGGCCTCCGCGAGAATGATCCTGCCCTCCGGCATGCCGATCAGCTGGACGGCCTGGGCTGCGGCCACGGCCGTCTGCAGGGCCGTGGGGTCCGCCATGCCCACGTCCTCGGCCGCGGAGATCACGATCCGCCGGGCCACGAACCGCGGGTCCTCCCCCGCTTCAAGCATCCGGGCCAGATAGTGGAGCGCGGCGTCAACGTCGGAACCCCGGATGGATTTGATGAAGGCGCTGGCAACGTCGTAGTGCTGGTCCCCCGCCCGGTCGTAGCGGACGGCGGCGACGTCCAGGGCGCGTTCGGTGTGCCGGAGCTCCACCTTGACCGGGCCGTTGTCGGCATCGTCGGCGTCGCCGAAAGCCACGCCGGCCGCCGCTTCCAGGGCCGTCAGGGCGCGCCGGGCGTCGCCGCCGGACAGCCGCACCAGGTGCGCCAGCGCTGTTGCCTCGAGTTCCACCTTGCCGTCAAGGCCGCGGGGATCATCGACGGCCCGGACCAGGAGTCCTTCGATATCGGCATCGGTCAGCGGCTTGAGGGTCAGCAGCAGGGACCGTGAGAGCAGCGGAGACACCACGGAAAACGACGGGTTCTCGGTGGTGGCGGCCACGAGGACCACCCAGCGGTTTTCCACGCCGGGCAGCAGGGCGTCCTGTTGTGCCTTGTTGAAGCGGTGGATTTCGTCGAGGAACAGGACCGTGGTGGTTTTGTACAGGTCCCGGGCAGTAAGGGCATCATCCATCACGCGGCGGACATCCTTGACGCCGGCGGTGATGGCTGAAAGCTCCACGAATTTCCGGCCGGGACCGTTGGCGATCACGTGCGCCAGGGTGGTCTTGCCCGTACCGGGAGGTCCCCACAGGATCAGTGAACTCGGCCCGGCAGGCCCTGCGGCGTCCGCGCCCGCAGCGAGCTGCCGCAGCGGCGAGCCCTGGCCCAGGAGGTGCTGCTGCCCCACCACGTCGTCGAGGGTCCTGGGCCGCATCCGGACCGCCAGCGGACTGCGGGGCGCGGTACTGCGCGGCGGCATGCCGCCAGCGGCGACGGAGCCGTCGTCGTCCTCGTCATTGCCTGGCCCGGAGCCGAAGAGATCATCCACATAGATAGGCTACTTTGAGTCGATCGGCATTCCTGCCGGCCCGCCCCACCGGAGGATTCAGCCATGACCGCACCAGCAGCCAGTGGTAACCGGCAGCCTTCCGTGCGGACGGCATTTGTTTCCGGAATCCGCTTGGCAGGCTGGGTTGAACGCTTCGCAGCCGCGCATGGCGGTTATGTGCTCAGGGATAACGACGACGGGTTGCGGCTTGTGGCGGGCGACGGCGCCGAAGCGCTCCTGCAGGCGCCGTGGCCGGCTGACGGACGGCCCGGCCGCGGTACGGATGCCTTGGAACGGCTCGCGTCACTGGCGTCCCAGCCGCGGCGCCTTGGCCTGCTGCTGGTCCGGCGCGGCGGCTACGGCATCGGCGTTGCCAGCGAAGGGACACTGCTCGCTTCGAAAGCAGGCACGCGCTACGTCCAGGGCAGGACCGCGGCGGGCGGGCAGTCACAGCAGAGGTTCGCGCGACGCCGGCCACAACAGGCCGATGCCCTGGTGGAGGCGGTGGCGTTACAGGCTGCCGCGGTCTTCGCAGCCGAACCATTCGAGTACGTGGTGCCCGGCGGGGACCGGACCCTGGCCGACCTTGTCCTGGCGGACGCGGCCCTGAAGGCCTACGTCCGGCTGCCGCGCCTGGCCTACCTGGACGTGGCAGAACCGAAGGCGGCAGTACTGAGGAAGGCGGCCGCGGACGCCTGTTCAGTGCGGGTGCAGGTGACGGACCCTGCCGGTGGTTGAGCTTGTCGAAACCAGGGACGGTACGCCCCGCAGCCGGTCCCTTGCTCAACAGCCGGCCAGGGCGCGCCGCGGCGGGTCCTGCCGGTAGCAGTAGCGGCTGGCCTCGGCAAAACCGGCCTGCAGGTACAGCTGCTGTGCTCCGCGGTTTGCAGCGGTGACCAGGAGCCAGTAACCGTCCAGCTTCTGTCCGGCACCGGCCTCGAGCAGCACCTGCAGGACTTTGCTGCCGTAACCACGGCGCCGGGCATCGGGGCGGGTAGGCATGCAGTAGATCCCGCCCCACCTGGCGGTGCCTCCGTCCGGGACGGCAAGGCGGCCGACGGCGGCGGGCCGGCGGGCGCTGTCCCGCACCAGGGCGTAGAGGGACGGGCATGCTTCGAGGATCCCGCGTGCAGTGGCCAGGGCCGGGTCTCCCCCGCGGCCGTCCACGCTCCACCACAGCTGGAGCCATTCGGCGGACGGACTGGGTGAGAGCTCCGCAAAACAGCCGGGCCCGGGGGCGCAAGCAGAGGCGGCAGCGGTCCAAATTCCCCGCGTCATGACCAGGGTTTCTGACTGCCGGGTGAAGCCCTCGGTGTCGAGGAATGCGTTGAGGGACGCAGTCCGGGCGCCATCCATCACTTGGAAAATCACGGGAAGCCGGTGGCTTTGGTACCAGGAACGGGCCCCGCGGAGCAACCCCGGAAATCCTGCGGCGCCCTCGGGATCCCGGCGCGGCCAGATGGAGTTGGCGCGCTGGGTTACCCCGTCCGCGGCTCGGAAGACCCAGCCGTCCACAGCCTGGCGGTCGGGAGCAGGCCAGGCAGCGTCCATTACTTCCTCGATTACTGCTTGCGACAGTTCAAAGCCTGTATCAGCGGCACCCACGGGTCCCCTTCGTTAAAGCCTGAAGGCTCCCCGGCCAAAGCCGGGGAGCCTTCTTCGGTGCTATTTCGCGACTGCTTCGGCCTTCTTGACCTCTGCAGGCCTGGTGGCCTCGGGTTTGAAGTCCACGCCGGCTTCCTTGCGCTGCTGCGGAGTAATCGGCGCGGGCGCGTCCGTGAGCGGGTCGTGGCCGCCGCCGGACTTGGGGAAGGCGATGACGTCGCGGATGGACTCCACGCCGGCCAGCAGGGACACCACACGGTCCCAGCCGAAGGCGATTCCGCCGTGCGGGGGCGCGCCGTACTTGAAGCCTTCGAGCAGGAAGCCGAACTTGGTCTGGGCGTCCTCCTTGTCCAGTCCCATCAGTTCGAAGACCCGCTCCTGCACGTCCCGCTGGTGGATACGGATGGAGCCGCCGCCGATTTCGTTGCCGTTGCAGACAATGTCGTAGGCGTAGGACAGCGCGGACTCGGGGTCCTTGTCGAACGTGTCCAGGAATTCCGGCTTGGGCGAGGTGAAGGCGTGGTGCACGGCGGTCCACTGGCCGGCGCCCACTGCAACGTCACCTGAGGCGACGGCGGCAGCGGCAGGTTCGAACATGGGGGCGTCCACAACCCAGCAGAAGGCCCAGTCGCTGGGGTTGATCAGGCCGGTACGGTGGCCGATCTCCACCCGAGCGGCACCGAGGAGGGCGCGGGACGGGGTCTTCTCGCCGGCGGCGAAGAAGATGCAGTCTCCCGGCTTGGCGCCGACGGCGTCGGCGAGGCCGGCACGCTCGGTGTCCGTGAGGTTCTTGGCCACCGGCCCGGCAAGCTCGCCGTCCTCCTTGTACAGGACGTAGGCCAGACCCTTGGCGCCACGCTGTTTGGCCCATTCCTGCCAGGCGTCGAGGGCGCGGCGGGCCTGGAAAGCCCCGCCCGGCATCACCACGGCACCCACGTAGGGTGCCTTGAAGACACCGAAGTTGGTGTCCTTGAAGAATTCCGTGAGCTCGGTCAACTCCTGGCCGAAACGCAGGTCCGGCTTGTCGGAACCAAAGCGCGCCATAGCGTCGGCGTAGGTGATGCGCTGGATGGGCGTCGGGATTTCGACGTCGATGAGCTTCCACACTGCCTTCACAATGTTCTCGCCCAGGGTGATGATGTCGTCCTGGTCCACGAAGCTCGCCTCGATGTCCAGCTGGGTGAATTCCGGCTGGCGGTCCGCGCGGAAGTCCTCATCCCGGTAGCAACGCGCGATCTGGTAGTACTTTTCGAAGCCGCCAACCTGCAGAAGCTGCTTGAAAAGCTGCGGGGACTGCGGAAGCGCATACCAGGAACCCGGCGCCAGGCGTGCCGGAACCAGGAAGTCGCGGGCGCCTTCCGGCGTCGAACGCGTCAGCGTGGGGGTCTCGACCTCCACGAAGCCCTCCTGGTGGAGCAGCCCGCGGGCCACCCGGTTGGCCTCGGAGCGCAGCCGCAGGTTGCGGCTGGGGCCGGGGCGGCGGAGGTCCAGGTAGCGGTGCTTCAGGCGCGCTTCCTCGCCCACCTCCACGTGCTCGTCGATTTGGAACGGCAGCGGCTCGGAGGTGTTGAGGATGACCACCTTGTCCGCCATGACCTCGATATCGCCGGTAGCCAGGGCCGGGTTTTCGTTGCCCGCCGGGCGCTTGGAGACCGTTCCGGTCACCTGCAGGACGTACTCGTTGCGCAGGCCGTGGAAAACCTCTTCCTCACGGACCACAACCTGCGCAACGCCGGAAGCGTCACGCAGGTCCACGAATGCGACGCCACCGTGGTCACGGCGCCGTCCCACCCAGCCGGCCAGGGTTACGGTTTGTCCAATGTGCTCGGAGCGAAGGGATCCGAGGTCATGTGTGCGCAGCACAGCACGCCTTTCTGAAGACAGCTGGAAATATAAAAGGGATCGTTGCAGGAACGGCCCTGTCCGAGTTTACCCGCTGGACAGGGACCCCCGCCTCACGGCCGCTCCGGAAAGCGGGGGGCCCTCACACGGCGGCGGGAGCCGGGGCGGTCGCCGCCACCTGGACCGAGAGGTCTTCCGACGGCGGCATCCAGGTTTCCGGGGCGGCCTCTGCCTGCTCCCCCGTGCGGATGTCCTTGACCTGGTGCGTTCCGTCGTCGTCCGTGAACCAGACGAACGGGATACCCCGCTTGTCCGCAAACTTGATTTGCTTGCCAAACTTCTCCGCCTTTGCGGCCACTTCCGTGGGAATTCCGCGGCTCCTGAGTTGGGCTGCAACGTCCTGGGCCGCACCCCAGCTGTCATCGGAGGTGAGGGCCACCAGCACCGCGGTGGGGACGGACCGTGAGGCCTTGGCCAGGTCCTGGCTAAGGATGCGGGACACCAGCCGGGTGACGCCGATGGAGAGGCCAACGCCCGGGAATTTCCGGTTGCCCTTGGATGCCAGAGCGTCGTACCGGCCGCCGGAACAAATGGAACCCAGCTGCTCGTGGCCTACGAGGACGGTCTCCACCACTGTGCCGGTGTAATAGTCCAGGCCGCGGGCGATGCTGAGGTCGGCGACTACCTTGCCGGGTGCCCGCTGGACGGCGGCGTCGATGACCTGGCCGAGCTCGTCCAGGCCTTCGTCCAGGAGGTCGTCGCTGACGCCAAGGGCGCGCACCTGCGCAACAAAGGAGGTGTCCTCGGTCCGGATCGCGGCCAGCTGCAGGGCTTTCTGCGCCTGCTCGTCTGTGGCGCCCAGCTCGGACTTGAGGAGTCCGGCCACCTTGTCCGGGCCGATCTTTTCCAGTTTGTCGATGCTGCGGAGCACGCCGGCGGTATCGTCCAGGCCGATGCCGCGGTAGAAGCCTTCGGCCAGCTTGCGGTTGTTGATCCGCAGCCGGAAGTCCGGAATCGGCAGCGCGCTCAGCGCCTCGGCAATGACCAGGGCGATCTCGACGTCGTAGCGGAAGGGCAGCTCGCCGTCGCCCACCACGTCGATGTCCGCCTGGGTGAATTCGCGGGCACGGCCTTCCTGCGGCCGCTCGCCCCGCCACACCTTCTGGATCTGGTAGCGCCGGAACGGGAACGCCAGGTACCCGGCGTTTTCCACCACATAGCGGGCGAAAGGAACCGTGAGGTCGAAATGCAGGGCCAGGGCGTGCGGATCCGCCTTGCCTCCCTTGACCGGGTTGTCGCTCTCGTCCTCCTGGAGCCGGCTGAGCCCGTACACTTCCTTGTCGATCTCGCCCTTGCGCAGCAGCTGCCCCACGGTTTCCACGGCACGGGTCTCAATCGAGGCGAAGCCGTGCAGTTCGAACACGCGCCGCAGGGTGTCCAGGACATGAAGTTCCACCAGCCGCTCCTCGGGAAGCCACTCGGGGAATCCGGACAGGGAGGCGGTGCGTGCCATGGAAAGTTCTCCTCTGAATGCGCCGGAACCCTGCCGCGGGGTGCCCGTACGGGCGCCGAACCGCGGCGGTCCGGCAAGTCATGCATAAACTATGTGCGGCAGTCAGTTTATGCGTCATCGGTGTGCATCTCTAATGCGTCCGGGCGGCAGGGCTGGGCCGTCACATCGCTGCGCGTCCGGCTGCAAGACCCGGTGCGCGGAGCCCGACAATGAGGAGGATCCTTGGCGGCCAGTTCACGCAGTGCCCGCGAAGCGAAACGGCGCATCCAGCAGATGGAGGCCAAACGCGAGCTGCGGCGGGACCAGGAGAAGCGGCGCAAGCGGGACAACCTCGTAGCCGCCGGCGCCGGTGCCGCCGCCGTGGTGCTCGCCGTCGTCCTTCAACTCACTGCCTTTGCCGGAAACCCGACCGAGGACGAATTCGCTGCTGCCGAAGCCGGGCTGACCAGCCCCTCCGCCTCAGCCGACCCGTCCGCAAGCCCTACCGCCCAAGCCACCAACGGACCGAACATTCCCGCCGCGGATACTGCAGCCGGCAAGACCTTCACGGGCGAGCTGGTCCTGAACGGCAGCCCGCTGGGCGTGGAGCTGGACGGGAGCAGCGCGCCGCAGGCTGCCGCGGTCTTCAAGTCCCTCAGCGACGAGGGTTTCTACAGCGGCAAGACCTGCCACCGCCTCACCACCGCAGACGCCTTCGGCGTCCTGCAGTGCGGCTCGGCAGGCGGCGACGGCCAGGGCGACCCCAACTACACCTGGGGACCGCTCGAGAACACACCGGCGGACAACAGCTATCCGGCCGGGACCATCGCGGTGGCCCGGACGGGCAACAATGCCTACGGCAACGGGACCCAGTTCTTCATCGTCTACAAGGACACCACTATCCCGGCGGACAGCGCGGGCGGCTACACGGTGGTGGGACGGGTGACATCCGGGCTGGACGTGGTGTCCAACATTGCGGCCGCCGGCATCACGCCGGGCAGCAGCGACACAGACGGCGCACCTGCGCAACCAGTCACGATAGACTCGTTTTCTCTGAAGTAGGAAGCCCGGCCGTCGCGGCCGGCGTGCATTACGTGAGTATTTCCCTCCAAGCGAAAGACTTTTAGCGGTGACAGACAGTCAGAAATCCGACGAAACAGCAACAGACCTGACCGAAGCGGCGGTGCCCGCCGGCGAAGAGGCAGGGACTGAGGCAGCCCGCGCACCGGAAACGGAAGCTTTCGCAACGGAAGCAACGTCCATCGACGCACCGGCGTCCGCCGCACCTGCACCCGCCCCGGTTCCCGGGCCCAAGCCGTCAGCGCCCTCACCCGCCGCCTTCGCGTCACGCCCCAAGCCCGCAGCCGTTCCGGCACCGGCACCGGTCCAGGCTCCCCCTTCAACGTCGGCTGCAGAAGCCTCCAAGTGGGGCCGGGTGGAAGGCGACGGCCACGTTTTCCTCACAATCGACGGCGGCGAGCACCCCGTCGGCCAGTACCCCGGCGTGAGCAACGACGAGGCGCTGGCCTACTTTGCGCGGAAATACTACGACGTCGTGGCACAAATCGTGCTGCTTGAGCAGCGCGTCAGCTCGAAGGCACCCAGCACGGACATGCAGAAGACGGCGAACCACCTCCGGGAGCAGCTCGCCGAACGCAACATGGTGGGTGATCTTCGCGCCGCCGAAGCCCGGCTGGACAAGTTGTCCGCGCAGATTGCGGACCTCGAAAAGGCCGAAAAAGCCGAGCACGAAGCCGTCCGCGCGTCCGAGCTTGCTGCCCGTGAGGCCATCGTCGCCGAGGCCGAACAGATTTCCGCCCAGGACCCGGCACAGACGCAGTGGAAAACTTCCAGCGCCCGGATGAACGAGCTCTTCGAAAGCTGGAAAGCCGCACAGAAGAGCGGCGTCCGGCTGGGCCGGAGCAACGAGGATGCGCTGTGGAAGCGGTTCCGTGCGGCCCGTACCGTTTTCGACCGTCACCGCCGCGCCTACTTCTCCCAGCTGGACAGCAATAACTCGGCAGCCAAGGCTGCCAAGGAAAAGCTGATCGCCGAGGCCGAAGCCCTGTCGACCTCCACGGACTGGGGCTTTGCCGCCGGCGAATACCGCCGGCTCATGGACCAGTGGAAGGCGTCCCCGCGAGCCAGCCGCAAGGACGACGACGCCTTGTGGGCCCGTTTCCGCGCCGCGCAGGACGTGTTCTTTACCAACAGGCAGGCTGCCAACGACGAGATCGACCAGGAGTACGCGGCAAACCTCACGGTCAAGGAAGCACTGCTGACTGAGGCGAACGCCATCCTCCCGGTCAAGGACCTCGCTGCTGCCAAGAAGGCTCTGCAGTCCATCCGGGACCGCTGGGAGGAAGCCGGCAAGGTTCCCAGGGGCGACATGGGCCGGATCGAGGCGGGCCTCCGCAAAGTTGAGGACGCCGTCCGGCAGGCCGAGGAAGAGCAGTGGCAGCGGTCCGACCCCGAGCGCAAGGCGCGCACCAACAGCGCCCTGTCCCAGCTTGAATCTGCTATTGCGGGGCTGCAGGACGATCTCGCCAAGGCGGAAAAGACCGGTGACCAGCGCAAGATCAAGTCGGCCCGGGAAGCCCTCGAAGCCCGCCAGGCCTGGCTTGACCAAATTCAGCGGTCGGCCAGCGAGCTGTCCTGATTCCGGTTTCCTGAGTGTAGGCTTCCGCGCATCAGGCCCGGTTCCGGTTATCCACATACCGGAACCGGGCCTGTCGGCTTCAACCGGGGCTTGGCAGGATGGGCGAATGGCAACACCACCGGCTCCTCCTGCGGGGCACGATTCCCTATCCGGCAGCCAGGTTGCGCCGCCACGGTTTCCCGAACTGTATGCGCCCGGCATGCCGTTCGCCGGACCGGAGCTGCAGTCCCTCGCATCGGACGGACTCCTGGTCCGCCTCAACCAGCACGGCTATACCCTGCCCGGGGTGCTGGCTTCTCCGCAGTTGCGTGCCCGGGCTGCCGCCGGTGCCGTCCCGGCAGCAGTCAGGCAGCGGGTGGTGGCGGGACGTATGACGGCCGCCTGGATCTACGGGTGTGCCGCCGAGCCGGACAGGCTCGCCCTCCTCGTGGACACCAAGCGGCGCGTATCCAGTCTCCGCAATACGCGGGGCTGCAGCCTGCACGAGGTAAAGCTCGGCCCGTTCGACGTTGTCAGCCTGGGCGGCCTGATGGTGTCGAGTCCGCTGCGCACGGCGCTGGATATCGCCCTGCATGTGGACACCGAGAGTGCCGTCCCCACCCTCGCAGGCCTTCTGGCACGCCCGCAGAACGACGTGCGGCTGCGTCTGCTGGTCCTGGCGATTGAGGCAAGCCCCCGGGTGCCCCACAAAAAGGCGGCCTTGGAAAAGCTCGCCCGGCTAGCTCCGACGCTTGTTGCCGGTGGTCCGGTAGACGTCGAACACCCCGTCGATCCGGCGGACGGCGCTGAGGACGTGGCTCAGGTACTTGGGGTCGCCCATCTCAAAGGCGAACCTTGAGATGGCCACACGGTCCGTGGACGTATGCACGCTCGCGGCAAGGATGTTCACGTGGTTGTCCGACAGTACCCGGGTTACGTCGGACAACAGCGACTTGCGGTCCAGGGCTTCCACCTGGATCTCCACAAGGAACACACTCGACTGGGTGGGCGCCCAATCCACGTCCACAATGCGGTCCGGCTGGTCCTTGAGGTCGGAGATGTTGGTGCAATCGGTCCGGTGTACTGAAACGCCGGAGCCGCGGGTGACAAAACCCAGGATGGGGTCCGGCGGCACCGGCGTGCAGCAGCGGGCAAGCTTCACCCAGACGTCGCCGACGCCGCGCACCACCACACCGGAGTCGGAGAAGCGTGCCTTGGTGACCTGGGTGGGGATGCTGACTTCGGTGATGTCGTCGTCGGCGCTCTCGTTCCCGCCGAGGCTCTCGACGAGCTTCTCCATGACCGCCTGGGCGGACGTATGCCCATCGCCCACACCGGCGTAGAGCCCGGAGATGTCCACGTACTTGAACTCTTCGGCCACCGCGGCCAGGGCCTCGTGCGTCATGAGCCGCTGCAACGGAAGATTCTGTTTCCGCATGGCGCGGGTCAGCAGTTCCTTGCCGCGGTCGATCGCCTCTTCACGGCGTTCCTTGCTGAACCACTGCCGGATCTTGTTCCGTGCCCTGGCGCTCTTGACGAAGTGCTGCCAGTCCTGGCTTGGCCCTGCGCCTTCGGCCTTGGAGGTGAAAATTTCCACCCAGTCGCCGTGGTTCAATTCGCTGTTGAGCGGGACCAGTTTCCCGTTGACACGTGCCCCGATGGTGCGGTGCCCCACTTCAGTGTGGACTGCGTAGGCGAAGTCCACCGGTGTGGAGCCGGCCGGCAAGGCCATGACCTCACCCTTGGGCGTGAAGACGAACACCTCGCGGGCGTTGATTTCGAAGCGCAGCGAATCGAGGAACTCGCCGGGATCCGAAGTTTCCTGCTGCCAGTCCACCAGCGACCGCAGCCATCCCATGTCCCCGTCACGGGGGCTTCCCGGCCCGACGGCTGTCCGGTTGGGCTGGTCCTTGTACTTCCAGTGCGCAGCCACGCCGTATTCCGCGCGGCGGTGCATCTCGTGGGTCCGGATCTGGATCTCCACCGGCTTGCCGCCCGGGCCGATCACCGTGGTGTGCAGCGACTGGTACATGTTGAACTTGGGCATCGCGATGTAGTCCTTGAACCTGCCCGGGAGCGGGTTCCAGCGCGAGTGCATGGTGCCGAGGGCCGCGTAGCAGTCCCGGACAGAGTCCACCAGGACACGGACACCCATCAGGTCATTGATATCGTCGAAATCCTTATCCCGGACGATCATCTTCTGGTAAATCGAGTAGTAATGCTTGGGCCGGCCGGTGATGGTCGCCTTGATCCGGGCGGTCCGCAGGTCCTCGGTGATCTGGTCGCGGATGACGCTGAGGCTCTTCTCGCGCTCGGGCGTCCTGTCCCCCACCATGCGGACAATCTCTTCGTACACCTTTGGGTAGAGCGCCGCGAAGGACAGGTCCTCAAGTTCCCACTTGATGGTGTTCATGCCCAGGCGGTGTGCCAGCGGGGCGAAGATTTCCAGCGTCTCCCGCGCCTTGCGGGCGGAAGACTCGGCGGACACAAAGCGCCACGTGCGGGCGTTGTGGAGCCGGTCGGCCAGCTTGATCATCAGCACGCGGATGTCCTTGGCCATGGCCACGACCATCTTGCGGACCGTTTCGGACTGGGCAGCCTCGCCGAAGCTGACCTTGTCCAGCTTGGTGACGCCGTCCACGAGCATGGCCACTTCAGGACCGAAGTCCCGCTTGAGGTCCTCCAGCGTGTAGGGCGTGTCCTCCACGGTGTCGTGCAGCAGGGCCGCCGCGAGAGTGGTGCCGCTCAGGCCCAGCTCGGCGAGGATGGTTGCCACCGCTACCGGGTGGGTGATGTAGGGGTCGCCGCTCTTACGCTTCTGCCCCCGGTGGCTCTGTTCGGCGACGTCGAACGCGCGCTGGATGAGGTCGAAGTCCTCTTTGGGGTTGTTGGCCCGGACTGTCCGGAGCAGCGGCTCCAGGATGGGCGAATAGGTGGCCGTGTTCCGTCCGGTCAGCCGGGCCAGCCGGGACCGGGTCCGTTCCCGGCGGCCGGGAAACGTGGGGCGGGACCCCGAGTTGTCAACGGGCACCAACGAACCAGGGCGCGCTGATGCCGCGGCCCCGGTTTGAACACCGGCAGGATTCTTGTCTCCCTGTGCCGTTGGCGCTGACGCCGAACGTTCTTCCAATGAAGCACCCCTCACCACCGTTTCAATTACCTCAGTCTATTCCCCACGGCGGTGAGTTTTATAACCGGCCCCTAAACGCACAGCGGGCCGGACCCCGTGGAATCACGTTGTCCGGCCCGTTACAGGCGGCCTGGCTTTGACGGCCCTCGTGTTGCGGCGGATCAGGCCCCTGCGGGAGCCGCGGAAGCGCTGCGCTCAGTGCTCCGGCGGTGGGACACGCGTTTGGCCTGCTTCACGAGGTCGGGCTCATTCCGGCGGAGCCAGGCGTACATCGGGGCGGCCACGAAGATGGTGGCTGCCGTGCCGATGAGGATGCCGACGAACAGTGCCAGCGACAGGTCGCGGAGCGTCCCGGCGCCCAGCAGCCCGGCGCCGATGAACAGGATGGCACCCACCGGGAGGATGGCAACCATCATGGTGTTGATCGAACGGACAAGGGTCTGGTTGACGGCGAGGTTGACTTCCTCCGCAAAGGTGCGGCGGGTGGACGAGTCGATATCCGCCGTGTTCTCGCGGATCTTGTCGAAGACCACCACCGTGTCGTACAGCGAGTAGCTCAGCACTGTCAGGAAGCCGATAATCGCCGAAGGCGTAACCTCGAAGTCGCTCAGCGCGTAGACACCGGCAGTGACGAACATTGTGACCGCCATGCCGGCGATGGCCGAGAGGGACATCTTCCAGGTGCGGAAGTACAGTGCCATCAGGACAGCCGCGAGCAGGACGAAGATGACCAGGCCGATCAGGGCCTGCTTGGTGACATCAGCACCCCAGGTGGGCCCCACGAAAGTGGAGGTCACCTCGTTGTCGGTGACACCGTACGCCGTGGTCAACCCCTCCTTGATGCGGAGCGTTTCGTCATCCGTGAGCCTGTCCGTCTGGATCCGCATGGTGGTTCCGGCGACGTTCGCAACGCGGGGAACACTTCCCTCGACGACGTCCGTGACGGCCTTCTCGCCCAGGGCCGCATCCGTGGTCTGTACGTTAGAGACCGTAAATTCCGATCCGCCACGGAATTCAATGCCGAGGTTGAAGCCGCCCTTGACAACCGGGATGAGGATGGACAGGGCCACCGCTACGGCAGCTATGAGGAACCAGATCTTCTTGGCGCCCACGAAGTCGTAGGAGCGCTTCCCGGTGTAAAGCTCGTTGCCGAAATTGGCGAAGCCTGACATTACTTGTTCTCCTTCGCTGCCGTCTTGGAGGAACCGGCAAGCTGCTCCTGCTTCTCCGCCAGGCGGCGTTCAGCGATAGTCATCCGGCGCTCAGCCTCAGCGGCTGCCCCTGCGTTCTTGGCCCGGACCACTGCCGGCTTGACTTCAGGGGTCCGCAGGCGTCCAGCACCGCGGTACAGCGGCACGGCCCCGAGGCGCTTGGGGTCAAGGCCGGACAGCGGATGTCCCTCGCCGAAGAACCTGGTGCGGGCCAGCAACTGCAGCGTCGGGTGCGTGAACATGAACACCACGATGAGGTCGGCGATGGCGGTGAGGCCAAGGGTGAAGGCGAAGCCTCGGACGTTGCCGACGGCCACGAAGTACAGGACCAGCGCCGCCAGGAGGTTGACGGCCTTGGAGGCCAGCACCGTGCGCTTTGCCCGCTTCCAGCCGTTTTCGACGGCGGACACCAGCCCGCGGCCTTCCCGGAGTTCGTCGCGGATGCGTTCAAAGTAGACGATGAACGAGTCAGCCGTCTGGCCGATGGCGACGATGATGCCCGCCACGCCGGCCAGGGAGAGCCGGTAGTTTTCGGTCCAGCCGAGGATGGCGATGGCCAGGTAGGTGAGGATGCCGGCCACCACCAGCGAGGCGATGGTGACGAAGCCAAGCGCCCGGTACTGGAAGAGCGAATAGACCACAACCAGCAGCAAGCCGATCAGGCCCGCCAGGAGGCCCATCCGCAGCTGTTCCCCGCCGAGGGTGGCGGAAATCTGCTGCTCGCTCTGGATCTCGAAGCTGATGGGCAGGGCACCGAAACGGAGTTGGTCTGACAGCGTCTTGGCGGTCTGCTCGGTGAAACCGCCGGTGATCTGGGGACGGCCGTCGGTGATCACGGCAAGGGCACGGGGTGCGGAGATGACCTGGTCGTCCAGGACGATGGCGAACTGCGCCTTGGGGTCGGTTCCTGATTCGCCGCCCGCAGCCACATAAAACTGGTTCAGGCGCTCGGTGACCTCTTTGAACTTGGCGGTGCCTTCGTCGTCGAACTGGATGTTGACGGCCCAGTCGTTGGTGACGGCGCCCTGGGCGCCCTGCTGCAGCTGGAAGGAGGAGGTGACGATGTTGCTGCCCTTGACCTCCACCGGACCAAGGATGTACTTGATCGCCGGATTGGTGTCCGTAGCCGGTTCACACGTGACCAGCGGCTTGGCGGGGTCGGAGCGCTCCTGCTCGTCCTGCGACGGGTTGTCACAGTCCAGGGCCTCGAATTGGCGGTAGACCTCGGGAGTGATCCAGTTGGTGTCACTGCTGTTTACAGGCTCAGCCGTCGGCTTGGGCAACTGGTCTTCCGGCGCGCGGGATTCCTCGGGGACGGGTGCGCCGGCACCGTTAAGCAACACCGGGCGGAAGTTCATGTCGGCGGACGCCTGGATCAAGTCGCGGGTCTGGCTGGAGGGTGTTCCCGGAAGGCTGACCACCACGTTGCGCCCGGACTGGGTGCTGATTTCGGCCTCGGCGACGCCGGATCCGTCGACGCGCTGGCGGATGATCGCCACCGCCTGGTTCAACTGTTCCTCGTTGATCTCTGAACCGCCCTCGACCTTCGGCGCCAGGATCATCTGGGTTCCGCCCTCAAGGTCCAGCGCGAGTTTGGGCGCCCAGCTTGCCTGCCCGGTGAGGGTGCCGCCGGCCAGGACAGCGGTCAGCGCGGCGATGATTACACCGAGCCAGACCAGGACCCGGAGGCCTGGTTTCTTAGGGCCAGTTCGTGCCATTGTCGATCTTTCTCTTGATCATGGAAGAACCGCCGGTGCCTGCTGGGGCCAGCACCGGCGGCAGTCCGCTGCGGTAGAGGGTCGTACGGTCAGCGGGACTAGATGTCCTTCTTGCCCTCGTCGTTGAGGCGCTTCAGGGTTTCGTCGGGTGTTTCGGCCGGGGCAGCGCTGCTGCCGCCCTCGCGGCCAGTCAGGGACGAGGCATCGTCCGGTACGGCCGGAGCAGCAGGCTCGGGCTCTGCAACCACGGGCTCTGCAACCACGGGCTCGATGATCTTGGTGACAGCCTGGCGGTGGACGGTTGCGAGGTTTCCCGGGGACAGTTCAAGGGTGACCTTGTTCTCCGCGTCGTCGAGGTCGACGATGCGGCCGAAGAGACCGAAGCTGGTCATGACGTCGACGCCGGGGCCGAACTTCGACTGGAGCTCCGCCTGCTGCTGCTGCGTCTTCTTGTTGCGCCGGAACATCATGAAGATGAACACTCCGAGCATGACGAACAAGAGAATTGACATTAGATCCAAGGGGAATTCCGTTCCTTAAGTGCCGAACCGATTTTTCCGGCACGTCGGCCCTGTTCCGGCCAGGGGTCGGACTGACAGGCAGAAGCCTGGCGGAATCCCTTCCCCACGGTGGCGGCCAGTTTGTATGGCGCCGGCAGAAACTAAGGCCCGGACGTGCCGAGCGTCATACCAGTCTAAGGGGAAAAGCTGGACGGAGCCTGTTATTGACTTTCCGGGCCCCACTCCCCCGCCGCCGCGGCGGCATCGGAATCCGGCTCGAAGAGCTCCAGTTGTTCCTGTGCGAAGACACCCGACGGAATTGCATAACCGAGGTGCGTCCACGCCGGCGCCATGGCTATCCTGCCCCGCGGTGTCCGGCCCAGCAGGCCTTCCCGGACGAGGAAGGGCTCGGCGACGGTTTCGACGGTTTCGGTTTCTTCCCCTACCGCGATGGCCAGGGTGGACAGCCCCACCGGCCCGCCGCCGAACTTGGTGATGAGGGCTTCCAGGACGGAGCGGTCCAGGCGGTCCAGCCCCTTTTTGTCCACCTCGTACATGTCCAGGGCGGCCGAGGCCGCGCGGGCGTCGATCTGTTCAATGCCATGCACCAGCGCCCAGTCGCGGACGCGCCGCAGCAGCCGGTTGGCGATGCGGGGCGTTCCCCGGGAGCGGCCGGCGATCTCGGTAAAGCCGGCCGAGTTGACCTTCAGGTCAAGCAACCCGGCGGAGCGGCGCAGGACCAGTTCCAGCTCCGGCACGGAGTAGAACTCCAGGTGTCCGGTGAAACCGAAACGGTCGCGCAACGGTCCCGGAAGCAATCCCGCCCGGGTGGTGGCTCCCACCAGGGTGAAGGGCGGCAGCTCCAGGGGAATGGCGGTGGCCCCGGCCCCCTTGCCCACCACGATGTCCACCCGAAAGTCCTCCATGGCCATGTACAGCATCTCTTCGGCCGGGCGGGACATGCGATGGATTTCGTCGAGGAACAGGACCTCACCCTCGGACAGCGAGGACAGGATGGCAGCGAGGTCGCCCGCGTGCTGGATGGCCGGGCCGCTGCTGAGGCGCAGCGGGGCGTTCATTTCCGCGGCCACGATCATGGCCAGGGTGGTCTTGCCCAGGCCGGGCGGACCGGAAAAAAGCACGTGGTCCGCGGTACGGCCCCGCATGCGGGACGCCTTGAGCACCAGCGAAAGTTGCTTCCGGACCCGGTGCTGGCCCACGAAGTCGTCGAGGTTCTTCGGGCGGAGGGCGGCCTCGATGGCCCGTTCCTCCGGCTCCTCCCCCGCGGCCACCAGCGATGGTTCAGCCACGGCTGCCTACGCGGTTGCCGGCGCGTGCACCGTCCTGGCCCAGCCAGCGCAGCGTGGTCCGGAGGATTTCGGGCACGTTGCCGCGGAACGACACCTCGGGCTCATCCGCAAGGGCCTTGTCGATGCTGCTGGAAGCGTCCTTCTCGGACCAGCCCAGGCTGGTCATTGCGGCAACCACCTGCGGTTTCCAGGCGGCTTCGGCCGCGGTGGGCGCGGCTGCCGAACCGGCGGTGCCATGCGGCACCAGTTTCCCGGCGAGCTCCAGCACGATCCGTCCCGCCACCTTGGGACCGATGCCGGGCACCTTGGTGAACGTCTTGCTGTCACCTGTGTGCGCCGCAACCCTGATGGCCTCCGGATCGTGGACAGCCAGGACGGCAAGGGCCAGGCGTGGGCCCACCCCGCTGACGCTGAGGAGCACGTCGAATACTTCGCGCTCGTCGTCGGTGGCGAAGCCGAAAAGGGTGAGGGAATCCTCGCGGACGATCAGGGAGGTGAAGAGCTTGCCTTCCTCGCCGGTGCGCAGGCCGCTCAGGGTCTGCGGGGTGGCGAAGACGCTCATGCCGGCGCCGTTGAGGTCGATCACGGCCGTGGACAGGCCTATGTGCGCTACGGTTCCGCGGAGGAAACTGATCAAGGCCAAGCTCCTGGTGTCTGCCGTGCCCCGGGGCGGGAGGACCGGCTATCCGAACATATCTACGAATACCCTAGCAAGCAGCATGGACATTCAGCGGGCACGGCGCGCCTTGGCTTCCGCCTCCGCCCAGGCGCGCTGCGCGGGCGTGAGCGACGAACTTCCGGGTCCGGTGGTCGCGACTGCTGCACCGCTGCCCGCCCGCCAGGCGTGCGTGATGGCCAGCGCCAGCGCATCGGCGGCGTCGGCGGGCCGGGGCGGGGCTTCAAGGCGCAGGATTTTGGTGACGAGCTTTGTCACAGCGTCCTTGTTGGACGACCCGCTTCCCGTCACAGCGGCTTTGACCTCCGACGGCGTGTGCAGGGCCACCGGAATCCCCCGCCGGGCGGCGGCTGCGATGACCACGCCGGACGCTTGGGCGACGCCCATCACCGTGCTGACGTTGAGCTGGGAGAAGACGCGTTCGACGGCCAATACCTGCGGCTCGTAGCGGTCCAGCCATTCATCGATGGCGGAAGCGATCACCAGAAGGCGCTGGTCAAGGCTCTCCTCGGGCGTTGTTCCCACCACGCCGACGGCAACCATGGTGGCCCGCCGGTTGCGCTCCACATCCACTACGCCGATGCCGCAGCGCGTCAGGCCGGGGTCTACCCCCAGGACACGAAGCGTCACCTGCTTCCGCTCCCTGGCAGGAACCCGGCTTCAGCAGGCAAAGCCGGACGTCACTCGGATTCCAGGGCGGCCTGGACTTCGTCGCTGAAATCGGCGTTGCTGTAGACGTTCTGGACGTCGTCGAGGTCTTCCAGCGCGTCGGCAAGCCTCATGAACTTGCGTGCACCGTCCACGTCCAGCTCCACCTGCATGGAGGGCACGAATTCCACTTCATCGGTGTCGTATTCGATTCCGGCAGTGTTGAGGGCTTCACGGATGGCGGGCAGGTCACCGGGCTCGGAGTGGATTTCGAAGGATTCGCCGTTGTCCTTGACTTCTTCAGCTCCGGCGTCCAGGACTGCCATCAGGACGTCGTCCTCGCTGAGTCCGTTCTTGGGCAGGTTCACCACACCCTTCCGGGTGAACAGGTAGCTGACGGAGCCGGGATCGGCGATGGTGCCGCCATTGCGGGAGATGGCGAGGCGGACTTCGGACGCCGCCCGGTTCTTGTTGTCGGTAAGGCACTCGACCAGCAGCGCCGAGCCCTGCGGACCGCGGGCTTCGTACATGATCTCGGTGTAATCCACCACCTCGCCGGTCAGGCCTGCGCCGCGCTTGATGGCCCGGTCAATGTTGTCGTTGGGGACGGACGTCTTCTTCGCCTTGGTAACGGCAAGTTCCAGGCCGGGGTTGCCGGCCAGGTCCGGTCCGCCCATTCGTGCGGCTACTTCGATGTTCTTGATCAGCTTGGCGAACGACTTGGCACGCCGTGCGTCGATGACGGCCTTCTTGTGCTTGGTCGTCGCCCATTTGGAGTGGCCTGACATGCTTTACGCTTCTCCTCTGATCATGCGGATAAAAAGTTCATGTACGCGCTTCTCCCCTGTCACTTCCGGATGGAAGGAGGTGGCCAGCAGCCGGCCGGAACGCACTGCCACAATTCTAGCCGTCCCGGGCAGGGGGACTGCGTGGGACGCGTGCCCGGGTTCCGCGGGCTCCACCTGCGCCAGGACCTCCACGCCGGGGCCAACCCGCTCCACCCAGGGCCCGCGGATGAACACGGCATGCACCGGAGGCACGCCTTCTTCGCCCGCGCTGAAATCAAGCCCTTTGAATTCAAGGTCTGTTTCGAACGAGTCCCGCTGTCGGCCGAATGCGTTGCGGCGGACCGTCATGTCCAGCCCGCCGAACGTCTGCTGCGGGGCGCCTGAAAGATCAGTGGCGGGGTCCGCTATATCCGAGGCCAACAGGATCATTCCCGCACAGGACCCGTAGACCGGCAGCCCCTCGGTGATCCGCTCCCGCAGCGGTTCCGCGAGCTCGAAGGCCCGGGCCAGTTTGTCCATGGCGGTTGATTCACCGCCGGGAATGATCAGCCCGTCCAGGCCGTCCAGTTCCTTGGGCCGGCGGATTCCCACAGCCTCGGCCCCCGTGGCCTCTGCGGCGCTGAGGTGCTCCCGGAAGTCGCCCTGGAGCGCCAGGACGCCGATCCGCAGGCCTGAGCCCACGCGCGCGGAAGCAGCTGAAGTGGCATTTGTCATCCATCCAGCATACGGGGCCTGGCATGACCGACCGGTCCGCTGTCGGAGCCGGAGCGAAAGTTGCATGCCGCTGCTGGGATATATTCGAAACATGTTTTCCTTTAGTGTTCCGCTTGGCAAGTTGGTTCGCCGGGCATCCCGGCTCCGGGGCGGCGGTTCGGCCCTGCCGGGCCTGGTGGTCGAGAAAATCGACCCCGGCTTCATGCGGCGGACTCTCAGCACCCTCCCCCACGGCGTGGCGGTGGTCAGCGGCACCAACGGGAAGACCACCACCACCAAGATGGTGGTGGAACTGCTGGAAAGCCAGGGGCTCAAGGTCTTCACCAACCGGACAGGCAGCAATTTCACCCGCGGCGTTGCAGCTGCCCTGCTCGGTGAGGTGGACTGGCGCGGCCGGCTCGAGGCGGATATCGCTGTCCTGGAACTGGATGAAGCCCACGCCGTCCACTTCGTCAACAGTGTTCCGCCCCGCTACTGCCTCCTTCTCAATGTCCTCCGGGACCAGCTTGACCGGTTCGGCGAAATCGACAAGACGGCCCAGCTGCTCCAGCACATCGCCGCCAAAACCACTGGCACGGTGGTCCTGAATCGCGAAGACCCGCGGGTGGCCCGGATCGCCGAAACGCTCACGGGACAGGAAGTCCGGTACTTCGGCCTGGACGATTCACTGCTGGCTACCTTTCCGAACGATGACGACATGCGCGCCGCTCCCGGCAGCCCCGCCCCGGCGGACCTTCCGGAAAAGCCCGCAGCCGACGTCGTGCTTCGCAAAGTGGGCGCCGACAGCGCCGAGTTTGAGTACGACGGCGGCACGGTCACCACCGGGATGAAGTTGCGCGGGGTGTACAACATCTTCAACGCAGCCGCGGCCCTGACCCTGGCGCGAAGCATCTGCGGCGGAGGTGCCGTCGACGCGGACCACGCAACGCTGCTGGAAGCCCTCTCCCAGGTGGCGCCCGCCTTCGGCCGCGGCGAAAGCCTCACCGTCGATGGCCAGCCGCTGGACCTGGTGCTGGTCAAGAACCCGAGCGGCTTCCGGCTCGGGCTGAAGTCGTTTCCGGCCGGCGGCTACGCAACGATGATCGCCATCAACGACAACTACGCGGACGGCCGGGACATGTCCTGGCTGTGGGACGTGGAGTTCGACTCCCTTCGCGAAGAGGGCGTGGACCAGCTCACCGGTTCCCGCGCCTACGACATGGCGTTGCGGCTGCAGTATGACGAGGTTCCGTTCGGGGACGTGCAGCCGGACATCGCACCGGCCCTGGCCGCCTTCATCAGGGAAGCTGCCGGCAAGCCAAAACGCATCTTCTGCACCTACACCGCCATGCTGGCCATCCGCCGCGAACTGTCCAAGATCACCACCGTGGAGGTTGTCTCGTGAATCCGGAAACGTCCGCCGTCCCTGCCGCCGGCCAGGGGAAGGGCAGCCTCCGGGTGGTCCAGCTGTATCCCCGGGACATGAACATCTACGGCGACTGGGGCAACGCCCTGGTTCTGCAGCGACGGATCAGCTGGCACGGGTACACCCCCGAACTGCTGGAGTACAACGTGGGTGATCCGTTTCCCGACGACGTCGACATCATCGTGGGCGGCGGCGGCCAGGACAGCGGCCAACTGGTCATCCAGGAGGACCTGCAGGACCGGGCGGCCGCCTTGAAGGACCTCGCAGAGGACGGCACCCCCATGCTGCTTATTTGCGGCCTGTACCAGCTTTTTGGCCGGTTCTTCAAAACACGGACCGGTGCCGTGATTCCCGGCATCGGCGTCCTCGATGTTGAAACCCACGGCACCGACGAACGCCTGATCGGGAACGTGAAGGTTGCGACGCCCGAATTCGGGGAGGTCCTCGGCTACGAAAACCACAGCGGCCAGACCAGCCTGGGCAGCGGAGTCCGACCGCTGGGCACGACAGCCAAGGGAACCGGCAACAACAGCAGCGACGGGCACGAGGGCGCCCGCTACCGCAACATCGTGGCCAGCTACCTGCACGGATCCCTGCTGCCAAAGAACCCGGCCATCGCTGACTTCCTGATCCGCACAGCGGCGGAACGGAAGTTCGGATCGTTTGAACCCGGCCAACCGGACGACCGCTACGCGGAACTGGCCCGCGAACACGCCGGCCGCCGTCCCCGCTGACCTTACGGCTCGCGGGTGATGAGGAGTTCGCGGGCACCGGCCGCCGCCGCGCCCATCGATTCCACCACGCTCTGTGTCCGTTGCCGGGTTTCAGCGTCAGCCCCGGCTCCTTCACACGGTCCCTGCGGCGCGTCCGAAGCCACCGAGCACCAACGGTAGGGATTGCTGACGATCACGGACGGCGCCCAGGCGAGGTCGGTGACGGACCACTTGCCCGACTCGTCCTGTCCGAACTGTGCGCGCACCAGCAGGCCTTCATTGTTGACGGTATAAGTGGGCGAGAGCTCCGTAACCCCGTTGCCGAGCCCGTAGACAATCCAGGTGCCGTTGTAGTTTTCGATGGGCAGGACCGAATGCGTATGGTGCCCGTAGATCAGGTTGAACTGTCCGCTGTCCGCCAGGGCATGGGCAACGTCCAGCTGCTGGGCATTTGGGGCGCTGGAGTATTCGTCACCGGCATGCATCGCGGCGAGGACGATGTCGGCGCCCTGGGCCCTGGCCCTTTCCGCCTTGGCAATCATGGCCGGTGCGTCCAGCATGTCCACCTGCCACGGGTATTCCGCAACCAGTCCGTTGAGTCCGTAGGTGGCCTGGATGAGTGCCACCTTGGCGGCCGGCGTCTGCAGGATCAGGATTCCCGCGGACTCGTTCTCTGTCCGATAGGAGCCGGTGTGCTTCAGCCCTGCCGCGTCAAGGGCGTCAAGCGTACGCAGCAGGCCGTCCGTGCCGCGGTCGATTGTGTGGTTGCTGGCGGTGGTGCAGGCCTGGTAGCCCACTTCTTTTGCGGCTGCAATGATCTGGGGTGGAACGTTGAAGGACGGGTAGGTGGAGAACGGCCCTTCCGGTCCCGCCACCGGCGTCTCCTGGTGGCAGACGGCAAGGTCGCTGTTGCTGATGTAGCGGCGCTGGCCCTCCAGCAGGGGAACGAAATCCAAGCCGGGCTTACCCGCGGCCGCAGCGTCCTGCTGCGCCTGGTGCCACAACTCATCGTGCACCAGCATGTCGCCGGTGACCAGCACCGTGGTGCAGCGAAGAACCGGGCAGCCGAGACCCTTGCCGGGCGTCGGGGTTGGTGCAGCTGTGGCTGGAGGTTCGGTCACGGGATCAGCGGCAGGCGTGCCCGTCGCTGATGTGGTGGACTGCGCAGCAGGCGTGGAGGTTCCGTTTTGTTCGGCGAGCAGGCCGCAGCCGGCCAGCACACCCGGGAGAGTGAGTGCTCCGGCCAACGACATTGCCAGGGCGCAGACGCGCAAGCGCCACGCCGACAACCCGGCTACGGTCCCCATAACCGCCATTGTAAGGACGGTCACGTCCCGGAATCGATATTTCGCCGCGTTGAGAAGCGTGCCGTGCTGTGAAAGGTTTACCTCATGACGAACCCCCTCCTGGCCCCGAGTCCCCTGCCCTACGGGTTGCCGCCGTTCAATGAGATCGACTCCTCCCATTACGCGGAAGCCATCGAGGCCGGGCTGGCGGAGCACCTGGCCGAAATCCAGGCAATTGCGGACAACCCGGAGCCGGCAGGGTTCGAAAACACTGTGGTGGCCATGGAACGCTCCGGCCGCCTTTTGGAGCGCGCCGCGGCAGCCTTCTTCACGCTGGTGTCCGCCGACGCTTCGGACGAAATCCGGGAACTCGAGACGACGTTCTCACCACGGTTTTCCGCCCACCAGGACGATATCTACTTGAACCGTGCGCTGTTCGAGAGGTTCGCCGCTGTTGATGGCTCCGCCTGCGGCCCCGAAGCGGCACGCCTGCTGGAGGAGTACCTGAAGGAGTTCCGGCAGTCCGGCATCCAGCTCGACGGGCCGGCGCAGGAAAGGCTTAAGGCCATCAACGCCGAACTTGCCCGGCTCGGTACTGAATTCGGCCAGCGCGTGAAGGAGGGAATGAAGTCGGCGGCCCTCCTGCTCGACAGCGCAGATGAACTCGCCGGCCTGCCGGCGGACGACGTCGCCAGCGCAGCCGAAGCTGCCCGGGCAGCCGGCCACGGCGGGAAGTACCTGCTGACCCTGGTGCAGCCCGGCAACCAGCCTGCCCTCGCCGCGCTTGAAAACCGGGACGTCCGCCGTCGTCTCTTCGAAGCGTCCGTGGCCCGCGGCAGCGGCGGCGGGAAGCTCGACGTGCTGGAACTGGCCCGGCAGATGAGCGGCCTGCGGGCTGACAAAGCGGCCCTCCTGGGCTTCGCCAACTACGCTGAGCTCGTGGTGGACCGGCAGACCGCACCGGACTTCGGGTCGGTCCAGACAATGCTCGCCCGGATGGCCCCGTCAGCCGTCCGCAATGCCGATGCCGAGGCCGCCGCGCTGGCCGAAGCCGCCGGCCACCCGCTGGAGGCCTGGGACTGGGCCTACTACTCGGCGAAGGTCCGCAAGGAGAAGTACGAGGTTGACGAGCAGGCGCTCCGGCCGTACTTCGAACTGGACCGGGTCCTCCAGGATGGCGTCTTCTTTGCGGCCAACTCCCTCTACGGCATCACCTTCCATGAACGCCCGGATCTGGCCGGCTACCACCCCGACGTGCGGGTCTGGGAGGTGCGCAACGGGGATGGCAGCGGCCTTGGCCTGTTCCTGGGCGACTACTACAGCCGGGAATCCAAACGCGGCGGGGCCTGGATGAACTCGCTCGTTGAACAGTCAGCCTTGCTGGGGACCCGGCCCGTGGTTATCAATAACCTCAACATTTCAAAGCCCCCGGCCGGCGAACCAACGCTGCTGACCCTGGATGAACTCCGCACCGCGTTCCACGAGTTCGGCCATGCCCTGCACGGGCTTTTCTCGAGCGTCACCTATCCGCGTTTCTCCGGAACATCCGTGCCCCGCGACTTTGTTGAGTACCCGTCGCAGGTCAACGAGATGTGGATCATGTGGCCGGAGGTTCTGGCCAACTACGCGCGGCATCACGTCACGGGCGAACCGCTGCCGCAGGATGTTGTGGACAAGCTGAATGAATCCCGGTTGTGGGGTGAGGGCTTTGCCACCACGGAGTACCTCGGCGCTGCACTGCTGGATCTTGCCTGGCACGTGCTGGAGCCCGGCGAAGTTCCGGACGACGCCCTGGAGTTCGAGGCGAAAGCCCTGGCTGCGGCAGGAATCGCCCATCCCCTGATTCCGCCCCGGTACCGGACGGGCTACTTCCAGCACATCTTCGCGGGTGCAGGGTACGCGGCGGGCTACTACTCGTACATCTGGAGCGAGGTGCTGGACGCCGAGACGGTGGACTGGTTCAGCGAAAACGGCGGACTAACCCGCGCCAACGGGGAACGGTTCCGGCAGGAACTGCTGTCGCGCGGCAACAGCCGCGACCCCCTGAATTCCTTCCGCACCCTCCGCGGCCGCGACGCAAGGCTGGAACCCCTCCTGAAACGCCGCGGCCTCGAATAGAACGCGCCACTTCTCTGCAAGAAAAAGGACGACGCCGGTCCCCCACCACAGAAGGTGAGGGACCGGCGTCGTCATCTCATGAGTGAAGTGCACCGCGGCGACAGGCGGTGGTGATCCGTCAGCGTGCGTAAAAGGGCCCCCGCGCCCCGACCAGCGATAAAGCTGCCGAGGGAGCGCGGGGAATAGCACGCAGAGGATCAGCGCTGCCAGGCGCCCACAAGGCGCGAGGAGAAAATTACCAGCCGCGCTCGGCGAGGCGGTGCGGCTGGGGGATCTCGTCGACGTTGATGCCCACCATGGCTTCGCCCAGGCCACGGGAGGCCTTGGCGATGACGTCGGGGTCGTCGTAGAAGGTGGTGGCCTTCACGACGGCGGCGGCGCGCTGGGCGGGGTTGCCGGACTTGAAGATACCCGAGCCAACGAACACGCCGTCAGCGCCGAGCTGCATCATCATGGCAGCGTCGGCGGGGGTGGCGATGCCGCCGGCGGTGAACAGCACCACCGGGAGCTTGCCGGTGGAGGCAACTTCCTTGACCAGCTCGTAAGGGGCCTGCAGCTCCTTCGCCGCAACGTACAGCTCGTCCTCCGGAAGGGCGGCGAGCTTGAGCAGCTCGGCGCGGATCTGGCGCATGTGCGTGGTTGCGTTGGAGACGTCGCCGGTGCCGGCCTCGCCCTTGGAACGGATCATCGCCGCACCCTCGTTGATGCGGCGCAGCGCCTCACCGAGGTTGGTGGCACCGCAGACGAAGGGAACGGTGAAGTTCCACTTGTCGATGTGGTTGGTGTAGTCGGCCGGCGTCAGGACCTCGGACTCGTCAATGTAGTCCACGCCCAGCGACTGCAGGACCTGGGCCTCGACGAAGTGGCCGATGCGGGCCTTGGCCATGACCGGGATGGACACGGCATCGATGATCTGGTCGATCATGTCCGGATCGGACATCCGGGACACGCCGCCCTGGGCGCGGATATCGGCCGGAACGCGTTCCAGCGCCATTACAGCAACAGCACCGGCGTCCTCGGCGATGCGGGCCTGTTCGACATTGACGACGTCCATGATGACGCCGCCCTTGAGCATCTCGGCCATGCCCCGCTTCACGCGGCTGCTGCCCGTGAAGCTGTTCGCGGACGAACCGGCCTCGCTGCTTACATCAGGTGTAGACACAAAAACCCCTATGGGTAGATAGATGACCTTCGCCGCGCGTGCAGGCGGCAGATGCCGTACTGTGCACACACGGATTTTGCCGGAACATTGACCGGGCAGTCCTAATACTAGTCCCCCGGCGGCCGGCCGGCTTAATCATGCTTAATCCGCAGTTGACGGTTCTGCCTGGGCCTGCCGGCGGACGGAAAGTACCCGCTGGACCACGGTGACAAGGCTTGCCAGCGCGAGGAGCACCAGGGTCACCTGGAGCACCACCGGAGGCAGGCCCAGGCCCGTGAGGCCGGTGACCACCAGGACCGAAACGAGGCGTTCGGCGCGTTCGGCGATTCCCACGTTGGCGGTGAAGCCGAGGGACTCCGCTTTGGCCCGGGCATAGGAAACCACCATGCCCAGAACCAGGCAGAGCGTGGCCGCCACGGCGATGGGAGTGTTGGCCCCTGCGGTGAAGAACCAGACGGCCAGCCCCGCGAAAAGCGCACCGTCCGCGATCCGGTCGAGGGTGGAGTCGAGGAAGTTGCCCCACCGGCTTTTCACGTCCTGCATCCTGGCCATGATGCCGTCCAGGACGTCGGAGAAGATGAAGGCGGTGATGAAGAGCGTTCCCCAGAAGAGCTGCCCCAGGGGATAGAACACCAGGGCACCAACAACAACTCCGGCGGTGCCGATAACCGTCACCGCGTCAGGGGAAACACCGATCCGAAGCAACCAGCGTGCAAGCGGGGTGAACAGCGCAGTGAAGAAACCGCGCGCGTGCCTATTCAGCATCCGTCTCCCCGGGCCAGGCATCTGCCACCTGCTGGCGGACCTCATCGAGTGTCTGGGTGATGGCCTTCGTTTGGGCAATGATGGGGAAAAAGTTGCCGTCCCCACCCCAGCGCGGAACCACGTGCTGGTGCAGGTGGGCGGCGATGCCGGCGCCGCCCACCACACCCTGGTTCATGCCAAGGTTGAACCCGCCGGGGTTCGCCACCTTCCGCAGGACCCGCATGGCCGTTTGCGTCAGGTCGGCGAATTCCGCGGTCTCCTCCACCGTCAGGTCCGTGTAGTCAGGGATGTGGCGGTAGGGGCATACCAGCAGATGCCCGGGGTTGTAGGGAAACAGGTTGAGCACCACGTAGCAGGTCTTCCCGCGGTGGACGATGAGCGCGTCTTCGTCCGTGCGGCCTGGCCCGACGCAGAAGGGACAGTCATCTTCGTTCTTGAACTGGTGCTGCCCGCCCTTGATGTAGGCCATGCGGTGCGGAGTCCACAGGCGCTGGAAAGCGTCCGGGACACCGGCGAGGGCAAAGTCGTCGGTAACGCCGGCATCACCGGGATACCCTCCGCCTGTGTTCTCCTGCACGCTGCTGTTCCGTTCCGTCAGCTGGTCCGGTTACGGACGGCTTCCGTGATCCGCTTGACGGCTTCCGCCACCGGCACCCCGTTGTCCTGGCTTCCGTCGCGGAAGCGGAAGGACACGGCGCCGGCCTCGGCGTCGTCGCCGCCTGCGATCAGCACAAACGGGATCTTGTCCTTACTGGCCGTGCGGATCTTCTTCGGGAAGCGGTCCGAGGAAGTGTCCACCTCGGCGCGGATGCCTGCCGCCTTGAGCTGACCCACGACGTCGAACATGTAGTCGTTGAACGCTTCCGCCACAGGGATGCCCACCACCTGGACGGGTGCCAGCCATGCGGGGAAGGCACCTGCGTAGTGCTCCGTGAGCACACCCATGAAGCGCTCGATGGAACCGAACAGTGCGCGGTGGATCATGACCGGACGCTGGCGGGTACCGTCCGCTGCCTGGAACTCAAGCTCGAAGCGCTCGGGAAGGTTGAAGTCCAGCTGGATGGTGGACATCTGCCAGGTGCGGCCCAGGGCGTCCTTGGCCTGCACCGAGATCTTGGGGCCATAGAAGGCCGCCCCGCCCGGATCCGGGACCAGTTCCAGCCCCGATTCCTGGGCCACCTCGGCAAGCGTACGGGTGGCTTCTTCCCAGGTGGCGTCGTCGCCGACGTACTTTTCCGGGTCCTTGGTGGACAGCTCCAGGTAGAAGTCGTTCAGCCCGTAGTCCTTGAGCAGGCCCAGGACGAAGTTCAGGGTCTTTGTGAGTTCATCCTTCATCTGCTCGCGGGTGCAGTAGATGTGGGCGTCGTCCTGGGTCATACCGCGGACGCGGGTGAGTCCGTGCACCACGCCGGATTTCTCGTACCGGTAGACGGACCCGAACTCGAACAGGCGCAGTGGCAGTTCGCGGTAGGAGCGGCCGCGCGACCTGAAGATCAGGTTGTGCATGGGGCAGTTCATCGGCTTCAGGTAGTAGTCCTGGCCGGGCTTGCGCACAGTGCCGTCCTCGTTGAGTTCGGCGTCCACTTGCATGGCCGGGAACATGCCTTCCTTGTACCAGTCCAGGTGGCCTGACACCTCGTACAGGTGCCCCTTGGTGATGTGGGGCGTGTACACAAACTCGTAGCCGGCCTCGACGTGCCGCTGGCGTGAGTAGTCCTCCATCTCCTTGCGGATGATGCCGCCTTTGGGATGGAACACCGGCAGGCCGGAACCGAGCTCGTCAGGGAACGAGAACAGGTCCAGTTCCGAACCAAGCTTGCGGTGGTCGCGGCGCTCGGCCTCAGCAATGCGTTCCTGGTACGCCTTCAATGCGTCCTTGGTGGGCCAGGCGGTGCCGTAGATGCGCTGCAGCTGCTGGTTTTTCTGGTTGCCCAGCCAATACGCGGAAGAGGACCGGGTCAGGGCGAAAGCGTTGGAGATCAGTTTGGTGTTGGGCAGGTGCGGCCCGCGGCACAGGTCGCACCAGACCGTGGTGCCGTCCTTGCGCTCCACGTTGTCGTAGATGGTGATGTCGCCGGCGCCGACCTCCACGTTCACGCCTTCACCGGCCTCGGCGGCGTCGTTCTTCTTGCCCAGCAGCTCAAGTTTGTAGGGCTCGTTCTTCATGGCCTCGCGGGCCTCGTCCTCGTTTACCACGCGGCGGACGAACTTCTGGTTCTGGTTGATGATCTTCTGCATCATCTTTTCGAGGGTCTTGAGGTCCTCCGGTGTGAAGGGCTCGGCGACGTCGAAATCGAAGTAGAAACCGTCGGTGATGTAGGGCCCGATTCCGAGCTTGGCGTCCGGACGCAGCTGCTGCACCGCCTGGGCCATGACGTGGGCGGTGGAGTGCCGGAGCACGTTCAGTCCGTCAGGCGAATCGATGGTGACGCCTTCGACGTCGGCACCCTCCGGAAGTTCCTGGTCCAGGTCTTTCAGTTCACCGTTGACGCGGGCCACAACGACATCGCGGCGCTCAAAGAAGAGTTCCGCACCGGTTGTCCCGGTAGTCACCTTTGTCTCTTCGCCATCGACGACGAGGGTGATCTGCTGGGCATCTGACACGGGTGTCTCCTATTCAAAGTTCAGGCTTCATAGCTTGTGGCATACAGGGACCACAGCCAGCCATCGTCAATGCTATCCGTTCAATGTAGGGCCGACCAACGCGGCACACGGCAGGGTCAACCGTTGAATCCGGTGATGGCGAGGCTCCTGCTGATGCCGTCCAGCGGGTGCTCAACCTCCGGTTCCGGTGCTGCGGCATCCGGGAACGGCAGGGTTTCTGTCCTGCTCAGGTCCCAGGCCATGCTGGCACTGAGGCTGATCCCCCGGGGACCCGTGCGGCGCGTGGTGCCGCGGATCAGCAGCAGGCGGGTACCAAACAGCAGGCTTCCGGCGTATTCCTGTGCTTCATGGAAGAAGACCGAATCGACGCAGCCGGTGCCGTCGTCGATGCTGATGAAAACCACCCTCCTGCCGCCCCGCATCGGGGGTGTCTGCGTGGCAACGCGGACGCCGGCCACCAGCACCTCTGTCCCGTTGCGCAGGCCAAGGAGTTTGTCCGCCGTGGTTACACCCAGCTTGTCCAGCAGGGGCCGGTGGCTGTCCATCAGGTGGCTGCTGACATCAACGGCCATCAGGTCAAGTTCTGAACGCACGTTTTCCACGAGGGTGGGTGCGGGCAGGCCAGGGCTGACATTGCGCAGTTCCACATCACCCAACGGCAGGGACAGCTGGCCCTCGAGGACCTCGACGCCTTTCCTGCTGCTTCCTGAGGACTGGAGTTTCTGCAGGTGGTGCACCAGGTCCGCGCGGTTTGCTGTTCCGCCGGCTTCCCGGTGCAGGAAATCAAAGGCGCCAAGCTGGGCCAGCCTCTTGATGCCCGGCTTGCTGATCCTGGACCTGGTCCTCAGGTCCGCGAGCGAGTCGTAGGGCTGGCCTGCCACGATCCTTTTCAGCTCTGCACCGGAAAGCCCGTAGATCCCGTTTAGGCTCAGGCGGATCCCCAATTTACCGGCGTCCTGCCCTTCAAGGATCCGTTCCACACGGTACTCCGCCTTGCTCCGGTTGATATCCAGGGGAAGGATCGGGATGCCCAGCCGCCGCGCTTCGGACACCAGCAGCCGTTTGGGGTACATGCCGGGATCATGTTCCCACAGACCAGCAAGGAATGCCTCCGGATGGTGGGCTTTGAGCCAGGCCGACTGGTAGGTGGGTACTGCAAAGGCAGCCCCGTGTGCCTTGCAGAAACCGAAGCTGGCGAAGGACTTCAAGGTTTCCCAGACCTTGTCCACCACGTCAGGGGAAAACCCTTTGGCTTTTGCCCCCCGCCGGAAAAACTCCTCTACCTGGAATACCCCGGTTTCGCTGCTCAAGGCCCTGCGGAACTCGTCTGCCTTTGCCAGCCCGCACCCGGTCATAACGTGGAAGGTCCGAAGGATCTGCTCATGGAACACCGTCACCCCGTGGGTTTCCTGCAGCACCGGTTTCAGGAGGGGGTGCGGATAGACCTCCGGAGCGAAACCGTGCCGGTGCTCCAGGAATGGCCGGACCATGTCTGATTTCATGGGTCCGGGACGGAAGAGGGAGATGTCGATGATCAGGTCATTGAACTCCCGCGGGGCCATTTTGCCGATCAGTTCCCGCTGCCCGGGGGATTCGATCTGGAAGCAGCCAAGGGTATGGGTGCTCCTGATCAGCTCATAGGTTGCTTCGTCATCAAGGGGTACGGCATTGAGGTCGATGTGCCCGTTGTCTGCGATGTAGTCCGGTCCGGTACCGTCGGGGCCAGAAGGATGGCGGCCAGCCTTGACCACCTCTCCCTTGGAATTATGGATGCGGATAATTTCCCTGACGGCAAAAGCCATGGCACTCTGCATCCGGACTCCCAGGACGTCCAGCTTGAGCATGCCCATGGGATCCATGTCGTGTTTATCGAACTGGCTCATGGGCAGGCCAATGCCACTGGGCTGGACGGGGGTGCGGTCCAGGAGGGTGGCATCACCCAGGATCACTCCGCAGGGGTGCATGGAGATGTGCCGCGGAAGACGGTCAAGGCGTTCAGTCAGGTCAACCAGCATGTCCAGTTGCTGGTTTCCGTCAACATCCCGCTGGTCAACCCTCCCGGCAAACTCCCGCAGTTCAGGTTTCTCCTGCAACGCTTCCCGGAACTTCCTGGCTGAAAAGCGCCACAACTGCTTGGCAATCTCCCCTACTTCGCCCTCGTCCATGCCGAGTGCCAGACCGGCGTCGCGGACCGCTCCCCTGGCCCGGTAGCCGTTCTGCATGCTCATCAGCGTGACCCGTTCCGGGCCGAACCGCTCAAAAATGCGACGGTAAACGTTGTGGCGTTCAGCGCTTTCAACGTCGATGTCGATGTCCGGCAGGGTTGACCTGTCCTGCGAGAGGAAGCGTTCAAAGATCAGGTCATGCTGCAGCGGGTTCACGTGGCTTACATCGGTGAGGTAGTTGACCAGGCTTGATGCACCCGACCCCCGGGCAGCAGCCCGGACCCCCATCTCCTGGATCATCCGTGACACTTCGGCGACCGTCAGGAAGTAGGAAGAGAAGCCGAGGTCCCGGATAATCCCGAGTTCATGGTCCAGCCGTGCCAGCACGGTCCTTTCGGCCGCACCTGAGACCCCAGGGAACCGCCTGCCGATGCCTGACCGGCATCTTTGAACCAGTTCTGCATGGGGGTCCTGGCTGATTCCTATGACAGAAGCCTCCGGCACAACGGGCTGCTTCCATCCCATGTCAGTTACGGGGTCGATGCGGCACAGATCCGCGAGCGCCTCGGTTTGCGCCATCAGCTGTTTGAGGTCGGCCATACCGTACCCTGCGGCGGAAATAATTTCCTTGCCAAGCTGAAGCATCTGGCCAGCATTTTTCAGCCATCCCTGGCCTGTAGGCTGCAGCAGCGGCTCGGCGGCGAGTTCCGGAAGCGACTTCAAGGTCCGGGCAGAATCAAGCACGTCGGCTGTGGGCGCGCCATCCGCAGCGCAGTACCGGACAGCGTTGGTCAGGATTGCCGGCACGTGGTGTTCCTCGGCCAGCCTCAGCATGCGCACTGCGTGGGCTGTGCTCAGCGGCGAACCCGGTGCACTCAGCTGGGAGACGATTTCGGCAACAACCGTGCCGCCGGGCATGACATCAAGCCATTGCTTGAAGAGGGTCCGGGGCCGGAGATAGCGGCGGCCGCCCATGGCGCGGCCAACATCGGAATCCGGTCCGATCAGAACTGTCAGCACCGGCTTGAGGGTGTGCGGATCGAGGGTGCGGGAGGCCAGTTCCGCCCGGCTGACAGCTACCGGGACGGCTCCCCCCGCCTTCCCGGAAGTCCTGGCATGGGCGTCAGAAATGAGCCGGCACAACGCCCTGTATCCGGCACCGTTGTTATGGCCGCGGGCAAGCACCACTACCCTGCCTGCCACCTGGGTGCGGTGATCGCCGTCGTCGTCCAGGACAGCAAGGTCCACTCCAACAATGGGATCCAGCCCTGCGTCCATGCAGGCCTTCAGGTGCTTGATGGTTCCATAGAGGCCGTCGCGGTCTGTGCAGGCAAGCGCAGTGGCTCCATCCGCGGCGGCAGCCTGGGCCAGTTCTTCCGGCCACGAGACCCCGTAATGGGCGCTGAAGGCTGTGGAGACGTGGAGGTGCGTAAAGCTCATGCTGTTCTGGGCTGAAGGGCGTCGTGGATCCGCAGGAGCCGCCAGCGGCCGCTCCTGATATGCCTGGTGAGGTCAAGGGTGAGGGGTTCCTGGACCTTGCCTTTTCCCGTGCCGCTGCCGGCAGGCAGCACCTGGACACGCCAGATCTCGTGGTCTACCACGCCGGGACCGCTTCCCAACGGCGCCCTGCTGTCTTCAGCCCACCACTGGCGGCGTTCATACCAGCGCAACGGTTCCGCGCAGACTTCGTAGGAGCGCCCGGTCCACACCAGGCTTTGAGGCTGCCCGTCCGGGGCGCAAACGACAGCAACAGCTTCGCTGAACATGCCCATGGCGCCTCCTGACGGACTGTTGCGTATTCGAACATGTGTTCGAACAGCTCCAGTCTACGCCCGGTTGCTGCCAATGCATAGAAACGGCTTCAGGGGGACCCCATGAACCTGGTTGGCACGCGCATAGATGGACACCAGTTTCCCAAAACAGGGGTGGACGGACCGTACAGCAGGGAGCAGGATTGTGCCATGAAAACCCAAGACGCACTCCTCAAGCAGGTCAGCATCAAAGCCGAGGAATCCACCCTCGTGGCCACGTTCGACGTCGACGGCGACATTCCCGACTCCGGTGCTTTTGTGGTGGGCCTGGTTGCCGCAACCCCTGACTATTCGTCCCAGCGAAGGCTCGGCATCGAATTCATGAACGGGAAGGCTGTTTCCTTCTTCTCGTTCAACCATGACCAAAGCGGCGAGGAGAACTACGACCTCTCGGGCGTGACCCATTCAGGGAGCACCATTACCGGCCACTTCCCCCTGGCCGCCATCAACGGGCTCAGCGAGAAGCACCTCATCAGCGGTTTCAGTGAGGCGGACGGCCGGGACTACCAGTCCGGTGTCCCCGTAGAGGAAAATCTGTAACAGCTGGACTGCCGCGGCAGTTCAGCTGTTCTGTTTGTGGACCCGCATCTCCAGCTCGATGAATCCGGAGATCATGGCCCGGTAGGTGGATTCCACAATGTCCGGGTCGATGTCCTTTTTCACGGCGGCTGAACGCACGTGCTCGATGATTTTTTCTACACGGTCAGGCGCACGGACCTCGGCGTCATCGCCTTTCAGCGTTCCGGCGATCTTGATCAGCCGTTCACGGCGGGCGATGAGGGTGACAATTTGCTCATCCACCTCATCAACAGCAACCCGGACGGCAGCGAGCTGTTCCTTGTCGGCCAGGGCGTCCCTATCGTTTCCTTGAATTGTTGCCATCGTCTGACAGTATCGAAGCATGCAACCCAGAGTCGACTTCATTTCACTCGGCGTCCGCAGCGTTCCGGTGTCCCGCGCGTTCTATGTTGACGGCCTCGGCTGGCCGGTCCACAAGGAGGTGGCCGGCGACGTGGTGTTCATCCAGGTCAACCACGGCTTGGTGCTCTCGCTCTGGGACGCAGGGCAGATGCAGGCCGAGGCCGGCGTCGCTGCGCCCGGTCCGGCGCCCTGCATCACCCTGAGCCACAATCTTGGCAGTGCCGAGGAGGTGGACAGGGTAATGGCAGAGGGAGCAGCGGCCGGCGCCACTGTTGTCGCCGAACCTGTCACCCAGCCCTGGGGCGGCTACAGCGGTTACATCGCCGATCCGGACGGCTTCCGTTGGGAGATTGCGTACAACCCGTCCTGGACAGTGGACGACGGCGGCAGAGTCACCGTCTGAGCCAATCCCGCCCGCCGCCGGGCTGTTGAAGCCGAGTGGCTAGAACAGCGCCTCCACCGGCCGGATGAGTTCCGGCCCGTTATTGCGGACGTTGCCTACCTCCTTGCCCACCGAGTCGACGTGCCAGTCTGCCGCAACATCCTTGACCCCAGACCGCACCAGGTCCACCAGACCGGCGGCGTCATCCACCTCAGGATCCAGCCAGGCCTGCATGGTGGCTTTATCCATGGGCAGGGGGACCCGGTCATGCAGCGCCGTCAGCTTGCCGAACACAGTGGATTCGGACCCGGGCGGCGGGGTGTCAGTAGTCAGGATCGACGTCGACAGCATCCACTGCCCCGGCTCGCCGGCGGGCACCGAAGGGTCCCGCCACCATTCGTAGAGCCCGGCAAACACCAGTCCCCGGTTTTCGCCGGGGTGCACGTAGTAGGGCTGCTTGGACTTGCCGGGCCCCTGCTTCCATTCGTAATAGCCGTCGGCGGGGACCGCGCAGCGGCGGGACTGCACGGCCTTGCGGAACGCCGGCTTCTCCAGTACCGATTCGCTCCGGGCGTTGATCATCCGGGAACCAATCCCGGGATCCTTCGCCCACGATGGAACCAGGCCCCACCGGGCCACGTGCAGCTGCCTCACCTGTTTCCGGGCGGGGCCGTCATCGATCAGCCGTTCCAGGACGATGGGGACGCCGTCGGTGGGTGCCACGTTCCAGGAGGGGGGAATGCTTACCTCGTCCTCCAATTCGGCGTCGAACTCGGCCAAAAGGTCCCCCACGGCCCGTGCCATCACATAGCGTCCACACATGGCTCCAGCATGCCATCGGCGTCACAGGCTGTCATCCGGAGCGAAGGACCGGCCGAAGGCACCGGGGAATACGGGCCGGCACGTTACCGTTGACAGGAACGGACCCTACAACCGAACACAGAGGAGAACCCTGTGGACTTCACTCCCGAATCCGGCACCATCACCATGTTTTCCACCACCTGGTGCGGCTACTGCAACCGGCTGAAGAAGCAGCTGGACGCGCAGGGCATTGGCTATACCGAGATCAACATCGAGGAAGTGGAAGGCACCGCCGAACTCGTGGAGCAGCTGAACGGCGGAAACCGCACCGTTCCCACGGTCCTGTTCCCGGACGGCACCGCCGCCACCAACCCGTCCGCTGCCGAGGTCAAGACGCGCCTGGCCGCGTAGTTGTCCCTGCGGCCGGATCGCCGCTGCACCACCACATTACGCGGGTCATGCCCCCAGGCTGCTGAAGGAAGCAGATTCAAGGGTGGCATGGTCCGCGTAGGTTTTAAGCAGGGCGTCCTCCACGGCCGGCACATCCACGCCGGGCACGAGGTCCTCGACGGCGCCGGCAGTGGCGGAATCCCAGTCCAGCTCCAGGGCGGCGTAGCTGTCCGTGAGGACTTTGCGGATGGGCGCGGAGTTCTCCACAACAATCACGGAGCTGAACAGCCAGCCGCCGGACACCACCCGCTGTGCCGTGCCCACCAGCTTGATCCGCGATCCGTCTGCGGGCGCCGTGCCGTGCACGCTGAACTCGCCGGGGCAGTATTCCCCCGGGATCTCCCCCACACCGGCCTGCACGCCAACCGATTGCAGTGCGTCGGCAAACAGTTGTCCGAAGTATCCGAAGCGGGTTTTTGAACCTGCGATCGCGTCCGCGTCCGGTTCGATGTGGTCCACAACCAAGGTCCCCCGGTGGTAGGCAGCAGCCCGTCCGCCGGCCCTGCGGACCAACGGTTCGAAGCCGTTGTCGCGGCACGCCCGGGCTGCTGCCTCAAACCCGGGCAGGCGCGTATCGCGCTGGCCGAAGGCGACAGTGGGCTCGGGGCGGTACAGCCGCAGGGTGGGGCCGATCTCCCCGGCCTTTGCCCTGGCCAGCAGCTCAAGGCCGAATTCGAGGTCCCGCCCGGCCCCGAGAGAGGTGTCCTGCCGGACCACGGTAAGTGTGCGCGTCGCGGGAACGGCGTGTTGCATGGTGCTGGACTCCCTTGGTCATTGTGCGGTTGGCCCAAACCTAGGTTACGGGCAGCCGGCGCCGGGGCGGGGCCCGGCCGCCCGGCAGGGGCAAGAGCCCGGACAGTTGTCAGGTCCTGCGCAGCGTGAGGATCTGTTCTGCCCGCCCGAACGGGCCCTGCAAATCATGCAGGACGGTGGACGTAAGCCCGATGCCGTCGGCGCCGAAAGAAACCGCATTGTCCAGCCCGAGCCACTCGCCTTCCGGCCGGCGGTACATATGGATCTGCAGGTCCAGGTTGGGGAACGCATAGCTGTCCCTGCCGGGCGGCACCCGCGCCGCGATGCCGTTGGCTGTGTCCACCAGGCCGATCAGGCGGGCCATGTCGCTGCTGTCCTCCCGGTCGGTCAAGGGATGGCCGGTGCGCAGCCAGACCTTGCCTGCTCCGGGCCGGTGCCCTTCGGCGGCCCGCATCTCCAGGGACCTGATGTAGCCGCCGGGCCAGACGGCGGCGCCGTCGTAGGGCTTGCACTCGTCCGGCCCCTGAATCGCCGCGTCCTCGGTGGCAGCCACCGCGGCGGTGTCGCTGGTGGCCATCCGCCAGGCAGTTGCCCGGATGGCAGCCCGGCCGCCGGCAACCATCTCGGCCTGCAGCAGCTCAATGGTCCTGCCCGGGCGGAGGACGGATGTATCGATGTGAAATTCTCCGCCGGGAATGAGACCCAGAATTTCGTAGCTGAGCCGCGCCATCCGCATGTCCGGGCGCGGCTGGTGGCGTTCCAGGGCCTCCGCCAGCAGTCCGGAAGCCGGCGCCATGTGCTGCTCGTGGACGTTCCAGGCACCCTGGGCATGAATGGTGGAGCGGAACCTTCCCCCGCCCAGGGCCTGGTAGTAGGCATTGCCTTCCGCGAGCCCGGGAAGCTCTTCCGTCACTGCCGGCCTTTCAGTGAAGTTTTCAGTCAAGTGCCACTCACTCTATCCGCCGGGATGATGCAGGACGGACCGGCGCGGAAAGTTGGACCGGCGAAATGTTTGAGTTTGGGGGAAGACTGCGGACTAGACTCAGGAACTGGTCCTGTCACCATCCCTCGAAAAGAGGTGTCCATGCGCGTCATCAGTTACAACCTCCGCAAGCACAAGGCCAGCGGGGAACTCCTCGCCCTTGCCCGGAACCATGCCATCGATGCGCTCTGCCTCCAGGAGGTGGATGCCAGCGACCTCCCGGAGACCCTGGGCCCGCTCCATCTGGCACACGTCACCAAGGGCAACCGGCTGGGGCTCGCCGTCTACTACCGCACCAGCCGCTTCACCGCGCTGGACACCCAGTCCTTCGCGCTGCAGAAGTCCATGCATGACCGGGTCCTGGCGCCGGCGCACGAACGGTTGATCGGCGTGCGGGTCATGGACAACGACACGCAGCACGAGCTGGTGATCGGCTCCTTCCACGCCGCGCCACTCACCGCCTCCAACTCCCTGCGGCGGAAGCAGATCCACGCCGCGCACGCCGAACTCCTCAGCATGGGCCGCGGCCTGATGACCCTAATGGTGGGCGACTTCAACTACCCGTTCTTCACCAGGAACCTGCACATCCACATGAAGAAGTCCGGGTATGCCCTGTCCCTGAGCAACCACCGCACGTACACCCGCTACAAGGTGTTCAAGGGGCACTTCGACTTCGCCACGTCGCTGGGACTGGACATCCAGAGCGTGGAGACGCTGCCGCGCGGCAACTCGGACCACCTTCCCATCCTGGTCACGGCCGAGTACGGCCCGGATTACTAGGAGGGGCCGGAAAGACGGCTAGGAAGCCAGCCGCCGCCGCAGGTCGGGCCAGGCGGCGGCGAAGCCCGGGTGCAGTTCCTTGCCTTCCACCCCGTCCAACGGCACCCACAGCAGTTCGATGCTTTCGGGGTCGCTGATTACGGGGTCGAACGGCTCGTTCACCAGCACCACCACGGTGGTGTAGGACCAGTAGCCCAGATCCAGGAGCGAGGTAAACAGCACCTCCACACCCTCCGGCGGTACGGCCGCTTCCTCATTGGCTTCCCGGAGGGCGCCGGCGACGGCATCCTCACCCTGGTGCAGGGCTCCGCCGGGCAGTCCCCAGGTTCCCCCGTTATCGCTCCAGACCGCACGGTGCTGCAGCAGCACTCCCTTGTCGGGGTCGTACGCAAGCACGCCGGCAGCGCCGAACCGGCCCCAGAATCGCCCCCGGTCCCCTTCCACCCAGGCGTCGCCAGGATCACGGGGACCGGTGCGGACAGGCGGGGTGGCGGACGCGGCTGAGGCCAGTGAATGATCCATCAATCCAGTCTGACAGGTACGTTGCGCCCGGCCCAGCACACGGACCGCGCGTCAGTGGCCGTGCCCGCGTTCGACGGCGAAATCACCGCCGGGATACATGATGGTTTCGTGCCCGTCGTCAAAGCGGACCAGGTAAGGCGGGGTTCCGTCCTGGCCCCGCACCTCCAGGATCACCCCGTGACGGTCCGTAGAACCAACATGCCGGCCGTGGACGATGATGCGGTCGCCCTGCGCTGCCTCCATGGCAATCACCTCCCAGCCCCCAGATTACGACTCCCACGCGCGCCGGAACAGGCCGGCATGGCAGGATTTCGATATGCCGCTCAACCTGGTCCTGCTTGCCGATACCCACGTTCCCAAGCGCGCCCGGGACCTGCCGGCCCAGGTGTGGGCCGCCGTCGAACGCGCCGACGTTGTGTTCCACGCCGGAGACTGGGTTGGGGCGCCGCTGCTGGACGAATTCGAGCGGCGGAGCCGCTCCCTGCTGGGCGTCTACGGCAACAACGACGGCCCGGAACTGCGCGGCCGCCTGCCGGAAACCCTGCACGCCACGCTGGAGGGCGTCCGTTTTGCGATGGTGCATGAAACCGGCCAGGCCAAGGGCCGGGAGCAGCGCTGCGAAGCGCTGTATCCCGAGGCCGACGTCCTGGTGTTCGGGCACAGCCACATTCCCTGGGACACCACTTCCGCCGGCGGCCTGCGGCTGTTGAACCCCGGTTCGCCAACGGACCGCCGACGCCAGCCAGTGTGCACGTACATGACGGCAAGGGTTGACGACGGCAGGTTGGCCGAGGTGCAGCTGGTGGAAGTTGGGCCGAAGTAACCGCACGGGTTGGCAGCAGGCCTTCGGGTGCCTAGGCTGGAACGGTAAGCATGCTTAGCTTCTTGGAATCCACCAGCAATCAGGAGGACCACCATGACAGACCAGTACACGTTCCGTAACCCGGTCACTGCCTATGAACACATCTCCCCGCCCCAGCAGCACCAGCCCGAGCCCGGCCTGGATGCAGAATTGACGCCCAAGGCGGACCTTGGCGAGGAGACCTACCGCGGGACCGGCCGGCTGGAGGGCCGGAAGGCAATCGTCACCGGAGCGGATTCCGGGATCGGTGCAGCGACCGCCATCGCTTTCGCCCGCGAGGGTGCCGACGTCGTGCTGTCCTACCTGCCGCAGGAGGAAGAGGACGCGGCCCGGATTGCCGGCATTATCGAAGCCGCCGGCCGCAAAGCGGTGAAGGTGCCGGGCGACCTCAAGGACCCGGGGGTCTGCCGGGACGTGGTGGACACAGCCGTGGCGGTTTTGGGCGGCATCGACATCCTGGTCAACAACGCCGGGAAGCAGGTGGCCCAGGAGAACCTGACGGACATCACGGACGAACAGTTCGACCACACGCTCAAAACCAATGTGTATGCCATGTTCTGGCTGACCAAGGCCGCCCTGCCGCATATGCCGGCCGGGTCCACCATCATCAACACCACGTCGGTGCAGGCGTACAACCCGTCGCCCACGCTGTTGGATTACGCAACCACCAAGGGCAGCATCAACAACTTCACCAAGGGCCTGGCGCAGCAGCTGGCGCCCAAGGGCATCCGGGTGAACGCTGTTGCCCCCGGCCCCATCTGGACACCACTGCAGGTCAGCAGCGGCCAGCCCAAGGAGGACCTGCCGGAGTTCGGGCAGTCCACTCCCCTGGGCCGGGCCGGCCAGCCGGCTGAACTGGCGCCGGCGTACGTGTTCCTCGCCTCGCCGGAGTCCAGCTATGTGGTGGGCGAAACCCTCAACGTTAACGGCGGCAGCCCGACTCCCTAGGGGTTATTCCCCGTCCTGGTCAGCCAGCAGCGCATCTGTGGCTTCGTCGGGCTGTCCGTCGAAGAACTGCGCCAGGACCGTCTTGAACACCGTCTCGCCGGGCGCGGCGCGGAGGAACAGCGTCATGGACGACTGCAGTTTGCGGGCGTCTATGCCGCCCAGGATGTCTTCCGCGGAGCGCCCGGCGTGTGTGGTGAGGGCCTGGGCGCATTCAAGCAGGCGCGGACCAAGCACCTCGTGGTCGAGGTACTCCCGGGCTTCCGCCAGTGAACTGATCGCGTACCTGCGGGAGGTGGCACTCTGCCCCAGGCCGGCGACCTGGGGAAAGATGAACCACATCCAGTGGCCCGTCTTGCTGCCGAGCTGCAGTTCAGCCAGGGCCTGGCCGTAGGTCCCGCCGCTGTCCTGGGCCGACACAAAGCGCTCCAGGCCATAGGGATCGTTCATGGTTGTCTCCTTCGCGTAGCGGCACCGGAGTGGACGGCACCTGGGTCCTGTTCCTGCTCCAGCCGGGCGGCCGCCTGCCGCAGCCGGCCGTCCGCGTCCCCGGCCCAGCGTGCCAGCACCACGTCCGCCCGCCGCCGGTCCCGGCCGGGGAGCCCCGCCAAAAGGGGCGCCACAACGTCTGACACCAGGGGGTCAGCCAGTTCCGGCGTTTGTGCTGACCGGAGGAAGCCTTCGATCCGGGTCAGGTCGGAGTGCCGCAACATGCCTGCCCGGCTCTGCAGCAGCACGACGGCGGCGAGCCGGCGTTCAAACACCGGCTGCGCACCCGGGCGCGGCTGGCTCCACAGGGCGGAGGCCAGCATGACCACGGCGTCATGGTCAAGGTCCTTGAACTTCCGCAAGCCGTCGCGGACCGTTCCCCGGACGGCACCAACGGAACAGCCGTAGGAGGCAAGGACACCGCCCAGCCGCGTCCCGACGTCGTCCGCGCGGTACCAGGTGCCCTCGTTCTGCAGCGTGCGGTCAATGAATTCCGCCGCCGCGGCAACATCTTCGGTGCCGGAGGTCATCGCCGCGCCGCCCCGGCGTGGCTGATGCAGTACGGCGTCCAGGGGCGGGCTTCGAGCCGCCCCTCTGCGATGGCTTCGCCGCAGACCGCACACGTGCCGTACGTTCCTGCCGCAATCCGCGCAAGTGCTGCCTCCACCTGCTCAAGGCCGGCACTGCTCTGCTCCAGGAGCGCAGACGCCTGGGACAGTTCGAAGGCTATGGTGGCGCCCTCGGGGTCGTGTTCGTCATCCACGTTCGCATCCTGCCGTGCGGAATTGGCGGAGGCGATGTCCGCGCGAAGGTCCGGGAGCAGGGCCACCTTCCGCTGCCGCTCCTCCTCGAGCAGGATACGGAACCGCTCAAAATCAGGCATGCAGAAAGCCTAGCGCGGTGTCAGTTCGAGCTCGCGGCAACAGGGTAGCCATCCTGCCCGGCTTACCCCAGCCCGCCAAGAATGCTCCAGGAATACGTTCGTGATTTATAACTTTGTGACAAAGGAAACACGAATCGCCGGGTACCCGCTATCTCGCGAGGTCAAACGCATGTGCTAGCAACATCAAGACGTTTGCTAAATACGAGAGAACCGCCTCGTATGTTACCCAAACGTGACAATCACCCCAGGGCCGGGTTAGGGTCGTACACGTGTCCCTCCCAGACGGGACATTCCCGTCAGTATGCCGAGCCCTGCCACTGATCCGGGATTCAACCGCTTTCATGCTGGCAGGGACGGGGGAACCAAGTTTCCACGGCCGTTAAGGCCTTGGGGTTAAGTCGAATAGCGCCTTCGTCCGGTACGGGGTTGCTTTCGGCCGGGTATCTCCAACCCGAACCCGACAGCTCACCCCGCAGGCATGGGAGAGGCGATCAACCGTGTCAAAAAATTTTCCTACCGCCCGTCACCGCGCGACTCCGGCCCGCTCAATCGTGCTCCAGGGCTTGGCTGCATCGGCCAAGTCTCAGGCCCGGACGCTCGGCCGCCCGGTACTCGCCGTTGCCGCTGCATCCGGCATTGCGTTCGGTGTTGGAGCCCCGGCCCACGCAGGCGTGACCGGCCCGGACACCACCGAAACCACTAACGTCCAGGCTAACTCCGCTCCTGCAGCTGCAGTTGCTGCACCGGCCCCGGCCCCGGCAAACGTCCACACCGTGGTTTCCGGGGACACCCTGGGCGCCATCTCTGCAGCCCACGGTGTCAGCCTGAACGACGTCCTGGCCGCCAATGGCCTGGACATCTCCACCATCATCTACCCGGGCGACCAGATCACCATCCCCGGCGCCGGCTACGCGGCCCCCGCTGCCGCTCCGGTCCAGGCCGCGGCCGCTCCTGCCAACACCGGCATGAGCCTGTCCTACGCCTCCACCGCTGCCGCACCGGCACCGGCACCGGCACCGGCCCCCGCACCCGCTCCGGCCCCCGCCGGCACGGGCACTGGAGCAGCCATCCTGGCCAACGCCTACGGCCAGCTCGGCGTCCAGCAGGACTGCACCGCCATGGTGGAGAAGGCCCTGCGCGCCGTCGGCAAGTCCGTGGGCGACCTGGCTCCCGGCCAGTTCTACCAGTACGGCAGCGTTGTGGGCAGCCCGGCTCCCGGTGACCTGGTCATCACTGCCGGCCACGTTGGCGTTTACGCCGGTAACGGCCAGGTTGTCAGCGGCGGCGTTGACGGCTACAAGACTGAGGTCCACTCCATCAGCTGGCTCGGCGGCGCCTCCTTCGTTCGCGTGGCATAACCAGCCCGTATAACGAAAGCACCACGAACAAGGGCGGCAGCCGGGACACCCCGGCTGCCGCCCTTCTTTGTCAAGAGGGAAAACGCTACGTTCCGCAGAACGTCATGTAGTTGCCGAAGTCCTCAGGCGCTCCTTCCGCGTAGCGCTCCAGGCCGGGGCGCTCCTGGTAAGGAGCACGGACGGCTTCAAGGAGCCGGGTGAACGGCTCCATGTCCCCCTCGGTGGCGGCTGCGAGCGCTTCCTCCACCAGGTGGTTGCGCGGAATGTACACCGGGTTTGCCTGGTCCATCCGGTCCGCATCCGGCTTCAGGGACTGCCAGCGTTCGGCCCAGGAATCGAAGGCGGGAAGGTCAAGAACCATGCCGCGGACGGGTTTGATGTTGCCGCGCGCTGCTTTTCCGAGGTTCCGGAAAAACTGTGTGTAGTCCACGGGCCCGTCCTTGAGGATGGCAATGGCCCCGTCCACGAGTTCGGACGCTGCGTCGGACTCCGGTGTGCCGGCTTCGCTGGCCGGCAGGCCCAGTTTTGTTTTCATGCCCGTGAACCAGGCATCGCTGTACTGCTTCCGGAACGCACCGAGGGCCTCAACGGCGGGGGCAACGGCCTGCTCCTGGTCCTCGTTGATGAGCGGGAGCATTGACTCGGCGAGGCGGGCGAGGTTCCATTCGGCAATCACGGGCTGGTTCGCATAGGCGTAGCGTCCGCCGACGTCGATGGAGCTGTAAACGGCGGAAGGGTTGAAGGCATCCATGTAAGCGCAGGGGCCGTAGTCGATGGTTTCCCCGGAGATGGTCATGTTGTCCGTGTTCATCACGCCGTGGACGAATCCGACCAGCATCCATTGCGCCAGGAGCGAAGCCTGCGAGGACACCACGCCGGCGAAGAGTGCAAGGTAAGGGTTATCCGCGTCAGCGGCAGCCGGGTAGTGCCGGCTGATGGCGTGGTCCGCGAGCCGCTTGAGGAGTTCGATGTTGTCCGTTGCCCGCGCGTATTGGAAACTTCCCACCCGCAGGTGGCTGGCAGCCACCCGGGCCAGGACGGCGCCGGGCAGCATGTCGTCCCGGCGCACCTGGCGCCCTGTTCCCACCACGGCAAGGGACCGCGTGGTGGGAATGCCCAGCGCGTGCATTGCCTCGCTCACCAGGTATTCCCGCAGCATGGGCCCGACGACGGCGCGTCCGTCGCCTGCCCGCGCGAACGGCGTGCGGCCCGAGCCTTTGAGGTGGATGTCCCGGAGCCGGCCGTTGCTGTCCGTGATCTCGCCAAGGAGCAGCGCCCGGCCGTCCCCGAGCAGCGGCGAGTAGCCGCCAAACTGGTGGCCCGCATAAGCCTGGGCGACCGGCGTCGCACCTTCCGGTATCCGGTTGCCAACGAGGAGCCGCACGCCCTCGGGGGTGCGCAGGTACCCGGGATCGAGCCCCAGCTCGTCCGCCAGTGCCTCGTTCAGGACCAGGAGTTTGGGGTCCTGGGCCTCTTCCGCCTGCCAGGGCACTGCCAGTTCCGCCAGTTCCCTTGCGAAACGGCCGTCGAAATTTACCGTCGATTCTGCAGCGGTGGTCATGAATCAACCCTATCCCTGTCGTTCGTCCGCCGGTTGATCAACCAAGTAATCAGCCAAAGGAGCACGCCGATTGCCATCAGCCCGCCTGCGATCTGGTATTGGATCACGTTGCGGCCCACCCAGGGGCCCGCTAGGAAAGCGCACAGGATGGCCGCCACGAGGGGCAGGGGCCCGGGCGAGGTGAAGAACACCTTGCGGTTTGGGTCCCGCTTCCGCCGCAGCACCACGCACGCCACGTTCACCACGGTGAAGACACACAGCAGCAGGAACGCCGTGGTGCCGGAGAGGTTGGCAACGATGTTGCTCTCGGGGTCGCTGGTTACGTAGAGGATGAGTCCCAGGGCCAGGATGGTGGAGAAGGCGATGCCTGCCCATGGGGTGCGTCGGACGGGCAGGACTTTGCCCAGCGGACGCGGCAGGACGTGCTGGCGGGCCATGCCGTAAATCAGCCGGCTCGCCATCAGCATGTTGATCAAGGCGGTGTTGGCGACGGCGAAGACGGCCAGGAACGGGAAGACCCGGTCGATCGGGAAGTCCGGCGAGCCCTTGTGCACCACTTCCAGCAGCGCGGCGCCTTCCGCCTCCCGGATTCCCTCAAGTTCGGTGGGCGACAGCACGCTGACAACGGAGACTGCCACCAGCATGTAGAGCAGCACAGCAATACCAAGGCCGGTCAGCATGGTCCGCGGAAAGATCCGCTCCGGGTCCCGGGTCTCCTCCACCATGTTCACGGAGTCCTCAAAACCCACCATCGCGAAAAACGCGATGGACGTTGCGGCCGTGACGGCGAGGAACAGTCCCTTGTCCTGGTAGTCCTGGAAGACGAAGATCTCGCCGGGGTTCCCGGTGCCCTGGGCCATCACGAAGAACCCGACGCCGATGACGATGCACAGGGCAATCATTTCCACCAGCGTCAGCACCACGTTGAACTTGACGCTCTCGCCCACGCCGCGCAGGTTGATTGCCGCCAGCAGGAGCATGAAGCCGAGCGCGACGGCGGTGACGGCACCCCGCCCAGGGTCACCCATGACGCCGTTGACTTCGAGGCCGCCGAAGAAGTTTTGTGCCAGGACGTTCGCCGACGTCGAGGCACTGGTGATGCCGGAGCAGACCACGGCAAACGCCACCAGGAAGGTGATGAAGTGGATGCCGAACGCCTTGTGCGTATACAGTGCAGCGCCCGCGGCCTGCGGGTATTGCGTGACGAGTTCCAAGTAGGAGAACGCGGTCAGGGTTGCCACGACGAAGGCCAGCAGGAACGGCAGCCAGACGATACCACCCACCGTGCCGGCCATGGTCCCGGTCACCGCGTAGACACCGGCACCGAGAATGTCCCCCACGATGAACAGCAGGAGAAGCTTGGGGCCAAGAACCCGCTTCAGCGCGGGTTCGTCCCCCTCGGGAGTTGCGTCGTAGACTTCCTCCGACGTTGCGCTCATGGCCCACCTCCTTGACGGGACAACTGGTTGGACGAAGTGGTGTTTGCGGCGCTGTTGCGGCGCGGCGGAAAGGCAATCCGCTGCAGGTCGCGCGCCGCCATGACCGTCCTTTCGCCGGCACGGTCCCGGGCCTGCCGCGCAAGCAACGCCATGTCCTCGCCGTACCGGGATGAAAAGTGCGTCAATACCAGCGTCCCGGCGCCCGCCCCCTTCGCCAGCTCCCCCGCCTGCCCGGCGGTGAGGTGCCGGTATTGCTGCGCCAGCCCGCCGTCGTCGTCGCTGAAGGTGGACTCGGCAACCAGCAGGTCCGCGCCGTCGGCAAGTGCGCCGGCACCGGCGCAGGGCGCCGTGTCCATCACAAAAGCGAAGCGCTGGCCCGGCCTGGGAACGCTGACATCGTCCAGTACGACGCCGGCAAGGGCGCCCTCGCGCTGCAGGCGCCCGACGTCGGGGCCGGCTATGCCCGCTGCCGCAAGGCGTTCGGGCAGCAGGGTCCTGCCGTCCGGCTCGCTGAGGCGGTAGCCGTAGGTTTCTATGCGGTGCTTCAGCGGTTGCACTTCAAGTCCTTCGGCGATGGACCCCGCGCTGCCATGCGGGTGAAGCCGCAGGTCAATGCCCGGCGAGCTGATGGAGACCAGCGCACGGACCACGTCCTCACCGGAGGCTGGATAATGCAGGTGGACCGGATGGCCGACGCCGTCGAGGGCCATCCGGGAGAGCACGCCGGGAAGACCGAAGCAGTGGTCGCCATGAACGTGGGTGAGGCAGATCCTGGTGACCTGCGTTGCCGGGACTCCGGCATGGATCATTTGGCGCTGGGTGCCCTCGCCCGGGTCGAAGAGCAGCCCTTCCCCGTCCCAGCGCAGGAGGTACCCGTTATGGTTCCTGGTGCGGGTGGGGACCTGCGACGCGGTGCCGAGAATGACAAGTTCACGCATGGTGCCGGGGAGTCAGAAAGCAGGTTCCGGATTACTCCGGGACCTGCTTTCTGGCTTGCGGGCTCAGTGCCGCTTGAGCATGCCCATGATCCTGTGGGCCATGCCTTCTGCCCTGCCGCCCATGGCGCCGGTGGTGCGTGGCGTCCGGCCGGTGGTGTTCATCCTGTAGCCGCGGCCCGTTCCTGTGGTCCCGGTCCTGCCCGAGAGGCGTCCGGCGGCATTCCTGATCATGCTTCCCAAGTTCATGTGAAACTCCTAAGTCTTGATCCGGCCACTGACATTCATCAGTGTGCTTATCAGTCTAGTCCCGATCCTGTTTTCGGCTAGGGCAACCGGCATATTGCCCGGCACTTCAGCGTTCCAGGTCGTCCGGGTCGAACTCGCTCAGCGGGGACCCGCCGAAGTTTTCCACGTCGTCGCTGCCCTCCGCTTCCGGGCCGGTGGGGTTCTCGCCGAAGTCGACGTCGGCAACCGCCTCACCGAGGGTGGGTGTGGCGGCGGGCACCTCGTTGCCGGCCCCGTCGGCGGTGGCTTTCATGTCATCGCGCAGGGTCTGGTCACTCAGGAAGTCCTCCTCCTCGCCGGAAACCTCGTCCTGCAGCAGCGGGTCCTCCTGCCAGCGGTCCGGGTTGTTCTCCGCGGCTCCCGGATAGTCGTCCGGCTTGCCGAGGGAGACGGGGTCCAGTTCAAGGGATGCTGCGGCGCCCGGAGTCTCGTCCAGGAGCACGTCGTTTTCGTCGACGACTTCGAGTTCGTCATCCGGAAGGTTCTGTTCTGTCATGGTGATGCCCTTCTCTTTGTCGGCTGCGTGGACATAGTAAGCATACTGATGAACCGCGCAGGAGTGAACCGAGGATGTGTTTCCTGGCCACCGTCAGTGCAGAAGCCACGAACCGTCCTGCGGCGGCTCGGGCTTCCGGCGGATTTTGCGGACCAGGACAATGAAGGGCCAGGCCAGCAGTTGCAGCATGCCCGCCGCCAGAAGGAGGCCGACAATGAGAACCAGGACCGGAGAGTACAGCAGGAAGACGCCGATGCAGGCCGCGATGTAACCGCCGGCGAGCGCAAGAAGCGCCCCAGTGTCCATGGGAACTCCTCGAAGTTTGATTGGTGTGCAGTGATTGGCGGGACTGCATCGTGCCGCCAGGGGAGCGAAGAGGCGTGGGAACGCGGCAGGAACCGCAAAGCGGGAGGAGTTCGAACGGCTGCCAGGCATCCCTCCGGATTGCCGGGGATCGTCACCCGGGAGCAGGGGGCCGCATTCTTCCAAACGGTCATCCCAGCGTACTCTCCTCCCTGCCGCCCCGGAAGAACCGGGTTGGCAGCCCTGCAACTTGCCGCCGGGTTGCGCGACCATTAAGCAAACGCCAGGGCGCGCAAAGCGGCACGCATGAGAAGGAAGGGAGCATCCCGTGGAGGAACACAGGTCGGTCATCGCGGGCTATGACGGCTCCGACGAGGCCGCGGCCGCCATCCGCTGGGCGGCGCGCCATGCCCGGCAACGCAGCCTGCCCCTCCATGTGGTGCACTGCTCCCTGTGGCCGCTGCTGACCAGGAATTTGGGCCCTGTTCCGGGTGTGGCTGGCAGTGGACTGGAGCGGGCAGCAGAGGCGGTGCTGGAAGAAGGACTTCAGATCGCGCAGGCAGCCGCTCCGGCGCTGGACATCGACGCGACCCTGCTCCATGGACTGCCGGCTTCACATCTCGCGGCGGTCTCGGCCCGCCAGGAACTGGTAGTGGTAGGAAGCCGGGGGCTGGGCGGATTCCTCGGACTGCTGGTGGGATCCGTGAGCCTGGAACTCGCGGCGACCGCGAGCTGTCCCGTGGCTGTCATCAGGTCAGACCTGCACCCTGACGGTCCGGTCGTCGTCGCCGTTGACGCCTTAGGTTCTCCTGCCGCCTTATCAGACGCCTGCACGTTGGCCTCAGCAGCGCAGGCCGCCCTCACTGTGATCCATGTGCACCAAACCCCCGCCGGATACGCGCATCACGGCCGGCACTGGGGCGGGGACGCTGCAGGAGCTGTGCTTCAGGAGGCCCTCCACCGGGCACGGAAGCAGGCGCCCTCCGTTCCCGTGGATGGCTCAGTCCTGCATGACGTGTCGGTCCCCCATGCCATCCTCGAGGCCTCGGCCGCTGCACGGATGGTGGTTGTCGGCACCAAGGGACAGGGACTCCTCAGGGAAACCATCGGTTCAACGGCCCACGCTGTCCTCCACCACGCGCAGGGGCCGGTCCTCGTCTCCCGCCGGGGAGGCAGCTATTGAGCGGCCGGAGGCACATCAGCCGGCGGTTCCTTGCGACGCCCGCCTAAGCTGATGGTGTGACCGGAAGATCGCCCGCATGCAGCGAGCACAGGTGCGGAAATGGGTGAATGGTGGCAGCGGTGATCTTGGGTTGGGACACGAGCCGGCGGGACCGCTGGGACTATCGCGACGTCGTCGAACACGTCGCCACGTACGGCCGCGTCCTGCAACGTTGGCAGGTCGGCGCCTACCGGGACATCCGGCTGGACACGGAAGCCTGGCTCCTGGCGGCAGGCAGCACCGATGCAAGTTCCGGCCTGATCGGACACGGCACAGTTGAATCGGAACCTTATGATCCCTCCCAGCCGGGTGAGCCGGGGAACACCTGGTGCGTCACGGTCGCTTTCGATGCCCTGCTCGCCCTGGGCGACCAGGTGCGTCCCGATGTTTTGCGCGAAGCCGTGCCCGGCGTCGACTGGGCCACTGCAGCCTACAGCGTCACAGCCCTACCGCCGGAAGCGGAACCAGCCCTCCGCCGGCTGTGGCGGGACCAGGGGCCGGAAGTTTACGGCCCCGCCAGGCTTGTCCCGGGAACATACCCGTCCCATGCGGTCAGCAGCGCAGCAGTTAACCGCTACGAGCAGGACCCGGATGCCCGTCGGGTGTGCCTGGCATTCCACGGCACGGCCTGCGCCGCCTGCGGTTTTTCCTTCGAGGCCTCCTACGGCAGCATTGGGGAAGGTTTCATGGAGGTCCATCACACGGTGCCTGTTTCCCTGCTGGACTCCGGCTACGCGCTCGATGCGGTGACGGACCTTGTCCCCCTTTGCGCCAACTGCCACGCCATGGCGCACCGGGGTGCCGGCACGCCGCGGACCGTCCAGGAACTGCGCAACATCCTGGCCTCCGCGGGGCACCTGCGGGGTGACGTGGTGACCAGCCAGGAACTGGAAGCCCGGGAGAACGCCCGGCGGATCCTTGAGGCGCGCAACGACTGACAGTACAGCTGCCTTAGCGCCCCGCCAGCGCCTGGAAGAGTGCCGCACCCATCCCGGCGCCGTTGGCCAGCATCATGAAGCCCACCGCCGGAATGCCGAGCAGCCAGGCAGCCCGCCGCCGTCGTGCCTGGTTCTCCAGTTGGTGCAGCCTCGTAAAGGTGTGTTGCAGCGCTGCCGGATCGCCAGGGTGGGCGGGGCGGCGGTGCCAGGTGCCCGGCCGGGCCGCCGCTGCAGAGATTCGCGCGACCTCCTGCTGGTCCAGCACGTCCGGACACCGGTGCAGCCAGCGCAGCAGCTGTGCGTCGGTGACCACCGCCGCCTGTTCCGGACGCGCCTTGATAGTCAGGCTCTTCGGGCCAACAACAACGACGACGCCTGTCACCTCCACAGGAAAGCCCGCCGCAGTGGTGAGGAGTTTCGATGCCCTCGACGCTTCATGCGCAGAGTTGTAGAGGTGCCGCGTCTTCTGCCCGGCTACCATCAGCGTGCGGCCCGCCACCCAGACGGGCTGGCCCTCGTGGTTCTTTGTGTTGAGGGTGAAGACGCCGGCGGGCCCCACCAGCACGTGGTCGATATCGGACGCCCCGGTTCCAACCGGCACGGCGTGCAGGACCAGCCACTCCGGCCCGAGCCGCTGAAGCAGGCGTCCGACGGCGATTTCGCCGAGCGCCCCCCGGTACCAGGGCAGCCCTTCCGGGCTGAGCGGGCTGGCACCGAAGATGCGCTGCAGGACAGTGCGGGGCCGCAGATGCCCGGGACCCGCCAGCAACTCTTCCATCACCGCCTGCCCCGGAACCCGCTCGCCGAGATGTGCTGGCCTTTCGCCGGCAGTGGTCATGCTTCTCCCCCAGTTTTTGTTATTGACCAGGGGAAGCTTATGGATGCAGCGCAGCGGACACCAGCGTTGTCGGGCGCAAGGCACCGATCTTTCCGGAATGCTTGGGCAAAGCTGCGGAAAGCCATGCACCGGCGCCCGCCGCCGGTCGCCGACGGATCCTAACCTACCGGCGCGGCCAGCTCTTCGTCCTCGAGGCTTTCCTCCAGGCCAAGTCGGGCCAGCAGCAGCGGGTCATCGAACACCTCCGCAACACTTTCGATGAGCACCGGCGGCACCCGGAAGTGGGTGTCGATGGTCAGCAGCCCGAGCTCGGAAAGTTCTTCGAGCCGGCCCATCACCACCCTGGTCAGCTGGGCTGCGGCTTCCTGTTCCGATTCCGGGGCGTGGTCGGGAGCAGCGAGGAACCGGGCCACCAGAGGCGGTTCCGGAGAGGCTGCCGCCAGCAGAAGGGATACCAGCAGGGCAGCGATAGTGGTCTCCCAGGGCTGCTCGGGATGAAGCCGGAGCACTGCCTGCCGCAGGAAGGACTCAGTGAACATCCTGAAGTCATCCAGCTGCTGCGCTGGCTCGCCGCCGAGGAAATGTCCCGGCTCCTCGAAGGGCACCACCTTTGTTGGCTTGACCCTGACCAGCTCGACGTCCTGGAGCACAGCCCACATCCGGGCCAGCAGCGGGACCTCGTACATGCTCCGCACGGCCAGGGTGTCGACCGAAGAATTGTCCTGGTTCGTTTCACCTGTGGCGGCTACTCCAACACAGGCGGCCGCCGCCTCAATATCCCGCAGGCGAAGGGCACCCGTTCCTGTTACCGGCTTCCCGTCACCGATCCACTGGAGCAATGCTGTGGCCTTCTGAATCAGCGGAAGGCCGGAGAACCCGGCGAGCGCCTGTTCCTGGGAAATGTCCGGGACCTGAATGCCGGACTGCCCGCCGTCGTCGGCGAGGCCTTCAAAGAAGTCCAGGACTTTGGCCAGGTGCTCTTCCGTTCCCGTCCACCTGTCGGTTTCGGACAGGAACTCGATGTAGCTGCGCACGGCGTCCACGATGTAGGCAGCCAGCTCTGATTCCGGCACTTCGGCGTCCTGCCCGGCCTCAGTATCCGTCACTGTTTGAGCGACTGCCTCGGCCAGGGCGGGCGGGTCCAGGTTTGTGATGTCCGTTGTCGCCGTGGCGTCCAAATAGCGGCTCAGGACGGGTTCCATCAGCTTCAGGTACTCCAGGGCAGCGTTGGCTGCGCCGGGCATGCCGTCGTCGAACCACTGCACAAAAGCCGGCGCCAGGGAGTCCAGGGCACGTCCGGCGCGGAACGAACTCAGGGATACAGACCGGGAGCGCTGCTTTCCCGCTTTGCCTTTTGCATCGCGCCTTTTCTTGCTGTTCTTGCCCACCGTCTGCCTGTCTCCTGGAAAAATGTAGCGGGTTCGACGCTACTGATTCCGACGGCGGGAAGCCAGTTTGCTGCCGCGGGTACGGGTAGTGCGCTCCTTTGGAATGAGTACCGGCTACTCGGGTGCTGCGTAGTAATCAGCTATAGCGTGGTGGTCAGAGCCGGCGACGAGGGCGTTCGTCTGAGACCGCGAACGCCTCCCCCCAGCCGTCGCCGGCTCCACAACTGATCCGGACTTTGACTCAGACATACACGGAGGATTCCAAAGGAAACCAGCATGGGCCGTCGACGTGCAGAAGCCGCCCCAAGCTATCCGCGATGGGTGTGGTTCGCCGCGGCGGCCGCAGTTGCACTCCTGATCCTTGGCGGCGCGTTTGCGGTGCGGACGCTGCTCTTTCCTGCAGAGTCGGGCGACGGCGGGACAGCGGGGGGCGCCGGAAGCAATCCGCCGGCAGGCGAACCGCTGGCACAGGACCGTCCCGCCGCCGTCGCCGGCAGTTCCCCCTGCATAAACCTGAACATTCTCACGTCACTTGAGAATGCTGACATGGCGCGGGCGCTGGCAGCCGAATACGCGGCGAAACCCCGCAATGTGGACGGTAAGTGCGTGAAACCCACGGTGGCGCAGGAGAAGTCAGGGACAGCTGCGGGCAAAACCGCGGCGCAGTTTCCCGGTGTGGATCCCGCCGACCGGCCTGCAGTGTGGCTTCCTGATTCCTCCGCGTGGTTGCGTACCGCGGGGGCAGGCGAGGGTGGCAGCTCTGTTCCTCAAGAGGGAGTCAGCCTGGCACGGAGTGCGGTGGTTGTGGCCATGCCTGAATCAATGGCTGCCGCCCTCGGCTGGGACAGCAAACCGCCGTCGTGGTCCAATGTCTTCAGGACAGCGGAGGACCAGGATGTCTGGGCGCGACTCGGCCACGCGGACTGGGGAAAGTTCAAGTTCGGCAAGGCCAGCCCGCTGGTGTCGACGTCGGGCCTGATGGCACTTGCCGCCTCCTACGACGCTGCGGACGGCAACATGCAGGGCCTGGATGATGCCGACCTCAAGGCCCCCTCACTGGTTGAACGGGTCCGCGCGGGGGAACTGCGCACCAGCCACTACATGGCCACTCCGGAGCACTTCCTGTGGCATGTTCGGGAGGCGGACGACGCCGGCAACGTGTCGGAATTCCTCTCGGCCGTCATCGTGGATGAAAAGTTTGTGTGGGATTACAACCGTGGGGTCGTCAGCGAAGACGGATTGACCAAGCAGTCCGGGCCCGCGCCGAGCGAGCCCCTTCGCGCCATCTACCCTGCAGGCGGTGTGCACGTGGCGGACAACCCCGCAGTGATCCTTGAGGGCGAGTGGGTGGGAAACCAACAGCGCCTTGCGGCCCGGGATTTCCTCGCGTTCGCGGTGACGGAACAGGGCCAGAACGTCGTCAAGGCCTCCGGTTACCGAACCATCCAGGGTGAGCTTGACCCGGCGGTGGCGGGCACAGGACGTTACCCTGAGGGGCTCCAGCCGCTGCCCCTGCCCGAGGCGGAGACCCTCGTGGCAATGCAGGACAACTTTCCGGAAGTCCGCAAACGGGCCAGGGCGCTGTTCCTGCTGGACGTTTCGGAGTCCATGATCCAGGAGCAGGGAGTCACCAAGCTGCAGCGCGCCAAGGATGCCGTCGTCAAGGCGCTGAACCATTTCACGGGTGATGACGAGGTTGGACTTGCCGCCTTCTCGCATGTCGACGACGGACCGTTGCAGCCGGGCATCGTCAGCCCGGTGGCCCCGCTGAGCACCAACAAAGCAGACATCACCGCGAAGCTCAACGAACTTCAGGCCGTGGACGCCACGCCCCTGTTCGAGGCGGTCAGCCGTTTCGCAGGCGATCAGGCGAAGGACTACAAGGACAGCTTTATTAACACCATCGTGCTTCTCAGTGACGGCAAGAACGATTCCACACATCAGGGTGACCTGCCCGGTCTTGCCGAACAGCTGCGCCACCAAAACCACACAACCCCGGTACTCGTTTTTACACTCGCCTGGGCCGGAAGCCGACGTACCGACGCTCCTGGAAATAGCCAAGGCCAGCGGGGCGCACTACTACGACGCCACCGATCCGAACAGACTGGAAGAGGTTTTCGGCGAACTGGTAACCAGCTTCTGAATGTGCTTGGCGGTGGACCAAACCGGAAGAAAATTCCTTTTAGTGGACCTCTGGCGTAAGGGGGACTTGAAAATATTAAGCTAAGCATGCTTATGATGTTCTTAGCCGAATGCGAACGGCTGCCACAACCAGAGGAGGAAACACCATGGGACTGGGCGACAAGATTGAGAACGCTGCCGAGAAGGCCGGCGGCAAGGGCAAGGAAGCGACTGGCGCAGCCACGGGCGACGAGAGCCTGCGGACCGAGGGCCAAACCGACCAGGCCAAAGGCGATTTGAAGCAGGCCGGCGAAAAGGTCAAGGACGCCTTCAAGAAGGACTGACCGCTTTCATACCATAGGGCGCACCCAGCGAACGGGGTGCGCCCTTTGTTGTGCCGGAACCCCTATGGCATGCCGCTCAACTGTGCAGTGCCGGCGACCGTGACAGTGCGAGTGCCCATCCGCCGGCCACTCCAATAGCAAGCAGTACGGCTATGAACCCGACGGCCGGTGCACTGGGCCACGCCAAGGCCTCGCCATAGCGCAGCAGGGCAAGCGCCTGCAGAATGACGAAAGCAACCGAGGTAATGGCGACGGGGCGGACCATGCGAAGGTCGGCACTCAACTGGCCCTGGGCGGCAGCCCACCCAAGACCCACCAGCCATGCCCCGACAGCCCTTGCTGTAAGTTCGGACAGTGGCCATGGCCACCAGGCGGCGGCGGGAACGGGTGCGGTCAGGAGCGCCACACCATAAACCAGCAGTACAGCGGCGATTCCCCCCAGGAGCAGCCGGAGCGCAAGGGGCAGCACTGGCCGTCGTTCCGTTGGAGACTTTTGCCCAGGGCGGTGGGACAGGACCTGCATCCGGCTGATGACGAGCATCGCCACGGGCACGCCGGCATAGATCGCGAGCCACGCCCAGGCGGCTACCTGGGCAAGCAGGGCAACGCCCGGCGACAGGTGGAAGCGATCGAGATGAAGCAGGGTGACTCCGAGGGTCAGGGTCGTGAAGACGAACACCGGCCATACGGCCAGCTTCGCTGTGCCCCAATCAGCTGACCGGGCACCCGTCACCTCCAGGCCAGCACTCGCCCAGTATGCGGCCCCGAGGAACACTGCCGTCATGGGCGGGTTGACTGTCCATGCAAACCAGTCCGCAGTCCGGAGCGGAAACACGAACAGCACGAGCCCGGCAAGAAACACGAGGAATGCAGCGACGTAAAGCAGCCGGCGCATTGGTGCGATCACCGGTGTGGCATCAGTTGGTGCGGACATCACCGGGCAGCTCTCCGCGTGCGGTTGCTTCATTAGCGGCAGGGGGCGGAGCAGGCAAGGGGTTCTCGGCCAGGTAGGTGTGCAGCATCGAGACCACTGTGGCGCCATCCCCCACCGCGGTGGCCACTCTCTTAATCGAACCGGCACGCACGTCCCCGATCGCGAAGATGCCGGGCATGCTGGTTTCCAGCGCCAACGGCGGCCTGTCCGGCCGGGGGTACCCGGTGTCACCGGCATACAGGCTGCCACCCGTTCGCAGGAAACCAGCCGGGTCGCGTTCGACGGCGTCAGGCAGCCAGGAGGTCCGCGGCACCGACCCGATCAGGACGAACAAACCGCCAGCTTCGATCTCCTCTCCCGGGCTTGCGTCGGCGGCTCCGGACGCGGCGATGCTGATTGCGGAAAGGAACCCGTCCTGGTTACGGGCCCCCACAACCACCGTGCCATAGCGGATCGCAACGTTCCGCGTGGCCTCGAGTTGGGAAATGAGGTACTCAGACATGGTGACAGCGAGACTGGGTCCGCGTACCAGCAGTGTTACCTTCTTCGCATACTTGGCCAGGTGCAGAACAGCCTGTCCAGCCGAGTTGCCGCCGCCCACAACGCAGACATTTTTACCGGTCATCGACGGCGCCTCGGAGACTGTCGCCCCGTAGAAGACGCCTCTGCCGACCAGATCCTCGAGCTGGGGTATGCCGAGACGCCGATAGTCCACGCCGGTGGCCACCACCACTGTGCGGCAGCGTACAACGTTGCCATCGGAAATCGACACGGTGTACAGGGATCCGTCCACGCTAAGCCCCTCAACCTTCCGCAGGAACAGGAAGTCCGTGCCCAAAGTCCAGGCCTGGTGGAATGAGCGATAGGCCAGGTGGGCGCCGCTCACACCGCGGGAAAAGCCAGGGTAGTTGCGGATCAACGAACTGGTGCCGGCCTGGCCTCCCACGGCCTCTCCCTCCACGACCATGGTGGAGAGGCCTTCGGAGGAGGCATATACGGCGGTGGCGAGTCCGGATGGGCCGGCTCCCACGACAACCACATCGAAAATTCTGTCCGCCGGTGGCGGCCGGGTCACCCCCATCGCCTGGGCGATTTCCAGGTCGCTGGGGTTCTCGAGGACAATCGGTGGAGCGGTGAATTGCAGCACCATGACCGGCAGCGCGGGGTTCTGCAGGTCGAGGCTCTCCAACGTCCGTTGCGCGATTTCGGATTCCACGGGGTGGAACACGGCGGGGATGTGGTTTCGGCTCAACGAGTCGCGCAACGTGTGAGTCCTTCCGTCGCCCACCTCCCCGATCAGCCGGACCGCCTCAAAGGCCACCCCCTGGGCCAGGTGCCAGTCGTCAAGCGCGTCGGTAATCGCTCCATGGAATTCTTCATCGCGCGATCTTTCAGGACGTATGATCAGCAACTCGGCGTATCCCTGCGCGATGGCCCGGAATACGGTGGGCGCGCTGGCGAAATCACCCCAAGTCACCACTACCGCACGCTTGGCGGCCGGATGGAAGCCATAGGCACGCCGGAGAAAATCGAGTCCGCCGCGGTCAGCAGGTCCGTAGCACGCAAGTATGAGGGCGATCGGACGCTCCCAGCGGCGAAGCCCCTCGAGCACCGCCCGCCCATGCGCGTAACTGGCGCAGGCCACCACCTCGTAGTCCGCACCGTAGCGTCGACGCAGCTCATCTCCGAGAATGCGCCGGGAGGCGGGGTCTGTGGTTGCCAGCAGCATGATCGGGACCGAGTCATCCATGGCCGCCGTCTTTCCGGTTCAAGGGTTCGGTGCCGCTCACGATACTCGCGCCCGGACATGGGCGACAAGGGTTGCCACCCCGTCATTCCGACGATGCGGCGTTTCTGCCACAATAGCTCCCGACGGCGGCCAAACAGGATGGTCTGAGCTATCTCGATCGATGCACAATGGAGGACTCCATGGATTATCGCGCTGTTCCGGGAATCAACCTCGCCGCCACGCCGAGTGGAACCGGGTGTCTGGAGTGCCTCAGCGGTGACGGGCCGGGATGGTGGCTGCATCTTCGCCGCTGCGCCGAATGCGGCCACATCGGATGCTGCGACTCCTCACCGTCCCAGCATGCCAGTGCGCACGCGCGCGCTGTTAGCCACCCCGTCGTAAAGTCGTTTGAACCCGGGGAGGACTGGTTCTACGAGCACACCAAAAAGAAGTTTTTCCGCGGCCCGCGGCTTCCGGATCCTCAATCCAGGCCAGTCGAGCAGCCGTCACCTGGCCCGGCGGACAAGGTGCCGGCAGACTGGCGGGAGCGCCTGCGCGGGTAACCCCGGATCGAGAACCGTGAGCATTGCTGGCCAAACCAAGTTGGGCCCATTGATGTGCTTGCATCGTTAATTAGCCGGCGTCTTCAGGGCAAAGTGTTCCGCCAGTGATCCCGCCAGTTGCCAGTAAGCTCCATATCGAAAGTCAATCGCTGCTTGGAGCTTAGCCGTTCGGTAAATCGTGCACCCGCAGCCCTTTCACTCACTGCAGCTCCACGTGATTGGCGACGAGTCCGAAGCCCGAGCATCTCCTCGTGTTCACGCAGCACCTGCAAAGCAAGCCCCATGTGGGCGAAGTCCGACTTGTCTCTGCGTAGCTTCCCAAGAGCGAGACGTTCGCGCTCTATGTGGTATTGCCGTTTCATCAAATCCATGTCTGGCAACCGCGCTGCTGGCAGGGCGTTCAGAGCGATAGCCGAGTCAACGAGGAGGTTAAGCCGGTTTGCCTCCCTATCGGACTCCTCACGGTTGCTGCCATAGACATCGGCCAGAGCGCTCCACTTCAGGATCAGGTTATTCAGCATGCCTTCCTCGTTCAGTGCCGAAGTCAGTGCCGAATGTTCAAGTTCAATGATGTCCAGCACAAGCGACGGAGGGAGGCTTCGCTCCCGTTCGTGCCCCACTTCCAGGAACCTCTCGACACGTGCTGCAGTTGCGCTGAAGCTGCGGATCCAGCTACGCGCCATCGACTTGCTAATGCACCAGGATGCGCTTCTTCCGGCCCGGCCTGGCCGGCTCAGCTGGCGGGACTGACTGCTCAGGGCCGGTTTCAGGCCTCGCGTCCCGTGACGTTTCATACGTTCCAAGTACTTCGCGACCCGTAAGGCCGCCTAATCCATCTGAAAAACCAGAAAACCTCGTGATAGCGGGTCAGGTGAGGTGCCTAGGAAACGACTCATTGGGGGAATGATGAAACGGGTCCTAGTTACAGTGCTAGCTGGAATCCTGACCACGGGACTTACCGGCTGCACGTACACCGATCCCGGGCCAGAGCAAGAAACCCGGCAGGTGGAATCCCCCGCGACTCCAAGTTCTGCCCCGTCTACGTCAGCCATCCTAGAGGGGAATTTTCAGTCCCAGGCTGCCGCCACCACCGGCACAGCCACACTCGAGATCAGCGATTCCGGCGCGGTTCTGCTGCTTGAAAACATGTCAACTGACCCCGGCAAAGATCTTCGCGTCATGCTTCAGTCCGGGAATTCTGACTCGCAGGGCCGGCGGCGAGCCCACATTGTCGTCATCGAGGATGGTCGAGATCGGCCCGTTCCGAGCCGCTGCCCCCCATCGCTTCGTGATGGACTCCCAGATGTGGGACACCATAGGAGCCGGTCCTGAGCGTATTGATCTACGACTACGCCACCAAGACCACGTACGGCACCGCAAACCTCAGCGCTACTCCGAGCTCCGCTCCTACCACAACTGTGAACGAGGGCTAAGTTCACATTGAACCAGTCCGAGGCCCGCCGCCCGTGGACGTTCGCCGGGGTGTGCGTCATGGTCCCCGCTCTGACGCTGATGGTGTTCAACCTGGCCGACCCGGTGATCCGGTTGCTGCCTTGGTACGCGGCCACGTATCTGCTGATCGGGGCCTGCATTTTTGCTCCCACCGGCAGGTTTCCGTCGCTGCGGCAGGCCGTGGCGTTCCTGCTTCCCGGCGTCCTGCTCGTGCCGCTGGCTCTCACAAACGTGGGCTGGTGGTGTGGCGCCTGGCTGCTCGGTCTGCCGGCCTGGGGGCTGCTCCTGACCCGGTGGACGCCGGAGAACCCGCTCCCTGCCGTGCGGGTGCTGAAATTCCTTGGGTTGCTGCTGCTGGGCATGACGATCTTCACGTTCAACAACATCATCTACCCGGTTCCCAGCCTGGGCCTGTTCCTGCTTCCGATCATTCCCCTAGTACGGCTGGCCGACCCTGAGTACTGGGTGAGACCTCTGCAAGCGGCCGTGGAAGTCCTCCTTGCCGTGACTGCCGTCGTGATCGCCTTTACCATCCCCACCCCCGAAGGGTCGTGGTCTTCGCCCTGGATCTACGCTGGCGGGGCGGCCACTGCAGGGCTGATGATCGCCTGGTGGGCCCGGGGACTCCCCCGCCGTTCCCCGGCGAACGCACCTCCGTGACGGAGCCATCGTCTAGGTCTGCGACCCGAGGGGCCCGGTGCCGGACTTGCCCTCGACAAACCCGTCAGCCGAGCCTACTCTGGCCTCGCAAGAATCCGACGATGATGACGGAGGCGCCGAAATGGGAGCACAGGAAAACGCCGCACTGGTTCGGCGAGGCTATGAAGCATTCAGCGCTGGCGACATAGATGCGCTTAGGGACCTGTTTCCCGAGGACGCGGTGTGGCATGCCGCAGGAAACGGCCCACTGTCCGGGGTCAAACAGGGGCGGGATGCCATCCTGGCCTATTTCGGCGAACTCTTTTCGCGGTCCAACGGGTCGGTGAAGGTCACCGTGGAGGACGTGGCACCGGGTGACAGGTACACCGTTGGCGTTCAGTTCACGCATGCCGAGCGCAACGGCAAGACCCTGGACCAACGACAGGTCATCGTATTCAGCATCTCCGACGGGAAGGTGGCCGAGGGCATTGAAATGGCCGGGGACACCACCACGGCGGCCGACTTCTGGACCTGAACTTGTTGCCGTGCGGCCAGTGGGCGGACTTGAAAATCCAATACTAAGCATGCTTAGTTTAGATAGCCGAATGCGAACGGCTGCCAACCAGAGGAGGAAACACCATGGGACTGGGCGACAAGATTGAGAACGCTGTCGAGAAGGCTGGCGGTAAGGGCAAGGAAGCTGCCGGCAACGCCAGCGGCGATGAGAGCCTGAAGGCTGAAGGCCAGACCGACCAGGCCAAGGGCGATCTGAAGCAGGCCGGCGAGAAGGTCAAGGACGCCTTCAAAAAGGACTGACTGGCAGTACGGGAAGGGCGCGCTCAGCGAATGGGGCGCGCCTCTTTCGTGCCGTTCGGCATGCCCTCGTATCAGAGGATCCGCTGGAATATGCGATGGTCCTGCCAGAGCCCGGCGATCCGCAGATAGGCTCGGGCTGTCCCGTAGGGCTCAAAACCGTTCTTCTCCAAGACCCGCTGTGACGCTGTGTTGTGTACCAGGGTGGCGGCCTCGATCCGGTGCAGGCCCAGGTTGTCTTTGGCGACACCTGTGGCGGCTGCGACTGCCGCCGTCATGATGCCCGCCCCTTGCAGAGTGTGGTCGATCCAGTAACCAAGGTGGGCGTTCTGGAACACGCCGCGCACGATCGAGCTGAGTGTGAGCAGGCCGAGGACATCACCATCCCGCACCAGCACCATCGGCAGGGCAGTTCCGGCGGCGACTTCCTGGCGCTGCCGGGCAATAACATCCTGCTGCCCGGGGACCGTGTAGAACTTGTCAGGCCGGATGGGCTCCCAGGGCGCAAGGTGTTCCCGGTTTCTCAGGAAGGCTGCTGTCAACGCCCCGGCATCCGATGTCTTAACCGTCCGGAGCAGAACGCCGGCGGGAAGCTCAGAGGAGAGGTCCATCTGTTCACACTACCCAGACAGAGCTCGTCATACCCGGCTGGCGTAGCCTAGGGAGCAACAACTATGTGGGGGTAGTAATGAATCTGAGCCCAGCTTTGGCCTCATCGGCGTCCTGACGCGATCTTCACGATCGTCGTGGCCGCCCTGACGGTCTACGCCCTGGTGTTGGCCATCATCTTCCTCCGGCTGCGGATCGCCGAGCTGAAGCGGGTCGCCCCGCCGAAAAGCAGCTCGCTGAATTGATGGGGACAGACAAGGTCGAGGTGAGCCGCCGGGACAGGTTGATGTTTGGGGACCTACAGCGCAGCCGGGACGGCCAGGTGCTCAGCATGGTCGTAACCGCGGAGCTGAAGGATCTCACGGCCCGCCGCGGGATGGTGGCCCACTACGGGAATGGGTTCGCAGATCTGGCAGGCTTCTTCGCTGACCTTGCCGTGAACTGGCGTGGCTGGAGCGGACCAAAGAGGTACGAATCCGTTGAGGGGGACCTGTTGTTGGAGGCTGCCCACACGGGGAGTCATGTCGAGCTAGCCTTCACACTTCAGGATCCCTCACTCCACGACATCTGGTCAGTACGCGGCAAGCTGACGCTCGACCCGGGGGAAGAGCTCACGGACGTCAGCGAGAACCTCAAAGAGTTGTTCGCACCCCCGCAGCGACCAGCCCCTTGACCCAGAGGATTCACCACACCCGGATCCACAGTGGGGGCTGATGCATCGCAAGCATCAGCTGACCCCGCGAGTCACTGCTACCGCAGCGCCGCACGCAGCCGTTCCGTAAGGTCTTCGAGAAATTCGCGCCATCCGGGTTCGTCGGCGTCATCCCACAGCTCGGCCAGCTCGGACTTCTCCCCCGCTACCCGTTCGACGGCCTCCAGGGCGAGCTCCACATCCTCGGCAGTGATCTCTGCCCCGTGCGTGGTCACCCAGTCGACGACGTTCTCAGGCAGCTCCGCAGCCGGATCGCCCTGGCAGGCTGCAGTGATGTCGGCGGCCGCGATGGCGACGCTACCCTCAGAAGCTTCAACGTAGCCGTTATTCGCTTTGGCCAAAGCCCCGCGGACGACGTCCGCTCCGCCGCCTTCGAGCTCGTCCAGCCAGTCCAGTGCGTCGTCGTTTTCAAACGGCAGGTAGCCCCATGCGCCCATCGGTCCTTCCGGTTGCCGGTGTGCTGGCACCAATATGGCAGATCCTGTTCGAATTTCTGAGTACCCACACGGATTCCATGGTCCTACGATGGCGGTATGGATACGCCGTCTGGCCCTCACGTTGTCCGTGCAGATGAAGCCGAGGCCACTGGAGAACCAGGGTTCTTGGACAGGTACCTTCTTGAGAGCGCGGCTTCCGCCGGCAGGGTTGCACTGGTCGAACACGTGCTCGGACCAAGGATGCTGGCCGCGCCCATGCACCGCCATGGCCGCGAAGACGAATACTCGTTCGTGCTGGCCGGGACGCTGGGTGTGATCGAGGAGGGCATCGAGGTGACGGCAGGGCCGGGCGACCTGGTGGCCAAGCCGCGGGGGCGCTGGCACACCTTCTGGAATGCCGGCGAGGATGAACTGCGCGTGCTTGAGATCATCGTTCCGGGCGGCATTGAAGCACTGTTCCGCCGGCTTGCCGAACCCGGCGGGGAATACTCCCCGGAGACCCTTCCCGCCCTCGCGGCCGAGTATGGCGCCGAGGTGGACTTCGACGCGACCATGCCGTTGGTCGAGCGTCACGGGCTGATCGTCTAAAAGCTCGCCGCGGACACTGCGGGCCCTCACCGTCATTCCGGCTCCTATCCTTATTCCTGGCCTCGTTACCCGAATAACGGCGGGGTTCAGAAACGGCACCGAAACGGTCAAGAATGGCGCTCAGAAGCCCTGGGATTTACTGGCGTGTGACCCGGCCGGTGCGTTCTTTACGGTTCCGCCTAGAAGCGGCAACAGACCTCGTTTCCTGTGTGCGTGATCCCTAATCTTGAGCTGTCCAACCACACCACTCCCCTCTTGGATGGCACCAATGAAAAAACTCCTACTCTGGCTCACCGCGCTCCTCGCAGTCGTTGGGCTGGGCATCGTGGCACCGGGGCCCGCTTCGGCTGCCACCTCGTATTGCGGTCTCGAATGGGGATCCCTGGCTAAAACCGCGCCCGGGATGAGCTCCGCATCTGTCACCAACGTCCGCACCGGGCAGCAACCCTGCTTCGACCGGCTGGTGGTTGACCTCAACGGCCCCGTGAAGGGCTACACGGTCCGGTACGTCCCGGAAATCATCCAGGACGGCTCCGGCTTCACGATCCCGGTGTACGGCAACGCACGGCTGCAGATCACCGTGAACGCACCCTCGTATGACAACAACGGCAACCTCACCTACAACCCGGCCGCGAAGGCCGAGCTGTCCAACGTGGCCGGCTACCAGACCTTCCGGCAAGTGGTCTACGCCGGAAGCTTCGAGGGCTCCACCAGCATCGGCCTGGGCGTCCGTGCCCGGCTGCCCTTCAGGGTCTTGACTCTGGACGGGCCAGGGGCAGGCTCCCGGCTGATAGTGGACGTTGCCCACCGCTGGTGACGGAATCCAAGAAGGTGCCGCACGCCCCTAATAGGACTTGCGGCACCTTCTCCGCGATGTCCCATGCACGACCGTGGGCCGGTCCCCCAAACGGCTGGCACCGGCCCACGGCGGCGGCCCCACCCCTCCAGGACCGCCTTCCCTGCTGTCGCGCATCGTTGGCGCAGCAGAGGGTTTAGCCCGCTTCCGGGGGGTGTCCTTCTGGTGGCGGGATGATGCCGCCGGTCGATGATGAGCGGCGTGTGAGTTCTGCGTCGACGAGATGGAGGAGCTCATTTGTTGCCGCCGTTGATGCGGGGGTGCGCCCAACCGCGTGCCGTAGCCGGAGGAGGTCGGATACCGGCACTGCGGACCAGCAGTGGAATGACCTGAAGATTTTGCCAGATGATGTCAGGCCGAGCGTTGTGTCTTTTGAATGGGAGTAGTCAGTGCCGTTCAAGATCGGGGCTCCCTTTAGGTGCCAAGCCGGCCGACTGCTCAACCACGAGTAGGTCAAAGCTACCTAGGCAGGAGCCGGGTGTCACGGGCCCGAAAAAAGTTTCGTAGCGAAGATTATTCTGGACGTCCCCGCCTGAAGGAACGCCAAAGGTCCCGGACCGGTGTTGGCCCAGGGCCTTCGAGGGGGCTTAGGAGTCGATGGGCCTTCCGGTCGATGGACTTGAGGGCGGCGAGCCGTGCTTCCACTTCGATCTGCTCGCAGAGGTCTTCCATAGGCGAACTGGGCCTCCAGGGATGATGCCGCGAGTTCCTGCTGGCCGCGGACCGTGGCTTCCTGGCGGCGGATGTTCGCCTCGTACCGGCCAATGGCCGAGGTCGGGTCCCCGGCGGCAAGAGCCTTCAGGGCGTCGTTCATCTGGGACTGGGTGGCGGCAACGCGGCAACGGTTGACCAGCTCGTTGCGCTTGTCGGTCAGCTCGCCGAGTTTGCTCCGCATCTGGTCCAGCCCGTTTCAAGCTGGTCAACGACCTGATTCTGTGCGGCCAGGCTCGGTTCCTGGGCCTTGGCGGTGGATTCTGCGGTAATCTGCCGGCCCAGGGCCACCCGGGCAAGGGCATCGGATTTGTCAGCGTCCGCACTGTTTCCGGCGGACCGGAACTCGTCGGCCTTGCGGGACGCGGCAATGGCCTTGTTGCCCCAGGTGGTTGCGTCGTTCACGGCCCGGGCGTAGTCGTCCTCGGCCATCCGGAGGTTGCCAATCGTGGTGGCAACAGCTGCTTCGGCTTCGCGGATGTTCTCGGAATAGTCGCGGACCATCTGGTCCAGCATCTTCTGCGGGTCCTCCGCGGAGTCCGGGAGGGCGTTCAGGTTGGCCTTGGCGAGCTGGGCAACGCGGGCGATAATATTCTGCTTCACGGGGGTTTTTCTATCGGTAATGTAATCGCATCATACGTGTACGGCACGGGCCGGGACCAGTATCGGTGAACCGCCGGATAAGCCTTCTAGTCCCTCTTTGCCGGCGTCCCCGCACGCGGTGGACCTCGGCGATGGCGGCGAGGGCCAAGGGGAACGACACGACGGCGGCCATGTGGCGCAGAAGACCTAGGGCTGGTGCAGCGTCGCCCAGCCGACGAGGAGCCCTGGCAGGCCAACGCAGACGCTCACCCAGACCTGGTTGCCCCGGATATGCGACCAGACGGCGGCCGTGACGGACAGCGCACACCCGGCGTAGATGTAGCGGCTGCCAATCCGCGACTCCTCCTGCTCGGCGGGGGTCGGCAGCCAGACGTGCCAGTCGACGCGCACGATCCCGTAGGCGATCAGGGCCATCGAGGCGATGACGAGCAGGATCCACGCAATGGTCCTGGTCCAGCGGCGCCTTGTCTCAAGTGAGCACTTCATCTGGTCTTCTCCCAATCACGTCCTTCATCGGCCAGCCGAAGGCCCTACGGCGCGGTTACCGGCCGAGAGGCCCCAGACACCCCCGGCTTGGTCAGAGTGGACGGCCGAAGGGATAGTCCACCCACGCCCCTGTGCCTTCTTCCGGACATGCTCGGCCGGCACCCTGGACCGTTGACCAATAATCAGCGGGGAAGCGCGCCCCTTGGAGAACAGCGTTCAAATCGACGCCATGTTCCTCGCGCCCGTCCGCGAAACGCACGTCATAGCGGATGCTGCGGTACCGGCTCTTTAACCAACGACGTGTCTTCCACATTGCAGTGGCCCGGACAGCAATCGGCATTTGCGCAGTCATTCCTTCATCACCTCTTGTTTATTCGCGCGAGCGGTCATGGCTGGGTAGAGATTGTTCGGCATTTGGCGGCCAGTTTTTTGCGCCGGAAGGTCCCGGCGATGGAGAGCTTCTTGCCGTATTCGATGGACCCGTACCGGAAGAGGTGGACGGCGAGGCGGACGATGAGGAGCCCGACGATGAACAGTTCGGCGATGACGATGGCGGCCTCGACCGTGCTGAGGGTGCCGAAGCCGTTGCGGAGCATGGCGGTGACCGGGGAGGTCAGCGGGAAGTAGGTGAAGACCTGCACGATGAGGGATTTCGGGAGGGAGATGATCAGGCTGTGGGCGTAGAAGGGGATGAACATCGCGGCCATGAGCGGGCCGAAGATGGTCCCGGCTTCCTTGGCTGTGGGCATGATGGCGCCGATGGCGACCAGCACCCCGGTGAACAGGCTAAATCCACCCAGCAGCAGCAGGGCTCCGACGATCAGGGGTACGGGCTCGAACACGAGGGTGGACAGGTCCGGGTCGGGCAGTGCCAGGGAGTCGCGGAGGAACGGGTAGCCAGCCGCGATCGGGGCAAGGAACACGAGCATCTGGACGAGACCGACGGCGAACAGGGAGATGATCTTCCCGGTGATCAACGTGGTCGGGTTCAGGGTTGTCAGGATCATTTCGGTGACCCGGTTCTCCTTCTCCTCCAGGGTGGAGTTCAGCATCTGGTTGGAGAGCAAGATCATCGAGATGTAGAAGACGATCAGGAACAGCATCGGCGGGATGACCGAGCCGACTCCGCCGGAGGCTTTCCCGTCCTTGAAGGTCTCGGACTCGAAGGCCACTCCCCCGGCCAGGGCCGCCGTCAGCTGCGGGTTGTTGACCTGGGCCTGCGCGGCGGCAGTGAGCAGCTGCTTGGCCACTGCCTCATACTTGCCGTTCTCGAACACCCCCATATCGGCCCCGTAGACCTTCACCGGTTCGGCGGCCGGGTCTTTCGGGTAGGCGAAGTACGACTCGCTGGTCCCGTCCTTGACCGCGGCCAGGGCGGTATCCGGATCCCCGGTTGACTTGCCGCCGGCGGCCTGGGCCATCTGCGGCGGGAGGATGCCGGAGGCGTCCGTGTACGTGAAGGACAGCTCCAAGTTCTTCTGAGCGTCGGCGCTGGCCTCGGTCCTGGAGTTGGACGCGAAGATCAGGGCGAAGACGAACACCAGGACAACGGGGATCGCCAGGGTGGCGACCACGAAGCCCTTCTTCTTGATGGTCCGCATAAATTCGAACGCCACGACGGTGCCCAGGTTGTGCTGTGAAAGTGCCATTGCTAGACCTCTGCCATCTGCTGTTCGCCGTAGACCTGGATGAAGATCTCCTCCAGGGAGACCCGCGCGGTGGTGAAGGATCGCACGGAGACGCCAGCTTCGATCAGCTCTCGAAGGACCGCCGCCTCGGTGGCACCTGCCCGCGGGGCGAGCTCCGCCTTCCCACCGGCGTCGGTGACAATGTCGTAGAGGCCGGAAGCGGGCAGGATGCCTTCGTAGCTGACCCAGTAGACGCTTCCGCCGAACTGCTCCTGCACCTCCGCGACGGTCCCGTAGGCGCGGGCGGTGCCGTCCTTGAGCAGGATGACCCGGTCGCAGAGCCGCTCCACTTCCTCCATCTGGTGGGTGACCATGATGACGGTCGCGCCAACCAGTTTCTGCTCCTCGATGATGTCCATCAGCAGGCGCCGGTTCACCGGGTTAAAACCCTTGGTCGGCTCGTCCAGGATGAGGAGCTCCGGGTCGTTCATAATGGTCACGCCCAGCTGGACTTTCTGCTGCTGGCCGCCGGAGAGCTTATCCAGCCGCACCGCTGCCTTGTCGGCCAACCCAACCCGCTCCAGGTAGTCCATTGACCAGGACTTGGCCGCCGCCTTGGACAGCCCTTTGAGCCGGCCGAAGTAGACCATCACGTCCAGGACGGCTTCCTTCTTGTACAGGCCGCGCTCCTCCGGCAGGTACCCGAGCCGGGCACCGTCCCGCGGTTCGAAGACCTTACCGCAAATGTGCAGGGTGCCCGCAGTGGGCTGGTAAATGCCCAGCAGCGCCCGCAGGTCGTGGTCTTCCCGGACCCGTTCGACCCCAGGAAACCGAAGGTCTCCCCAACATCGAAGGACAGCTCCTTGATGACCCTGGTGTCCCCAAAATCCATCCGGAAGTCTTTGATGTGCACAAGCGGCTCCGCCGCGTCCCCAACGTCATCCTGCCAGCCTATCGTTCGCCCGGAATGGTCCTTCACCGGTAGGCATGCGTAGGGGGCACAGCGGCGGTCCTGGCTTGCATGATTAGTGGCCGCCGTGAGGCTCGTCAATCAGAAACCGCTTTGCCCGCACCTTCGTCAATGGGTGCAACGATGGCGCCCATGCCCTGAAGGAGCATCCTGCGCCCCTTCCCGCAGTCGGTCCACAGCCAAACGATGGCCCAGTCATCGGTGGCAGCTTCGACTACTCCGGTACCGGACTCCGGACCCTCCGAGTAGCGAACGTGCTGTCCGATGTCGAACCTCGGGTGACGGACCCGGTTCCGGTAGCGCCTCTTCTGCACAGGTTCGGAACTTACCAAGGCTGATCGCCCCAGGTCTCTGAATGCTGGTCGTGCGTCATCGTCGTACCTCCGGTCGTCTGGCCGGCGCCAATCACCTTCTGGGCCGGCGCTGCTTTGGCGCCAGCTCATTACGACCCTGCCCGCTGCTCCCAGGCCACGTGACGAACACGTAGTGGACCCAGCGTAGCCGGACGGCCGTCGAAGATCCCTTGAACCGAATGTGACCGACAGAGCGGGTGGACGTTTTGAGCCGCCGTGGGTCAGCGGATCGCTTGCTCCGGGTTCTGGCGATCGTAAAGCTCGCGGGAGGCGCCGATGGCGTCTTTGTGTTCCAGAGACCAGTCCGCCAACTGTTTGACCAGCAGAGTGAGACTGCTCCCACGCTCGGTGAGCTCGTAGGTGACCTGGGCCGGCACAGTGGGATAAACCGTGCGGGTGACCAGCCCATCTCGTTCAAGGCGCCTTACCGTAAGGGTCAGCATGCGCTGCGAAATCCCATCAATGGCCCGCTGAAGCTCCCGAAAGCGCCTGACGCCGGAGGCCAATTCCACAATGACCAGCACCGACCATTTATCCCCGATCCGGTCCAAAACATCGCGGATCCCACAGTCCGGGTGGCTGGCTTCGCCGCAGGGTTCCATGACAGGGGTTACTTCCATGTGACTGCCTAACACCAAAGTGCCTCCTTGTGGGCCCTCGGCCGGTTACGAAAGATGGGTCTAGTTACCGAAAAGTACCACTGAAATGAGCACGCATGATCCTTGTTACCGGAGCCTCCGGCCATCTCGCCCAGTCCGTCCTGGAACACCTCACCCGGGCCGGAGCACCTGCAACCGGAGCGACCCGCAATCCCAGCGGCGGCCAGTTCCAGTACATGGACTTCGACCTCCCCGGGACGATCAACTTTCGAGGCGTGGAAACCCTGGTCCTGGTGTCAGCGGGGGCGGAGGAAGACGACGTCGTCATCAGTCGTCACGGGAACGCTATTGAGGCGGCCGAACGTGACGGAGTTGGGCACATCGTGTACACGAGCCTCACCGATGCCGGCGACCATCTGGGATTCGCGCTGGCCCACCGCTGGACAGAGAACCGGCTCCGCAGTGGAAAAGCTCAATGGACGATTCTGAGGAACGGTCTCTACGCCGAGCTGATCGGCCAGCTCCTTGCCCCACGGGAAGGGCTGATTACCGCACCCCTCGGACAGGGCGGCGTCGCCGCGGTCGCCAGCAAAGACCTGGCCGAAGCAGCAGCCATCATCGCCCGGAACCCCGACAAGCACCAGGGCAAAACCTACAATCTCGTCGGAGACAGGGTCGTCACGGCCCAAGACCTCGCGGACGAGCTGGGGGCGGAATACCGGCCAGGCAACCTTGGCGAACTGCGGCAGGCTTTGGACTGTGCAGGACTACTGCCCTTCCAGCCGGCGATGCTGCTCTCCATCCATTCCGCGGCAAGCCATGGATTCCTCGAAGGGACCGAAACCGACATCACCGGGATTCTCGGACGGAATCCTATGGACGCACTGGGCATAGCCGTGGCAACTGCCAAAACCATCGTGCAGGCTTCGCCGTCGGAGGTTTCGGTACAAGCATGAGCACCGACAAAGCCGCGGCCCCTGTCCGTCAGTTGCGCCTCGTTGTCCAGGCCGAGGACTACGACAAGGCCTTGGCCTTCTACCGCGACGTGCTGGGGCTGCCCGAGGAGGAAGCCTATGAAGGAGAGGGTGACGCCCGCGTTACGATCCTCGATGCCGGCCGGGCCACCCTCGAACTGTCCAACCCTGCCCAGGTGCGGCTCATCGACCGGGTGGAAGCGGAGGGCCAGCCGAGCGCTAGGCTCCGGGTCGCCTTCGAAGTGGAGGACACGGAGGCAGTGACGGCCAGGCTTGTTGAGGCGGGGGCCGAACTGATTGCCACGCCGCGGGAAACCCCTTGGCGGTCGCTGAACTCACGGCTGGCTGCGCCGGCCGGGCTTCAGGTGACCCTCTTCCAGGAGCTCGCGCCGGTTGAGGAGCGGGTACAAACGCCGGGGTTCAAAAAGCCTGAACCGGAAGAAGGCGTGTCCGGCCACCACTTCAGCCCCAGCCTCTACCAATCTCCAGCGCCCTTTTCACACTTTGTCCGGCACGGGAAAATCGGCTACACAGCAGGGATCATCGGACAGAACCCCGACGACGGAAGTCTGGATTCCCCAGATGTGGAGAACCAGTGCGAGGCCATGCTGACCAATCTGGAAACGCTGCTCGGCGAAGTCGGGCTTTCACTGGCCAATGTCCTGAGCACCACTATCTACCTAACCGACTACGACGACTTCCACGTCATCAACGCCGCCTACGCCCGTCGATTCCCCGAACCATTTCCGGCTCGCACCACCCTTCAGGTCGCCGGACTGCCCTTTGGCGCCCGCGTTCAGATCGACGCCGTCGTGGCATTCTCGTAACTTCCGGACGCGGCTTACCCTGAACGTACCGGGGGCCAAACAGCAGTAGGTGTTACAGCCGGGGGGAGGCCGAAATTCCCTCGGGCGTCATCCTCGGAGCAGGCTCTCGCGGCGGATCAGAGCGGCCAGCATGGCCACGAAGCACGCCACGGTGAGGAGGGCCAAAACCGCCAGCACGGGGTTGATCCACGGAGGGACCAGGTCGTACTCGGCGTTGCACTTGGTGGTCAGCGGGAACATCTGGAGCTGCTCATGCGCTTGCTGGCTGCGGTATTCATGGTCATACAGGTGGCCACTCAACTCGCACGCCTCCGCGACGTCGAGCCCGCCGGCGGATAGCCCTTGGAAGAAGACCATGACCAGCAGGAACGCGGACAGCATGGTTAACGACAGCCACCCGGACGGCCTTATGCGCAGCAACGTCTCCCCCATCCACTGGAGCCTACCTGCGTGTCCCCCATCTGCTGAAACGGGTACCCGATACTCAGGTGCCGCTCAGGCGCCGGCTATAGCGTAGTGAGCCGAGCCGGCGGCGAGGGCGTCGCCTGAGACCACGACGCCTCCCCCAGCGGTCGCCGGCTCCCACTCCCTCCTACGAGGCTGCTTCTAGATGGAATTCGACCCAAGACTCCCGAAGTAGGCAGCGCACCCCATCCTGTTCCCTCAGCTACTTGACGGAATATCCGTTATCGGCGTTGGCGTTCAAGGAAGCTGTCGGACAAGCAAGACATAAATTCTCCTAACCCAGGCACCCGCCTGCTCCGGCGGTAGCAGCTAAACCTTTCGTCCGAATACGCTTATGACGCCCTCGCTTCGCTCACAGCGGGCCGCGACGCAGGATAACTCGCTCGAAGATGCTGTCATGCCGCGGCGAAGATGAAGAATAACCTACTTAAAGTTCAGGCCGACCCACGGCGTAGCGACCGGGGTCGTGCCTCCGAACACGGATCGGAACTCTTCGTCGAGTAGGGCGCCGATGCACAGTTCCTGCGCATTTTCCTTAGTCTCCTCAGAGTGTGAACCAGACATCTTTGTCTCCTAGCGAAGAGTCACTTGTAGTGTCCGCCATGCGTGCACCTTGCTACAGTATATATTGTTATATTTACGATCGTAAATAGTCGGACATATGAAGATTATGCACTTGGGTTTACGTACGTCACGCTCTGTTATATTCAGAGACCCGACACCAAGAGGAGTCCGCCGTGGATTTGTCCCGAGCAAACCCCCGTGCCAGCGTAGAACGCACTGTTGAGTGGGTGGACACGGATGCTTCCGGGCACCAGCACAATTCGGCAGTGATGCGCTGGGTGGAGTCCGCCGAGGCGGAGCTGTTCCTTCATACCCTCAAGCTGCCCGACTACTTCCCGAGTGTTCCCCGCGTTCACCAGGAAATCCACTTCAAGGCCAAGCTGTGGTTCGGGCAGAGGATTACGGCGACGGTAGGCATCTCCAAGCTGGGCAGAACGTCCATGACCTACGCCTTTGAGGTTTACGGGCATCAGCACGATGGCCTGGCAGGAGCCGTGGCCGCTTTCGGAACAGTAACGGTTGCTCATGTACCGCCCGGTTCGGCCAAAGCCCAGCCTTGGCCGGTCGCCGTCGTCCAAGCCGTAGCACTCCCCCATCGGCCCGGGGCGGAGGCTCATTCCCGGGCAGGCCATACAGGACATGTTGACCCGAAAGATTTTTAACGTAAGGAAACCCGTGAAAGTGCTGGCTCACGTCAAGCCAGCACTTTCACCGGGGCTAATGTCCCGCATTAGGGCACTTCCTATGTCGGGGGATTTATATGTCGTGAGGCCAGAATCAGTTGTCCTGAGTCGCGGCACCCGGAAGGTTGATCCTTCTGCCAGCGGCGATGCCAGTTCCTGCCATCGCCGGCGGGAACCGTACTAAGAGACTCCGACAAACCTGCCCAAGGAATAGAGGACGCGCTGGGTGACATCGTCGATGCCGCCACTGCCATGGACTTGGGTCAGGATGCCGCGCCGGGCATACCGTGCGACAACCGCTTCGGTCTGCTCGTTGTAGAGGTCCAAGCGGTGCCGAATGACGGCTTCGTTATCGTCCGAGCGCCCCGTTTCCTTCGCCCGACCAAGCAGGCGGGCAACGAGCTCTTCATTGTCGGCGCTCAGCTCCAGGACGACGTCGAGCTTCCGATCCCTTTCAGCGAGGATCAGGTCCAGATAGTCCACCTGGGCAACGGTCCGGGGGTAACCGTCCAGCATAAAGCCGCTTTTTGCGTCGGCCTCGCTGATGCGGTGGCGCACCATCTTGTTGGTTACGCTGTCAGGAACGAAGTCACCGGCGTCCAGGTACTTCTGGGCTGTCAGGCCAAGAGGGGTCTGACCCTTAACGTTGGCACGAAAGATGGCGCCTGTAGAGATTGCAACGATGCCAAGTTGCTTAGAGATCCGCTCCGCCTGGGTTCCCTTGCCGGAACCGGGAGGTCCAATGATCAACATTCTGGTCATGACAAAACCCCTTTGAGGTTGTTAGTGGTAGTGCAGAACATGGTCCCGCCAGGCAGACTCGGCACAGCCCTGACGACGTAGTCAGGGCTGTGCCGTTGATTCTCCCTACGAAACGTGCGCCGGGGGTGACTGTGCCGAACGTGGCCATCGTGCCGGCGTTGGGAGGGGCGTCATCTGGAGCTCCAAGAGACGTGCCCTAATTGTGCTGGCGACCCATTATTCTCTTAGTGCGCCGATCCCGGCCACCTCTTCGTCTGGATCGCCGTCGGCAGTATTTGAAAGGACCCACGGCTCAGGTTGCGGCTTGGGAATCATCGCTACCGCCGTCGCTGCAAGCACCGCGATTCCGGCGAATATCGCGAAGTTGGCCTCAAACGGCAGTCTTGAACCAGCGATCCAGCCACCGATCAGGGGGCCGGAGATGGCGCCCAACCGGGCGAAGCTTAAGGCCCACCCAGTGGCAGTGCCACGGACCTTGGCTGGATAGTAATCGGCAATGTAACCGGTCAAAACCAGGGACGTGGAGATGGAACCTACGCCTGCGAATGCGACGAACAGCAGGTTGACCACCATGGTGTTCGGGAAGACCAACAGCATGATGCCCAAGCCGCCAAGAATGTAGAACACCACCAGGATGAGCTTCTTGCCGTACTTGTCTGCGGCGCGGCCGAGGAGGAGTCCGCCGATGGCAGACGCAAGGCTGAAGACCAGCAGGAAGGTAAGGGACGAGCCGAGATCGTAACCGGCCTTCTTCATGATGCTCGGCAGCCAGGTATTAAGTCCGTAAACAAGGACCAGTCCGCAGAACAGCGAAATCCAAAAGAAGACTGTGGACCGCAGGTACTTGCGGGAGAACATGGTGGTGATGGTCCTCCACCAAGGTTCTGTCACCGCACTAGTCGCTGCTGGTGCTGCCACCGGAGTGTAGTCGGAGATTTTAAGCTTGGCGGCCAGCGCCTTTGCTTCGGCCCTGCGGCCCTTGGACTCGAGGTACTCCAGCGATTCGGGAAGAAGCTTCCAGATGACGGGCAGGAGCACTACCGGTGCGGCACCAATGGCGATCACGGCACGCCACCCGCCGAGCGGAAGGACGAACAAAGCGGCCAACGCGGCAGCTACGATGCCCAGCGAGTAGCCGGAGTACATGAGCCCGTAATTGAAGGAGCGCTTGTTCGGGGCCGAATATTCGATGGTTAACGCCGCTGCCACCGGGATGACACCACCCATGCCCAGCCCTCCGACGAGACGGAACAGGCCAAAAAGTTCAGGGGTGGGAGCCCATGCTGCCCCAGCCTGGGTCAGGGTGAAGATGGCCATCGAGGCCAGCAGCATTTTTTTGCGGCCAACCAGGTCGCTGAGCGTGCCGATGAACAGCGCGCCGATCAGCATTCCGATCAAGGCGTAAGAGCCCAGGCCACCTAGGGCAAGCGGACTCAGGTTCCATTCCTTGTAGTCGGCAAGGGCAGGCAGGACGGCGCCGAGCACACCGACGTCGTAGCCCTCCGCGAGGATGGCAAGCCAGCAGCAGAACAGAACAACGCCGGTGCTGCGCTTGGGCACGCTCCAACTGGTAACCGGTGCGGCGGCCATGGCTACTCCACCAGGACCGATGCAGCGGCGGACGCAGGGGTCCAGCGGAGATGAGGTGTGGTGGTTTCCGCATCCAGTTCCTTCAGCAGGGACAGGCGGGGACGTACGGCGTCAGTGCGGGAGCTCGGCGGCTTGCGCCGGCCGGCCCGGAACTGTGAAATCCACTGGGCGCCGGGTCCTTGGTATTCCTGTTCGGCGGCGGCGTGCAGGGTCCATTGGGGGTCGTACAGGTGGGTGCGGCCCAGCGCGATGAGGTCGGCACGGCCGGCGAGGAGGATGGAGTTGACGTCGTCGTAGGTGGAGATGGCGCCGACGGCTATGACGGCCGCGCCTGCCGGAGCGGCCACTTCGTGGCGGATGCGGTCTGCAAACGGCGTTTGGTAGCTGCGCCCGAAGGCCGGCTTTTCCTCCTTGGCGACCTGCCCAGTGGACACATCCAGGCCCGCTGCGCCGTGCGCAACGAAAGCACGGGCGATTTCGACTGAATCGTCGGATGTGTTGCCGCCGTCGATCCAGTCCGTGGCGGAGATGCGCACCGTCACCGGCTTGCTGGCAGGCCAAGCCGCACGGACGGCGTCGAATACCTCCAGGGGGAACCGGAGCCGGTTTTCCAAGCTGCCGCCGTACTCGTCGGTCCGCCGGTTGGAAACCGGCGAAAGGAACGAGGACAGCAGGTAGCCGTGGGCGGCGTGCACTTCCAGCAGGTCGAAACCTGCTTCCTCAGCCCGCAGCGTGGCGGCGACAAACTCATCTTTGATTGCGTCCATCCCGGCACGGTCCAGCTCCAGGGGGACCTGGTTCCGAGGGCCGTAGGCGACCGCAGACGGGCCAACCGCCTGCCAGTTACCAGCCTCCAGAGGTTCGTCGATGCCTTCCCACATGAGCCTGGTGGAGCCCTTGCGGCCGGAATGGCCGATCTGGGCGCCGATCTTGGCGGTGGACTGGCTGTGGACGAAGTCCACGATTTCCTTCCAGCTGTCCCGCTGGGCGTCTGTGTACAGTCCGGTGCATCCGGGGGTGATGCGGCCTGCTTCGGAGACGCAGACCATTTCGGTCATCACCAAGCCGGCGCCACCGAGGGCCTTGGAGCCGAGGTGGACTTTGTGGAAGTCGCCGGGGATACCGTCAACTGCGGAGTACATGTCCATGGGCGACACCACAACGCGGTTCTTCAATTCCAGTTCCCCGATGATGAAGGGCTGGAACATGGCCGGCGCTGTCTGGGTAAGCCCCTGGGACCGGGCGAAATGCCGCTCCACCGCGGCGGCGAATTCCGGGTCACGCAGGCGCAGGTTTTCCTGGGTGATGCGGCGGCTGCGAGTCAGCAGGTTGAAGGCGAACTGGGTGGCGTCCTGGTCTTTGTACTGGCCAATCCGTTCGAACCATTCGAGGGATGCCTGGGCGGCGCGCTGGGTGGATTCGACAACGGGGCGGCGTTCAGTCTCGTAGGCAGAGAGCGCTGATTCCAGGTCCCGATGTTCGTGAAGGCACGCAGCCAGGGCGAGGGCGTCCTCCATGGCCAGCTTAGTGCCGGAGCCGATGGAGAAGTGCGCGGTGTGGGCGGCGTCGCCGAGCAGCACCACGTTGTCCTTGCGCCAGCTGCGGTTACGGACGGTGTTGAAGTTCAGCCACTTCGAGTTGTTGGACAGAACCTCGTAGCCAGCCAGCTCCTCGGCAAAGATGGAACGGATTTTGGCGATGGCTTTCTCATCGGAGACGCCGGGGGGAAACACTTCACCGGCGGTCTCGTCGAATCCTGCGGCATGCCACACATCTTCGTGCATCTCGACGATGAAGGTGGAGCCTTCGTCCGAGTAGGGGTAGCCGTGGATCTGCATGACGCCCCACTCGGTTTCCTTCACGAAGAACTTGAAGGCCTCGAACACCTGGTCCGTACCGAGCCACATGTACTTGTTGGTGCGCGGATCCAGGTCAGGGCCAAAAGCCTCAGCGTACTTGGCGCGAATCTGGGAGTTCACACCATCCGCGGCCAGCACCAGGTCGTGGGTGGCTTCGAGTTCCTCTACCGCAGGGGCCAGGGTGCTGAACCGGACGTCAACGTCGAGTTCGATGCACCGGCGCTGCAGCAGCTCCAGCAGTTCCTTGCGGCTCATGGCTGCGAAGCCCTGGCCGCCGACGCTGATCATCTGCCCGCCGAAGTGGACGTCGACGTCGGACCAGCGGGCAAAGCGGCGGCTCATGTATTCAGCCACGACGGGGTCCGCGTTGCCGATTCCGCCGAGTGTCTCATCCGAGAAGACGACGCCGAACCCGAAGGTGTCGTTTGCTGCGTTGCGTTCCCAGAGGGTGATCTGGTGGGACGGGTCCAGCTGCTTCATCAGTGCTGCGAAGTACAGGCCGCCCGGGCCGCCTCCAACGATGGCGATTTTCATGGTCTTGCTCCTTTTAGGCCTGGCTCTGGCCGGCGGCGGTCAGTTGTTCGGTTTCGTCCGCGATGCTGTCGCGGAGTTTGAAGTGCTGAAGCTTGCCGCTGGGGTTGCGGGGAAGTTCAGTGACAAAGCGGACGTCGCGAGGGTACTTGTAGGGCGCGATGGTGGCTTTGACGAAGTCCTGGATTTCCTTGCGCTTTGCAGCGTCCCCGACGACGCCCTCGCGAAGCACCACGAACGCGCAGACAACAGTGCCGCGCTCGGGATCGGAACGGCCGATGACAGCGTTCTCCACCACGTCAGGGTGCTGGTCAATAGCGGCTTCAACCTCGGGTGCGCCGATGTTGTAACCGGACGAGACGATCATGTCATCAGACCTGGCCTGGTAGGTGAAGTACCCGTCCTCGTCCATGGAGAACGTATCGCCGGTGACGTTCCAGCCGTGCACGACGTATGTCGACTGGCGCGGATCGTCGAGGTAGCGGCATCCGGTGGGACCGATGACTGCCAGCCGTCCGGTGTGCCCGGGTCCCAGATCGTTCCCGTCCTCGTCGAGTATGGTGGCCCGATACCCCGGGACTGCCCGGCCGGTGGTTCCTGGCCTGATGTCGTAACCCGCAGCGGAGATGAAAACGTGGAGCATTTCGGTGGCACCGATGCCGTTCACCAGCCGGAGCCCGGTTGCCTCCCGGACAGCCACCCAGGTTTCCTTGGACAGGTGCTCACCCGCTGATACGGCAACGCGGAGGCCGCGAAGGAGGTCCCCGCGGTTCTCTTTGAGTATGGCCCGGTAGGCGGTGGGAGCGGTGAAGAGAATGGTTGCTCCTGCTTTGGCCGCATATTGGGCAAGTTCCACCGGCCCGGCTTTTTCTGTGAGCAGTGACGAGGCGCCAAACCGCAGCGGAAAAACCACAAGACCGCCCAGCCCAAAGGTGAAAGCCAGAGGCGGTGACCCGGCAAAGACGTCTTCGGCGGTGGGCTGCAGGATGTGCCGGGCGAAGGTGTCCGCGTTGGCCAGGACGTCCCGGTGGAAGTGCATGGTCACTTTGGGTTTCCCGGTGGTGCCGGAAGTGGGGCCGAGCAGTGCCACGTCGTCGGCAGCTGTATCGACGGTGGTGAATTTTCCGCTCTTTTCTGCGCATCGGTTGGTGAGGTCCCCGTTGTCGGCCCCTCCGTATGCCAGGACTGTTAGGGCGTCGGGTGCTGCTTCCTTGAGTTCGTCAAGGCACCGATGGTCCGAGATGGCGACCACGGGCTTGGTGAGGTGGATCAGTGTTGCGATCTCGCTGGAGCGCAGCATCGGCATGGTGGTTACCACCACTCCGCCCGCCTTAAGCACCCCCAGCCAGGCAGCTACGAGCCAGGGGTTGTTGGGCCCGCGGAGCAGCACACGGTTTCCGGGCACGACGCCCAGGTCATCAGTGAGGACTTGGGCCACCTGGTTGGCGCGCTGCTGCAGCTCACCGTAGGACCACGCCCTCCCGTCGGGGGTCCGCAGGGCGGGGCGGTCCGGACCGTGCTCGGCGACGGCATTGTCGATGAGCACAGCCGCGGCGTTGAGCCGTTCGGGGTACTGAAGTTCGGGGAGGCTAAATTCGAGCGCCGGCCAGGTGTTGGCGGGCGGCAGGTGGTCGCGGGTGAACGTGTCCACGTGGGCCGATTGCGTCATGCTCATGGCCGTTCCTTTCAGTGGTGCGTCGGTGAAGCTGATGCTTGTGTGGGAGGGGTCAGGCGCCGGGGCGAATCATGCCCTCTTGGGCGACTGTGGCAAGGAGCCTTCCCTGCCGGTCGAAGAAGCGGCCCATTGCCAGGCCCCTGTTGCTCTGGCTGGACACGGCTTCCTGGGCGTACAGGATCCATTCGTCGGCGCGGCCCTCGCGGTGGAACCACATGGAGTGGTCCAGGCTGGCCGTTGCGAGTCCCCGGCTGGACCAGTGGAGGCCGTTGACCCTCAGGAGCGGTTCCAGGATGGTGTAGTCGCATACATAGGCCAGCGCAGTGCGGTGAAGATCGACATCGTCCGGCAGGGAATCGAAAGCCTTGACCCAGATGGCCTGCTGCGGCACAGGGCCGCCCTCCAGCTCGATGTACACCGGTCCCGGTACGTGACGCATGTCGAAGCTACGTCCGGCGGACCAGTAATCGACAGCAGGACCGACGGCTTCCTCCAGTGCCTCTGCGGCACTGCGCAGGGAATCAGGTTCGACGGCGGCGGGTGCCTCGGGCTGAAAGTCCGGGCCGTCCTCAGGAACCTGAAAGGAACCCATTGCGGCATAGACAGCCTTGCCGTTCTGGAATCCGCGTACGGTCCGGGTGGAGTACCCGCGGCCGTCACGCAGCCGCTCCACTTCGTAGCGGATGGTTGCCCCGACGTCGACGGGCCGCATGAAGTAGCTGTGCATGGAGTGCAACGCCCTGTCTCCGTCGACTGAGCGCATCATTGCCGCAGCAGCCTGGGCCACCATGTCCCCGCCGTAGGCCTTGGGCCAGGGCACGTACTGGGTTGTGGCGCCGTAGGCCTCGTCGTAGACCTCTGCCGGAGCCGGCGTCAGCTCCACGGCCCGCAGGAAGGTCTCCGAGGTCAGTGTTCCGGTGATCATCGCGGTCAGGCCCTGCGGTAGCCGGCGAGGGTTTCGTCGGCCACGTCGTCGAGGTTGACCACCAGGTTCTCCGGCGTGCGTGCCGTCAGCCAGACGAGTTCCTCGGTGACGGACATGTTTGCCTCCACGTGGGGCATGAACGGTGGGACGAAGACCCAGTCGCCGGCCTTCATGTCGAGGAATTCCTGGTAGTTCTCCCCGAAGTAGATGCGCCCCTGGCCACGCAGCACGTACCCGCCCGTTTCCGCTTCGCCGTGGTGGTGCGGCAGTGAGCGGTACCCGGGAGTGTTGGATACCTGGCCGAACCAGATCTTGGTGGCCGGTGTGTGCTGGATGCTGACACCCGAGACGCGGATGCAGTCCCCGGACTGGGCGGTGTTGGTGTCCTCATGCCCTGCCCGGGTGACCACGGGGACTACCTTGCCATCGGCTTGGGCATAGATGGAGTTGTCGCCTTCGAGGCGGTAGTCAGTAGCAGTCTGGTTCATTGGGTCACTCCTTGGTTGATGTTGGACTGATGCGGACGACGTTTTCAAGGCGTCCTATCCCGGTGATTTCGGTGGTGAGCACGTCACCGTCGTTCAGGAAACGGGGCGGCGTCATGCCCATGCCCACTCCCCCGGGCGTTCCTGTCAGGACGAGGTCGCCAGGGCGCAGGATGGTGAACTGGGAGATGTAGGAAAGCAGTTTTGCCGGGGCAAACACCAGGGTGCCGGTGTTGCCCTTTTGAACGACGTCGCCGTTGACGTAGCCAACGACGTCGAAGGTTTCGCCAGCCTCGTCGGGTGTAACGAGGACGGGGCCGACAGGGGTGGTGGCGTCAAACGCCTTGCCCTGGAACCACTGCAGTGTCCGGTTTTGCCAGTCGCGCATGGAGACGTCATTGGCGACGGTGTACCCGGCTATTGCCGCTGCGGCCTGATCCTCGTCCGCACGGAAGATTTCAGTCCCGACCACCGCCGCCAGCTCGGCCTCCCAGTCGACGCGGTCGCTTCCCCGGACCACGATGGCGTCATTCGCTCCCACCAGGGTGTCCGCGTACTTGGCGAACAGGGTGGGGTACTGGGGAAGTTCCCTGCCCATCTCCTGGATGTGGTCCGCGTAGTTCAGACCGCAGCAGATGACCTTGCCGGCGCGGGGAAGTAGGGGCGCGTAGTCAACGTCGCCGGCTTCGATAACTGCCGGCTCCTTTGCAGCAGCGGCCTCGCGGACCAGGTCCCGCCAGTCCGGCCGGGCCAACAGTCCCCCGACGTCGGAGGCCGGGAGGGCAACATAGGCGTCGGCACCCGTGGCGACTGCCGCCGTCGTTCCCTGTCCGGCTATGCGCAAGGTGGCGAGTTTCATGGATTCTGTCCCTTCGATATCAATGTGTCGACTTTTTTACGATCGTCACATATGCTCAACGTAGCACGGCGGAATTGATCTGCACAGAGCCTTTCCGGAACTTTTTTCAGAAGCCACATACCAGGAGGAACAGCATGGGCCACAAGACAATCAACCCGGAGTCGCTTCCCAAGCCGTCCGGATTCGCGCACGGGATGCTCGCCGGGAACACGGTATTCCTGGGCGGCCAGACGGCCTTGGACAAGGACATGAAGATCGTGCCCGGCGGCATCGTGGAACAGTTCACGCAGGCGTTCTCGAACGTCCTCACCACACTGCGCGAAGCAGGTGGCCAGCCGGAGGACCTGGTAAACGTGACGATCTACCTGACCGACGTTGAGGACTATATAGCCAACGGCCGCGAGATCGGACGCATCTGGCGGGAGATGGCGGGTTCGCAGTATCCGGCGATGGCAGGCATCGGGGTCACCCGCCTGTGGCAAAAAGAGGCGATGATCGAAATCCAGGGCATCGCTGTCATCAGCGAACGCTGACCCGGAAAGTAAAGAGGATCCGGCTGGCCGTTATTGCCAGCCGGATCCTTTTCAGGTTCCCGGACTTTTTGGTCTCTAGGCTGCTTCCGCTTGCTCCACCAGGGACAGGGCATAGATCTCAGCCATCGGAGCGATCAGGCGGTGCACGCTGAAGAAAATCCGGCGCGCCTCGGGTCCTTGCCAGCCGGGCGGGAGGTACTCAAGGGGCAGCCCGGGGTCACGGTAGGGCAGACGCCGCCACAGGGTCAGCATGGGTACGTAGTAGCGGAACGCGTCCCGGCGAAGATCCTCCGAGGACGCGGCCAACGCCTTTTCGGGGTCATCACCCACCAGCGCGGTCCAGTCCTCCAGCGAGCTGCCGTAGGTGTCCATGAACTCGGAGATTTGCGACTCCAAGGCCTCGAGGTCCCACCACTGGGCCACCTTCGCCCGCATATCTGAATCCGACGAGTAGTCGCCGGTAAAGAACTCCACATACTTGTCCAGCCCCCGGGATTCGAGGCGCTGCCTGGCGCCTTCCCGCACTCCGGAAGGTGCAATCCAGACTCCCGCTCCCATGGAACCAAAACCCAGCCTGGTCAGCTCGGTGCGCAGCTGGTGGCGCCGGTCCCGCATCGACTCGGGTACGGAAAAGATGGCCAGGACCCAAGGGGCTCCGGTGGCTGCGCGGTAGGGGGCGAAGATGCGCTCGTCACCCTCACTGACGAGCTTTAGTGAACGCTCGGAGAGCTCGTACCGGGCCACTCCCCCGTTCTTGACGCTCGTCAGTACCCCCTTGGCCTTCAGCCGGGAGACGGCCGAGCGGACGCCGGGCGCATCATGGCCCAGCTCGCCAAGCATCTGAATCAGCACGGAAATGGGAAGCTGGCCGCCCCCGCGGCGTCCATAGAGACCGTAAATCGTCAGGATTAGCTGCTGCTGGGGCAGGGAAGGAACAGGCGCAGCAAGCATGCGATCGGGTCTCGATTCTGTCGGGGTCACAGTCCTTCCAAGCATATTTGAAAGACGAAGCGCTCCACTTAGTGTCCCTTGAACGCTTCCGCCAACCACCAGGCACCGCCGTCGGAAGCGATGCGTGCATCGATGACCAGCGGTGCGTTGCGTGGCCCTGCCAGCCATTCCTTGATCCCGTCAAGGTCGCCAGTCGAGCGGACAGTGAGCGCGGCCGCGCCATATCCGCGGGCGATCGAGGCGATGTCCACCTGGGGGAACCGCACGACGTCCAGGTCCTCGTCATCGGCGTCGAAGTGGTGCACTTCGGCACCGTAGGCGGAATCGTTGTAGATGACGGCCACAAGTGGAATTTTCTCCCGGACCAGCGTCTCCAGTTCCGAGATCGCCATGAGGAAACCTCCGTCGCCGGCTCCCAGGACGGGCAGGCGGTCAGGCCGGGCCTTGGCGGCACCAATGGCCGTGTACAACCCAAGGCCGATCGATTGAAAGGCTTGGGTGAAGCAGAATCCGAACTCGTCCGGAACGGACAGGTAGGTGCTGGGATAGCCCATGAAGTTGCCGGAGTCGACGGATACTATGCGCTCGGCCGGAAGGATGCGGTCAAGTTCCCGGGTGAGCACGCGGGGGTCTATGACCTCGGAGGTGGACAAGTCTTCTGTCAGTTCCGTATTCCAGCGGGCATGGCCCGTGATCTCTCGCGCCATTTCCGGCGTCCGCAGGCCTACCGCGTTGTGCTGGGATGTCCGCAGCCTGGCAAGCACGGCAGCTGCCGTTTCTGCGCTGTCGCCCAGCACGCCCAGGTCGATGGGACGGTTGGCGCCAAGAGCGCGGTCCTCAAGGTCCACTTGAACCACCTTCGCCGTGGGCCCGATCAGCGAACCATGGCGCATTGTCCACATGTTCAGGGCACAACCCCAACCGATGATCAGGTCCGCTTCGGAAATCATTGCCGCGGTGAACGGCGAGGAAAAGCCGCCGGAAATACCCAGGTTGAAGGGGTCACCCTGGAAAAGGCCGTGTGCGACGGCGGAGGTGGCCACGAGTGCCCCCGCCGCCTCGGCCAGGGCGGCGATTTCAGGTCCCGCGCCGCGGCCGCCGCGCCCGGCGACAAAAACCGGCCGCCGGGCATTCCGGATAAGCCCGGCCAGCTCCTCGACAGCCGCATCCGTGGGTGCGAACCGCTGAGCCGGCACCAGCGGTACCGGCTCCGCAATGCCCTCTGGTGCCGGCGCCGCCTGGACATCAGTAGGCAGGGACAGTACAACCGTCCTGCGCTCGTTAACGGCCGTCCGGTATGCCCGGACCGTGTCAGCCACGGCGCTTTGCGGGGAGTGGATGCGCTCGGCCACCGCTCCCACGCTGCGGGCCAATGCGTCCTGATCGATCCTGAAGTTGGAACCCACCGCGGAAGCGGCCGTATCGGCAGTTACGACGATCATGGGCGTACGGCTCTTGGCAGCTTCGCCGATACCCGTCACCGCATTAGTCAGCCCGCAGCCCTGATGGGTGGAGACGACCCCCACCTTCCCGGACATCCGCCCGTAGGCATCGGCCATGGTGGCAGCACCGCCCTCATGGCGGGCTGCTGTATAGGGCACGCCGGCCCGGCGCAATGCATTGGTGACCACGAAGTTCCCGCTGCCCACCACGCCGAAAATGTGGCCAACACCGAGCCGGGCAAGAGTGTATCCGACCAGTTCGCTGACATTGCCGGCCACAAGGGCGGGCGGAACGTCCGGCGTAACCACGTCACTGCCTTCGAAGCCACTGGTGATAACAGTCATTGTCTCTTCTCCTTTGGGGACAGCGCGGAAACGGCCGCCAGCAACGTCATTGGCGCAGGCAGGATTCCGTCACTACGACGATTCTATGGCGTTAAATTTACGAACGTCAATCATTTGAAATATAAGCTCTGCTGGCGGAGGCCTTCAGATGGCGGTGCAGTTAGGGTGAGGTGGTGGACGGGGTGGGGTCGAGGAGGTCGCGCCGGATCTGCTCCCCCACTTCCCGCAGCTTCTCGGCAAACAGTGCAGCGTTCGGGGCCAGTGGCCTGTCCGCATGGAGCAGGATGCCAACCTGCTGGGCAAGTCCTGCGAGGTGCAGCTCGAGCATCTGCAGGCCCGGCTCCACAACTGCCATGGACTCCGGCATCAGGGCAAGAAATCCTGCCTCGGCCACGAGGGCGCGCAAGGTGGCAGGAGTTCCGGATTCCACCCGCTGAACCGGCGGGGTAAGGCCGGCGGCGTGGAAGTTCTCCTCGAGTTCATCACGCAGCGGTGTATTCGCCAGCGGCACTACCCAGGGATGCCTGACGAGATCCCTAAGTGAGGCCTCCGCTAGGGCATGCACGGGGTGGCTGGGCGCGGCAACAATGCGGAATTCCTCCCGGTATAAAGGGACAAGCCGCAGCCGGGACGTACTGGGATGATCGGTAACCCGGCCCACCAGCAGGTCGAGATCGCCGTTGCCCAGCTCCTGTATAAGGGCTTCCGGCGGGGCCTCCCGGAGCAGGACTTCCACCCGGGGCCTTTCAGCTGTGAATCGAGCTACCGCCCGCGGCAACAGCAGGTTGGCGCCGGTAACGTGCGCGCCTACCCGCACCACACCCGCTTCCGGATCTGCGAGCTCATCCACCCTGCGACGCAGGGTAGCCACATGACCCACAATCGCCTTGGCATGCTCGAGGCACACCTGCCCAGCCGGTGTGGGTACCATGCGGCGTCCGGTTCGCTCGAACAGGGGCGCTCCGACCGCTTGCTCGGCTTCCCGTAGGGCCCGGCTCAAGGCCGGCTGCGTCAAATACAGTTCTTCCGCAGCCCGGACCAGGCTCCCTTGTTCTGCAATCGCAAGTACGATCACAAGGTGACGCAGCTTCAGGTGGGTGGTCAGCAGCGCCCGCAGGTCCATCTCTTCATCCTACGGGCTCGCCCTCCAGGCAATCAGCGTGCAGCGGCGGCAGCGGTCTGGCGTGGAATGGCAACTTCCCGGTCCCACTGGGCTGCCTCGCGGCCGGCCGCCTTGAGCACCTGCTTGCGTACCTTGCCGTTCTCGGTCTGGGGCAGCTGATCTACCACGCGCAGGAAGCGCGGGATGGCAAACGACGCCAGCCGTGGGCCGCAGAAATCACACAACTCGGTGAAATCGATCGGCTCCCGCAGGATAAGTGCTGCCATCACCTCATCCTCCCCCAACTCCGAATCGACGGCATAAACTGCAGCGTCCTGGATGGCCGGATGCTGCCGCAACACCTGCTCAACTTCCACAGAGGAAATATTCTCGCCGCGGCGGCGGATCACATCCTTGATCCGGTCAACGAAGCGCACCCATCCGTCCTCGTCAAGGACAACCCGGTCTCCGCTGTGGAACCACAAGTCCTGCCAGGCCTTGGTTGTTGCTTCCGCCATGGCGTGGTACCCGGTGGCCATGGCGTGAGGCTGGTCGCTGCGGATCAACAGTTCACCGGGCACGCCGGCGGGAACGGGCACACCATCGGAGTCCACGACGCGGATGGAGAACCCGGGCCGCACCTTGCCTACATAGCCGGGGCGCCACTGATCGGGAGTTGATCCGATCACCGAATTCGTCTCCGTGGACCCGTAGCCGTCCAGCAGCAGCACCCCAAACCGTTCCCGGAAAGGTTCTACCAGTCGGGCAGGGGTTGCAGGAGAGAGGGCCAGACGGATCGTATGGTCCCGTTCCCCGGGCCCGGGGTCCTTGCCGGCGAGGATGCCCACCATTGCGCCGAGAAGATATGTCACGGTAGCACCGGCGGAGGCGGCGTCCGACCAAAAGCGGGATGCTGAGAACCGCGGGCCCAGAACGTACTCGCCGCCGCATTCAACGGCCTGCATAAAGGCATTAAGGGCGTTCGTGTGAAAAAGGGGTAAGCACGTGTACAGCACGTCCTCGGGGCCAAGCCCCAGCTGGTCAGACATGTTCACCGCCCACCAGTAGAACTGGCCTTGGGGACACAGCACACCCTTGGAAACCCCGGTGGTCCCTGATGTGTACAGGATGGCGGCGGTCTCGGCCGGAGCGGCATCCACTGGTTCCACACCAGTACCAGGCTCCGGGATCGGGAGCACCTCGAAGGGTGCCTGAAGATTTGGGGCGGGGCCGTCGATGACCCACGCCGTGCGAAGGACCTCCGGAGCCACTGCTGCCAGGTGCGGCAGCTGCTCAGCTTCTGCCACCACCAGTGCGGCCCGGGAGTTCTCCAGCACGTGCCGCAGCTGTTCCCCGCGGCTGGCTGTGTTCACAGGAACAGCGACGGCACCAATCCAGGCACAGCCAAGGATCAAGTCGAGCAACTCCGGCCGGTTTGAGGACATCAATGCAACCGTCTGCCCGCGCTCGATCCCGGCGCTGCGCAGCATGCCTCCCGCTCCAGCTGCGGCCTCCACCATTGCCTGGCTGTCACGGCTAACCTCACCGCAGCGGAACAGCGGTGCCGACGGGGCTTTGCTGGCCCGCTCTAGCAGCATCTGCGGGATGGTCAGTGGACGCTGCCGCCGTCCGGCAAGTGTTGGATTCATGACTGATCCTCATTCAGGGTCGTGTGGATTGGTATGTACGCGTTGGCGCCGGACCCGGCTACGGGGTCATTCGTAAGGGGCACACTCTGTCCAGGTTCAGCTTCAGAACCGGTCAGTCGGGCGATAAGCCGCAGGCCGCCGTCGAGGGCCACGGTTGCCAGGACGATGCCGTCAGAGAGTGTCGTGGTTTGCTCAATGGTTCCGGTCTCTGCTGCGACTGTTGAGAAACTGTCCTCTCCGCAGACCGGGCAAAAAAGGCGGGCCGGGAAAAGGAGGCTTCGGCAGTTGCGGCATTCCTGCACCACGGCGCTCATTTTGCGGCCTCCAGCACAGACATGGTGGCGCAGGCGCCGTAGCGGTACAGGACCATGCCGTATCCGCTGACCACAGCGTGGCGGACCGAAATTTGCCGCGCCCCTGCAGTGCCCATGAGCTGGCGGGCTGCCTCAACCAGCCCATGCATGCCGCCGGCTGCGCCCGCCTGTCCCGCCGAGAGCTGGCCCCCGGAGGTGTTCACCGGCAGTTCGCGGGTGGCGATGCGGCGCTTGATGAAATCAGCTGGGTGATCGTCCGCCGGCAGAACGCCGAGGTCCGCCAGCTGCGCCACCACCATGGAGGGGTAATCGTCGTAAACGCAGGCGAGGCCGACGTCCTTCGGGCCGATTCCGGCTTCCTCCCATCCGGGCTGGGCGCAGGCCCGAAGCCCGGTTTCCAGTCCGTCACCGGCCTGCTGGTCGGCGTTGTAGGACGCCCGTACCGTGAGCACCTTTGCACGTGGTCTGCTGTTGCCGGGGTCAGCCACGAGGACAATTGCGTCAGCACCGGTTACCGGAGGAACACAGTCGTAGCGTCCCAACGGAGTGGCGACGGCCGGTGCGTTGAGGTATTCGTCCATGGTGAGGGCTTTTCGGTAGACAGCCCCGGGGTTGTCCGCGGCCCATTCGCGCTGGGCGATGGCGATGTGTCCGTAATCTTCACGAGTAAGTCCGAGCACCTCCATCTGCCGCGTGGTGAGCATCGCAAACAGGGCATTCGGTCCCTTCATCGGCAGGGGCGCGAGGTGGTCCTGGGTCGCGCGGTTGTAGCTGGCCACCAGCTGTGAGAATGCCGGCCCGTCCATCAGGTCCCCTGCAGCGAGAACGATGACCTTGGCATCGCCGGCTTCGATCGCCCGCACTGCGTGCTGGAGCATGCCCCCGGCACTTGCCCCGCCGTTCGTATCCTGCATCAACCAGGTCAGGCGAAGACCCATCCGCCAGGCCAGGTCAATGGCGTGGTCCGGGTTGAGCGTGAAGCTGGAGACCGCGAACCCGTCGACGTCACCCGGGCTGAGGCCTGCTTCCCGCAATGCGTTGCGGACGGCACGGGCGATAACCTGGGAGGTTTCCGTCCCCGGGTGGGGGTGGCGGGTGTAAGGCGATTGCCCTGTTCCGATGATGGAGACCGTCACTTCGGTCCTTTCTGGGGTGACTGTAAGCAAAGGGCGGAACGATCCGGACGTTTAGGAGACAGTCTCGGCCGGCTGGCCTGCTTCCTGACGCTGGTCATCGTGCTTTTTCCGGCCCCCCGCAGCAGCTACCGCTATCAGGGTCACCAGCACCATGCCAATGAGGTACAGCGACACCGGCGCAGAGGAGTTGAAGTTCAACAGCAGGGCCGTGGCGATCATGGGGGCTACCCCGCCGGCGAACACGGCCGCGATTTCGTGGGCAATTGCCATGCCGGAGTACCGGACTTCGGCGGAGAACAGTTCATGGAAGAACGCCGGCTGGGTTCCGATCATGGCACCGTGGCAAACACCGTTGGCGATAAGGAAGGCAAGGATCACCACTGCAGGGGTGTTGGCATCGATCATTGCAAAGAACGGGAAGGCCATTACACCCATACCCACGGCGCCGAACGCGTACATGGGGCGCCGGCCGATACGGTCGGAGAGGTATCCGAAGAAGATGTAAGCGCCGAACGAGACCAGCATCGACACCGCCACTGCCAAGAGCAACAGCCCCTTGTCTACTCCTACGTGGACGCCGTAGACGATCGAGAAGGAAAGGAAGATGTACGAGCCGCCGTTTTCAGCGACGCGCAGGCCCATGGCAATGAGGATTTCGCGAGGGTGGGCCCTTATAGCATCCAGCGCGGGGACACGGTGCTCGGAACGGCTCTCACGGACTTCGGTGAACTCTTTGGATTCGGGAAGCTTGAGGCGGATGTAGGCGCCCACACCAAGCAGAACGATGCTGACGAGGAACGGCAGACGCCAACCCCATGCCAGGAACTCAGGTTCGGGCATCAACTGGACCAGGAAGAAGGCCAGGGAAGACAGCACGAAACCGAGCGAGATGCCGCCCTGGCTGAAGGCTGCGAGCATGCCCCGGCGGGAGTTGCCGCTGTTTTCGCTGATAATCAGAACGCCGCCCCCCCATTCGCCGCCGGCGGCGATGCCCTGGAGGATTCGAAGGACGATGAGCAACGCTGGCGCCCACACCCCAACCTGGGCGTATGTGGGCAGCAAGCCCATCAGCATTGTGCTGATCCCCATGATCGTTAATGTCATGACCAGCGACTGCTTGCGCCCCAGCTTGTCTCCGATGTGACCGAAGATTATTCCGCCCAAGGGGCGGGCGGCGAACCCGACAGCGAATCCGGCAAAAGCGGCCATGGTGCCCACGAGCGGGTCTGTGTCGGCCGGGAAGAACAAACGGCCAAACACGATGGCCGATGCTGTGGCGTACAGGAAGAAGTCGTACCACTCGAGCGCATTGCCGACGAGCGAGGCAACAACGTACTTGCGGACCCCGGGACGTTGTCCCGGCAATGTGGTTGGGGAATCAGACATTGTTGCTCCTTAGTGCTGATGAAACTGTGGCATGTGACCGCCGGCCCGATTTCACATCCCGGCCATGTTGCTGCTGATCCAGGTGAACCCGGATAACGGCCTGGTAAGTGTGACGGGCGTTACGTTGATTAACTTCAGTGTCCCTCCCGGGGCGGGCACCGTCGAATGCCTATATCGCCAGGGTCTATGCAGGTTCCGGTAAGGCAGCCTGATACGCGGGAGTAAGTGTTCCGAACCGGATTGCGCGGTGCTAACGTCGCAGCCATTGGCCCTTGCGTACACGCCGCGGGCAGCCAACGCAATCCTCTGGCCTCCGCTGGGGTGAACAACTTTAGGAGTTCTCATGGAACTAGACGCTGTGAATGACGCCCGTCAGGCGGGCTTGGCCCGCCTGCTCGGTGATCTTGGCGCCCAACGAACCGGCGTAGTGGACCTCACTACCCCGCTCTCCGCCGCCACGCCCACATTGGAGTTGCCCGCGCCATTTGCCAACCTCATTGATTTCTCGCTCGAGGAGGTCTCCGCGTACAACGAGCCAGGGCCCTACTGGAAGCATCACAACATTCATACGGGCGAGCACATCGGCACTCATCTGGACGCCCCGGTACATTGGGCCACGGGGCGCGACGGCAAGGACGTCGCCCAAATCGAGCCAGCCCGGTTAGTAGGCCCGGCCCTTGTCCTGGACGTCACCGCAGAGGCCGCCTCCGATCCCGACTTCCTGCTGGATGTCCACCACATCCGCGAATGGGAATCGGAGTATGGATCACTGCCGGAGGGTGGCTGGCTCCTCATTCGTACCGGCTGGGAGAACCGCTCCCAAGACCGTGAACGCTTCCTGAACAAGGATGAACAGGGAAACCCGCACTCCCCCGGATTTACAGTCGAATGCGCCCGATGGATTGCGGAAGAATCCGTGTTGTCGGGAATTGGCGTGGAGACGGTCGGCATTGACGCCGGCGCAGCCGCCGGACAACAGCCCCCTTTCCCGGCCCATCACTTCCTGCTGGGAAATGATAAGTACGGCATCACTTCGCTGCGGAATCTGGCGCAGCTGCCGCCAGTCGGCGCAGTGCTCATCGTGGCCCCGTTGCCGATCGTCGGCGGAACCGGCAGCCCGGCCCGCGTGCTCGCCCTGGTTGAGGCCAACCAGATGCATTGACCGAGAGAATGCAGTGGGGCGTTCACTGGCGTGGGCTGACATGAAGAAGCCTGCAACAGATCGCCTACAGGTCGGATCCAAATCGGAGGCTGGCCGCAGTTGTGCTTTGCGGATGGCCAGGCTAGCGCCAGGGTGTAGACCGGCGTAGCGTCGATGAAAACGAACAGGGCGCTGGGCGGGGCTAGATACGGAGGCCGGCTCGACGGCCAAGGATCCATCAGAGGAGCCAGGCAATGGCTGGCTGGAATGCTGACACGGCGGCCGGCCCGATGGGGCCAGGGTCAGTTACCTTGGTGCAGGGATCATCGTTCTGCATCTCCTTGCAGAACGGAGACATCCACTCCGACCTTCCACACGGTCTGTTCGTTCAGGACACTCGTGTCCTGTCCGGCTGGAGCCTGACCGTTAACGGTCAGCCACTCGAGCCCTTGGCGGCGGAAACGAAGGAGCCGTACCGGGAGTTGTTCGCCGGGCGCCCCTCCCGCTCAGAGGGGTATGCGGACAGCCCGCTGATTGTGGAGCGGCTGCGCGAATTGGGGGCCGGTATGCAGGAGCAGGTCACCGTTTACAACCACTCTGTGGAACCGGCGGAATGTGTGATCGTGCTGCGGATTGAGGCAGACTTCGCGGACCTCTTCGAGGTGAAAGAGGCAAGGATCCAGCGGCGATGGGACGAAACCCGCCGCACCAACGGCGACGCGCTCACTATTCGGGCTGTCTGGCAGGATGTCCGGAAGAGCGTGACTGTCCAGGGCCAAGGGGCTGACGTCACGCCGCAGGCCCTCACGTACCGGGTGACCGTGCCGCCGCACGGGCACTGGAACACTGTCCTGACCGTCGCGCCCAGCACCGAGGGAGCCGACCCCGCTTTGGCTTTTGTTCAATCCGGCGGGGATGGATCGTCCCCCCTGGACAGGCGCCGGCAAGAGTGGGTGGCCAAGATACCCGTGTTGCAGATGGGAAACCGCTCCATTGAACGGACCCTGCAGCGCAGCTACGACGACCTGGGCGCGCTCCGCATCGAGGACCCGGACCACGCGGATCGTGTGGTGGTGGCCGCCGGGGCACCATGGTTTATGGCTTTGTTTGGGCGCGACTCACTGTGGGCCTCACAAATGGCGTTGCCTGTGGACCCGTCCCTGGCGTTGGGTACGCTGCAGACGCTGGCGGACCGGCAGGGAACCGTTGTGGATCCAGTGAGCGAAGAGGAGCCCGGCAAGATCCTGCACGAAGTCCGGCTCGACGTCTCCAGCGGGCTGTCCCTGGGCGGCAAGTCCGCCTACTACGGCAGCGTCGACGCCACGCCGCTGTTCGTGATGATGCTGGGATCGGTCAGCCGCTGGGGATTCGCCAAGGACACCATCGCCGCGCTGCTGCCCCATGCGGACCGTGCTCTGGAGTGGATCCGTGACTATGGAGACAAAGATGGCGACGGTTTCGTCGAGTACGAGCGACTCAATCCCCAAGGGCTGATCAACCAAGGCTGGAAGGACTCCTGGGACGGCATCAACTTCGCCGATGGAAGCTTGGCCGAACCACCGATCGCACTTTGCGAAGTTCAGGCCTATGTCTACGCCGCGTACGTGTCGCGCGCGTGGATGGCTTACGACGCCGGAGACAGGGGTTTAGCGGATGAGCTCATCGATCGGGCCGCGCACTTGAAGAAACGGTTCAATGAGCAATTCTGGATCCCTGAACGTGGTTACTTCGCCATAGCCCTCGATGGCAAGAAGCGGCAGGTTGACGCGTGCGCCTCGAACATGGGCCACTGCCTGTGGCACGGCATTGTTGATGAGGACAAGGTACCGCCGGTGGCTGAACGGCTGATGTCTCCGGAAATGTTCAGCGGGTGGGGAGTACGGACCCTGGCCAGCGACATGGGAGCCTACAACCCAGCAAGCTACCACAACGGATCGGTTTGGCCGCATGATAATGCAATCATCGCGGCAGGCCTGCTCCGCTACGGATTCGTAGCGGAGGCACAACGGATATCCACCGCACTATTGGAGGCTGCCGAGTATTCCAACGGCCGCCTACCGGAGCTCTTCTGCGGCTTCAGCCGGGACCGGTTTGCCGCGCCCGTGCCCTACCCCACGGCCTGTTCACCGCAAGCCTGGGCAGCAACCGCGCCGATCCTGCTGGTGACTAGCCTGATGCGGTATGACACACACGTGTCCCGCGGAGGGTTCTGGATGGATCCCGTACTCCCGGAATCCTACGGGAACCTACACATCACCAACGCCCCCTTGGGCGGCGGCCGAATCACCATCGACATTGCCAATTCCGTAGCGACCGTGCAGGGACTCCCCGAAGGGATGCTGTTCTACCGCGGGCACCGGCCCTGGATGACAGAACTGCTGGAGCAAACAGGTCAGCGCAGAATGACCTAAAACCGGCCGTTCCCATTCTGTTTGTCCTCCTCCCCAATCAAACCTCGCAACTTGTGGCCGCTGGCGTGGTTAGTTCCGTACGCGATGACGAGTTGATCAATGACGGTCGCCTCTTGTCCAGATGTCAGGCTGCAGCACACCCCAACCTGACGATCGACAGTCTCGGTCTTGACTTCCTTGTATGACGGGTCTAGAACGCAACTTCACAGGCGGAGGGTTGGAGGCAGCAGTGGCCGGATAGCGGATCGGGTACGTGCGCGTGAGCACGCTGGACCAAAACGAGAAGCGCCAGCTTGAAGGCCAGGTTTTGGATCGGGTTTTCACGGATAGGGCCTCGCCCGCAACCTCGATGACCTGCGTGCCCTCGTCCAAACCCTTACCCGTAAGGGGTGCGGGTGGAATTCATCTAGAGAGCCTGCTCTTCACCGGCGAGGACTCCCCCATGGCCAACCTCATGCCCTCCGTCATGGGCGCCTTTGCCGAATTCGAGCGTTCCCTCATCAGGGAACGCCAGCGGGAAGGTATCGCCCTGGCCAAGCGCGGCGCCTATAAGGGCCGAAAAAGACCCTGACACCGGAACGGGCAGCCGAGCTGGTCCAGCGGACCAGCAGCGGCATTCCAAAAGTCGTTCTTGCCCACGATTACGGGATCAGCAGGGAGACGGTCTACCAGTACCTGCGCCAAGCCAGGTCAGCGGGAACCTTCTCCCCCGCCGAGCACCCCCTCTTGCCGTAGCTTTACGGAATATCCGTTGTCGGCATAGCAAAATAGGGACTGAATACCTTCCGCCGTGTACAGGCAGCTGAACCAGAATGGCACGCCGTCAGGCCTACCCTGCCCTGGACCCTTTCCAGCATCGACGGAAAACGACCCTGGGCCGCGCCCGTCATGGGAGCCCGACCGGTGACTCGACAAATAATTACGTGTTGAACTTGGTCGCAGCAGCCATCTGAACTGGGCGGTCTGGTTACGGAAGGAAAAGCTGAGTTGTTGCCGCCGGTTGTGCGGAAAGGCGATCTGATCGGTCGGCTCCATGAATTGGGGCGCGTACCGCTGTCCCCCTGTCAGGGCGGTGACCTCGGTGATTTGGTGATCCCAACTCCGCCGATGATCGTCGTCACCGCGCCTGGGAGTCAACCCAGGTTGGCGAGCTCCATGCGTACTGATCGTTGTGTTGCCGGACCCGTACGTAGTACCAGTCGCGAGGTCCTCCAGTTCCGGAGTCCAGGAGTTCGAGTTGCACCTGCCGGCTGCTTCGGGGGGAGGCTCGGTGGATGAGGATCCCGCCGGAAAGAAAACCTCCTGTATATCCGGCTCGCGAGCCCTGCAGAAGTTCTGCGATTGAGTGCCTCATCTCGACACCGTTGAATTTGCCGAGCAGCACAGTGTGGTCATCCCCTGTTACGTGCAGTGCAAGTTGCTGGGTCGCGTCCGTCATGACGGTCGGGTTGCCCCTCGTTTCGGTCGAGAAGACCAGGCGATGATCGTCGATTTGCCGCCAGGCGGAAAAGCTGCATTTGCCTTCGATTGAATTGCTTGGAGCCACGACGTCATTGCCATGCAGCCGTGGCTCGACCGCGGTGATGCGCCCTCCAAGGACTTCGAGTTCGACGTCCCATGCTGTTTTGACTCCGATTTCTCCCCATCCGACAGTGACTGAAAGCACTCCGTCAAAGTCCTCGTCCCCCGTTCCTGCTGGAGACGTTCGCGCAATAACTTCCCCGTTACGGACCAGTTCCACGTAATCGATGGCATCGCCGCCCATCACATCTATTGCGATCTCCCTTTTGCCGTTGCTGAGGATCGCCGCGCCCATGGGGAAACCGTTGACACTCGTCGCCACCATGATGCGGTCGCCGGTGGCTGCGTAGGTGCGTCTTGCCCGGAGGGCGTTCCAAATGCCATCCCGCGTGAGCTCGTCGGCCCACACCATTGCCCTTCCGTAGCCGTGGCTCCCCGGATGCGCACTGTGATGGTCAGTCGAGCCAATAAAGCCGAAAATTCTGCCTAGGTGGAGGCCGTACTGGGCTGTGCTGGCGGTATCCCTTGGACCCATCGTGTGCAAATAAGGCCGCGGTGCCACGTCGGACTCCCCACATCCGTGCATGGAAAGCATTTCAACGACCGGAGAAAACTCCTCACTATACGTTTCCCAATTGATGCCCCGCCGGCCCGACTTGTAACCGATGTGATGAGGGATTGCCAAGGCATCGAGCCCGCTCCTCTTTAGTTTCCTCAGCACACGGCGAAGCTGCTCCAGGCTGCGAGCGGAAGCCGGAGCCAGCGGCCCTTGACCTGATTTGTAGTAAATACAGTGGTCACCGTATTGCATGCTGTGCCACTCGAAGGAGAGCAGCGTGACGAATTGGCCGTCCTCGTGGACCGACTCGGTAACTTCCTGAACGCGGTCCCATTCGTCACGCAGATGTGCGAATCCCCTGCTGTGATACTCACGCACGTGAGAGGGGTGATCAGGCATATCGTGCCAGCTGGCGTGACCAGTAACGCTGGCAAAATCGAGTTGGAGGCGGGCATTGACGTAGGCTTCTTCGATGCTGCCATGGCCGTAACTGATGTCACAGTGATTGTGAATATCTCCCGCATAGGCCAACATGCCCGCGTAGGCCTCCAGCGAAGACCCCACTCGCGCTAGCGCCATAATCTGCTCCTAGCCTGGATCAGGAAAGCGGCAAAGGGTTAGTCCAAACAATACTCGCGTCCGCCTTTCAGTAATTGGCCCGACAAAGTTCCCTTGGCACTCCAGGACCTATCAGGAGTTCGTCGACGCCGCTACAATCCCAAATCAATGGCAGAGAGCCAATTTGAAGGGAGTCCGGTGCACCGCAGACCAAACATTCTCTTCATTTTGAGCGATGATCAGGGGCAGTGGGCCCTCGGTTGTTCAGGCAACGATGAGATCCTCACTCCGCATCTGGACGCTCTCGCTGAACGTGGTGCCCGCTTGGAGAATTTCTTTTGTGCCTCACCCGTCTGCTCACCGGCTCGGGCGACCTTGCTCACGGGGGCTGTACCGTCCGGCCATGGAGTGCATGATTTTCTCGTGGGGCATGAGGCGGGCGAAGCGGGAGTCGATTTTCTCGAGGGCCAGCCCCTGTTCACTGCCACCTTGGCGGACAACGGATACAGTCTTGGCTTCGTCGGGAAATGGCATCTTGGGGCCAGTGACCGGCCGCGGTCCGGGTTTAGATACTGGTACGCCTTGGAAGGCGGCAGCAGCGACTATCACGAGGCAACGATATACAGGGGATCAGCTAAAGAGACTCCCCTTGCCTATCTCACGGATGTCTTTGCTGATGAGGCTATCGCCTTTATGGAAGCGAGTGCCAGAAACCCGGAACCATTCTTTCTATCCCTGAATTTCACAGCCCCGCACAAGCCGTGGACAGGCCAGCACCCGGAGCGCTTTGAGCGGCTGTACAGGAATTGCAGCTTCGACTCCTGTCCGCAGGAACGAGCACATCCCTGGCTGGCTACGAAAAATGGCGCGGCTATTGCGGGCGAATCCGATACCAGGGCTGCCCTGGTCGGGTACTTCGCAGCTGTCACCGCCATGGATGAGGCTGTCGGCAGGGTTTTGAACCGTCTGCGGGAACTCGGCCTGGCGGAGGACACCTTGGTCGTTTTCTCGAGCGACAATGGGTTCAACTGCGGCCACCATGGGATCTGGGGAAAGGGCAACGGAACTTTGCCTTTAAACATGTACGACTCATCGATAAAGGTTCCCGCGATCTTCGCCTTTCCTGGCAGGATTCCAGAAGGCCAGGTCCTGAGCGACCTAGTGTCCGGCTATGACATGGCCGCGACTCTATTGGAGCTAGTGGGTATTGATTCATATGAGTTCGAGCAGGGCCCTGGCAGAAGCTTCGCGAGGCTCCTAGCTGATGGCTGGAGTGAAGCGGAACGGCGCCCGGTTGTGGTGTATGACGAATATGGCCCCGTCCGCATGATCCGTACCCATGATTGGAAGTACGTGCACAGGTACCCTCTCGGTCCACACGAACTCTACGATCTTCACTCGGATCCCGACGAGCGGAGAAACGAGATCGGCAACCCCAGCAATGCTGGGCGAATAGCCGATCTGCGCCGACAGCTCCATTCTTGGTTTTCGCTTCATGCAACTGCGCTACGCGACGGCTGCTGCCTCCCGGTCAGCGGCGGCGGGCAAGCAGAGATGGTTAGGGAGGATCCCCTAAATGCATTTATTCCACGGGAGATCTCGTAGTTCTGTGAGTTCACCTTCTGTATGGTTCCGGTGGCTCATCCACATCCCCCTCTAACAGCGGATCAGACGATTCCTCCATGAAGCGATCCAGGTCCTCCGACAGCCCGGCTTTGAGCTCGGCATGATGCTCCGATTGAGCGAGATTGGACAGTTCCCAAGGGTCGTCTCCCAGGAGATAGAGCTCCTCCCTTGGACGCGGCCCGAGGTGCCCATTTCCCATTCCCGCCCTCGTTTCACTGTTTTCCAGATCAGCCGGAAGAGGAAGCAGTGGTCCGTTCACGTAGTTGCGGATGTATTTTGCATCGTTAGTGCGAATTGCACGCATGGGATCATATCGATCGTGATATGTCTTCTCAAAAAAGAGCTCCCTCGTCTCGTTCAAGTCACGGGTCGCACCGAGCAATAGGGGGGCCAAGCTCCTGCCAGCCAGTTCCTCCCGCACTGATCCCCCGGCCAGCTCAACAAGTGTGGGTGCGATATCCAAGTGGCTCGCCAGCGTCTTGACCCGGGCGGGTGGGACACCCCATTGAAGCGGAGGACGAATAAGCAGGGTCACTTTGACGCCCGAATCGTAGAGGGTGCTCTTTGCCCTCGGAAATGCCGCCCCATGGTCCGTGGTAAAGATGACGATGGTGTTGCTCGCATCCGGGCTGGCGTCGATGGCTGACAGGATCAGCTCAAATGCTTCGTCCATCTGCCGAATGGCGCCATAGAATCCCGCGATGTCAGCACGTGTATGCCCGTTGTCAGGCAGGTACGGCGGTACGTCCACAGATGCGGGATCGGCCGGACGGTAGTCCTCCGGAGGCCATGGCCGGTGAACTTCCCACATCCCAATGGTGGCAAAGTAGGGGCTGCCGTTCTGGTTGTGTGCGTACCAGCGCTGTACCAGCCGGGCTACTTCCAGGGCCCGGGGAATGAACCCGAGACCTAGAACTTCGTCAAAACCCAGCACGCGTGCGTCGAAGTCCTCGTGTTGCAGACCGATCAGCGTCGTGTGGTAACCAAGGGGTGACAGCATCTCAGGCAGCGTCCTGACCCCTTCAGCGTAGCGCCATCCCTGGTGGGTAAGCCCCATCAGGCCATTTTGGTGGGGCATCTGTCCCGTGAAGAGTGAGGAACGTGCAGGTGTGCACAGTGGAGCAGTCGCAAATGCTGAATCAAAGACCAGAGAGTGTTCGGCGAAGTCTTGTAAGCGGCTGTCTGGAACTCCTCGGTATCCATAGGTGCTCAACCAATCCCCAAGGTCGTGGCAGTGGATGAGCACAATGTTGGGTTGCCTTTGAGAGTGCGCCGGTTCGCCAAGTATCGACATGAGCGTCTATCCCTTGACGGCCCCGCCGGTGAGCCCGGCAACAATTTGTCGGTTAGCGACGATAGCGAGAAGGATGATGGGAACGGCGGTGACAACTCCCACCGCGGCCATTGCTCCGAACTTTATCTCCTGAGGTTGGATCAGCGCGGCGATGCCCACCGTAATCGGTGCCTGTGAACCACCTGTGGTGAACACCAGGCCGAAGAGGAACTCGTTCCAGACCTGAATGGCCGTGAAGATGGCCACCGCGGCTATGCCAGGTGCCGCGAGAGGCAACATAACCGTCCGGAAGGCGCCGAATTCACTGGCGCCATCTATCGCTGCCGATTCGCGCAGTTCACCAGGGATGGTGTCGAAGTAGAACTTCGTCATGATCGTGGCGAACGGGAGATTGAACACGGTATTGAGCAGGATAAGCCCAGTGAGGCTGTTAACGAGGCCGTAGTTGGTCAGCGTCGCATAAAGCCCCGGGACCAGAGTCATCGGAGGGATAACCTGGAGCAGGGCGGAGACCGAAAGCACCGTTACAACAACCCGGTTGGACCATTGCAACTGGCTCAGGCTGTAGCCGGCAAGCGCACTAATGACGAGTGTGATCGCGGTCGCTGAGATGACGAGCAAAATACTGTTGATGACCTGCCCACCGAAAACCGCGCGGGGATCAAAAATCTCCGCGAAGTTATCGACGGCGAATTCAGCGCCCCAGCCCATCGAGATGATGACCCGTGGTTTCTGGAGTGAAATGAAGATCATCCAGATCAGTGGAACGATGGTGATGATGGCCGCTCCGATAACAATCAGGCGGGCGATCCAGTGACCGCCGTCCTGTTTTGAAGCTCCAGTTCGCTGCCGAGCCTCGGTTCCGCGGGAGGCAGTTTGGACTTCAGGCACGGGACAACCTCCTGATAAGTGACCGGGAAACGAACACGAGGATGAGTACAAGCAGGACCAACAGCACGACCGTAACGCTCAGGGCAGCGCCGTAGCCGTATTCAAAGGCGTCAAAGAACACGGAGCGCAGGTAAATCGAGATGACGGTCGTGGCTGTACCTGGCCCGCCGAAGGTGAGGAGGTACATCTCATCGAACACCTTCACACCCATGATGATCCGGATTGCCGCAGCACCCAGTATGGCTGGCGCGAGGAGAGGCAGGACGACGAATCGCACCCGCTGCATGTAACTGGCGCCGTCAACGCTGGCTGCCTCAAGCACCTCCGGATCAAGGCCCCGCAGCGCCGTATAGACGAACAGGAAAACTATCGGCGTCCAGTGCCACACGTCGACCACGATGACACTGGCCATCGCCCCGAAGTTGTCACCCAACCAGGCCTGGGGGTTTATTCCGAAGCTGATCAGTATCCGGTTCAGCAGGCCGATCTGGGGACTGAGAATGAGCAGCCAGATAACACTGATGACAACAGGGGCAATGATGGCAGGCCAGATGATGACATTCTGTGCCAGCTGTTGCCCGCGGATCAGGCGCTCCGTTGCCAGGGCCAGCAGTACGCCCAGCACCAGGGTGAGGACAACGGTGGAGGTGATAAAAACAGCAGAATTCCACAGTGAAATACCGAACACTCTGTCCGACATCATCTCCGTAAAGTTGTCGAAACCGACCGGCCTCCACAAGAAGTTACCCGCGACCAGCCGGACCCTTCCGAAGGCCATCCAGACAAGCTGCCCGACCGGAAATGCAACCAGTACCAGGAAGAAGATCAAGAGGGGCAGGACCGAGAGGTACTTGAACCAGTGAATCTGCTTCCGCCGGTGCATGCGTTGCTCGTGCGGCCGGTCCACATCCCGTCCTCCGGAAGTGGCACCGGCCCTGGCCGTGGTGCTCATTTCAGGAAGCCTGCCTTTTCGACGACCTCGGTGAGACGGTCCTGCATTACAGAGATCGAATCCTCCAAGTTCCTGGTACCGGCAAGGTACTCGCCAATGGCCGGATCAGTGACGTCGAGCAGGGCGGGAGTGAAGGGGTACCGCAGGCCACCGCGGATATCTTCTTCTGAATCAATGAGGACCTGAAGTTCCGGCCGTTGGCTGGTAACGTCCGCACGCGTGGTCACACCGCCGTAACCTTCCCATTTCTGCATGGTGTCTTTGCTGGTAAGCCAGGTCAGGAAATCGTAGGCTGCAGCTGAACGGTTATCAGGCAGTCCCGTCGGAACACCCATCGTCCACGTACCGCTGACGGGTGTGCCGCCCGGCAATTTGGCGTAACCGATCTTGCCGGCAACCCGGGAGGCAGCCGGGTTCTCAAGCGGGACAGCGTTGGCTGTCACAAGGGCTGTCTGCAGAACATCCCCGCTTTGCATAAGGGAAATCGCTTCGGCCTGAGCTATCGTTTGCGGTGCTGCCGGCCCGATGTCGGCCAGCTCCTTGAACTTCGTCAAGGCCTGCCTGAATTCAGACGAGTCAACGGCTGGTTTCCAATTCCCGCCGGTCTCATCTTCAAACCACTTCCCCCCATAGGAGTACAGCAAGGCGCTGAAGTCGTACGACGGCGTCTTACCCCTCACCACGAAGCCGTTACCGACAGCACCTGCTGCCTTGGCTGCGTTCCCATTGGCGACGACGTCGTCCCAAGTCGTCGGGACATTGAGACCCAGCTGTTGGTAAAGGTCGGTCCGGTACATGAATTCATGGATATTGCCGTTGATGGGCAGGGAATAAGGTGTTCCGTCCGGGGTAGTACTGCGTGCGTCCGCATCCCAGCGGCCAATTCCAGCGAATTCGATAAGGTTCTCGTCCCATTCGAAGTCCGAGTTCACGTCTGTGAGTGGCTGTACCCACTCGTTGTCGTAAAACTGCCCGACCCATTGTTCATTGATCAGGAATAGATCGAAGGCATTCGAGCCGCTTTGGGCGGCATTGGCCTCTTGGGTCAGCAACCCGTCAAACGGAAATGACGTGAGGTTTATTTTGATGCCTTTTTCGCTCTCGTAGTCAGCGATGACTTTCTTGTAGCCCTCCAACCAGGGCGCTTCGACGGCAGGCAGGTTAAGTTCTGTCACGGCTTCATCCGAGGTATCCCCTCCAGGCGTGCAGCCGGTGACAAGACCAAGTGCAGCGGCGGCTGCGACAAGCCCTTTCGCAGGGGCCGATGGCTTCTTCATTGCTATTCTCCTTTGAATCGTCAAGACTCTTCGCTCGCGCCCCAGGCAACTAAGCTTTCAAAGAACCTGCCAGACGCAGCATGTTTTGGGATGGGTAACGTTGCACGCAAGATTTGTCAGGTGAGGGTCGAATGTTTCTCTCCTTCTCAGCTGCTTGGCCCGCGAGCGGGGGAAGATTCTGTAAACGTGACCCCCAAGGGAAAACCGCTGTCGGTACCAGCGATCTCAACGAGGGCTGCATAGAGGTCGGTTACGACATCGAGGTGCTCTTTCCAAAGATCTGTCGTTTCCGAAGGGTCCTGCACCACGTCGTACAGTTGGCCGACAGGGCGGTCCGGGCTGAGGTTGTTGCCCTGGGGCTCCGAAAGCCCGCCCCCCGATCCCGTGGCGAAGATGGCTTTCCACCGTCCGCGAAGGATTGAGAAGGCCCCGCCCATGCTGTGCAGAACAAGCGGCACCTCCTCATCAGCGGAAGCCCCCAGCAGGACGGCAGAGCGATCGACGCCGTCGGGGGCAGCAGTAGCGGGCAGCTCCAAATCCAGGAGGGCCGCGATACTGGGGAGGAGATCAATGAGACCGAAAGGCGAGTTACCCACCACCCCCCGGTTTATTGTTCCCGGCCATCGGGCAATCAGGGGCTCCCGATGACCGCCGTCCCAGGCATCGCCTTTTTGCCCTCGCCAAGGGCCATTTGCCCGGTGCACTTGAGTGTCTCCGTCATCAGGGAAGATGGTCGGAGCTCCGTTATCGCTGGTAAATATGAAGAGGGTGTTATCGAGAAGGCCGGCCTCGCCAAGGGCATTACCCAGCTCACCCACCATCCAGTCAACAAAAACGACCGAATCACCGCGGGGTCCAGCCTGCGAAGAACCTCTAAGGAACGCAGGGGGGACCTGGGGCCGGTGCGGGGCCGAAGGAGCGAAATACAGGAAGAATGGACTTTTGCCGTCCTGGCGCCGGATGAAGTGGACCGCTTCCGCCGTGAACCGGAGGTCCACTTCACGTTCGTCCCAATCATCGGATTCAAAACCAGGCCGCTGACTGGGCAGGAAGCGCCTCTTCTTCCGCCTCGGAACCCCCACCGTACGGTCCTGCTGCAAAAAAGCATAGGGCGGCATGTTGAGGGAACCGGCAATGCCAAAGAACTGATCGAAACCCAGTTCAAGCGGGCCTCCAGTGAAGGGCTTCGAGTAATCAATGTCAACGCCGGAGTCCCAATCCATGTCCCGATGCTTCACGAGAGGATCGCCAAGCTGGTATTCAAGGGGATCTGAACCGCTGAAGGCATCCCACGTAGTGCCATCAAAATGTTTCCACCCCAGTCCCAAATGCCATTTACCGATTGCTGCGGTGGCATATCCTGCAGTTTTCAGCACTGATGCGAGGGTGCCCCGGAAGGGCTCAATCAGAGCAGGACCGTGACCCATCAGCACCCCTTTTTTCAGCGGGCTGCGCCAACTGTACCGGCCTGTCAGAAGGGAATATCGGCTGGGCGTGCAAACCGCAGACGCTGCATGGGCGTCCGTTAGCCGAACCCCTTCGGCCGCAAGTGAATCTATGTTCGGCGTCGCGATCCTGTGCGCTCCATAGCAACTGAGGTCCCCCCAGCCAAGGTCATCGGCCAGGACGAGAACGACATTTGGTCTCGTCTTACTGTTCATGGCTATCCCCTCTCCCTCCCCATTGCTCGCCCCGATGAGTGTTGCTCCGCTCGGCTTCCACCGACTCGAACCATCGGTTCAGTTCTGCTTCCATCCGAGCCACAACAGTGGGATAGCGAGCGGCGACGTCGTGCCGCTCCCACTCGTCCTCGCTGATGTCGAAAAGTTGGACGGGCCCTGGTTCAGGCAGCGAACGTACGCTGGGAGGCCCGTTGACAGGTTCTGGATAGAGCTCTGGGCGGACCTTTATTTCAGCATCGATCCTCTCGTCCTCCGGATCCAGATCCAGAGTTCCGGCGAGGGCCGGGTGAACCAGTTTCCAGCGCCCGTCCCGCATCGCCGCGTTCGACGCCAACATGGGTTGGTAGCGGGTCCACTGCCAGAAGCGGGGGCCGTATTCCACTTTTGAACCGGTAAAGACAGGGCGCAAGTCCTGACCATCAAGGGGCAAGCCGCTCGGGTTTTCTGCTCCAGCTACTCCCAGAAGAGTGGGGTACCAGTCAACGAAATGGGCGAATTGGTTTGTGCTCCCTGGAGTGACGCCCTCGGGCCAGTGCAGAATGAGCGGAAGCCGGATGCCGCCGTCGTAAACGTATTGCTTCGCGCCCTTCAGGCCGGCGTTAAATCTGGCCGCCGAATGGACGCCTTCTCCACCATGGTCCGGTCCGTTGTCGCTGGTGAACAGGAATATGGTTTTGTCTGAAAGGCCCGCATCCACCAGCGCCTGCCTAATCCGTCCAACCCCTCGATCCATCGCCTCAACCATGGCGTAGATGGTCGCGACCACCTCGTTCGGGGCCGCCGAACGATGCCTTCCGATGAGCTCGCTCGGGGCTTGGAACGGAAAGTGAGGGGCGTTAAAGGCCACATGGAGAAAAAACGGCTCACCGGCATGGCGTTGGATGAACTCCACCGACTCGTCCGCAAGGACGTCAGTGAGATACCTGCCATCCGGATGTAGACGTTTCCCCTGCACTTCCAGGTTCCATTGCCAGTAGTCCTGCCAACCACCACGGAACCCGACAAATTCCTCAAAGCCCCGCTCTCCGGGGGCATACGCCTCCCCGATCGCCCCCGTGTGCCATTTTCCTATCAGGCCTGTTCGGTAACCGCTGGCCCGCAGGGCAGCGGCCAGAGTGACTTCGGCAAGGGAAAGTCTGTCCGTCCCCCGCGCCTCTAAAGTATCGATCACGCCAGTCCGCTGTGGATAGCGGCCGGTGAGGAAGGCAGCACGGGCGGGGGCACAAACTGGGGAAGCTGAGTAGTGCTGGGTGAAGACGAGCGAGTCAGATGCAAGAGAATCGAGTTCCGGGGTGGAATTCAGCTGACCATTTACGAATCCAAAGTCGCCATAACCCATGTCATCGGCCAAGATAAGGACGATGTTGGGGCGCGAAAGCTGCTGGCTGGCCCGCATATTCCATTCAAACACCGGCGAATTTGCAGAACAACGCGGTCAAGCTACTCTTCCGATAAGCTTTACTTATGCAGCTGCGCCAGCTCGAAATCTTCAGCGTTTTGGCTGATGAATTGCATTTTGGGAGAGCGGCCGCCCGTTTGCGGATATCGCAGTCAGCGCTGAGCCAGCAGCTGCAGAAACTGGAGATTTCTCTTGGCACCCAGCTGGTGGTTCGCACGAGCCGGGAGATCAGCCTTACTGAAGCTGGCACGTTGTTTCTGGAGCCAGCGAGACAAACGCTGGCAACGGCGGACAGGGCGGAGCTTCTCCTCCAGGACTACAAGGCAGGACGTGCGGGTCGGATTGTCATCGGTTCCTTGGGGGCAGGTCTCAACGGACCGCTGCCGGAGATCATCCGGAGATTTCGGATTACTTCACCCACCAGCGTGATCGAGTTAAGGCACTTCCGCGATAGCACATCGCAAGAGCATGCCATCCTCACAGGAGCACTTGACGCCGCGATTCTGAGGCGTGTTGCGAACCAGCGATCGATCCGGACAGTGAAGCTCCTGGATGAATCATTCGTTGTCTTCTTCCCGAACCACCACCGGCTGGCGGGCCGCTCCCTCGTCTCCCTTGCAGAGCTGAGCGAAGAAAATTACGTTCTCTGGCACCGGCACTTTGGCTCATCGTTTTATGACCTGATCATTGATGCCTGTCGAGAGCATGGCTTCCAGCCGAACATTGAGGCTTTTGGCGATACCTTGGAAGCACAACTGGCGCTCGTTGCCGGAGGCGTAGGCATATGCATCCAATCGGCATCACACGCCTCCATCACCCGGGTTGGAGTGAAGTCCGTCCCTTTGGACCCTCGTGATATCGGTGCGTCACTCTGGTTCGCCCACCGTCGCTGGCACGACTCTCCGGTCGTTGCCAAACTGGTCGAAGTAGTAGCCGATGGGGCCGGGAACTGGACACTGGCCGACCCGGCACCTTGAACCTATCCGCTGGCACTGCCATGATTCGAGGTACTGCTGACATCAGCAATCTCATTCACATTTCGGATGAGGGAGGACGATGACACGCGCCATAGTTGTTATGTTCGATAGCCTGAACCGGGAGTACCTTCCCGCATACAACGCCGAGACCCCTGTGAGCACGCCCAACTTCGCCCGGTTGGCCCGCCGAACTGTCACCATGGAAACGTCCTACGCCGGGAGTATGCCCTGTATGCCGGCGAGGAGGGAGCTCCATACCGGCCGATACAACTTCCTGCACCGGGGGTGGGGGCCAATGGAGCCTTTTGATGACTCTGTTCCGGAGATGCTGCGGGCTGCCGGCGTGCACACCCACCTGGCGACGGATCACATGCATTACTGGGAGGATGGCGGAGCTACGTACCACACGCGTTACTCGACCTACTCATTGATCCGGGGGCAGCAGGGGGACCCCTGGAAAGGTGAGGTCGCTGATCCGCCGCCCGCCAACGACTTGCGTGTTCACCGGTTAGGCACCTGGCGGCAGGACCAGATCAACCGCAAGTACATGGCAGAATTCGCCGACCACCCTCAGATCCGGACCTTTGATGCAGCCGAGGAGTTCATCCGCACCAACCACCTCCAGGACCGCTGGATGATCCAGGTGGAAACGTTCGACCCCCACGAACCGTTTTTCAGCACGCCTGACTTGAATGCGAAATACGACGATCCCAGCTACACCGGTCCGGAGTACGAATGGCCGGAATACATGGAGGACATCGAAGACAATCGGGTGCGCAACCATGTCCGTAACCGGTACTCGGCACTGACCGAACTCTGCGACCAGTCATTGGGCCGGGTGCTGGACCTCATGGACGAGTATTCGATGTGGGAGGACACGCTGCTCATTGTGTGCACCGACCACGGGTTTTTCCTGGGCGAACACGGATGGTGGGGTAAGAGCGTTCAGCCGTGGTACGAGGAAGTCATCCACACCCCGCTATTCCTTTGGGATCCTTCCTCCGGGAGGGCCGGATCCCGCCACAACGGGCTCGTCCAGACGATCGATATAGCGCCTACACTCTTGGAACACTTTGGCCTAGAGCCAACATCGGATATGCAGGGTATCTCCCTGCCTTCGGTTCTGCGGAATGAAAGACCAGCCCACGACTTCGTTTTGTTCGGTGCCTTCGGAGGCCAGGTCAATATTACGGACGGAAGGTACGTGTACATGCGCACATGCACCAGCCCGGACAACTCTCCGCTGCACGAACACACGCTCATGCCAACCCACATGCGCGGCTTCTTCACCTTGCACGAACTCTCCGGGGCCGAACTCGCCCAACCGTTTACCTTCACCAAAGGCTGCCCCGTTCTGCGCTCCCCCGCGGCAACCATGGGAAACCCCCGCTCGCTGGGCACACTCCTGTTTGACCTCAAAACGGACCCTCACCAAACGACGCCGCTCTTGGACGAAGACCTGGAGCTACGGATGTGCAAAGCCCTCGTGGATCTCCTGAAGCGCAACGACTCACCCCGCAGCCAGTTCGAGCGGCTGGGTCTTCCCGAAGAGGGACCAGTGGGAAAAGAACACCTAAGCTGCGCAAGGCAAAAACCGGAATTCACCTTCTTACCGCCCAGTCACTTCCCCGCCGGGACGCCAAGCGTTCACACGCCAATCGCAGACCTGCTCGCCGACCCGGCAACCCGTGCCATTTTGGAACGGTACCTTGACCGCAAACTCCTCACAGGGCTCTTTCCCCGGATCTCCGGCCCAGTTTCCCTCTACCGCGCTACAGTCGCACTGCGAGGAACGATCAGCTGGCCAACCCTCCAACAAGTGGCAGTGGAACTGAGATCGGCTGCATCCTCAAGGGACATGCCGGAACCCCCCTAATAGCTAGCGGAAGAGGCATCGCAATATGGGCACCTTCACTCAGTGACGTCCCTTCCCCTTAAACTGAAAGGGCCCAGACAAACTTAGGGCTATCGAGTACCAGATTTCTGATGAAGGTTGCGAGGCCGTCTTACTGACATGCAAAGTGATGGAGGCGATATGGACCCAACGTCAAACGCCAATTCATCCGGTGACTCACCAATGAGCAACACTACAAACTGCTGCTCATCGCCGAGGGAACCCCTTATAAAAACGCGACAGCCCCGTGTTCTTCGCCAGACACGCTCCCTGCAGGGTGCAAGGCACCAGGACGTCGGCCTTAGCGGCGGCCGCTTCGCCATGGGTGATGCCTTCGCAGAGGGCTATCCCTCGGACGGCGAGACTCCGGTGCACGAGGTGAAGCTGGACGGGTTCAGGATTGACGCGACTCCTGTGACCAACAGCATGTTTGCTGACTTCATCAGAGAAACTGGATACTGTACCGAGGCGGAACAGTATGGAACTTCAGCCGTGTTCCATATGCTGGTTCGGGCCCAACCCCGCGACATTCTCGGTGCCGCTGCCGGCGCGCCATGGTGGCTGAACGTGCGGGGTGCCAATTGGGCACATCCCGCAGGGCCGTCCTCGAGTTGGGAGGACATCGAAAATCACCCAGTGGTCCATGTCTCTCATCACGATGCCCTTGCCTACTGCGCCTGGGCTCGGCGCCGACTGCCCACAGAAGCAGAATGGGAATATGCGGCCAGAGGAGGGCTGGAGGGCATGCGGTACTGCTGGGGTAATGACCTGACCCCCGGCGGGGAACACCGTTGCAATATCTGGCAAGGGACATTCCCGAAAATCAACACGCGCGACGACGGGCATCTGGGCACCGCCCCAACAAAATCCTTTCCGCCAAACGGTTACGGGCTGTACGAGATGGCCGGAAACGTCTGGGAATGGTGTGGCGACTGGTTCTTGCCGAAGTATTACCGCAACTCCCCCACAGATAATCCACTAGGGCCAAGTATTGGGGCCGGGCGCGTCATGCGCGGCGGCTCCTACCTGTGCCACGACTCGTACTGTAACCGCTACCGGGTCGCGGCCCGCACCTCCAACACACCAGACTCCTCCTCGGGTAACTGTGGCTTCCGCACTGTTGCAGCCAGCGGAGATGAACCATAAATCGCTCAGTTGCTGCTTCAAGGCCGCCCCAAAGCGAGGAGGGAGCCCATTAGGGCACACCCAAACCTGACGTCAAGGCCACTTGAGAAGGGCAAATGTCGCCTACGCGCGGAGCTACGGGCTTGTTCTCAGCAGCCCGCGAGTAACAGCATGTGACATCGCCACCGCTTGCCCCAACCGGATTCAACAAATCCGGATTCCTTGGACTTTTTCGCGTGTCTCGGGACAGTTACCTTGGTTTCCTTCCCATCCGGACTGTCAGAGTGGAGTCTGAGAACATCGTGAGTAGGCGTCAATAATGCGGGAAATTGACATCATTCTGACGCCACTCCGGGAAGTAGAAACTTGATTGCGCAGTACGGCACCGCAGCCTTACAAGCCCTGCGTGATGTCCCCGGGCTGGATCGTCACCACCTGGAACAGGCCGGTTTCCTCGCTGGCGTCCGCACCGGTCATGCCAACGACGGCGACGGGCATGTGCGATACCAGCAACCCGCTCGGCTGCAACAAACACGTCCAATCACCGAAGGGGTAAAGACCGCCCGCTTAACTGCAGTCAGTCGAGTAGCGCTACGCCGAACTCAGCGACGACGGCCCGCAATTCCCTGAGGTAGCGCTGCGCTTGGTCGGTAAGCGGAATCGCGGCGTGGCCGATCCAGCCGATCTCGATGCGTTCGTCAACGTCGAGCGGGATGGCGACGATCTCCGGGTCGAGCTGCCCGCTGATGATGCCCGTCGAGATCGTGTAGCCGTGGAGCCCGATCATGAGGTTGAAGATCGTCGCACGGTCAGAGACTCGGATCTCCTGCTTACTGGACAAGGTGGAGAGAATCTCCTCGGCGAAGTAAAAAGAGTTGTTCGCACCTTGATCGAAGGTTAGCCGCGGCAAGCCGGCGAGATCGGCGAGAGTCGCACGCTCTTTTGAGGCGAGCGGGTTGTTCCGTGAAATGAAAATGTGCGGTTCGGCGAGGAAAAGCGGAGTGAACGCGAGCCCGGATTCCCGGAGTAGCTTGTCGATGATCTTCCGGTTGAAATCGTTCCGGTAGAGGATGCCTATCTCGCTGCGGAGCGTCCGGACATCCTCGATGATGTCCCAGGTGCGGGACTCACGCAGCGAGAACTCGTATTCGGCCACCTCAGTGGCCTTGACCATCCGGACGAAGGCGTCCACCGCGAACGAGTAGTGCTGCGTTGACACCCCGAGCAGACGTCGCGTCGGTGGCCTACCAAGGTAGCGCTGCTCGAGGAGAGCGAACTGCTCGACGACCTGCCTCGCATAGCCGAGGAACTCTACCCCGTCGGCGGTGAGGGTGACCCCGCGGGCGGAGCGAAGCAGGAGCGCACGGCCCACCCGGGCCTCAAGGTCCTTCATCGCTGCGGACATTGTCGGCTGCGCTACGTAGAGAAGATCGGCAGCCGCGGAGATCGACCCCTCAGCTGCAACTTCTATGAAGTAGCGGAGCTGCTGCAGGGTCAGTCCGCTCGAAAGCTGTGGCATAGGAAAATTCTATATGAGTGCATAGAAACCCCTAGTTACTCGATACCTCCGGAAGGCTGCAACATGGATACATCCCCTTCTGAAAGGCCGTCTCCGGCCCATCATCAACGGATTGGCAACGCATGGCAGACGACTTCACCTTCAGCATCACCACGACCCGCTTCAACGAGGACTACTCCCCGTCGGAAGGCTCCCGGATCACGACGAATTTCGCCAACCTGGCACGGGGCGAGCACCGCCAGGAGAACCTCCGCAACGCCTTGACCATGATGCGGCGCCGCTTCAACGACCTCGCAGGCTGGGACAACCCAGACCGGGACCGTTACACGCTCGAGCTTGAGATCGTCTCCGTGCAGATACAGTTCACTGCGGAAGGCACGGATCAGCAGTTCCCGCTGTTCGAGGTTCTCGACATCCAGATCGTCGACCAGCTGAACGGGGTCCGCCACCACGGGATCGTCGGGAACAACTTCTCCTCCTACGTCCGTGACTTCGACTTCAGCGTCGTACTGCCAGCGGCAGCAGGGGACTCAGGCAAGCCCACCGTTCCCGAGGACTTCGGCGATCTTCACGGCAAACTGTTCCAGCACTTCCTCGATTCCCCGGAATGCCAGGAACGCTTCCCGCAGCCGCCAGTGGTGTGCATCAGCGTCTCCACGAGCAAGACGTACCGGCGAACGGGGAACCGTCACCCAGTCCTGGGCGTCGAGTACCAGCAGGACGAGTTCTCGCTGACGGACGCATACTTCGGAAAGATGGGGCTGCAGGTTCGCTACTTCATGCCACGCGGCAGCGTTGCGCCGCTCGCCTTCTATTTCCGCGGCGACCTGCTCAACGACTACTCCAACCTGCAGCTCATCGGCACGATCAGCACCATGGAGACGTTCCAGAAGATCTACCGCCCGGAGATCTACAACGCGAACTCCGCCGCCGGCCCCGTCTACCAGCCGAGCCTGGGAGAGCAGGATTACTCGCGGACCCAGATCGCTTACGACCGCGTCGAGCGCAGTCAGCTCGCGATCACGCAGGCGAAGTACACGGAGGAGCACTTCATCACGCCCCACAAGGATCTGTTGGACCAGTGGACCGCCAACTACCCCGCTCTCGTCAACTGACCCACGGAGAATCGTCAATCATGAACACACTTTTGCCCACCACCGTTGTCGGAAGCCTGCCGAAACCATCGTGGCTCGCACAGCCGGAGACTCTTTGGTCCCCGTGGAAGCTGGAGGGAAATGCGCTGCTCGAGGGCAAGCAGGATGCGCTGCGCATTGCCATCCACGAGCAGAGCCGACGCGGCATCGACATCGTCAGCGACGGCGAGCAAACCCGCCAGCATTTCGTCACGACCTTCATCGAACATCTCAGCGGGGTCGACTTTGAACAGCGCAAGACCGTGCGCATCCGCGATCGCTACGACGCGAGCGTGCCGACCGTCGTCGGAGCGGTGCGCCGCGAGCGGCCGGTATTCGTCCGAGACGCGATGTTCCTCCGCGCAGCCACCGACCGGCCGATCAAATGGACTCTTCCCGGTCCAATGACGATGGTGGACACGCTCTACGATGACCACTACAAGAGCCGCGAGAAGCTGGCCTGGGAGTTCGCCACGATCCTGAACCAGGAGGCGAAAGAACTAGAGGCGGCCGGCGTGGACATCATCCAGTTCGACGAGCCCGCGTTCAATGTCTTCCTCGATGAGGTCAAGGACTGGGGCGTGGCTGCGCTTGAGAGAGCGGCAGAAGGGCTGCGTGCGGAGACCGCCGTGCATATCTGCTACGGCTACGGGATCAAGGCGAATACTGACTGGAAGGCGACGCTCGGCTCACAGTGGCGGCAGTACGAGGAATCGTTCCCGCTGCTGCAGAGCTCCAGCATCGATATCATCTCGCTGGAATGCCAGAACTCCCACGTGCCCATGGACCTCATCGAGCTCCTCCGCGGCAAGAAAGTCATGCTCGGGGCAATCGACGTCGCAAGCGAGACCATCGAGACCCCGGAGGACGTCGCCAACACCCTCCGCAAGGCCCTGCAGTTCGTTGATGCGGACAAGCTCATCCCCAGCTCTAACTGCGGCATGGCACCGTTCCCCCGGGACGTCGCACTGGCCAAGCTGAGTGCTCTCAGCGCAGGGACGAACATCATTCGCGAGGAACTCGACCGCTCCGCACCCAAAGTGTCATAACGATGTTTCACGCCTACCCCGCAGACACTTGGCTCGAAGCTCCGAAGCAAAGCTTCCCGCCCTCCCTCTCGGCCGACGAATTCAAAGCACTGTTCCGTGGCCACCCAGGAGGAGTCGCCGTCATCACCGCGGATGCCGGCGAAGGACCGGTGGCACTGACGGTATCGTCGGTCGTGTCAGTGAGTGCGGAACCTCCGTTGCTGATTTTCTCGGTCTCGGCACTATCCTCTGCGTCCGAGGTGCTTTCGCGCGCCGAAACCGTCGTCGTGCACCTGCTGGACGCGCACGACGTCCACTTGGCGAAGTTTGGAGCGACCCCCGGCGCCGACCGCTTTGACCAGACGCACCGCTGGTCGGCCCTTGCAACCGGCGAAGCGGTGTATGACGATGTCCGCGCCTGGGTGCGCTGCGCCGTCATCAATCGCATGGAGATGGGGACCTCCACAATCATCGCCGTTCACGCCCTAGAGTCCCGCGTGATGCGTGACGTCCAAGCGGGCGAACCCGGCGACGCTCTGGTCTACCACAACCGTTCATGGCACCGTCTGGGCGAAGATTCCAAGCTTGAAGGCTGAGCGCCGCGCCAAAAATGCCAGGCAGCAAGCCGAACGGCTCACGACGGCGGGAGCACAACTCCCACCGTCGTACTCGTTAACATCGGAGCGTCCATCGACTCCCTGAACGGCTCGGATGCAACCCTGTTCTACACGCATGCGACGCTTCGGTTCGCCCTCAAGAAGCTCCCACCGAAAGCGTTAAAACGGCGTAATTGTCCAGAGTTCTTTGGACAATTAACGACGGTCACACCTCCCGCCATGCTGCAGCCCTTCAGAATCATTCAGGAGATTCAAAAATGACCACATCCCCACATTCCCCATCTGCCGCACCCAGTGCCGGACTTGGTAATCAAGCAGACGAAGCACAGGTCCTGGCCGAGAAGCGCTGGAATGTGCAGTTGCTTGGGCTCCTAATGGTCCTGACTTTTGGGACTGGAATCGTCGATGCAGTCGGTTATCTCGCCCTTGACCACGTCTTCATCGGAAACATGACGGGGAACGTGGTGATACTGGGCATGGCCATGGCGGGAGCAGATGGGCTTCCAGTGCTAGGTCCTCTGACAGCGATGGTGTGTTTCTCAATCGGCGCCGCGGTGACCGGGCTGGTACTGAGAAAACGATCTGCGGAATGGCGCCAGCCAATCACGGTGCTGCTGCTTGTCGCCGGGCTCCTTCTTTGCTCCGTCGGGGCCCTAGCCTCCCTGGTCGATAATAACCTCACCACCGACGTCCGAGTGATCATCTCTTCATTGGCGGCAGCTGCTATGGGAATTCAGGCATGTGTAGCCCGAAAGCTCGCGGTCCGGGAAATGACAACCGTGGTCGTCACCTCCACCTTAACCGCGTTGTCGGGTGAGCTTTTCCTCGTAACGGGGCACAAGGGATTGCTGAACAGGAGAAGTGCTGCGATTGTTGTGCTTCTTCTTGGGGCGGCTCTTGGCGCGCTGCTTGCCGGCGCCGGAGCCGGCCCTGCTTTGATCGTTTCCGGAGCCCTGATAGTTGTTGTGGCATTGCTGGGGCAATGGGGAGCCCGGATTCATCGTTCCCGTCTATCTACCTGAGCGGAGGCGCCGAAGAGGCAAAGAACGGGTGGCCTCCACCAAGCGAAGCCAGTAGCCTCTGGTAAGGGTAAGTCGAAGCGTATTCGACTTACCCTTTCCTGCCTTTTGAATCACTGCTGGGGCCTCGTTTGGTCGAGCCCATACCGTTACCGCCTTAACTCGTTAAGTCCGGAAACCTGGCAGACCGGCGGAATATCCTCCGCTTAGAGCACACCCCAACCTGACGTCAGGCTACACTTTCGAAAGTGTCAGAGTAGCGTTGCATTCTTACTTTCCCGACAGCAGCCGGCGGGTTCTATGACCTCAACCTGACACCCACGAGTCCGTCGATGTCCCAATTTGTGGGAGGCAACTGCATTGCTGGCCTCCGGAAACGGTCTTTGGGTCGTGAGCGGCGCAAGTGCCTTCTATGCTCGTTGCTGTTGAGAAGTCGTGCGGAGCCGCGGCCGCGTGTACTCCCCTCCACCGGGCATTCGTCCAGCACGCCAACTGTCAGCCTCTCCGAGGAGTACTGAGCCCCGGAAAAGCTTCCCGCTACGTCTATTCCGAGATCTTGCCTGACGAGACCAAAGAAACTGAGACCAAAGAAACTGCCGCAGCCTTCATGCGCAACGCGATCGCGGCGTTCTCCGCCAAAGGGGTGAAGATCCAGCGTGTGCTCACTGATAACGGTTCCTGCTACCGGTCCAAAGCCTTCGCCCAGGTCTTGGCCGAAGCCGGGATCCGCCACAAACGCACCAGACCCTACCGGCCGCAGACGAACGGAAAAGTAGAACGCTTCAACCGCATCCTCCTGGAAGAGTGGGCCTACGCCCGGCCCTTCGTCTCAGAAATCGAACGCCAAGCCTGCTACCAGGACTTCATCGAGCACTACAATCAGGCCAGGCCTCACACCGCACTAAAAGGCGCCTCACCCGCCAGCCGCGTCACCAACCAACCGGGTTAGTACACCTAGAAGTCCCAGTCCTCGTCTTCGGTGTTCACGGCCTTGCCGATCACGTAGGACGAACCTGACCCCGAGAAGAAGTCGTGGTTCTCGTCAGCGTTCGGGGACAGCGCCGAGAGGATTGCCGGGTTTACGTCCGTGACGGAGGACGGGAACATCGCCTCGTAGCCCAGGTTCATCAGGGCCTTGTTAGCGTTGTAGTGCAGGAACTTCTTGACGTCCTCAGCCAGGCCCACTTCGTCGTACAGATCGTGCGTGTACTGGACCTCGTTCTCGTACAGTTCGAAGAGCAGCTCAAACGTGTAGTCCTTGATCTCCTGGCGGCGCTCCTCGGACAAGGTCTCCAGTCCGCGCTGGAACTTGTAGCCGATGTAGTAGCCGTGCACGGCCTCGTCGCGGATGATCAGGCGGATCAGGTCGGCCGTGTTCGTCAGCTTGGCGCGTGAGGACCAGTACATGGGCAGGTAGAAGCCCGAGTAGAACAGGAAGCTCTCCAGCAGCGTGGAAGCCACTTTGCGCTTCAGGGGATCGTCGCCCTGGTAGTAGTCCATGACGATCTGGGCCTTCTTCTGAAGGTTCTCGTTCTCGGTGGACCAGCGGAACGCCTCGTCGATCTCCTTGGTGGAGGCCAGCGTGGAGAAAATGGACGAGTAGCTCTTGGCGTGCACCGACTCCATGAACGCGATGTTCGTGTAAACGGCTTCCTCGTGCGGGGTCAGCGCATCGGGGATGAGGGAGACGGCGCCGACGGTGCCCTGGATGGTGTCCAGCAGGGTCAGACCAGTGAAGACGCGCATGGTGAGCTGCTGCTCGGCCGGCGTCAGGGTGTTCCAGGACTGGACGTCGTTGGACAGCGGCACCTTTTCCGGCAGCCAGAAGTTGTTGACGAGCCGGTTCCAGACCTCCACGTCCTTGTCGTCCTGGATGCGGTTCCAGTTGATGGCCTCGACGTGGCTCAGAAGCTTGACCTTCTCGGTCATGTCATCCCCTCATTGTTGGGTTGTTCTCTAAGTTAAAGCGTACGACGGCGGGCGGTTGCCCGCCGTCGTAATCAACCTGAAACGGTTGTCATAGGGCGCAGCTGACGCAGCCCTCCACCTCGGTCCCTTCCAGCGCGAGCTGGCGGAGGCGGATGTAGTAGAGCGTCTTGATGCCCTTGCGCCACGCGTAGATCTGGGCCTTGTTGATCTCGCGGGTGGTGGCGGTGTCCTTGAAGAACAGCGTCAGGGACAGGCCCTGGTCCACGTGCTGGGTGGCAGCGGCGTAGGTGTCGATGATCTTCTCGTAGCCGATCTCGTACGCGTCCTGGTAGTAGTCCAGGTTGTCGTTGGTGAGGTACGGCGCCGGGTAGTAGACGCGTCCGATCTTGCCTTCCTTGCGGATCTCGATCTTGGCCGCCACCGGGTGGATGGAGGAGGTCGAGTTGTTGATGTAGGAGATCGAACCCGTGGGCGGCACGGCCTGCAGGTTCTGGTTGTAGATGCCGTGCTCCATGACGGAGGCCTTCAGCCCGCGCCAGTCATCCTGGGTGGGAATCCGGTGGCCGGCGAAAAGTTCGCGGACACGCGCCGTCTCCGGAGCCCACTCCTGCTCGATGTACTTGTCGAAGAACTCCCCCGATGCGTACTTGGAGTTCTCGAAGCCGCCGAACTTCTGCCCGGTTTCAATGGCCAGCCTGTTGGAGGCTCGCAGGGCGTGGAACAGCACCGTGTAGAAGTAGATGTTGGTGAAGTCCAGGCCCTCTTCGGAGCCGTAGTGCACCCGCTCGCGGGCCAGGTAACCGTGCAGGTTCATCTGGCCCAAGCCGATGGCGTGGCTCTTCGCGTTGCCCTCGGCCACGGACGGCACCGAGTTGATGTAGGACATGTCGGACACCGCGGAAAGCGCGCGGATGGCCGTCTCGATGGAAGCACCGAAGTCCGGGGAGTCCATGGTCTTGGCGATGTTCATCGATCCGAGGTTGCAGGAGATGTCCTTGCCCACGGTCTGGTAGGTGAGGTCCTCGTTGTAGAGGGACGGCGTGGACACCTGCAGGATCTCCGAGCAGAGGTTGCTCATGGTGATCTTGCCGGCAATCGGGTTGGCCCGGTTCACGGTGTCCTCGAACATGATGTACGGGTAGCCGGACTCGAACTGGATCTCGGCGAGGGTCTGGAAGAACTCACGCGCATTGATCTTGGTCTTCTTGATACGGGAATCGTCCACCATCTCGTAGTACTTTTCGGTGACCGAGACGTCCGAGAACGGCACACCGTAGACGCGCTCGACGTCGTACGGCGAGAACAGGTACATGTCCTCGTTCTTCTTGGCCAGCTCGAACGTGATGTCCGGGATGACGACGCCGAGGGAGAGGGTCTTGATGCGGATCTTCTCGTCCGCGTTCTCCCGCTTGGTGTCCAGGAACCGGTAGATGTCCGGGTGGTGGGCGTGCAGGTAGACGGCACCCGCGCCCTGGCGGGCACCGAGCTGGTTGGCGTAGGAAAAGCTGTCTTCGAGCAGCTTCATCACGGGGATGACGCCGGAGGACTGGTTCTCGATCTGCTTGATCGGTGCGCCGTGCTCGCGGATGTTTGTCAGCGAGAGGGCAACGCCGCCGCCGCGCTTGGAGAGCTGCAGTGCGGAGTTGATGCCGCGGGCGATCGACTCCATGTTGTCTTCGATGCGCAGCAGGAAGCAGGAGACCAGCTCGCCGCGCTGGGCCTTGCCGGCGTTGAGGAACGTGGGCGTTGCCGGCTGGAAGCGGCCGTCAATGATCTCGTCCACCAGGCGGGTGGCCAGTTCCTCGTTGCCACGGCCCAGGTGGAGGGCCACCATGCAGACACGGTCCTCGTACCGCTCCAGGTAGCGCTTGCCGTCAAACGTCTTCAGCGTGTACGAGGTGTAGAACTTGAAGGCGCCCAGGAAGGTTTCGAACCGGAACTTCTTCTTGTAGGCACGGTTGAACAGTTCACGTATGAAGTTCATCGTGTACTGGTCCAGTGTTTCGCGCTCGTAGTACTGGTTCTTCACCAGGTAGTCGAGCTTCTCCTCCAGGTCATGGAAGAAAACGGTGTTGTTGTTGACGTGCTGCAGGAAGTACTGGTGCGCGGCCTCACGGTCGGCCTCGAACTGGATTTCGCCGCTGGGACCGTACAGGTTCAGCATGGCGTTCAGCTCGTGGTAGCCCAGGCCCTTGTAAGCGGCCGGCAACTCGGGCTTCTGGGCCCTGGTTACTTCTGTGTCTGCGACAGTCGTGTCCAAAACATGTCCAATCCCTGGTTGACCCTGGCAACGTCTTCCGGCGTTCCCATGAGTTCGAATCGATAAAGATGGGGTATCTGGCATTTGGCGGCAATGATGTCCGCTGCCAGGCAGTAGTTGTCCCCGAAATTTGTGTTGCCGGCACCGATGACCCCACGAAGCAGCTCCCTGTTGCGGGGGTTGTTCAAGAACCTGATGACCTGCCTGGGGACGGATCCCTCTCCCCCGGTGCCGCCATATGTCGGCACCACCAGCACGAACGGCCGGGTGGCGAGCAGGGGTGCGTCCCTTGGATAAAGCGGAATCCGGGCCGCCTCACGGCCGAGCTTCGAGACGAAGCGGCTGGTGTTCTCGGAAGCCGAGGAGAAATAGATGAGCTGGCTGCTGGTTGGAACCAGTTCCGCATCATTCTGCGGACGGGCCGGCGGGGACACCTCCACGCGCTGAGCCGCGTGTCTTTGCGAAGCCGTGTGGTCTTGCTGTGCTGTTGGTGCTGCCATTGGAGTCACCTCAGCTTGATGGTTGTTGCCGGCAGGAAAAGCAGGGCTCCTAGGCCACGGAGGAAACGGCCGAAAGGGCCAGTTCTTCGATCTTGTCCGGACGGAAGCCTGACCAGTGGTCCTGGTCGGTGACCACAACGGGTGCCTGCATGTAACCCAGTGCCTTCAGGCGTTCGAGGGCCTCAGCGTCCTGGGAGATGTCAACGCTCTGGTAGGTGATGCCCTTCTTGTCGAGCGCACGGTAGGTGGCGTTGCACTGAACACAAGCAGGCTTGGTGTAAACCGTTACGGTCATGGTCGCTGTCCCCTTTTGTCGAAATCGTCGCTGGTCCGGTGTCCCCGTCCAAGCTGTATGTCGATACTACATGTAGTGCAGACGCCTCTTTGGAACCCCAAGATGATGTATTACAAGTATGTCATTTAATGCACCGTTAATCCACAGGCAGGGCCCTTCAAAATGTCCGGAATCCCGGCGATCTGGCGGACAGAATCCACATCCTGTGGAGTAGTTAGGCACATTTAAACCCCAGCGTGTCGTGGGAAAGACGGCGTGTCGCGCCAACCTGCGAAGGATCACGGAGGCATCGGAAAGGGGTCCGGGAGTGGCCTTGGGAACCACGCCCCGTGATTAACGGCACGACGGCGGCAGTCGCCCGGGTGCAGCGCCCGATGAGGGCACAGGAGAAGCAGCGCACGCTTGCAGTACTGTGGGCTGGTGGTAAATCCGGTGCACCTGAAGACCCTCATGGAGGTTACGCGGCTCGGGTCATTTGCAGCCGCAGCAGCAACGCTGGGCTACACGGCCTCCGCCGTCTCCCAACAGATGTCTGCTCTGGAACGTGACACGGGCGTTGTCCTGTTCCAGCGGTCAGCGCGGAGCGTCGTTCCCACGGAAGCCGCCGTCGTTATGACCCGCCACGCCGCGAAGGTGCTGACGGACATCGAAGCGCTGATGGCCGCAGCCGCCAGAACCCAGGACGGCGCCAGCCAGGAACTTCGGCTGGGGATCTTCCCCAGCCTGGCAACGTACGTCCTGCCCAGGATCCTGAAGAATCCGGCGTGGAAGAATCTCGGCATCGACCTGAAAGTGTCCGTTGCCGAACCCGGCCAAACCATTCAGGGGCTGCGCGCCGGCGGGGACCTGGACCTCGCCGTCGTGTTCCAGGTGGGCCAAACCGGAGTGGCCTGGCCTGCCACCATCAACAGGCGGTGGATCGGCGACGACGACTTCCGGGTTGTCCTGCCCTCAGGCTGGGGCTTCCGGCCGGACGCGAATGTGGCTGCGGAGCATCTGTCCGAGATGCCGTGGATCATGCACCACCCGGGGACCAGCGATGCCATGGTCATCGAGCGGCTGTTCGCCGGCTGCAACCTCCACCCCCGGGTGGTGGCGCACAGCGACGACTTTCATGCCAGCCTGGAGATGGCGGCTGCAGGGCTGGGCGCGGCACTGGTTCCGGAACTCGCGCTCCGGCACAAGCCCGCGGGCGTGGTGGTACTGGATGTTCCCGAAATCCGGCTCGCCCGGAACGTCTTCGCGCTGCTGATCAATGACAGGAAGACCGCACGCGTGCAGCTTTTCGTGGACCTGATGGCTGAAACGCTTGCGGGCATGCGCACGGCCGTGAATTAGGCCTGAATGCTGGAATGCTCTGCAGTTCAGGTCTATGTTGAACTTATGAGCAAGGTAGCGAGCCAGCACTTTGGAGAGATCGAGCTCAATCACGGCAGGGATCACTCGGTCGCCGCGAAGCACGAGTTGCGCGGCCACCCGCTGGAACTCGACCTGAACATTACCGCCCACGACCACTTCGATGAAGCAGCGTTGCGGAAGGTGGACTACCGCCTGCGGTTCCTGCCGGAGCTGGTGGACGAGGTCAAGGACATGATTGCCGAGGAGCTGGAGCAGGAAGGCACCAGCCCGTGCGAGTACCTGCATTTTCACTGCAGCGCCCTCAAGGACGAGCACCTGCATAAGGTATTCGGCGTCGAGGAACGCAGCCAGCTCACCAACGATGTCTTCCTGAAGGCGCTCAAACTTGGGCATGTGGGCATCTACCCCGGCCAGCCCGAACGCTACTTCGTCCTTGACTTCACCCTTGGCGAGCACTTCACGGATGAAGTCCTGGTGGCCTCCGCCGATGAGGACGGTGTTGTTGACGACGAGATTGTCTGGTCCTGACTCCCCCGCCCACCGAAAAATAACGACGGCGGCCGGTCACCACAGGTGACCGGCCGCGTTCGCCTGCTTCTTAGCTCGTTTGGATTACTTTGCTGTTTCCAGCAGCTCTGCGCGGACTGCCTGGGTTGCTTTGACCAGGTTGCGCAGGGACTCTTCAGTCTCGGCGTAGCCGCGGGTCTTCAGGCCGCAGTCGGGGTTGACCCAGAGCTGGCGGGACGGGACGTGCTTGACGGCGGTGGTCAGCAGTTCGGTAACTTCCCGCTCCCCCGGTACCCGTGGCGAGTGGATGTCGTAGACACCCGGGCCAACGCCGCGGCCGAAACCGTGGGACTCGAGGTCGTGGACAACTTCCATCCGTGAACGTGCGGCCTCGATGGAGGTCACGTCCGCGTCGAGGCCGTCAATGGCGTCGATGATCACGCCGAACTCGGAGTAGCAGAGGTGCGTGTGGATCTGGGTCGCGTCGGCGGCACCGGCAGTGGCCAGGCGGAAGGAGTCCACCGACCACTTCAGGTAGTCGGCGTGGTCAGCCTTGCGCAGGGGAAGCAGTTCGCGCAGTGCGGGCTCGTCGACCTGGATGACCTTGATGCCGGCTGCTTCCAGGTCCGCGATTTCGTCACGCAGGGCCAGGCCAACCTGGTTGGCCGTTTCGGCCAGCGGCTGGTCATCGCGGACGAAGGACCAGGCCAGGATGGTTACCGGACCCGTGAGCATGCCCTTCATCGGCTTGCTGGTCAGGGACTGGGCGTACTCGGCCCATTTGACGGTGATGGGGGCGCTGCGGGTGACGTCGCCCCACAGGATGGAGGGGCGGGTGCAGCGCGAACCGTAGGACTGGACCCATCCGTGGACGGTCACGTCAAAGCCTTCGAGGTTCTCGGCGAAGTACTGGACCATGTCGTTGCGCTCGGGCTCACCGTGCACCAGGACGTCGTAGCCGAGCTCTTCCTGCAGGTCCACGACGCGCTTGATCTCGTCCTTCATAAGCTGTTCGTACTGCTCGTCGTTCAGGTCACCCTTGATGTTGCGGGCACGTGCCGAGCGGATCTCAGACGTCTGCGGGAAGGACCCGATGGTGGTGGTGGGCAGCGGCGGCAGCTGGAGCGCTTCTTCCTGGGCGGCTTCACGAACGGAGTACTCCGGGCGGGTGAAATCGGCAGCCGTGAGGGCTGCGGTGCGGGCACGGACGTCTGCACGGCGCACCCCTTCGGCGGCGGCACGGGAAGCGATCACGCGGCTGGCCTCGTCGATGGCGGACTGAACGGCGGCCGCGTCAGTCAGCAGCCCGGCCAGGGTCTTGACCTCAACAGCCTTCTGGTCCGCGAAAGCCAACCAGCTGCGCAGTTCAGCGGAGAGCGTTGTCTCTTCCTCGACGTCGTGCGGCACGTGCTGCGTGGAGGTGGAGGTGGAGACTGCCACGTCGGCAACCGACGCGCGCAGTTCTTCCAGCTTTGCGGCGGAGGCGGCGAGGTCGTTCCGCCAGATGTTGTGGCCGTCAACGAGGCCGGCAACCAGCGTCTTTTCGCCGAGCAGGGCGAGGTCGTCGGCGGCAGGAACAGCTCCTTTGAAGACGTCCACGTGCAGCGCATCGATGTTGGTCCCGGCAATGGCGGCGAACTGGCCGTCCAGCGAACCATACGGGGTGGACACCAGGATTTGCGGACGGCTGGGAACGGCCGTCAGCACCTCGTAGGCGCGGGTAACTGCGGCCTCGAGGTCGGCGGCCGGGATGTCCTGGTCGACGACGAGGGCGGGTTCGTCCAGCTGGACCCAGCCCGCTCCGGCGGCGGCCAGCTTTTCGAGGAGCTGGGCGTACACCGGGAGGACGTCCTCGAGGCGGGCCAGCGGCGCGAAGCCGGAGGGTGCGTTGTCGGAAGCCTTGGACAGCAGCAGGTATGTGACCGGGCCGACGATGTAGGGGCGGGTCTCGATGCCGTTGGCGAGGGCGAACTCGAATTCCTCTACGATGCGGTTGGAGCTGAGGGAGAACTTAGTCTCCGGTCCGATCTCGGGAACCAGGTAGTGGTAGTTGGTATCGAACCACTTGGTCATTTCCAGCGGCTGCTGTTCCTTGTTGCCGCGGGCCAGGGTGAAGTATCCGTCAATACCCAGCTGTCCCTCAGCGTTGAGGAGCGAGCCGAAACGGGCGGGAACAGCGCCGAGGTGGGCGGTGGCATCGAGGACCTGGTCGTAGTAGGAGAACGTGCCTGGTACGGCTGCGGCCTCGGTCAGGCCGAGTTCCTGGAGGCGCTTGGCGGTGGCCAGCTGGATGTCCTTGGCTGCGGCGTCCAGGGCGGCGGCGTCGCTTTTGCCGGCCCAGTATGCTTCGACAGCTTTCTTGAGCTCGCGGCGCCGTCCGATGCGGGGGTAGCCAAGGAGTGAGGCGGAGGGGAAACGGGTGTTCTTTACGGTCATGGGAAATTTCCTAACGTGGGCAGCCCAAACGTCGGGCTGGTCGGTTTAAGGTGTTGGTGCGGCGGGGTGGAGGTATAAGACGCCGGCAGGAATGTTCAGCTGGCGAGCTGGCTCTGGACGCCCTGGTGCTGACGGCTGCTGTGGCGGCTGTGCCGTGGAAGGGCTAGCTTGTCCAGCACTTCGAGCGCGCTCTGGTGCTCGTTGAAGGTGTAGATGTGGATGCCCGGAGCGCCGGCATGCAAGGCAGCATTGGCAAGGTCGACGGTCGCGTCAACGCCGATGTGCAGCCGCTCGAGGTCGCTGTCAGCCGCTGCAAGCCTGGACATGAGTTCAGGGGCGGGTTCCACACCGGTGAGTTCGCCCAGGCGGTTGAGCCGGCGAAGGCTGGTGAGCGGCATGACACCCGGAATGATCGGGATTGTCACCCCTGCACGGCGTGCCCTGGTCAGGAGGTCTGCGTACTGGTCGGCGTGGAAAAACACCTGGGTGATGGCGAAGTCGGCGCCGGAACGCTGTTTGGCAAGCAGCACCTCGACGTCGTGCGCCTCGCTGGGCGATTCCGGGTGGCGGGCGGGGTATGCCGCGACGCCAACGGCAATCTTTCCGGCACATAGCATGGCCGAACGTCGCTGCTCCACCCTGCGGATGAGCTCGATCAGGTCCTGGGCGTAACGCAGCGATCCATCGGTCGTCTGGCCGTCCTTGGGCAGGTCGCCGCGAAGGGCAAGGATGCCGCGTACGCCGGTGTCCAGCAGTTGGCCGATGATCCCTGCCAGTTCCTGAGGCGTGTTGCCAACGCAGGTGAGGTGGGCCAGGGGCCGAAGCGTGGTTTCCAGCAGGAGGCGGTTGATGAGTTCGACGGCGGTGTCCCGGTTGGAGCCGCTCGCCCCATACGTGATGGAGACGTAGTCCGGCTCGGTCGTCTCAAGTTCGCGGATGGTGTTCCACAGGGTTTCTGCCGCGGCCGGCGAACGGGGCGGGAACAACTCATAGGACAGTGCTACGGGAGCTGCATCAGAGAGATTTGGGTGTGTGTCAATAAGGCTTGGTGGTGACATTTGCGTCCTTGGCTTTGGGCCATTGGAGGCTGCTTGCCACGGGTGTGACAGCAGTCCGGCAATGAATTTGAGTTTGGGGAACACGAAGGAACTTCACAGGACGCAGCCGCGAATGTTACGCCTGGATCGAAGTTTTCCGTGAGCAAATGTCAGGCCCACATGGGGGCACCCACACCCTCCGGAGCGGAGGATCGCTGACACGTTACCGCGGTAACTTGTAAAGACTTTATGAGCGGCCCGGAGAGCATTTCAAGTTGGGCTCCGAATTAAGACGCAGTCTTACGCCCTGTTTCTGCCACACAACTGAATAATCTTCGTCAATCGTTCAGTCCCGGTCACCCCGCCGGTCCTGCCCGGCCAAGCACCTGGACGGCCGGATGTTTCTTCGCGTCTCGCCCTTGGGCCCTTTTGCCGGCAGGAATGCCGCCTGTTCTCCAGTGTGTGCCGGGCAACAGCGGTGCCGTGGATGTGTAGGTGTGGCCGGTGGGGGTTTTCATCTGAACGGTATGCCGGGCTCCGGGGATATGGAGTGGTTTGGCTGACCAGCCGGGTGTTTTCTTTGGTGTGGTTGCAGGCTTCGCAAAGGCCCTGGCCGTTACCGGCGCTGGTAGGCCCGTCCTTGCGTCAGGGGATGATGTGGTCGTCGTGGCGGATGGGCGTGTCACAGTACGGGGTCCGGCAGACATTGTCCCGGACCTGGATGAAGCGGCGGAGCCCGTGCGGGAAGAGCCGGGCCCGTGAGTCCATCGCGACAAGATCCCCTGTGGCGGGTGCGGTGTAGAGCCGCCGGACCCAGGTCTTCAGCTCTTCACCTCCCGCCGGCCCCGCGACAGCAATTTTTCTGGCCCATGCTGCCGGGACGGTGCCGTAGCCGGTCAGGCGTGCCGGTTCGCTGTCGCCCTGGAGGAGGGTGCGGTCGGTCATGACGAGCTGGACTTCGATCCTGCTGACCCCGCCCTTTACGCCGGTGGCGCGTTCGACGAGGGTGTCGGCCATGATCTGGCCCTTGCCCCGCCCATCTCCCGCAGCCCGGAGCGTGTCAGCTTTCTTGGTGAGAGCTGCATAGACGGCCACGCCCTGCGCTACGGGCAGCAGCGCAGTCAGGCGCGCCATGGTGTCCGGCGCCGGGCGCAACGACACGGTCCGTTCGTTCACGGCGTGGCTGGCCCGCTTCGCCACCGACCGCGGGTCCTTCCGGTACGCGGCGGCCTTGACGGCGGAGATGATGGCCCGGTCACCGGCGCCGTCGAAGGTCCCGGTGTCGGGGGCGAGTTCCTCGTCCACCGCGGCCCGGTCCTCCACCGACAAACACGCGGTTTCCTTCACTACCAGCGTGGTCCGCCACTCGTTCAGCTGCCCCGACCGCGTTGGCGATGGTGGGAACAACGGCATGCAATGAAGCACTGGCAGCAGATGGGACACCAGGAGCGGCAGGCACGCCGGCAGGATGTAAGCCAGCCTCAGCTACGGCGCTGGCAAGAGAAGGGGCAACGGTAACGGCTTCAGCCAAGGACGGCGCGCCGGCAGCCGTCGGGACGCCACCATGCCCCGCCTCCACTGCCGCCGCCCCGAACACCTTCATGAGCCGAGTCTTCCAGCAGGGTGTGACAAAACCGGCCATCCAAAAGCCCTATGTGGGAAAACCTCCTGTGCCGGCAAGCCTCCCAAGTAACGGTGAAGGCGTAGAAGGGACGGCCTGCAGCGCTACCAGGGGCGGTCCGGGCCTGCAGGGTAGTCAGTGTCATTCAGGTAGTCTTCGCGTTCGCGCCCTGCGTTGCGTTCACGTTCGGCCTGCCTGGCATTTTCTTCAAGCTGCTCCAGCTGGCTTTGCTGCAGGGGTTCCTGTTCCTCCGAAGCCTCATCCTGGGAAGCCTCGCCCGGTGTCTCCTCAAACTCCGCGGCAGCAACCAACTTGCTGTTCAGGCGCTGCTCCGCCTCCCTCAGCGTTTTCCCGGAACCGGCAGCCGTGTCCCCGGAGGAGCATCGCGGCGGCGCCGTGTCCACAACGGCCAGCGCCTCCGCATAAAGAGAAGCAGCCGACGACGGTTCCTCCGCACCCTGCTTTTCGTCACCCAGTTTCTCGATGGCCAGGCTGAGATTAACCCGGATGCTGCATTCGTCCCCGGAGCCGGATGGAACAGCCGCCAGGGCTTCCTCGAACAGCAGCCGGGCTGCCGGATAGTTTCCGGCAAGAGCCTCGGCGTCTCCCGCCGCAAAGGGTGCTTTGTGCCGCTCGATGACGTTGGCAAGGCTCAGTCCCCCGGCTGCGCGTTCCACTGCCGCCGCGTCTCCTGCTTTGAAAGCGGTGTCGGCCTGGTTCGCAAGCAGACCGAGGCTCAACAGTTTTGCTGCCATACCGACGAGAAGCAGCACAGGCAGGGCGGACCACAACAGCAGGCGCCGGCGCAGCCGCTTTCCGCTGTCCTGGTCCGGTGTTGCGGGGCCTGGTTGGGGACGGATCACGGTTGCGCCCTTCCCACGGCCGGCCGCAGCTCCCGGAACCGCCGTATCAGTGCGGCGGCCTCCACCAGGGCAAGGACGAATGCGCCCGCCGCCAAAACCCAGTAGAGCTCTGTCCGCCCTGACAGTGAACCTGCGTCCCAGGCACGGTCCAGCGACCCCGGGCGGGCCTGCTGCAGCATCTCGTGGCTGGGGTCGCCGGCAGCCCGGTGTACGTACGGAACGCCCAACTGCGAGGCAATCTCCCGCAGCCGCCCTTCATCGATCATGGACAGCGCGTCCCTGCTGCCGTCCTGGACGTAGGGCGTGTCCTGGGCGCCGCCGTTGGACTCCAACCCCGTATTTTCCTTCATCCGTCCTCCGGCCGGGGTGCCGTAGCCCAGCACCGCTCCCCCGTCCACCAGGCCGTTGCCCATGTGCAGAGGTTCGGGCGCTGCGGAACTGGTCTGTTCGCCGTCGCCAAGATAAAAGACGAGCCGCGGCCGGTCCGGATGGCTGGTCCGGGCTGCATTGAGGCGCTCAGCCAACGCCTGCCGCGCGGCTGTAATGCTGCTGCCCTTGGCATAGCCGGTCACCTGGGGTTCCAGGACGGACGTGATGGTTTCCAGGGCCAAGGTGTCTGTGGTCAATGGCATCCGGACATGACCCTTGGTATCGAAGGTGATCACGGAGAAGCGCGCGCCGGGCAACTCTTCCGCAATGGCCATGATGTCGTCCCGCACCCCCTCAAGCCTGGGCCTCCCGTTGCCGTAATCCTCGGCAACCATGCTGGTGGTGGTGTCCACAACGAAGAACACGTTGAGGTCCGACGTCGCCGCCTGCGCCGACCCATCGGGCAGGCCCGGTCGCAGCAGCGCGATGAGGAGGAAGGCAACCAGCAGGCCGCGGCGGAGCCAGGAGAACCCCGGCATGCGGGGCAAGAACTTGCGCCCGGTCACAGCCGCAACCGCCACAGCGAGACGCACAGGGCAAGACCGGACAGCAGGGCAGCACCCAGGGCAAGTCCCGGCTCATCCGAGACCACCGCGCGCGGCGCACCCTTGATGGCTGCGGTTGCCGTTTCCTCCACGGACTCCACGATGCCGGGCACGGCTTCCGGGCTGTCCAGGGCGTGATAGGCGCCGCCCGTAGACTCCGCGGCGATCCGCAACTGTGCTCCCGGCTGGTCAGCCCCGGGTCCATAGTCAAGGTCCCCGGGGTTCAAAGCGTACACGCGCACGGCCCTTTCCTTTGCCAGGGCCGCAGCCTCTTCCAATGCCATGATGGGGTCTCCGGACAGCAGGTTGTCCGTGGCCAGGACCACTGACCGCGAGCGCTGGGGAACGCCCCTATCCCCTTTGGCGCCCCGGCCAGCTTCCGTGGACCGCGGAAAACTGTTCAGGCAGGAGGCCAGGCCGTCCCCGATCAGCGACGAGCCGCGCCCGCTCCACGTCCCGTCGAGGAAACCTGAACTGCCGGGCCTGCCGTCAAAGGCGTCCCGTGCCAGCATCAACTGCTCCTGGGCATAGTCGTAATCGTCGGTCAGTGGAAACACCTGGATGGCGGTGCTGTCGAAGATGGTCAGGCCGATCCGTTCACCATCGAATTCCCGGGCCAGGCCGGCGAAGACGTCCACCACTGCGGAATCTGCACTGCTCATGGACCCGGAGGCGTCCAGGCACAGCATGATGTCCCGGTTGTGTTGCTCCGGCCGGATGGTGGTGAAATCCACCGGGCGGGCTGCGGCCACTGCGGAGGTGGCCAGGAGCGAGGCGCAGGCGAGCGCAGCCGCCGCCAGCCACCTCCTGTGGCGCCGGAGCGCCGCCTGGTACTCAGGCAACGTGGTGAGCCGGTCTGCATGGGCTGCCGGCCGCCGTCGTGCATTGGCGCGGTTGCTGCGACGAAAGGCCACCCACGCGGTCCCTGCCAGGGCAAGGGCGGCGGCGGACAGGATCCACCAGTACATCAGGCCCATGCGCGCACCACCTTCCGTGCAACCTCTGCCGATGCGGAAGCGGAAGGCAGCGGTTCCGGGCCGAACTCCCCCGGATACAGTGCCCCCACGGCTGCCGCGGCGGCAGGAAGCGGGTGCCGCTCAAGGTCCTGCCGGGTCATCCGCAGCGCGTCCACGCCGGTGGCGTCGCGGATGAAGCTGCGCAGGACCAGGCTGATTTCCTGGTGGGCAGCCCGAAGGCTCAGCCGGCCCGCCGCTGCGCTGCGTTCGGCGTTATCGATGCGTTCGAGGTAGGCGGCCTTGAGCGCGGCTAGATCAGTCAAGGCAACAGGGCGCCGGTCCCCGGGCAGGTGACGACGACGGCGGGTGGCGGCAAGAACGGCGGCGTACCACCCTGCCACCAGGGCAAGGAGCGCAACGCCGGCCCACAGCCAGGCCGGACTGTACTGGAACGGGCCATGGAAGCCTAGTTCAGCCTGCACGTCGGTGCCTCTCCAGGAGGGTGAACAGTGCGGCGACCACGTCCCTGCTGCCCTCCACTTCGCCTTCGGTGATGCCCGCCTGCGCGAGCATGGCTTTGCGGCCCGCATCCCTTTCGGCCACAGCTTGGGCGTAGGCGGCCCGGACAGCCGGAGACTGTGCCAGCTGTGCCGGAAGGAAGGTTGAGTCGGCCACGCTGTAGAAGTTCGCGTCCGCACTATCTCCACCGCTGTCTGGCGGTACAAGATCCGCGTCCCGCACCGTGAGCCAGAGGATTTCATGCTGTGCGCGGAGACGCCGGAGGAGCCGGGACATTTCCGGGGCCGCGGCCAGCTCGTCTGCGACGACGAACAGCAGGTTCCGCCCCTTGACGGTCCGCACCACATGGTCCAGCTGGTCCTCAAGCCTGCTGGGTGCGGCGGCGGGGCCTGCTGCATCGTTGACCACCCTGAGGAGCCGCTCGAGGTGGGCTTCTCCCGCTTTGGCCGGGACCGTCCTGGTGGCGGCGGAGTCCCCGCTGACCAGGCCGACCGCGTCGCCGTGCCGGTGGGCAAGGTAGCCCATCACACCCAAGGCCATGACGGCGATGTCCCGCTTGGTGTCTCCCGAGCGGGAAACGGCGGCCATGTTGCGGCCGGTGTCGGTGAGCAGGATCAGGGTCTGCCGCCGCACGGCCACGTACCGTTTGATGAGCGGCGAACCGTGCCGGGCGGAAGCCTTCCAGTCGATATCCCGCACCTCGTCGCCCGGGACGTAGGTGCGGAGGTCGTCGAAGTCCAGGCTGCGGCCGCGGAACACCGAACCGTATTCGCCGTCGAGCGAGCCGCGGGCCTTGCGGTGCGCGAAGATCGCCATTTTCGACTTCACGCGCAGGAGGAGGCCGGCCATGCGGGCGTCAGGGAGTCTGGACGGCGGACACGACGGCGTCGATCACCGATTCCACCGGCACCTGGTCGGCCACCGCATCGAAGTTGAGGATCAGCCGGTGGCGGAGTACCCGGTGGGCCAGGGCCTTGACGTCCTCGGGAATGACATGGTCCCTTCCCCTTACCAGGGCCACCGCCCGGGCTGCCTGGGTGAAGGCGATGCTGGCGCGAGGACTGGCGCCGAATTCGATGTATCCGGCCAGCTGCTGGTCGATGTACTCCCGGGCGTTGCGGGTGACGAAGACCAGTCCCACGATGTAGTTGACGATGGCCGGATCAATGTAGACGCGCCGCACGATGTCCTGGACCTCCTTCACGGAGTCCAGCGACGCCGCGGCAGCAGGTGCCTGCTCGGGGGTGAAGACGCCCGCGTCGATCCGCCGGATGATTTCCACTTCCTCGGCCGGCGACGGATAGTCCAGCACATCCTTGAGCATGAACCGGTCCATTTGGGCTTCCGGCAGCTGGTACGTGCCTTCCTGCTCGATGGGGTTTTGGGTGGCGAGCACCAGGAAGGGCGCCGGCAGCCGGTAGTCCTGGCCGCCAATGGAGGTCTGGCGTTCCTGCATGGCCTCCAGCATGGCGCTTTGGGTTTTTGCGCTGGAGCGGTTGATCTCGTCCAGCAGCACAATGTTCGCGTGCACCGGCCCAAGCCGGGTGATGAACGTGCCCTTGGCCGCGTCGTAGATCTGGGTGCCCACGATGTCGCTCGGCAGCAGGTCCGGGGTGCACTGGATACGGCGGAACTCGGCGCTGACGGCCTCTGCCACCGTCTGCGCTGCGGTGGTCTTGGCCAGCCCCGGAACACTCTCCAGCAAGATGTGGCCGCCCGTCAGCAGCCCGACCAGCAGCGATTCGCGAAGCCGGGTTTGCCCCACTACCTTGGCGTCGAAGCTCCTGGAGATGTTGTCCACCACCCGCTGCGCCCGCGCCAGTTCCGCCGGTTCTATCCTTGCGGACGCACTGGTTTGAAGCACTTCTAATCCCCCTGGTGGCTGTTCATGGCCGCGCTCGCCGGACGGCTGCACTCCGCCGCCATCCTATCCAAGACCATGCCCCTGAACCCGGCAATGGGGACCCCTCCCCATGGAACGCGCGCAGGTCTATCCTTTTGCCATGATCGAGCTTCCAGCCAGTTACAAGGAGTTCCTCGCTGACAAGAACGAGATGTTCGTCAGCACCGTGAGGCCGGTCCTGATGCAGTCCGCGGCGGACAAACTGCATGGGGTCCGGGTCACCTACAACCCCGGCTCCACGGGACACCAGGCCCACCTGGACGACAGCATCCCCTATGGAGTGGTGGTCGAGGACATCGACTAGCAGGGGTTATCCCCGCACCGCTCCGGACAGGGCGAAAGAGCTTCCGGCACCTTTTGACACGATGACGTACAACGCCAGTACCGGAAGTGAATACAGGATGGAGAAGGCGGCCAGCTGGCCGTACGCAACTGCTCCGTGCTGGCCAAAAAAGCTGTAGATGGAGACGGCTGCGGGCTGCCGCGCCTCGGACAGCAGCAGCACGAACGGGACAAAGAAGTTTCCCCACGCCTGGATGAATACGAAGATGAACACCACGCCCAAGCCCTGGCGCATCAGCGGCAGCACGATGGTGCGGAGCGCGGCCATTCTTGAAGCCCCGTCCACCCACGCGGCCTCCTCGAGGGACAGCGGCACGCTGTCCATGAAGTTCCTGGTCATCCAGATGGCCATGGGAAGCGTTGTGGTGGCCATGAAGAAGATCGTGGCCGGCATGGAGTCCAGTAGTTCCAGCTGGACGAAGAGGCCGTACACGGGCACCATGATCGCGGTAACTGGGAGGCAGGTGCCGAACAGGACGGCATAGAGGAACGGGGTGTTGAACCGGGAGCGGTAGCGGGACAGCGGGTAGGCGGCCAGCACGGCGGCCGCCAGCGTGACGGCGCCGGTTCCTGCGGACAGCACCAGGCTGTTCCACAATGGCTGGAACAGCAGTTCCGGGGTCATGATGGCGGCGAAGTTGTCCAGGCCCGGCGTGCGGGGCACCCTAGTTTCGTGGCCCGCTTCCGGATCCAGCGACCCCAGGACAAGCCACAACAGGGGCAGCAGGAAACACGCACCCACCAGCGTCAGCGCGGCATCAGCGGCCGTGCTTCCCTGCTTCCGTTCAGGACGGAGCACCGGTGCCCCGGCAGGCCGCCTTGTCCGAACCGGCGCGGTCATGGCCGGGGCTCCTTCAGCAGGCGGATGTACACCGCGCCAAACACCGCGCCAATCAGGATGAGCACGGACGCCACCGCCGTCCCGTACCCGATGTCGCCGAACTTGAAGGCCTCCGTGTAGGCCAGGACGGGCAGGGTGGCGCTGGCGTTCGCGGGACCGCCGGCGGTCATCACCCACACGAGGGTGAATACGGCCAGGGTCTGCAGGGTGATAAGCATCAGGTTGGTAGCGATGCTGCCTCTAATCATGGGAAGGGTGATGAAAAGCAGCCGTTGCCAGCCCCGCGCGCCGTCCATTTGTGCTGCCTCGGAGATTTCGGCGGGGACGTCGTTGAGTGCGGCCCGGTAGACAAGCATGGAAAAGGCGGTGCCGCGCCAGGTGTTGGCCAGCATCACCGCCACCATCGGGAAGGCGTACAGCCACTCCGGCCGGCCGAGCCCCAGGCTGCCGAGCAGCTGGTTCAAGGTTCCATCCTTGCTGAAGTACGCGTAGGCGGCGAAGGCGGCCACAATCTCCGGCAGAACCCATGCGGCCACCACGGCGGTTCCTGCCAGCGACGATACGGCGGGCCGGGCCCGGCGCATCAGGAGGGCGATCGCAAGGCCCAGCAGGTTCTGGCCGATCACGGCCGAGCCCCCTACGAACAGCACCGTAAGCCCAAGGGAGAGCGGGAAGGCGGGATCAGCCAGCAACCGCTGGTAGTTCTCCAGCCCCACCCATTCCGGGTTCCTGGCACTGCGGCCGGTCAGCCCCGCGTTGGTCAGTGATGCCTGAAACGCCCAGACCACGGGACCGGCAAGGAACACGAGCAGGAGCAGGACAGCAGGAAGGACCGGCAGGTAGCGGACCAGCTGCCGTGCCCTGTGATCAAGCTGCACAGACTATTTCCGGACGGTCTTGTCGGCACCCACAATGTCCGTGACGGCCGCGTCGTAGTCGGCGGCGGCCTGCTCCGGCGTACGGCTCCCGGTGATGACTGCCTCGGTCGCCTCCTGCACGGCGGCCGAGATGCGGGGATAATCGGAAGTTGCCGGGCGGTACCGCGTCACGGAAACAAGCTCCGAGACATCCTTCACGAAGGGGTTGGCGCCCTGGTAACCGGGGTCGTCGGCCACATCCGAGCGGACCGCGATCTGCGAGCTCTCCACGGTGAAGGCGAGGGAGTTCTTCTCGTTCATCGCCGTGGTGAGGAACTTGAATGCCAGGTCCGGATCCTTGGTTTCCGCACCCACCGCAAGGGTCCAGCCGCCGGACATGCTCACTGCACCCGGAGCCTCGCCGTTCTGCGTCGGGAACGGGGCCACGCCCATCTCCTGTTCGTAGGCCGGCCATGCGTAGCTTCCGCCTTCCTGCCAGAACGACGGCGCGTAGGAGCCTTCCACGGTGGCGCCCAGTTTCCCGTTGGGGAACCATTCACCGAACACCTTCTTCCAGACGTTCGCGTCCAGCGCCTCGGCGGGGGTCACGGCGAGCCCCTCGTCGTAAAGAGTCCTGAGGAAGGCCAGGGAATCCCGGAAACCGGCGGAGCCGACCACCCATTTCTTCGATTCCTCGTCGTAGAGGCTGGAGCCGGTGCCGTACAGGAGCTCGTAAAACCCCTGCATGACAGTCCCCTCCCCCGTGCCCTTGCCCGCGTACATGTTGAACGGGATGACGGACGGGTCGTTGGTCTTGATCTTCCTGGCGGTGTCGAGGATGTCCTGCCAGCTGCGCGGCTGCCAGGGGTCGCTGACGCCGGCGGCGGCCAGGACCTTCTTGTTGTACCAAATGGCCCGGGTGTCGGTCCCCAGCGGCACCGCATACGTGCCGCCGTCGTCCGCTTTTCCGGCCGCCTTCGCAGCGTCGTCGTATTTCTCCCAATCCGCCCAGCCTTCCAGGAGGGGGTCAAGCTTCAGGAGGTACCCGGCGTCGACGTCGGAGCGCACCTTGAACGTGTCCTCGTAGAACACGTCGGGCGCAGTGGAAGGCGAGCGCAGGGCGAGGGCCAGCTTGGTGCCGTAGTCGTCATCGTTGCCCTCGATGGGCTGCAGCTCAACGGTGACGCCCTGGTTGGCCGCTTCGAACTCCTGCTTTGCGGCCTGGAACATGGTGTCCAGGGCAGTGAAGGAATCGGTCTTCTGGTAGGCAACCTTGAGCGTCTTTGTCCCCTCGTCCGGAGTGCCGGGAGAGCACGCCGACAGGACTACCACCGCGGAAGCGAACAGGGACAGTGTCTTCAGGGCCCGGTGCATGATGCTCCATTCGGTACAAGGCTGCGGACCCCCCTTGTCAGCGGGCCCCAGCCGCGGCAATATGCACATGCTAGATGGGCACCGTGTTGCAGGCAAGGCACCCGGCCGGTGCGTCGGTCAGGTCTCCAGCAGGAGCCGCTGCGCACGTGGGGCAAGGGTGTGTTCCAGGACCAGCGAGGCGGCACCGATGGCACCCACGTCTTCGCCGACGCCGGTGCCCACCACCTCGATGGGATGGATCAGCCGGGCCGCGCTGTGGGCGTCCAGCAGCGCCGGCACCTTCCGCAGGAACCGCTCGGCCATCCCGCTCCAGAAGGGCCCGCCGAAGACCACCCGCTCCACATCCAGGGCGTTGGTGACTACCGAAACCGCCCGGGCAACCAGCACGGCCGACTTGTCGATGATGGCGGCGGCCCGGTCATCCCCCTGGTCCGCCAGCTCGCAGAGCCGGGCGAAGCTTTGCTGGATTTCGGCGCCGCTGTTTCCGGAACGGGAGCCGTCCAGGATGCCCGCCACCTCGGCTTCGGCGACCAGGACCTGGGGAATGCAGGATGATTTCACGCAGCCGCGCTGCCCGCAATCGCACGGTGGCCCGTCCGGGTCCACCACGATGTGGCCGATCTCACCGGCGTTGCCGGACGTCCCCCGCACCACCTCGTCGTTGAGCACGATACCGCAGCCAATGCCGGTGCCCATGTACATGAACACGAAGCTGCCGGCGCCGCTGGGCCCGCCGGCCCAGGTTTCCGCGACGGCGGCGCTGGTGACGTCCTTGTCCACGAGGACCGAATAGCCGGTGGCGTCGGACAATGCGTTACGCAGTTCCACCCGGTCCCAGCCAGGCAGCAGCGGCGGATCCACCACCGTTCCGTTGTCCAGGTCGATGGGACCGGGGGCGGCGACGCCAAGGCCTGCGATCTTCTCCCGGTCCACGCCGGAATCGGCCACCAGCTGGTTGATTTCGCCGGCGATCGTCCTGATGACGGCGGAAGGATCATTCCCTCCGGGTGTCCTGATCCGCGAGTGGTGCACCACGGCTCCCACCAGGTCCAGGACCACGAAGGTGCTGACGGCGGGATCGAGGTGGACGCCCAGGGCGTACATCCCGCCGGGGTTGAGCCGGAGGATGGTGCGTGGTTTGCCGGGGCCGCTGCCCTCCTTGCCTGCTTCGACAATCAGGTTCTGGTCGAGGAGGCGGCGGGAGATGTTGGAGATGGTCTGCGGGGACAGGCCCACGATCTGTGCGAGTTCCACACGGCTCAGCCCGCCGGAGGTCCGGCGGATGGCATCGAGGATCACTGTGAGGTTGAAGTCGCCCATCCTGGGCAGGTTGGTTCCGCGCCTCGTTGAGGTTTGGCGGATCTCGGTCACGGTGTCCCCTAAACTTCTTCGGCCACGTGGTTGTGGTGCTGCTTGAATCGTACGTTACGCGCGCACCCAGACCCATAGGGCACGACGCCGGCGCGGCCAGGCTTGCGCATACCTTTACCCGACATTGCGTTTGATGCTCCGCGTCACCAGGAATTTGGGGTTTTGGCCCTCTACCGCGGTTGGACCTACGTGCCGCTGCAGGGCCGGCAGGTACGGCAGGTGGCGGTTGAAGACTGTCCACAGCTCGCCCTCCGGGGCCAGCACCCTTCCGGCGGCTTCGATCATCTTGAGCCCTGCGCCTGCATGGACGCCTGCGCCGACGTGGAACGGCGGGTTGAGCAGGACCAGGTCCGCGCTGCCCGGTTCCACGGTGCTGAGTGCATCGTCCTGAAGGACCGTGATGCGGGCTTCCAGTCCGTTCGCGCGGGCGGTGGCTGTTGCGGATGCGACGGCGGCAGCGGACTGGTCCGTGGCCGTCACCGCCGAGCCTGGCGAATGCCGCGCGTACATGGCTGCGAGGATCCCGGTGCCACACCCCAGGTCGATGGCGTGGCGGGCGGCCTTCATAGCGGGCAGGAAGGTCAGCAGGTACCTGGTGCCGATATCCAGTTTGGCGCCGGCGAAGACCGCCCCGTGGGCCGCGACATACAGGTCCAGTTCGGCGAGATGTTCGACGACGGGAAAGCGGTCCGGCTCGGGGCTTACCCTCGGGCCGGTGGCGACGATGATCCGCGACTTTTGGCGGGCCAACTGCGGCTGGACCGACTGGAAGTACCGCTCGAGGACCGCGTTCATGCCCAGGGACATGTGCTTCACCCGGCCGCCGGCAAGCACTGTTATGCCTGCGGGAGCGTGCCGGGCAACGGCGGCGGCAATTTCCTCCAGTTCCGCCAGGGTCTTGGGCAGCTGCAGGAGGAGGACATCCGCGTCGGCGAGCAGCCCGCGCCCGAGCGGCAACTGCTCGAAGGCCGGCACCCTGGCCGCTCCGCCGTCGTTCCCGTCCCTGGCAGCCCAAAGGTCCGCGTTGAGGCGGAGGGCCCGCTCCCCCGTGATGAGATCCTGGTGCACCCGGACGGCCGCAGGTTCGAGCACTTCCAGCGCGCCCAGTGTGAGGGCGCCGTAGCGGTCACCGATAACTGCCAGCGTGCCGCCGGCCGGCGTCATGCCTGCCGCGGCGTCCAGGAGCAACCGGTCCGTGGCATCCCAGGCCTGGAGGTTGGGGGCTTCCACGTCGGGCCGCCGCCTGAGCACCGCGAAGACATCCTCAAGACTGTTTTCTGCCACCTGCTGCCTGCCGCCTTCTTCCGTACGTGCCCCTTGCCCGCTTCTACTGGTCCCGGGGCTCAGCCCCACGTTACCGGGTCCGCGGGGACCGCCATGCCGGGCAGTTTCAGGATGGCGGCCACTGCGGCGCGGCCGGCCCGGTTCGCGCCGATGGTGGACGAGGACGGGCCGTAGCCCACCAGGTGGACCCGCGGTTCACCCGCGACCTGCGTCCCGTCCATGGTGATACCTCCGCCGGGCCCGCGCAGGTGAAGCGGCGCCAGGTGTTCCAGCTCGGCACGGAAGCCCGTCGCCCAGAGGATCACGTCCGCCTTCAGGAAGTTGCCGTCGGCGAGACGGACACCGTCGGGTTCGATGGCGGTGAACATCGGCTGCCGGTCGAGGGCACCGCGGGCCGCAGCCGCACGCAGGGCAGGCGTCCACATCAGTCCGGTTACGGACACTACGCTTTGTGGCGGCAGGCCCTTCCGGACACGTTCCTCCACCAGCGCGACCGCGTCATGGCCGGCCTGCATGTCGAACTCGGTACCGCGCCAAACGGGTTCCCGCCGGGTGAACCAGCTGGTGGTGGTCACCTGCGATATTTCATCCAGCAGCCCAACGGCCGAGATCCCGCCGCCCACAACAATGACGTGCCGGCCGATGAATTCTTCGGCGGCGACGTAGTTGGCGACGTGGAGCTGCCGGCCACGGAAGGTGGATTGGCCCGGATAAATGGGCCAGAACGGGCGTGTCCAGGTGCCGGTGGCGTTGATCACGGCCCGTGCGGTCCAGGTTCCGGCAGACGTGGAGATCCTCAGCATGCCGGCAGGGTTGCTGTCCTCCCGGCTGACGGCATGCACCTTGACGGGACGGCGGACGGACAAACCCAGTTCCTCCTCGTAGTCCCGGAAATACCGGGTGAGGAACCCGGAACTCGGTTCGCGCGGGTCGACGGCGGGTTTCGCGATGCCGGGGAGGTCGCTGATGCCGTTGACGGTGGCCATACGCAGGCTCTTCCACCGGTGCCGCCATGCACCACCCGGGCCTTGCTCTGCGTCGAGGATTTCGAAGGCGAGGCCCCGCCGCTGAAGATGGTAGGCCGCCGAGAGTCCGGCCTGGCCCGCACCTACCACCACCACACCGGTCCGGGCTGAATCCACTCCCCCATGATAGTCGGGCGGGATGTTCCGGCCTTAGGGTTGGCGCATGGGAGCCAACATCAGCAGAGACCGCACCGCCGCAGCCAGGCTTGCGAAGGCCTTGGCAATCGTCCTGGACACTGACGGGATACCGATCCGCCTCCGGGCCTGGGACGGTTCCGAAGCCGGACCGCAGGATGCACCGGTGGTGGAGTTCCGGTCACGCCGCGCCCTGCGCCGGATAATCTGGTCCCCCGGCCAGCTGGGCTTGAGCCGCGCATACGTGGCCGGTGACATTGACACCCCGGGTGACGTATTCGAAGCCTTTGCCGCCTTGAGTTCCGCCGGCAAGTTTGCCCGGCCGGGACCTTTCCGGCCGCCCACAGCCACTGAGCTCCTGGCCCTGGTGGGCACGGCCCTCCGGCTCGGCGCCGTGGGGCCCAATCCTGCACCTCCGCCGGAGGAGGTCAGGCGCATCCACCGCAAGGGCCGGCTGCACTCCCGCCGCCGGGACTCGGCCGCCATCTCGCACCACTACGACGTCGGCAACGACTTCTACGCCCTGGTGCTCGGATCCTCCATGGTCTACTCCTGCGCCGTCTGGCCCGGGGACAGCGGGGGGATGCTGGCCGCCGGCGACGGCGGAAGGATTGCGGCCGGACTCGATGCCGCCCAGGAAGCCAAGCTGGACCTGGTGTGCCGGAAGCTGGGCCTGGAACCCGGGATGCGCGTGCTGGACGTGGGCTGCGGCTGGGGCAGCTTCGCCCTTCATGCAGCCGACAGGTATGGCGCCAGCGTGGTGGGCGTGACCCTTTCCTTGGAGCAGGCCATCCTGGCGCGGAAGCGTGCGGCGGATGCCGGGCTGACGGACAAGGTGGACATCCGGGTGCAGGACTACCGGGATGTCCGCGACGGGCCCTTCGATGCCATCAGTTCAATCGGAATGTCGGAACACGTGGGGCGGGCGCAGACACCCGGCTACGCCGCGGCACTGTTCGCCCTCCTGCGTCCCGGCGGCAGGTTGCTCAACCATGCCATCTCGTGGAACGCCGGGCCTGCCAGCCCCGACCCGGACTCCTTCATCCCGCGCTACGTGTTCCCCGACGGCGAGATGATCAGCCTGGGCGAGATGGTGACTGCGCTGGAGTCGGCAGGGTTCGAGATTTTGGACGTTGAGGCGTTGCGCCGGCACTACGCCCTGACCCTGCGGGCCTGGGTCCGGCGGCTGGAGGAGAACTGGGACCGGGCCGTTGAACTGACCAGCCCCGGCCGGGCGCGGGTGTGGCGGCTGTATATGGCCTCGAGTGCACTCGGTTTCGAGAACAACCTGACAGGTGTCAACCAGGTCCTGGTTCGGCGTCCGGGCGGAAACGAGCCGCCCCTGCGCCGCACCGGCTGGCTTTGAAGGCCCCGGGATAAACCAAAGAGGAACCATCCGTTGCCGGATGGTTCCTCTTCCGTGTTTTCGTGGAGCTGAGGGGACTCGAACCCCTGACCCCCTGCATGCCATGCAGGTGCGCTACCAGCTGCGCCACAGCCCCATACTTTGTTGATGCGGACCACTTCCGCGGAAATTTGTGATTCCACCGGATGTCCGGTGGAGCTGAGGGGACTCGAACCCCTGACCCCCTGCATGCCATGCAGGTGCGCTACCAGCTGCGCCACAGCCCCAATTCCTGCTGCTCCTCGAAGTTTTTCCTTCCGGACCTCCCCGAAGCAACTCAAATATCTTAGAACAGCAATTCCGAAAATTCCAAATCGGGAATATTCCGCGTGTTGTGCCCGATTAATCGATGTCGGAAGCTGCAGCGGCCTTTGCGGATGCGTCGTCGCCGAGCTGCAGGTCGACCACCGGGCAGTCCTTCCAAAGGCGCTCGAGGGCGTAGAACACCCGATCCTCCTCGTGCTGGACGTGGATGACAATGTCCGAGTAATCCAGCAGTACCCAGCGGCCGCCCGAACGGCCTTCACGGCGCACGGGCCGAAGGTCCTTTTTGGCGAGCTCTTCCTCGATGCCGTCCACGATGGCGTTCACCTGGCGTTCGCTCGGAGCGGAGGCGATGAGGAAAACGTCGGCCAGTGCCAGCCGGTCGCTCACGTCGAGGGCCACGATGTCCTGGGCAATCTTGTCCGCCGCTGCCTTGGCGGCAGTGCGGGCTATGGCGATGGAAGTGTCTGATGCAGACATGGGACTCCTTGGTGGTTTGAAAAGTTTTGGTGCCGGCCGGTCAGCCGGAGATGCCGCTGACAATCAGGAAAATGCCTGAGACAAGGGCGACAATGCCGAAGAGCAGGACGCAGAGCTGCAGGATGCGGTTCCGTTTTGCCCGTGCCAGCCCCGCGGTAGCGGCGTCAAGCGGATCGAGGCCGTAAGCCGAGCTGGCCGGAACCCGGGGCAGGTCCTCGATGAGGTCTTCGTGCTGGTTTTCCGAAAAGACCACGGGTTTGGGGCGGGTGGCTGCGCGCGCGGCAGCCTCCGCCCTGGCGATGACCTGGGAACGGCCCGGCGCCACCTCGGGCGTGGCCGTGTTGGAACGGCTCGCGGGGCGCCGCTTCGCCGCCCCCGGCTGGACCTTCGCATCTGGTTTGACCTTCGAACCCGGGCGCGTGCTCACAGGAACATGCGAGGTTGCCGGCGGCTTCATCACCGGCCGGTCAACGCCGGGCACCTTCACGAATTCCAGCGGGGTGACCATCGCCAGATTATCCGCGGTGGACGGTGATGGACGGTCCTTGGCTGCCGGCGCCTTGCCGGTTGCATCCTTTGCGGCCGGATCCACCGGCGTACCGGCCTGTTCGGCAAGCTTTTGTTTCGCTATAGCGCGCCGGTTCATCACCGCTGCGCGTTCAGCGAGGGCGATCTGTTCCGCGAGGATGTCGGGGTCGACGGCCTCGGGGTCCAGGGAGGCGATGTGCTCCATCTTGGCGAGCTGGTTCTTGGCCTGCTCGGCGATGAGCGCGCGCGCTGCCAGGGCCTGTTCAACAGTCATGCCCTGCGGACCGGCGCCTGGGCCTGTTGCCGGCTTCTTCTCTGCTGCCGGCGCCTTGGCCTGGGGCGCAGGAGGGTCACCAGCCGCCCGTTGACCGGACGCGTTGCCTCCTGCAGCAGCGGGCTGGCGGGCTGCGGGTCCGGATGCCGGCGCCACGATGGGGTTTGCCGCCGTCAGGGCCTGTTCCTTCAGCTGCTGCAGCCGCAACTGGCGCCGGGTGGGCGGACCGCCCCCGGCGAGCTGCCCCTCTTTTTCCTCAAGTTCCTTGATGGTGCGCAGCGCAGCGCGGTCCCTGGCACGGATTTGGGAGGACCGCTGGGTATGGGTGCTTTCGGCCGCACCGGCGGCCTCAGGCTTGCCGGCGGCCGGGCCTGCGGGAGGACGGTCCGCGGGCGGAGCCGCCTGCTGGGCGTCCCTCGCCTTGCGGAGTTCCCGGCGGCTGCGGATAGGGGGCTGTTCCTGGCTCATTGAGGACTCATTCAGTACTGGCTGGTTCACGTGCTTCTGAGGACGGCCCGTTCCCGCTCGCCGGCTGGGCGTAGAGGCCGTACTTGGCGATGTACTGCACCACCCCGTCCGGCACCAGGTACCAGACGGGATTGTTCGCGGCCACGCGCGTCCGGCAGTCCGTGGAGGAAATGGCCATGGCCGGCACCTCGAGCAGGCTGACGTCGTCCCGTCCCATGCCGTCCAGGACATGACCGGGCCGGGTCACGCCGACGAAATGGGCCAGGGACCACAGCTCGTCGATGTCCTTCCAGGACAGGATCTGGGCCAGGGCGTCCGCGCCAGTGATGAAGAACAGGTCCGCATCAGGGCGCTGTGCCCGCAAATCACGCAGGGTGTCGATGGTGTAGGTGGGCCCTGGCCGGTCAACATCAACGCGGCTAACCGTGAACCGCGGGTTGGAGGCCGTTGCGATAACCGTCATCAGGTACCGGTGTTCGGGCTCGCTGACCTTTTTATGGGTTTTCTGCCACGGCTGGCCGGTGGGAACGAAGACCACCTCGTCCAGGTCGAACTCGGCAGCCACCTCGCTGGCTGCGACCAGGTGGCCGTGATGGATGGGATCGAACGTCCCGCCCATCACGCCCAGGCGCAGCCTGCGGTTGGAACCGTTGTGGCGCAGAACGCGGGAAATGTTAGTGGCCCTGCCCGTGATCGTGCTTGTTCGGGTGCTGGCGGTGCGGATCCGCGTGCTCTTCAGTGGGAGCGTGGCGGTTGCCCAGGTTGGTGTAGGACAGCGTGACGAACATCAGGACCAGCAGGATGGCGAAAATCACCACGCCGAAGACCCACGGCTCAGCCCACAGCGGCGCGAGTTCGTGTTCTCCGCCTTCGGCGACGGTTGTGGCGATCTGCTGGAACAGCATGTTCTCCCCTAGGGTTCAAGGTTTGGAGGCAGCGGAAGTTTCCGCCGCCTTCTGGCGTCTGGTCTATGTTACCGCGTCGCTACGCGCGGACCTGGCCTTCGCCCTGCACGATCCACTTGGTGGTGGTCAGCTCGGTCAGGCCCATGGGACCGCGGGCGTGCAGCTTCTGCGTGGAGATGCCCACCTCTGCGCCCAGGCCCAGTTCGCCGCCGTCGGTAAACCGGGTGGAGGCGTTAACGATGACCGCTGCGGAGTCCACCTCGGCGACGAAGCGTTCGGCGTTGGACAGGTTGTTGGTGAGGATCGCTTCGGTGTGTCCGGTGGACCAGGTGCGGATGTGCCTGACGGCCTCGTCCAGGCTGTCCACCATCGCCACGGCCAGGTCAAGGTCCATGTATTCCGTCCCCCAGTCCTCGTCGGTGGCGGGCTCGGACTCGATGGCGGCGGGAAGCGCGGCGCGGATGCGTTCGTCCGCGTGCAGCCGGACGCCTGCCTTGGCCAGGGCGGTGGCGACGGCGGGAAGCACCGTGGAGCCCGAGTGCACCAGGAGCGTCTCAACGGTGTTGCAGACGCTGGGCCGTTGGGTCTTGGCGTTGAGCAGGATATCCACTGCCATCTCCTCACCGGCGGATTCGTCGATGAAGATATGCACGTTGCCCTCCCCCGTCTCGATGACGGGGACGGCGGAGTTGTTGACGACGGCCTGGATAAGGTCCCGTCCGCCCCGGGGAATCAGCACGTCCACGCGGCCGCGGGCCCGCATCAGCACGTTGGCGCCGGCCCGGCCGTACTGGTCCACGGTCTGCACGGCGTCCGCGGGCAGGCCCACGGATTCCAGCGCCTCGCGCAGCACCCGCACCAGCACTCCGTTGGTGTTCTCGGCAGCGCTGCCACCGCGGAGGATCACGGCATTGCCGCTCTTGAGCGCCAGCCCGGCGATGTCAACGGTGACGTTGGGGCGGGCTTCGTAAATCGCGGCCACCACGCCCATGGGCACGTTGACCTGGCGCAGACGGAGCCCGTTGGGCAGGGTTTGCCCGCGGACCACATTGCCCACGGGATCGGGAAGGCTTGCCAGGTTTTCGAGTGCGGCCACCAATCCGGCGATGCGTGCTTCAGTCAGGGTCAGCCGGTCCAGCAAGGCGGTGGAGGTGCCGTTGGCCCTGCCGGCGGCCACGTCCTGGGCGTTGGCAGCCAGGATGGCCTGGGTATTCTCCTGCAGGGCGGTGCCAACGGCGCGCAGGGCGCGGTCCTTCCAGGCACGGTTGGCCATGGCCATCCGGCGGGCGGCGTGCCGCGAACGGTCCGCGATGGCGTGCACGGCGGCCTGGATGTCCGCTTCCGCGGCAACAGCCCCGGCTGATTCCGGCGCTGCTGCGGGCGTGACCGGCCGCGCGCCGGCGGCGGCAGCGTTTACGGAATTTTCAGCAGTGGTGGAGATCAGGGCCTCAGTCATGGTTCAAGTTTAGGCGAGGCGGCGAGTCAGACCAGAACCAGGTCGTCAACATGAACAACTTCGCGGTCGTAGCCGCTGCCCAGTTCCTCCCCCAGGTCCCGGGTGGAACGGCCCAGCATCCGGGGCAGCTCCTCGGAGGAATAGTTCACCAGGCCGCGGGCAACGACGGTGCCGTCGGCACTCGCAATCTCGACGGCGTCGCCCGCTTCGAAATCGCCCCGCACCGCCGAGATACCGGCCGGCAGCAGGGACGTGCGGTGGTGCCGCACGGCGCGGACGGCGCCGTCGTCCAGCACCAGCCGGCCCTGGACGGAGGCGACGTGCGCGAGCCAAAGGAGCCGGACAGGCTTGCGGGCGCCGTTGACAGTGAACCAAGTGCCCACGTCCTCCCCGTTCAGCGCGGCGGCCGCGTTGGAAGTGGAAGTCACCACCGCATGGATGCCTGAACCTGCCGCCATGCCCGCGGCTTCCACCTTGGTGAGCATCCCGCCGGTGCCAACCCCGGCCTTGCCGGCCTTGCCGATGGTGACGCCGTCAAGATCGTGCGCGCCCGTTACCAGGGGAATCCGTTTGGCGCCAAGGGAAGGCGGGCCGTCATAGAGGGAGTCGACGTCGGACAGCAGCACCAGCGCGTCCGCGCGCACCAGGTGCGCCACCAGGGCCGCAAGCCGGTCGTTGTCTCCGAACCGGATCTCGTGCGTTGCCACGGTGTCGTTCTCGTTGACAACCGGAACCACCCCGAGGCTCAGTAGCCGGTCCATGGCGCGCAGGGCGTTGGTGTGCTGGCTGCGGCGCATCAGGTCCTCGGCGGTCAGCAGCACCTGGCTCACCGTCACGCCGTGGGCGCCGAAGGCCTGGGTGTACCTGGCCATGAGCAGCCCCTGCCCCACGCTCGCCGCAGCCTGCTGGGTGGCAAGGTCGCGGGGCCGCTTGGCCAGGCCCAGCGGCGCCAGTCCGGCTGCAATGGCGCCTGAGGACACCAGGATAATCTCCGTGCCCGTGTTCCGCTTGGCGGCCAGGGCGTCGGCGAGGGCGGTAAGTGATTCCTCCGAGATGCCGCCCTTGATGCTGGTCAGGGACGACGAACCGACCTTGACCACCACCCGGCGGGCATTGGCGAGCACGCTTCTGTCCACCGGACCGGCCAGCGGTTCCGCTGCGGCGGTCCTAGAAGTCATCGTCCCCGTCCAGTCCGCTTTCATTGACGGGTCCTGCAGCACGCCGTCCGCTCACGGACTCCGTCCAGATGCCGGCTTTCCGCTCTGCTTCGAGCTCGGCGCGGGCGGCGGCCTTCGCATCGCGCCGTTCCTGCTGTTCCTCGCGCTTCTGGCTGCGGGTGGGCCGGTCACCGATGTCGGCGAACCGGATGTCCGTGCCGCGCGGGGAACCGAGCAGTTCCGCGCCCGCCATCATGGTGGGCTCCCAGTCGAAGACCACGCCGTCATCCCCGCCGATCACAACAGTGTCTCCGGGCTTGGCGCCGAGCTTGAACAATTCGGTTTCGACGCCAAGCTTGGCCAGGCGGTCGGCGAGGTAGCCAATGGCTTCCTCATTGGTGAAGTCGGTCTGCTTGACCCAGCGCTCAGGCTTCTCACCAAGGACGCGGAACAGCGGCTCCAGGTTCTTCTCCTCGCGGCGGATCTTGAACCCGCTCTCGTTGACGGCGCGCGGCCGCAGCACAGCGGGCTTGACCTTGGGCGGCGCTGCGGCCACTGCCTCACGTGCCGCCTTGACGATTTCCGCCATGGCGAAGCCCAGCTGGCGCAGGCCTTCGTGGCTGGTGGCGGACACTTCGAACACCCGGTATCCGCGGGACTCGAGTTCGGGGCGGACAAACTCCGCCATGTCCTTGCCGTCGGGCAGATCCACCTTGTTCAGCGCCACCAGGCGGGGGCGGTGGTTCAGCGGGACCACGTCGCCGTCCTGCCCGGCGTAGCTCATGTCGACGGCGTACTTTTCCAGCTCGGCCTCGATGATGGCGAGGTCCGAGAGGGGGTCGCGGTCAGATTCGAGGGTTCCGCAGTCCAGGACGTGGACCAGGGCAGCGCACCGCTCAACGTGCCGGAGGAAGTGGTGGCCGAGCCCCTTGCCTTCGCTGGCGCCCTCGATGAGCCCCGGCACATCGGCGATGGTGAAGCGGACGTCCCCGGCCTGGACCACGCCCAGGTTGGGAACAAGCGTGGTGAACGGATAATCGGCGATCTTCGGGCGGGCCGCGGACATCGCGGCGATGAGGCTCGACTTGCCGGCGGAGGGGAAACCCACCAGCGCAATGTCCGCGATGGACTTCAGCTCCAGGACGATGTCCTGGGACTCGCCTTCAATGCCCAGGAGGGCAAACCCGGGCGCACGGCGTTTCTGGGACGACAGGGCAGCGTTGCCCAGCCCGCCAATGCCGCCGGCAGCCGCGACAAACTCGGCACCTTCACCCACAAGGTCGGCCAGGACCGTGCCGTCCTTGGACTTGACCACGGTGCCCTCCGGCACCGGCAGGATCAGGTCCTCGCCGTTTTTGCCGCCACGCCAGTCGCCCATGCCGGGGCCGCCATTGCTCGCGTGCCGGTGCGGTGAGTGGTGGTAGTCGAGGAGGGTGGTGGTCTGGTGGTCCACGCGGAGCACCACATTGCCGCCGTTGCCGCCGTTGCCGCCGTCGGGGCCGCCGAGCGGCTTGAACTTCTCCCGGTGTACCGAGACGCACCCGTGGCCGCCGTTACCGCCGGATACATGCAGTACTACCCGGTCTACAAAGCTGGCCACGTATATCTCCTCAGTGCTGTTTCACCGGCGCCGCGGGACGCCACAACGATTGTAATGCGGTTAAAAGAACAGTGGAGCGGGCCGCCTGGCCCGCTCCACCGCTTCAGAACTGGTTGTTACTCTGCAGCTGCAGCAGCAACGATGTTGACGACGCGACGACCGCGGCGGGTACCGAATTCAACGGCTCCCGGGGTCAGTGCGAACAGGGTGTCGTCGCCACCGCGGCCGACGCCTGCGCCCGGGTGGAAGTGGGTGCCGCGCTGGCGGACGATGATTTCGCCGGCGGAAACTACCTGGCCGCCGAAGCGCTTGACGCCGAGGTACTGCGGGTTGGAGTCACGACCGTTGCGAGTGGAGCTCGCGCCCTTTTTATGTGCCATCTCAAATGCCTGCCTTCAAATTCTGTGGAGCTGTTGAAAAACCTGGACAGTAACCGCTGGGGTCAGCTGATGCCGGTGATCTTGACCTTGGTCAGTTCCTGGCGGTGACCCTGGCGCTTCTTGTAACCGGTCTTGTTCTTGAACTTCTGGATGACAACCTTGGGACCGCGGAGGTCCTGGAGGATCTCAGCCGTGACGGTCACCTTGGCCAGGTCGGCGGCGGCGGAGGTGACCTTGTCACCGTCTACCAGGAGCAGTGCAGGCAGCTCGATGGTGCTGCCGGCGCCACCGGCGACGCGGTTGAGGGTAACGAAGTCTCCGACGGAAACCTTCTCTTGGCGGCCGCCTGCGCGGACAATCGCGTACACCACTTGGGGACTCACTTCTCTCGACGTTTCTAACAAAATTTGCGTGCGGAACAAGCACATAACTGGCTGGTTTCTCGCTGTGCCTCAACGCCGTGGGGTCATAACCCAAGTGTTGGCGTAAGCACCGAAGAACTAGACTACGCTAATTCCGTCTTCGGCCGCAAATGAGGCTGGCTCCGGCGCGTCGCTTGTGGTAGGAACCACAGCAACCCGTGGCGGGACCGCGCCTTTCCATTTTACAGACGGCGCAGTCCCGGCGGCTCAGGCGTAAAGCCTCGGCGCGTCAAAGAACTCCACTTCCAGGCGGCAGGACTGCCTGAAGGCGGTCACCATCCCCGCCCGTTCCTGCCCGGAGGCGTTGCGGCCGGCTTCGTCGACGATCGCGATGGCCTTGCGGGTCGCTTCGGCAAAATCTTCATCGGCGTAGGTCCGGAGCCAGTCCGCGTAGGGGTGTCCGGCCGGTTCCCCCGCGGCAACGAACTGCGCATGGAGCGTCTTTCCCACTTCGGCGTAGAGCCAGAAGCAGGGCAGGACGGCCGCGGCCAGCACCGCGTAGCTGCCCGACGCCGATGCGGCGGTGAGGTGGTCAACGTACGCCTTGGTGACGGGGCCAAGTTCAGGCCGGACCGGCCGCTTGCTCAGCCAGGAGCGGTGGAGTTCGGATTCCACCTCAAGGCACTGCTGGGCCGAGCGGGCCCAGAACAGCTGCTCCGCCTCGGTTGGGGCAAGGGCACTTGCGCGGGCCAGGACGCGTGAGTAGCCGTTGAGATAGATTGCGTCCTGCGCCAGGTAATAGGCGAACTCTTTTTCCGGCAGGCTGCCGGACGCCAGTCCGCGGATGAAATCCAGGGCGTAGATGGCCTCGAGGTCCGGGTCGGTTGCGGCGCGGAGCTGCTGGGCAAACTCTCCCGCCAGCGGAACCGGCCGCAGGTGGTGGAAGTGGTGGACAGGACCGTTGCCCGATCCCACCTCCAGGCGCTCCGCCGTTTGAAGTGCTCCGGCCAGCCAGGGTTTGACCGCACGCAGGGTGGCCTCCCAGTCGCCCAGCCGCGCCTGGACGGTAGCCATTGCCGACGACAGGGAGCACCCGGTGCCATGGCTGTTGCGGGTTGCCACCCGCTCCCCCGGCACCTCCACAACGTCTTGGCCCAGCAGGCCGCCAGTATTGACCAGCGCATCCGGGCATTCGGCACCGGCCAGGTGGCCGCCCTTGACCAGGACGGTGGCGCCGGTAGCGGCAGCCAGTTGCCTGCCCTGCGCCAGCGCCCCCTCCCAGGTTCCCTGCGGCTCTGCGCCCACGAGCATGGCCAACTCGGCGAGGTTGGGGGTGATGAGGTGGGCGAGCGGCAGCAGCCCGCGAAGCGCCTCTTCTGCGGATTCCTCGAGCAGCCTGTCACCGCTGGTTGCCACCATGACCGGGTCCAGGACCACGACGGCGGGACGCACCTTCTCGAGCCATTCCCGGACCGTGCCGATAACGCCGGCGTCTCCCAGCATGCCGATCTTGACGGCGTCGATGGTGATGTCGTTGCTGATGGCGTGCAGCTGGCTGGCCAGGAACGGTGCCGGCGGGACATGGATCGCGGACACGCCCCGGGTGTTTTGCGCTGTCAGGGCGGTGATGGCGGCCATGCCGTACCCGCCGTGCGCGGCGATGCTTTTGAGATCGGCCTGGATCCCGGCGCCGCCGGACGGATCGGACCCGGCGATGGACAGGACGCGGGGCACGTCACGGCCGGTTCCGGGGTGGCTGCCGGTGGGCTGGAGGGTTTGTGCGGGCATAACAAGTGTCGAGGACAATGGACATCCCTTCGCCGGTACTAACCGGACAGGTTCAACGGGTCTGGATCTCAGCCGGCCCTTCGCGCGGCACCCCGTGTCGGTTCCCCAGCCTAGCCGTTTTGCTTCCCCGGCCTAAATGGTGACGCGGCGGCTTGCGTACGGGGACTGGAAACCGCGTTTAACGACGAATGCCCGGTACTGCGGCGTGTGTGGCAGTACCGGGCATCCGGAAAAGGCGGCTAGAGCTCGGAGGCCGGAACCCCTACGCCCAGGATGATGGGCTCGTCGACGGGTCTGGCGTCGGACGTCCTGCCGGCTTCAGCCGGTTCGGGAGCCTTCGCTGCATGCGAGTGCCCCGCAGTGGCGGCGGGGACGCTCTCGTGCTGCTGGACGGTGGTCTCGTTGGCAGCGCCCTGGGCACGGCTGGCGCTCCGGTTGCGCCGCGGCCGCCGCTGGCGCGGCTGGTCCGCCGTGTAGTCCTGCCAGTCCTTTTCAGCTGCTGCGGGGGCCTGCTGTGGTGCAACCTCTGCCTGCCCGGCTTCGTCCCGGCCGGCTGCCTGCTCTTGCATGCCGGCCCCGGCCGCAGCGCTCCCGGCAGGTTCCGGTTCAACTTGCGCCGGTTCGCCCAAATGCGCGAAAGCCTCCGCGAGCCGGTCGAGGGTGAGGGCAGGCTTGGGCTGCGGTTCCTGCGCGTGCTCCACGAACGGCAGGACAACTTTTTCGCCGCCGAAGGTCAGGACAGCCGCGGGACGGGCCGGTGCGCCGCCGTCGTTCTTGTCCGCAGCCTCCGGCGCCGGCGGCTGGACGGACTGTGCCTGCTTGGCCGCAGCAACCTCGTCGTCGTGCAGGTGCGCTGCGTGGGCCGCGGCAGCGATGTTGGCGAGGGCGAGGCGGGCGGCCTCGGCCTTGGCGTGCCGCTCGGCGTCCGACGGATCCGGGTGGACTGTGTGGACGTGGACTGCCGCGGGCGCAACGTCGGCCTGCTGCCCGCCGCGTCCGCGCCGCCGCTTGCGGTCCGGCCGGCCGCCGGGCTGGCTGCTGTCGGCCCGCTGGCCCTCATAACGGTGGTTTTCCCCGCGCGCCTCGGGCCGGTTGTCGGAACGCTGCACGTGGTGTTCGGCGGCCACGATGTTGGCACGGCGGTGTTCCACGGGGTCGTCGTGGGTCACCATGCCGCGCCCGCCGCATGCTTCGCACTGCTCACCGAAGACTTCCAGGAGTCCGGTACCCATGCGCTTGCGCGTCATCTGGACCAGGCCAAGCGAGGTGACTTCGGCAACCTGGTGCTTGGTGCGGTCGCGGCCAAGGCATTCCACCAGGCGGCGCAGGACCAGGTCCCGGTTGGATTCCAGCACCATGTCGATGAAGTCGATGACGATGATGCCGCCGATATCGCGGAGGCGGAGCTGGCGCACCACTTCCTCAGCGGCTTCGAGGTTGTTCTTGGTGACGGTTTCCTCGAGGTTGCCGCCGCTGCCGGTGAACTTGCCGGTATTGACGTCCACCACTGTCATGGCCTCGGTGCGGTCGATCACCAGGGAACCGCCGGAGGGCAGGAAGACCTTGCGTTCCAAGGCCTTGTGGATCTGCTCGTCAATGCGCCAGGCAGCGAAGATGTCCTGGTCCGAAGTCCACTTCTCGAGGCGTCCCACCAGGTCCGGTGCCACGTAGGTGACGTAGGCCTCAATGGTGTCCCACGCCTCTTCGCCGGAGACGATCAGCTTGGAAAAGTCCTCGTTGAAGACGTCGCGGACCACCTTGATGGTGAGGTCCGGCTCGCCGTACAGCAGTTCGGGGGCGAGGACCTTGGTGGACGTGGACTGGCTCTCGATGCCCTCCCACTGCGCCCGCAGCCGGTTGATATCGTGCGTCAGCTCTTCCTCGGAGGCACCTTCAGCAGCCGTGCGCACGATGACGCCGGCCTGCTCCGGCAGGCGGTCCTTGAGGATGCGCTTGAGCCGGTTGCGCTCGACGTCCGGCAGCTTGCGCGAGATGCCCGTCATGGAGCCGCCGGGGACGTACACAAGGTAGCGCCCTGGCAGCGAGATCTGGCTGGTCAGCCGCGCGCCCTTGTGGCCGACGGGGTCCTTTGTCACCTGGACCAGGACGGTGTCGCCGGACTTGAGGGCGTTTTCAATCCGGCGCTGCTTGCCCTCGAGGTTGACGGCTTCCCAGTTCACTTCGCCCGCATACAGGACGGCGTTACGGCCGCGTCCGATGTCGACGAAGGCCGCCTCCATGGAGGGCAGCACATTCTGGACCTTGCCCAGGTAGACGTTGCCGATGAGCGAGTCCTGCTGGGTCTTGGACACGAAGTGCTCAGCGAGGACCCCGTCCTCCAGCACCGCGATCTGGATTCTGTCGTCGCGCTGCCGGACGATCATCTGGCGGTCCACCGACTCGCGGCGGGCCAGGAACTCGGCCTCGGTGATTACGGTACGGCGGCGGCCGGTGTCCCGCGATTCACGGCGGCGCTGCTTTTTCGCTTCGAGCCGGGTGGAGCCCTTGACGCTGGCCACGCGGTTGCTGGCGGCCTGTTCGCCCACGGTGCGGGGCGCGCGGACACGGGTCACAGTGTTGGGGGGATCGTCCTCCCCGCCGCCGGTGAGCTCCAGGTCCTGGTCGCCGCGGCGGCGGCGACGGCGGCGGCGGGAGGTGACGCCCTCTTCCAGGAGCGCGGCCTGTCCGCCTTCGGTGTCCGGTTCTTCGCCGTCCTCGCTGTCCGCAGCGGCTTCCGCGTCCTTCTCGTCCAGCCGGCTGCGTCCGCGGCGTCCACGGCTCCGGCGCCTGCGGCGGCCGGACGAATCGTCAGCGTCGTCGGCTTCATCGTCCTCTTCTTCGACCGCCGGCACGGCCGGACGGACAACGGTGCTGAGGTCCGGCGCCTGGAACAGCACAGAGGTGGGGGAAGCCGGCTCCATGAAGAGGGATGCGAAGGGGCTGTGTGCGGCGGCGGGAGTACCGGCGTCTTCGCCTGCTTCTTCCGTGGCAGCTACGGCGGGGACGGGTTCAGCGGGGGTTCCGGCAGGATCGTCCGACGGCGATCCGCCGGCTTCAGCTTCCACGCGCGCCTCCGGCTCCGGGGCTGCCGGCTCCTGCGGTTCATGTTCCTGGACTTCGGCCTGCGGAACTATGGCTTCCGGAACTACAGCTTCCGGAGCTTCGGCTGCGGGTGCCACAGCCTCCTCCGCGGGTGCGGACGTCTTGCGGGTGGCCACCCGACGGCGGCGGACGGGTTTGGCCTCGGGCTCCGGCTCAGGGGCGGCAGCCGGAGCAGCCGTGGTTTCGGCGCCGGAACCGGCCTGGACGGCGGCCTCGTCTGCGAAGGCAGGAAGGGGCCCGGCCGCTTCCACTTTCTTCCGCGCACGGCTCCGCTGTGCCGGAGCCGTGGCGGCCGCGGCCTCCACGTTCTCAGCAGTGGCCTCATCAGCCGGAACGTTCGCTTCCAGCTGAGGGCCGGCGTCGTCCACGGATGCAACCACCTTCCGCCGCGTCCGCGGAGCCTTCTTCGGTGCCGGGGCGGCTTCCGGGGCCGCCGCATCCTCGTTAACGGCCGGATCGTGTTCGTTGTCCATATGCAGCTACACTCCTGCCCCTGACGTGCCGCCACATCCGGCACCCATTGGGGCACATATTGCCAAAACCCGCAGGCGTTGACAGAAGTCAAGTGGATACTCCCAGGTTCGCACCGGCGTTGGGGTGCGGCAGCCCATGGGAGCCGGGGGGATGTTCTGAAAACCCGTTGTTCTACATGCCACAACCAGGTGCCGCCCAATGGAGTTGCGGGAGGCATCCGTAGCCTGCCCTGCTCAGCATTGGCGGTCTTGGGAACAAGCCACCGGACCGGAGTCCGGATGTGGACCGGCTTCCAGCCACGTTTATTCTCTCATACCCGGACTAAATCGCGGCGGAGGCGGGCGGCAACTGTCCTGTAGCTGGGGATGCCTCCCAGCATCCGGCGTTACAATCGGGCAAGGAGCACCTGACGAAAAGGACGCCACACCAATGCCCAGCATCTCCTCCAGCGGTACGCATGCCCCGGACCGGACCAGCGACGAGTCCGACAGCCCCGCAACCGTACCGGCCATAACCCGCAGCCGCCCCTTCGGGTGGCTGCTCGTGATCACCGGTGCCGTCGGCTGGCTGGCGTCCGGAACCCTGGTCCTGGAGAAACTGGCGATGCTCCAGGATCCCAACCACACCACGGTGTGCGACGTGAATCCCTGGATCTCCTGCGGCGACGTCATGAAGACCTGGCAGAGCTCGCTGTTCGGCTTTCCCAACATGTTCATCGGGATTGTGGCGTTCGCCGTGGTCATCACGGTGGGCATGGCGCTGCTGGCCGGGGCCACGTTCACCCGGTGGTTCTGGGTGGGCCTGCAGACCGGCGTCACGCTCGGTTTCATCTTCGTGGCGTGGCTGTGGTCCCAGGCCCTGTACGACATCCACATCCTCTGCCCGTTCTGCATGATCGTCTGGGCGGCCATGATTCCCCTGTTCGTGTGGGTGACCATCCGGAACATCACTGCGGGAATAATAGCGGTCCCCTCCGGTGCCGCCCGCGTTCTCGGCGAGTCCGGCTGGATCATCGTGGCACTGCTCTACGTTGCAGTCATCGCCAGCATCTTCTTCGCCTTCATCCAGGTGTTTGCAGGCACGTCGGGGTTCTAGGAGCCCCCTCCCCCGCCTGCTAGAACCAGATCTTGATCTCGCGCTCGGCGGAGTGGGTGGAGTCGGAGCCGTGGACCAGGTTCTGCTGGACCTTCAGGCCCCAGTCCCTGCCGAAGTCACCGCGGATGGTGCCCGGCGCCGCCGTCGTGGGATCGGTGGTGCCTGCGAGCGATCGGAAGCCTTCGATGACCCGGTCGCCTTCCACGATGGCCGCCACAACCGGGCCGCTGAGCATGAACTCCACCAGGGGCTCGTAGAAGGGCTTGCCCGCGTGCTCCTCGTAATGCTGTTCCAGCAGTTCGCGGGAGGCTTCCACCTTCTTCAGTTCGGCCAGGGTGTATCCCTTGGCTTCGATCCGGGCCAGGATGGCGCCGGTGAGGTTACGGGCGACGCCGTCGGGCTTGATCAGGACGAGGGTGCGCTCAGTAGTCACAACTGCTCCAATGCGTTGGTGGGGTGTCGGGATAAGTCTACGGGGACTGGCTTGCGGGGACGCCCTAAGGCTGGGACTGGGCTCCGGGGCCGGCGTCCTGGTCCGGGTGCGCGGCCTCCCACTCAGCCTGCTCACGCTCGCGTTGGGCAGCCTCGCGGTCCAGCCGGATGCCGGAACGGATGCCATACCACCAGGCAAGCCCGAACAGGACGCCCACCAGGAACATCGCCGGTTCGAAGATGCCGGTCAGGAGCAGCACGACCTGAAGGATCCAGCCCAGGCCGATGCCCCACGGCCTGGTGAGGAACGCACACGCCACCACCATGACCACGCTGAAGCCAATGCCCACGCCGAGGATGATTTCCGGGGGAAATTCCCCGCGGCGCAGCCCGAACACGGTCAGGGTGGCGAAGAACATCACGAATGCTTCCAGGAGCAGCACCGTGGAGGCGAACATCACCTTGGTGGAGCGCCGCTTCTTCGGCATGCCGGGCCGCCACTCGCGCTGCGCCTTGGTCAGTCGGGCCATGTCCTACGCCTCCGTCTTGCCGAGCAGGATGCGAGCTTCTGCCACCAGCGTGATGGAACCGGTGACCAGCACTCCGCCGGCGAGGTCGTCGTTTGCTTCCGCCCGTTCGACGGCCCACTCCAGGGCGTCGTCGAGCTTCCCGGCGATGTGGACGTTGTCCTCGCCGAACCCGAGATCCACCGCCAGTTCGGCCAGTTCGGCGGCGGGAACGGCACGCGGCGAGTTGGACTGCGTGAAGCAGTACTCCTCCGCCACCCCGCCCAGGGATTCCTTGAGCTGGCGCAGGATCTCCTCTGCGTCTTTCTCCTTCAGCACGCCCACCACGGGGACCAGCCGGCTGAAGCTGAAGGCCTCCTGCAGGGCCGCGGCGGACGCTTGGATGCCGCCGGGGTTGTGGGCTGCGTCCACAATGATGGTGGGCGCGGTCCGGACCACTTCCAGCCGGCCGGGGGACGTTACCGCCGCGAAGCCCTCCTGAAGCACCTCGAAGTCGAGTTCCTTTTCGCCGCCGAAGAACGCCTCGAGGGCGGCAATGGCTACAGCGGCGTTCTGGGCCTGGTGGGCGCCGTGCAGCGGCACCAGGAGGTCCTGGTAGCGGCCGGCGATGCCCTGGATGGTGACCATCTGGCCGCCGACTGCCACGGTGCGGGACTCGACGCCGAACTCCACGCCTTCGAACCGGAAGGGGACGCCGACCTCTTTGGCCTTCTCCAGCAGGACCTGCGCGGCATCCAGTGGCTGGGCGGCGCTGACGAGGTAGCCGCCCGGCTTGATGATGCCGGCCTTTTCGTAAGCGATGTCCGCGGTGGTGTCACCGAGCAGGTCGGTGTGGTCCAGGGAGATGGGCGTGACGACGGATACCTGTCCGTCGCCGACGTTGGTGGCGTCGGTGATGCCGCCCAGGCCCACTTCGATGATGGCCACGTTGACCGGCTGGTCCGCGAAGATGGCGAAACCGAGGATGGTGAGGCATTCGAAGTAGGTCAGGCGCTGCTGTCCGTCCGCTTCCAGTTCCGCGTCCACAATCTGCAGGTAGGGGCGGATCTCGTCCCAGATCCGGACGAAGGTTTCGTCCGGCACCGGATGTCCGTCGATGCTGATCCGCTCGGTGACCTTTGACAGGTGCGGGCTGGTGTAGCGGCCGGTGCTGAGACCGTGGGCCCGCAGCACCGACTCGATCATGCGCGAGGTGGAGGTCTTGCCGTTGGTGCCGGTCACGTGGATGATCGGGAACGCCTTGTTGGGTTCGCCGAGCACGTCCATGGCTCGGAACAGCGGCGCCAGCCTGGGCTCCATCTTGTTCTCGGGCGCCCGTCCCAGCAGTTCTGCGTAGACGCTTTCCACGGAAAATTCGTCGGTCATCGCTCAGGCCTCCACTTTTTCTACGGCGACAGCCGGCTCGTCCACGTCGGCCGGTGCGGTGGCCAGGTCCACGGTCAGTGTTTCGCCCTTCACCAGGTCCGCGTTGGCCAGCAGGGCGTCAACGACGTCCTGCCGGGCAGTGACGGATGTCAGGATCCGGTCACTGACGTTGAGTCCGGCGTCCTTGCGCGCCTGCTGGATGGCGCGGACCATGTCGCGCGCCAGGCCTTCGGCCTCCAGCTCCGGCGTGACCTCGGTGTTGAGGACCACGAAACCGCCTCCGGGGAGGACTGCCACGGAGGCCGAGCCGGCGTCGGACTCCGCCACGACGGTTTCCAGGTTGTACTCCTGCGGTTCCAGCTGCAGGCCGCCGGCGGTGACCACTCCGGCCTCGTCCACGGACCAGTCGCCGGACTTGGAGCCCTTGATGGCAGCCTGCACATTCTTGCCCAGGCGGGGACCGGCGGCGCGGGCGTTTACCACCAGCTTCTGCTGGATGCCGAACTCCTCCGGAGCGGCAGTGGCGGCATCAAGGAGACGCACGGAACGGAGGTTGAGCTCGTCGGCGACGACGGCGGCGAAACCTTCCAGCGCATCAGCACCGGGTGCCACCACGGTGAGTTCCTGCAGGGGCAGGCGGACGCGCAGGTTGGCTGCCTTGCGGAGGGAGGAGCCGGTGGAGCAGATCTGCTGGACGCGGTCCATTGCCTGGACGAGGTCCGGGTTGGCAAGGAACAGGTCCGCGTCCGGCCAGTCGGCCAGGTGCACGGAGCGGCCGCCGGTGAGTCCGCGCCAGATCTCCTCGGTTACGAGCGGAAGCAGCGATGCGGCGGCCCGGGACACCGTCTCGAGCGCGGTGAACAGCGCGTCGAAGGCGTCCTGGTCCTCGTCGAAGAACCGCTGGCGGCTGCGGCGGACGTACCAGTTGGTGAGCATGTCCAGGTAGCTGCGCAGCGCATCGCAGGCACCGGAGATGTCGTATTCGTCCAGGCGCCCGGTCATCTTCCGGACCAGGTCGCCGGTGTTGGCCAGGAGGTACTGGTCCAGGGTGTCCTGGTACCCGTCGTAGCGCAGCTGCGCGTCATAGCCCTCGCCGCCATTTGCCGCGTTGGTGTAGAGCGTGAAGAAGCTGTACACGTTCCACAGCGGCAGGATGACTTGCCGGACGCCGTCGCGGATGCCCTGCTCGGTGACGATCAGGTTGCCGCCGCGCAGGATGGGGCTGGACATCAGGAACCAGCGCATGGCGTCCGACCCGTCGCGGTCCAGCACTTCGGACACGTCCGGGTAGTTGCGCAGGCTCTTGGACATTTTCTGCCCGTCGGAGCCGAGCACGATGCCGTGGCTGATCACGTTCCGGAATGCAGGCCGGTCGAACAGGGCCGTCGAGAGGATGTGCAGCATGTAGAACCAGCCGCGGGTCTGCCCGATGTATTCGACGATGAAGTCTGCAGGGTTGTGGGTGTCGAACCAGGCTTCGTTCTGGAACGGGTAGTGCACCTGGCCATACGGCATGGAGCCGGAGTCGAACCAAACGTCCAGGACGTCCTCCACGCGGCGCATGACGGACTGGCCCTCTTCGGGGGTGCGGGGATCGTCCGGGTTGGGCCGGGTGAGGTCGTCGATGAACGGCCGGTGCAGGTCCACTTCGCCGTCCTTGTTCCGCGGCAGCCGGCCGAAGTCGGCTTCAATCGCGGCGAGCGATCCGTACACGTCGGTGCGCGGGTATTCGGGGTCGCTGGACTGCCAGACCGGGATGGGGCTGCCCCAGTAGCGGTTGCGGCTGATGGACCAGTCGCGGGCGTTTTCCAGCCATTTTCCGAACTGGCCGTCCTTGACGTTGCCGGGGATCCAGTTGATCTCCTGGTTCAGTTCGGACATCCGGTCCTTGAACTTGGTGACCTCCACGTACCAGGAGGAGACGGCGCGGTAGATCAGCGGGTTGCGGCACCGCCAGCAGTGCGGGTAGCTGTGCTCGTAGCTGGCCTGCTTGACCAGGCGGCCCTGGGCACGCAGTACCTGGGTGATGGGCTTGTTGGCCTCGAAGACCTGCAACCCCACAATGTCGTGGAGGTCGCCGTGCTTGAACAGGGGCAGGAACTTTGCGCCCTCATCTACGGAAAGGATGACGGGGATCCCGGCCTCTTCACAGACCTTCTGGTCGTCTTCGCCGTAGGCGGGTGCCTGGTGCACGATGCCGGTGCCGTCTGTGGTGGTGACGTACTCGGCAGCCAGGATCCGCCAGGCGTTTTCCATGCCGTACTTTTCGTTGTCGGCGAAGTCCTGCCACAGCGGCCGGTAGGCCAGGCCTTCCAGCTCCGCGCCGGTGTGCGTGGACACGACGGCGGCCTGGGCGTCTTCGAAGCTGTCGTAGCCGAGGTCCTTGGCGTACGCACCCACCAGGTCGGCCGCCAGCAGGAAGCTTCCGGTGACGGGGGCGTCGGCGGAAGCTGCCTTGATGCCGTTGGGTCCGGCCGGAAGGACGGCGTAGGTGATGGAAGGCCCGACGGCGAGCGCGGCGTTGGTGGGCAGCGTCCAGGGCGTGGTGGTCCAGGCGAGCGCCTGGACGCCGTCGAGCTGCCGGGACAGCTCCGAATCCCCTGCCGTGATGGGGAACGTGACAGTGACGGTCTGGTCCTGGCGGTTCTTGTAGACGTCGTCATCCATGCGGAGCTCATGGTTGGACAGCGGCGTCTCGTCCTTCCAGCAGTAGGGCAGGACGCGGTAGCCGTTGTAGGTCAGGCCCTTTTCGTGCAGCTGCTTGAATGCCCAGAGGACCGACTCCATGTACTCCACGTTGAGCGTCTTGTAGTCGTTGTCGAAGTCCACCCAGCGGGCCTGGCGGGTGACGTAGCTGCGCCATTCGTCGGCGTACTTCATCACCGATGCCCGGCAGGCGTCGTTGAACTTGTCGATGCCCATGGCCTCGATCTGGGTTTTGTCCGTCATGCCAAGCTGCTTCATGGCCTCCAGCTCAGCGGGCAGGCCGTGCGTGTCCCAGCCGAAGCGGCGTTCGACGCGCTTGCCGCGCTGGGTCTGGTACCGGCCCACCAGGTCCTTGGCATACCCGGTGAGCAAGTGGCCGTAGTGCGGGAGTCCGTTGGCGAAGGGCGGGCCGTCGTAGAACACGAACTCGTTGCTTCCGGGTTCGCCGCCGGGGGTGTCGGCGCTGCGCTGGTCGATGCTGGCCTGGAACGTGCCGTCCTGGTCCCAGTACTTCAGGATGCGCTCTTCGATCTCCGGGAACTTCACGGAGGCGGACACACCGCTGGAGTTGGTGCCGTTGCTGGAGGCTGAGGCCTTGGGGTAATACGTCATTCTCTTGACATCCTGGGTTGGCGTGGCGAACCGCCGGCGGCTGCCGGCTGTTCGATACAGGATGCGAGGACGGCTCCCGTGCTGTCCGCCGGACTGCACGCTTACCGCGGTACCACCTCACTTACCGCCGCTGCCCATTCCGGGAACCGGCCGCGACGGCCGCTCATTACTGCTGTGACGGGCTTACCCGTCCGGTTCTACTGGCGCGGAAGGCCAGGTACAGGTTTTCCGCGTGTTCTTCCGGAAGCTCACCGGTGATTGCCGGGTCTTAGCCGGTTTCGAGTCTACTATCGATCGGCCGAAGGTTTCCATTCAGCCCGGTTCGGTTCCGCCCGCCCGGTCCTAGAATCGGAGGCATGAATGCCGAAGGGCCGAAACCGGTGTTCCGCCGGCTGGCGGGCCTGGCCGCTGCTCCCGTGGCCGGGGTCGCTGTGGTGCGCGCTGTGCCTGCCGACTGGCCCGTCCTGGCAGTGCAGCTGCTGGCCTTTGTTCCCTGGTTTACAGTGCCTGCGGCCGTGGCTTTCGGCCTTGCGCTGGCCTCCCGCAGCAGGCCGCTGCAACTGGTGACCGCGGTGTTGTTGGCCGTCCAGGTGTTGTGGCTGTTTCCGCCGCCAACAGCGGGGTATGCAGCGGCCCACGCCGGCCCACCCTCCGTTCAGGTAAAGGCAATGGCGATCAATGCCGAGCTGGGCGAGGCTGACGCTGAGGGCATCGTTGACCTGGTCCGGGAACAGGGCGTGGAGCTGCTCACGGTTGAGGAGTACACCCAGGAACTGGCAGACAGGCTGGCCGACGCCGGTCTGCCGGCCATCCTTCCCTATCAGGTAGCGCACCCACGCGGCAGGGCTGCCGGCGCGGCCGTCTATTCCTCGTTTCCGCTGGTGGACGCGGGAGTGGTGCCCGGCACCCGCTTCACCATGCCTGTTGTCCGTGTGGCTTTGGGTCCGGCCGGGAACGGCGCGGACCTGCAGGTGGTGGCCGTGCACACCCTCGCGCCGGTGGGTGACGGCCTGGGGCAGTGGCGCAGCGATTTCGCGGCGCTGGGCCGGGCTGATCCGGGCTCCGGGCCGCTGCTGCTGGCCGGCGACTTCAACGCAACGCTGGACCACCGGGAGTTCCGGACGCTGCTGGCCGGAGGGTATGGGGGCCGGCCGCTGGTGGACGTAGCCGCGGCGGCGGGGAGCCGGCTGGTCCCCACCTGGCCGATGCGCGGCTACCACCTTCCCGGCGTCACGTTGGACCACCTGGTGACCAGCCAGGACATCAGGGGCTCAAGCTACTCGGTCCACCGGTTGCCGGGCACTGACCACGCGGCCGTGGCGGCTGCCCTTGAAATCCACGTGGGCTAGTACAGCTCGCCGTCAGCTTTTCCTGATCAGTTTGTGGTTGGCTGCCTGCGCCACCGGCCGGATGACTATCTGGTCCAGGTTGACGTGGTGGGGTGCGCTGACGGCATAGCGGACCACGTCGGCGACGTCCGCGGCGGTGAGCGGCTTTTCCACGCCCTGGTAGACCTTGTCCGCCGCCTCCCGGTTCCCAAGCCGGTTCAACGCGAATTCCTCGGTATGGACCAGCCCCGGCGCCACCTCGATAACGCGGATGTTGTTCTCGGCTTCCTCGAGCCGGAGCGCGCCCGTCATGGCATGCTGGGCGAACTTTGCGGCGTTGTAGCCCCCGCCGCCTTCGTACGCCGCGATGGCCGCCGTCGAGGTCAGGTTAAGCACCGTGCCTTTCCCGGTGGCGCGCAGCATGGGCAGGAAAGCGCGGGTAAGTTTCATGGTGCCCAGCACATTGACGCGGTACATCCATTCCCAGTCCTCCGTGCTGGCCGCGCTGACCGGGTCGGCGCCCCTGGCGCCGCCGGCAATGTTGATGAGGGTGTCCACGCCCCCGGCTTCGGTGACGTGCGCCAGGAGCCGGGACACGTCGTCGTCCTCCGCGACGTCCGCCGGGAGGGCAACGGCGCCCGTCCCGGCCGCCAGGGCCTCCAGCCTGTCCGCCCGGCGCGCCACGGCGTACACCGTCCACCCTTCAGAACGCAGGGCACGCACGGTCGCTTCACCGATGCCGCTGCTCGCGCCCGTCACCAGAGCTGCCTTGTTATGCACGTCCTCAGTCATGGCACCACCCTAGCCGGGTGCGCCTGCGTGCTGCTGCTCCCCCGCGCGTTCCGCGGGAGGCAGCGGAACATGAAAGAATTGCCCAATGGCTGAAGACACGCAGGGTACAGACACGCCCACCACCGCCCCCATTAACGTCCCGGACAAGCCGGCTTTGGAAGGGCTGGAAGCCGCCCTCACGCAGCGCTGGCTGGCCGAAGGCACGTACAAGTTCAACCCCGACACCACGCGGGAGCAGGTCTACTCGATCGACACTCCCCCGCCCACCGCATCGGGTTCCCTGCATGTGGGGCACATGTTCTCCTACACCCAGACCGATGTCCTGGCCCGCTACCAGCGCATGACGGGCAAGAACGTTTTCTACCCCATGGGCTGGGATGACAACGGCCTGCCCACCGAGCGCAGGGTCCAGAACTTCTACGGTGTCCGCTGCGATCCCGCCATCCCGTACAACCCCGACTACCGGCCGCCGGCACAGCCTGCCAAGAACCAGCGGGACTTTGACGTGGTCTCGCGCCGGAACTTCATCGAACTGTGTGAAGAGCTCGCGGTCGAGGACGAGAAGGTTTTCGAAAACCTCTTCCAAACGCTGGGCCTGTCCGTCGACTGGCAGCTGACCTACCGCACTATCGACGACAACTCCCGTGCCGCATCCCAGCGGGCGTTCCTGGCCAACCTGGCCGCCGGCGACGCCTACATGGCCGAGGCCCCCACCCTGTGGGATGTCACGTTCCGGACTGCCGTGGCCCAGGCTGAACTGGAAGACCGCGAGGTGCCAGGCGCCTACTACCGGTACCCCTTCTTAACCGGGGACGGGGAGAAGATCTACATCGAGACCACCCGGCCCGAACTCCTGGCGGCCTGCGCCGCTCTAGTGGCGAACCCCGACGACGAACGGTACCAGCCGCTGTTCGGCAAAAAGGTCACGTCCCCGGTTTTCGGCGTCGAGGTTGAGGTCAAGGCCCACCCGCTGGCCAAGGCGGACAAGGGTTCCGGCATTGCCATGGTCTGCACGTTCGGCGACCTCACGGACGTCACCTGGTGGCGTGAACTTCAGCTGCCCACCCGCGCCATCGTCGGCCGCGACGGCCGGATCGTCAGCGACACTCCGGAATGGATCACCACCGAAGCGGGCCGCGAGGCCTTCGCGAAAATCGCCGGCAAAACCGTCTTCAGCGCCAAGGAAGGCGTCGTGGAGCTCCTGGCTGACGCGGACCTGCTCGACGGCGAGCCGAAGAAGATCATGCACCCGGTGAACTTCTACGAAAAGGGCGACAAGCCGCTCGAAGTGGTCACCTCGCGCCAGTGGTACATCCGCAACGGCGGACGCGACGAGGACCGCCGGGAACGGCTTATTTCGCGCGGCCACGAGATTGACTTCCACCCGCCCTTCATGCGTTCCCGCTATGAGAACTGGATTTCGGGGCTGAACGGGGACTGGCTGGTCTCGCGGCAGCGGTTCTTCGGCGTGCCCATTCCCGTCTGGTACCCCCTGGATGCGGACGGAAACCCGAACTACGACGCCCCCATTGTCCCCTCCGACGAGCAGCTGCCCGTTGATCCCATGGCCGATGCCGCCCCGGGGTACGAGGAGTCGCAGCGCGATGTGCCGGGTGGCTTCACCGGTGACGCGGACATCTTCGACACCTGGGCGACCTCTTCGCTGACGCCGCAGATCGTGGGCGGCTGGAGCCGCGATGAGGACCTGTTCGCCAAGGTATACCCGTTCGACCTGCGTCCGCAGGGCCACGACATCATCCGGACCTGGCTGTTCTCCTCCGTGGTACGCGCTGACGCCCTGCAGAAGAACGCACCGTGGAAGCATGCGGCCATCTCCGGCTGGATTCTGGACCCGGACCGCAAGAAGATGTCCAAGTCCAAGGGCAACGTGGTGGTCCCCACCGACGTCCTGGACGAGTACGGATCGGACGCCGTGCGCTACTGGGCCGCGTCCGCCAGGCTCGGCGCGGACACCGCCTACGAAATCGCCCAGATGAAGATCGGTCGGCGCCTGGCCATTAAGCTGCTCAACGCTTCCAAGTTCGTCCTCAACCTGGGCGCCACGGAAGAGTCGGTGCTGCGCACAGACCTGTCGGCGCTCACCAATCCCCTGGACCGCGCCGTGCTTGCACAGCTGGCGGACGTGGTGCGGGAAGCCACCAGGGCCTTCGACAACTACGACTACGCACGTGCGCTGCAGCTCACCGAAAGCTTCTTCTGGCAGTTCACGGACGACTACGTGGAGCTCATCAAGGACCGGGCCTACGGCGGGGCCGGTGATGCCGAGCGGGCCTCGGTCCTGGCGGCCCTGGCCACCACGCTGGACACCCTGCTGCGGCTCTTCGCACCGTTCCTGCCCTTCGCTACCGAGGAAGTCTGGCGCTGGTGGCGCAACGGCTCCGTGCACCGGGCGGAATGGCCTGCTGCGCTGGAGGTACCCGGCGGCGACAGCACCATGCTGGCGACCGTGGGCATTGCGCTCAGCGGGGTCCGCAAGGCAAAGTCCGAGGCCAAGGTGAAGCAGCGTACGGAGGTGCTGTCCGCAACCATCACGGCTCCGGAAGCTCTCATCGGGCAGCTCCGGGCCGGGCTGTCCGACCTGCGGGCCGCGTCCAACGCCCGGGACATCACCCTGGTGGCCGGCAACGGCGAACTGGCGGTCAGCGACGTGGACCTGGCGGTGACGGACGAGCCTGCAAAGGCATAGGAACCGCGGGCCCTGTTTCAGGGCAAAGGGGAAGCCCCATCAGCGTTTTGCCGTTGGTGGGGCTTCGACTTTTCGGCCATCTGGTGACGCTCTTGATGGTCTGGCAGGATCCTTGGACTTTCAGGTCTTCCTACGTCGTCACTGGTAGCTTGTTTCCGGCTTTGCCAAAGGCTGCGTCGGATACATATCACTGAATCTTCGGTTCCTGCGTCCCGCTTCTTTCGAAGTGGGTAGAAACTATTTTTGTACGCGCCAGGGGTATGCGCAAGGGCCCCTGGAGAACTACAAACGGGTAGTTCTCCAGGGGCCCTTGGTACCCGGATTGGGGCGGCGCTAGTTGGATTCGGGGCGCTCTGTCCGGCTGCGCTTAAGCTCGAAGAAGTGTGGGTAGGCTGCCAGTTCGGTGGTGGCGTCCCAGATTTTGCCTGCCTCTTCGCCGCGCGGGATCCGGGTCAGCACGGGTCCAAAGAACGCCGTACCGTTGAAGGCCACTACGGGTGTGCCCACGTCCTGGCCCACCAGGGAGATGCCTTCCTCGTGGCTGGCGCGGAGCTGTTCGTCGTACGCGTCCGTCGTGGCGGCGCCGGCCAGGGACGCAGGAAGGCCGCACTCCGCGAGAGCCTTCGTGATCACCAGGTTGCGGTCCTTTTCGCCGCCGTCATGGATCAGCGTGCCCATGGCGTCGTAGAGCGCCTTGACCGTGTCCGGTCCGTGCTCCTGCTGCGCGGCGATGATGACGCGCACCATGCCCCAGGCGTTGTCCATGGACTCGCGGTAGGCCGGTTCCAGGTCGCGGCCCTCGTTGAGGACGGCCAGGCTCATGACATGCCAGACAGTCTCGATGTCCCGGACGCCCTCCACCTCGCCGATCCACCGCGAGGTGATCCACGCGAACGGGCACAATGGATCGAACCAGAAGTCGGCCCGGTTCCTAGTGGTTTCACTCATAGCTGTTCCTTAGGGTACGGGCAGCTGCGCAGGGGGCAGCCACGACTGTCAGGGGGTGATGGGAGTGGGCGGAAGTGTGCTACGCGGACTTCCGGCGCTTGGCGGCGTGCGGGATCATGGTGGGCTCGGCGCCCTTGAGGACCACGTCCGCCGTGATCACCACGCTGGCCACGTCCTCGCGGCTGGGAAGATCAAACATGACCGGAAGCAGGACTTCCTCCAGGATGGCCCGCAGGCCGCGGGCGCCGGTGCCGCGCTCCAGGGCCTGGTCCGCGACGGCATCGAGGGCGGCGTCGTCGAACACCAGTTCCACGCCGTCGATCTGGAACATCTTCTGGTACTGCTTGACCAGTGCGTTCTTGGGCGTGGACAGGATCTGGATCAGAGCCTCGCGGTCCAGGTTTGAGACCGTGGTGATAACCGGCAGGCGGCCGATGAATTCGGGGATCAGCCCGAACTTGAGCAGGTCCTCCGGCATCACCTCGCCGTAGGAGTCCACTTTCTTGCTGGCCTCGTTCAGGGGCGCGCCAAAGCCAATCCCCTTCCGCCCGGAGCGCGACCCGATGATTTCTTCCAGCCCGGCGAAGGCGCCGGCCACAATGAACAGCACGTTAGTGGTATCAATCTGGATGAATTCCTGGTGCGGATGCTTCCGTCCGCCCTGCGGCGGGACGGACGCAACGGTGCCCTCAAGAATCTTCAGGAGAGCCTGCTGGACACCCTCACCCGAAACGTCCCGGGTGATCGAGGGGTTTTCGCTCTTGCGTGAGATCTTGTCGATCTCGTCAATGTAGATGATGCCCTGTTCGGCCTTCTTGACGTCGTAGTCCGCGGCCTGAATGAGTTTGAGGAGGATGTTTTCCACGTCCTCGCCCACGTACCCGGCCTCGGTCAGGGCAGTGGCGTCCGCAACGGCGAACGGCACGTTCAGTCGGCGTGCGAGGGTCTGGGCAAGGTAGGTCTTGCCGCAGCCGGTGGGTCCGATCAGGAGGATGTTCGACTTGGCGATTTCGACGTCGTCGTGGTGCCCGCCGTCGCCCAGGCTGCCGGACTTGGGAGCGTGACCCGCCTGGATGCGCTTGTAGTGGTTGTAGACCGCGACGGCGAGGGAGCGTTTGGCGGGTTCCTGGCCGATGACGTATTCCTGCAGGAAGTCGAAAATCTCACGGGGCTTGGGCAGTTCGAAGCTGCCCAGGTCGGCGACTTCCGCGAGTTCTTCCTCGATGATTTCGTTGCACAGTTCTATGCACTCATCGCAGATGTAGACTCCCGGCCCGGCAATGAGCTTCCGTACCTGCTTCTGGCTCTTTCCGCAGAAAGAACACTTCAGCAGATCCGTGCTCTCGCCAATCCGAGCCATATGTGAACCCCTTAGTATCTTGCTGCCATGCAGCCTTGCACCGTTGCTGGAATATTCACCAGCCTGCGAGGACCGGTTTGTGACAACTTCCACTCTAGGTCACATTGGGTCCCAAGGGTGGAAGGAAAAGGCCGGTGGGGCCAAATGAACTGGCCCGCACCGGCACTTTACGTACTGCTACCTCGTGATTGCCTGAGGTTTGATCTTGCGCGAGTCCAGGACCTGGTCGATCAGGCCGTACGCCTGGGCCTCGTCAGCGGTCAGGATCTTGTCACGCTCGATGTCGTTGTTGACCTGCTCGGAGGTCCGGCCCGAGTGGCGGGCCAGGGTGTCTTCGAGCCAGGACCGCATGCGCATGACTTCCGCCGCCTGGATTTCGAGGTCGGAGGCCTGCCCGCCCTGGCCGCCGGACAGGGCCGGCTGGTGGATCAGGACGCGTGCGTTGGGAAGCGCCAGGCGCTTGCCCGGAGTTCCGGCCGCGAGGAGGACGGCTGCGGCGCTGGCAGCCTGGCCAAGGCAGACGGTCTGGATCTCGGGCCGGATGTACTGCATGGTGTCGTAGATGGCCGTCATGGCAGTGAAGGATCCGCCCGGCGAGTTGATGTAGATGGTGATGTCGCGGTCAGGGTCGGTGGATTCGAGGACCAGCAGCTGGGCCATGATGTCGTCAGCGGACGCGTCATCCACCTGCACGCCGAGGAAGATGATGCGGTCCTCGAACAGCTTGGTGTAGGGATCCTGGCGCTTGAAGCCGTATGGGGTACGTTCCTCGAACTGCGGCAGGACGTAGCGGCTGGACGGAAGATTACCGGCGGACCACCCGAAGTTGTAGTTCATATTGTTGCTCCTGATCTGAGTGTTCTTGATGCCGGATTAGTTTTCGGAAGCTGACGGACCGGTGCCGTTGGACGTTCCGCCGCCGCCGGCAACGGAGCCTGCGTGCGCGGCGATCTTGTCGAAGAATCCGTACTCGAGGGCTTCAGTGGCGGTGAACCACTTGTCGCGGTCGTTGTCCTTGAGGATGGTCTCAACGGCCTGGCCGGTCTGTTCGGCGGTCAGCTCCGCCATGACCTTCTTCATGTGCAGGATCAGTTCAGCCTGGATCTTGATGTCCGATGCGGTACCGCCGATGCCGCCGGAGGGCTGGTGCATCAGCACGCGGGCGTTGGGGGTGGCGTAGCGCTTGCCCTTGGTGCCGGAGGACAGCAGGAACTGGCCCATGGAGGCAGCGAGACCGGTGGCGACTGTCACGACGTCGTTCGGAATGAACTGCATGGTGTCGTAGATGGCCATGCCCGCCGTTACGGATCCGCCCGGGGAGTTGATGTAGAGGTAGATGTCCTTGTCCGGGTTCTCGGCGGACAGCAGGAGCAGCTGCGAGCAGATAGCGTTGGCGTTGTCGTCACGCACCTCCGAACCGAGCCAGATGATCCGCTCCTTCAGCAGGCGGTTGTAAATGTAATTGTCCTGGGCTGCAGGATCGACGGTCGCCATCCGGGGGGCCTCTGGGTGCTGTGACATGGTTACTTACCTCTCGCTGGTGACAGTGACATCACTGAAAATCACTACTTGGACACTAACCGGTTTCACCGACATTTTGTTCGCGCCCTGACGGCTGTTCGCTGACGGCGCACGATCGGCAAAGGGGCGTCCTTTGCCGCCGGACGAAACGCGAACGGCCCCCGGATCTGGCGATCCAGGGGCCGTTGCATAGCTCGTGCGGCTAGGCCTTTGCCTCGGCCTTGTCGGCCCCGTCAGCGGTCTCTGCGGCGTCGGCTTCGACGGCCTCTGCGTCAGCTGCTTCGGCAGCCGGTGCTTCCTCGCCTGCAGGACGGACGAAGTCGGTGAGGTCCACGGCGTTGCCCTCGGTGTCGGTCACCTCGGCCTGGCCGAGGACGACGGCGAGTGCCTTGCGGCGGCGTACCTCGGAAACCATCATCGGGACCTGGCCGCTCTGATCGATGATCTGGGCGAACTGGTTGGGGTCCATGCCGTACTGGCCGGCGGTGGTGACGATGTAGTCGATCAACTCGTTCTGGCTGACGTTGACTTCTTCCTTCTCGGCGATGGCGTCGAGGATGATCTCGTTCTGGAAGGCGCGGGCGGTGTTGGCCCGGACCTCTTCGCGGTGCTCCTCGGTGTCGTGCTCGCCGTCACCGTGGCCGTTGCCCTCCTTGAAGTGGGCTTCCAGCTGCTCTTCGACGACGGACTCGGGAACCGGAACCTCGACGAGTTCAACAAGCTTGTCCAGCACCTTGTCGCGGGCTTCGACGCCCTGCTCCACGATCTTGGAGCTGGCGGCCTGCTTGGCCAGGTCTTCGCGCAGTTCGGCCAGGGTGTCGAACTCGGAGGCGAGCTGGGCGAAGTCATCGTTCGCTTCGGGGAGTTCGCGTTCCTTGACGGCCTTCACCACGACCTTGACCTGCGATTCCTGGCCGGCGTGGTCGCCGCCCACCAGGGTGGTGTTGAAGATGGCGTCTTCGTCGGCGCTGAGGCCGGTGACGGCTTCATCGAGGCCTTCCAGCATGGTGCCGGAACCCACCTGGTAGGACAGGCCGGACGCGGAGTCCACCTCTTCGCCGTCGATCGTGGCGGTGATGTCGATGGTGAGGAAGTCGCCGTCGGCGGCGGGACGGTCAACGGACTTGAGCGTGCCGAAGCGGCCGCGCAGTTCGTCCAGGGCCTTGTCCACGTCCTCGTCGGAGGACTGGGCGGCGGCAACTTCGACCTTGATGCCGGCGTAGTCGGGCAGCTCGATCTCGGGGCGGACGTCAACTTCGGCAGCGAACTTGAGGCCGCCTTCGGTGGCGGAGGGGTCCGGAACCTCGGTGATTTCAACCTCGGGACGGCTCAGCGGACGGATGCCGGATTCCTGCACGGCAGCCTGGTACCACCCGTTGAGGCCCTCGTTGATGGCGGTCTCGAGGACGTAGCCGCGGCCGACGCGCTGGTCGATGAGCTTGGCGGGAACCTTGCCCTTACGGAAGCCAGGGACCTGGATCTGCGAAGCAACAGTCTTGTAAGCCGAGTCGATGCTGGGCTTCAGTTCCTCAAAGGGAACCTCAACATTGAGCTTGACCCGCGTGGGGGTGAGGTTCTCGACAGCGCTCTTCACGGTCTAAGTACTCCTGGGTTTGTGGGATGGGTTTCTGCAAACGCAATGTTTCTTGTCCAGGCCGTGCGGTCCGGGCGGCAGAGTCGGGGTGACAGGATTTGAACCTGCGACTTCCTGCTCCCAAAGCAGGTGCTCTAGCCAAGCTGAGCTACACCCCGTTAATGCACAGGCAAGTCTACGGTGATACGCGCCGTGTTTGCACATTTGACACGTAGCCCATGGATTAGGTTTAGTTATATCCGGCTTGAACAGCCAGCCCGAAGTTTCCGCCTGCTAGTGTTGCAGGAGGTCCTTCCTCCGGGGACGTAGCTTAATGGTAAAGCCTCAGTCTTCCAAACTGATTACGCGGGTTCGATTCCCGTCGTCCCCTCTCCGGAACAAAAAAGCCCCTCATCCGAGGGGCTTTTTTCGTCTACTCCTTCTGGCAGTTCGGGCACCAGTACAGGTTGCGCCCGGCCAGCTCCGCGATCAGCACCACGGTGCGGCATACCCGGCAGGGCAGGCCGTGCCGCTTGTAGACGAAGTGCGCGTCCTCCTGCACAGGGAAGCTTGCGCTCCTGGGCGGCACGGCGAGACCGGCGGCGGCCGCTTTCGCGGCGGTGGTCCCGTGGACCTTCCAGTACCGCGGCGGGGTGGTGATGATCCGGCCGTCGGCCACACCGTCGTTCATGAGGGAAACAACGTCGCGCCACAGTTTCCGGGCGGCGGCATCCGTGACGGCGGAGCCCGGCAGCCAGGGGTGCAGACGGAGGCGGAAGAGGACCTCCGCGCGGTACACGTTCCCGATGCCGGCGATGATTTTCTGGTCCATCAGCAGCGCCGCGACAGGGGTTTTGCGGCTCTGCAGGTTTGTTGCGAAGCGTCCGGCGTCGCCCCGGCGGTTGCGCAGGGGGTCCGGGCCCAGCCGGGCAAGCACCGCATCGGCCTCGGCGGCGGTGATGGTTTCGCACGTCGTGGCGCCGCGCAGGTCAGCCCAGCCGTGGCTGCTGACCAGCCGGACCCGGACCGCGCCCACAGGGGCGGGCGGCCCGGCGTAGGAGGTGCCGGCGTCGTCCTCCGCGAACGCTTCCTGCTCCCCCACCCGGCGGGGCGCCCCAATGCTGGAGGAGCCGGTAAACGTGCTGTCGCCGCCGAAGCTCCAGGCACCGTACAAACCCAGGTGGACATGCAGCACCAGCGCGTTGTCAAAGTGCAGGAACAGGTGTTTGCCATGCGCTTCGGCGCTGACCAGGGTATGGCCGTCCAGCAGCGCTGCTCCCCCGCTGAACCTGCCCTGCGGACTGGACACGCTGAGGGTTTCACCGGCGAAGACGCCACCGAACTGCCGGGCGAGGCGCCGGACTGAATGCCCTTCCGGCACTACTCGATGACCTCGCCGGTCGCCTCGTAGGCAGCGATCTTGCCGATCCTGCGGACGTGCCGCTCGTCGTTGCTGAAGGGCTCGGCCAGGAAGGCTTCGATGAGCTCCGTGGCCTCATCCACGGTGTGCTGGCGGCCGCCCACAGCCACGACGTTCGCATCATTGTGCTCCCGCGCCAGCGTGGCGGTGGAGTGGTTCCATACGAGCGCGGCGCGGACGCCCTTGACCTTGTTGGCTGCGATCTGCTCGCCGTTGCCCGATCCGCCCAGCACGATGCCGAGGGCGTGGACGCCCGCCTGCTGGTCCGCCACCACTGCGAGCGCGGCGTTGATGCAGAAGGACGGGTAGTCGTCCTGCGCGTCGTACACCTTTGGCCCGTGGTCCACCACGTCGTACCCCTTGGCTGTCAGGTGGGACACCAGGTGGGCGCTGAGTTCCATTCCGGCGTGGTCGGTGGCGATGTGGACCCGCGGGAAGGCAGGGGAAGAGGTCACGAGCAGAATCCGTTCGGTTGGCGGCGCTGGCGGCCAGGCAGGGAGGCGCCGGGGAGGTAGACAACACGGACAAGGATACTAGGAGTCCGCCTGTCCGGGCTGGTGCGCCGGCCCTCCGTCCCGGTGCGCCCTGTCAGCCACCCGGGTGAGGACTTCGGCGAGCCTCGCGGCTGAATCCTGGCTGCCGCCGCTGACCGCGAGGCGGCGCCCGTCCGTCTTGCTGACGACGACGGCGGGTCCGCTGCTGACAAGCATTGCGGCGGTTTCGCCGTGGTTCCGGTAGCCCCACCCGCCGAAGTCCGCTGCCCGGACTTCCGCTGCGCTGGCCTTCGAGATGGACCCGGCCGGTATGTCCATGACTGGCACCACTCCTGCGAGCAGGACCTTCAGCCCGGCGCGGTCGGCCTTCACGCGGGCGCACAGGAACGCGGCCCCAAAGACGGCCGCGGCAACAAGCAGCACGCCGAGCCACGGCACGGCAATGGCAATCAGCGCCGCCGGGAACAGCGAGGCGATGCCGATCATGATGAAGACGGAGCTCCTGGCGTGGACCCACAAGCGGATGCTGTCCCTGGTCAGATCCGGGTCGAGTTCATTCGCGATAACCGCCTGGAGCGCGCGGTCATCATCCGCCGACCATTGCTGGTCCGCCTTGTAGACGAAGCCCATGATTACGCCGAGTGACACGGCGGCACCGCTGCCGAGGGCCAGGACGGTGAGGTCAACGTGTGATTCGCGGGCGTCGGCCAGGCCGGCCTGGCCCATCAGCCCCGCGGCCAGGGCTGTGGCAATGAACAGGCTGAGGAAAAGCCCCGCGCCCATCATGATCCGCCGCATGAGCACCGGCCGGCCCAGCGGCACGGCCTGGTAGAAAACCAGCCAGCCGAACAGCAGGATCATCGCAGCGCCCCCGCCCACGTAGGCACCGAAGGGCGCGAAGGCCGCGCCGCCGTCGTCCGTCCAGCGGACCGCGAGCGGCTCCGGAAGCTCCCGCCGCAGCAGGAAAGCGCACAGGACAAAGGCGCCGGCCAGGACCAGCGGAAACCCGACGGCGAAACGCAGGGCCTTGGCGTCCACCGAATCCAGGAACTTTCCCATGAGTTAACGCTACTCCGGACCGGCTGCCACGACGCCCGGGAAACCGCCGCGCGGATGTGATGCGCGCAACCCCCGGCGCCGGGGAATGCAAGAATGATCAGTGCCGGAGCTGGGGACCGCCAGCTCCGCCGCCGCAACTTTTCTGGAGGTCCCCTTGCCAGGCATGAACCTGACGCGCGCAGAAGCCCGCGAACGCGCCCGACTGATTGCTGTTGAGTCCTATGACGTCAGCCTGGACCTGACAAGGGGCTGGGAGGTTTTCGGGACCACCACCACCGTTAGGTTCACAGCCGCGCCAGGCTCATCCACGTTCATCGACGCCGTGACCCGCACCGTGCACAGTGTCACCCTGAATGGACGCACCCTGGACCCGGTTGACGTGGCGGACGGCGTGCGCATCCAGCTCCCCGGGCTCGAGGAGCACAACGAACTCACCATCGTGGCCGAGGCGCCGTACATGAACACCGGTGAGGGCCTCCACCGGTTCGTCGACCCCGTGGACAACGAGGTCTACCTCTACACGCAGTTCGAGGTTCCGGATTCGAGACGAATGTTCGCCGTCTTCGAGCAGCCGGACCTGAAGGCGACGTTCGCGTTCACGGTCATGGCGCCGTCGCATTGGGACGTCGTGTCCAATTCCCCCACGCCGGAGCCGGTGGAGGCCCCTCCGGCCGAGGACGGCGCGGCCCGGTCCGTGTGGACATTCGCCCCCACCCCTCGGCTGTCCTCCTACGTTACGGCGCTGATTGCCGGCCCCTACCAGTCCGTCCGCAGCGAAGTATCCAGCTCCGACGGGCGCGTCATTCCGCTGGGCGTCTTCGCGCGGAAGTCGCTGATGCAGTACCTGGACGCCGATAACATCTTCGAGCTGACCCGGCAGGGCTTCGCCTTTTTTGAGGCCCAGTTCGGCTGCCCCTACCCGTTCGAAAAGTATGACCAGTTGTTCGTGCCGGAATTCAACGCCGGAGCCATGGAGAACGCCGGAGCCGTCACCATCCTGGAGGGCTATGTCTTCCGCAGCAAGGTCACGGGCGCGCAGATCGAACGCCGCGCCATCACGGTGCTGCACGAGCTGGCGCACATGTGGTTCGGTGACCTGGTCACGATGCGCTGGTGGAATGACCTGTGGCTGAACGAGTCGTTCGCGGAGTACATGTCCCACCTTGCCGCGGTGGAGGCCACCTCCTTTACCAGCGCCTGGACCACGTTCGCCTCCGTGGAAAAGTCGTGGGCGTACCGCCAGGACCAGCTGCCAACCACCCATCCCATCTTCGCTGAAATCAAGGACCTGCAGGACGTTGAGGTGAACTTCGACGGCATCACCTACGCCAAGGGCGCCTCCGTCCTCCGCCAGCTGGTGGCCTGGGTTGGTCCGGAACAGTTCATGGCCGGCGTCCGCGAATACTTCGCCAAGCACTCCTGGCAGAACACCGAGCTGGGCGACCTGCTGGTGGAGCTGGAGAAGGCCAGCGGACGCGACCTGGAGGTGTGGGGCCGGCAGTGGCTCGAGACCGCCGGGGTGAACACGCTTACCCCGGAACTGGAAGCGGATGAAGACGGCACCCTCCGGTCCTTCGCGATCGTCCAGTCCGCCGTGCCGGAATGGCCCACCATCCGTCCGCACCGGCTCGCCGTGGGTTTCTACAACCTGAACGGCGCCGGCAAGCTGGAGCGGGTGCACCGTGAGGAACTGGACGTGGACGGCGAACGCACGGAGGTGCCTGGACTGGTGGGCCTTGCCCGGCCGGACCTGATCCTCCTCAACGACGACGACCTTGCCTACGCCAAGGTGCGGCTGGACCCGAAGTCGCTGGCGACGGCCACGGCGCACCTGAAGGACTTCGAAGCGAGCCTGCCGCGGACACTGGTCTGGAACTCGGCCTGGGACGCCGCGCGCGACGGCGAGACGCCGGCGCGGAAGTACGTGGACCTGGTCCTGGCCAACGTGGCCGCGGAGTCGGACTCCTCAGTGATCCTGGTGCAGCTTCGCCAGCTCGCCACTGCCCTGAACTTCTACGTGGCCGAAGAGCACCGCGAGGCCACCACCGTGGCCGCCGCAGGCACGCTCTGGAAGCTGGCTTCCGGGGTTCCGGGCGGTTCCGACGCGCAGTTGCAATTCGTCAAGTCGTTCGCGCTGCTGGCGCGCAGCCCGGAGCAGCTGGACAGCGTGGCCGGGCTGCTGGACGGTTCGGTGACGCTGGAAGGCCTCCCGGTGGACCAGGACCTGCGCTGGGAGCTGGTGGCTTCACTCGTTGCGGGCGGCCGCCTCGGGCAGGACGGGATCGACGCCGAACTTGCCCGCGACAACACATCCAGCGGCCAGAACGCTGCCGCCCTGGCCAAGGCTGCCATCCCCACCCCCGAGGCCAAGGCGGAGGCCTGGGAGTCGATCGTGGTCAAGGGCGAGCTGTCGAACGCGCTGCAGGGTTCGGCGGTGACGGGCTTCATGCGCGTCCACGACCGGTCGCTGCTGGAGCCCTTCGCTGAGAAGTATTTCGCGGCGGTGCCGGGAATTGTCGAGAGCCGCACGCACGCACTCGCCCAGCAGATCGTCGTCGGGCTTTACCCTGCGCTGCTGACCACGCAGTCCACCATCGACCGGACGGACGGGTTCCTTGCGGCCCTTCCGCCGGAGAACGCAGCCCTCCGCCGGATGATGCTGGAAAACCGCGACGGCGTGGCGCGGGCTTTGCGGGCCCGGGCCGCCGATGTCTAGCACCCTTCCGGGAGGAGGCAGCTGATGAACATTTCTGAACACCGGTACGCCCTGGCCGTGCAGTGGACCGGCAACCTGGGCGCGGGGACCTCGTCCTACCGCGGCTATTCGCGGGACCACGACGTGATCATCCCCGGCCTGCCCGTTCTCAAGGGCTCGGCGGACTCCACGTTCCATGGCGACAAGGAACGCTACAACCCGGAACAGCTGCTGCTGGCCGCGCTGGCACAGTGCCACATGCTTTCGTACCTGCACGTGGCGGTGAAGCACGGCGTGGTGGTGACGGACTACCGCGACGAGGCATCGGGGCTGCTGCGGCTGAACCGCGACGGCAGCGGCCAGTTCCAGAAGGTGACGCTGCGGCCGCGGGTGACGGTGGCGGACGCCGGGCAGGCAGAGCTCGCCGGGCGGCTGCACCACGAGGCCAATCGGGTCTGCTTCATTGCCCGGAGCGTGAACTTTCCCGTGGACCACGAGCCTGTGACGGTGGCTGCCTAGTTTCCCGGGCTACCGGTGAGGGAGCGGACCAGGCGGGCCCCCCGCGGCAGGTGACAGTCCAGCTTTGCGGCGGTGGTCCGAGCCGTCGCCCCGGGCGTAGGAGGGATGCCGCGCGGCGGGGTGCCTGACGATCCCCAGGCCAGGCAGGTGACTTGGTGTCCTGACGCCACGGCCTGGCGGACGATTCCTGCTGACAGGAAGGCGGTCCGCCGAGCACAAGGATGCGCATTGCTCCACGCTACGGCGCTAGGGTTAAAGCAGAACAGAGCCGCGCTTCAAGGAGTTTTTCCAACTTATGGTCAGCATGTTGTCAGTCCTGCCGTCCGCCACCACCGACCCCAACGGCATCAGCATCACGGGCATCGTGATCAGCCTCGGCGTGGGGGTCACCGTGTGGCTGGTGGCAACGTTCATCATTTCCCGGATCACGTCCCGGGTGGCATCCGGAAGCAACTTCTTCAAGAAGCGCACCTTCAAGTGGGTTGCACCGGCCCTCCGCGCCCTGGACCATGAGCGGCGGGTGCAGCGCGCCGAAACCATCGGCTCGCTCCTGAACAGCGTGGTGGGCGTGCTGGTGGTGATCATCACCGGCATGTACGTGCTGCAGAACCTGGACATCAACATCGCCCCGCTGCTCACCAGCGTGGGAATATTGGGTGTGGCCATCGGTTTCGGTGCCCAGCAGCTGATCCGCGACTTCCTTGCGGGTATCTTCATCACCATCGAGGATCAGTACGGCATCGGTGACGTCATCGAAACCAGCGAGGTGGTGGGCGTAGTGGAATCCATGGGCCTGCGCATCACCCGGGTCCGGTCCGAGGACGGCGCCATCTGGTACCTGCGCAACGGCGAGATCCTGCGTGTGGGCAACCGCTCGCAGGGCAACTACGTGCCGCCGCAGGAAACGCCTGACGCACCCGCCGGCCACGGCCTGGACCATGGAGCCGAGCACACCAAGACGCAGCAGAAAGCCGGAGAGTAGCAATGAACATTCCCATCGAACCGCAGCGGCCCCAGTTGATGCAGAACGATCCCTTCAGCAAACCCGGATATACCGACAACTTCTACGACGCTGTGGGCGGCCGCGATACGTTCGTGAAGCTCATCGACGTCTTCTACGACGGCGTGGCCACCGATCCCCTGCTGCGCCCGATGTACCCGGAAGAGGACCTGGAGCCGGCCAAGCGGCGGTTCCTGATGTTTCTTGAGCAGTATTGGGGCGGCCCCACGACCTATGGCGAGGAGCGGGGCCATCCCAGGCTCCGGATGCGCCATATGCCGTTCAGGGTGACGCCCGAGGCCAAGGAGCGGTGGCTGTTCCACATGCGCCGGGCCGTGGACGCGCTGGAGCTGCCGCCGCTGTACGAGGGAACCCTCTGGGACTACATGGAGCGTGCTGCGCTGTCCATGGTCAACAGCCCGTCGGGGCAGTAACGGCTTTCTGCCCCTGTCCGCAGAAAGCCGGTTAGAGCAGGCCGCTTCCGGTCCTCGCCAGGACGTGGCCGCGGTTGCCGGTCAGCCGGAACCAGCGGCCGGCCCGGTACAGCTGCTGGTCACCGTCAGCCAAAAAGCCAAGGGCAAAGGCTGCGAAGGCGGCTCCCGCGGGCAGGCCTGTGCTGTCCAGTTCCCGTCCCCAGACGGCGGCCCGCGCGTTGTTTACGATCAATGCTCCGGGCCTGTCCGGCACGATCCCCGCGACTTCAGCGATACCGGTTTCCGCGGCCTGCCTCAGCTCCACGTCGCTGACTGACCCCAGCAGTTCCCAGCCCCCGCGGGGCGCGCCCACGCCCGTCCAGGATTCGGTGACGGTGGTGGGGGGAACCGGGAACTCGACGTCGTTTTCCCCTGCACGGGCGAGCCGGTCCAGGACGGCCGACAGCGTGACCGTGACGTCCGTCGTGGACGGTTCCGCCAGTGCCATTGTGCGCAGGCCCAGGATGGTGGGGGTGGCTTCGCCGAGCACCCGCGGGCGGAGCACGCACACATACGCCGCGAGGACGGAACCTGCGGCCTGCAGCCGGATGGCGCCGTCGTCAATCGCCTTGGCACGCGTGGTGAAGGTCTTCAGGTCGGCGAGATCACGGGGATCGGCGAAGCGGAAGGACGAGGTGAGGAGATCAGACACACCAAGAACACTACCGGCTGGAGCTTTGTTGAGCAGTCCCGGGGCGCCGTCTAGAGTCGAACCATGACTGAAGCCGAAGCCGGACTCCTGGCGCCTCCGCAGGGCGACCCAACGTCGTCGCTGATCACGCTCCTTGACCTTGGCCAGCTGGAGGGGGCCCGCACCGACGAGGACATCTTCCTCGGCCCCTCGCAGCAGCAGCCGCACCACCGGGTCTTCGGCGGCCAGGTCCTGGCACAGTCACTCATCGCCTCCACCCGCACCGTCGATCCGGAGCGATTTGTCCACTCCATGCACGGCTACTTCCTGCGGCCGGGTGACGCCAACAAGCCCATCACGTTCGGTGTCCAGCGCCTTCGCGACGGCCGGTCATTCTCGGCACGGCGTGTCCACGCGTACCAGGACGGCGTGCCGATCCTGTCCATGATCGCGTCCTTCCAGGGCGAGGACGAAGGCATCGAGCACGAGTCCGGGATGCCAACCGGTATCCCCGATCCCGAGTCCCTGCCCTCCACCGCGGACCTGCTGGGAAAGTTCGACCACCCTGTGGCACGGCACTGGGCCTACGAGCGGCCCTTCGACATCCGGCACATCGATCCCCCGCTCTATGTCTCCGCGAAGGGCGCCAAGGAAGCGCGGAACGCCGTGTGGATGAAGACGTTCGGGCCGATGCCGCCCAACGCCAACCTGCACCGGGCTGCCCTCGCCTACGCCAGCGACTACACGCTGCTTGAATCAATCCTCCGCAGGCACGGCCTGAGCTGGATCACGCCGGGGATGAACGTTGCCAGCCTCGACCACGCCATGTGGTGGCACCGCCCCGCCCGCGTGGACGAGTGGCTTCTTTACGTCCAGGAGTCTCCCAGCGCCCAGGGCGCACGGGGGCTGGCCACGGGCAAGATCTTCAACCGCGCCGGGCAGCACGTGGCGTCTGTGGCGCAGGAGGGCATGGTCCGGGTGCCCACCGATGTGAAAAGCAAAGTGGTGGGCGCCTTCCAGTCCAAGGTGATGGAGCACCAGATCCGCAAGGCTGTGCGCGACTGACAGCTCCGGCCGATCTCTTGCGGGGGCGAAGACCCCCGCACAGGAGACCCCGGGCATGAAGGAGGCCGGCACCCGAGCGGGTGCCGGCCTCCTTGTGTTGCCTGTAACTAGTCGCGCGTCAGGCGGCGGTGGGTCACGCGGTGCGGCTTGGCAGCATCGGGACCAAGGCGCTCCACCTTGTTCTCCTCATAGGATTCGAAGTTGCCCTCGAACCAGTACCATTTGGAGGGGTTCTCCTCATCGCCCTCATAGGCCAGGATGTGGGTCGCCACGCGGTCCAGGAACCAGCGGTCGTGGGAGACCACAACGGCGCAGCCGGGGAACTCCAGCAGCGCGTTTTCCAGGCTGCTGAGCGTCTCGACGTCGAGGTCGTTGGTGGGCTCGTCAAGCAGCAGCAGGTTGCCGCCCTGCTTGAGGGTCAGCGCGAGGTTGAGCCGGTTGCGCTCACCGCCGGAGAGCACGCCGGCTTTCTTCTGCTGGTCCGGTCCCTTGAAGCCGAACGCGGCAACGTAGGCGCGGGACGGCATTTCCACCTGGCCCACCTGGATGAAGTCGAGCCCGTCGGAGACAACCTCCCACAGGGTCTTGTTGGGGTCGATGCCGCCGCGGCTCTGGTCCGCGTAGGAGATCTTGACCGAATCGCCGATCTTCAGGTCGCCGCCGTCGAGCGGTTCAAGGCCGACGATGGTCTTGAACAGCGTGGTCTTGCCGACACCGTTCGGACCGATCACGCCCACAATGCCGTTGCGGGGCAGGCTGAAGGACAGGCCGTCGATCAGGACCCGGTCCTCGAAGCCCTTTTGCAGGTTCTTCGCCTCGAGGACCAGTCCGCCCAGGCGCGGTCCCGGCGGGATCTGGATTTCTTCGAAGTCGAGCTTGCGGGTCCGGTCCGCCTCAGCGGCCATCTCCTCGTAGCGGGCCAGGCGGGCCTTGGACTTGGTCTGGCGGCCCTTGGCGTTCGAGCGGACCCACTCCAGTTCCTCGGCGAGGCGCTTGGCCTGCTTGGCGTCCTTCTTGCCCTGGATCTCCAGGCGGGCACGCTTCTTCTCCAGGTAGGTGGAGTAGTTGCCCTCGTACGGGTACAGGTGTCCGCGGTCCACCTCGGCGATCCACTCAGCCACGTGGTCCAGGAAGTACCGGTCGTGCGTGACCGCCAGGACTGCGCCCGGGTAGGTGGAGAGGTGCTGTTCGAGCCACAGGACGCTCTCGGCGTCCAGGTGGTTGGTGGGCTCGTCGAGGAGCAGCAGGTCCGGCTTCTGCAGGAGGAGCTTGCACAGCGCAACGCGGCGGCGCTCACCACCGGAAAGGTTTGTAACGTCGGCATCCGCGGGCGGGCAGCGGAGCGCGTCCATGGCCTGTTCCAGCTGGGAGTCGAGGTCCCAGGCGTCGGCGGCGTCGATGGCTTCCTGGAGCTTGCCCATCTCCTCGAGGAGGGTGTCGTAGTCCGCGTCCGGGCTTGCCATTTCTTCGGAGATTTCGTTGAAGCGCTGGATCTTGCCGTAGATCTCGCCCACGCCTTCCTGGACGTTGCCCAGGACGGTCTTTTCTTCGTTCAGCGGCGGCTCCTGCAGCAGGATGCCCACAGTGTAGCCGGGGCTGAGCCTGGCCTCGCCGTTGGAGGGGGTGTCGAGTCCGGCCATGATCTTGAGGATGGTGGACTTACCGGCACCGTTCGGGCCCACAACGCCGATCTTGGCGCCCGGGAAAAAGGACATGCTTACGTCATCAAGGATGAGTTTTTCGCCAACGGCTTTGCGGGCCTTGGTCATTGTGTAGATAAATTCCGCCATGGTTCCAAATCTAGTGGGTTGGCGGCCTAACTCATATTTGCGGCGGAATCAGGACCCCACAAAGCACTTGCCGCTGGCGAGCACGGGAAGGACCGTGACCGTAACGGTCCCTTCCCGCACCTGGCCGATAACGCAGTCGCTGCCCTGCAGCACTGCGGCTTCAATTGCATCAGCCTCCAGGCCCGTGGGGGTGCGGCTCTGTGAGACCTGGAGCGCGGCGGGCGCGATGCCCGCACCGGTCAACGCATCGGTCACTTGGGCGGTGGCGGGCTTCGGTGCACCGGAGGCCAGCTGCGTTAAGGCATCCGTCACTGTCCGCCTGACAGTTTCAGTGGCTGCAGCATCCGGCGCCGGTGGTTGTGCAGAAGTGTTTGCGAGCGCTTCCGCGGAGGCGCCGATCGACGGTTCCGCCGCGGCGGCTGGCGGCTCGGGGATGTGGGACGTTGGCCGGGGCGCCGGAACTGCGGGAGTCGGAGTGCAGGCGGCCGCGGCGGCAACGAGGACAGCGGATGCGGCGAAACCGGCCAGTGGGCGGAGTCTTGGAAAGGGTGAGGGGGCCGCCGGTGAAGCACCGGCCGTGGACTTCTGCCGGTTATCAGGGGTAGGCCGCATGCTGTCATTCTGCCACGGGCGGCATGTGGGGTTTTGCATTCCGGGCGGACAAGGCGTGGCCGGGGGTGCCCTGGCCTTGCCCGCCCGGAAACCTGTGGCAGCGTCGATGGCGTTACTGGACTCCTGATTCGGCGAGCTCCCCCGTTTCCAAGTCGAGGGAAACGATGCCGCCGTCACTGTCCTCGATGACGACGGCAGAATGCCCGTCGTCATCGGGCTGGCCCTCCTCATGGTCCTCTGGCTCGTCCATGGGCTCGTCCATAACGCCCGGATGCTCGTTATCCGGGACGCGGGGCGGCTCCACGAGGGAAAGGACAGGCTTTGACGAAGTGCGGGTGAAATTCGCCGATCCGAAGGTGAGGTCATGCCCTACGGCAACGGCGTCGATGATAGTGGAGTGGTAGACACGCCCATCCTTCTCCCACGTGCTGAGCTTCAGTCTGCCGACCACTATGACCGGCTGACCCTTCCTGATGCTGCAACCGATGGTTCCCGCAAGCTGGCGGTAACCCTTCACGGTAAACCAGTTGGTGTGCCCGTCCACCCATGACTTGGCTGGCTCATCGAAGCGGCGTGAGGTGACGCCGACGCGGAAGGATGCCGTGGCAGTTCCGCCGGCAGTGGTGGAGCTCGTTACATCCGTGGCCACAAAGCCACGGATGGTGATCAAGTCTTTCATCTTTACGTCCTGTCTCAATGTTGTGCCTTGCAGGCATGACCAGCATGGCGCTCCGTACCAGCTGCCGGGGAGGACAGGATTCGCGTATGTGCACAACCAGAGCCTAAGTGTGATTGTGGGGGACCAGTGGGCGCGCCCGCAGGCCAGTGACAGCGCCCCGAGTCCCGGCAATGTAGACTTTTTGAGGCGCCGGTTCTGTTCCGGACGCACCCGCCTCAGTAGCTCAGGGGATAGAGCAGCGGCCTTCTAATCCGCCGGTCGGGGGTTCGATTCCCTCCTGGGGCACACACGTCAGGGCACCCCCGGTCTTCGGACCGGGGGTTTTCGTGCTTTTGCCGGTTGACCTACTGCTGCAGCAGGTGGGGCGCGTCGATAAGCGAGCGGACCACGCTGCCGGCTGCCCCCAGCAGCGCACCTGCCTGGCCCAGGGTCGAAGCGGTGACCTGGTCGGGCGGAAGCCTGCCGGGGGCATGTTTCTCGAGACTTGCGAGGAGGGGCTCGCGGAGCCAGGGGTCAATGACGGCGAAGTGCCCGCCGAGGACCACGGCGCCGATGTTGACCACGCGGGCGGTCGAGGCGAGTGCCACTCCGAGGTAGCGGCCGGCGCGCTCCACGCTGGACAGCGCGGAAGGAACCCCGGATTGCAGCGCCTGCACCAGCACGGCCATTGACTGGGACCGTGTCCGGGCCTCCGCATCGATACCGGCAGCGACAAAAATCGCATCCTGGCCCGCCACGGTCTCCAAGCATCCGGCCCCGCCGCAGGAACAAGGCAATCCGTCCGGCTCAACTACGACGTGCCCCACTTCGCCGGCATGGCCCTCCGGGCCGGTGAACAGTTCCCCGCCGATGACGAGGCCTCCGCCCACGCCTACCTCACCTGAAACAAACAGGAAGGTGGAGCTGCCGGAGGGCCGGTGCCGCACTTCGGCCAGGGCGGCCGCGTTGGCTTCGTTGAACAACGAGACCCCTAACGGCGTGTCCGGCAGCAGAGCATCGAGGTCCAGGTCAACGTCGCTCCAGCCCAGGTTGGGCGCGGTGAGAACGCGGGAGGCTGCTGCGTCCACCAGCCCCGGCACCGCGAGGCCGCCGCCGAGCACCTGCACACCGCTGCCCGCCGCTTCAGCGCGCACTTTGGCGGCGAGGCGCGCAAGCGCGGCAAGTACCGTCCCCTCAGCGGCGGGGCGGTTGTCCCGCTCCTGCGTCTCGAGGGCCAGCAGGTTGCCCGTCAGATCCGTAACACCGGCTGAGATGTAGTCGACGTTGATCTCCATACCCAGGACAGCTCGGGCGGAGTTCAGTTCAAGTCCCACGCCGGGCCTCCCCCGCCCCTGCTGGCTGAGGCCTACCTCGCGGATGACTCCGGCGTCCAGGAGATCGAGTACCAGGCTTGAGACCGAAGCCTTAGTGAGGCCCGTGGCGCTGGCCACCTGCGCCCGGCTGGGGTGCACCCCGGCGGGAGCATAAGCGATCCTGCCCAGCACCAGCGCCAGATTGCTCCGCCGGACGTCGCCCATGGTGCCGGGCCCGGCCGCCTCGGATGCGGCCAGGGGGGATGCCGTTGCCACAGGATGCTCCTTCATGAACTCAAAATTCGTGTCTGGTTGCTGTTGACTCACCCTACGTCGGCTCATATAGTTTAGGCAATAAACTATTACCGCCAGGCGGCGGTACCTGA